>NZ_CP026265.1:1907500-3107500 GCF_003071665.1 Aminobacter sp. MSH1 | reverse complement strand
GCGCATCGAAGGCGAAGGCCAGGTGGTTTTCCGCTACGCCGAGGGCACCAACCCGAACGGTTCGGTCAACGACATCGCCGGCATCATCAATGACAAGGGCAACGTGCTCGGCTTGATGCCACATCCGGAAAACCTGATCGAGGCAGCACATGGCGGCGAAGACGGCCGCGCCTTGTTCGAAAGTGCGCTCGGCCTTTCCAAGGCGGCCTGAGCGGCAAACGTCCGGCATTCTCTCCAGTCATCCATCACAAAAGGCGGGCATCGGCGAATGAAGTCAATCCGGATTCTGGCGGCAACAGCCGCTGTCATCGGCCTCGCCGCCTGCAACTCCGGCCCGAAGACACCAGCCCCCTCGGGCTCGGGCAAGAGCTCGTCGCTGCGCTCGATGGAACAGGTGGCCATCGCCGCGCACAGATGCTGGTTTGCCAGCAAGGACCCGGCCTTCAAGAAGTACCAGATGGCCAATGAACTCAACAATTTCGGCGGTACGCCGCGCTTCTTGCTGGTACCAGCCAAGCAATATGGCGCCCGCCCGCTGCTGGTGGTGCAGGCCCGTGGCGCCTCCAGCCAGGTCGAGGTGTTCGGCCCGCTGATGGACGAGGCGCTCGGCGCGCGTATCGGCTCCGACATCAACCGCTGGCGCACCGGCGACGCCTCCTGCGGCGGAACCGCCTGAGGCATGGCACGGTTCCTGCAATTTGCGGGTCTGGCGATCGGTCTGGTCGCACTGACGCTGCAGTTTGCGATCACCATGCCGGCGTCGATTGCCGCCGGCCGCACCGTGCTCGGCTCGGTCGTGTTCTATTTCAGCTTCTTCACCATCCTGACCAATATCGGCGCTGTTCTGGTGTATCTGCAGGCGCTGCGCGACGCGAAATCCGGGCTGCTCGGCCTGTTTGCCGGCGCGGGCGCGCGTGGCGGCGTGGCCGTCGCCATTGCGCTGGTGATGATCGTCTACGTCACGATCCTGGCGCCGCTCTGGCAGCCTGAGGGCCTGTTCCTGCTCTGCGACGTGCTGCTGCACTACGTCACCCCGATCCTCTATCTCGCCTGGTGGTTGGCCGCCGGTGCGGATGGTTCGGCCAGATGGAGCGACATCCCCTATTGGGTTGCCTATCCGGTGCTCTATCTTATCTATGCCCTGGCACGGGCGCCGATTGCGGGCGAGGTCCCCTACCCGTTCCTCGACATCGCCACCAAGGGTGCAACGAGCGTCGCGCTGACGTCGCTGATGATGACCCTGCTGTTTCTTGTGCTGTGCGTCATCGCGGTTGTTGCGGACCACGGCATTTCAAGCTTTAGGAAGGCCGCAAGGCCGAACTGACGGGAAAACCGATGACCATTCAGAACGACGTGAAGATCACCGGCGAACTCATCGCCTCGCACGGGCTCAAGCCGGACGAGTACCAGCGCATACTCGACCTTGTCGGGCGCGAGCCGAGCTTCACCGAGCTCGGCATCTTTTCGGCGATGTGGAACGAGCATTGCTCGTACAAATCCTCGAAGAAGTGGTTGCGTACGCTGCCGACCAAGGGCGACGTCGTCATCCAGGGCCCGGGCGAAAACGCCGGCGTGGTCGACATCGGCGACGGTGACTGCGTGGTCTTCAAGATGGAGAGCCACAACCACCCCTCATACATCGAGCCCTACCAGGGTGCTGCGACCGGCGTGGGCGGGATCTTGCGCGACGTCTTCACCATGGGCGCGCGGCCGGTGGCGTCCATGAACGCGCTGCGCTTCGGCGCGCCTGACCACCCCAAGACCCGCCACCTGGTGTCGGGCGTGGTCGCCGGCGTCGGCGGATACGGCAATGCCTTCGGCGTGCCGACCGTCGGCGGCGAGGTCAATTTCGATGCCCGCTACAACGGCAACATCCTGGTCAATGCCTTTGCCGCGGGCCTCGCCAAGACCGATGGCATCTTCCTGTCGCAGGCCAAGGGCGTCGGCTTGCCCGTGGTCTATCTCGGCGCCAAGACCGGACGCGACGGCGTCGGCGGCGCGACCATGGCTTCGGCCGAATTCGACGACAAGATCGACGAAAAGCGCCCGACCGTGCAGGTCGGCGACCCGTTCACCGAGAAGTGCCTGCTGGAAGCATGCCTCGAGCTGATGGCTTCGGGCGCCGTCATCGCCATCCAGGACATGGGTGCTGCCGGTCTGACCTGCTCAGCCGTCGAGATGGGCGCCAAGGGCGATCTCGGAATCGAGCTCGACCTCGACAAGGTGCCGGTGCGCGAAGAGCGCATGAGCGCCTACGAGATGATGCTGTCGGAAAGCCAGGAGCGCATGCTCATGGTGCTGCGGCCCGAAAAGGAAGAAGAAGCCGAGGCGATCTTCGTCAAGTGGGGCCTCGACTTCGCCATCGTCGGCAAGACCACCGACGACCTGCGCTTCCGTGTCCTCCACCAGGGTGTCGAGGTTGCCAACCTGCCGATCAAGGAACTCGGCGACGAAGCGCCCGAATATGATCGCCCTTGGGTCGAGCCGACAGCGCGCGCGCCGCTGGCCGCCGATGATGTGCCGCAGGCCGATGTCGCCGATGCACTGCTGAAGATGTTGGACGGGCCCGACCTGTCGTCGCGCCGCTGGGTCTATGAGCAGTATGACACGATGATCCAGGGCAACTCGCTACAGCGCCCGGGCGGTGACGCCGGCGTGGTGCGTGTCGAGGGCCATGCCACCAAGGCGCTGGCGTTCTCGTCGGACGTGACGCCGCGCTATTGCGAGGCCGATCCTTACGAGGGCGGCAAGCAGGCGGTGGCCGAATGCTGGCGCAACCTGACGGCGACCGGTGCCCTGCCGCTGGCTGCAACAGACAATCTCAACTTCGGCAATCCCGAACGCCCCGAGATCATGGGCCAGTTCGTCAAGGCAGTGTCTGGTATCGGCGATGCCTGCCGCGCGCTCGGCTTCCCGATCGTTTCAGGCAACGTGTCGCTGTACAACGAGACCAATGGCCAGGGCATCCTGCCTACGCCGACCATCGGCGGTGTCGGCCTCATCGACGACTGGTCGAAGATGGCCAAGGCCTGTTTCGCCCGTGAAGGCGAAGTGATCCTGCTGGTCGGCGGCCCGGCCCAATGGGGCAGCCACCTCGCGCAGTCGATCTACATGCGCGACGTGCACGGCCGCACCGACGGCCCACCACCGGCAGTCGACCTCGAGCACGAGAAGAAGGCCGGCGATTTCGTCCGCAAGCTGATCCGCAACGGCACGGCGACGGCGGTCCACGACCTGTCCGACGGCGGCCTGGCGGTGGCTCTGGCCGAAATGGCGATGGCTTCGGGCATCGGCGCCACTATTCCCGGCCTCAGCGGCACCAATCCGATCCCGGTGTTCTTCGGCGAAGACCAGGGCCGCTACCTTGTCACCGTCAAGCTTGACCCGAAGTCGGCCGACATGCAGGAGTTGTGGAATGAAGCCAAGGCGCTCGGCATCCACGCTCCGTGGATCGGGACGACCGGCGGCAAGGAACTGAAGTTGGGCGAGGCACGGGCCGTGAGCGTGGACGAGTTGACCTCGGCTCACGAATCCTGGTTCCCTCGGTTCATGAATAACTGAGTAGGAATACCGACATGGCAATGGATGCCCACGACATCGAAAAACTGATCAAGGAAGGCATTCCGGACGCCAAGGTGACCATTCGCGACCTCGCCGGCGATGGCGACCACTATGCCGCCGAGGTCGTGTCTGAAAGCTTCCGCGGCAAGACCCGCGTGCAGCAGCACCAGATGGTCTACGATGCGCTGAAGGGCAACATGGGCGGTGTGCTGCATGCGCTCGCCCTGCAGACAAGCATTCCGGAGTAAGGCCGCCGGGCCTTGCCAACAATGTCGCGCCGCCCCGCCTCTCCCGAAAGCGAGCAGATTGCGCGGCGCGCCTATGGCTCCTTCGCCGAGCGGTATGACGCTGCCGCGCCGACCAAGCCGCACAATGCGCTCTACGAGCGACCGGCCTCGCTTTCGCTGTTGGGCGATGTTGCCGGACTCGACGTGGTCGACGCCGGCTGTGGCTCCGGAATCTGCACGGAGAAGCTGGCCCGCAGCGGTGCTCGCGTCCGCGCCTTCGACGTCACGCCCGAAATGCTCGATTTGGCACGGAAGCGTTGCGCCGGTCTCGACGTCGATATCCGCGAAGGCGACCTGGGCAAGCCGCTCGACTGGCTTTCCAGCGACAGCGCCGACGCGATCCTGTGCTCGCTGGCGCTGGACTATGTCGAGGACCTCAAGCCGGTATTCGCCGAGTTCCACCGGATTGCACGACCGGGAGGCCACCTTGTCTTTTCGATGGGCCATCCGATGCGCGATTGGGCCGATCTCCGCGCTCGTGGTGACGCCAACTACTTCGCCACCAATCTCTGGGGCCTGCATTGGGGCGGATTCGGCCTCCCCAAGCCGTATGTCGAATCCTATCGACGCCCTTTGCAGGACATATTAAATGGCTTGGCCGATGCCGGCTGGCGGCTCGATCGCTTTGTCGAACCACTGCCCGTCGCGCAAATGGAAGCGGCCGACCCCGTGCATTTCGAAGAATTGAACTTCTCGCCCGCCTTCATCTGCGTGCGGGCAATCAAGTAGCCGTCTCGACATCGGCCGGGCGGTCTTTTATTCATCGGCCAGTCCGACCCGAGAACCTGCGAGCCAGCCCATGTCCTTCATTTCCGATCTTGTCGAAGGCGTCGTCGACGGTGCGCTGAAGGACATCCTGAAAAAGACCACAGGCACGTCGAAGCGGACCCGCAGGCGCAAGCGCACGACGTCGACCAGCTCGGCGACGCTGCGCCAGACCGAGAAGCTTTTGAGGCCAGCCAAGAAGCAGACGAGCCGCAAGCGCACGGTACGGTCGAGATCGAAGGTTCGGCGCCGCGCCTAGCCTGCAGAACAGCGGCGCAATTGCCCGAGTCCCCGCATCCTGGTTTTCGGGTCGACAAGCCGCTTGGAAAGCTCGACTCTTGAACCACATAGTAGCAAGTGCTAGCAGTCTAACGAACATTGCCGGAACGTCACTCCGGCCAGATTTGAGGTTTAGGTCGCCATGAGCGGAATCAACGAATACATCGATAGCGAAGTGAAGAGCCAGGATGTCGTGGTTTTCATGAAGGGCACGCCCGGTTTTCCGCAATGCGGCTTTTCCGGCCAGGTCGCACAGATTCTCGACTATCTCGGTGTCGACTATAAGGGCGTCAACGTCCTGACCTCGAACGAACTTCGCCAGGGCATCAAGGACTATTCCAACTGGCCGACGATCCCGCAGCTTTACGTCAAGGGCGAGTTCGTGGGCGGCTGCGACATCATCCGCGAGATGTTCCAGGCCGGCGAATTGCAGTCGTTCCTTCAGGAGAAGGGCGTCAGCGTCAAGGGCGCCGCCTGACCTAAAAAGTACCGGCTCCGGCCTGTTCCGGGGTCCCATTTGTGGCAAATGCGCCGGCTTGCCGGCGCATTTCCGTTTGAATTGGATTCCTCAATGGAACAGAAAGTCTCCCCGAGCGCCCAGCAGGGCGTATTCCCGATTCCGCGTTGGGAATTCATCGCACTCGCCGCAGCCCTGATGGCCGTGAATGCGCTGGCAATCGACATCATGCTACCCGGCCTGCAGGAGATCGGCGCCAGCCTCGGCGTCGAGAACGAAAACCACCGGCAGTATGTGGTCACCGCCTATTTCGCCGGCCTCGCGCTCGCGCTGCTCGGCTACGGCCCGATCTCCGACCGCTTCGGTCGGCGTGCGCCGCTGATGTTCGGCCTGGGCGTCTATGTGCTCGCGGCCTTCGCTGCGGCCTTCGCCCCAACCTTCGAGACCTTGCTGGCCCTGCGCTTCGTCCAGGGTGTCGGTGCGGCTTCGACCCGGGTAATCGCCGTCTCGATCATCCGCGATCGCTTCGGCGGGCGGCAGATGGCCGAGATCATGTCACTTGTCTTCATGGTGTTCATGATCGTTCCGGTCGTGGCGCCGGGCATTGGCCAGATCATCATGCTGTTTGCGGAATGGCACATGATCTTCATCGTCATGGCGCTTTCGGCAATGGCCATCATGCTGTGGGCGGCAATCCGCCTGCCGGAAACGATGCACCCTGAAGACCGGCGGCCGCTGTCCTTGCTGTCGGTGGCACAAGCCTTCCGTACCGTGCTGACCACGCGCATGTCGCTATGGTACACGCTCGCCTCGATGGTCGTCTTCGGCTCGCTGTTCGGCTTCATCAATTCGGCACAGCAGGTCTATGTCGGCATCTACGGCCTTGGCGTCTGGTTCCCGGTCGTCTTCGCGGCAATTGCCGGCATGATGTCGCTGTCGTCGTTCCTCAACTCACGACTGGTGGTGCGTCTCGGCATGCGGCGGCTGTCGCATGGCGCGCTGATCGGCTTCTTGCTGGTGAGCGCGGTCTGGTTCGCCTGGTCGCTGACGGGGCCGGTGCCGTTTGCAGCCTTCATCGTGCTGTTTGCGCTGGCAATGTTCCAGTTCGGCTGGATCGGCTCGAACTTCAACTCCATCGCCATGGAGCCTCTCGGCCACATCGCCGGTACGGCCTCGTCGGTCCAGGGCTTCATGCAGACGATGGGCGGCGGCCTGATCGGCGCCGCGATCGGCCAGTCGTTCGACGGCACGACCACGCCCCTGGCGGCCGGGTTTTGCGGTGTGGCTGCATTTGGCCTCGTGATGGTGCTTATTGCCGAACGCGGCAAGCTGTTCCGCGGCCAGCATGACGTCAAGCCGGTCGTGACCGACGTTCACTGAGCCGGCGACAGGCTCGCAAAGTCGAACAGCTTGCGGTCGAGCAGGTGCGACGGGCGCGTGTTGGCAAGCGCCCGCAGCATCGTGTCCTTGCGGCCCGGCATGCGCTTTTCGATGTCGTCGAGCATCGCCTTCATGGCGTTGCGCTGAAGCCCTTCCTGGCTGCCGCACAGGTCGCACGGGATGATCGGGAACTTCATGCCGTCGGCGAACTTGGCCATGTCGGCCTCGGCGCACAAGGCCAGCGGCCTCAGCACCATGACGTCACCGTCGTCGTTCATCAGCTTGGGCGGCATGGCGGCGAGCCGGCCGCCATGGAACATGTTCATGAAGAAGGTCTCGAGGATATCCTCGCGGTGGTGGCCGAGCACCAGCGACGAACAGCCCTCCTCCCGCGCGATGCGGTAAAGATGGCCACGCCTGAGCCGCGAGCACAGCGAACAATAGGTGTTGCCCTCGGCGATCTTGTCGGTGACCACCGAGTAGGTGTCGCGGTACTCGATGCGGTGGGCGATGCCGTTGGCGTTGAGATAGTCCGGCAGCACGTTCTTGGGGAAGTTCGGCTGGCCCTGGTCGAGGTTGCAGGCGAGCAGGTCGATCGGCAGCAGGCCGCGCCATTTGAGATCGAGCAGGACCGCCAGCAGCCCGTAGGAATCCTTGCCGCCCGACAGCGCCACCAGCCAGCGCTCGCCGGGCTTTGCCATGGCATAGTCCTCGATCGCCTGGCGGGTCAGTCTGAGCAGCCGCTTGCGCAGCTTGTTGAACTCCACCGAAGACGGCGCATCACGGTAGAGCGGAAAGGAAATCCCTTCCGGCTCGGACAGCGCGTCCTGTTCGTGAATGCCCATCGGGGTTCGTCCTTCAATTCTAGTGCGGTGCAGTCATTGTGGCACACGCCATTGAAGGGGGATATTTCGTAAAAACAGCTGGGGCGCAAGACGCACTGCCAGCAGCGTCTATGCGAAAAGAGCGGCCGTTGCCGGCCGCTCTCGCTGTTCACGCTATTTCTCGAGTCGGATCGTCGATCAGCCCGGCAGTCCGGGAACGGTACGAATGACGGTGCCCCAGGCATCCTCGCGGCTGGTTTCCGTCGTGGCGTCGGCCGAGCGCATTTCAACCCAGGCAAGCCCGGTGCGCGACAAGTCGCGCTTGCCTGCGCGCGGGCTCTGCCAGGAGTTGGCGCCGATATGGTGGTGGTAGCCGCCGGACGACAGGAACACGGCGCTGCTGCCGTATTTTGCCACCGTGTCGAAGCCGAACTCCTTGTTCCACCATTCCGCTGCAAGCGCCGGATCGCCCACCCGCAGATGGACGTGGCCGACGATGCTGTTGTCGGGCGCCCCCTGCCAGCCGGCGTCGCCGGCATCGGCCACGATCGAAGCGATGTCCAGTTGCTCGGTTGCCATGTCGACCTGCGAGCCGGTCCATTTCCAGCGCTCATGCGGCCTGTCGGAATAGATCTCGATGCCGTTGCCCTCGGGATCGGTGAGATAAAGCGCCTCGCTGACAAGGTGGTCGGATGCGCCGTCGACCGGGATGCGCTTGTCGATGGCATGCTTGATCCAGCGCCCGAGGTCCGCGCGTGTCGGCAGCAGGAACGCAGTGTGGAACAGGCCCGCGCTGCGCGGGTCGTCCGGCTGCGCCGCCTTGTCGGCCTCGATGTCGAGCAGCGCCCTGCTACTGGCACCAAGCGTGATTGTCTCGCCGTCGCGGCCAAGCTCCTGCAGGCCGACGACGTCGCGATAGAAATTCGCCAGCGCCACGGCGTCGCGCGCCTTCAGGCCGACGCGGGAAACGCTGATCGGCGTCGTCGCGGCAAAGGGAATGTTGCTCATCTTGGGCTCCGTGCGGCCAACGCCTGCGGTTGCTCCCAGTGCAAGGAGTGCAGCGCTGCCCACCAGTTTGCGACGTGTCGGTTCCAAAATCCATTCTCCGGCCAACACGGCTGTTGCGATTTTGGATAGATCGGCCGGAACCAGCGTTCACACAAGACGGCAAAGACCGAACACGGCGTTCACCGATTCGATATCAAGCGTCCAGAATAGCCCGATTGTTGCCCTGACCGGCGGCCATCAAGCCGGCATCGGCTGCGCTGACGAGGTATGTGAAGTTCAGGCGGCAGCCGACTGTGGCAGCACGAAAGGTACATTGGCTGCAGGCACGGCACCGACACGCAGGCGGCAGCCGAAAACCTTCTCGATCAGATCGTCGCTCAGCACCTCTTGCGGCGAACCTGCTGCGGCCAACCTGCCCCGATGCATGACGCAAATCTGATCGGCATACATAGCCGTCAGATTGAGGTCGTGCAGGATGGCGACCACCCCGCCGCCACGCCGCGCGAAATCGCGGGCGATGTTCATGATGATCAGCTGGTGCTTGATGTCGAGGCTGGATACCGGCTCGTCGAGGAACAGGTAGCGTGCCTGACCGTCCAGCACGGGTGCCCACACCTGGCACAAAACGCGGGCGAGTTGCACGCGCTGCTGCTCGCCGCCGGAGAGCTCCTGGTAATACCGGCCGGCAAAACCCTCGAGATCGACACGCGCCAGCGCCCGCTCGGGAAGCCGGCCGTCCTCGCCGCGCAACACGCCCGACCTGCCGCCGGTCACGCCGAGCTTAACGATCTCGCGGACGGTGAAGGGGAAGGAAAGCGCAGTCGACTGCGGCAGCACGGCGCGTATGCCAGCTGCCTCCCATGGCTTGAGCGAGACGGCGTTACGGCCGTTGAGCGAAACGTCGCCGGTATAGGCGAGTTCGCCCGTCAGCGCCTTCAGGAAGGTCGTCTTGCCGGAGCCGTTGGGTCCGACGATCGCCGCCAGTTCGCCCGGGCGGACGGTGAAATCGACATCGCTGACGATGCGCTTGCTGCCGATGGACACTGAAACCTGGCGCGCTTCGATCATCTTATTACCCTTACAATGCCTCTGCAGCGACGCCGTCAAAGATCGACGATGCCGCGCTTGCGCAGCAGTATCCACAGGAAGAACGGGCCACCGACGGCAGCCGTGACGATGCCGATCGGCAGTTCAGCGGGTGCCACGATGGTGCGGCTGACGGCATCCGCGAGCAGCAGCAGGCAAGCACCCAGAAGCGCGGAAGCCGGCAGCAGGTAGCGGTTGTCCGGGCCGATCGCCAGGCGCAGCAGATGCGGTACGACGATGCCGATGAAGCCGATGCCGCCGCTGACCGCCACCGAGGCGCCGATGGCCGCCGAGACGGCTACGATCGCCACATATTTCAGCCGTTGTACCGGAACACCGAGATGGCTAGCCGTCGCCTCGCCCAGCGCCAGCGCATTGAGGCCCTTGGCCATGAACGGCGTAGCTGCGAGCGCAAGTGCGATGATCGGCCCTGCGGCGACGATCTTCAGCCACGTCGCACCGGCGAGCGAGCCAAGCTGCCAGAAGGTCAGGTCGCGCAGCTGCCGGTCGTCGGCCATGTAGACGAGGATGCCGGTCAGCGCGATCGCCATCGCACCAAGTGCAATGCCGGCCAGCAGCATGGTGGCGATCGACGTGCGGCCCTGCCGCGTCGCGACGTTATAGAGGATGATCGTCGTAACAAGGCCACCGGCAAACGCGGCGAGCGGCAGCGCGTAGCTGCCCAGCAGCGCCGTGAACGGCGCAAGAAATGTTCCGCCCAGCACGATCACCGACACCGCGCCGAGGCCCGCACCTGCGGACACGCCGACCAGGCCGGGATCGGCGAGCGGGTTGCGGAACAGGCCTTGCATCACCGCTCCGGAAACGGCGAGCGCCGCGCCCACCAGCATGCCCAGAATGACCCGCGGCAGGCGAATGTCATAGACGATGATGCTGTCGCGCGCCGACAAGGCCTCCTGGCCGGGCACAGCACCGAACAGCCAGTTGCTGACGAGACCCAGTGCCGAAGCGTCGGACGCGCCCCAGGTCAGGCTGACCAGCGCCGTCACCACCAGGGCCACCGTCAAAGCGCCAATGACGAACAACGCCCTGCCCGAGCGGTCGCCACTGACGTAGCGGTCGCCCTGGTTCACGCCGGCCACGCCGGCGATCGTTTCATCCACCACAGCGTCGACCTTATTTCTTGACCGCGTCGCCATAGAGCGCAACGACCAGATCCTTCACGGCGCCGGCAGTGCGCGGGCCGAAGCCGAGCAGGTAGGCGCCGTCCATGCGGATGACTTGCTTGTTCTGGCCGGCCGGCGTCGATGCGATCGCCGGATGAGCATAGAGGTCGGCATTGTCGATGGCGAGCTCACCTTCGCGGTCCATCATCAGGATGATGTCGGGCTTGGCGGTGATCGCTGCTTCGTCGGTCAGTTGCTTGTAGCCGGAGAAGCCTTCGACAGCATTGACCCCGCCGGCCAAGGCGATGATGCCGTCGGCCGCGGTGCTGTTGCCCGACGCAAGGATCTTGCCGCCCTGCAGGCTCAGGATGAACAGCACGCGCTTGCGCTCGCCCTGCGGAATGGCCTTGGTCAGCGCTTCGGCGTCGCTGAGCTGCTTGTCGACATCGGTCGCAAGCGTTTCAGCCTTGGCATCGGCGCCGAGCGCCTTGCCGACGATACGGATCTTGTCGACGATGCCCTGGTGGGTGAAGCCTTCTGGAACGGAAATGAAGGGAACGCTCGCCTTTTTCAGGACATCGAGCGCCTCCTTCGGCCCGCTGCCCTCAAGCGCCAGGATGCCCGACGGATTGACCGACAGGACGCCTTCAGGCGACAGCTGGCGCATGTAGCCGACGTCGGGAAGCTTCAATGCCGCTTCGGGATAGACGCTCGTTGAGTCGCGCGCGACCAATGCGCCCTGCTCGCCGAGCGCATAGACGATCTCGGTGATCGAGCCGCCGACCGCGGCGACCCGCGAGCGATCTGGCAGCACGTCTGCTCCTTCGGCAGACATGCCTGCGACAGTCGTCGCAAGCAGGACCGAAAAGCCTAACGCTACCGCACGCGCCAGCGAGTGGGTAATCGACATCGCCATCCTCCTTACGCCGCGCTCTGCTGCGGGGCGCTGGGCAATTGCTGGACAAGGTTGCGCCAATCCTCGCGCTCGCCCTGGCCTTCCTTCCGCTTGCCGAAGAACTGGATGATCATCTCGCCATTGGCGTCATAGGCCTCGATCGAGGTGACGTGCCCATCCGTGTTTGGCTTGCGCACCGCCCAGAGCTCCTGGACGTGATCGAGCCTGAGGTGCAGGTGGAAGGTCTCGTCAAGCACGTTGATCCACGGCCCCATCGGCTTGATGTTCTTCACCGGCCCCGAGTGAATCTGGATGCAGCCATGATTGCCGACGAAGCACATGATCGGCTGCTCGCTTGCCGCGGCCTGATTGAACATGGTCGGCAGCGCTTCCCTGTCGAGCGTCCAGGCATAGTCGCGGCCGACCATGCGCATGGCCTGCTGGCGTCCGAGCTTGAGCGAGCGCAGGATGCCGAAGAACTGATGCACGTCGGTCATCGTGCTCCAGCGCTGCCGCAATTCGTCGACACTCGCCGAGCTGTCATTGGCGGGCTTCTCGGCGACCGAAGGAACGATGGCGATCGCCGGATCCTGGTTGTCGGTGCCCAGCGTCTCCACCAGCTTCTGATAGGCGCTGAGATTGGACGTGGGGCGTAGATGCACCTTGTGCACTGCCGTGCCCGCCGCATCGAAGAACTGCAGGCTGCGGCGGATTTCATCGCCGTCGCGTTTCTCCACGGCAAAGCCATGTGCCCACGCGTTCGGGAAAATGCGCAGGTCGATGTTTTCGCTCAGCACCATTGATGCCTGCTTGCCCGGCACGACCTTGTCGTAGATGCCGATCTTCTCGTGCACGGCACTTTCATTGCGGGTCAGCGCCATGACTTCGCCGACCGCCTCGAGGCCTGCAAGAAAATCGGCGACGCGCGGTTCGATGCGAACGACACCCTCGCCGCAATGCGCGGCGACCAGTTCAGCTTCGGAAACGCCGAGCTGGCTGGCGAGGTCGCGCTCGCGCATCTTCGGGTTGTCGGTTCGCGCCCGCCTGATTTCGGTTGGGTTGGGCCTTACGCGCTGGTCCATTTGAAACACCTACTTGTTGAGAATGAGTTTGCCCTGTCGGGTAATCTTCAGGCGGTAGAGCGAACCGCCATGGTCGATGCCGATCTCGAAATCGCCGAGAAACAGCGAATCGCTGGTCAGCGTCCTGACCGCCAGCGAACCGGCGATGGGGCGTGCCGCAACCTGGCCTTCCGGCCGGCGGTATCCGTGGCGAAATTGCCCGGAACGGAAATGGTTCGGATTGTGCGAATTCATCTCATTGCACTCCTTTGTCCGTTCGCCGCGCCGGACCAGCCCGTCGAGGCCATGATGTGCAAATCTATTAGTTGACTCACACATTCATGTTTACTAGTCAGTGCAATACCGGAGTGACTTAGTCAAGATTTAAGACGCACCGGGCAGGCGAAAAATGCAAGCGAGCGCGACGCGAGCCAGCACGGGACATTTTTGGAGTTGGGACATGGGGCTGGTTGCTCGGAACAAGGCTGCTCTTTTGGGCGGAGCGGCGATGGCGTTGCTGGTGGGACTGCACACCGCCAATGCGCAGGAAGCGCAAACGAATGAACAGGATAAGAAGGGCCGCGTAACGATCTTGCAGCGGCTGATCTTTGGTGCGGGCGCTGAAAAGGTGGCAATCGACACGCCCCAGTCGGTTTCCGTCATCAACCAGGAAGACATCGACCAGAAGCAGGCCGAAACCATCGGCGAACTGGTCAAGACCATCCCCGGCGTCAACGTATCCGGCTCGGACCGTACGCTTGGCCAGACCTTCAACATCCGCGGCATCGGCGGCCCCGAAAGCGGTGGCGAAGAAGGCCGCATCATCGTCAATGTCGATGGCGCGACCAAATTCTACGAGCAGTACCGCATGGGTGGCCTGTTCACGGACACGGAACTCTACAAGCGCGTGGAAGTGCTGCGCGGGCCGGCGTCCTCGACGCTCTATGGCTCCGGCGCGCTGGGCGGCGTGATCAACTTCACCACCAAGGACGCATCCGACTTCCTGGCCGACGGTCAGAAGGGTGCACTGCGGCTCAAGACCGCATTCGATTCGAATTCGGAAGGCGCCTTGGGATCGGCCATCCTGGCGACCCGGCTGAACGACAATTTCGAGGTCCTGGCCGCGGGCAACTACCGCTACGCCAATGCGTATACCTCAGGCGATGGCACCGAAATCCCCGGTTCGGAGATCGGCGCGCCGTCAGGCCTGCTCAAGGGAACCTACCGCTTCGGCGACAACAACGAACAGGCGCTGCGCGCCTCCTACATGCATTGGCAGACCGACGAGGACGACCAATACTACAACCAGACCGGCATCGACGTTCCGCCCGGCTTCGGAACTGTCGATCGCAAGGTCACCGACAAGACGGCGATCATCTCCTATGAGAACCCGGCCTCGGACAATCCCTGGCTCGACCTCAAGGTACAGGCCTCCTTCTCCGACACGGTCAACGACCAGTCGGATGCGACCCTGGCCTCGCTCAATCGCACGTTCGGCTACAAGACCTATCAGTTCAACATCCAGAACACCTTCGACTATGAAGGCGACAATTTCGTCAACCACCTGACGGTCGGCTCGCAGAGCAATTACCAGGAGCGCACCACGCTGAAGTCGCTGTCCGGCACGCACCCACAGGGCGAGCGCACCGGCACAGGCGCCTTCGTGCAGAACGAGTTCATCTGGGACGAGCGCCTGACGCTCATCGCTGGTGCGCGCCTTGATTGGCAAAGGCTAGAGCCAACCGACATCGCAGCTGCCACGGCCAAGGATCACACGGCTTTCTCGCCCAAAATCGCAGCGCACTACAAGCTCAACGACATGTTCGCGGTGTTCGGTTCGATCGCCCACACGGAACGCGTGCCGACCATCGACGAAGTTTTCGATACGGCGCAGATCGGAAGACCCGACCTCAAGAAGGAGCTGTCGAACAACTATGAAGCGGGCGTCGCTGTCTCGCTCTACGACCTGGCCCAGCAGGGCGATGCCCTGCAGTTGAAGACCACGGGCTTCTACAATGACATCACCGACCTGATCACCGACAACGGCCGTCTTGCCAATCCGCGCTTCACCAACATCGGCCATGCCCGCATCTACGGCGCCGAGGTCGAGCTGGGCTACGATTCGGACTATGTGTTCGGCAATGCCGCCTACTCCTATGTGATCGGCGAAGACCTGCTCAACGACACGGCGCTGAACACCGTGGCGCCGCACGAATTTGCCTTCACAGTCGGCGGTCGCATGCCCGATCGCGATCTGTCCTTCGGCTGGACGAGCCGCTTCGTGGCCGGGCAGGATCGGGTCAGCGAACTGCCCAACATGCGCCTGCCCACGCCATCCTTTTCCACGCACGACATCTTCCTGACCTGGAAGCCGCAGGATGGAGTGCTGAAGGGCTTCGAGACCAACTTCCGCGTCGACAACATCTTCAACGAACAGTACCGCGAGTTCCTCTCGGGCACGGCCGGCAAGGGCCGCACCTTCAAGCTCACGCTCGCCAAGCAGCTGGATTGGTGAGTCTATGACCAGACGAGCAAGGAACGGCCGTCCTCTGACCGCGGCTATGGTTGTTCTGCTCGCGGCAGCGGGCTCGGCGGGCGCGCAAAGCGCTCCGCCGGCCCCTGCCCTGGTGCTCGAACTCAACGCGGCGCAGCCCTCCGACAAGGGCTGCCGCTTCACCTTCGTGGTGACCAACAACCTTGGCGCCGAATTGTCTAAGGCGGCGTTCGAGATCGCGCTGTTCAACGACGCCGGCGTGGTCGACCGTTTGACCGTGCTCGACTTCAAGGAACTGCCGGCCGGCAAGACCAAGGTCACGCGCTTCGACCTGTCGGGCACCGACTGCACCAAGGTCAGCCGCGTACTGATCAACCAGGCTGCCGATTGCACCGGTCCCGGCATTGCCAGCGCGGCCTGCCTCAAGTCACTGCGCACCGAATCCAAATCAGGCATCGCCTTCGGAATCTGAGGACAGCCTTGCCGAAACTCCCGTCATCTGGCGCAAGACGCATCGAAAGGCACAGGCGCATGCTCGGACTGAACAAATTCGATCAGATGGTGAAACGCCCGGGCGACGGCCTGCTGCCGGAAATGCGCGAGCTTTTCGAACGGCTGGCGACCATCAGGGCAAGCGCCAACGTCACCGAACTGGCAAACTATCGCGATCAGTCCAGAATTCAGTCCGGGCCAAACCCAGCTGTGGCCGCGGACCGGTCCGCTCCCAATGTCGTGTCGCTACGCAGCGTTCAAAACAAGTTACAAACGCAACGAAAGACCCGTTGAAAGGAAATACCATGTACATCGCAATGAACCGCTTCAAGGTGCAGAACGGCTCCGAGACGGCCTTCGAGGACGTCTGGAAGAACCGCGATTCTTCACTCAGCGAGATGAAGGGCTTCCGCGAGTTCCATCTGCTGCGCGGCCCGGTCAACGAGGCCGAGGACTACACGCTCTACGCTTCGCATACGGTATGGGCCAGCCAGGACGACTTCGTCGCCTGGACTAAGTCGGAAAACTTCCGCGCCGCCCACAAGAACGCAGGTTCCTCCAAGGCGTCTTATGTCGGCCACCCGCAGTTCGAAGGTTTTTCGGTCGTCGAAGGCGCCTGAACATGACCGACCTCGCCCGCAGCATCCCGGTACTGCCCTCGCCCGACATGCGGGAGAGCCGCGATTTCTATCGCGACAGGCTCGGTTTCGAGGTCATCGGGCCTGAAATGAACGACTACCTGATCGTCCGTCGCGGCGAGATCGAGATCCATTTCTGGAGATCGGACGACCGCAAGCTGCCGGAGGTGTCGTCCTGCTACATCAGGGGCGGCGAAGTGCCGGCCCTCCACGCGGAATTCCTGGCCCGCGGGGTCCAGAAGCTCAGCGATTTTGCCGTTCGGCCGTGGAACATGAAGGAATTCTACATCCACGATCCGCACGGCAATCTTTTGCGTTTCGGCTGCGCGCCGGAAGAGATCGAGGGGCAGGCCTAGGCCTGCCCCTTTTCGTTTCAGGCGGACGCCAGCAGGCTGGCATTGCCGCCTGCCGCGGTGGTGTCGACGCAAACGGCGCGTTCATGGGCATAGGCGGCGGGGTAGATCACCTCGCTCACCAGCGGCACGATCGGCCCCTTGCGCTCCGCGATCACCTTGCGGACGATGCGCATGCTCTCTTCCGTACCCGAATAGGCGACGACATCGACAGCCAGCGCACGGGTCTCGACCGGATCGGGCCGGCCATCGATCGCCGCGATCGGCAAGCCCTTGCCGAGCAGCGGCTGGAGCGCCGCCGGCGCGCCGGGAGCAACCGCCAGAACCGCATTGCCGGCAGCAAGCGCCTGGATCGCCTGGGCCAGAAGCGTATCGGCGTCAGGCCCGAGGCAGAGAACGCGGCCGCGCGGGTTGAGCGACAAGGTGTTCGCCTCGCCCGTCGGTCCGGGCAGATCGACCTGGCCGAAGTCTATGCTCGCCGCGGCGGCAATCGCAGCCGCGCCCTTGCCGCGCAGGTGCTTGCGCAGGATGGCGATGCGATCGGGGCGCGTTGCCCATTCGCCGGCATCGACGAGGTTGTCGACCAGTTCCGTCGCCGTGACCTTGTGGCCCTCCGGCAAAACGGTGCCTGCTTCCGGCGCCTTGCGGAAGCGCCTGAGATAGTGCGGGCCGCCCGCCTTGGGGCCGGTGCCCGACAGCCCCTCGCCGCCAAAGGGCTGCGAGCCGACGACGGCGCCGATCTGGTTGCGGTTGACGTAGATGTTGCCGGCATGGATGCGGTCGACCATGTGCTGGACGCGGCCCTCGATACGCGTGTGCAGGCCGAAGGTCAGGCCGTAGCCCTTGCGGTTGATCGCCGAGATGACGCTGTCGAGTTCATCGGCCTCAAAGGTCGCGACATGCAGCACCGGGCCGAACACCTCGCGCTCCATTTCCTCGATGCCCTTCACGCGGAAGACATGCGGCGCGACGAAACGGCCGTCGGCAGGCGCATCCAGCTTGGCGATGAGCTTGCCCTTGGCTTCCATCTTCGCGCAGTAATCGCGGATCGATGTCTGCGCTTCCTCGTCGATGACGGGACCGACATCGGTCGACAGCTGCCATGGATCGCCGACGGTCAGCGCATCCATCGCGCCCTTCAGCATCTCGACCATCTTCTTTTCGACGTCGGTCTGGACATAAAGCACGCGCAGCGCTGAGCAGCGCTGGCCGGCACTCTGGAACGACGAGGCCAGCACGTCGCGGATCGCCTGCTCGGGCAATGCGGTGGAATCGACGATCATCGCGTTGAGGCCGCCGGTCTCGGCGATCAGCATCGCATCGGGGGCCGCGGTCTCGGCCAACTGCTTCTCGATCAGCTTGGCAACCTCGGTCGAGCCAGTGAAGCAGACACCCGCAATGCGCGGATCGGCGGTCAGCGGCGCGCCGACATTGGGGCCGTCGCCGGGCAAAAGCTGGATCACGTCTTCCGGCACGCCGGCTTCGCGCATCAAGGCGACCGCGCGGGCGGCGATCAGCGGCGTCTGTTCGGCGGGCTTGGCGATGACCGAATTGCCGGTGACGAGTGCCGCCGCGATCTGGCCGGTGAAGATGGCGAGCGGGAAATTCCACGGTGAAATGCAGACGATGGCGCCGCGCGCCTCGGTGCCGGCCTCGGCTTTCTCACCTTCGGCGGCGTAGTAGCGCAGGAAGTCGACAGCCTCGCGCACCTCGGCCACGCCGTCAGCCAGCGACTTGCCGGCCTCGCGAGTAGCAAGTGCAAAGAACTCGGCAGCATTCGCCTCGTAGAGATCAGCGGCACGGCGCAGGATCGCGGCGCGTTCGGCCACCGGCTTCTTGGCCCAGGCTGGCTGCGCCTCGATGGCGAAGCGCACGGCCGTAGGCACCTGCTTGGCCGCGGCCTCGGTCACGGTGCCGACGATGTCGCCCGGCTTGGCCGGGTTGATGACCTTGCGCGACGCGCCATAGCCGGCGGCACGGGTAACCGGTTTCGCCGTCCACCTGTCGGGGCCCTTGAAGCTGTCCTTGGCCTTGTCGAGCGCGGCCAGGGTCACCGTGTCGGTGATGTCCCAGCCCTTGGCGTTCTTGCGGCCGGCGCCGAAGATCGCCGCAGGAACCGGGATCGACGGATTGGAGGCGGGCCCTTGCATCTCCACGGTGTCGAGGGGATCGCGGGCGATATCCTCCGGCGCCACGTCCTCGTCGGTCAACTGATGCACGAAGGACGAATTGGCGCCGTTTTCGAGCAGGCGGCGGACGAGATAGGCGAGCAGGTCGGAATGCGCGCCGACCGGCGCGTAGATGCGGCAGCGCGTGCCCTCGGCTTTGCGAACGGTCTCGTGCAGCGCCTCGCCCATGCCGTGCAGGCGCTGGAATTCGAAAGACGTGCGATCGTTTGCCATCGACAGGATGGCGGCCACCGTATGCGCATTGTGTGTGGCGAACTGCGGATAGATGCGGTCCGTCATCGACAGCAGCTTGCGGGCGCAGGCCATGTAGGAGACGTCGGTGTTGGCCTTGCGCGTGAACACGGGATAGCCCGGCAGGCCGAGCGCCTGGGCCCGCTTGATCTCGGTGTCCCAATAGGCGCCCTTGACTAGGCGCACCATGATGTTGCGGTCGAGCTTGTTGGCAAGCGCGTAGAGCCAGTCGATGGCGAAGGCCGTGCGCGGCCCGTAGGCCTGCACGACGACGCCGAACCCGTTCCAGCCTTCGAGTTGCGGATCGGCCAGAACGCGTTCGATCACGTCGAGCGACAGATCCAGGCGATCGGCCTCCTCGGCGTCGATGTTGAGGCCCATGCGGGCATGCTTGGCGGCAAGGCACAGCGACAAAAGCCGATCGGCCATCACCGGCAGCATCTCGTCCCGGTGCGAGACCTCGTAGCGCGGGTGCAGCGCCGAAAGCTTGACCGAGATGCCGTGGTTGTAGCGGATGTCGGGGCCGTTGGTGCCGTTGTCGAGCGACGAGATCGCTTCGGCATAGGCGCGATGATAGCGCAGCGCGTCGGATTCAGTGCGGGCGGCTTCGCCCAGCATGTCGAAGGAGTAGAGATAACCCTTCTGGATCATCGAGCGGCCGCGCTTGACCGCCTCGGTGATGGTACGGCCCAGCACGAACTGCTCGCCCATTTCGCGCATGGCAGCCGCCACCGCGGTGCGGATGACCGGCTCGCCAAGGCGGCGGACCATCGAACGCAGCGTGCGCTCGATGGAGCCCTCGCCTTCGTCGAGCACGCGGCCCGTGAGCATCAGCGCCCAGGTCGACGCGTTGACGAAAATCGAGCTCGAACCACCCGAATGCGACGACCAGTCGTGCGGCGCGATCTTGTCCTTGATCAGGTCGTCCATGGTTTCGGTATCGGGCACGCGCAACAGCGCTTCGGCCAGGCACATCAGCGCCACGCCTTCCTTGGTCGAAAGGCCGTAGGCGGAGAGGAAAACCTCCATCAGCCGCGGGTCGGTCGAGCCGCGTACTGCGCGCACGAGGTCGGCGGCGCGGGCGGAAATCGCCTTGCGGTCTTCAACCGAAAGATTGGCGGTTGCCGAAAGCCTTTTCAGCGCCTCGGCTTCGTCGGGGAGGTAGTTGGCGCGGATTTCCTGGCGGATGGCGTCGAGCGCGAGCATGATGTTCCTGTCGAGCGGTTGAGGCTGTGCCCGGCGGGAAACTCGCTGCCGAGCCTTTTGTCGAAAACTAGCACAACACCCAAGATATAGCCGGTCCAAACAATTCGACTTTGCAGCTCAAATCGTCTACGAATTTGCCAGCCCACCATTCATCAAAGCTGCCATTTCGATGACTGAAGACCATTTGGACCGCATCGACCGCAACATCATGTTCGCACTGTCGCGCGACGGCCGCCTGTCGATGGCAGAGCTTGCCACAAAAGTCGGACTTTCCAAGACCCCGGTGCAGGCAAGGGTCAAGCGGCTGGAAAAAGATGGCTACATCAAGGGCTATCAGGCGGTGATCGACAGCGAGCGCATGGGCGAAGGCCACGTTGCCTTCGTCCAGGTCAAGCTGTCGGATACCCGCTCGGCCGCACTCGACGATTTCAACCGGGCGGTGCACGCCGTGCGCGAGATCGAGCAGTGCCACATGATGGCGGCGAGCTTCGACTACCTGCTCAAGGTGCGCACCAAAGACATCGCCGCCTACCGACGCGTGCTCGGCGAACGCATCTCCGCCCTGCCCCATGTTGCCCAGACGTCGACGTTTGTGGCGATGGAAACGGTCAAGGACCGCTGATCAGTCCGACAGCGTCTTGAGAAACGCCAAAAGGGCGGCGCGCTCACGGTCGGAGAGCTGGAGCGGGTGGATTTCCGTCTCGCCTTCCACGCTCGCTTGAGCCCTAACGTAGTGGTCGACCACCTGCTCGAGGGTGGCCAACTGGCCGGCATGCATGTAGGGCGGCCGATCCGCCACGCCGCGCAGCGAAGGCGTCTTGTAGGCTCGGACCAGTTCCGGCGAGCTCTTCTGCATGAAGCGCAGTTCGCCGCACGCCTCCTCGCCGCCGTCGCGGAATTTTCCAAGGCAATTGAAGGGATCGGCCCGCACCTCGTCGACGACCGCGATGCGGCCCCGGTCGACGGGCAGGCCCGCGACGGGGGGAACGCCCGTATTGTGGAAGTGGTTGTCGGTGAAACGCGGCCCGGTGTGGCATGTCGAGCAATTGGCCTTGCCGATGAACAGTCGCAGGCCGGCCTCCTCTTCCTCGGAGAGCACTGCATCGCCTGCCGGTGCGGTGCCCTTGGCAAGAGCATCGGCGAACCGGTCGAAGCGCGTCGGCGCATGGACCAGCGAGCGTTCGAATGCCGCCATCGCTTTGCCGATGTCGGCGAAGACAAGATCGACGCCATCGCGCTGCTGAACCGTCATCGCCCTCCACGCCGCCTGCTCCGCCGGCGTGCCGAATGGCCCGGCGCTTGCGGGGAGACCATCGAGATCAGGCAAAGGCCGAAAGATCCGCTCGTAACGCTCGCCAAAGCGACGCTTGATGTAATGCGCATAAGAGGTGCGTGTACCGGCGTGCTCCAACGGATTCTCGAGCGGCACCAACGCCTGCGACCACAGGCTGTCGCGGCGGCCGTCCCAGAAGAAGAATGGATCGCGCGCCACGCCCGCCAGCGGCATCGTGCGCCGATTGGTCTGCGCCACTCCGATGCCGCGCGGCAGATCGTCCTGGAACTGGCGGTCGATCTTGTGGCAGGTGCCGCAGGCCACATTGCCGTCGCGGCTCATCCCGGTGTCGAAGAACAGCGTGGCGCCAAGGGCCGCGGCTCCGGGATCGTCGGCAAAACGGTTGGTGGGGTCCGCGGGCAGAGGCGCCAAAGCCGAAAGCGCCATCGACGCTATCGTGCGCTTTTCCGCGTCGGTGAAATCGGCATCGCTGCAGCCCGCCATCGCAGCAGCAAGCGCTGCTGCCGCAATGATGCTGGTGAGCAGCCGGCCCTTCATCGCCTCACAGCACAAGGTTGAACGTGGCTTCGTCGACCCCAACTGGCGCCGTGATGCCGAACTTCAGCTGCCACCAGCCGGTCATAGAAAACTTCATGCCCTCGATGCGGTAGCGGCCATCGCCGAGATAGGCTGTCGCCTCGGGGCTGGTCGGCAAGCCATGGGCATGTTCGGGCATGCCGCCGCCGATGGTGAAGCTGGCATTGTCGACCGGAGTGCCCTGCCGCGTCGTCACCGTTACGATCCATGAATGCAGGTCGCCCTGCCTCGGTTCACTGGTTTCCGGGGCGATCGCGACCGAATAGAGCCCCTTAACGGAGGTCTTCGCCCGTGCAAGGTCCGGCCCCGGTGCCGCCGGCGCGGTCAGGAAGACGACCGCCAGAAACCCAACGGCCAGCGCCACAAGGCCGAATGCCCCGACTACCATGCGCCCTGTCGAACCCATCTGCCCTCCGCGTCTTTGTTGTCAACGAATGCAGTCGGCCGATCCGTCCCAGGCCGCCGATTCACAGGCCGCAACATGGCGCAGTCGCGGGCGGAATACTATTCAGGAAGCGACGGAGAGACAGCTGCGACAAGCACCCAACAAAACGCAACTGAAACAATGGCTTGATTGTCTTTCCCGACTCAATTCCTCAGAAATCTTGGCAAAGAAAACGCGCGGACATGCCGCGCGTTTTCGATGAAGTTGGATCGAGCCTTAAAGCCCGAGGCCGCCGATGCAGACATATTTGGTATCGAGATAGTCCTCAATGCCCTGATGTCCACCTTCGCGGCCCAGGCCCGATTCCTTGACGCCGCCGAACGGCGCCTCGGGCGTGGTGATCAGGCCCTCGTTGACGCCGACCATGCCGTACTTCAGCCCTTCCATCACCCTGAAGGCACGGCCGAGATTGCCGGTATAGAAGTAACTTGCCAGGCCGAACTCCGTGTTGTTGGCGAGTTCGATGGCCTCTTCCTCGGTTTCGAAGCGAAAGACAGGCGCCACGGGGCCGAAAATCTCTTCCTTCATGAACTTCATCTCGGGCGTCGCATTGGCAATCACCGTCGGCTCGAAGAACGAGCCACCGAGCGCATGGCGCTTGCCGCCGGCAACCACCTTGCCGCCCTTGGCGGTGGCGTCGGAGATGAATTCCTCGACCTTTTCGACCGCCTTTACGTCGATCAGCGGGCCCTGCTGCACGCCTTCGTCGAGGCCCGAGCCGACCTTCAGCTTGCTGGAAGCCGCTGCGAACGTCTCGACGAACTTGTCATAGATACCAGCCTGCACGAAGAAGCGGTTGGTGCAGACGCAGGTCTGGCCCGAATTGCGGTACTTGGCGGTGATCGAGCCCTCGACCGCGCGGTCGAGGTCGGCGTCGTCGAAGACGAGGAACGGGGCATTGCCGCCGAGTTCCATCGACACCTTCTTGACCGTGGCGGCAGACTTCTCGATCAGCAGCTTGCCGACCTCGGTCGAGCCGGTGAAGGTGATCTTCTTGACCAGCGGATTGGCGCATATCTCGTCGCCTATCTCCCCAGCCGAGCCCGTCAGAACGTTGACCACGCCCTTGGGAAAGCCGACCTCCTCGCACAGCGCGCCCCAGGCAAGACCCGAATAAGGCGTCTGCGACGCCGGCTTGACGACTGCCGTGCAACCGGCGGCGAGCGCCGGTCCGAGCTTGCGCGACAGCATCGACGACGGGAAATTCCACGGCGTGATCGCCGCGATGACACCCACCGGCTCCTTGGTGACGAGAATGCGCCGGTCAGCCCAGGGCGACGGCACCACGTCGCCGTAGGTCCGGCGCGCCTCTTCTGCAAACCACAGCACATAGGCCGCCGACGAGCCAACCTCGCCGCGGGATTCGGCCAGCGATTTGCCCTGCTCGATGGTCAGCAGTTCGGCGAGCGAATCCTGATTGTCCATGATGGCGTCGTGCAGCTTGCGCAGCAGCTTCGAGCGCTCGAGCGCCGAGGTCTTGCGATAGGTTTTGAAAGCTTCGTTGGCCGCCTCGATGGCGCGACGGGTTTCCGCAGCCCCGGATCTCGGCACGGTGCCGATCTTCAGCCCCGTTGCCGGGTTGATGACGTCAATGGTCTTGCCGGAATCGGCCTGCACCCATTCGCCATTGATGAGATTGGCCTGCCGCATGAACTGACTGGCTTTCTGGAGCATGGCTCACCTCCTGATATGGCGCCGGCGGGACGCGGGAAGCGTCCGCCTTCGGATCGGCCAATGCCCGGCGCGCTTGTGCGAAAATTAGTAGCGCGCCGAAAGCCAGGCGATCAACCACATTATGGCATGGACATGCTGGTCCAGCCTCAATCGAATGTCCCGCCCTCAGCCGAACACCATCGTTGCGACCGTCAGCCAGAAAGCGGTCGTCACCACGGCGCATGCGGTGGCGATGGTCATCTGGTTGGATGCGAGTGCCTGGCCGGTGCCGAATTGCGTGGCGATGAGATAGGAATTGACGCCCGAAGGCAGGCTCGCCGCCGCGACCGCCACCTTGGCCGACAATGGCGGCAGCCCGAACAGCCAGGCGAAGGCAAGCGCAACCGCAGGCATCAGCATCAACTTGAGCACCGACAATGCGAGTGCCGGCTTGATGTTGCCGGAAACGCCGAACTTCCTGAGCCCCAGCCCCATCGCAAACAGCGCGACCGGGCCTGCGATATTGGCCAGTGCATCGACGAAGCGGATCGCGAGCGAGGGTAGCGGGAAACCGGTCACACGCCAGGCAAGGCCTGCCAGAATGCCGATGATCAACGGGTTGGTGAACATCTTGCGCAGGAAATCGCGGACGATGGCGAGCGGATGCACCGGCTCGTTGCGCCTGGGACCGAACATCTCGAAAAGAATGATCGAGGCCATCATCATGGTCGGCAAATGCACCGAGACGATCAGCGAAAGGATCTCGAACCCCTGCTGGCCGAACACGCCAAGCATGAACGGAATGCCGAGCAACACCAGGTTGGAAAAGGCCGATGAGACGCCGCCGACCACGCCCGCCTGTCCGTCGCGGCCGAACAAGCGGGTGGTCGCCAGATGGCCGGCTGTCCAGGCCACCGCAACGGCAATGAAATAGGTCGCCCACAGCGCCCATGGCGCCGAGCCATGGAAGTTCGCACCGATCATGGTGCGGAACAGCAAAAGCGGCAGAGCCACGCCGATGGCGAACTCTGAAAGCGCATCGCCGGTTTCAGTTCGCAGATAGCCGGTCACGCCTGAGATATATCCCAAGGCCACGAGGCCGAAGACGAAGAGTACTGTTTCAGCAAGCGGTGACATCGGCACTCTGGCGAATTCGGGAATCGGCTTGTCAAAGCATTGCTCCCTGACCGGCTCCGATCAAGCTCCCATGCGGCGAGATGAAGCTCTCACCAGCATTTGGCATCGCCTTGCCTTTCATTCGGCTTTGGCATCCCTATATCCGCGTCGCCTGTTCGGGATCATTCATGCTTAGAATTGCCATTGCGGTCATGTTTTTGTTCGGCGCGCTGCCTGCCCACGCCACCGAAGCCGGCTGGGCATTGCTGCGCAACGGCGGCCATGTCGTGCTGCTGCGCAACGCGATGACCACCGGCACTGTCGAACCGCCAAACTTCGACATCGAAAAATGTGCTACCCAGCTCAATCTGTCCGACCGCGGTCGCCAGCAGGCGCGCAAGATCGGCGCATTGTTCGCCGCCCGCGCAGCCCCCGTCGAAAAGGTGTTGGCCAGCCGGTTCTGCCGGACGCTGGAAACCGCCCGCCTCGCCTTTAATGACCAGGTGGTTGAACCGCTGGCCGCGCTCGACAAACCCACCGAGGCAACCGCGGAGGTCGATGTCGCCGCAATCCTGGAGATAATCCGCAACTATTCCGGCTCGGACAATCTCGTGCTCGTGACCCACCTGGAGAACATCCAGGCACTGACCGGAGCGGCGGCGCGCGAGGGCGAAGCGCTGATCGTCGGCCTGCAAGGAGAAAGGCTGCATGTGCTCGGCCGCATCGTCTTTTAGTGGCGCGCCACCCTTGCTTGCCCCGACCTACCCAGCCGGTTGCGTCAACCAAGCCGCAGGATTGGGCCTTTTCCTGCCCGGAAAAACCGATTAGACAGCCCCTCAAAACTATGCGCGCAGAATCTGTCCCGGATTCATGACCGCCCTCATCAAAGGAAAAAACGTGTCCACGACATTCGAGAAAGTCGCCAAGATCATTGCCGAAACCAGCGAGATCGACATCGACACCATCACGCCCGAGAGCCACACCATTGACGATCTGGGCATCGACAGCCTCGACTTCCTCGACATCGTCTTTGCCATCGACAAGGAATTCGGCATCAAGGTGCCGCTCGAGAAGTGGACGCAGGAAGTCAACGACGGCAAGGCTTCGACCGACGAGTACTTCGTCATGAAGAACCTCTGCGCCAAGATCGACGCACTCGTCGCCGCCAAGAACGCCTGAGCACGCTGAAGCCACCCATGGTCAACCGCGACGTCGTCATATCAGGCATCGGCCTTGTCTCCTCGCTCGGAGAAGGCGGCGATGCCCATTGGGACAAGATGACCGCGCCCGGCGTGGCACCGGTCACCGACGCCGAGCGCTTTCATCCCTATGTCGTGCATCCCCTGCCCGAGATCGATTGGGGCCTGCAGATCGCCAAGCGCGGCGACCAGCGGCAGATGGAAACCTGGCAGCGGCTTGGCACCTATACGGCGGGCATGGCGCTCGACGATGCCGGCATCAAGGGCAATGAAGACCTCACCGCGACCATGGACATGGTTGTGGCCGCCGGCGGCGGCGAGCGCGACGAAGCGGTCGACGCCGGCGTGCTGGCGGCATCCGAAAACCGCACCGACCGCGACGTGCTTCTCAATGAGAAGCTGACCACGGAACTCAGGCCTACGCTTTTCCTGGCCCAGCTTTCCAATCTGCTCGCCGGCAATATCTCGATCGTCCACAAGGTCACGGGCTCTTCGCGCACTTTCATGGGCGAAGAAGGCGCAGGCGTTGCCGCCATCGAGACCGCAGCGGCCCGCATCCGGTCGGGACAGTCGACGCATGTGCTGGTCGGCGGCTCGTTCCAGACCGAGCACCCCGACATGCTGCTCGGCTACGAACTCGGGCGCTATCTGCACCGCGGGCCCTGGAAACCCGTCTGGCAAAGGCAGGGCTCGGAAGGTGGCGGCGTGGTCACCGGCTCTGGCGGCGCTTTCCTCGTGCTGGAAGCGCGCGAACATGCCGAAGCCCGCGGCCAGAAGATCTACGCCCAGCTCGGCCCAGTCGTTTCGGGTCGTACCAGGCGTCGCAATGGCGGGCTCGAAGCAGGCATTGCTGAGCTGATTTCCAGGGCTGAGCTGCCCGGCGGCGAGCTGCTGGCGATTTCTGGCGCCTCGGGCGCGCATGCGGCCACGGCTGCCGAAAAGGCTGCGTTGGAAGCCAACCCGGCGATTGCAGCCCGCGCCCTTTCGTCGCTCACCGGACACATGAAGGAAGCGCAGTTCCCGTTCGCAGTGGCGCTTGCCGCGCTCGCCGTCAGCCGCGGCGCCGGCTATCCGGCCTTCGAGGCCGGCGAGAAGGCATTCGCCGGAAAGCCCGCATCAGTGCTGGCAACTGCGGTCGGCTATCACCAATTCGAAGGCATGGCGCTCGTTTCCGCGCCGCGCTGAAGGGTGTCAGGACAAAACATGGCCAATCTGAAGGATCATCTCGGCAGACCCGTCGTCGCCGTCACCGGCATCGGTGTCGTCACCTCGCTTGGCGTCGGCAAGGCCGAAAACTGGGCGGCGCTGACATCGGGCAAGTCGGGCATCCACCCGATCACCCGCTTCCCGGTCGCTCTCCTCAACACCCAAATTTCGGGCATGATCGATTTCCTGCCGTCGAGCACCAAGGGTTCCAGCGCCCTCACATACGAACTGGCGGAGACGGCCGCCAAGGAAGCCGTGGCCGAGGCTGGGCTGGACACTGGGGATTTCGATGGCCCGCTGTTCCTTGCCTCGCCGCCGGTCGAGCTCGACTGGGCCGACCGCCTCGCGCTCTATGCTGGCGACAAGGAAGGCTCCGGCTACGAGCGCCTGCTCAAGGTGGCGCGCAGCCAGAACTCGCTCGACATGTTCGAAACGGCGCAGTTCGGCTCCATCGCCGACCGTCTTGCCGACCTGTTCGGCACGCGTGGCCTGCCGATCACGCTCTCGACTGCCTGCGCGTCGGGTGCCACCGCGATCCAGCTTGGCGTCGAGGCCATCCGCCGCGGCGAATGCGACCGCGCGCTGTCAATCGGCGCCGACGGCTCAGCTACCGCCGAGGCGCTGATCCGCTTTTCGCTGCTTTCGGCGCTTTCAACCAACAACGAGGTGCCGGCAAAGGCCTCCAAGCCATTCTCCAAGGACCGCGACGGCTTCGTGCTGGCGGAAGGCTCCGCAGCGCTCGTGCTGGAATCGCTCGAAAGCGCGCTCGCCCGCGGGGCGGAAGTGCTCGGCATCCTGCGCGGCTGCGGCGAAAAGTCAGACGACTTCCACCGTACCCGCTCCAAGCCGGACGGTTCGCCCGCCATCGGCGCGGTCAAGGCCGCCCTCGCCGACGCAGGCCTCCGCGAAGACGAGATCGACTACGTCAACGCCCATGGCACGTCGACGCCTGAAAACGACAAGATGGAACATTTGTCGCTGTCGACCGTGTTCGGCGAACGCATCCGCAAGATTCCCGTCTCTTCCAACAAGTCGATGATCGGTCACACGCTGTCAGCAGCAGGGGCCATCGAAGCGGCATTCTCGCTGATGACCATGCGCGAGGGCGTCATCCCGCCGACCATCAACTACGACAATCCCGATCCTTCGATCGAGCTCGACGTGGTGCCCAATGTGAAGCGGAAGGCCGAAGTTCGCACCGTGCTTTCCAACTCCTTCGGCTTCGGCGGCCAGAACACCTGCCTTGTCATGGCGCGGGAACCGGTCTAAGCGACCGTCTCAACGTTCCAGAGACAAGGATTTAGCGACATCATGCGCGCATTGCAGCTCGTCGAGGACCGCCGGCTCGAGCAGGTGGACATCGCTCCGCCGCCGCCACCCGGCCTCGGCGAAGTCACGCTCCGCATCAAGGCCGTGGCCCTCAACCACATCGACGTATGGGGCTGGCGCGGCATGGCCTTTGCCAAGCGCAAGATGCCGCTGGTCATCGGCGCCGAAGCCTCGGGCGAGGTCGATGAGGTCGGCCCCGGCGTCACCGGTCTCGCACCCGGCCAGTTGGTCTCGATCTACGGTGCCCGCACCTGCGGCCTGTGCCGCCCGTGCCGCGAGGGTCGTGACAATCTCTGCGAGCATGTCTCGGGCGTGCACGGCTTCCACCTCGACGGCTTTGCCCAGGAAAAGATCAACCTGCCGGCACGACTGCTCGTCCCCGCCCCTCCCGGCGTCGACGCCATTGGTGCTGCAGTCGCCCCAGTCACCTTTGGTACCGTCGAGCACATGCTGTTCGACAACGCCAAGCTCGAACCGGGCGAGACGATCCTGATCCACGCCGGCGGCTCGGGCATCGGCTCGGCAGCGATCCAGCTAGCCAAGAAGGTGGGCTGCACCGTCATCACCACTGTCGGCTCGAACGAAAAGATCGAGAAGGCCAAGGCCCTCGGTGCCGATCATGTCATCAACTACCGCGAAGACCGTTTCGAAGGCGTGGTGCGCAAGCTGACCAGGAAGAAGGGCGTCGACGTTGTCTTCGAGCACGTCGGCAAGGACACCTGGGCTGGCTCGATGTTCAGCCTGAAGCGTGGCGGCCGCCTCGTTACCTGCGGCTCGACATCAGGCGTTTCCACCGACATGAACCTGATGATGCTGTTCCAGCAACAGCTGAAGATCCTCGGCTCCTTCGGCTGCCGCATGGAAAACATGGCCGACGCCATGCAGAAGATGGCCGCCGGTCTCGTCAAGCCGATCATCGACACCGAGGTCGACTTCACTTCCATCGACACCGCACTGAAGCGGATGGAAGGTCGCGACGTGTTCGGCAAGATCATCCTCCGTATCGACTGAGGATTTGCCGGAGTTGCCCCGCAAGAAGGCCAGCAAGATACCCAACCCCACGGTCGTTCGGATCATGGGGCGGTTGCGCATGCTCAACTATTGGCTGGTCGCGCAGGTCGCTCTCGTGGTGCTCAAGCTGCTCCGGCTCTTTCCAGTCGACAAGGCGCTGAACTTCGCCGACCGCGCGGCACGTACCGTCGGCCCGTGGTTCGGCCGCCATCGGGTTGCCCTTGCCAACCTGCGCAATGCCTATCCGGAAAAGAGCGAAGCCGAGATCGAAGCCATCGCCCTCGACATGTGGGGCAATATGGGCCGGCTCGGCGCGGAGTACATCTTCCTCGAGCAGATTTTCGACTTCGATCCCAAGGCAAGCACGCCCGGCCGCATCGAGGTGGCGGGCGACGAGCATTTCGCCGAGATCGCCGGCGAGCAGAAGCCGCATATCCTTTTCACCGCACATCTCGGCAATTTCGAGCTTTTGCCGATTGCCGCCGCGACCTTCGGCATGAAGATCACGGCGCTGTTCAGGCCTCCGAACAATCCCTATCTCGCCGAGTACATCCTCTCGACACGCACGTCGAACATGGGCGACCTGCTGGCCTCGCAGCGCGGCGCATCATTTGCGCTGGCAGGCATCCTCGACCGCGGCGGCAACGTTGGGGTGCTTGTCGACCAGAAATTCAACCGCGGCCTGCGGACGACCTTCTTTGGTCGCGAATGCGAAACCAATCCGGTGCTCGCCATGCTGGCGCGCCACTATGAGTGCGACGTCTATCCCGCCCATTGCGTCCGGCTTCCAGGCAACCTCTACCGCCTGTCCGTCGAGGAAAAGCTGACGCTGCCGCGCCGCGCCGACGGCGCGGTCGACGTCCAAGCGACCACCCAGATGCTCAACGATACCGTCGAACGCTGGATTCGCGAGGATCCGGGGCAGTGGATGTGGTTCCACAAGCGCTGGACGCTTTCCAAGGGAAAGCGCCGGAAGGCCAACAAGACCGACAAGCTGGCTGCCGATTCCTGAGCCTCGCCGACGCGCTACCCGCCGTAATAGTTCATGACGGCGTGACTAGCCTCGGCGAAGAAAAGCCAGCGTTCAACGACCAGGCCAAGCGCATAGAACCCAACGGCAAGTACCGATGCGACGATGGTCACGGCGCCCACGCCTGAGAGCATCGCGACCACCAGCAGCAACACTGGCACGGCGCCGCCGGCAATCATCGCAATCTTCGACAGCTTCAGTGCGTGCTTGCGGGCGACCTTGAAGCCCATCTCACGGGTCAGGTAGTTATCGTTGATGTGCGGCCGCTCGAACAGCCGAACGTGGCCGATATTGCCGAGCCCGGTGGCACTCTCGGGCGTCGACAGGGGCACGAGCGTCCGCAGGCGTGTCCACCATTGGTGCTTGGCAATCCACGCCGCCACAACAGACAGAGCCGCGATTGCGGCGCAAACCGTGCCGCCCGTGCCGGATGAGTACCCGGCGACGGCTGCAAGCAGGAAGCCGCCTGCGGCGGCGAACAACAGGTAGCAAAGCGGCGTAAGCCCGGTGTTCCAGGCCTGGAGCGAGCGCAGCGAGGCATAGATCATTGCCGTGCAGTAGACGGTGATGCCACACATGGCCGTGCCGATGAGACCGGCAACCGGAAGGTACCGCCCCTCGACAACCGAGAACCAGGCGGAAATCGTCAGGGGCACGAAGGTCAGTATTGCCATCACGCCTTCGCGCGACAGCCAGCTCGACTGCCATTGCGACAGCGCCCGCCAGGCGCGCTGCGGATTGCCGAGATGCAGGGTCGACGACAGCAGCCCGCCGGCAATCATCGCCAGCGCAGCCAGATGCGCGATCTTCACCGACAGGGTTGAAGCGTCGAGCAGGCCGAGACCCAGCACCGCCGCCAGGCCGTAGCCGAGCCCGGAAAGCGTGGTGAACAGGATGATGGAAGGTGCAGGATGCATATTTCAGATTCGGTCCAGCATGCCGTCGAGCCAGGCGAAAAAGCCCTTGGCGCCGTCGGTGTTTTCAGCGAGCACCGCCGAACCGGCACTTGCGGCGAGTGGCTTGCGTGCACGCGGCGGCAGATATTTGTTGGTCGGGCGTGTGCCCTGTTCCGGCATCAGGTCGTAGCCGCCACGTTCGGCCACCATGCGGGAGACATCCGAAGTGGGATCGCCGAGATCGCCATAATGCCGGGCATTGGCCGGGCATGTGCGCACGCAGGACGGCACCCGGTCGATCTCTTTCAGCGTCTCATTGTAGACGCGGTCGACGCACAGCGTGCACTTCTTCATCACCCCTGCGGCGAGGTCCATTTCGCGCGCGCCATAGGCGCAGGACCAGGCACACAGCCCACAGCCGATGCATTTGCTCTCGTCGACCAGAACGATGCCGTCTTCGGCGCGCTTGTAGGAGGCACCCGTCGGGCACACGGTGACGCAAGGCGCGTCCTCGCAATGCAGGCAGGATTTTGGGAAATGCACGATGCGCGCTTCGCCCGCCTCGCCGATCACCTGCCCGCCCTCCGGCAGGACCTCGAAGGTGTGGATGCGGTTGAGGAAGGTACCGGAGACATCAGCACCATAGGGGTCCTGATCCGACAATGCGGCGCCATAGCCGCCGGTATTCCATTCCTTGCAGCTGATGACGCAGGCATGGCAGCCGACACAGACATCGAGGTCGATGACGAGCCCGAGTTTTCTGGGCGTTGGCGACGAGGGCAGCAGGGTCATTTTGCCCACTCCTGGCCGTAGCGGAGTTCTTCCGCTTGCGCGCGCTCCGGTGCTACCGCACCAAAATGCGGTTCGCTGACCTCGGCTCGCTCGGCCTTCTCGATGCGCACTCTAAGGTCGTACCAGGCCGCCTGGCCGGTGATCGGATCGGAGTTCGACCAACGCATACCGTCGCCCTTCGGCGGTAGAAGTTCGTGGATCAAGTGGTTCATCAGGAAGCCTTTTTTGGCTTCGGGTGCATCCTTGTCGAGCGCCCAGGCGCCTTCGCGCTTGCCGATCGCGTTCCAGGTCCAGATCGTACTCGAATTGACCGCTTCCATGCGCGCGACCTCGACCTTGATCCGGCCGTGATGCGAGATCACCCAGACCCAGTCGCCGTCGACGAGACCGATCTCGTCGCAGATTGAACCCGGCACGTAGAGCGGGTTTTTCGTATGAATCTGGCGCAGCCAGGCGTTCATCGAGCCCCAGGAATGATACATCGCCGCCGGACGTTGGGTGATGGCATGGTAGGGATACTCCTCGCGGCTGACGGCAGCCTCCTCGAACGGCCGGTACCACATCGGCAGCGGATCGAAGGTGGCGAGGATGCGTTCGCGATGCGTCTCGGGCGCTGCCGGCTCGCGCAGGCCCTCAGCCGACAGCCGGAACTTCTGCAGCGTTTCCTGGTAGAGCTGGAAGGTCACCGGCTTGGGCTCGTCGAAGAAGCCCATGCGAACGGCGAAATCCTGGTAGGCCTTGTTGGCATGCTTGAAGAACTGGGCTTCGAGCGGGATGTGCACTGAGAAGAACGAGCCGTTCTCGATATAGCGATTGAGCTGCTCCGGATTGATCGCCCCGCGCCCGGCCCGGTCGCCGTTGCTGCCGCGAAACCCAGCCAGCGGGCCGATGCCGGGCCGCCGCTCGTGACGCACGATATAGTCGGCGTAGTCCTTGTAGAGCGCCTTGCCACGGCTATCGACGAAGCCAGGCAGCCTGAGCCGCGCGCCGAGGTCGATCAGCACCGATTGGAAACCGCGCACGTCACGGTCCGGCTCGACCACCGGCCAGCGAATGGCGTCCTGCACGGCATCCGGTTCGGATATCGGCCGGTCGAGCAGCGAAATACAGTCATGTCGTTCGAGATAAGTCGTATCGGGCAGCACGAGGTCGGCGTAAGCCACCATCTCGGAGGAATAGGCATCCGAATAGATGATCTTCGGGATGCGGTATTCGCCTGTCTCAGGGTCCTTGTCCTCGAGCATCTTGATGACGCCCGCCGTGTTCATCGACGAGTTCCAGGCCATGTTGGCCATGTAGAGGAACATCAGGTCGATCGGGTACGGATCGCCGGCATGCGCATTGGCGATCACCATGTGCATCAGCCCGTGAGCCGAGATCGGCGCGTCCCACGAGAACGCCTTGTCGATCCGCATCGGCCGGCCTTCGGCGTCGAGCAACAGATCTTCCGGCCCCCGGGGAAAGCCGAGATGCGGGCCCGAAAGCGGCTTGTTGGAGCCGAAATGCTCGGCCTTGCCGTGCGGCGTCGGATGCGCTTCGATCGGCTTGGGATAAGGCGGCTCGAAACGGAATGCGCCCGGGCAGTCGACGGCGCCGATCAGCACCTGCAGCATGTGCAGCGCGCGCGCCGTCTGGAAGCCATTGGAGTGGGCCGAAAGCCCGCGCATGGCATGGAACGACACCGGCCGGCCGACAAACGCCTCGTGGCGCTCGCCATTCATGTCGGTCCAGGGCTGGTCGATGCTGATCGCCTCATCGAAGGCGACGCGCGCGATCTCGGCCGCCAGTCCGCGGATGACATCGGCAGCAATGCCGGTCTCCTTGGCGACCGCTTCCGGCGCATATTGTGGATCGAGGTATTTTTCGGCGAGGAGCTGGAATGACGGCACGGCGAAGCGGCCATCCGGTAGCTCGACCCGGCCCGACAAGGCCGCCCGCGCGCCCCTGGTGCCCAGTGGCACGACGTGCTCGGTCACCGTTTCGAAGACCTGCGGCTTGCCGTTGTCGTCGCGGACGAAAAGCCCGTGTTCGGCGGTTCCCGGCGCATCGACCACCAGCCAGGTCGCGTTGGAATAACGCACGATGTAGTCGACATCGATCTTCCGCGCCTTGAGCAGTTCGTGCACGACCGCAAGGATCAGCAGGCCATCGGTGCCGGGCCGGATACCGATCCAGTTGTCGGCGACGGCGGAATAGCCGGTTCGCACCGGATTGACCGAGACGAAACGCGCGCCGCGCTTCTTGAGCTTCGAGATGCCGATCTTGATCGGATTGGAATCGTGGTCCTCGGCGACACCGAACATGACGAAGAGCTTGGTCCGGTCCCAGTCGGGCGCACCGAATTCCCAAAACGCCCCGCCAATGGTCATGATGCCGGCCGCCGCCATGTTGACCGAGCAGAATCCGCCATGGGCGGCATAATTCGGCGTGCCGAACTGCTGCGCCCAGAACCCGGTCAGCGACTGCGACTGGTCGCGCCCGGTGAAGAAGGCCAGCTTCTTCGGATCGTCCTGCCGGACGCCGTCCAGCCAGTCGGTGGCCAGAGCCAGGGCCTCGTCCCAGGAGATTTCCTTGAACTGACCCGAGCCGCGCGGCCCGGTCCTGAGCAGCGGCGCGCGCAGCCGCGCCGGCGCGTAGTGCTGCATGATTCCGGCCGAGCCCTTGGCGCAGAGCACGCCGCGATTGACCGGATGGTCGCGGTTGCCTTCGATGTAGCGGACCTTGCCGTCCTTGAGATGGACGTCGATGCCGCAGCGGCAGGCGCACATGTAGCATGTGGTCTTGCGGACCTCATCGGAGACGGGCTCCGAAAGCGCTACATGCGGTTCTGATTTCATTCGGCGGGCTCCCTAGGCAAGAGTCCTAGCGAGGCCAACACCGAAAGGAAATGCTTGAAAACGGCTCTCTACGGCAAAATTTGTCTATTTACTGATAGCAACTTAGTTCGAGCGCCTCATGTCGTGCTGCAAATGAAAAGGCCGGGGAGCCCCCACTCCCCGGCCGTCGCAGGCCCGTCTCTGCGAAATGGGGTCTAGAAGAACAGATAGCTCGACCGCTGCGTATCCATCGTCGCGCCATTGCGGTCCTCGTCCAGCAGCGTATCGGCACCGAATGTGGCGCGGATGCCAAGAACCAGCTTGTGAATATTGACATCACTGGATGTGCTGAGGTGATCGAACTGGTAACGGCCAAACACTGTCCAGGGGGTGTTGTCAAAGCGGTAGTTGCCCTGCAGGGCAAGTGTTACCGTGTCACCTTCCGCGCCCGGAAGATCGACCGACCGATAGCCGATTTCGCCATCAAACCGCAGATTTGGCTGCGCAAAGTAGCGCGCCACACCGCGAACGCCCCAGATGTCGGCGTGCTCGGAGAAGCCGGATTGGCGCAACTGGCCATAATAAGCCTGTCCATACAGGGTCACGTTGTCGAAATAGACCTGAGCTTCCGGGCCGACCGTGAAACTATAGAGATCTGTTGGTCCGGTATCGCCACCATAGCCGTTGATAGTGGCAAAGGCGCCTACCGCGAAGCGGCTGGGATCGCGCCAGTAGGCATGCAACGCGCCGCCATAGCTGTTCGCGTCGCCTTCATCGATCCACAGCCCGTCGGCAAAGAGGTCGCCCTGGATGTTCCAGCGCGCATCGATCGGATAATTCAATCTTGCGGCACCGCCGGCAACCCAACCATCCAGGTTGCCGCCGTCAGCGTCGAGCCAAATCCCGCCGAGATAGGCTTCGACATGTCCGGAGACGCGTGGGCCAGCAACAACTGGCTCCTCTACGATGGGCTGAACGACATCTGCTGCGAATGCTGCGGAAGAAGTGAGCGCCAGGAAAGCTGCCGCCAGAACCCGTTTCATGAAATCCCCTCGAAAGAAATTCCAGCCTGAGTTGCAGTCACATTAGCAGGCAGTCGAGAAAATGAGTATGATCTTGCCGACTTGCAAAGCACATTTGGGCCTCCTGTGCGGCAAATCCGCAACATAAGCCACAGACTGCTTGAAACGACAGCATCCTAATTGGTGACGACGATCCTCGTATTGCGCGCGCCAACTTCCTTGACCAAGGCATAGAACCTGGCGGCGTTGGCTGTCTGCAACCGGACGCAGCCATGCGATGCCGGCCGGCCGAGTTGGCGTACAGCGCCAGTGCCGTGGATGGCATAGCCGCCATTGTAGAAGACCGAATAGGGCATCGGCGAGTTGTCATATTTCTGTGAGTACCAGATCCGGTGCAGGCGCTTGGGCCGCCAACTGCCGCGCGGCGTGACATACCCCCTGCGCGCCGTCGACACCGGCCATTGGTGGATCACCCGCCCGCCCATGCTGACCGTCATGGTCTGGCTCGAGACGTTGACCCTGGCGACAAGAACATCGGCGAGTGCCTGCGCCGGAAGTCCAGCAAGAGCCAAAGCGGCGGCAACGAAGAGCGCCTTGTACATCTGTCGTACACTCCCCTGTCCGGCAGTTTTTTCTGCCCTAACGAAGATGGGAGCATGAAAAGTTGTACGGTTGGTAAATATACAACATGAGAGCGAGTGGCGCCCGAAACGGGCATTGCCAGGGGCGACGAAAACGCTCTTCGCCGACTTCCCATGGCATGCCGCCAGCCCCTATCGCCACCCCGGTCTGGCCCAGTTGACACGCCCATGCATGGGCATAGGCTCGCCCCTGCAGCTGGAGCGAGGTTCCATCGTGCTCCAGCCGGATAACGTGCGGCCGACATCGGACCGTCGCCCGGAGGATCTCGAAAATGCAATCATCCCAATATTTTAGCGGTATGAGCAGGCGCAACCTGCTGTCGTTGATCGGCCTGACAGCAGGCTCGGCCGCCATGTATCAGGCCATGACCAGCCTCGGGCTGGCCGTTGAATCCGGCTACAAGGGACCGGTCAAGCTGGAAGGCGATCCGAAGGGCGCCACCGTGCTCATCCTGGGCGCCGGCCTTGCCGGCATGACGGCCGCGCTCGAGCTTCGCCAGGCCGGATACAAGGTCAAGATCCTCGAATACAACAACAGGTCGGGCGGCCGTAACTGGACGCTGCGTGGCGGCGACAGCTATACCGAACTCGGCGGTGCGACGCAGAAATGCGAATTCGACGAAGGGCTCTACATCAATCCCGGACCGTGGCGTATCCCCTACCATCACAACGGGCTTCTGGCCTATTGCCGCCGCCTCGGCGTCACGCTGGAGCCGTTCCAGCAGCTCAATCACAACGCCTTCCTGCATTCGTCCAAGGCGTTCGGCGGCAAGCCGCAGCGCGTGCGCGACATCAAGATCGACTTCCAGGGCCACGTTTCGGAATTGCTGGCCAAGGTCGCCCATACCGGCAAGCTCGAGGGCGGCGTCACCAAGGAAGACCAGGAGATGCTGGTCGAGGCGCTGCGCTCCTGGGGCGCACTCGACAAGGACTATGCCTATACAAAGAGCATTGCGACTTCCGAATTCCGCGGCTTCGCCAAGGATCCCGGCGGCGGCCTCGGCGCGGCACCTGTGCCGAGCGATCCCATTGCGCTGACCGACATCCTGAGTTCGGGCCTGTGGGGCAGCCTCGCCAACTTCGCGCTCTACGAATTCCAGACGACCATGTTCCAGCCGGTCGGCGGCATCGACATGATCGGCAAGGCCTTCACCAAGGAGGTCGGCGATCTCATCACCTACAACGCCAAGGTCTCCAAGATCCATCAGGACGAAAAGGGCGTGACCGTCACCTACGAGGACGTGCAAAAACCCGGCACGACGGCCGAGGAAAAGGCCGACTGGTGCATCTGCACCATTCCGCTGACCATCCTCAGCCAGATCGAGATCAATGTCGGCGCACCGATGCAGGCAGCCATCGAGGCGGTACCCTATGCCTCGTCGGTCAAGGTCGGTCTGCAGTTCAAGCGCCGCTTCTGGGAACAGGACGAACTGATCTTCGGCGGCGTCAGCTATACCGACCTGCCGATCACCCAGATCTCCTATCCGAGCACCAGCTTCAACACCAATGGCAAGGGCGTGCTGCTCGGCGCCTACACCTGGAATGGGCCGCACTCCTACGAGTTCACCTCGATGGCGCCCGAGGAGCGCGTCAAGCGTGCCGTCGAATACGGCACGATGATCCACCCGCAATACAAGGACGAGTTCGAGAACGGCATCTCGATGGCCTGGCACCGTTCGCCCTTCACCCTCGGCTGCGCCGGCGACTGGACCGAAGAAGCGCGCAAGGAGCACTACGACAACCTGTGCCAGATCGACGGGCGCATCGTGTTGGCCGGCGAGCATGCCTCCTACATCCCGGCGTGGATGGAGGGCGCGATCCTGTCGTCGCTCGATGCCATCACCAGGCTGCATCAACGTGTAGTCGCGGGATGACGGCCATGCCGTTTGTCCCTCACCCCTCGTTTTCGCAAGGCATGCCAATATGACCCAGCAACCCAAGCACTCACTCGGCCTGGTGGCCGCAACCGCCCTCGTCACGGCTTTCTCTGCCACGGTGGCACTGGCCGATTCGGCCGGCGCCACATTCAGCGACGGCGACAATTTCTCCGAAAAGACCGGCCAGGAACTGTACGCCAATGTCTGCCAGGCCTGTCACATGGACCAGGGCCAGGGCGCGGTCGGCGCCGGCAAGTACCCGGCCCTCGCCAAGAACGTGAACCTGGAGGCCGGCGGCTACCCGGTCTTCGTCATCCTGCATGGCCTCAAAGGCATGCCTCCGGTCGGCAAGATGATGAGCGACGATCAGGTCGCCGCGGTGGTCAACTATGTCCGGACCAATTTCGGCAACGACTACAAGGATGCGGTAACGGCCGAGGACGTTGCCGGCTCGCGCTGACACATCATCGCCAGAATCGACCCTTGATGATGCCTGTTCAACAGGTTGGAGCGATTCTCTGACCCGTCCAAGGCAGCCGGTGATCCTGCCGACTGCTCCATTTCCATGCGGCAAAAGGAGAAAGAGATGACAAAGATGCGGATCGGCGCCGCTGTGCTTGCGGCTGGCCTTTTCCTCGGCGGAAGCGCGATGGCCCAGGATGTCTTGCGCCACAAAAACCCGAATTCGGACTTCCCGATCGCCCAGGCAGTCGAGGTGCCGGCGGGCAAGACGACTGTCTATGTCAGCGGCGCGGTGCCGTCCGTCGTCGACGAAAAGGCCGAAAAAGGCAGCCTCGCCGCCTATGGCAACACCAAGACCCAGACCGAATCGGTCCTGAAGTCGATCGAAAAGACGCTAGACGGCCTCGGCCTGAAGATGGGCGACGTGGTCAAGATGCAGGTTTTCCTGGTCGGCGACCCCGACAAGGGCGGCAAGATGGATTTCGGCGGCTTCATGGAAGGCTACGTCCAGTTCTTCGGCACCAAGGAACAGCCCAACCTGCCGGCTCGCTCGGTGATGCAGGTCGCCGGCCTCGTCGCTCCCGGCTGGCTGGTCGAAATCGAAGTCACGGCCGTTCGTCCCTAGCGCCCCTCCCAAGTCCGGCTGCCCGGTTTCCGGGCAGTCGGCGCGCTCGACACGTTTGCGCGGATGCGCAAGACTGTAATCGACAGGCAAATCGGGTTCGTGTCGAACGCATGTATGACAAGCTTTTCAAGATCATAGACGACCGCCGCGACGAACTGGCCGCGCTCACGGCCGAATTGATCCGCTTTCCCACCATCAATCCGCCCGGCGACGCTTATCGTCCCTGTGCCGAGTTCCTCGGCGCGCGTCTCGCCAAGCGCGGTTTTGGTATCGAATACATCCGTGCCGAGGGCACACCCGGCGATACCGAGCGCTATCCCCGCATTAACGTCGTCGCCCGCTTCGACGGCCGTTCGCGTGGCCAGACGGTTCATTTCAACTCGCATATCGACGTCGTCGAAGCCGGCGAAGGCTGGACCGTCGATCCCTTCGCAGGGGTCATCCGCGACGGTCGCGTCTATGGCCGTGGCGCCTGCGACATGAAGGGCGGGCTCGCTGCCTCGATCATCGCGGCGGAAGCGTTCATGGACGTGAACCCGGATTTCCCCGGCGCCATCGAGATATCAGGCACGGTCGACGAGGAATCGGGCGGTTTCGGCGGCGTCGCCTATCTCGCCGGCAAGGGCTATTTCTCGCAGCCCAAGGTCGACCATGTCATCATCCCCGAACCGCTCAACAAGGATCGGATCTGCCTCGGCCATCGCGGCGTCTGGTGGGCCGAGATCGAGACCAAGGGCGAGATCGCGCACGGCTCGATGCCGTTCCTAGGTGATTGTGCCGTTCGCCACATGGGCGCCGTGCTCGAAGCCTTCGAGCAGGAGCTATTCCCTGCGCTTGATCGCAAGACCACGCGCATGCCGGTGGTGCCGGAGGGTGCGCGGCGTTCGACCATGAACATCAACTCCATCCATGGCGGCCAGACCGACGATTTCCGCCCCGGCCTGCCTTCGCCCAACGTGCCCGATTCCTGCCGGCTGACCATCGACCGGCGTTTCCTGCTCGAGGAGAACATCCTCGACGTGAAGGGCGAAGTCACAAGCATTCTCGATCGCCTGAAGCGCGAGCGGAAAAAATTCGACTACGAGATCCGCGACATCATGGAGGTCCAGCCGCTGATGACCGAGCGCGATGCGCCGGTTGCCTCGGCCATCGCCAAAGGCATCCGCGAGATCTTCGACAAGGAGCCGGAATACGTCATCTCGCCCGGCACCTACGATCAGAAGCACGTCGCCCGTATCGGCCACCTGTACGATTGCATCGCCTATGGCCCCGGTATTCTCGACCTCGCGCACCGGCCCGACGAGTGGGTCGGCATAGATGACATGGTGCAATCGGCAAAGGTGATGGCAATCGGGCTCAACGTCTTGCTGCGTGGCCAGTTCAACGGCTGAACGAGCAAGCAACGCTCGGGCACGCCGCCGGGAAAAATTCAATTCGGCAGCGCCGCTGCAATTGCAACAAACTTGATTTACTCGGCCGGAAAATCGCGCTTCTATCCGGCGGGTCGAAATGAAGCGGGGAGATCTGAGCATGAAGCAGTGGAAAACCATCCTGGCAGCTGCAGCGCTGGCGCTGGCGTCCAGCACCGCCGCAATGGCCGCGCGCACGGATCTTGTGCTTGGCATGCCGCTGGAGCCGCCTCACCTCGACCCGACCGCCGGTGCCGCCGCAGCCATCGACGAAGTGCTTTACGCCAACGTCTTCGAAGGCCTGACCCGGATCGGTTCGCGTGGCGAAGTGCTGCCCGACCTTGCCGAAAGCTGGACGATTTCCGACGACGGCAAGACCTACACGTTCAAGCTGCGCTCGGGGGTGAAGTTCCACGACGGCAGCGACTTTGACGCCTCCGACGTGAAATTCTCACTCGACCGCGCCCGTGGCGAGACCTCGGTCAACGCCCAGAAGGGCCTGTTCGCGCCAATCGACAGTGTCGAAGTGGTCGACCCCGCGACCGTCAAGGTGACGCTGAAGAACCCGCTCGGCTCGTTCCTCTACAACCTCGGCTGGGGCGACGCCGTCATCGTGGCGCCGGAGACGGCCGAGAACAACAAGGAAAAGCCTGTCGGCACCGGGCCGTTCAAGTTCCAGAACTGGGCCAAGGGCTCGTCGATCACGCTGGTCAAGGCCGACGGCTACTGGGGCGATCCGGTCGCGCTGGACAAGGCCGAGTTCCGCATCATCCCCGATGCTGCCGCGGCGATCCCTGCCCTGCTTTCCGGCGACGTGCAGGCGCTGCCCAATTTCGCGCTCGGCGACGCGCTCGCCCAGGTCAAGGCCGACCCGCGCTTCAAGGTCGTCATCGGCACCACCGAGGGCGAAACGGTGCTCTCGACCAACAACAAGCGGCCGCCCTTCGACAATCTCAAGGTGCGCCAGGCGATTGCCCATGCGCTCGACCGCAAGGCGCTGATCGACGGCGCCACGGGCGGCCTCGGCACGCCGATCGGTTCGCACTTTGCGCCGCACAACCCGGCCTATGTCGACCTCACCGGCACCTATCCGCACGATGTCGCCAAGGCCAAGGAACTGCTCAAGGAGGCCGGACTTCCCGATGGCTTCAAGGCAACGCTCAAGCTGCCGCCGGTCGGCTATGCCCGCCAGGGCGGCGAGATCGTCGCCTCGCAGCTGCGCGAGATCGGCATCGATCTGCAGATCATCCCGGTCGAATGGGCCGACTGGCTCAAGCAGGTGTTCACCGACAAGGATTACGATCTGTCGATCGTCTCGCATACCGAGCCCAACGACATCGATATCTACGCCCGCAAGGACTACTACTTCAATTACGACAACCCGGCCTTCAACAAGGTCATCGACGAGCTCAACCTGACTTCTGACGAGGCCAAGCGCGCCGAGCTTTACGAGCAGGCGCAGAAGATCCTCGCCGACGATGCGGTCAACGGCTTCCTATTCGAATTGCCTAAGGTCGGCATCTGGGACGCCAAGGTCGAAGGCCTTTGGGAGAACTCTCCGATCCAGGCCAACGACCTGACCAAGGTCAAGTGGGCCGACTAACAAGAACCCTGTGAACTCAGCCGCTCCGCAACCCTTGCGAGCTTTCGGAGCGGCGTTTTCTCGGGCAGTTTGAGCCCATGACCGCCTATCTGCTCAAACGCCTGCTGATCGGTGCTGCGACCCTCGTGGTCGCCTCGGTCGTGGTGTTCCTGATGCTGGAGGTGGTTCCGGGCGACCCGGCTCGCGTGATGCTCGGCATGAATGCCAGCGAAGCGCAGGTCGAGTTGCTGCGCGACCAGATGGGGCTCAACCAGCCGCTGATCGTACGCTATCTCGATTGGGCGCGGGGCCTGCTGTCGCTGGATTTCGGCAAATCCTACACCTATTCGGTTCCCGTCATCGACCTGGTCAAGGAGCGCGTCGTCGTCTCCTTTCCGCTGGCGATCATCGCACTCGCGCTGTCGACGCTCATTGCCATTCCCATTGGGCTGTTTGCCGCCGCGCGTCGTGGTCGAGCCGGCGACACCGCAGCCATGGCGGTGGCGCAGATCGGCGTCGCGATGCCGAATTTCTGGTTCGCGCTGCTGTTGGTCTATGTCTTCGCCGTCTGGTTGCGGCTGGTTCCGGCAGGCGGCTTTCCCGGCTGGGGAGCCGGTGCCTGGCCTGCGCTCAAGGCGCTGGTCCTGCCCGCGGTGGCGCTCGCATTGCCGCAGGCAGCGATCCTTGCCCGTGTCACCCGTGCAGCCCTGGTCGAGGTGCTCGGCGAGGACTACATCCGCACGGCCCGCGCCAAGGGCATGCCGATGCGCGCGGTGATGTGGCGGCATGCCTTGCGAAACGCGCTGATTCCCGTGCTGACCATCATGGGCCTGCAATTTGCCTTCCTGCTTGCCGGCACCATCATCATCGAGAACGTCTTCTATTTGCCCGGCCTTGGGCGCCTCGTGTTCCAGGCGATCACCCAGCGCGACCTGATCGTGGTCGAAAGCGTGGTCATGCTGCTCGTCGCCGCCGTAGTCGTCGTGAACCTGCTCGTCGACCTCTCTTACGCGCTGGTCGATCCCCGCCTGAGGGCCCGGCAATGAGCGGCACGGCTCCAGGCAACCCATCGACCCTTGGCGCCCTCGCCGGCAGGGCATTTGCCAACCGCTCCTTCGTCATCGGCCTGTTCATCACCTTGGTCGTCGCGGCCATGGCGCTCGTCTCGTTCTTCTGGACGCCCTTCGACGTCACCAGGCTGATCGTCGCCGACCGCATGCAGCCGCCTTCCTCCGCCCACTGGTTCGGCACCGACCACTTCGGCCGCGACGTGCTGTCGATGATCATGATCGGCGCGCGCAATTCGATCGCCGTCGCCCTCGTCGCCGTCGGCATCGGCATGGGCGTCGGCGTTCCGCTCGGCTGCTGGGCCGCGGCCCGCGGCGGCTGGATCGACGAGGCGCTGATGCGCTTCAACGACCTCGTCTTTGCCTTCCCTGCCCTTTTGTCGGCGATCATGATCACGGCTGTCTTCGGCCCCAGCGCCATCAACGCCATCATTGCCATCGGCATCTTCAACATTCCGGTCTTTGCCCGCGTCGCCCGCGCCGGTGCGCTCTCGATCTGGCCTCGCGAGTACATTCTTGCCGCCCGTGCTGCCGGCAAGGGCAAGGCGCGCATCACCGTCGAGCACATCATTCCCAACATCGCCAATCTGCTGCTGGTCCAGGGCACCATCCAGTTCGCGCTCGGCATCCTTGCCGAGGCCGCCCTGTCCTATGTCGGGCTCGGCACGCAGCCGCCGATGCCGAGTTGGGGCCGCATGCTGTTCGACGCCCAGACGGTGATGATCGTAGCGCCCTGGCTCGCCCTGTTCCCCGGCTGCGCCATCCTGCTTACCGTTCTCGGGCTCAACCTGCTCGGCGACGGCATTTCCGACATCTTCGATCCGCGCGCGAGACACCGGCCATGAGCCTGCTCGAGATCGAAAAACTGTCGCTGAAGATCGGCAGCCAGTCGGTGCTGAAGGACATCGACCTGTCCATTGCCCCCGGCGAGGTACTGGGGCTCGTCGGGGAATCCGGTTCGGGCAAGTCGATGACGGCGCTTGCCGTCATGCGGCTCACGCCCGACTATGCCCAGATGAAGGGGCGCATCACCTTCAACGGCATCGACATCCTCGGCGCGACCGAACCGCAGATGTGCGCCCTACGCGGCGATGACATCGGCATGGTGTTCCAGGAGCCTATGACCGCGCTCAATCCGGTCAAGACCATCGGCGAACAGGTCGCCGAAGGCATCCGCTGGCACACCAGGGCCAGCCGCGCAGAGGCTGAGGAGCGCGCCAGGAAGATCCTCGACCGCGTCGGCCTGCCCGAGCAGAAATTTGCGCTGTCGCGCTATCCGCACGAACTGTCCGGCGGCCAGCGCCAGCGCGTGGCAATTGCGATCGCCTGCGCCCTTATGCCGAAGCTGCTGATCGCCGACGAGCCGACGACCGCGCTCGACGTGGTTCTGCAAGCCCAGATCCTCGACCTGCTCAAGGAATTGGTCAGCGAAAACAAGATGAGCTTGCTGTTCATCTCGCACGACCTTGCCGTTGTCACCGAGATGGCGGACCGGATCACCATCCTGCGCCAGGGCGCGGTAATGGAAAGTGGCGACACGGCCCGCACACTTTCGGAAGCCACCCATCCCTACACGCGCCAACTCGCTCTTGCTTCCACCCATGTTCCGGCTCGGGTCAGGCCGCACGGGGACGAGACCGGCACTGAAAACCTGCTCGACGTCGCAAATGTCACGCGCGACTATCCCGGCACGCGCCGATCGCTGTTTTCCAGGCCGGAACCGGTACGCGCGGTGGACAATGTCTCGCTGACGATGAAGCCCGGCGCGTCGGTGGCGCTCGTCGGGCGCTCGGGCTGTGGCAAATCCACCCTTGCCCGCATGATCCTGGCGCTCGACGTGCCGACCTCGGGCGCCATCAAGTTTCGCGGCATGGACATCGCCGGGCGCAGCGAGGCGGAACTGCGGCGGCCGCGCCGCAACATGCAGGTGGTGTTCCAGGATCCCTACGGTTCCTTCGATCCGCGCCATACGGTCGAACGGCTGGTCGCCGAGCCCCTGCACCTTCTGGAACGTCGTCCCGACCGCAAGGAGCGCCGCGACATGGTGGCGCGCGCGCTGCACGAGGTCGGCCTCAGCCGGTCCGACATGGAGAAATACCCGCACGAATTTTCCGGCGGCCAGCGCCAGCGCCTGTCGATTGCGCGCGCCATCATCACCCGGCCGAAGCTGGTCGTCGCCGACGAGCCGGTATCGGCGCTCGATGTATCGATCCGCGCCCAGATCCTCGACCTGTTCGCAGAGCTCAACCAGAAGCTCGGCGTCGCCTATCTGTTCATCACCCACGATTTGACCGTGGCCCGCGCCATCACCGACGACGTACTGGTCATGCATGAAGGGCGGATCGTCGAGCGCGGCAAGACTTCGGATGTGCTCAGCCACCCCGCATCGGAAGCGGCGCAGGCTCTAGTTTCCGCAGCGCCCGATCTGCACAGGGCGATTGCACGGCGCCTGCAAGAACAGGGTTGAGCCGCCGGTTGGCAGGCATTATGTCGCCGGCTTCACCACGTCGACCGGGCTGATGCCAAGCAGATCGAGCGTACGGCGCAAGAGCTTGACCTCGTTTTCCGCCAGGTGGGCGTCGGCCTTGGCGATATCGGCCATGTGCCGTGCCAGTTGCCTGCGCCGCTCGACATCGAGATCGCGGAACATCGCAATCGCCTGCGAGCCGTTGGTCTCGTAGCCGAATTCGTTGAGATACTCGATGACAGCGTCGATGCTCTGTTCGGCGATGCCGAAAGCCTGGGTACAAATCCGGCGAAATGCGATCATCTCGCTGTCGCTGGCTACGCCGTCCGCCAGGATCATGCGGAAAAGCAAAAGCAGTTCGGCCGAAAGCACCGGATCGTCGGCGACCTTGCGCACCCCCGGGTCGCCTTCGAACAGCGTACGAATCTGGGTCAGCAATCCCGTCGCCATGCGAATCCCTTCCGTCGAGGCAGTTGTCGTGTCCGATATAGAACAAATGGCGGCGAAAAACACGTGGCCCAACAGCCAAGCTGCAGCTGATTCTGGGCCGCTATTGCGCAAGCGGGTTCACTGTGGTCGAAGGCGGCTCCCTCCAGGCAGAGCCCGCGCCGATGTTCGAAATAGCCACCGAAACGATCCTGCTCCTGACGGTCGCGGCGTTCATTGCCGGCTTCATCGATTCCATTGCCGGCGGCGGCGGCCTGATCACCATTCCGGCGCTGCTGCTGGCCGGCCTCCCGCCCGTCACGGCGCTCGGCACCAACAAGCTGCAATCGCTGTTCGGATCGGGCTCTGCGACCATCTCCTACGCCGCCAAGGGCCATGTCGACATCCGCAAGCAATTGCCCGCCGCTGCCATGTCCTGCATCGGTTCGATATTCGGCGCATTGCTGGCAACGGTGCTGCCCGGGGACATCCTGCGCGCTTTCATGCCGGTCCTGCTGGTGGCTATCGCGCTCTACTTCGCCTTCAAGCCGAACATGGGCGACGTCGACCGCACCGAGCGCATGGCGCCGTTCCTGTTCGGCGTGACGGTGGTGCCGGCAATCGGCTTCTACGACGGCGTTTTCGGCCCCGGCACCGGCTCGTTCTTCATGCTCGCTTTCGTGTCGCTTGCCGGCTACGGCATACTCAAGGCCACTGCCCACACCAAACTGTTGAATTTCGCCTCCAACATCGGCGGCTTGTTCGCCTTTGCCCTTGTCGGTGCCGTGTACTGGAAGATCGGGCTGATGATGGGCGCAGCGCAGTTTCTCGGCGCACGGCTCGGCGCCCACATGGCGATGCGCAGCGGCGCCAAGCTGATCAAGCCACTCCTGGTCTGCACCTGCGTTGCACTCGCCATCCGCCTGCTCATCGACCCAACCAACCCTCTGCGGGTGATGGTAGGATTCTGACCCGTTTTGACCGCCACCTGCCGCTGGAGTACGTTGCTTCGCCTCAGCGGAGCCAGGAGCCATGGCAAACAGCCAAGCGCCGACGAATGCATCGGCGGATCACTCCACCGGGCAGTTCGAGATGGTGCGGCGCACTCCGTCACGATCGCTTGCGGGCGTCGTCACCGATCTCATCGGCTTTCGCGAACTCGTCCCTGTCTATGTCAGGCAGAGCGAGGCAGCCTCGCTGACGGTGCCGCTTGTCATCAGCTTCGGCGAGCCGTTCGCTATCGGCCTGAGCCAGGCGCCTGGAGACAATGACCGCTATGCCAGCTTTGCCTCGGGTCTTCACACCGGTCCGGTGGTCATCGATTCCTTTGGCCGGTCGTGCTGCGTCCAGGTCAATTTCACCCCGCTCGGCGCCCGTCGCTTCTTCGGCATCCCGATGCACGAACTCGCCGACCGGATGGTGACACTCGATGAGGTGCTCGGCCCGGACGGCAATGCACTACGCGAAAGGCTCGGCCAGGAAACGGGCTGGCATCGGCGTCTGGACCTTGTCGAGAGCTACATAGTCGAGCGTTTGGCGATCACGGCTTCGCCGGCGGCCGAGATTGCCTGGGCCATGGCGAAAATCACGTCGAGCGGCGGACGTATCCGCATTGCAGCCATCGCCAGCGAGATCGGATGCAGCCGCAAACATCTGGCAGCGCGATTTGCCGACCAAGTCGGCATCGGCCCGAAGGCGGTCGCACGCATCGTCAGATTTGATCGCACGGCACGCCTGGCGCGCAATGCGGACCAAATCGACTGGGCCGACCTGGCTGCCGAATGCGGCTATGCCGACCAAGCGCATCTGGTGCGCGAATTCCGCGAGCTGTCAGGAACAACACCAACAGCGCTGCTCCAAAAGCTCAACTGAGCCGGTAACATTTGTTCAATACGGTGGAACTGGTCTTCGCCAGAGTGGGTTGTCGTTCAATCCGCCACGCAGGAGGCGCAAGATGCCCACTCCCGAAGTTCAAAGGATCTTCCCCACTCTCCGCTACAAGGACGCCGCCGGGATGATCGGCTGGCTAAGCGAGGCCTTCGGTTTCGCCGTCCATGCCAGATACATGAGCGGCGAAGACGTCGGCCATGCCGAACTCGCCCTCGGTTCGTCGATGGTCATGATCGGCTCGTCGCGCCCGGATGACTACGGCACCATCGTTGGCGAACCTGGTCAGAACGGCGGCAAGTCCGTCTATGTCGCGACCGAAGACGCCGACGCGGTCTACATCAGGGCAAAGACCGCAGGTGCGGTCATCCTCCAGGAGATGACCAACCGCGACTACGGCAGCCGCGAATTCATCTGCCGCGACCCCGAAGGCAATGTGTGGTGCTTCGGCACCTATTGGCCGAAGGTTGACGCCCCGGCCAAATAGCGCCAGTCAGCGCGCGGCGGCGAAGATCGCGTCGCAGTCGAGATGCCGTTCGAGATGTTCGGCAATCTCGTCCAAAGCGCGTTCGACCTCGGCGCGATAGTCGATGCCGCCGCCCCTGATGCCAAGGCTTTGAAGGAAACGCCCGCGAAAGCCGTCGGCGCCGAACAGGCCATGCAGATAGGTGCCGAACACCTTGCCGTCGGCCGAGGTCGCGCCGTCGTCGACGCCGCTGATGACGGCGGTGGGCCTGACGCAATCAGGACCCGTCGTTCGCCCGAGATGGATTTCGTAACCCGAAAGCGGCTCACCGTAGCGCACCGAATACGCCTCGACATTGCGTACTGTCTTCTCCGGCTCCATCACCGTCTCGACGTCGAGCAGGCCCAGGCCCTGCGCTTCCGTGACACTGCCCTCGATTCCCGAGGGGTCGTACACGACACGGCCCAGCATCTGGTAACCGCCGCAAATGCCGACGACATGGCCGCCACGCCTGTGATGCGCCTCGAGATCGCGATCCCAGCCGTTTTCGCGGAACAGCAGCAGATCGCCGATGGTCGACTTCGAACCGGGTATGACAACCAGTCCGGCATCTTCGGGCAAGCGCTGTCCCGGCGGCACGAACACCACCTCTACCTGCGGCTCGGCGCGCAGCGGGTCGAGGTCGTCGAAATTGGCGATGCGCCCGAGCATCGGCACGGCAACCTTGAGCGCCCGCTTTTCGCCGCCGGCCAACCGTTCGAGGATGACCGAATCCTCCGACGGCAGCAGAGCCGCCGCCTTGAGCCACGGCACGACGCCGAAACAGCGCCAGCCGGTGAAACCTTCGATCGCCGTGATGCCGTCGTCGAACAGGCTGGCGTCGCCGCGAAACTTGTTGATCAGGTAGCCGACGATCATGCGCCGGTCTTCTTCCGGCAGGATGAGGTGCGTGCCGGCGACCGATGCGATCACGCCGCCGCGGTCGATGTCGCCGACGAGGATCACCGGCACGTTGGCGCGCGTGGCGAATCCCATGTTGGCAATGTCGCGCGGGCGCAGGTTGATCTCGGCAGGCGAGCCGGCACCCTCGACGATGACCAGATCCGCCCCCTCGCCCAGCTTGGCCCACGAATCGAGAACGGCGCCCATCAGCTTCGGCTTCAGTTCCTGATAGTCGCGCGCCTTGGCGTGCCCGAAAACCTTGCCCTGCACCACCACCTGGCTGCCGATATCGCTTTGCGGCTTGAGCAGCACCGGGTTCATGTGGATCGACGGCTTGACCCCGCAGGCGATCGCCTGCAGCCATTGGGCGCGGCCGATCTCGCCGCCGCCCGCCTCGCCCGGAATGTCGGCGACGGCAGCATTGTTGGACATGTTCTGCGGCTTGAACGGCCGGACGCTGAGCCCGCGATTGCGTGCCGCGCGGCACAGGCCGGCAACCAGAACGGTCTTGCCGACATCGGAGCCGGTGCCCTGGAGCATGATCGCCTTGGCCATGGTCAGGCTCGCCCGCGCAGGATGCTGAAAGTGACGGATCCATCCTTCAAAAAAGTCGCCACAAGTGCCCTCGCTGTCGAAATTCCGCACAGCCGCTTCGCGGTATTCGTCGGGTTGCGCGGCGGCATCATTGGTCTAGATTGAACGTCGCGCATAGCCAAAAAACGACAGGGAGGCCGACATGGACGCCGCAATCGATGCGACTGCCGGTCAATTCGAACTCAACGAAGATCAGCTGGCCATCCGCGAAATGGCGGGCAGTTTTGCCGCCGAAAAAGTCGCGCCCTTTGCCCTCGAATGGGACAAGGCCAAGCACTTCCCCGAAGATGTCATCCGCGAGACCGGCCAGCTCGGCTTCGGCGGCCTGTATGTCAAGGAAGATGTCGGCGGCTCGGCCCTCACCCGCCTCGACGCCGTGCTCGTTTTCGAGCAGTTGGCGCATGCCTGCCCGGGCTTTTCATCCTTCATCTCGATCCACAACATGGCGGCGGCGATGATCGACCGGTTCGGCAACGAGGAGCAGCGCCAGCGCTTGCTGCCGAAGCTGACCTCGATGGAATGGCTGGCCAGCTACTGCCTGACCGAGCCGGGCTCCGGTTCGGATGCCGCCGCCCTGAAGACAAAGGCCGTGCGCAGCGGCGGCAATGGCAGCGACTACGTGCTGAACGGCACCAAGCAGTTCATCTCGGGCGCCGGCGACAGCGACGTCTACGTCGCCATGGTGCGCACCGGCGCCGACGGCCCGAAGGGCATCTCGACGCTTGTCGTGCCTAAGGATGCGCCCGGTCTCTCCTTCGGCGCCAACGAACACAAGATGGGCTGGCACATGCAGTCGACGCGCCAGGTGATCTTCGACGACTGCAAGGTTCCGGCGGAAAACCTGCTTTCCGGCGAAGGCGCCGGCTTCGGCATCGCCATGGCCGGTCTCGATGGCGGACGGCTCAACATTGCCGCCTGCTCGGTCGGCGGCGCCCAGTCGGCGCTCGACAAGGCGCTCGCCTATACCGCCGAACGCAAGGCGTTCGGCCAGACCCTCGACCGCTTCCAGGCGCTGCAGTTCCGCCTCGCCGACATGGAGACCGAACTCCAGGCGGCCCGCCTGTTCCTCTACGCTGCCGCGTCGAAGCTAGACCGCAAGGCGCATGACGCGTCGAAATGGTCGGCCATGGCCAAGCGGCTCGTCACCGACACGGGCTTCAACATTGCAAACGATGCCCTTCAGCTGCTTGGCGGCTACGGCTACCTGCACGACTACGGCATCGAAAAGCTGGTGCGCGACCTGCGCGTCCACCAGATCCTCGAAGGCACCAACGAGATCATGCGCGTCATCATCGCGCGGCATTTGATTGGGAGATAGGGAATGGTGATTAGCGAATAGATCGCTAACCCGCGCCGCCTTCCCTATTCGCTACTCACTACTCGCCATTCGCTGCTTGGAAGGAACCACTCTATGACCACAGTCGCCTTCATCGGCTTGGGCAATATGGGCAATCCCATGGCCGCCAACCTCGTCAAGGCCGGACATGCCGTCCATGGCTTCGACCTGATGCCGGAGCACCTTGAAACGGCGCGCGGCAACGGCGTCACCGTCATGGCCAATGCGGTCGCGGCCGCCAAGGACGCCGATGTGGTTATCACCATGCTGCCGGCCGGCAAGCATGTGCTGTCGGTCTACGAAGACATCGCGCCCAAACTGAAGAAGGGCGCATTGCTCATCGATTCCTCGACCATCGATGTCGATTCCGCGCGCAAGGCCCATGCGATTGCAGCCAGGCACGACCTGCTCTCGGTCGATGCGCCCGTATCCGGCGGCACCGGCGGTGCGGCTGCCGGCACGCTGACTTTCATGGCCGGCGGCGCGCAAGCCGCCTTCGATAAGGCCGAACCGGTGCTCAAGCCGATGGCGGGGCGTATCGTCCATTGCGGCGACGCCGGTGCGGGACAAGCGGCCAAGATCTGCAACAACATGATCCTCGGCATCTCGATGATCGGTGTCGCCGAGGCGTTCGTGCTCGCCGAAAAGCTCGGTCTGTCCCACCAGGCACTGTTCGACGTCGCATCGACGTCGTCCGGCCAGTGCTGGTCGCTGACATCCTATTGCCCGGTACCGGGTCCGGTGCCCAACTCGCCGGCCAATCGCGACTACCAGCCGGGCTTTGCCGCAGCCCTGATGCTCAAGGATCTCAAATTGTCGCAGGAAGCCGCCCAGCAGGCTGGCGCCGTGACACCGCTTGGTGCCGAAGCAACTCAGCTCTACGCGCTCTTTGCCGCCCTCGGCCATGGCGGCACAGATTTCTCGGGGATCATCAAGTTCCTGCGCGGCGATTCCGCATGATCTGGTCAACCCAGGACAAAAAAGTTCAAAATTTAGGTTTGCTTAAGCTCTCGCTAACCACGCGGTAACGATGTCCGGGTAAAACGGTTTGCAAGGGCGGTCATCGCAGCCGCCCCGGGCTCCGGATCAGGTCTTGCGTACCGGAGCAGTAACCTTCGCTGGGTCAAGCGTCGCGAAGGGCCATGCGTTCAAGTGGCAAAGCCGCGTTCCCGTTTCGGGGCGCGGTTTTTGCGTTCAGCCTCAGCCTACGATTTGGTCGCCAGCCGGCGGAAGTTGGCCCTGACGCGCTTGCTCGCCGGCCCCAGAGCCGCGGCAACCGAACGCTGGGCGGCCACGCCGTTCAGCACCGACGGCGTTCGCCCTGACAGCACTTCTGGCCAGAACTGCATCGCCGAGTGGAAAAAGGACATCTGCGCTGCGACCATGCCCTCGGCCATGGCGTTCGTTTTCTCGGTGACGGCAGCAAGGCTCTCGCCACGCAGTATCCCACCACTTTGCGCTTCACTCGCCATCATCGGCAGCCGCATTGCCATGACCATTGGCGCCAGCATCAGATTGCCGACAATGGTCGTGGATTGGCGCGAGGCCCTCGTCAACCGTCTGCTCTTCATGCGATGCGCTCCGGTTTCAAGAACCACGCTGGCCCATCCGACAATCGGCAGGCACAGGCTATTGTGCAGTGCACAATATAAGCACTCACCCGGTCATGAACAAGCCGAAACGGCTCAGCCTCTCTGCGCGAACGGACCGCTCAGTGCAGCCGAGCACCGGCGCGGAAGCGCGAGAAAGCCATTATCCGCATTTTAACTAATATAGATCAATATCCTACCTTGGTATTCTGCGGTCTCCCAGGAGGAGTGGAATGACTGATCAAATTGATGAGGATGAGCTTCCGAAGCCCACCCTGCTTCAACGCTGCCGATCAATTGCGCGGGCAACTATGTTATTCGCGCCCCCGATCGTCTCGGTAGGATGTGCGATCGTCGTCGGATACATCACCTACGTAACCAGCAACAAAGAGCCACCGGCGGATATCTCGACGCTGGCCATATCGATCCTCAAGTCCGGCGATGCTTCACCAGAGATGCGCGCCTGGGCGACTGGCGCCCTCGGAATACGGACCGACATGCCAATATCTGTCGGATCTATCCGGCAATGAAGGCGAAATAGCCTGCGGCCCTCCCCGAAGCGGGAACGAGAAAGGGCGGCCCGACGAACCGCCCTTTTCCGAGTTGCGATTGGGGTTGCTCGCGTCAGCGCGAGGCCACCACCGCGGCGATGATGCCCGACGCCACGCTGATCAACAGGAAATCATTGTCGACCTTCACCCAGCGCTGGCCGTAACCGGGGCGCTTGAGGCCATAGCGGTGATAGTCGCGAAGGGCCTGCTTGCGCTGCCAGTCGGGCACGCGCTTGCCCCTTGACCAGTAGTGCCGCTTTGACGGCTTCTTGCGATAATCCTGCCATTTTTGCTGCTGGCTGTAGTGGCTGCCGTGGCGCGGTGCCTCGTAGCGCTGTTGGGCTTGAGCCATCGGGGCTGCGAACATCGACAAGGCGACGGCGGCAAGAACGATGCGTTTCATTTGGGAGGCTCCTTCTCGTTGATAGGTCGAGAAGTAGCGGCCGCCGGCTGAACTCAATATGAATGCCATCATTACATATATGTAATGTTTTCAGACGCTTATTTTCATATTCTAAGAAAACGCCTCGGTACAAACGACATGCGAACGGGCATATCGGCCAGCGAGGCGTCGCCGACGTCGCCATGCATTCCCTGAGTTTGGCCAGGCAGGCGCATGTCCTGCCCGGTCTTGTGATCAGGCCTTTCTCAGGTCGCGCTCGGCGAGATCGAGCGCCTTGAGAATACGGTCGCAGGCCATGTCGATGGTGGCGCGGGTCCAGATCAGCGGTGGCGACAGGATCATCGAGTCGCCCGTCGCGCGCATCATCATGCCGTTGGCGATGGCATGATCGCGGACGGCGACCGCGGCACTGCCGACCGGCGAAAAGCGCTCCTTGGTCGCCTTGTCCTTGACGATCTCGATGGCACCCATCAGGCCGACCGAACGCACCTCGCCGACGAGGCCGTGACCGGAAATACGCTTGAGCATCTGGGCGAAATACGGACCCGTGTCGGTCTTGACGCGTTCGACCAGTCCTTCGCGTTCGATGATCTCGAGGTTCTTGAGCGCCACCGCACAAGCGACCGGGTGACCGGAATAGGTGTAGCCGTGGTAAAACTCGCCGCCCTTGTCGACCAGCGTCGCGGCGATCCGGTCGCCGACCAGCAGCGCCGAAAGCGGCTGGTAGCCCGAAGTCAGCGCCTTGGCAGTGGTGATGGTGTCCGCTTCGATACCGAAAGTCTGGGCAGCGAACCACTCGCCGGTGCGGCCATAGCCGGTGATGACCTCGTCGAGCATCAACAGCACGTCGTACTTACGGCAGATGCGCTGGATCTCCGGCCAGTAGCTGGCCGGCGGGATCTTGACGCCGCCGGCGCCCATGATCGGCTCGCCGATGAAGGCCGCGACGTTTTCGGCGCCAGCCTCCAGGATTGCATCCTCTACCGACTTGGCGGCACGCAGGCCGAAATCGTGGTCGCTTTCGCCCGGCAGAGCCAACTCGTAGGCATAGGGCATCATGACATGGACGATGTTCGGCACGGCGCCGCCGAGTTGCTGGTGCATGCCGTCCATGCCGCCGAGCGAGGTGCCGGCAACCGTCGAGCCGTGATAGGCCATCTTGCGCGAGATGATGCGGTTCTTCTCGGGCTTGCCCTCGATCGCCCAGTAGTGGCGGACCAGCCGCAGCGCGGTGTCGTTGGATTCGGAGCCCGACGACCCATAGAACACCTGGTTGATGTTCTTTGGCGCCAGTTCCGCGAGTTTCTTGGACAGCAGCACCGGCGTCGGCGTCGAGCACTTGAAGAAGGAGTTGTAGTAGGGCAGCTCCTTCATCTGCTCATAGGCTGCCTCGGCCAGTTCGGTGCGGCCGTAGCCGACATTGACGCACCACAGGCCGGCCATGCCGTCGAGCAGTTCCGTCCCTTCCGAATCGTAGATGAACGGCCCTTCGGCGCGGGTGATCATGCGCGAGCCGATGTCGCGCAGTTCCTTGTGGTCGGTGAACGGATGCAGATGGTGCGCGGCATCGATCTGCTGAAGCTGCTTCAGCGAATAGTTCTGATAGGTCATGGGCTTGTGCCTTCCTCTTGAATCAATCCGGCAACTGCCGGGGCGGATTCAGAGGCCAAGCGGCGGCGAATAGCCGATGCGCGCGCAAAGGCGCAGGAGCTCCGTATGCCGGGTCCGCGGCGACGGCTTCGATGCTGCCTCCCGCAGCGGAATATGGGCGTTGAGAGCGCACATGGTGACACTCTAACCCGGCACTCTGCAAATCGACAAGCGCCGGAAAATCCGCAACCGGTGAAAAGGTTTCGGGAATACAGCGCCCTGGAAAGGCGTTGTCTGCGTGTGTAGCCGGCATGTCGGCTGAACTCCTGGGAGCGATCATCATGAAGACAATTTCCACAGCACTCGCCGTTCTGTTCCTGACCGGCGTGGCCGCTTTCGCCGCCGAGCCCGCCAAGGTCGCGGAAGGCGCCGGTGGCAAGATGTACACCGACGCCAACGGCATGACGCTCTACACCTATGACAAGGACAGCGCCGGCAAATCGGCCTGCAATGGCGACTGCGCGGTCAACTGGCCGCCGCTGATGGCTGCGGCCGATGCCAAGGACGAAGGCGAGTGGACGGTTGTCGCCCGCGACGACGGCTCGAAGATGTGGGCCTATGAGGGCAAGCCACTCTATACGTTCGTCCAGGACAAGAAGGCAGGCGACGTAACCGGTGACGGCAAGGGCGGCGTCTGGCACGTCGCCAAGGCCGACTGACCATTTCAGGCGCGACGGTGCCTGTCGCCGTCGCGCATTCTGCCCGCAGCCCTCGCTAGCCCGCAGTCCGCTTGCGCAGCACCATGCGATAGAAGGCGAAGGCAAGCAGGATGACGTTCAGGCTGGCCAGCACGACCGGCAGCCCGATCGGCCCGGCCGCCTGCATCACCATCCCCGAACTTGGCGGCCCGACGATGCCGCCCAGTCCCCACATGAGCGCAAAGGCGGCATTGCCGGCGATGAGCGGGCTGCCGTTGAAGCGACTGCCGAGCTCGACCAGCGCCATGGTGTAGACGCCGTAGCCGACCGCCCCCATCACCACCAGCACCAGCCAGATGAGCCGCGTCTCGATCAGCATCGGCAACAGCACCGCGCAGGCAGCCGTGGCCCCGGCACAGAACAAAATCATGGTGCGGCCGCCCACACGCTCCGCCAAGAGGCCGAGCGGGATCTGCAACAGGATATTTCCCATCGACAGTGCCGTCAGCATTGCCGCGAGCACCGCTTCAGGCAGGCCGTGGCTCGCGCCGAAGATCGGCAGCAGCGAATAGGTGCTCTGCTGGTTGGCCGCCGACACCAGCACGGCAAACAGCAGTGCCGGCGCTAGCGCGGCAAACCCCATCACCCCGCCGACCGATTGGCCATCCTCCTCGAAGCCCGAAAGATTTGACATCATGCGCAGGATGATCGCGCAGGCGATGAAACCCACGATCGCCACGGCAAAGGGCGTCCAGCCCGAGGTGCCGACGATGGTCAGCACCAGCGGCCCGGTGGCATAGCCCATCCCCATCAGGGTGTTGAACACCCCCATCACCCGCCCGCGACGCGACGGCGGAGCCATCGACAGCGCCCAGACCTCGCCGAGAATGTAGAGCGGGTTGATGACGACGCCGATCATGAAGCGGACGACGAACCAGGCGACCCAGTCCTGCAGGTAGCCGATGAGCAGGAAACAAAGCGCACCGGCGAGTGAGCATGCGATGGCGAGGTTTCGTGCGCCGACCAGGCGCACGGCCGCCGGCACGAAGGCTGCTGACGTGATCAGGCCGAGCGGCATCATCGCAGCCGACAGCCCGATCATCGCCGGTGACATGCCCTGCTTTTGCATCAGCAGCGAAAACAGCGGGTAGCTCAGCCCTTGCGCCGCGCCGAACATCGCCAATGCCGCGGTAACGCCGCCGAGAGCCGCCCAATTCAATGGCGCTTCGGCTGCGGTGGAGGTCGGAGTTGTCAAAGCGGATCACCAGGAGAATCGAATGGCCGCGATCCTATCGACGGACCGCCACATGCGTGTTGCATCACCACATCGGAGAACGTCGGTCCAGTCCCATCGGCGATGTCGTTTCCCTCGCGCTATTGGTCGCCGCCTCCGCAATAAGGCTTTCCGGCCCAGTCCATTATGCCCCGCGATACTGAAGCTTGCCCGTGAGGACTCCATGACCGTCGCCCTGCAAACAGCCGAACCGGCTCCTGCCTCCGATCGCGCTCGTCGTGGTGGCCGTGCCGGCAAGCGCGCCGGCGGATCCCAGGCCTTCGAGCAGCCGCCGTTCCGCCAGCTCAAGATACCCTTCACACCGACCAAGCTGATCTCCGACGACGAGCTGGAATCAATCCATCTCGCTTCGCTGCGGGTGCTGAAGGAAATCGGCGTCGATGTTCTGCACGACGAGGCGCGCCGCATCATGAAGGCGCATGGCGCCGACGTGCGTGACGGCTCCGAGCGCGTCCGCTTCGATTCCGACATGATCCTCGAGCTGATCTCGCATGCGCCGGCCGAGTTCACGCTGCACGCCCGCAACCCGGCCCACAATGTGCGCTTTGGCGGCAACAATCTTGTGCTGTCGCAGATGGCGTCGGCGCCCAACTGTTCCGATCTCGACCGTGGTCGCCGCCCCGGCAACCAGGCCGACTTCCGCAACTTCCTCAAGCTCGCCCAGATGCACAACATCCTGCAGACAACCGGGGGCTATCCGGTCGAGCCGGTGGACATCCATCCCTCGGTGCGCCATCTCGAGTGCATCCGCGATCTGGCGACGCTGACCGACAAGGTGTTCCACATCTATTCTCTCGGAAAGGAGCGCAATGTCGACGGCATCGAGATCACCCGGATCGCCCGCGGCATCTCACGCGAACAGATGATGGAGGAGCCCTCGGTCTACACCATCATCAACACCAACTCGCCGCTGAAGCTCGATGTGCCGATGATGGAAGGCATCATCCAGATGTCGTCGATGGGCCAGGTGGTGATCGTCACCCCCTTCACCTTGTCGGGCGCCATGGCGCCCGTCACCATAGCCGGAGCGCTGGTGCAGCAGAACGCCGAGGCGCTGTCGGGTCTCGCCTTCACCCAGATGGTCCGCAAAGGCGCGCCCGTCGGCTATGGCGGCTTCACCTCCAACGTTGACATGAAATCCGGCGCGCCCGCCTTCGGCACGCCCGAATACATGAAGGCACAGCTTGTCGGCGGCCAGCTGGCCCGCCGTTACAACATCCCCTACCGCACTTCCAACGTATGCGCCGCCAACGCGGTCGATGCGCAGGCTGCCTATGAAAGCGTCTTTTCGCTGTGGGGCGCGATCCAGAGCGGCGCCAATTTCATGCTGCATGGGGCCGGATGGCTGGAGGGCGGGCTGCGCTGCTCCTACGAAAAGATGATCCTCGACATCGACCTGTTGCAGATGGTGGCCGAATTCCTGACACCGCTCGACCTGTCGGAGGATGCGCTCGCCATCGACGCCATTCGTGATGTCGGCCCCGGCGGCCACTTCTTCGGCACCCAGCACACCCAGGACCGCTACAAGACCGCTTTCTACTCGCCGATCATTTCCGACTGGCGCAATTTCGAAACCTGGGCCGAGGCAGGCAGCCCAACGGCTGTGGAGCGGGCAAACCGCGTCTGGAAGGAGCGCCTGGCCTCCTACGAGGAGCCCTGGATGGACCCAGCCATCCGCGAAGAACTCAACGCTTTTGTCGACAAACGCAGGGCCGAAGGCGGCGCACCGACCGATTTCTGAGGAAAGTCTCGATGCACAAGCGCGAAATCAACTCGACCGATGCACCGGCCGTCGTCACCGGATACGCGCAAGCGATCGAGGTGACCAATCACTCCCGGACGCTGTTCATCAGCGGCCAGATTCCGGTGGCCAAGGACGGAACTGTCCCCACCGATTTCGAAAGCCAGTGCCGGCTGGCGTGGAGCAATGTCGAGGCCCAGCTGCATGCTGCCGGCATGAACCTCGACAATCTGGTCAAGGTGACGATCTTCCTGTCTGACCGCGCCTACAGCTTCGACAACCGGCGCATTCGCAACGAGGTGATCGGCGAGCGCAAGATCGCGCTGACCGTCATCATCACGGGCATCTTCGACGAATCCTGGCTGTTGGAGATCGAGGCCGTCGCGGCCGCCTGATCCATCGCCACTTCCTGATTCATCTTACGCACAATCGGACATAACCATATGAAATCCCATGTGAAAGCAGTTGTCATCGGCGGCGGCGTGGTGGGCTGCTCGGTGCTTTACCATCTCGCCCGCGCCGGCTGGACCGACGTCATGCTGATCGAGCGTTCGGAGCTTACGTCGGGTTCGTCCTGGCATGCCGCCGGCGGCTTCCACACGCTCAACGGCGATCCCAACGTCGCCAAGCTGCAGGCCTATACGGTGCAGCTCTACAAGGAACTGGAGGAGATTTCCGGACAGTCCTGCTCGTTGCACCTGACCGGCGGCGTCATGCTGGCCGACAGCCCCGAGCGCATGGACTTCCTGCGCCTCGCCCATGCCAAGGGCCGCTATCTCGGCATGGACACCGAGCTGATCACCCCGTCCGAAGCCAAGAAGATGTTCCCGCTGATGGACGAAAAGCACTTCGTCGGCGCCATGTGGGATCCTGTCGAGGGCCATCTCGACCCATCGGGCACGACCCATGCCTACGCCAAGGCGGCGAAGAAACTCGGCGCCGAGATCGTGCTGCGCAACCCGGTCAAGGAGCTGACGCAAGAGCCCGACGGCACCTGGAACGTCGTTACCGAGCAGGGCACGGTGAAAGCCGAGCACGTCGTCAACTGCGGCGGCTTGTGGGCGCGCGAGGTCGGCCGCATGGTCGGCGTCGAGCTGCCGGTGCTCGCCATGGAGCACATGTACCTGCTGACCGAGCCGATGCCCGAGGTCGAGGCCTTCAACAAGGAAACCGGCCGCGAGATGATCGGCGTGCTCGATTTCAAGGGCGAGATCTACACCCGCCAGGAGCGCAACGGCATCCTGCTCGGCACCTACGAGAAGGCCTGCAAGCCGTGGTCGCCGGTCAACACGCCATGGGATTTCGGCCACGAACTGCTTGCGCCCGACCTGGACCGTATCGCGCCCTCGCTCGAGATAGGCTTCCAGCATTTCCCCGGCATCGCCAACGCCGGCATCAAGCAGGTCATCAACGGCCCCTTCACCTTCGCCCCCGACGGAAACCCGCTCGTCGGCCCGGTTCAGGGGCTGACCAATTTCTGGGTCGCCTGCGGCGTCATGGCCGGCTTCAGCCAGGGCGGCGGCGTCGGTCTCGCGCTGTCGAACTGGATGGTCGACGGCGATCCGGGCTTCGACGTCTGGGGCATGGATGTCGCGCGCTGGGGCGAATGGGCAAGCCTGCGCTACACCAACGCCAAGGTACGCGAGAACTATTCGCGCCGCTTCTCGATCCGCTTCCCCAATGAAGAGCTCCCGGCCGCCAGGCCGGCACAAACGACTCCGCTCTACGACACCATGGTGGCCAACAACGCCGTCATGGGCGACAGTTGGGGCCTGGAGACGCCGCTGTGGTTCGCGCCGAAGGGCAAAGAACCCAAGGACATCGTCTCGTTCCACCGCTCTAACGACTTCGAGCATATCGGCAACGAAGTGCGGGCGACGCGCGACCGCGTCGGCGTGACCGAAATCGCCAACTTCGCGAAGTACGAGGTGTCAGGCCCGGCGGCCGAGGATTTCCTCAACCGGCTGATGACCAACCGCATGCCGAAGAAGGGCCGCATCGTGCTAACGCCGATGCTGAACGAGTTCGGCAGGCTGATCGGCGACTTCACCATCGCCAAGACGGGCGACGACAAGTTCATGATCTGGGGCTCGTCGGCCGCACAGAAGTACCACTTGCGCTGGTTCGAAAAGCACTTGCCCAAGGACGGTTCGGTGCGCATCCACCGTTTCGACCAGACGCTCGTCGGCCTTTCCATAGCCGGTCCCAGGTCGCAGGAGCTGCTGGCCAAGCTGGTCGACGTCGACGTCTCCAGCAAGGCCTTCCGCTTCATGGACTTCCGCGAGATGGCCGTCGGCGGCGCGCCCTGCATGGTCAACCGCATCACCTACACCGGCGATCTCGGCTATGAGATCTGGATGGCACCCGCCTACCAGCGCCTGGTCTACAAGGCGATCAAGGACGCCGGCGAGGAGTTCGGCATCGTCGACTTCGGCATGCGCGCGCTTCTGTCGATGCGCCTCGAAAAGAACTTTCCGACCTGGTTCCGTGAGCTTCGCCCGATCTACGGCCCGTTCGAAGGTTCGATGGAGCGCTTCATCAAGCTCGAGAAGAACGATTTCATCGGCCGCGAGGCGGCCGCCAAGCAGCACGCCGACGGGCCGAAGCTGCGCCGCGTCTCCTTTTATGTCGACGCCCACGATGCCGATGTGATGGGCGACGAGCCAATCTGGGCCAAGGTCGGAGCCAAGGATTTCGGCACCGTCGAGAAGCCGCATGGCTACGGCGCGCCGCGCTTCGACGAAACCGGCAAGGAAGTACGCGGCTCGGACGCCGCCACCGGCGCCTCCGCCGTGCGCGGCATCATCGATGGCGAGTGGCGCGTCGTCGGCTGGGTCACGTCGGGCGGCTATGCCCACTATGTCCAGAAGTCGATGGCTCAGGGCTATGTACCGGCAGCACTTGCCGAAAACGAGGCGGAAGGGCTGTTCGAGATCGAAATCCTCGGCCACCGCCGCCCTGCCCGCATCAATGTCGAACCACCCTTTGATCCCTCGGGCGACAAGATGCGGGGTTAGGTTTCGCTCCAAGCAAGAGACTGGGACCGCAAATGCTCTACGTTGCCCCCCTCTGTCCTGCCGGACATCTCCCCCACATGGGGGGAGATTGGCTGTCACAACGGCCTCGCCCAATCTCTACCCTTCCCACACAAGCGCCAAGGTCTCCGCGGCTGATCTCCCCCCTTGAGGGGGAGATGTCCGGCAGGACAGAGGGGGGCGCAAAGCAACGTCAACCTCGGCCATCTGCAGGTCGCGGCTGATGGACACCCCGGCAAAAGGCAACTTCGGCCGCCACCGCAAGATCATGCCGTTCGAGCCCGGCTCGGGCTCGACGGAAGAGTTGCGCGACCAGGCCCGCACCAAGGCAGCGGGCCTGAACAGCCATGTGCTTGGCTACGGCGCTGTCGCGGAAGCCGAATGGGCGGCAGCCGGCATCGCGGCACCCGACCTGCCGGCCATGCGCAAGTACCGGCTCGAGCGCATCCGCGCCGAACTCAAGCGGCGCGGCTACGCTGGCGCCCTACTCTACGATCCGGTCAACATCCGCTATGCCACCGACAGCACCAACATGCAGCTGTGGGTCGCGCACAATCCGACCCGCCACTGTTTCGTGGCGGCCGAAGGACCGGTGGTCCTGTTCGACTATTTTTCCTGCGAGCACCTGTCCGATCACTCGGGCGTCGTCGACGAGGTCCGCCCGGCAGTGTCGTGGATGTACCTCTACGCCGGCGAACTGACCGAGATGAAGGCCGGACGCTGGGCGCAGGGCATCGCCGACATCGTTCGTGAGCATGGCGGCAACAGCCGCATCGCTGTCGACCATCTCGACCATGAGGGCGTCGACGCACTTGCCCGGCTGGGCATATCGGTCGGCAATGGCGAGGCGGTGATGGAGAGCGCGCGCCTGATCAAGTCTCCCGACGAAATCCTGTGCATGCGCCGCTCGATCGTCGCCTGCGAGGCAGCGATGGCCGAGATGGAAGCCGCGCTCCGCCCGGGCATCTCCGAGAACGAGCTCTGGGCCGAACTGCATCGCGGCAACATCGCCCGCGGCGGCGAATGGATCGAGACCCGGCTCTTGTCGTCGGGTCCACGCACCAATCCCTGGTTCCAGGAGTGCTCGTCGCGCATCGTCGAAGCAGGCGATCTCGTCGCCTTCGACACCGACCTGATCGGCCCCTATGGCTTCTGCGCCGACCTGTCGCGCACCTGGCTGTGTGGCGATGGGCAGCCCACGAACGAACAGCGCGACCTCTACAAGATCGCCGCCGACCAGATCGCCCACAACACCGCGCTCCTGAAGCCCGGCGTCGGCTTCCGCGAACTGGTCGAACGTGCAGCCGTACCGCCGGCAGACTGTTTCCCGGCGCGCTACGGCGTGCTGTTCCATGGCGTCGGCCTCGCCGACGAGTATCCAACCCTGCCTCACGCCTCGGACTGGACGGCGGATACGCCCGACGGCGTGCTGGAGCCGGGAATGGTGGTCTGCGTCGAAAGCTACATCGGCCGCCTTGGCGGACACGAGGGCGTCAAGATCGAAGAGCAGATCCTGATCACCGAGAGTGGATACGAGCAGCTTTCGAGCTATCCGCTCGATCAGCGGCTGCTCGCAGGCTGAGCTAACCGCGTGCTGCCGCAATCTGTCCGAGCAGCACGGCCACGCCCTCCGGCGTCGATCTCGAGGTGATGAACGGCAAGCCCTTGCGCTTGGCGGTCCAGCCGAGGACCATCACGTCCCTTGCGGCAGGCTCGAAGCGCTGCGCCAGAGCCCAGCTCTGGCAGTCGATGGCCGCGACATCTGCCCGGCCTTCGGCGACCGCGACGATCGAGTTGCGATGCCCGCCGCTTTCGATCCGGTCGGAGAAGATCCGCAAGCCTTCGCCCAAACCGGCAAGATCGCGTGAAATGCCGATGAAACCCGACATGGAGTCGTGGCTGTTGAACGCAAAGCGCTTGTCGCGGATCAGGTCGAGAGGGATGAGCGGCACATCGCCATCGGGCGCATGCGCATGGTCGGCTGTCACCGATCCGCGCTGCACGACGATGGCGCTGGAATAGAGTTCGCCGCGACCGCCCTCGATGCCGTCATAATTCGGCTGGCCGATCACCCGCACCGCTGCATCGAGGCCTGTGATTTCCATCGGCCCCCAGCAGGTCTGGCCAAACAGCAACTTCGGATGCCGCCACAGCGTCGGCAGGTCGAGTTCTTCAGGCGAAAGCGTGGCCGGATCGGGCGCGATGGTCTCGCCCCCAGCATTGCGGATACCGCCCGGAACCGGCGGCAGCTCGGCGTTGCGCCGGGCCAGCGTTTCCGGTGCATCGATGCCAAGTTGCCGGAACGCCGTCCGCAACCTGGCCCATTGCGCATCGACCTCGTCGCGCATCTCGGGCCAGTCATACATGGGCAGTGCCGCGATGAAGTCGCTCATTGCATCATTTCAGGCTCGAATGCGGGAATTGGCAAGCTGCAGGAGTGTTATTCCTTCGGCGGCTCGGCAGGCACGGGTGCCGTACCCAATCCATGGACGCTGCGCGCCCTGACGCGCGGCGCGAATGCCCGGCCCGGCTCCGGCGCCCTGCGCAAAGCCGGATGCACGACCGGCTCCTTCGCACGGAAGGCATAGGCCCGGACCAGGGAAAGGTAATTCGGATAGGCATAACCCTTGTTCATCCTGAGCCATTCCTCGCGACGGGTGCGGAACAGCTCCGGCAGCTTGTACCAGGCAACCGTCGGGCTCTTGTGATGGACGAAGTGCAGGTTGTTGTTGAGGAACAACAGCGACAGCGGCGAACGCTCAACGATGATCGTGCGCCCCTCCGGATGCTCCGACCACTGGTGCTCGGCAAAGGTGCGGATCGAGATGATCGACTGGCCGAGCCATACGGGGACCAGCACATAGAGCCACAACGGCACGCCAAAGCCGAATTGCACCACGGGCAGGACAATCGCCAGGCCCGCCGCATGCAGCAGCCATGCCTTGCGTATCGCCTTGTCGCCGGCAACGATCTGCTTGGCGTCGTCGATGAAGAAACCGATGCAGGCGAGCAGCGGCCCAAGCACGAAACGTCCCGCCATGGTGTTGTTGATCCTGAGCAGAAGCTTCATCGCCTCCGGCAGGTCGTCATGTTGCCACAGCGCGCGGTAGTAGCTTTCGGGATCGTCGAACGGGTCGGTCAGGCGCTCGTCGGCATGGTGACGCAGATGGATGGTCTTGAACCGGCGGTACGGCCAGACAACGCCGATCGGCAAGGAAACCAGCGCCTCGTTGAGGCGCGCGTTGCGTGTCGGGTGGCCGTGCAGGACTTCGTGCACCAGCGACGACTGCAGTGCCACCGCCAGCGCCATCACCGCAAGGGCCGCGACCGGATAGCTCGGCCAGATCGCGAAGCCGGCGACCAGCCAGGCGCCGTAGCAGGCAGCGATCAGAAACACCGTCGGCCATTCGACCGTGGTGGTCGTGCCGCGCTTGTGTTTCCGCTTTGCCATGCTGATGCCTGCTGCCTTGTGAAGCCTGGAACTCGTTGATTCCTGACATAATGTTGTCAGTAATCATGCATCGCTTCAACGCGACAATGCGCACAGAATGTTTACATTGCGCTGCTTAAGCCGCAAATGTTACACTTAGTAAACAAACTGAAAGATGAATCTAATTTCGGCGGCCGGCATTGCCGCTGGGGCAAATTGAATCCGGAGATTGCCAGCCATGGACAAACGCGATCTATCCGGCGTCTTCCGCGACCGCCTCAAGTCGCTGGTCCAGCGCTCCGGCCTCAACCAGTCGGCATTTGCCGCGTCGGTAGGCATAGACCGTTCCGCACTGTCGCAACTGCTTTCAGGAGCGACCATCCGCCTGCCCCGCGCCGAGACGCTGCTGACGATCGCCTCGGCGCACAGGGTGTCGCTGGACTGGCTGCTCGGCCTCAGCCAGGACGAAGGCGTCACCGGCGAGATCCGTGAAAGCCTGGAGATCGAGGAAGCCTCCGGCGGCTTTGAACGCACCTTGATCGCCAAGTGGCACGCCGAAGCGGCCGGCACCAAGATCCGATATGTGCCCGCCGGCATCCCCGACCTGCTGAGAACGGAAGCGTTGGTCGACTACGAGGCCGACATCTCCAACAAGAACCGTGAGGTCCAGGCCGGAGAAACCCAGTACCGGATCGACTACAACCGCCGGCCAGAGACCGACATGGAGGTCTGCATGCCGCGCCACACGCTCGAGATCTTTGCCCGCGGGCTGGGCGTATGGTCCGGCTTCCCCGAGACCGACCGCAAGCAGCAGCTTCGCCACATGGCCGACCTGCTCGACGACCTCTACCCCACGTTCCGCCTGTTTCTCTATGACGGACGCATGCGCTATTCCGTGCCCTATACGATCTTCGGCCATTCCCGGGCGGCGATCTATGTCGGCGACATGTACCTGGTGCTGTATGCGACAGATCCGATCCGCACGCTCACCCGCCATTTTGACAACCTGATCCGCGCGGCCGACATCAACGCGCACGAAACGGCGGCATTCGCCAGGCGGCTCGCGGTCGCGTCTTTTCCCGCCGGTTGGGCCTGACCGGCGCCCTGGTTGAAATTCGCGCTTCGTTGCGGCAGCGTGCAGGCTCATTTCGAGGAGCCCATGCCAGATCAGAATCGTATCGTCGTGCCCGCCCAGTCGGGCCGTTCCATCCGCGTGTCGCGCGGCGACCTTGTCCGCATCATCGACCCCAAGGGCCAGCAGGTGGCGGACCTCTGGGCGTTCACATCAGACATGAAGGACTGGCTGAGCACGTCGAATACCCGCGACATCGGTGAGCGGCTGTTTCCCAAGGTTGGCGAACACTTCTACGGCACGACGGGTGAGCCGTTGCTGACGCTGGTCGAGGACGCATCGCCCGGCCCGCACGACATGCTCTATCCCGCCTGCAACCACGCGCTTTACGTACGTGCCGGGTTTGCCGATCACCCCAATTGCCAGGACAACCTGCACAAAGCACTGGCCTCTGAAGGTATCGCCCTGCCCTTCACGCCGGACCCGGTCGACCTGTTCCAGAACTCGCTGCCGCAGCCCGACGGCCGGATCGATGTCTTCGCCTCGATCAATCCGCCCGGCGGCAATGTCACCTTGCGCGCCGAGCGCGACCTGCTGCTCGTGGTCACCGCCTGTTCGGTCGATCATTATCCCACCAACGGCGGCATTTGCACGGAGATCGAGGTAGAAGTCACGGCCGCGCGGTAGTGCGGTTTGTCGAACGCAAACGTTGACTGGACATAAAGACTTCTTTATATCGCTATCCACTCTCCCAATATGAAAGTCGCTACTATGACGACCAATCCGATCGATGCCCTGCTGGCCGAAAAGGGCGTGCTGCTCGCCGATGGCGCGACCGGCACCAACCTGTTCGCCATGGGCCTCGAGGCCGGCGAAGCACCCGAGCTGTGGAACGAGAGCGCGCCCGAGAAGATCGAGACGCTGCATCAGAAGTTCGTCGATGCCGGCGCCGACATCATCCTCACCAACTCCTTCGGTGGCACCCGCCATCGCCTGAAGCTGCACCACGCCCAGGACCGCGTCTTCGAACTCAACAAGCGCGCGGCCGAGATCGCACGTGCCGTCGCCGACAAGGCTGGCCGCAAGGTCATCGTCGCGGGCTCGGTCGGCCCGACCGGCGAGTTGCTGGTACCGCTTGGCGCCCTCACCTATGACCAGGCCGTTGACGCCTTCGCCGAACAGATCGAAGGCCTCAAGGCCGGCGGCGCCGAAGTCGCCTGGATCGAGACGATGTCGGCCCCGGACGAGATCCGTGCTGCCGCCGAGGCGGCCATCCGCGTCGGCCTGCCCTACACCTATACCGGCTCGTTCGACACCGCCGGCCGCACCATGATGGGCCTGCTGCCCAAGGACATCCATGGCGTCGTCGACGGTCTGGCAGAGGCGCCGCTTGGCGTTGGCGCCAATTGCGGCGTTGGCGCATCCGACATCCTTGCCTCACTGCTCGACATGAGCGAGGCCAAGCCGGATGCCACCATCATCGTCAAGGGCAATTGCGGCATCCCGGAATTCCGCGGTACCGAGATTCATTATTCGGGCACGCCGGAACTGATGTCCGACTATGTCCGCCTTGCGATCGATGGCGGCGCCAGGATCATCGGCGGCTGCTGCGGCACCTCGTTCGAGCACCTGGCAGCGATGCGCAAGGCGCTCGACGCCCACAAGAAGGACGTCCGCCCGACCGTAGAGGCCATCGTCGAGCGCATTGGCCCGATGCGCAACAAGCTGGCCGCGCCGAACACAGCCGAGACGAGCGAAGGCCGCCGCGAGCGTCGCCGCCGCGGCTAAAATTCCCTTCGATCGTCAGCTGTTTTCTTCGTAGCGCGCGAGTGCCGACTTGATGTCGGTGCCCGCGCCTTCGACCGGGCGCATCAACATCACCGCATCAGACGTGCGCACGTCACCCAGCTTTTCCATGGCAAGCCGGAAGCGCTCGTTATTGAGTGCCGACCATGCCGTGCGGTGGGCGTCGTCGACTTCGCTCATGCGGGTACGCGACGGGTCTTGCATAGCGACTGGCGCCGCCTGCTGAACAGGCTTGGCGGGCACATAGATATGGCTGTTGGTGGCAGGCAATGCGGCCTGTGCCATGACGTCCGACGCGACGTCGCTATTGCGGTTGGCAGCTTCGGGGCGGGCCGGTGTCGCCAATGGATCGGCGGTGCGAACATTCGAAACCGCACCCGACATCGCACGACCAACAAGCATTCTCAATCCACCCCTTGCTCACCCGCACCTGTATTAGCCGGCGACCGTTGCGATCGGGTTCCGGCGCAAATTGGCTTTTGACTAAAATTGTTCGAAACGGCCCGCAAATCTGGCCTGTCGACGGGTTTTGCATAAAGAAACTCCCGCCTTTACGGCGGGAGCCATGACATATCGGGGATTCGCGGGACTCAGAGGTCTTCGAGATCGCGGCGCGCCTTCTTGAGAATCTCGCGCGCCTTCTCGGCCTGTGCCGCCGTCAGCGAGCCGCTGCGCAGCCGGCTGAATACGGCGAAGTTCAGCGCCTTGACCTCGTCGCCCAGCGCAACGCCGCTGACCTGCGTCGACGTTTCGTCGATCTGGGCATTGATCTTGGCCAACTCGGCGGCGTTCTCCTCGAGATATGCCTTGCCCTGCTCGGTGATCGAATAGAGCTTCTTGTTGCCGTTGGCGACGGAGATGACGAGGTCGGCCTCCTCCAGCATCTGCAGCATCGGATAGATCGCACCGGGGCTCGGGCTGTAGGCGCCCTGGAACTTGGCCTCCAGCGCCTTGATGATGTCGTAGCCGTGGCGCGGCTCCTCGGCGATCAGGCCCAGCACGACCAGGCGCAGCGCGCCGGGATCGAACATGCGCGGGCCGCGGCCGCCGAACGGACCGCCGCGATGACGACCGAAGGGACCGCCGCGGCCATGGCGACCGCCGCCCCTGCCGCCTTCATTCTGGCTCGACATGGACCATTCTCCGCGGCAACGATGATTGAAATTCGGGTGATTGAACATGTGAGTACCTCTCCAGGATGTTTGCTTCATGTCGCCATATCTATTCAAAGATATATCTTTTGCAAGATAGAACGTAATACTTTTTTTCGGACCCAGCGCCGACAGCTCGCGAAAAAGGCCGGCGAAGAATTGCCTTCGTCGATCCATCACGCAGTCGATTTTTGCATTATTTCAGTTGCTTACGGCCAGCGCCTGTTGTTCCGTCAACGACGCCCGCTGCCGAACGAAATTTTTCGCCGCTTGGCGCCTAAGCGCCGACAACCATTTCGCTCAGCACATTACTGAAGTGCTTTTCCTGCCGCTCCAACCACTCGTAAGCCTGCGGCCAGTTCGCCGGATCCGTCATCGCCACCGGGTGATTGGACAGGTAGCAGAGCGGGTAGTCGCCGCGCAGGCTGACGCCGAGCACCTTGCCCAACGCAGGCTCAAAAGCGGACAGCCGGCTCGCCGTGGTGGCGTAACCCTCGCCGCGTTGCCCTCTGACGAACAGCCCGACGCTGCGATTGGTCAAATAGAGCGAAACAACCAGGTCGTCGGAGACGTGCCGCCAGCGCGAATAGAGGCTGCCATGGCGTATCCTGGGATCGTTGCGGTGGGCCAGATAGCCATCCCAGAAAACCTTGATCTCGCGCGACGACAGCGACCGCAGGCCGCCATGCGCGATATCCCATTCGTCCAGTTCCCGGTCGGCCATCCGTCGTCTCCCGATGCACCACCTGAGCGTTTCGGGTGGACGCCTAGAGATCACAAAAGAACGGCCGGCGGAAAGCCCCCTTTCCGCCGGCCGGCCCACCTGCCCTTGCCTGATGCCTTAAGGCTTGCTGCCCTGGAGCGACGATGCCAGCCGCACCAGCGACAGGAACTCGGCGCGATAACCATAGGGGTCGGCACCGCGCGCCGCCGAGGCGATCTCGGCGATCCTGTCGAAGCCGAGCTTGTCCGTTGCGTCTTCGTCGCGCAGCTTCTGCCCGAAGGCCGCAACTGCCACCGAGAAGCGCTGGTCTGCACCTGCAGCATCGAAGCTCGAAACCTCGTTCGCCTTGGTCACCGGCGTGGTGATCAGCTTGCTCACGTCGCCGTCGGGCGCCTTGTAGCGTATCTTGACGAAGGCATATTCGTCGGCATCGGCGACCCCGCCATTGCTGGTGGAGGCCTGGCCGTAGCGCAGCGGGTCCATAGCCAACGTCCGGCTATCCTTGGGCGTGAGCTCGTAGATCGCCGTGACCGAATGGCCGGAGCCTATTTCGCCCGCATCGACGCGGTCGTTGTTGAAGTCTTCGCGGTTCAGCGCCCGGGTCTCGTAGCCGATCAGCCGGTACTCCGCGACCGCGGACGGGTTGAACTCGACCTGGATCTTCACGTCCTTGGCAATCGGGAACAGCGTCGACGATGCATCCTGCACCAGCACCTTCTCGGCCTCGGCCAGCGTGTCGATATAGGCCGCCGTGCCGTTGCCGTTCTGGGCGATGGTCTGCATCATCTGGTCGTTGAGATTGCCGCGGCCGAAGCCGAACACCGACAGGAACACGCCCGACTGGCGCTTTTCCTCGATCAGGCGCTTGAGATCGTCGTCATCGCTCTGGCCGACATTGAAGTCGCCATCGGTGGCCAGCATCACGCGGTTCACCCCATCCTTGACGAAGGAGCTCTGCGCCAGCCGATAGGCCTCGCGGATGCCCGCCTCGCCGGCCGTCGAGCCGCCTGGCGTCAAAGTGTCAATCGCCTGCAGGATTTTGGCACGTTCCGACGCCTTGGTCGGTTCGAGAACAGTACCTGCATTGCCCGCATAGGTGACGATCGAAACGGTGTCGTCGGGGTTGAGCTTGCCCACCAACAGCCGGAACGCCGAACGCAGCAGCGGCAGCTTGTCCGGCTCGTCCATTGAACCGGACACGTCGATCAGGAACACCAGGTTTGCCTTGAGCTGCTCGGCGGGCTTGACGTCATAGCCCTTGATCGCGACGTGCATCAGCTTGGTGTGCTCGTTCCACGGCGTCGGCATGACGCTGACGGTGGTGTTGAACGGCACTGACGCCTGCTCCGGGCCCTTCCAGTCGTAGGGGAAATAATTGATCATCTCCTCGACACGCACCGTATCGGCCTGCGGCAGCAGGCCTTCCTTCAGCGAGCGGCGAACGAAGGAATAGGAGGCTGTGTCGACATCGATCGAGAAGGTCGAAACCGGATCTTCGAGGGCGGAACGAACCGGATTGGTCTTGAATTCTTCCACGCGGTCGCGGTTTTCCGCCTGCGGCGGCATCGGCATATCGGACGGCGCGATCTGGGGCTGTGCCATCAATGTCGGCATGCGGCTGGACGCAACAGCGTCGGCCATCGGCGCGGGCGCGCTGCCGCCGACCGGCGCCGCCTCGTTCATGACGGCCTCTTCGCTCGCCGCTCTCGCCTCAGGCTTCGCCGGCGCCGCTGCAAGGAGTTCGGTCGTGGCCTCGCGCCGTTCAGCATCAGCCTTCTTGAGCGTTGATGCGGGTGCTTCTTTCGAGCGCATGACGGGCGCCTGCGCGACCTCCTGGTCGGCACCGAAATTGAACGGCGATCCCTCCATCAGATAGAACGTGGCGTAGCCGGCGAACGGCAGGGCAACGAGACCGGCCAGGGCCGGCGCTGCAATCAGCTTCTTTTGCATGACGTCTCTCCAGAGCTTTCGTGCTCGTTCGGTGAGACGATCAGTCTTGGCCAATCCTTGGGTGGCAGTTGGATTTTTTTCGAGGTCGTAGGCAGCCATGGCCGCGGCAAGCGCGCGCGCCTTGGCTTCCCCGCTCGGCACCGGCGTCGGAATATTGCGGAGCATGTCGAGTTCGTTGTCGTCGACCATGGTCACTCTTCCCCGGCCGAGCGCATGAGTTGCTTCAGCCGTTTCTTCGCTTCATGGATGTGCCAGGACACCGTGGTTTCCGCGATTGCCATCGCGTCGGCGGCGGCACCATGTGACAGGCCTTCGCCATAGACCAACAGGACGGCATCTCGCTGCTTGTCGGGCAATTGGCGCACGGCAGCCCACAACCTGTCGGCAGGGTCCTCGGCGGCTGGCTCGATGTCCACCGCCACCAGCGCATGGGTTCCGTAGGCGGCGGTCTTCGCCGTCTCCCGCGCGGACTTGCGTTGCATGTCGCGGGCGGCATTCAGCGTCATGGCGTAAAGCCACGTCGTGAAAGCACTGCCGCCGCGATAGTCGCGAATGGCACGGCCAAGCCGTGCGCAAACTTCCTGTGCGATGTCCTCAGCGTCGGTCCTGCTGCCGCACCAGCGCCAGGCAACGCGATGGACAAAGCCGTAGTGCCTCTCGACGAGTTCGCCGAAAGCTGCCCTGTCGCCGCCGCGCGCTCGTCCGATCAGGTCGCTATCGGAGGCTTCGCTTTCGTCCAGCATCATCGCCATCATTTGCCTGTTGGACGAAAGCTTTGGGGCAATCCTTGGGGTGGCGCGAAAATAATTCTAGGCGGCCTGCCCGGCGGCCCAGCCGGACGACCAGGCCCACTGGAAATTGTAGCCGCCGAGCCAACCGGTGACGTCGACGACCTCGCCGATGAAGAACAGCCCCGGCACGGATTTCACCTGCATCGTTTTCTGGTCGAGGGCGTTGGTGTCAACGCCGCCCAGCGTCACTTCCGCCGTGCGATAGCCTTCCGAGCCGGCCGGCTTGATGCGCCAGGCGTTGACGGCAGCGTCGACCGTCTTGAGCTGCGCATCGTTGAAATCGGCGAGATTGCCGTCAAGACCGGTGCGTTCGGCAATTGCCTGCGCCAGTTTCTTGGGCAGATGGGCCGCAAGCACGGTCTGGACCGCCTGCCGGCCGTTGCTGCGTTTGGCCTCGCGCAGCAGGCCGGCGACATCGGTTCCCGGCAGCATCGAGATCGCAATCTCGTCGCCCTCGCGCCAATAGGACGAAATCTGCAGGATCGACGGCCCGCTGATGCCGCGATGGGTGAAGAGCATGGCTTCGGAAAAGCTGGTCTTGCCGCAACCGACATCCGCATCGACGGCAATGCCGGACAGTGGCGCCAGCTTTTCCAGCGTGTTGGCGTCGAAGGTCAGCGGCACCAATGCCGGCCGCGTCTCGACCACCGGCAAGCCAAATTGCGCCGCAAGCTCATAGCCGAAGCCAGTCGCCCCCATCTTGGGGATCGACTTGCCGCCGCAGGCCACGACAAGCGAACTGCAACCGACGCGGCCGCCGGAAAGAGCCAGTTCGAAGCCGCCAGCAGTCTTGCCAACGTCCTCGACAACGGTCGACAGGCGCAGTTCGACGCCGTTTTCCCGCATTTCCCAGACCAGCATGTCGATGATCTGGCGCGCCGAGCCGTCGCAGAACAGCTGTCCCAGCGTCTTTTCGTGATAGCCGATGCCATGGCGCTCGACCAGCGCAATGAAATTGCGCTGGGTGTAGCGGCTGAGCGCAGAGATGCAGAAGTACGGGTTCTGCGACAGGAAATTCTTCGGGCTGGCGTGGATATTGGTGAAGTTGCAGCGCCCGCCACCCGAAATGCGGATCTTTTCGCCTGGTGCTCGAGCATGGTCGAGGATCAACACCGAGCGGCCACGCTTGCCCGCTTCGAGCGCGCACATCATGCCCGCGGCGCCGGCGCCGATCACCACGACATCAAAGAATTGCATTTCGGACTTTCCAGATCGATCGGCGCGCGACCAAACTGACCGCGAAAGCTGTATCCCGTGCCTGATAGCCGAACCCGCCGGGATGGCAAAGTTGGAAGTTCATGCGGGCGTTGCCTTTGCAGCCAATCGCTAAGGGGTTGGCTGCACGCGGCAACGTTCCAGCGCGGGCTGGATCAGCCCTGCCCCTCGATGCGGACCGTCCTTGCGCGAACATGCAGCGTGCGGCCGGCACCGAGCCCCATCGCGGCAGCGCCGACGCCCAGCGCCACGAACAGAAACGCCGACGCAGAAAAGCTGCCGGTCCACCCGCGGATCAGGCCGACCAGCAACGGCCCGACTGCCGCCAGCACATAGCCGACGCCCTGCGCCATGCCGGAAAGATGTGCCGCGACATGCGAATCCGGCGAGCGCAGCACGATCAGCGTCATCGCCGCCGCGATCAGGCCGCCTTGGCCGATGCCCTGCAGGATCGCCCAGAACAGCACGGTCGACGTCGGTGCGAACAGGATGCCCAGCAGCGCGACTACGGCAGCAATAACGAGCACCACGTTGACGCCGCGCTGGTCTCTCCGCCGCACGGCAAAGGACGGAACGGCAAGGCAGGTGACGACCTGCGCCATCACCGAGACCGAGACGATCGCTCCGGCGGTCGTGGCGTCGAAGCCGCGCTCGCGCAGGATCGGCGCCAGCCAGCCGAAGACGCAGTAGGCGAGAGCCGACTGCAGCCCCATGAACAGCGTGACCTGCCAGGCCAGGCGATCGCGCCACAATCCGACGACGCGATACCCGCTGTGGCTGGACTGCTTGCCGGCGCTGAGCGCCTGCGGTGCCCAGATCGCCAGCACGACCAACGCCGGCACGGCCCATGCGGCAAGCGCACCCGACCATGAACCGGTGATCAGGCGCTCGATCGGCAGCGTGAGGCCGGCAGCTGCGGCCGAACCGGCACACAAGGCCATGGTATAGAGCCCGGTCATCATTGCGGCCTTGTTGGCGAAGTCGCGTTTCACCAGCCCCGGCAGCAACACATTGCCGATAGCAATGGCACCACCGGCGAGGAAGGTGGCAAGGAAAAGCAGCGGAACGGAGCCGAACCATCGCAAGCCGGTGCCGAATGCCAACACCGCGAGCGCACCAAGCAGCGTGCGTTCGGCCCCGTAACGCTGGGCCAATTTGGGCGCAAAGGGCGCAAACAGTCCGAGGCACAACACGGGCAGAGTCGTCAGCAGGCTTGCACCGATCGTCGAAAGTCCGGTTTCCTGCATCACTTCGGGCAGCAGGACCGACAGGCTCGAAAACAGCGGCCTGAGGTTGAAGGCAATCAGCACGAGGCTGGCACCAAGCACGATCTGGCCTGTGCGGCTGCGCAGGACAGGCGGTTGCGGCTTGGGCAGGCTGTCGATCTCGGCGTCGACAAGCTGGTCGTCGAGGCCGTTGATCGTTTCGATCCGCTTGTCATGCGGATCGCCGGGGCGGAAATTCTGGTTCATTGCGCAAGCAGCCTGTCGAGTTCGAGAAGCACCGGTGCGACGAAGGCACGGATGGCGGCGGCTGCCCGTTCCGGGTCGCCTGAGGCAACCGCGTCGACGATGGCCTCGTGCGCGGGACCGTCGGGCTCCGGCAAATCGCCGCCAAGCGTCGCCTGGATGGTCTCGGCGATGGCACCGGTGAAGAAGTCGTAGAGTTCGATCATCGCCGTGTTGCCGGAGGCTTCGACCACGGATTTGTGGAAGGCGATGTCGCGGCGGATGAAGGCCTCGTGCCCGCCATCGGCCGCCGTGCCCCTCGCTTGCAGCAGGCGCCGCATTTTCACGACGTCCGCCGGCGTATGGCGTAGCGCGGCAAGCCGGGCGGCCTCGACGTCCAGAGCCGCCCGTGCCTCCCATTGATCTCGCAGCCCAGCACGCTTCATGCGACGGAGTGCGGCTGACGGGTCGACGGTCGAGCGAACATAGGTACCGGATCCCTGTCGCGTCTCCAGGAGCCCTTGCGAGACCAGCGCCCTCACGGCCTCGCGCACCGTGCCACGGCTGACCGTCAGCAGTTCGGCAAGTGCAGCCTCATTGGGGATACGGTCACCGACGTTCCAGCGTCCGCCTACGATTTCGCTGCGCAGGCTTTCGCCCGCACTGTCGGTCAGATTGGTCCGGCTGGCCGGCTGCATGCTAGGCGCCTATTCATCAAGTCATCGGATGACTTGATGAATAGGCCGGAAGCCCCTTTTAGGTCAATTAGACAACTCTCGGCGGCGCTTGTACCAGGCCGAACTGCTTCAGAATCCGCCGAAGCTCTTCATATGAAAGGCCTGGACCTGACTGGGATATCTGAAGGCCAAGCCCTGCGGGCAGGCGTTGCGATCGAGGCAGCCGCCGGTTCGGCACGGTGCGCCCATCGGGCCGCGCACATGCGCGAGGCAATCTTGATGCGCGAAACCAGCCTCGGAATAGGCATCGACCGGACAGGATTTAAGGCAAGGTTTTCCACTACATAGATCACAAAGATGAATCTGCTCGGGAGCTGCCTGCATCTCGATCTCGACATCGAACAGCAAGGCGCCGCGATAGGCATGCCACAGCCCGTATTCGGGATGCATCAGTATCCCAAGCGGCGATGACTTCAACCCCTCGGCACGCATCGCCCATTGCTGGAAAGGCAGATAAGGCTTGTCCGACGGCGACGCCGCCCGCGCCCCGAACTCTGCTGCTACCTCGCCGATGACCTCGCGCGACCATGTATCCAGCGGTTCCTCAAGACGTGTTGGCTGCCGTTTGAGCCACCGCTGGAAATGCGGCCACGGCGCAGCGCCCGCTTGTCCCACCAGCAAAACCGACCGCGCGGGCCCGGCCGCCGGTCCGGCCGGTGTGGCATCGCCCGCTCCGAAAACAAAACCGCCGCGCGGAATGAGACCATGCTCAGCCAGCGCGGCGGCAATGTCGTCAACCAGACAGGGAGACAAGCGTCATCCTTTCTTGCCCGGATCGGAGAATGCGCTCCGCCAGACTTCCTTGTGAATGATGCTGGCGACTTTAGCCCCGCCTGAAACGGGCTCCTTTCACGTGAAGGCGTCGGGCATCGACGCCTTCTTGGCGGCAATGAAGTCCTTCAGGCCGTCATCGATGCTTGGGTCGAGATACGGCGCCTCGTAGCTTTCGAGCCAGCGGCGGGCGAGGTCGTTGGCGCGCTGGGGCGCGGTCTTCTGCCCTTCTGCGAGCCACTGCTCGTAGGAATTGTTGTCGGCAATGCTGGAGCGGTAGAACGCCGTCTGGAAATTGGCCTGGGTGTGGTCGCAGCCCAGATAGTGGCTGCCGGGGCCGACCTGGCGGATGGCATCCATCGCCTGGCCGTTTTCCGAGAGGTCGACACCTTCGGACAATCTCTGCGTCATGCCGAGCTGGTCGATGTCCATCATGAACTTTTCGTAGCAAGAGGCGAGACCGCCTTCGAGCCAGCCGGCCGAATGCAGCACGAAATTGGTGCCGGCCAGGATGGTCGAATTCAGCGTGTTCGCGCTTTCATACGCCGCCTGTGCATCCGGCACCTTGGAGGCGCAAAGCGAGCCGCCGGTACGGAACGGCAGGCCGAGACGGCGGGCGAGCTGTGCGGCCCCGTAAGACACCAGCGACGGCTCAGGCGTGCCGAAGGTCGGCGCGCCCGACTGCATCGAGATCGACGAGGCGAAGGTGCCGAACAGCACCGGTGCGCCCGGACGGATCAGTTGGGTGAAGGATGCGCCGGCCAGCACCTCGGCCAGGACCTGGGTCAGCGTACCGGCAACTGTCACCGGGCTCATCGCGCCGGCCAGGATGAACGGCGTGACGATGCAGGCCTGGTTGTGGCGCGCGTAGACCTTCAGCGCACCCAGCATGGTTTCGTCGAAGACCATCGGCGAATTGGCGTTGATCAGGCTGGTCAGCACCGTGTTGTTTTCGACGAAGTCGTCGCCAAACACGATCTTGGCCATGGCGATTGTGTCTTCCGCACGTTCCGGTGCCGTGACCGAGCCCATGAACGGCTTGTCGGAATATTTGATGTGGCTGTAGATCATGTCGAGGTGGCGCTTGTTCACCGGCACGTCGACCGGCTCGCACACCGTGCCGCCCGAGTGGTGGATCGACGGCGCCATATAGGCGAGCTTCACGAAATTGCGGAAATCCTCGATCGTCGCATAGCGGCGGTTGCCGTCGAGATCGCGGACGAAGGGTGGGCCGTAGACGGGTGCGAAGACGGTGGCGTTGCCGCCGATCTGCACCGAACGCTCCGAGTTGCGCGCGTGCTGGGTGTAGACGGACGGAGCGGTCTTCAGCAGCGAGCGGCACAGGCCCTTGGGAAAGTGGACGCGCTCGCCCTTGACGTCGCAGCCGGCCTCTTTCCACAGCTGGAGCGCTTCGGCGTCGTCGCGGAACTCGATGCCGATCTCCTCGAGCACCGTGTCGGCGTTCTTCTCGATAAGCGCCAGCCCCTCCTCGTTGAGAACCTCATAAACGTTGATCTTGCGCTTGATATAGGTGAGCTGGGTGCCGGGGCCGCCGCCGGAGCGGGCCGCACGCCGGGCCGCTGCCCCACCGCTTGCGCCGCGCCCGCGCCGCGCATTCGACGCTTCCTGATCGGTCACGAGGTTTTCTGTCATCGCCGTCATCCTTGAAACACGTTTGGCCGCCTGTCGCAGCACCTCGTCGGATCGTAGCCATGCACCCTAGGCGAAACGGCTTGCCAGCGCCAACGCCTGTCGCAAAATCGACAAGCAAGCCGGCGAGTTATCAGTCGCTTTCGTTTTGCAGGAGGTCGCAAATCAGCTATGGATTTGCGGCACTGGCAAGCTACGTATTAGCGCAGTAGCCGCCCGCCGCAATTTGGCGCCGCCCCGAGGGAGCCTCCTGACATGTCCGACGACGAAATCATCCTGTCCGAGCTTTCCGACGACGAGCTCGTGCAACAGATGCACGACGATCTCTATGACGGGCTCAAGGAAGAGATCGAGGAAGGCACCAACATCCTGCTCGAACGCGGTTGGGTGCCCTATAAGGTGCTCACCGAGGCGCTCGTTGAAGGCATGCGCATCGTCGGCGAGGATTTCCGCGACGGCATCCTGTTCGTTCCCGAGGTGCTGCTTTCGGCAAACGCCATGAAGGCCGGCATGTTCATCCTGCGCCCGCTGCTTGCCGCCACTGGCGCGCCCAAGCAGGGCAAGATGGTCATCGGCACGGTCAAGGGCGACATCCACGACATCGGCAAGAACCTTGTCGGCATGATGATGGAAGGCGCCGGCTTCGACGTCATCGACCTCGGCATCAACAACCCGGTCGAGAACTATCTCAACGCCATCGAGGAACATCAGCCCGACATCATCGGCATGTCGGCGCTTTTGACCACGACCATGCCCTACATGAAGGTCGTCATCGATACGATGAAGGAAAAGGGCATCCGCGACGACTTCGTCGTGCTCGTCGGCGGCGCCCCGCTCAACGAGGAATTCGGCAAGGCCGTCGGTGCCGATGCCTACTGCCGCGACGCGGCGGTGGCCGTCGAGACAGCCAAGGACTACATGAAGCGCAAGCACAATTTGCTCGCTTCCGCTTGATGCAGCAAGGCCGCACCTTGCGGTGCGGCCTCTTCGTGCCGATGTGAATGAGATTGACGGGATTCAGTCCCTTATTGGACTGTGTCCTCGATGGCGTTTGCCGTCCCCTTGACGTCCTTGCCGACGCCGCGAATGGTGTTGGCGCAAGAGGCCAGCGCGAGCGCGCAGGCGATGATGGCGACCGGTGCCAGACGTGACAGTTTCATGGACTGGATTCCCTCTCTCTATAAATTCGCCCTAACGCAACGAAGGCCGCTTCGACTGGTTCCATGGCCACAAAGCAAAAAACGAAACCCGAAATCGAGGACAGGCTGCTGGTCATAGGCTGCGGCATGATTGCGCGCGAGGTGTTGGCGGTCAAGGAGCGGCTGGGGCTCGATCATCTCGAACTGACCTGCCTGCCGGCCGACTTCCATTTTCGCCCCGACCGCATCGCACCGGCCATGGACAAGGCGATCACCGAAGCCAAGGCGGAAGGCTACCGGCACATCTATGTCGGCTACGCCGATTGCGGCACGGGCGGGCTGCTCGACCGGGTCTGCGAAAAGCATGGCGTCGAGCGCATCGCTGGCCCGCACTGCTTTGCCTTCTACCAGGGCGCTGAAGCCTACGCCAAAGTCGGCGACGCCGACATGATGTCGTTCTACATGACCGACTTCCTGTGCCGGCAGTTCGACGCCTTCTTCATCAAGCCGCTCGGGCTCGACCGGCACCCGGAACTGGTAACCGACTACTTCGGCAACTACGAGAAGCTGATCTACCTCGCCCAGACCGATGACCCGGCGCTCGACAAGGTGGCTGAAGACGCAGCCAAGATGCTGGGACTCGTCTACGAGCGGCGCGCCACCGGTTATGGCGATCTGCCCCAGGCTCTTGCCAACGCTGTGTCAGCCGCGGCAGATCATTAAAGCGCCTGATTCCTCCCTTGAGGTTCAGCCACAAGGGGAAGGGTTTTCATGGCTTATCGCAAACTGATGCTCGCTGCCGTTCTCACGGCGTCCGCCGGCTTTGCCCATGCTGACGGCGTAGTGCAGAAGCTGATGACGCCCGCCGACAAGGCGCGGCTCGAAAAATACGACGACACCCGGAAAGAGGCATTGCAGGGCGCCAAGACCGGCGCGCCGGCAGATGTGGCCGTGCTCGACCAGATGCTCGCCAAACCGCTGCTGTCCGTTCCCGATTTCGACATGGCCGGCAACTGGCAGTGCCGCACCATCAAGGCCGGTGGCGACGTGCCACTCGTGATCTACGGCTGGTTCAAGTGCAGGGTCAGCGACGATGGCTCGGGCTGGCAGCTGGAAAAGCTGAGCGGCTCGCAGCGCACCAAGGGCCGCTTCTACGATGACGGCGAGAAGCGTTCGATCTATCTCGGCTCGGGCTTTATCGCCGGCGATAGTCCGAAAGCCTATGCCAGCGGCCCGGAAACGGACCAGGTCGGCTATGCTTTCCGCTCGGGCCCGACGGAATGGCGCATCGAGTTTCCGGCGCCGAGATACGAATCCAAGCTGGACATCATCGAATTCCGGCGCTGACATTGCATTCGGGGCGGCGCGGCATCACATGCAGCCTTCCGGTGTCATCAAGGATTAACCTGGCCGTCGCACACTGCGATGGGGATCGGCGCATGAAGATGCTGCCGCTAGTGGGCTGAAGACTGCATGAATAGGCAAAACGACGAATCTGACGCGGGCGAAATCGCTGCTGCGCCGCAGCGGCGTCGCGGACGCAGGCTCTCCGCGATCTTTGCCCAACTCGCCCGCGACGCAAACGGCAACATCTCGATCGGCGACATCAGGGACACATTGGGCAAGCGCAGCTTCGCGCCGCTCCTGGTTCTGTTCGCCGCCTTCAATCTCTTGCCATTGCCGCCAGGCGCTTCGGCCGTGCTTGGCCTGCCCTTGCTGATCGTGGCGGCACAGATGGCCTTTGGCAGCAACCGCGCCTGGCTGCCGAACTTCATCACGCGGCGCTCGCTTTCGGCCGACCAGTTCCGCACCGTCACCGACTGGGTCATTCCCAGGCTGATCCGCCTCGAAGAGGTCGTGCGACCGCGCTACTGGCCGTTCTGGCGCAAGCAGGGCGACCGGGTGATCGGCATCATTGCACTCATTCTGTCGGTGTCGATCACGCTACCGATTCCGCTCGGCAACTGGCTGCCGGCATTTGCCACGGCCCTCCTCGGACTGGCGCTGTCGGAGCGCGACGGCATTCTTTTTGCCGTAGGCAGCGCCGTTGGCGTGGCCTCGCTGGCCGTTGTCGGTGTCGTGGTGGGCGGCGCCGGCTTTGCCACGCATGCCTTCATTGCCTGGCTGGGGTAGCTTTGAATGGGTCGCGGGCCTATCGTCTTCGTCACCGAAGGCGGCGAACATATCTGGGCTATCATCAACAGTTTGGCGGACCGCTTCGGGCCATTCACCGTCGTTCTCGAAACGCCCTACGCGAAACGTGAACTGCTGATCCGCCGGGCCAGGAAGCTCGGCTGGTTCTCCGTCATCGGCCAATTGGGCACCATGGTCCTGATCCGCATCGGAAAAAGGCTCCTCAACGGCAGCATCGAACGCATCGTGGCCGAGGAGAAGCTCGAAACCAGGCCGCGTGCCGGTCAGGAAATCGTATCGGTTTCATCTGCCGACGGCCCCGAACTGGCCGAGACGGTACGCCGGCTCGAGCCGGCGGTGGTGTTCCTCGCCGGCTGCAGGCTGGTTTCGGCAAGCACCCTCGCAGGCATCCCCTGCCCGGTGGTCAATTACCATTCCGGCATCAACCCGAAATATCGCGGCATGAATGGCGGATACTGGGCGCTTGCCACGGGCGATCGCGAGAATTTCGGCTCGACCGTGCATCTGGTCGATGCCGGCGTCGACACCGATGCAGTGCTCTACCAGTCCCGGGGGACACCTGGAAAAAGCGACACCATCGCCAGCTACGCCATGCGCCAGGCCGCCTTCTCTCGCGACATTTGCGCCAAGGCCATCGAAGATGCCTTGAGCGGAACTCTTGCGCCGATCGACACCGGCCTGCCCTCCAGGCAATGGTACCACCCGACCGTCTGGGGCTACCTTTGGACCGGCATCCGCCGCGGCGTCTGGTAGCGCCGAAGCAACTATCCCACCTCTATCTGTTACGGCACGACGTCGCGTCGCTTTTGAATGCGCGCGCGTCGTCCCATAACAAGCAGCACCCCCGTGGTTGCGGCAAAGCTCAACGTCACTGAAAGCGAGATCGAAATGGCCGACCTGATCATCGTCTACTGGCGCGACATCCCTGCCCAGGTCATCGTCAAGAAGGGCCGGCAGAACGCCAAGCGCGAATTGCCGCTGCGGTTCACCGAAGCGATCGACATGTGCGCCATGCGAACGGGTGCCGGCGACACCGACGCCTATCTGGCAGAGTGGCGCAAGGCCGATCCGGTTCCGGTCAGCGACGACCTCGAAGCGGAAGCCGACAAGGCAATGGCCGAGATCGATGCGAATTTCACACGTGAGCGGCTGGTCGCTCTCGTCAAGGCAGGCGGCAAGGACGATGGTTGATACCCAGCCGACGGTAACCCAGGCGACTTTGGTCAAGAAGGCCGCGCCCAAGAGCGATTACAAGCCGGCCGATGTGTCGCCGCAGCGCCGCGTCCAGCGCAGCTATACGATAAGGCTTTGGTCGATCCGCCATTCGCGCCTGCTCGAATGGTTCTACAGCCGCTTCGCGGACATGTTCCTGTTGCTCCACCCGTTGTGGAAGAAGATCGGCTATGGCCGCGTCGAGGCTCCGATCAAGTTTGTCGAGAAGCGGGTCAAAGGCCTGATGTTCGACTGCCGCATGTGCGGCCAGTGCGTGCTGTCGTCGACCGGCATGTCGTGCCCGATGAACTGCCCCAAGCAACTGCGCAACGGCCCTTGTGGCGGTGTGCGCGCCAACGGCAATTGCGAGGTCGAGCCCGACATGCCCTGCGTCTGGGTCAAGGCCTGGGAAGGTTCGCGCAACATGGTCAAGGGCGACGCCATCCTCAACGTCCAGAAACCGGTCGACCAGTCGCTGCGCGAAACCTCGGCCTGGCTCCGGGTTACGGCGCAAGCGGCAGCCACGCGTGAAACCGCCAGCAAGGAAGTCGCATGAACCCGCCGCGCCCGCGCCAGCCCGACGAGCACCCCGACGGCATCGACCTGCCGCTTGATCGCCTGCCCGGCCATTCGTCGCGCGGCCGCCTGGAGCGCGTGCTGCGCCGGGGCGAGTTCGCCGTCACCACCGAGTTGAACCCGCCCGACAGCGCCGACCCCGAAGACGTCTACAACCGTGCCAGGATTTTTGACGGCTGGGTCGACGGCATCAATGCGGTCGACGCGTCGGGTGCCAACTGCCACATGTCGTCCGTCGGCATCTGCGCCCTGCTGACCCGCATGGGTTACGCACCGATCATGCAGATCGCCTGCCGCGACAAGAACCGCATTGCCATCCAGGGCGACGTGCTGGGCGCGGCCGCCATGGGCGTCGCCAACATCCTCTGCCTTACCGGCGACGGCGTGCAGGCCGGCGACCAGCCCGGCGCAAAGCCCGTATTCGACCTCGACTCGATGTCGTTGCTCGAAACCGTCCGCATCATGCGCGACAACGGCAAGTTCCTGTCGGGTCGCAAGCTGACGACCCCGCCGCAGCTGTTCCTCGGCGCAGCAGTGAACCCCTTCGCCCCGCCCTATGACTTCAGGCCCGTTCACCTGGGCAAGAAGATCGCCGCGGGCGCGCAATTCGTGCAGAGCCAATATTGCTTCGACGTGCCGATGTTCCGCACCTTCATGCAACAGGTGCGCGATCGCGGCTACGACGAAAAATGTTTCATCCTGGTCGGCGTGGGCCCGCTTGCTTCGGCCAAGACCGCCAAGTGGATTCGATCAAACGTGCCGGGCATCCATATCCCGGACTCGATCATCGCTCGCCTGGAAGGTGCCCAGGACCAGAAGAAGGAAGGCAAGCAGATCTGCATCGACATCATCAACGAGGTGAAGGAGATCGCCGGCGTGTCGGGCATCCATGTGATGGCCTACAGGCAGGAGGAGTATGTTGCCGAGATCGTTGATGAATCGGGTGTGCTGAAGGGCCGCCGGCCGTGGAAACGCGAAGCCCGCGCCGATGACCAACTGGTCGCTGACCGACTTGAGCACCTCCTGCATGACGACGTTACCGAATCGCAGGTCGACATGGTGAAGACCGCACACTGACTGCCAGGCGCGACCGACGCGCTTGAACGAAAACAGACAACGATATAAAGAAATCTTTATATCCCACGGAGAGGATTCATGACCCGCACCATCGTCGCCTCGGCGACCCGCGAAATCGTCATCGGTTTCGACCAGCCCTTCTGCGTGATCGGCGAACGCATCAACCCGACCGGCCGCAAGAAGCTGGCCGCCGAGATGATCGCCGGCAATTTCGAGACCGTCATCAGGGACGCGCTGGAGCAGGCTGCCTGCGGCGCGACCATGCTCGACATCAACGCCGGTGTCACGTCGGTCAACCCGAACGAGACCGAACCGGGCCTGCTGGTGCAGACATTGGAGATCGTTCAGAACCTCGTCGACCTGCCGCTGGCGATCGACAGCTCGGTTTCGGCAGCCATCGAAGCGGCGCTCAAGGTCGCCAAGGGCCGCCCGCTGGTCAACTCCGTCACCGGCGAGGAAGAAAAGCTCGAAGCGATCCTGCCGCTGGTCAAGAAATACAACGTGCCCGTCGTTGCCATCTCCAACGACGAGACCGGCATTTCGATGGATCCGGATGTCCGCTTCGCGGTCGCCAAGAAGATCGTCGAGCGTTGCGCCGACTTTGGCATCCCCGCCCATGATGTCGTCGTCGACCCGCTGGTCATGCCGATCGGCGCGCTCGGCGATGCCGGCCGCCAGGTCTTTGCGCTGCTCCGCCGCCTGCGTGAGGAGCTCAAGGTCAACACCACCTGCGGCCTGTCCAACATCTCGTTCGGCCTGCCGCACCGCCATGGCATCAACGCCGCGTTCATTCCGATGGTCATCGGCGCCGGCATGACCTCGGCGATCATGAACCCGGTGCGCCCGCAGGAAATGGAAGCGGTCCGCGGCGCCAATGTGCTCAACGGCACCGACGAGCACTGCACCAACTGGATCAAGACCTACAAGGACTACAAGCCGGCCGAAGGCGGACACGCCGTGGCCGCACCGGTTGCGGTCAATGCGCCAGGCGACGCCGCCGGTGGCCGCCGCCGTGGCGGCCGCGAGGCCCGGATGGCCAGGGGGTAACCAGCCGATCGTGAACAGAAACGCCGCACTTGATCCTGGTCGCGCTCCCGCTGCAGGGGAGCCACAGGCCGCGGCGTCTCGGAATTTATCTTCTCCCCGGCTGCGGGGAAAAGATGCCGGCTTGCGTATCGCGGATAGCTCGATCGCCTGGCCGGTGCAGATTGGAGCATTGCCATGAACTCGCCCGCCAACATCACCGATCCGCTGGTGCTCTTCATGCCATCGGGCAAGCGCGGACGGTTTCCGGTGGGAACGCCCATCCTCGATGCCGCGCGCCAGCTCGGCGTCTATGTCGAGAGCGTGTGCGGCGGGCGCGCCACCTGCGGCCGTTGCCAGATCGAGGTCCAGGAAGGCAACTTCGCCAAGCACAAGATCGTCTCGTCCAACGAGCACATCTCGCCAAAGGGTCCGAAGGAAGAGCGCTACGAGCGCGTGCGCGGCCTGCCCGAGGGGCGTCGCCTGTCCTGCTCGGCCATGATCGTCGGCGACCTCGTCATCGACGTGCCGCAGGACACCGTCATCAACGCCCAGGTGGTGCGCAAGGCGGCCACCGACCGCGTCATCGAGCGCAATGCCGCCGTCCAGCTCTGCTATGTCGAGTTGGAAGAGCCCGACATGCACAAGCCGCTAGGCGACCTCGACCGCCTCAAGCTGGCGCTCGAAAAGGACTGGGGCTGGAAAGACCTGCTGGTTGCGCCCCACCTCATCCCCCAGGTCCAGAAGATCCTGCGCACCAAGCTGCCCGACCAGCCGGAAGTCACTCAAGGCAAATGGGGCGTGACTGCCGTGGTCCACCGCGACATGGATTCCTCGCGGCCTTTCATCATCGGCCTTTTCCCCGGCCTCAAGAACGAGGCCTACGGTATCGCCTGCGATATCGGCTCGACCACCATCGCCATGCACCTGGTGTCGCTGCTGTCAGGCCGCATTGCCGCTTCGTCGGGCACGTCGAACCCGCAGATCCGCTTCGGCGAGGATCTGATGAGCCGCGTCTCCTACGTGATGATGAACCCGGATGGCCGCGAGGCCATGACCAAGGCCGTGCGCGAGGCGGTCAATTCGCTGATCGGCAAGGTCTGCGAAGAGGGCCAGGCCAACCGCGAAGACATCTTCGACTGCGTCTTCGTCGCCAACCCGATCATGCACCACCTGTTCCTCGGCATCGACCCGACCGAACTCGGCCAGGCGCCGTTCGCGCTCGCCGTCTCGGGTGCGCTGCAATTCTGGGCGCATGAAATCGACATCGAGGTCAATCGTGGCGCACGCCTTTACACCTTGCCCTGCATCGCCGGCCATGTCGGCGCCGACGCCGCCGGCGCGACACTCGCCGAAGGACCCTACCGCCAGGACAAGATGATGCTGCTGGTCGATGTCGGCACCAATGCCGAGATCATCCTTGGCAACAGGAACCGGGTCGTTGCCGCATCCTCGCCTACTGGCCCGGCATTCGAAGGCGCCGAAATCTCCTCCGGCCAGCGCGCGGCACCCGGCGCCATCGAGCGCGTGCGCATCGATCCCGAGACGCTGGAACCGAAATACCGCGTCATCGGCACCGACAAGTGGTCCGACGAAGAGGGCTTCGAGGAAGAGTCGTGGACCACCGGCGTCACCGGCATCTGCGGCTCGGCCATCATCGAGGTCGTGGCCGAGATGTACCTGTCCGGTATCATCTCCGAGGACGGCGTCGTCGACGGTACGCTCGCAGCCAAAAGCCCGCGCATCATCCCGAACGGCCGAACCTTCTCCTACCTGCTGCGCGAAGGCCGCCAGGGCGAACCGCGCATCACCGTGACGCAGAACGACATCCGCGCCATTCAATTGGCCAAGGCAGCACTTTATGCCGGCGTGAAGCTGCTGATGGAAAAGCAGGGCATTGAGACCGTCGACACCATCCGTTTCGCCGGCGCCTTCGGCTCCTTCATCGATCCGAAATATGCCATGGTGCTTGGACTGATCCCCGACTGCGTCCTCGACGAGGTCAAGGCAGTCGGCAACGCCGCTGGCACCGGCGCCTTGATGGCGCTGCTCAACCGCGACCATCGCCGCGAGATCGAAAAGGAAGTCGGCCAGATCGAGAAGATCGAGACCGCCCTCGAACCGCATTTCCAGCAGTTGTTCATCAACGCCATGGCCCTGCCCAACAAGGTCGATCCGTTCCCGCGGCTCGCCGAGCAGGTCAAGCTGCCGCCGCGCAAGGCGGCCGGTGCGGAAGGCGAGGCCGCGGACGCCTCTCCGCGGCGCCGTTCTCGCGAGGAACGCGCGGCTCGCCGGGCCCGCGATTAAGCGAACTGTCATTGCAGTGGCCAGCGGTTTCGGCGGGGATTTGATGCCTCGCCGAAGCGCTTTTATGTTAGCATGACTGTATCGGGCATGTTTCCATTGCGCAACCATTCCGGCACAATCTTGCGTTGAAACGAAATCGACTCGAAACAAATACGAATTAGTTTCCGCTCGTCAATTGCCGCCTGCGGACGTCCCTGCATCGGCACTCACGATGAAAAGGAGACACCTATGTCGATAATTGGTTCGATAAGTCGCTACGGAGCCGACATCCGAAGGGCGCGGCGGGAAGCAAGGTCGCTGCGCCGGCTGAACAGCCTGCCGCCTGAGATCCAGAAGGACATCGGCTGGCCGGCAGGGAGCGATGAGCAGATCAGGGCGCTCCATTCGGCCTTCTTGGCGCGACGTTGAGCCTGTCCGGCATTCTGTTTCAGAATCCTCCCATCCTGAAACAGAAATGCGTCTACGCGATATCAAAGTGAAACAGAAGCGAACATAGACTTCTGCCCGGTCGGAGGCGTATCAAGTCTCGCGTAGCGCCGCCGACCCGTAGTTTCCAGGAGACGCTCCATGTCCATCATCGGTGAGTTCCATCAATTTGGCGCCGTGCTCAGGCATGCCCGTCGCGACGGGCGCGTTGAAAAGATGATGAACGGCCTGCCGCGCGAATTGCAGGTCGAACTCGGCTGGATCGAGGGGGCCTCTCGCCATGGCACGGGCACCGCAGGCCAGCTCCACAAATATGGTCGCGTGGCACTGCTGATGAACAAGCTGCCGCTCGACATCCAGATCGAGCTTGGCTGGCCGGTCGGCCCGCTGGCTTCGATGTCGAACGTGATCGCCTTCGACGGGCGGAAAGCACGTTGCGCGTGACCTTCGCCGAAAAGGTCCACCTGCTGGCCTTCCGCAGTCGCAGCGCCGGCCGGCCTGCCGCGGCCGACCGGCGCTTGCAATGGGCGCTCATGGCGACGCGTCGCGCTGGCTGATCCTCAGAACACCAGGCAAATCGACGGACAGGCACATGCCTCTTTTCGACGACCTCGGCCGCCTCGGTGCCCGCTACAAGCAGGCGCGCAGCGAGCGCAGGACCGCAAGCATCATGAATGCGCTGCCACCCGAGATCCAGCGCGACCTCGACTGGAACCCACCGCCGTCAACGATGGCGAAGGTTTATCGCTGGGCCGTGGTATCGGTCAGGCGCTGAACTTCAAAACTTGCCGGTAAGATTGAAGGTTTCGAATGCCGCGCGGATGTGGTCGGCGGCAGCCTTCACCGGCGCGCTGGCTTCCGGCGCCACGATCATCGCCAGGCTGTAGTTGCCGATCTCCGGCATGCCATCCTTGGGGCCGAGTTCGACGAGTTCATCACCGAGGAAGGATTTCGGCAGCGGCGCAACCGCGAGGTCTGAAAGGATCGCCGCGCGCTGGCCTGCAGTATGCGCGCTCATGTAGGCGACGCGGTAGTTGCGCCCCTCGCGGCCCAGCGCCTCCAGCGCCCCTGCCCGCCAGGCACAGCCCTCTTCCCACAGCGACACCGGCAACGGCTCGCGCATATGCGCGCAGCCGCCCTTGGTGCCGGCCCACACGATCGGCTCGGTCAGCAGCACTTCGGCGCCGGAAGCATTGGCCTTGCAGGCGTTGGTGAGCAGCGTGATGTCGAGTGCGCGGTCGTCCATGCGCCGGCGCAGATTGCTACTCTGGTCGATGATGACGTCGACGGCGATCGCAGGATGCGTCTGTGCGAAGCGCTTGAGCACGAATGGCAGCACACGCTCGCCGAAATCGTCGGGCGATCCCAGCCGCACCACGCCGACGATGTCGGGGATGATGAACTTCGACACCGCCTCGCGATTGATCGCCAGCATGCGACGGGCATAGCCGAGCAGCATCTCGCCATCGGTCGTCAGCGCCACCGAACGGGCATCGCGGAGGAACACCGAGCGGCCGAGAATGTCCTCGAGCTTCTTGATCTGCATCGAAACGGCCGACGGCGTGCGGAACACCGCATTGGCGGCCGTCGTGAAGCTGCCGGTTTCGGCGATCGCCACGAAGGTGCGCAGCACATCGAGGTCGAGCAGTGGCAGAGGATGATTGAGTGGTGCGTTCATGACCGATGTCCTTCAATATTTCTGATCGAACACATCATTTCATTTCGTTTGATTGAACCTCATGTTCGAGCGATAGTCAACTCCATCGAGGCAGGGGACATGAGCCCAGCATCGAGATTGCCCGGAAGAAGAAGCGCAAGAGTGCGCGAGACGGTTGCAAGCAGCGGTGCCCACCGGGCGAGCACCTAAAGCCGGCCTTGAACCGGCCCAAGAGGAAAGGTTACCGCAATGTCCATTCTTTCATCGATCGGTCGTATCGCCAGCGAATTCAACGCAGCCCGCGCCCGCTACCACACCGCACGGTCGGTCCGCTCTCTTCCGCTCGAATTGCAGAAGGACATCGGCTGGCCCGAGGCATTCGATTCCGAAACCGGCTATCGTCGGGGCAACAGCGGCCAGGTGCACTGAGCGCGACTGAAAGGGGCCTGCCGCACCAGGATCGGCAGGTCCGATAGCGCAGCCGCTTTCCGACCAGCCATGCAATCGCTGCACACCAAATGCGACCTGTATGCATGGCCACCAACCAACAACCCAAGCCGCTGTAAACATTGAATATTTTCCGACGGTTGACACCTGAGATCGAACCCTTCGGAAACGATGTCGCTTTTGTCGCTCGCCGCTTCGCTTTTGCAGCATACCGGGCCCAGTCCAAGCCCTATATGCGCATCATCAAACGAGCTGCCCCACTCCAGAGCGCGAAGGCACCCCGTGTAACCTCGATGCATGGAGACGTGTCATGAAGATTTTCGCCCGCCTGTTCGGCATCAGCCGCAACGCAACGCTTTCGACGGCGATCGAGCGCCAGCGCCTTGCCAAGACCATGCCCGGCCAGACCGGAGCCTTGGCCGCCAATCGACTTGGCATGCTCGTCGGCTGAATTCGAACCGATCCGCTCCCTCCCGCGGATCGAGACCTGACCGCCCTCCGGCCCAAGTCCGGAGCGGCGGTTTTTTCGTAGCTTGTCGCCTCACAAGCGCCACACTGCCGAAAATCAGTCGACGCGGGGTATGCATGTCGCAGATTTAATTTTAGCGACAGCCCCAACCCCATTGACAGCAAGGGAATTTGCTGTTGTCGCTATGCTATTCGCGACATCAGGTTCGCGCCGTTTCCGGTCAGCGTGAGGGTTCCTTTGAACGCCATCAGACATCCGATCAAACGATCGCTTGTGTTCTTCCTCGTACCCGATTTCACCATGGTTGCCTTTGCAACCGCCCTCGACCCGCTACGCATCGCCAATCGCATGCTCGGCTACGAAGCCTACAAATGGCGGCTTGCCAGCATCGACGGCAAGGCGGTGCGCGCTTCCAACAGCGTCGAATGCGCCGTCGACACCTCGCTCGAAGAGGAACGCAAGAAGATGGCCGGGCCCGAGCGCCCCTCGATGGTCATCGTCTGCACCGGCATCAATGTCGAGACCTACACCAACAAGTCGGTCTTCGCCTGGCTGCGCGAGGAATACAATCGCGGCGTCGCCGTCGGCGGCCTGTGCACCGGGGCCTATGTCCTGGCCAATGCCGGCCTGCTCTCCAACAAGCGCTGCGCCATCCATTGGGAAAACCTGCCCGGTTTCTCCGAGGCATTCCCCAAGGCCAATGTCTATGCCGACCTCTTCGAGGTCGATCAGAACATCTACACCTGCGCCGGCGGCACCGCAGCGCTCGACATGATGCTGAAGCTGATCGGCGACGACTTCGACGACAATCTCGTCAACCGCATCTGCGAACAGGTGCTGACCGACCGCGTGCGCAGCCCCACCGACCGCCAGCGCCTGCCGCTGCGCGCCCGTCTCGGGGTGCAGAACTCGAAGGTGCTGACCATCATCGAACTGATGGAGGCGAACCTGTCGGAGCCGCTGTCGCTGATCGAGATCGCCGACCATGTCGGCCTGTCGCGCCGGCAGATCGAACGCCTGTTCCGGACAGAGATGGGCAGATCCCCTGCCCGCTACTATCTCGAGATCAGGCTCGACCGTGCCCGGCACCTGTTGATCCAGTCATCGATGCCGGTGGTCGAGGTCGCAGTCGCCTGCGGCTTCGTCTCGGCCTCGCATTTCTCCAAATGCTACCGCGAGCTCTATGCCCGCTCGCCGCAGCAGGAGCGCCTCGACCGCAAGCAACTGATCGCGGCGTGAGCGGAGCCTACTGGTCGTCGTAACCGCCGTCCTGGTAGTCGTCGTAGCCTTGGTCGTCGCAGATGCACTCGGCCGACGATATCTGGTCGTTCCAGCCGCCGACCGAACGCACATTGCGGAAAAACTCCTGCGATGCGCCGCGCATCCGGGTGTGCTGGTAGACGACGAGCGAACAGCCCGGGGCAACACGCACCGAGGACACCCTGTCGTTCCAGAATTGGCCGTTGCGGAAACTGACGGACTGCCCTGACGCCATTGGCAGGACGCGCCCGCGAAACGAGACGTGCTCGTACATCTCGCAGGCCGTTTCGTCCTCATAGTCTTGAGCGCTGACGGTGCTGACCATCAACACCGAGGCGATGGCTGCAATTGCTGCTTGGCGGTTCACCATTCGAGTATCCTCCCAAACGTCCATGGTTCAGGGGACGTTCCGCCCCTCAACCTTGACGCTTGTGTGGCGACACTCGAGATTCTAGCGGCTGTCCCACAGCCAGGAGCGGTCGCGCCAGAGCTTCTCGCCGACCAGGCAATCGTATCTCGGTCGCGCCTGGGCAAGCACGACGGGCGGGTATGCAGCCTCTTCGGCGGCCCATTGCGGCGAAGCCGGCCCGGCCAGTTCCATCACCAGCTTGCGCCGTATCGCTTCGGGGAACTGCGACCATTCGTTGACCGGGATCATGAAGGCACCCGGCCCGCCGATGACGCAATCGGCGTAGTAGCGATCGAGGTCCTCGACGTCATAGGCATTGCCGAAGCCGCCATTGGTCATCAGCGGCAGCCCGTTGATCGTGATCCCCTGGGCCACCACCCCGTCACGAATGAGGTCGACCGGCGGCCCCTGGTTGTTCGGCCCGTCGCCCGAGATGTCGATCACCCGCTTCATGCCGCGAAAGGCGCTTTCGGCGAAAAGATCGCTGCCGAATTCGAGCGCGCTGGATATCGAGGTCCGGCGGGCGCTGTTGGGTGGCTTGGCCGTGAGCTGGCGTATGACGCGCTCGGCATCGGCGCGATTGGCAATGACCGTCCAAGGCACGATGACGATCTGTGAGGTCGATCCTGCCCATTCGACATAGGTGACGGCGATCTTGCCATGGGCACCCTCGGCGATGGCCTGAAGTACGCGTTCATGCGTCAGGGCGGCGGCATAGCCGTGGCGCTGGATCTCGAGTTCGTCGGGCGACATCGACAGCGAAACGTCGACGGCAAGCACCAGTTCGACATCGACCTGTTCGACTGCAAGGGATTGGGATGCAAGGCCAAGCATCAGCGCCACTGCGGCACCGCCTGCGAGAAGAGCTTTAGCCACAGCAGACATTCTTTGAGGGTAAGCGATAATCCTCCACTTCAAAAGAAAAGCCCGGCAAGAATGCCGGGCTTTTCATTCACATTGTTGCGAAGTGCTGTTCAAACGAGGCCTGCCACCGGCCCAACAAGCCAGTGTTCAGCTCCGCGGCTTGAGGTTCTCCGGGTCATAGAGCGGCTTGTAGCCGACGCCCGCGACCTCGACGGGATAGGTCTCGCCGAAATATTCGACATTCAGCCTGCGGCCTTCCTGGGCATAAGCGTGCGGCAGGTAGGCCAGCGCGATGTTCCTACCGATGGTCGGGCCAAAGGCGATGGAGGTCGTGTAGGAACGGCGGCCGAGTTCATCGACTAGCACCTCGCCAGTTGCCGGGTCCATGACCGGCAGCGTGCCGACCGGATAGCGCTTCACGCCGTTCCCGTCGGTGTTTTCGGTCATCACGAGCGTGCAGAGCATGGCGGGCTGGTGGTCGCGCGCCTTGTATTCCAGATGCTTGGCCTTGCCGCGGAAGTCGGCGTCCTTGACCTTCGGGCGGGCAAGATCGGCCTCGATGAGGTTGTACTGGGTCAGCAGATCCGCATTCTGCAGGCGCAGGCTCTTTTCCATGCGGCGCGAATTGGCATAGGTCTCGACGCCGAAGGCCATCACGCCGGTCGCACGCAGCGCATCCCAGACGGCAAGACCGTCCTCGTACTTCATGTGCAGTTCCCAGCCCTGCTCGCCGACATACGAGATGCGGAAGGCGGTGACCGGCTTGCCGGCGATCTCGATCTGCCTGATCGCCGCAAAGGCGAAGTTTTCCTGGTCGAGCCCAGCGGGATCGGCCACCACCTTCTTCAGCGTCTCGCGGGCATTCGGCCCCCAGATGCCGATGGTGATGAACTTCTCCGAAACGTCGGCAATCGTAACGTCGAGGCCGCGGTCCTCGGCGACGCGCTTCATGTAGTGGAAGTCGCGCGGACCGGCATCGGCGCCGTTCACGAGGCGGCAGCGGTCGGCCATGCGGAAGACGGTGAAGTCGGCGCGCACCATGCCCTCGTCGTCGAGGAAGTGGGTGTAGACGCCCTTGCCGATATTGCCGTCACCACCGATCTTGGCCGCGCAGAGCCATTCCAGCAGCTCGACATGATCAGGACCCTCGATATCCACCATGTGGAAATGCGAGAGGTTGACGATGCCGCAATCCTCGCTCATCGCCAGGTGCTCGGCGTTGGAGACACGCCAGAAGTGGCGGCTGTCCCACTCGTTCTCGCGCACCGGAACACGGTTGCCGTACTTTTCCAGCAGGTGCTCGTTGGCCTTGTAGCCATGCGCACGCTCCCAACCGCCCAGCTCCATGAAGTGGCCGCCGAGCTCGACCTCGCGCTCGTAGAAAGGCGAACGCTTGACGTTGCGGCCGGTGCCGTAGGGCTCGCGGGTGTGCACGGCCGGGAAGTAGATCTTCTGGGCGGCTTCGAAGGTGCGGCCTTCGATGAACTTCTCTTCCAGCTGGTGCGGGTAGAAGCGCGCATAGTCGATCGAATTGTGGTCGATCTCGGTGCGGCCGTCGGTCATCCAGTCGGCGATCAGCTTGCCGTAGCCGGGACCGTCCTTCACCCAGATGGCGACACAGTACCAGAGGCCGCGTACCTTTTGGCTCTCGCCGCAGGAGGCGCCGCCGGCTGCCGACACCTGAAGCAGGCCGTTGAAGGAATGGCTTTCATTGTAGCCGATCTCGCCGAGGATCGGCGTCAGCTCCATGGCGCGCTCCAGCGGCGCCATGATCTGCTCCATGTCGAGGTCGCGCTGCGACGGCGAAAGGCGCGCCTCGTGCTTTTCGAGGATTTCACGCGGATGGCAAAGGCGCGGATTGGTGGTCTCGTAATAACCCCACTCGATCTGGCCGCCTTCGGTGGTCTTGGGGTCGCCGGTGTCGCGCATATAGGCGGAGTTTCCCTGGTCGCGCAGCAGCGGGAAACCGATTTCCTTGCCCGTGCCCTCGAACTCGTTGTACGGACCGAAGAAGGTGAGCGGATGGTCGACCGGCATGACCGGCAGGTCTTCGCCGACCATTTCGGCGATCAGTCGGCCCCAGATGCCGGCGCAGACGACGACATGGTCGGCCATGATCGTGCCGCGATGGGTGACGACGCCCTTGATGCGACCCTTCTCGACGATCAGCGAGGTGGCAGGCGTGTTGCCGAAGACGTGGAGCTTGCCGGACTTCTCGGCAGCGTCGACAAGCTTGCCGGCGACGGTCTGCGAGCGCGGGATGACGAGGCCGGCGTCGGGATCGAACATGCCGCCCATCACCTGATCTTCCTCGATCAGCGGGAACATCGCCTTGATCTCGGAGGGCGAGACATAGTGCGCGCGCGTGCCGAACGCCTTGGCGGAGGAAAGCTTGCGCTTGATCTCTTCCATCCAGGTGTCGTCGCCGGTGCGGGCGACTTCGAGCCCGCCGATGCGGGCGTAGTGGCCCATCTTCTCGTAGAAATCGATCGAGTATTGCGTCGTCCAGACCGAGAGAAAATCGTGGCTGGTGGTGTAGCAGAAGTCGGAAGCATGCGCCGTCGAGCCGATGTCGGTCGGCACGCCGGACTTGTCGATGCCGACGATGTCGTCCCAGCCACGCTCGATCAGGTGATGGGCTATCGACGCGCCGACGATACCGCCAAGCCCGATGATGACGACCTTCGCCTGTTTCGGAAACTCTGCCATTGCCCTCGACTCCGAGATGATATTTTTGCCGGCAGACTATAGGGCGGTTCCGGCCGATTGCAGCCTGTTTGCGACATTGCCAAAGAGCCGCGCGACTTCGCGAAAAAGAGCGAGCCTGAGCGGTCTAGGCGCGTGCCGGCATGATATCGAAGCGCGGCCTCCACATCGCCACCAGCACCATGCTCATCGCACCGATGAAGACGAAATAGAAACGGTCGTCGGGCAGCGGGAAGCTGGCGAACTTGCCGAGCGTGCCGATTGTCAGCGCGAAGACGAGCGCGTTTTCACGGCCGCCTCTCGTCCGTCCAGCGCGACCGAGCAGCGCCCATCCGGCCAGCAGCAAGGCAAAGATCGCCGGCCATTCATTGTCCATCACGGCGACGACCGCACCCCTGATATAACCCCGGGCAAAATCGACCAGCGAAAAGTCCGGATGGAAGTTCGCCATCGAATTCTGGATCTGGACGCATGAGAAATAGAAATGCGCCCACCAGCCAGGATGGCCGCCGACCTTGGCGGCGATCATGCCCCCCGCCAGCGCGGCCACGAAGGTAACGAGAAGGGGAAAAACGCGCCAGCCGAAGGCGATGGCCGTCAGCAGCAGCGCAAAGACCAGGATGATATTGTCGGGCCGCAGAAAGACCGACGCGAACAGCAGCAAGCAGGCAGCGAGATCGCGTCTCCTGAGCAGCAGATAGATCGAAACGAACGAGACCAGTGACACCAGCATGTCGGGTACGACCGCCGTGGTCATGTGCGCGTAGTCGGCGAGCACCAGCAGCGGTGCGAGCACGAATGCCCCTTGCAGCGCGCCTTCCCTGGCCAACCAGTAGAGGCAGAACGCGCCAAGCGCCAGCGACGGCAGGATGCTCAGCAACATGGCGGCGTTGACAAGCCCGGCAATGGGCTCAAGCGCCCGCAAGATCGCGATGTAACCCACCTTCACCCGGTACATCGAAAGCTGCGACTGGAAATCGGCAGGGTTCTGCCATTGGTTGAGGTTGTACGGGTTGCCCTGTTGCAGCGCATAGAGCTGGGATTCGCTCGCGCGCTCGGAGATCAGCTTCCATGTTTCGGCATGAAGCTCGACCGGATCACTGTGGCGATCCTCCAGCGCAGTCGCGACATAGGCAACCATGTCCCAATTGTAGTCGGGCCGAACCAGCGCATAGACCGAGATGCCGAGGCAGACGACGGCAAAGAACGCGACGGCCAAGCGGTCGAGCAAGCGCCTGCTGCCCGCAGCCTGCGCGAGCGCGCGGGCGACGCCCGAGTGCAGCGCCCACCCCATCACGGTACCTTCGCTGGTCATCATCTCGATATCCCTGCAAGCCACTTCAGCTCATCTGGCTCTTCACGAAATCCTTGACGATGGCGACGATGCCGCGACCGAGAAGGCTGTCGAGCGACTGGATCAGCACGTCGACATCGCCACGGCTGCAGGTCAGCGGCGGCAGCAGGCGGACGACGTTGCGGTTGTATTCGGTGAAGGCCACGAGCACGTCGTAGTCGCGCAGCAGCAGTGCGCCCACGAAGCCCGAAAGAGACCCCTTCAACTTGTCGTCAAGCACGCTGACGACCGGTCGCAACACCATCGGCAGCGTCTGCGAAAAGTCGTGGAACTCAAGCCCGACCATCAGGCCCTTGCCACGCACGTCCTTGATGATCTTGGGATATTTCGCCTTGAGCTCTTCCAGCCGCTCCAGCAGGTAGGCGCCGGTCGCAGCCGAATTCTCGATCAGCCCCTCGTCGTAGAGCACGTTGAGCGTCTCGATCGCGGTGATGCAGCCTTCGCCGATGCCGCCGAAGGTCGCCATCGCGTGGATCATTGCCGTCTTGGGCGTGCCATAGGCCTTCATGTAGACGTCGCGGCGCGCGATCATCGCAGCCATTGCCGCCTTGCCGCCGCCGAGCGATTTGGCGACGGCGGTGATGTCGGGCACGACATCGTAGTGCTCGAAGGCGTAAAACCGGCCCGAGCGGCCAACGCCGCACTGCACTTCGTCGGCAACCCAGATCACACCATACTTGTCGCAGAGCGCGCGCAGCTTCTGCCAGTATTCCGCCGGCGCCTGGTTGATGCCGCCGCCGCCCTGGATGGTTTCGAGCACGATGGCGCCGATTGCCGGATCGGAGCGGAAGGCATTCTCGACCGCATCGATGTCACCGAAGGGCACGCGTGCGGTGTTGTCGGTCAGTTTGAATTCGCCACGATAGAGCGCGCCGTCAGTGATCGAGAGCACGCCCTTGGTCTTGCCGTGGAACGAGTTCTCGGCATAGACGATCTTGGGACGCGCAGGGCCCGCCGCGCGCTCGGCAAGCTTGACCGCCGCTTCCATCGCTTCCGAGCCGGACGAGCCGAAGAACACCATGTCGAGGTCGCCTGGCGATATCTGCGCCAGGTTGTAGGCCAGCGCCGAGGCGTATTGCGACATGAAGGCGATGCCGATCTCGTGGCGCTTCTCGTCCTGGAACTTCTTGCGCGCCTCGACGACGCGCGGATGGTTATGGCCAAGCGCCAGCGAGCCGAAACCGCCGAAGAAATCGAGGATCTTGCGGCCGTTCTGGTCGATGTAGTGCATGCCTTCGGCACGCTCGATCTTGATCTTGTGGAAACCCAGCAGCTTCATGAAATGCAGCTGGCCCGGGTTGAGATGCGCCTTGAACAGGTCGGTCATCCCGGCGACATCGAGCGTCTTGGCCTGCTCGACTGTCATCAGCTTCGGCTTGGCGACCGCCTTGGCCGCCATCGCGGGAGCACCGGCAATGGCGCGGGAGTTGGCTGCATCCGGCTTGGTAACGAGCGTCATGGTCATATCCTTCATTCGGCCGGGGCGTGGTGCGCGCTGGCCGCAACGCCGGCCTTTTTGGCGCGATATTCCTTGTAGGCGGCGATCAGCATGTCCTCGTCGCGGTACTTCGGCACCCAGCCGAGCTGGCGCCCGCCCTTGGTGACGTCGAGCACGCATTCCTCGTCGGCGATCAGGTACTGCTCGGGGTCCATGATCGGCATGTTCATGAGGTCGAGCAGGTCGAGCGTGCGCTTGACCGCCCAGGCCGGCGTCGGCAGCAGGATCGACTTCGAGCCGGCGTGCTTGACCAGATCGCCGAGAAGCTTGCGCACCGGCGGCGGGTTGAGCGAGCCGAGGTTGTAGGCCTCGTTGGGAACGCCTGACTTCCAGGCGAGGCGTGCCGCCTCCGCGCAATCGAACACCGAGATGAACTGGTATGGGTTCCGGCCTGAACCGATCATCGGCACGGGAAGGTTCCAGTCGATCAGCTTGAACAGCTTTTCCAGGATGCCAAGGCGGCCGGGGCCGATGATCAGGCGCGGCCTGAACAGTGAAATGTTCATGCCGCGATCGCGCCAGACCACGGCCAGTTCCTCGGTCTTCTGCTTCGACCAGCCGTATTCGCCAAGCGGCGCCACCGGATGCTCCTCGGTCATCGGGTAGGTAACTGTGTGGCCGTAGATCATGTCGGTCGTGTAGTGCACCAGCTTCGACGCACCCGCATGGTCCATCGCCTTGATGATGTTCTCGGTGCCGAAATAGTTGACCGGGAAGAAGAACTCGTGCCGCTTTGCCCTCACCTGGATCGGCGACAGCATCTTGGCCGACAGGTTGTAGACCATGTCGTCGACCTTGAGGCCGAGCGCTGCGATCGACGCCGGTTCGGTGACATCACAGTTGACGAAACGTGCATTGAGATAGTGCGCGAGCTCGCTCTTGACGATGTCGGCGACGATGACTTCCTCGCCGTCGGCGATCAGCCTGGGCGCAAGATGGCGACCGACGAAGCCGTCGCCTCCGAAAATGACGTGTCTCATCGCACGAGCTCGCTTGTCTTGGTGGGTTCTGTAGAAGCGGTGACGACCGTTTCGTCGTGGTCACGGCCGCTCTGGGCGATGAGCACGGTGCCGACGCAGATGAAGGCGATGCCGGCGATCCGCCAGGCATTCAGGTCTTCGCGGAAGACGAAGTATGCGAACACCGCGACGGCGACATAGGCCAGGCTGAGGAACGGATAGGCAAAGCTGAGCTCGACCTTCGACAGGACATAGAGGTGCGATGCCATCGAGATGACGAAGGTCAGAAGCCCGGCAAAGACCCACGGGCTGAAAACGATCTGGAGCAGCTTTACCAAGGGATTTGCACCCTCGAACGATACCGCCCCAAGCGACATCATGCCCTGCTTGAGCATCAGCTGCGCAGCTGCGTTGGTCATCACCGTAAAAAGAATGAAGGGCAGGTATTTCATTGCTTTATCCGTTCTCTTCGCAGGCTAGCAGCAAGCCGCGAATATTCCGTGAAACTTTCTATACAATTTGAGACACCTGCGCGTTTCCTTGGCGATCGCCTGAGACCTACTCGGCTGCTTGCGCCGCCTCACCTTTGCGCGCGCCCAGTCGCCCCGCGGTGCGGGCCCAGAAATCCGACATGAAGGCGGGATCGCGCATCGTCTCCAGCCGCTGCCAATCCGGAAAGGAGGCGGCGAATGTCGCGGCCGACATGCGCGCGTCCTTGTACGGATTGACCGCACCGCCGGCGCGAACCGTTATCCGGTCGAGTTCGGCCAGAAGCTTGAGCGTGCACTGGCCATGGTTGGGAAAATCCAGCGTCAGCGTATAGCCGGGCCGGGCAAACGACATCAGCGCCGGCGAGCGCTGTGCCCCGAAACGCTTGAGCACGGTCAGGAACGAACCCTGTCCCGCATGGCGGGTCGCCGCCAGCAATGCCGATATGGTCTCGCGCGCGACCTCGACAGGCACCACGCTCTGGTGCTGGAACAGCCCATTGGGACCGTAGAGCCGGTTCCAGCCGGCCACGCTGTCGAGTGGAAAGAAGAACTTCCGGTAGCCTGACTGGCTTGCAGCGACCCGACCGCGCCGCCAGCCATAGGCGGCGTTGAACAGCTTCAGGAACGGCCGGTTGAGCAGGGTCAGCGGCGGCTGGAATGGCACCGACAATCTTGCCGCTCCCAGCTCGGCCGCGCGCGCGCCATGGGGCGCGTGGTTGCCGGCGAGCAAAAGGCCGCGCCCGGCGCTTTTGCCGCCCGCCAACTGGTCGATCCAGGCGACAGCATATTCGTTGTCGCGGTCGGCAGCTTCCGCCAGATCGAAATATTCATCCAGGCTGCCGAACGGCTTGACCGTCTCGGCGATGTCGAGCGACTGCACGCGCATCAGACGGATGGCGGCGGAAAGAATGATGCCGGTCAGCCCCATCCCGCCGATCGTCGCCCAAAACAGCCGTGCATTCTCCGTAGGTGAACAGGCATAGGTGCGGCCATCGGAGCGCAGCAGCGTCAGACGCTCGACATGGCAGCCGAAGCTGCCGCGGCGGTGATGGTTCTTGCCGTGGACGTCGTTGGCGATGGCGCCGCCGAGGGTGACGAACTGGGTGCCGGGCACCACGGCGGGGAAAAAGCCGTGCGGTGCCCCGGCCGCGATAATGTCGGCGAGCAGCGCCCCTGCCTCGGCCTCGAGCACGCCGGTCTCGGCGTTGAAGGAAAGGATCCGATGGTGCGGCCGCATGTCGACGACGGCGCCGCCGCTGTTCTGGCAGCTGTCGCCATAGCTTCGGCCGTTGCCATAGGCGAGCAGTGACGCGGCGCGCACCGATCCGCTGGTCAGCATCTGCATCGCCTCGGCCACGTCGATTGCACTGCGTGCGCCTGGGTTGGCGCGGCCGAAACTTTGGTAGTCGCAAGCCGCCATGCTCACCACCCCGCGACCAGAAGCAAGGCAGCGCCGATGAGAACCACGATCTGGCTGCGCCAGTCGCGAATGATGAAGACGACAGGATCGTCGTGCAGTTCGTCGCGGCGGGCGAGGATCCAGACGCGCATGGTGAGGTAAAGGACGATGGGCGCCAGCGGCCACATCAGCCAGGGCTGGCGGTAAAGCTCGCGCACGGCACTGCTGTCGATGTAGAGCGCCAGAACCAGCACCGACGAAAACGCCGACGCCATCCCCGCCTGCGCAACGATCTCCTGATCCTCGATGCGGTAGCCGCGCCCGGCAATGCGTTCGCCGACGTTCAGCGTCGACGAGCGCAGTTCGACGTAGCGCTTCACCAGCGCCAGCGACAGGAAGAAGAAGATCGAAAAGGCAAGCAGCCAGAACGACACGTCGACGCCGGTCGCTGCCGCACCCGCCAGGATGCGCAGGGTATAGAGCCCCGCCAGCGTCAACACGTCGAGCAGCAGCATGCGCTTGACCGACAGGGAATAGGCGGTCGTGGCGATCAGGTAGATGAGCAACACGGCGACGAATTCGATCGACGTGAAGGCAGCCGTCACCAGGCTGACGACGAGCAGGATAGCTGCCGAGGCGAGCCCGAATGGTATCGACAGCTTTCCGCTGGCGAATGGCCGATCGCGCTTGGTCGGGTGCGACCTGTCGAGTGTCAGGTCGAAAAAGTCGTTGATGATGTAGATGGCCGATGCAGCCGCACAGAACGACATAAACGCCAGCAAGGCCGGCACCAGCATGTCGACGTTGAAATATTTGTGCGCCAGCACCAGCGGCACCGCAATCAGTGAATTCTTGAGCCACTGGTGGACACGCAGCATCTTGAGGATCGTGCGCACGTCCGGCTTCGGCACGGCGACAAGTTCGGAACCGTGGCTTGCCTGCCAGCGCGCGGCGGCGCGGTCGGGTGCGACGACGATCGCCTCGCGCGCGGCTTCGAATACCTTGAGATCGTGGCGGCTGTTGCCGGCATAGTCGAAACCGCCGTCGCCATAAGCCGCCACCAGAGCGTTGCGCTTGCGCTCGGAGGTCAGGTTCTCGTCGCCGTCGCTGGCAAGCACCGCATCGAACAAACCGAGATGCCGGGCAATGGCGTCGGCAAATTTGCGCGGAGTGCCGGTGGCGAGCACGACCTTGCGGCCGTTGGCCTGCTCGTCGCGGAGCCGTTTCAGGACTTCGGGTCTGTAAGGCAGCGTTGCCGGATCGATGTTGACGGCCGATGCAATCGCCTGCTTCAGCCGGGCTGGCCCCGAAAGCAGCCAGAACGGCACCAGAAAGATGCTGAGGGGGTTCTTCTTGAGAAGGGCAAACAAGCCTTCCCAAAGCAAATCGGTCGCAATCAGCGTACCGTCGAGATCGACCGCGAGCGGTATTGCGCTGTTTTCTGATCGCGCGTCCATCGATATGCCTGCCCTGCCCTTGCCGGACGGCATCAACCCTCCGGACCCCCACCAGTACGCTATAGCGGGCAGCCGGATTCGGGATGGTTAAGGTGGCAGCCGAATGCTGGAGGCGCGCCAGTCATTTCCTCGGTCATGCTTAAACAGACATTAGCGAAATACGGAAAAGGCCGAGCATCCGCCCGGCCTTTCGATCAGTTCACCAGCGATGGCACGCGATCTTACTTGATGCGGGCGACGCCGCCCGAGATCTCCACCGTTTCCGCACCGGTCAGCGCTTCGCGGTCGCCATTGGGCATCGTCACGAAGCAGCCATTCGAGCAGAATTCGACCGTTTCGCCGGCGGCAAGAGCGAGTTCCGTCTTGGAACCGCCCTCCGTCACGATCAGCGTACGCGGCTCGGCATCCAGGTTTACCGCGCTCGCGGCATGCGCCGCGCCCGACATGGCCAGGAAGAGCGCGCCTGCGGCGACAAGAAACCTATTCATTCTCATCATCGGTGTTTCCACCGCCTCTGTTCATTTTCGCAAGGCATTCTCGCCGTTTGCAAGGGAGCTTATATGAGTTCGAAGCTGAACGGCAACTGAATGCCTTGTTCATGCCACAATTGGTTAGCGCAGCCCCACCGTTTCATTCCGGATCGGTTTTTTTCCTTCCCGGCTTGCGCCTGGCGGCAGCTTCGTCAGCCCGTTTGTTGCGCGCTTCTTCCACCTCCGCGACCAGCGCTTCGGCCTGTTCGTCATCGGCCGGCCATTTCTCGGCGGGCTTGATGTCGTGCGCGCGCGGTGTCGACGGGATATCGATATGCTCGCGCTCGAATGCCTCCAGGATGGCGAAGCGAATGTCGTTCTGGACAGCATTGCTGCCTGTGACATCCGCGAGGAAGAAGCGTATCTCGAACTCCAGCGCCGCCGTGCCGAAATTGGCAAACAGCACGAAGGGTTCCGGATTCTTCAGGATCATCGGATGCGCCCGCACGATGTCGAGCAGGACATCATGGGCGCGCTTGACGTCCGAGTCGTAGGCGACGCCAACCTTGATATCGACGCGGCCGAGCTTGTTGCGATGGGTCCAGTTACCGACGGCGCTGTTGATCAGGTCGGAATTCGGCAGGATTACCGACTGGCGCTGGAACGTCTCGATCTCGGTGGCACGCACGCTGATCTTCTTGACCGTGCCCGAGACCTGGCCGGCAACGATCCAGTCGCCGACCTTGAACGGCCGCTCGGCAAGCAGGATCAGGCCCGAGACGAAGTTGGACACCACGTTCTGCAGGCCAAAGCCGATGCCGAGGGAAAGCGCACCGGCAACGAGCGCGAGATTGGAAAGGTCGATACCTGCCGCCGACACGGCGATCAGCCCGGCAATCGCCACGCCGGCATAGCCGACGGCCAGCCGGATCGAGTTGCGCACGCCGGCATCGACCTTGCCGCGCGCCATCACCGAGCCATCCAGCCAGCCCTGGAACCAGCGCGTGACGAAATAGCCGATGGCAAAGACCAAGACGCCCGAAAGAAGGCCGGCGGGCGAGAACGTGAAGCTGCCGATCTGGAAACCGGAGCCGATGCGATAGAGCCAGGTGACCATGTCGCCTGGCTGGAATCCCCATGTAAACAGGATCAGCGGCACGCCGACGATCAGCACCAGCAGATTGATGACCATGCTGGTGACGAGGCCGAGCTGATCGAGCGTCGCATCGTCGAGGGTGAACATCCGCTTGATGCGGCGTCCGACCGTCGTCTTGATGAACGCGTCTTCCTCGTTGATCGCCTGGGACGACAGGAAGCCGATATACATCGTCGCAAGGATGGTGCCGGTCACGACGATCTGCTGCGAAACGAAGCGCGCCAGGCCGATGTAGCCCAGCAAGGCCGCGGCGATGGTGACGCCACCCAGGGCAAGCACGATATAGCGGAAGAGGCGCGGCCATGGCTTCGGACGGCCGTCCTCATCGACGAACGGTCTGACCAGCCCGATGAGGATGACCAGTACGCCGATCACCACGGTCGACGTCAGCGCCTCGCCCACCGTCAAAGCCACCGGTGAACCGAGCACCTGGTAGACCGAGCTCAGGAAATAATCGAGGCCGGTGAAGAAGGAGGTGGCCGTGATCAGCAGCATCAGCCAGCGCGCAGCACCGCTTTCCACCGGAATCAGCCGCCATTTGGGCAGCCGGGGCGAAAGCACGGCCATGCCCAGGCGCGAGACGAAGAAGACGATGGCGATGACGTAAAACAGCGACCACAGCATTGCGCCGATGTCGCCGCGCAGCACTTCAAAATAGTCGAACAGGTAGTAGGTGACGCCAAGGAACGCGACGAGGGCCGCCGACTGCATCAAGGTCGACCAGAAGGCGACCGACAGCCTGCTGAGATAGGACGGCTCCTCGACCCTGCCGTCGGGCTCGAACATCCGGCCGAACATGCGACGGCCACCGACGATGATGACAGCCGCGGCGGCCAGTGCAAAGAAGGTAGCAGCAAGCATCGATTTGAGCTTGAAGCTGGCGACAAAACGAACCCAGGACGAGACCGTGCGGTAGAGGTCGCTCATCTCGGTCTTGAATGCGTCGATGACCTCGAAGGCCAGCGCGAAATTGATCTGGTAGCGCTTGGTCAAAAGGTTCTGGAACAGGTCGCGCCGTACCTCGGTGATCTGGCTGATCAGCTTGTCGATACGGATCGAGAGATTTTCGGCGACGCCGAGCACAGCGTTGATCTCGGTCTTCTCCGCGGTCAGGCTTTCCCGCTCGCTTGTCACCACCGCAGGTTCAGGCGGCTGGCCTTCCACCGGTGGCTTGCCAAGCTGCTCCAGCCGCGTGTTGATTTCGGTCAGGCGCGGACGGAATGCGACGCCGCTTTGCAGCAGCTCGCGCGACAGCTGCTCGAGTTGAAGGCGGATATCGACAAGGCCGGCATCGTCCTCGGCGCTGGCATCCATTTTCTTCTGCAGCGCATCGACCTTGGCCGACAGGCTGGTGATGACTTCCTGCTGGTCGGCAATGACACCGGCCGGCGCTTTGCCGAGATCCTGCGCGACGGCCTGCGACAGCAGCACCGCTGCGAGAACGAACAGGGTGGCGCCGATGCGCCGGACTGCGGAGAAAAGCATGGTTTGTCAGCGACTCACGGTCTGTTTGCCAAGTTCACGGCGTGCCATTGATAAAGATGGCCAACCTGCCGGGCAAGCCGGCCGGATGGGCTGGTGGGAAAGTCGGCCTAGCGAAAAGCAATGGCGGAATATTGGCTTTGAATTCTGGAAGCTGCCTGTAGTGTCCGCACACAGCCCATAGGATGATTTGCAGGATGGCGGAATATTCGGCCTTTTCGCTTCTCAGGAACGCGCTCAGCGGAAACCGCGACTGGAAACCGGCATGGCGCAAGCCAAGCCCCAAGGCATCCTATGATGTGGTGATCATCGGCGGCGGCGGGCACGGGCTGTCGACAGCCTACTATCTCGCCAAGGAACACGGCATCACCAATGTGGCGGTGCTGGAGAAAGGCTATCTCGGTTCCGGCAATGTCGGCCGCAACACAACAGCTGTCCGCTCCAATTACTTGCTGCCGCAGAACACCCGTTTCTACGAACATTCGATGAAGATGTGGGAGAACCTCTCCCACGAACTGAACTACAACGTCATGTTCTCGCAGCGCGGCGTCCTCAACCTCGCGCACACGCCGGGACAGCTCGACGACCTGGCACGCAAGGGCAACGCCATGCGCCATCTCGGCGTCGATGCGGAGCTGATGACCCCGGCCCAGATCGGCCGCCGCGTGCCCGGACTAGACATGTCGCAGTCGGCGCGTTTCCCCGTCTATGGCGGACTGATCCAGGAGAGCGCCGGCACCGCACGGCACGACGCGGTTGCCTGGGGCTACGCCCGCGGTGCCGACCGACGCGGCGTCGACATTATCGAGAACTGCGAAGTCACCGGCTTCCTGCGCGACGGTGACCGGGTCACCGGCGTCACCACCAGCCGCGGCGAGATCCGTGCCAGGAAGGTGGCCGTCGCGGTTGCCGGCAGCACCGGACGCGTCATGCAGCTTGCCGGCATCGAGCGCATGCCAATCGAGAGCCACGTACTCCAGGCCTTCGTGTCGGAATCGCTGAAGCCATTCCTGGACACGGTGGTGACCTTCGGCATGGGCCATTTCTACGTCGGCCAGTCCGACAAGGGCGGCCTGATCTATGGCGGCGATCTCGACGGGTACAATTCCTACGCCCAGCGCGGCAGCCTGCCGATCGTCGAGGAAGTGATGAGCGAAATGCTGGCACTGTTTCCGTCGCTCGCGACGGTCCGTGTGCTGCGTTCATGGGGCGGGGTCTGCGACATGTCGATGGACGGCTCGCCCATCATCACCACTGGCCCCCTGCCCGGCATGTATCTCAATTGCGGCTGGTGCTACGGCGGCTTCAAGGCGACGCCGGCCTCCGGCTTCTGCTTTGCCCACACCATCGCCAGGGACGCGCCGCACGACCTGAACGCGCCCTTCACGCTCGACCGTTTCAGCCGTGGCACCGTCATCGACGACAAGGGCCAGGGTCCGACACCGCGGATGCATTAGAGCATGATCCCGAAAAGTGGAAACCGGTTTTCGGAAAAGATCATGCTCCAACAAATAGTTAGAACCCCATTCCGATGCAATCGGAACGGAACAGGCTCTAAGGTCTCGAACGCATGCTGATCACCTGCCCCTATTGCGGCCCCCGGGACGTCTCCGAATTCGCCTACCAGGGCGACGGCAACCGCAACCGACCGGACCCGGCCTCGACCGACCTCGTCGCCTGGAATACCTATGTCTATGACCGGCTCAACCCGGCCGGCGCGCATAACGAAATCTGGCAGCATGCCGGCGGCTGCCGCGCTCATCTGGCAGTGGTACGCGATACGCTGACCCACGAAATATCAAGCGTGCGCTTTGCCCGCGAAAAGGGTGCGCCCGCCCATGGCCGCCGCAAGTCGGGAGCAAAGGCATGAGCCCGCGCCGCACACCCTCGGGTGGCCGCATCGACCGGCTTCGCACCATCCGCTTCACCTTCGACGGTACAGCCTATACCGGCCATCAAGGCGACACGCTGGCGTCCGCGCTGCTCGCCAATGGCGTTTCGCTGTTTGGGCGTTCGTTCAAGTATCATCGCCCGCGAGGCGTGCTGACCGCAGGCGTCGACGAACCCAACGCGCTGGTGACGGTTTTGCGCGGCGATGTCCGCGAGCCCAACATTCCAGCGACGATGGTCGAGGTCCACGACGGCCTCGTTGCCGTCAGCCAGAACCGCTTTCCCTCGCTCGCCTACGACGTCAGCGCCATCAACCAGCTCGGCGGCAAGATCCTCTCGGCCGGCTTTTACTACAAGACCTTCATGGGTCCGGTGATAGGCCCGCTGAAGGGCACCCGCTTCTGGATGCTCTGTGAAAAAATCATCCGCCGCGCCGCCGGCCTGGGCCGCGCCGGCCACGCGCCCGATCCATCCCGCTACGAGCGCATGAACGCGTTCTGCGACGTGCTCGTCGTCGGTTCGGGCCCGGCCGGCCTCTCGGCTGCGCGCGAGACCGCAGCATCCGGCGCGCGCGTCATCCTGGCCGAGATCGATCCGCAATTCGGCGGCTCGGCCAACTGGTCCGGTGAAACCATCGACGGCGAACCTGCAGCCGCATGGGCGTCCGACATCGTCGGCGAACTCAGGGACCAGAAAAACGTGCGCCTGCTCAAGCGCACCACGGTCTGGGGCTATTACGACGGCAATACGCTTGCCGCCGTCGAGCGCGTCAGCGATCACAAGGCTTCCCCTGCCAAGGGTGCGCCACGTCACCGCCATTGGACCATCCGCGCTGGCAGGGTGGTGCTCGCCACCGGCGCCTTCGAGCGGCCGCTGGTGTTTCCCGGTAACGACCGCCCTGGCGTCACGATGGCGAGTGCGGCGCAGCGCTACGCCAACGAGTTTGGTGTGCTGCCGGGCGACAGGATCGCGGTTTTCACCAACAACGATAGCGCGTATCGGTCCGCCGCCGCCCTCAACGACACCGGCGCGACCGTCGCAGCCATCATCGACGTGCGCCCCGAAATATCAGAGGAGTGCCGGGCGCTCGCCCACCGATGCGGCGCCGAATTGTTGGTCGGCCATGCCGTCATTGGCACCGAAGGTGGCAAGAAACTGACCGGCATCAAGCTCGCGCCATTCACCGTGGCGACCGGCCCTCTGCCGTCAGCCGCCGGCAGCATCGAGGCCGACTGCCTGCTGATGTCGGGCGGCTGGTCGCCGACAATTCATCTCGCCAGCCAAGCCGGCGCGCGGCCGGTCTGGGGTGACGACTTGCAGGCCTTCCTGCCGCCCGAAGCCGGCAAGGGCTGGGTCGGTGCCGGCGCATTCAACGGCACCTTCTCGACAGCGGAAGCCATCGCCGAGGGTTTTGCAGCCGGCCGTATTGCGGCGGGCCTGCCCCCCATTGAGACGGGCACGCTTCCCGACGTCGAGCCCGCCGCGCTCGACCCGCATCCCGCGCCGGTTTTCGAAATCAGGGCCAAGGGCAAGTCCTTCGTCGACTTCCAGCACGACGTGACATCGGACGACGTGCGCCTTGCCCATCTCGAAGGCTTCGTCTCGGTCGAGCACCTCAAGCGCTACACCACGCTCGGCATGGCAACCGACCAGGGCAAGGGCTCGAACGTTCCCGGACTAGCCATCATGGCCGAAGCCTTGGGCAAGCCGATCCCTGAGGTTGGCACCACGCGATTCCGGCCACCCTACGCGCCGGTTTCGGTCGGAGCACTTGCCGCCGAGCGCTTCGGCGACCTCAAACCCGAACGGCTGACGCCGATGCACGACTGGCACCTCGACAACGACGCCACCATGTATTCGGCCGGGCTCTGGTTCCGTCCGATGATCTATGGCGGGCCGGGCGAGACGATCGAGCAGGCCTATGTCAGGGAAGCGCAGGCGACCCGTGAAACAGCCGGCATCGTCGACGTGTCGACTTTGGGCAAGATCGCCGTGCAGGGTCCGGACGCAGCGGAACTTCTCGACCGCGTCTATTCCAACGTCTTTTCGACCCTGCCGGTCGGCAAGGCACGCTACGGCCTGATGCTGCGCGAGGATGGGCTCGTCTTCGACGACGGCACCACCTGGAGGCTTGGCGACAACGACTTCCTGATGACGACGACCACGGCCAATGCCGGCAAGGTCATGCAGCACCTCGAATACTTCCTCGATGTCGTTTGGCCGCACCTCAAGGTGCACCTGACATCGGTCACCGACCAGTGGGCGGGCGCGGCGATCGGCGGACCGAAGTCCAGGGAAATCCTGGCGGCCTGCGTCACAGGCACCAGGGTCGACAACGAGGCGCTGCCTTTCATGGGCATCGTCCACGGCGAGATATCAGGCGCGCCTGTCATGATCTGCCGGCTGTCCTTCTCCGGCGAAATGGCCTTCGAGGTCTATAGCGGCGCCGGCCACGGCACGCATGTCTGGGAAGCGCTGATCGAGGCCGGAAAGCCTTTCGGCATGGTGCCGTACGGGCTCGAGGCGCTGGGCACGATGCGCATCGAAAAGGGCCATGTCACCGGCGCCGAAATAGACGGCCGCACCTCGGCCCGCGACCTGCATCTCGGCTGGATGCTGTCCAAGAAAAAGCCCTTCATCGGCTCGGCCATGATGGACCGCGAAGGCTTGGTCGCCTCGGGCCGGCTCGAACTTGTCGGCCTGGTTTCGCTCGACAACCGTCCGCTCAGCGGCGGCGCACACATCGTCGAGGAAGTCGACGCAGACAACCCGCATGGCTCGCTCGGCCACATCACCGCCGCCTGCTTCTCGCCAGCGCTCGAAAAGTACATCGCCTTGGCGCTCGTCGCGGACGGCAAGTCCCGGCACGGCACGCGTGCCCATGTCTCCGACCCGCTGCGCGACCGGTTCGGCCCGGTCGAGATCGTAAGCCACCACTTCTTCGATCCCGAAGGGAAGCGCATGCATGGTTGAGCAGCTTTCACCGCTTGCAGCAGTGTTCCGGCCCGGATCGCACGGCAACTTCGTCGACGGCGTCGGCGTGACCCTTTCCGACATGGCACTTGGCTCCATCGTCCAGGTTGCCGCGTGGCCTGGCGAGGAGAAGAAGCTGATCGCTGCCATCTCCTCCATCACCGGCCTCAAGCTTGCCGATGGCGCCGGTGCCGGTGCAGTCTCCGAACGCCACACCGTTTTCGGCTTCGCGCCCGGCAAATTCCTCGTCACCGACACGGCGGAAGGACTTGCTTCCACGCTGGCCAGCGCCGTCACCCCAGCCACGGGCAGCGTCACCGACCTGTCCCATGGCCGCACCGCCATTCGCGTTGCAGGCCCAAAGTCCGAATGGGTGCTGGCAAAACTGTTCGCTGTCGATTTCTCGCTCGTCGCCTTCCCGCAAGGCTCCGGCATCTCGACCGCCCATCACGACATCTTCGCCCAGATCCAGCGCAGCAGCCCCGACCGCTTCGACCTCTACGTCTTCCGCTCGTTCGCCCGATCGTTCTGGAAGATGCTGTGCCACGCCTCCGACAAGGTCGGCTACGAAGTGAGGTAGCGGTGGCCACCCGCCCTTCAAAGGACTAAAATCGCTGTCGCCCGCCGCTCATTGGCGAGGCCATCTCGGTGTCCGAAGGTTCGCGCCATGGCGAGCAATTCGTTCCGCTTCGATGAGGTTTGGGAAATTCCCGATGCCACCCCGCAGGAGGTGTGGGAGGTGCTGGCCGACCCGGGCCTGCTGCCGCTCTGGTGGGGTGACGTCTACAAGGAGGTGGAAAAGCTGACCTCCTACGAGCGGCCGACGGTTGGCGCCAAGGCCCGCGCACGCGCCCGCGGCTTCCTGCCTTACGAACTGAATTTCATTCTCGAAGCGGTCGAACTCGAGCCGGGCAAGATCGTTGCGGTGAAAACGTCAGGCGATTTCGACGGCCACTGGCGCGCCGTGCTGACGCCTTCAGGCAGAGGCACGCATGTCGCACTCACCTGGCAGGTGCTGGTCGAGCGGCCGATCCTGCGCCTGCTTTCGCCCCTGCTTCGCCCGGCCTTCGCGTGGAACCATCGCTGGACCACGCCGCGCGGCGAAGCCGGCTTGCGCCGTTATCTCGCCGAGCGCCACACTGCTGCCGGCTAGCAAGCCAATCCCGTTGCGGGCAATATGCCTCCTTTGAGGGGGGCGACCATGGAATTCATCAATTCTGCCGAAGCCAAGGCGCTCAGGCTGCCGTTCAGCCAGGCGGTGCGCGTTGGCGACGTGCTTTATCTTTCCGGCGCCCTGGGCAATCGCCCTGGAACGCTGGAACTCGTTCCCGGCGGCATGGAGGCCGAAACGCGGCAGACGATGGAGAACATCAAGGCGGTGCTCGAGGAGAATGGCCTCGGCATGGCCGACATCTTCAAATGCACCGTCATGCTGGCCGACATGTCGAGATGGGCAGAGTTCAACAAGGTCTATGTCGGCTGTTTCGATCCCGACCGCCTGCCGGCACGCTCGGCATTCGGCGCAAACGGCCTGGCGCTCGGGGCGCTGGTCGAACTGGAGTGCTGCGCCTACATAGGCAACCGGCCAACGGCCTGACCTATTTCAGGAACTGCACCCACTCGTCGAGCGGCGCGCGGTCGGTGCGGAAGGTGCTTTCCGGCTTCGACGTGTCCTCGTGGCCGAGCGCCATGCCGCAGACCACCACCTCTTCTTCCGGAATGCCGAGAACCGGCCGGATCTGACGGTGATAGGGCGCGAATGCCGCCTGCGGGCAGGTATGCAGGCCCCTCGCCCGCGCCGCGATCATGATGTTCTGCAGGAACATGCCGTAGTCGATCCACGAGCCCTGGTTGAGCCGGCGGTCGATGGTGAAGATCATGCCGACCGGGGCGTCGAAGAAGACGAAGTTGCGGTCGTGCTGGGCCCGCATGCGGTCGACATCACGCCGGCCGATGCCAAGCACGCCGTAGAGCCCGAACCCGTTGGCGCGGCGGCGGCCGAGATAGGGCTCGAAGAACTGGTCGGGATAATATTTGTATTCGTCCCAGACGGCCTTTTCGGCGCGCACGCCCGAATTGAGGATGGCATCGCTCAGCCGCTGCTTGATCTCGCCAGCGGTGACGTAAACCTTCCAAGGCTGCATGTTGGTGCCCGAAGGCGCTCGCGCCGACACATCGAGGATGTCGCGGATCACCGCCTCGTCGACGGGCGTCGGTAGAAAGGAGCGTACCGAGCGCCGCGAAACGATCGCTTCGTCGACGATTTCGGTGTCATCCAGTTCCAGCGGTTTTTGGTCCGGTGCCAGCATCGGCTGTCCCTATGGCATCGATAGTGTCGGATCGCCCCTCACCGCCCGTCCGAAATCGAGCCTTTGCACTCTCTCCCGGAGTCTCGCAAGAGAAACTTGCTGGACCATGAAAATGAGCTTGAATTTTTCACAGAGATGCCATCTCATGAAATTCTGCAGTAAATTTTCACGAGGCCCGATTTGAGTCCCACCGCAACAGCCTCCCTTCGCAAGGAAAGCGATGTCGCAGGCGACCTGCTCGCCAACGATCTGCGCGCGCTGCGCAAGTCACGCGGACTGACGCTGAGTGAGATCGCGCTGAAACTCGGACGCTCGGTGGGCTGGGTCAGCCAGGTCGAACGCGGATTGTCGACGCCGTCGATCGGCGACCTCCGGGAATTTGCCGAGTTGTTCGGCGTCCCTATCAGCCTGTTCTTCGCTCATGAGGCCCCGGTGGAGGCCGAGCGCGGCGTCGTTGTCCGCTCCGGCCGGCGGCGCACGCTCGGCAGCAGCGAATCCGGCCTGGTGGAAGAGTTGCTGTCGCCCGACCTCGGCGGCAGCTTCGAAATGCTGCGCTCGATCTTCGCACCAGGTGCCGGCATGGCCAAACCGGTGACGCGCCCCACCGAAGAGGCCGGCTACGTCGTCTCTGGCGGTTTCGACATCGAGATCGACGGCACCTGGCACAGCCTGGGCGAAGGCGACAGTTTCCGCTTCGACCACAAGCCGTTCCGGTGGAGGAACACGGAAACGGTGCCGGTGGTGGTCATCTGGGTCGTATCGCCACCGGTCTATTGATCGCACGCTGAGGGAGGAAATCATGGCCGAATTGCCGAGCACGGCGCGGGTGGTGATCATCGGCGGAGGCGCGGTCGGCGTTTCCTCGCTCTATCATCTCGCCAAGGCGGGCTGGACCGACTGCGTGCTGCTCGAAAAGAACGAGCTTACCTCGGGCTCGACCTGGCATGCCGCCGGCAACGTGCCGACCTTCTCGTCGTCCTGGTCGCTGATGAACATGCAGCGCTATTCGACCGAGCTCTATCGCGGGCTGGCGGCCGAGGTCGACTACCCGATGAACTATCACGTCACCGGCTCGATCCGGCTGGCCCACACCAGGGAGCGCATGCAGGAATTCCAGCGTGCCAAGGGCATGGGCCGCTACCAGGGCATGGATATCGACGTCATCGGCCTCGACGAGATCAGGCGCCGCTATCCCTTCGTCGAGACACACGACCTCAAGGGCGCGCTCTACGATCCCAACGACGGCGACATCGACCCGGCCCAGCTGACCCAGGCACTGGCCAAGGGCGCGCGCGACATGGGCGCGAAGATCGTCCGCTTCTGCCCGGTGATTTCGGTGCGTCGCGACAAGGACGAATGGGTGGTCTCGACCGACAAGGGCGAAATCCGCTGCGAGAAGGTGGTGAACGCATCAGGCTATCGCGCGGCCGAGGTCGGAAAAATGTTCGGCCGCGACGTGCCGATGATGGTCATCAGCCACCAGTACATCCTGTTCGACGAAATCCCCGAGCTCGCCGCCTGGTCGCGTGAGGCCGGCCACAAGCTGCCGCTGCTGCGCGACGTCGACACCTCCTACTACCTCCGCCAGGAGAAGAACGGCATGAATCTCGGCCCCTATGAGCGCAACTGCCGCGCCCATTGGGCAACGCCCGACGACCAGATGCCTGCGGATTTCTCCTTCCAGCTCTATCCCGACGACCTCGAGCGGCTGGAATGGTATCTCGACGACGCCGTCCGCCGCGTGCCGATCCTCGGCACCGCCGGCCTGTCCAAGATCATCAACGGCCCCATCCCCTATGCGCCCGACGGCAACCCGCTGATCGGCCCGATGCCCGGCGTGCCCGACGCCTTCGAGGCCTGCGTCTTCACCTTCGGCATCGCCCAGGCGGGCGGCGCGGGCAAGGTGCTGGCCGAATGGGTAACCCGGGGCGAGACCGAATGGGACATGTGGTCCTGCGACCCGCGCCGCTTCACCTCCTTTGCGTCCGCTCCCGACTATGCGGTTGCCAAGGGCATGGAGGTCTACGGCCACGAATATGCCATTCATTTCCCCAGGCATGCCTGGCCGGCGGCGCGCAACCGCAAGCTTTCGCCGATCCACGACCGGATCGCGGCCCTTGGCGCGCAGTTCAACGCCTACAATGGCTGGGAACGCGCCACCTGGTATGCCCAGCCGGGCGACGACGTCTCGGAGGAGTCGACGCAGACCTTCGCCCGCTCCGGCCCCTGGGAGAACCGAATCCGTGAGGAGTGCCTCGCCGTGCGCGATGCGGCCGGCATCCTCGACTTGCCCGGCTTCAGCCGCTTCAATCTCGACGGCCCGGGCGCTGCCGCATGGCTTGAGACCCAGGTCACCGGCGCCGTTCCCAAGGTCGGCCGTATCGGGCTCTGCTATTTCGCCGACGATCACGGCCGCATCGTCACCGAGATGTCGGTGGTGCGCCATTCCGAAAACCTGATGACGCTGATCACCGCCGCCGTCGCCCAGTGGCACGATTTCGAATGGCTGAAGTCGCACATGCCTGAAGATGCGGATTTCAAGCTCATCGACCGCACCGAGGAATACTCGACGCAAATCCTCACCGGACCCAATTCGCGGAAAATCCTGGCCGAAATCTGCGGGGCTGACCTCTCGGCACCTTGGCTGACGCATCAGGAAACCACCATCGCCGGGCGCTGGGCCAAGCTCGTGCGTGTCTCCTTCGCCGGCGAGCTCGGCTGGGAGATCCATACCAAGGTCGCCGACACATCAGCCGTCTTCGACGCCGTCTGGACGGCCGGCCAGAAGCACGGGCTGAAACCCTTCGGCATGTTCGCGCTCGAAGCGCTGCGTCTGGAAAAGGGCTATCGAGCCTGGAAGCAGGACCTCTCGACCGACTACACCATCCTTCAGGACGGGCTCGAACGCTTCGTCAAATGGGACAAGCCCGACTTCCGCGGCAAGGCTGCCTTGCTCAGCGAAAAACAGCAGGGCGTGAAGAAGCGCTTCGTCACGCTTGTCATCGACAAGCCCGGCGACTGCGACGCGCCCTATATGTCGACACTCTGGCACAATGGCGCAATTGTCGGTGAGACCACGTCAGGAGGCTGGGGCCACAGGGTGGACAAATCGATTGCGCTGGGCATGCTGCGAGCCGATCTGGCCGTGCCGGGCGTTACCATCGAAGTCGAGATTTTCGGGGAGCGCTTCGGCGCCACGGTCCAGCAGGACAAGCCCTTGTGGGATCCCGAAAACGAAAGGTTACGCTCCTAATGTCCCTTCCCTTCCCCGATCGCGCCTTTGGCGCCTTCATGTTCGACATGGACGGCACCATCCTGAGCTCGATCGCCTCCACCGAAAGAGTCTGGACCGCCTGGGCGATCAAGCACGGGCTCGACGTGGAAACCTTCCTGCCAACCATCCACGGCGTTCGCGCGTACGAGACCATCTCCCGGCTGAACCTTCCGGATATCGATCTGATGACCGAGATCGAGGAGCTGACCCAAGCCGAATTCGACGACGTCGAGGGCATCGAAGCTATCCATGGCGCGGAAAGCTTCCTCAACGCCCTGCCTGTCGAGCGCTGGGCGATCGTGACCTCGGCGCCGCGCAGGCTGGCGCTCCGCAGGCTCGAGGCCGCCGGCTTGCCTGTCCCTCCGATCATGGTCACCGGCGAGGACGTCGCCAACGGCAAGCCTGCCCCCGACTGCTTCCTGCTCGGCGCCCAGCGGCTTGGCCACAAAGCGGAGGATTGCCTGGTGTTCGAGGACGCACCGGCCGGCATCCGCGCCGCCGAGGCGGCGGGCGCGCGGGTGCTCGTCATCACCGCCACCCACAATCATGCCGGCGGCACCCCGCACCCTTCGGTCCCTGGCTACGGCGCGCTGACGCCCCGGCTCGACAGCGCCAGCAGGCTGACGCTCGCCCGCCTGGCGGCCTTGCAGGATGCAGGAGCCTGAGATGCCGAAACCATCCTCCCGCATCTCCGGCATCGTTCCCTCCGGCAAGGACGGCTGGGAAGTGCACTTCGCCGCCATGACGCGCAAGCAGGCCGGCGAAGACATCATCATGCTGTCAGTCGGCGACCACGACTTCGACACGCCGTCGGAGACTGTCGAGGCCTGCGTGGATGCGGTCCGCGCAGGCTACCATCACTACACGCAGCTGCCCGGCCTGCCGCGCCTGCGCGCCGCCATGGCCAAGATCTCGACACGCTGCACCGGCGTCGACACAGCGCTCGCCGAGATCATCGCCACGCCCGGCGGCCAGGCCGCTCTCTATGCCGCAGTACAGGCGACGCATGATCCGGGCGACCACGCAGTGGTCGTGGCGCCCTATTACGCCACCTACCCCGGCACGTTCCGCGCCGCAGGCGCCAGCTACACCGTGGTCGAGGCCCACGCTGCAGACGGCTTCCAGCCGCGTGCGGCGGAGATCGAGAAGGCTCTGAAGCCGAACACGCGCTCGATCCTCATCAACACGCCGAACAACCCGACCGGCGCCGTCTATTCCCGGAAGTGCCTGGAAGACATTGCCGAACTCTGCGTCCGGCGCGATCTCTGGCTGCTGTCGGACGAGGTCTACTGGACCCTCGGTGGCGGCGTGCACGTGTCGCCACGGACCCTGCCCGGCATGGCTGAACGCACTCTGGTCATCAATTCGATGTCGAAGAGCCACGGCATGACCGGCTGGCGCATCGGTTGGCTCACCGCTCCCGCCGACCTCGTCTCGCTAGTCATCAACCTCAACCTCGTCACCACCTACGGCCTGACCGATTTCGTCAGCCGCGCGGCGATCGAGGCGCTGGAGAACGATTTCGGCGTCGAGCAGATCGCGGCCACCTATGCCGGGCGCCGCAAGCTGTTCATCGACCAGATGCGCGGGCTGAACAACGTCACCGTACGCGGCTCCGAGGGCGGCATGTATGTCATGCTCGACGTCAGCGCCATCGAGCGCGATTGCGAGAAATTCGCCTGGGACCTGCTCGAAGCCGAGAAGGTCGCGGTCATGCCGGGCGTCAGCTTCGGCGATGCCGCGGCCGGTCACATCCGGATCAGTCTGTGCCAGCCCGACGACGTGCTCCAGGAGGCCGCCGGCCGCCTGAGGCGCTTCGCCACCAGTTACGCGAGAACAGCCGCATGACAGAAATCCCCGCCCGTGCCCGCGCCGTCATCATCGGTGGCGGCGTGTCCGGCTGCTCCGTCGCCTACCATCTGGCGAAGCTCGGCTGGACCGACATCGTGCTTCTGGAGCGCAAGCAGCTCACATCAGGCACGACATGGCATGCGGCGGGGTTGATCGGGCAGCTGCGCGCCTCGCAGAACATGACCCGGCTGGCGAAATATTCGGCCGATCTCTACGTCAAGCTGGAGGAAGAGACCGGCGTCGCAACCGGCATGCGCCAGGTCGGTTCCATCACCGTGGCGCTGACCGAGGAGCGTAAGCACGAGATCTATCGCCAGGCCTCGCTCGCCCGCGCCTTCAACGTCGACGTGCGCGAGATTTCCCCCTGCGAAGTCAAGGAGATGTACCCGCATCTCAATGTTTCTGACGTTGTCGGCGCCGTGCATCTTCCGCTCGACGGCCAGTGCGACCCGGCCAACATCGCCATGGCCTTGGCCAAGGGCGCCAGGCAGCGTGGTGCCAGGATCGTCGAGAACGTCAAGGTCACCAACGTCCATACGAAGAACGGCCGCGTCTCCGGCGTGTCGTGGGCGCAAGGTAGCGAACAGGGAACCATCGAGACCGACATCGTCGTCAACTGCGCCGGCATGTGGGCGCGCGAGCTGGGCGCGCAGAACGGCGTCACCATCCCGCTGCATGCCTGCGAGCACTTCTATCTCGTCACCGAGGCCATCCCGGGCCTCGGCCGCCTGCCGGTGCTGCGCGTGCCGGACGAATGTGCCTACTACAAGGAAGACGCCGGCAAGATGATGCTCGGCGCCTTCGAGCCGGTCGCAAAACCCTGGGGCATGGACGGCATCCGCGAGGATTTCTGCTTCGACCAACTGCCCGAGGACATGGACCACTTCGCGCCGATCCTCGAAATGGGCGTGAACCGCATGCCGATGCTGGAAACGGCCGGCATCCACACCTTCTTCAACGGTCCCGAGAGTTTCACCCCCGACGACCGCTACTATCTCGGCGAAGCGCCGGAGCTTGGCGGCTACTGGGTCGCCGCCGGCTACAACTCGATTGGCATTGTCTCCTCGGGCGGTGCCGGCATGGCGCTGGCGCAGTGGATCCACGACGGCGAGGCGCCGTTCGATCTTTGGGAAGTCGACATCCGCCGCGCCCAGCCGTTCCAGAAGAACCGGCGCTATCTCAAGGAGCGCGTCTCGGAGACGCTCGGCCTGCTCTATGCCGACCATTTCCCTTATCGCCAGATGGCAACTTCGCGAGACGTCCGCCGCTCGCCCCTGCACGAGCATCTGAAATCGCGCGGTGCCGTGTTCGGCGAAGTCGCCGGCTGGGAACGTGCCAACTGGTTTGCCCGCGAGGGCCAGGAGCGCGAATACCGCTACTCCTGGAAGCGTCAGAACTGGTTCGACAATCAACGCGAGGAGCATCTGGCGGTCCGCAACGGCGTCGGGCTGTTCGACATGACCTCCTTCGGCAAGATCCGCATCGAGGGCCGCGACGCGCTGGCCTATCTGCAGCGCCTCTGCGCCAACGACATGGACGTCAAGCCGGGCCGGATCGTCTACACCCAGATGCTCAACCAGCGCGGCGACATCGAAAGCGACCTCACCGTCACACGGCTTTCGCCGACGGCCTTCCTGGCCGTTGTGCCGGGCGCAACACTGCAGCGCGACCTCGCCTGGTTCCGCAAGCATTTGGCAGACGAGTTCGTCGTCATTACCGACGTAACCGCCGCTGAAAGCGTGCTCTGCCTGATGGGGCCGAAGTCACGCGAACTGATCCAGAAGGTCAGCCCCAATGATTTCTCCAATGAAAAGAATCCGTTCGGCAGCTGGCAGGAGATCGAGATCGGCATGGGCCTCGCCCGCGCCCATCGCGTCACCTATGTCGGCGAGCTCGGCTGGGAGCTCTATGTCTCGACCGATCAGGCTGCGCATGTCTTCGAGGCTGTAGAGGAAGCCGGTGTCGATCTCGGGCTGAAGCTCTGCGGCCTGCACACGCTCGATTCCTGCCGCATCGAAAAGGCGTTCCGCCATTTCGGCCACGACATTACCGACGAGGACCATGTGCTGGAAGCCGGCCTCGGTTTTGCCGTGAAATCCGGCAAGGGCGAATTCATCGGCCGCGACGCGGTGCTGCGCAAGCAGAATTCCGGCCTCGCCCGCCGGCTGGTCCAGTTCCGGCTCACCGATCCCGAGCCTCTGCTCTTCCATAACGAAGCCATCGTGCGGAACGGCAAGATCGTCGGCACGATCACATCAGGCAATTACGGCCACCATCTCGGGGGCGCCATCGGCCTTGGGTATGTGCCCTGTGCCAACGAAACAGAGGCTGATGTGCTCGGCTCGCGCTACGAGATCGAGATCGCCGGCGAACGTTTCGCTGCCGACGCCTCGCTCAAGCCGATGTACGACCCGAAGGCCGAACGCGTGCGCATGTAGCCGCCCCTTACAAAATCGCCCGCGCTGACATATTCAGTCGGATGAGAATTGAGCGCAGTGAGGCCGGTGGTGACGAACAAGCAGCGACGCGTGTGGTGGGGTGACTTCAAGGCGGCCGATTTCGCGTCGATCGACCCCGAGGCGACGATCGCCGTCATCCCCGTTGCCGCCATTGAGCAGCACGGCCCGCATCTGCCGGTGTCGACCGATCTGACCATCATGGAAGGCATACTGGCCGAGGTCTTCGCCCAACTGCCAGAAAATCTCGACGCCCGCTTCCTGCCCATCCAGGCCGTCGGCAAATCCGACGAGCACATCCATGCACCGGGCACGCTCAGCCTGCCTGCCAACATGCTGGTCGACGCCTGGACTGAGCTTGGCGCTTCGATTGCGCGCGCGGGCATCCGCAAGTTCGTCTTCGTCACCTCGCATGGCGGCAACGAGGAGGTGATGGGAATCGTCTCGCGCGAGTTGCGCGTGCGTTTCGGCGCAATGTCTGTGCGTTCGAGCTGGGGCCGTTTCGGCCATCCCGACGACCTCTACCCTGCGCGCGAAATCCAGCTTGGCATCCATGGCGGCGACGTCGAGACTTCACTGATGCTGCACTTCCGGCCCGAGCTGGTCGACATGGCCAAGGCACAGGATTTCACGTCCAGCTTCGAACGCGCCGAAAGTGCGTTCGACCAGCTGCGCTCGCACGGGCCGCACGGTTTCTCGTGGATCGCGAGCGATCTCAACCCGCATGGTGTCGTCGGCAATGCCGCTGTGGCGACCGCTGAGAAGGGCCGCCTGACGGCCACGCTTCAAGCCAAGGGCTTCGTGCGCCTGCTGCAGGACATCCGCAAGGCTAGGCTGGCCGACTGGATCGTCTGAAGGCTTTCACACCGCTAGGCCACTTCAGTAGCCCTCATGGTGAGCCTGTCGAGCCACGAGGGCGCTAGGCGCGTCAAGTTCTGCACGTCCCAAAACCTATGGTTCGACAGGCTCACCATGAGGTTTTGGGGTGCCCGTCATCGACGGGCTAGACGTCCAGCCCGAACGGCACGCCCTCGAAGCAATCGGCACCGCGTCCGATGGCGGCGATCGCCGTCACCATCCGCCCATTCCGGTCCAGGATCTGGTCCGCCACCGCGATCAGGCGCGGATTGGGCGTCGCCGTCGGCGAAAGCCTTCGCAATAGAGCCGCCAATTCCGCCTCGTCTCGGGAGGGATCGAGAGCTGCCGCAATGATGTAGGCGGAAGCGGTCGAGCGGCTGACACCCGCCCAGCAATTGATCGCCAATGGACGCAACCGGTCCCAGGCGCGAGCAAAATCCAGCAGACGGCGCACATGTACCTCGCCGGGCATCGTCATGCCTTCCTGCTCGGCGGCGATATCGTGCATGTTCATCAACAGGTGGTTTTCGGCGCGAATGATTGCCGGCCGCGACATCTCCGTGCCGGCGGAGAGCAGCGAGATCAGCCGCTCGGCGCCGACGCGCACAACCGTCTCTTCGATCCTGGAAAGCGGGCTGACATAGATCAAGAGACAGCTCCTTCGCCTACGGGCTGCCGGTCCTGCGCCCAGTCGCCCAAGGCAACGTCAAGCCGCCGCCATTCAACCTCGTGCCCGGGCAAGCCGCAGCGCAGCTGCGTCGGCCGGTCGGCAAAACTGCGCACCAATATTCCCTCCCGCCCCAGCGCCTTGAACAGCCCGGCCGCGTCGGGGATATCGACGTGGCGGAACAGCGACGTGCCACCGGTAACAATCACGCCGGCACGGGCAAATGTCTGGTCGAGCCGGTGGGCGGCGTGCGCCAGCGTGGTCCGCATCTCGCGCTGCCAATCGGTGTCCGATAACGCCTTGATGCCATATTCGAGCGAAGGCACCGCCACCGACCACGGGCCCAGTTCCTCCTCCAGCCGCGCGGCGATATCGAGGTGCGCCAGCGCAAATCCGAGCCGAATGCCGGCAAGGCCATAAAACTTGCCGAACGAGCGCAGGACGACGATTCCGCCCTGCTCGACATCGCCGGCTAGGCTCTGCGCCTGCGGGCCGACATCCATGAACGCCTCGTCGACGACCAAAAGCCCACCGCGGGCGCGCAGGCTGGCTGCGAGTTCGAGCAAGTCCGAGCGCAGGACGACGCGGCCATCGGGATTGTTCGGATTGACCACGACGGCGAGGTCGGCGTCGAAAAGTTTTCCGAAATCGCTTGTCTCGGCAACATGGTGTCCGGCAATCGCCGCGGCACGCGCGTGCTCCTGATAAGTCGGCCCGAGCACGAAGGCGCGGCCCGGGGGCACCAGAGAGGCGATGCGCGGCAAGAGTATCTGCGTGCCGGGAGCCGGCACCACATTGGCGGCAGAAGGCGCGCCATAGGCGGTCGCGGCGACAGCGGCGAGGTCGCGCGCCCGGCCCGGTTCCGGCAGGCGCGACAAGGCTGTGGCAGGCAGCTCGAAAAGCGGATAGGAGTTCGGATTGATCCCGGTCGAAAGGTCGACGAACGGCTCGGGCGCTCCCGAAAACAGCGCCCTCGCCCGCTCCAGGCTGCCGCCGTGGTCCACAGTCCCGGTCCTACGTCCTGCAAGAAGCGTCATGTTTGTTCCGCTTGCCTTCCTGTCGCTTCTGTTCGAACTCGGTCTGGGTTACCCGGACCGGCTGGTGCACGCCATCGGCCACCCGGTGATCTGGATCGGCAAGCTGATATCCTTTCTCGACACCAGCCTCAACCGCGCCACCGATACCGACGCCAGGCGCCGTTTTCTGGGCGTGGTTGCCCTCGTCGTCATCGTTGCCGTACCAGCCGCATGCGCATTTGCCGTCGAGCGCCTGTTCGGGCTTGTCCCCTTCGGCATCCTTCTCACTGCAATCGCCGCTTCCAGCCTCGTCGCCCAGCGCAGCCTCGGCAGCCATGTGAAGGCAGTCGCCGATGCGCTCGACAGCGGCGGCATCGTCGCCGGCCGCAAGGCAGTGTCGCAAATCGTCGGCCGTGACCCCGAACGCCTCGACGAGGCCGGCGTCAGCCGCGCGGCCATCGAAAGCCTGGCCGAGAATTTTTCCGACGGCATCACCGCTCCGGCATTCTGGCTCGCTGTTTTCGGCTTTGCCGGCGGAGCCGCGTACAAGGCCGCCAACACCGCCGATTCGATGATCGGCCACCGCACCAGCCGCCACGAAGCCTTCGGCTGGGCCGCTGCCCGTTTCGACGACCTGATCAACCTGCCGGCGTCGCGGCTGACTGCCCTTTTGATCGTGCTCGCCGCATTCCTGGTGCCCGGCACCGACCCAAGGGGCGCCTGGCAGGCGGTGTGGCGCGACGCCCAAAAACATCGCTCGCCCAACGCCGGCTGGCCTGAATCCGCCATGGCCGGCGCTCTCGGCCTCGCGCTTGCCGGTCCGCGTGCTTATGGCGGCGTCATGGTCGACGATGCCTTGATGGGCGATGGCGGCCGGCGCGAAGCCAATGCCCAGGATATACGCGCCGCACTCCGGCTCTACTGGACGGCCGATGCGTTGATGGTCGGCGCCCTGGGGCTGATCGCCGCGATCTTCTGGCTCTGACCGCTCGGGCGCTCAGAACTCGATGCCCTTCTGCGCCTTCACGCCAGCCGAGAAATGGTGCTTGGTGGCGCCCATCTCGGTCACCAGATCGGCAGCCTCGACCAGCGCCGGCTTGGCGTTGCGGCCGGTGACCACGACATGCAGCCCCTCCCGCCTGCCCTTGAGCGCGGCGACCACCGCGTCGAGGTCGAGATAATCGTAGCGCAGCGCGATGTTGAGTTCGTCGAGCACGACGAGCGCAATGCTGGGATCGGCGAGCAGCTCCTGCGCCTTCGCCCAGGCGGCTTCGGCGGCCGCGATGTCGCGCTTGATGTCCTGCGTCTCCCAGGTGAAGCCCTCGCCCATCGTGTGCCAGACGACACGGTCGCCGAAAGCGGCAAACGCGTCCTGTTCGCCCGAATGCCAGGCACCCTTGATGAACTGCACCACGCCGACGCGCTGGCCGTACCCAAGCATGCGCAGGGCCAGCCCGAAGGCCGCCGTCGACTTGCCCTTGCCGGGGCCGGTGTTGACGATCAGCAAGCCCTTCTCGACAATGGTCTTGCCGGCGACCTCGGCATCCTGCACCGCCTTGCGCTTGGCCATCTTGGCGCGGTGCCGCTCCGCTTCCTGTTCGTCGATCGTCTTCATCATTTCACCTTCATCGGCAGGCCGGAAACCATGAACAGCACTTCGTCGGCTGCCGCCGCCACTTTCTGATTGAGCCTGCCGGCATCGTCGCGGAAGCGGCGGGCGAGCGCATTGTCGGGCACGATGCCGAGCCCGACCTCGTTGGATACCACGAACCAAGGTCCGCGCGGCCGCGACAGCACGTCGGCAAGCCGGGCACTTTCCGCCTCGACGTCATGATCCGCCAGCATGTGATTGGTGAGCCAGAGCGTCAGGCAATCGACCAGCACCGGCGTGCCATCGAGCACGCTGCCGAGCGCACCCACAAGATCGAGCGGTGCGTCGACGGTCAGCCAGCCATCGCCACGGCGGCCGCGGTGGATCGAGATGCGCTCGCGCATCTCGTCGTCATAGGCCTGCGCCGTGGCGATGTAGGTCCATGGCGCAGGAAACTGCGTGATGAGCCGCTCGGCATGCGCGCTCTTGCCGGAGCGCGCACCGCCGAGCAGGAAGGTCAGCTTCTCAGGCAAGGCGGCCGTGCAGCGCCGGGGCCTGTTCGCCCATGAAGCGGTTGCGCACGAAGCCGGCAACCGCACCCAGCACGACCCAGAACACCAGGTTGGTGATGGTGACGGCGACGACGAAGTTGTGATGCAAGTCGGCCGGGATCGGCGAGTCGTGGCTTTCGGGCTGCGGCGCGCCGATGATGTGCGGCGCGACGATCAGCGCCACGCCGAGGATCGCCAACGGCAGCGACTGGCGGAAAGCGATGAGCGCGAGGCCGGCGGCGGTGGCAACGACCGTGAAGGTCCACCAGACCTGGCGCGCGCCGAGATCGGCGGCGGGCATGGCCGGCAACTCGGGCGGCAGGCCAAGACCGGGCGCCAGTGTGAAGACGGCGAAGCCGGCAAAACCCCAGAACACGCCCTGGCGCCAGTTGGCGATACCGCCGGCGAATTCGGAAGCCGCGACCAGGATCAGCGCGAAAGCAACGCCGCTGACGATGTTGGCGAGTGCCGAATAGGCGAAGCGTTCGAACCCGTCGGCGGGCGCCCAGGCTTCGACCTCTTCTTCGGCAGGAGCCGCAACCTGCGCCGCAGGAGCGGTCGCTTCGGTGCCGGCCGTCGGTGCGGTGGCTTCAGTGCCTGCGGCTGGTGCCGCGGCATGCTCGTGACCGCCCGCATTTTCATAGGTCTCCGCCTTGAGAATCAGCGGAACGGTTGCATAGGTCTGGAGCGCGGCAAGGATCACGCCGGCCAATAGGCCGCTGATCGCCGCGATGAACACGACGTTGCGAAAAACAGACATGGCTAGAGTGCTTTCGTTAGTGGCAGGGGAAAGCCATCGAGTGGCGATAGTCGTGGGCAGCGTTGTGCACCACTTCCATATGCGAGAACCCGAGGAAGCCAACAACGAAAAGGCCGAGCAGCGCCGCAAGCGCGAGCTGCATGGTGCGCGACTGCGAGGAAACGTCAGCGCCGATTGCAGAAACAGTATTCATCTTGAAGTCCTTTCGCCCTCCACCCGAGGGCACCGAGATAAGTGCCTGTCGCCGGCAGGTCTCCTGGCTTGCGGATCGACACCCTTCCCCGCCTTCCCGAAGCAAGCTTCAGTGGCATTTGGGGAGAGCTAACCGCATACAGTTGCGGGGGCAGCCACGGCTTCGGACCCTCAAAGGGCCCTTACCGCATTCCCTCTTGATTCCGTAACGGAACCGACGACCCCGCAACTATAGAAACAAATGGCTTGGGCGGCAAACCAAATTCCGACGCCGCAGCGCTCGAATGCGTCAGCAGCGTGCAGCTATTCGCTCGGCCACCAGGTGCTGGAGCCGCCAAAGATGCCGATCGTGGATGGCCCGATCCTCGAGATTCTTGACCACATTGTAGAGATAATCGGCGGCCGAGCCCCAATGGCCGCAGGTCGTGGCCAGCCGCTTCACGACTTCGTCCTCGCCGAGTGCCCCGGCATAGGCATGGCCTTCGCGGTTGATGACGAAGGCAAGAGCGGTCAACGGACCGTCCGAAGTGGCAAGGCTCAGCCAGCGCGGCTTGTAGGTCGAAGGCTTCAGCGTCATCTCCCGGCGAAACAGCTTGTCGAGCTGTTCACGCCGGTCGCCATCCATCAGCCGCAGCGCCACACCCTTGCACTGGCCGCCGCGATCCATGCCCATCATCAGCCCCGGCTCGGCCTTGGTGGCGCGCCAGCGGGTCATGTTGATGCAGAACGAGCGATGCCAGCCGCGTGCCACCGCCACCTTCTCCTCCGTATGGTCGACCTCCGGCTTCCAGATCAGCGAGCCATAGGCAAACAGCCACAGCGGCCCCTCATCGGCATTGTCCGCCAGCGTCTCGTCGATCATGCGCTCATAGTCGGCATCGTCGAGATGCTGCGCGTCCGGGTCGGGGCCGGCGTCGGCCACTTCGCGATGGCAGCGCGCCACCAGATCTTCGGTCAACGACATCACGCGACCGTTCATTGCTGACATCCCCGAACCCTGTGCATGACGTTGGCTAGTCCCTCTCTTGCCCCGGTTCAACCATGATAGTGCTGCAGGAGCGGCGAAACACCCGAAAGCCGAAGCGAATGGCCATGACGATGCAACCGACCACCGACCAAGTTCAAGCCCGAACCCCACGCGTCCAGGTCATCGACATCGCCCGCGGCACAGCACTCGTCGCCATGGCCATCTACCATTTCGCCTGGGATCTCGAGTTCTTCGGCTATGCCGACCCGGGCATGACCGCCTTCGGCGGCTGGAAACTGTTCGCCCGCTCGATCGCGTCGAGCTTCCTGTTTCTTGTCGGCGTAAGCCTCGTCCTTGCCCACGCCAAGGGCATTCGCTGGCGCGGCTTTCGGAAACGGCTGGCAATGGTCGTTGCCGCCGCCGCGGCAATCTCCGTGGCGACATGGTTCGCCATGCCCGACACCTTCATCTTCTTCGGCATCCTCCACCAGATCGCCTTTGCCAGCGTCGTCGGCCTTGCCTTCCTGCGCCTGCCGCCGCTGCTGACGCTCGTCGTGGCTGCCCTGGTAATCGTGGCTCCCAGTTACCTGCGCAACGAGGCCTTCAACCATCCGGCGCTGCTTTGGGTCGGCCTCAACACCGTTGCCCCGCGCTCCAACGATTTCGTGCCAGTCTTCCCCTTCTTCGGGGCGGTGCTGGCAGGCATGGGACTTGCCGGGCTGGCGCTGAAATCCGGCCTGTTCGACGCCCTGGCGCGCTTCAAACCCGGCGCCTGGTCGAAACCGCTCGACTTCTTCGGCCGCCACAGCCTGGCCTTCTACCTCATCCACCAGCCGGTACTGATCTCGCTGGTCTGGGCCTGGGCGCAGTTCTTCCCCGCGCCGGTCGAAACCCGCGAAGTCGGCTTCCTGAAGTCCTGCCAGATCTCCTGCGAGCAAAGCCGCGACACCGATTTCTGCGCGCGCTACTGTGTCTGCATGCTCGACGAGCTGCAGAAAGACGATTCGCTCGACCGCCTCTATGCCAGCGACAAGAGCCCTGAACTCAAGGCACGGATCAGCGACACCGCCGCGATGTGCACGGCCAGGACGGACAGCGAAATACCAACTGGAGGAGCGCAATGACCGACATCAAGGCAGCCCCCAACCGGGTGCCGTGGCCGCCGATCATCTACCTCGCGGCCATTGCCATCGCCATCGTGCTCGGCCTGCTCTATCCATTGCCCTGGATCACCGAACCGATATCCGATCTATTGTTTGCCGCCGGCTGGCTGGCGATAGCAGGTTTTGCCGCCATCGAAATTTCGGCAATGCGCGCCCTGAAGCGCGGCAACACCACCATCAGGCCTGACAAGGCCGCGGATCATCTGGTGACGAACGGCCCCTTTTCCTTCACCCGCAACCCGATCTACTTCGGCAATACGCTGCTGATGATCGGCATCGGCTTGGTCAGCGGCAGCCTCTGGTTCATCATCCTGGCGCTGGTCGCAGTCTTCGCCACGAACAAGCTCGCCATCGAACGTGAGGAAAAGCACTTGCAGGCGCGTTTCGGCAAGAAATACATCGACTATGCGAAGAAGGTCAGGCGCTGGATCTAGCTGACGGCGGCGGTCGCGCCACCGTTTCGGAAGCTGTGGGTTCCGTAGATAGCCACGATCGCCAAGGCAATCGCCAGCCACAGCATCAAGCCGATCCACTGGTGCTGGATCGCATCGCCACCTTCGAACACGCGGCCGAGGTAACGCACGCTGTTCTGGTGCGATGCGTGCATGAGAATCGCCGGCAGCACGCTGCCCGCCGAATTCTGGTACAGCCACGTGAACACCACCGCCGCAACCATGACGTTGATGGCGCTGGATATGCTGTAGTCGTTCAGAAGCACCAGCGGCAGGTGCCAGGCGGCCCAGATCATCCCGAGCAGCAGGCTTGCATTCAGCGCTCCGTGCTCGCGCAGAAGCGCCGGCAGCGCGAATCCCCGCCAGCCGGGCTCCTCGCCAAGCGGACCGCTGAAGACCAGAAACAGCGGGACCATGACCACGATTTCCGGAATGGCCGGCACGTTCCCCCAGTTGGGCGCAGCGGAACCCAACAATGGGTTGAGCCAGATTGCCAGCAGTTGCGCTACCACCGGCAGCCCGATCGCCACTAGGTACCAAACTGGAGGCACGCGCCATTTCACCACTGAAGCCAGCAGCCCACGGACTTTCGGCAAGCCACCCAGGAGTGCGGAGATGACGACGGCCGAGACGAATGGACCAAAGGTAAACCAGGCGATGTCTTCGCCACCTGCCCGGTAGAACGGAATGAAGCCAATCCAGGTGATGACGAATGCCAGCACCACGAAGCTCGTGACCGGCCAGTTGCGAACCGTCCTGATGAGCATCGACATGGGAGCTACTCCCGAGGGGTAGCCAAACTTAGCACAATGCTGTGGGTGAGTCCGAGCCGTCGCCGCGCCGGATGACCCGGCCGGCTTTCTGCTGTCAGGTGTTGACGCCGAGCTCGACCAGCCGTTCGACGCAGGATTCCTCGGCCTGGTCCAGTTCGGCGAGCGTCTCCTCCAGATCGCGGCGCTTCTGGCGCAGATCCTCGCGCTTCTCTTCGATGCGCTTGATCATCAGCTTGAGCTGGCCGACCTCGCCGGGCGGCGCGCGATACATCTGGATGATCTCGCGGATCTCGTTGATCGAAAAGCCGAGGCGCTTGCCACGCATGATCTGGCGAATGAGATGCCGGTCCGATGGCCGGAACAATCGTGTCCGGCCGCGACGCACCGGCTGCACCAGGCCTTCGTCTTCATAGAAGCGCAGTGTCCGCGTCGAAATGTCGAATTCGCGGGTCAGTTCGGTTATCGAATAATATTCCCGCATCGTTCCTCCACCCCGCGAGCGAAACCGCCCCGCCTCAAAATCATGCCGGGCACTAGCCGAGGCGAATAGGCCGGGCGACGGCAAGCATCGCGCGGCAAGGACCATAGTGATCCGCCTGGAGTCTCGCACGCGATTTACGTAAAAGTCAATTGAACTCGCCGTCTATGCAACCAACTGTTCCGCGCCCAATCTGGCGCGCAGAAATACGGTGGCGTTGATCCCGGGGGGGGCCTTTGCGGAACTCGAAACCGAGCTTCGGCGTCATCCGCCGCCGAGATGCAACCACCATGTCGCGAGGCTGAGGAAGGCAAGGAAGCCGATCACGTCGGTGATCATCGTCGTGAAGATCGACGACGAGATCGCCGGGTCGGCGCCGACCTTGTCGAGCAGGAGTGGAATCAGGATTCCGCCGAGCGCTGCCGCCAGCATGTTGAGCACCATCGCCGCGGCAATGACGAAACCCAGGTCGGGATTGTGGAACCACAGACCGGCGACCAGGCCGAGGATGGCCGCAATGATCGCACCGTTCAGCAGCCCGACCATCACCTCGCGGCGGATGACGCGGCCGGCATTGTAGATATCGAGGTCGCGCGTGGCGAGCGCCCGCACCGTCACCGTCATCGTCTGGGTGCCGGCATTGCCGCCAAGCGAGGCGACGATCGGCATCAGGGCTGCCAGCGCCACCATTTCCTCGATGGTCGCGCCGAACTGGCTGATGACAGATGCCGAGATGAAGGCGGTTCCGAGATTGACCAGGAGCCATGGCACGCGCGAGCGCGAAGTGGCGGCCACCGTGTCCGACAGCTCTTCGTCACCGACGCCGCCCATGCGCAGAAGATCTTCCTCGGCCTCCTGCTGGATGACGTCGACCACGTCGTCAATGGTCAGCACGCCGACCAGACGCTCGTTCTCGTCGACGACGGCGGCCGACAAAAGATCGTATTGCTCGAACTCGCGCGCCGCCTCTTCCTGGTCCATCGTCGCGGGAATGGCGTGACGCGTCTCGTGCATCACCTCTTCGATCTTGACCGCACGCTTGGTGCGCAGGATCTGGTCGAGGTCGACCGCGCCGAGCAGCTTGAAGGTCGGGTCGATGACGAAAACCTGGCTGAAGCGGTCGGGCAGGTCCTTGTCGTCGCGCAGATAGTCGATGGTCTGGCCAATGGTCCAGAACGGTGGCACCGCAACGAACTCCGTCTGCATGCGCCGGCCGGCCGATTCTTCCGGGTAGTCGAGCGAACGGCGCAGCCTGATGCGCTCGGTGAACGGCAGCTGGGCCAGAATCTCGTTCTGGTCTTCGGCGTCGAGATCCTCGAGGATGTAGACCGCGTCGTCGGAATCGAGCTCCTGGACGGCCTGGGCAATCTGCTCGTTGGGCAGGTTGTCGACGATGTCCAGGCGGATCGCCTCGTCGACCTCGGTCAGCGCCGAAAAGTCGAAGTCCGAGCCCATCAGCTCGACCAGTGCAAGCCGCTGTTCGGGCAGCAATGCCTCCAGCAGGTCGCCGAGTTCGGATTGGTGCAGCCCCGATACGTCGCGCTTCAGCGATAGCGTATCGCGATCGGCGATCGCCGCGCCGATATGGGCGAGGAACGAGGCAAGGATCGCCCCGTCCTCGCCGTAGATTTCGGCGCGGACAGCGTCAGCGGCGTCGGCGCCGTGCGTATGGTCGTGTCGGGCTTCCATCGGCGCTTCCCGTTTGCGGATTTTCGGGATTCGAGGTGGGTTATCCCTAGCCCGCCAAGGGTCGGAATATCAAATGAAATACCGCCTCAGGCGGTCCTGCGGATCAGCCAATTCCGCCCTGTTTCAATCAGGCCACATGCTCGCTTGAGCATTGGCGGTGATCGGCCAGCACCTCGATGATGCGGCAGTCGCAGATGCGGCCATGGCCGCACTCGTCGATCATCCGCGACAGCTCGCCGCGCAGCGCCTGGAGCCGCTCGATTCGCCTGTCGACTTCGCGAAGATGCGACTTGGCGATGCTGTCGGCCTGGTGACACGAGGCCTGCGGTTCCTGCGACATCACCAGCAATTCCCTGATATGGTCGACCTCGAAGCCGAGTTCGCGGGCATGGCGGATGAAGTTGAGCCGGTCGATCTCCGCCTTGCCGTAGCGGCGCTGGTTGCCTTCCGTGCGCGGTGGCGCCGCAATCAGCCCGATCTGCTCATAAAAACGGATCGTCGGCACTTTCACGCCCGTTCGCCGCGCCAGTTCGCCAATCGGCAGATTCATCTAAAAACCCTCTTGATCCTCTAGTGGCTAGAGATTCTAGCATTGCTTCATATAGGATTGAAAGGACCCATCATGAATGACGCCAGCCACGGCAAGACGCGCTTCCGCGTCGGCGGTATGGATTGCGCCTCCTGCGCGACCAAGATCGAGAACGCCGTCAGCCGCCTGCCCGGCATCACCGAGGTCGGCATTTCCGTTTCGGCCGGCACAATGACGGTTTCGCATCAGGGGCCAGCGCCATCGGCTGCGATTTCGAAGCAGGTGAAGGCGCTCGGCTACTCCGTCGCCGAGCTTGGCGTGGCGCGCGCGACCGAGGTCCAGCAGCACAAGCACGGCCCATCGTGCAGCCATGACCACGACCACAGCGGACACGACCATAGCCATGGTGACCATGCCAGGCACGACCATGGTGATCATGCCGGACACGGCTCCCCGGCTGCGGCCGCTGCCGATGCCGGCCACGCCCATTTCGATCTCGACGACGGCCCGTGGTGGACATCCCGCAAAGCCAAGCTGACCATCGCCTGCGGTGCTGCCCTTGTCGCAGCCTATGCCATCGGCCAGTTCATGCCGCAGGTGGGGCACTGGGCCTTCCTGGCTGCATTGGCGGTCGGGCTGGTGCCCGTGGCGCGGCGCGCCTTCGCCGCCGCGATGACAGGCACGCCGTTCTCGATCGAAACGCTGATGACCATCGCTGCTGTCGGCGCGGTGTTCATCGGCGCCACCGAGGAAGCGACGATGGTCGTCTTCCTCTTCCTCATCGGCGAATTGCTGGAAGGCGTTGCCGCTCGCCGCGCCCGCGCCAGCATTCGCGGACTTGCCGACCTGGTGCCCAAGACCGCTTTGGTCGAGGAAGGCGGCTCGACCCGCGAGATGCCGGCCGAGGCGCTGCAGGTCGGTGCGCTCATGCTGGTCCGGCCCGGCGACCGTGTTGCCGCCGACGGTGTCATCGTCGAGGGTGCGAGCACGCTCGATGAAGCGCCTGTCACCGGCGAAAGCGTTCCCAAGTTGAAGACCGCTGGCGACGACGTGTTCGCCGGCACCATCAACACCGATGCGGTGCTCAAGGTCCGCGTCACCGCTGCGGCCGCCGACAACACCATTGCCCGCGTCATCAAGCTGGTCGAGGAGGCGCAGGAGAGCAAGGCGCCGACCGAGCGCTTCATCGACCGCTTCTCGCGCTACTACACGCCGGCCGTCCTTGTCGTCGGAGCGCTCGTCGCCATCCTGCCGCCGCTGGTCGCCGGCGGTTCGTGGTCGGAGTGGGTCTACAAGGGCCTCGCCATCCTGCTGATCGGCTGCCCCTGCGCGCTTGTCATCTCGACGCCCGCTGCAATTGCAGCCGGTCTGTCCGCCGGTGCCCGCCGCGGCCTGCTGCTCAAGGGAGGTGCTGTGCTGGAAGGCATGCGCCGCGTCACCACGGTCGCGCTCGACAAGACCGGAACCCTCACCGAAGGCAAGCCGAAGGTCACCGACATCGTCGGCGTCGGGCACCCCGAAGCCAAGGTCCTGTCGCTGGCTGCCGCCCTGGAGACGGGCTCGAGCCATCCGCTGGCGCTCGCCATTCTCGGCCGCGCCAAGACAGATGGCGTACCTGTGCCCCCAGCAAGTCTCGCCAAGGCGGTGGCAGGCAAGGGTGTTTCGGCCAAGGTCGGCGGCCAGGACGTGTTCCTGGCGTCGCCCAGCGCCGCCGAAGAGATGGCCGGATTGCCAGCCGAATTGAAAGCGCAGATCGCCGCCTTCAATGGCGACGGCAAGACAGTTTCCGTGCTGGTGGTCGACAACAAGGTCGCGGGCCTGCTTGCCATGCGCGACGAACCGCGTGCCGACGCCATAGCGGCACTGGCCACGCTCAAGGCCGACGGCATCGCCACCCTCATGCTGACCGGCGACAACGAGGCGACTGCAAAAGCCATCGGCAAGGGGCTTGGTATCAATGTTCGCGCCGGCCTGATGCCCGACGACAAGCAGCGCATCGTCCGTGAACTCCAACAGCAGGGACAGGTCGTCGCCAAGGTCGGCGACGGCATCAACGACGCCCCTGCCCTTGCCGCTGCCGATTTCGGCATCGCCATGGGCGGCGGCACCGATGTCGCGCTGGAAACCGCCGACGCTGCCATCCTGCATGGCCGCGTCACCGACATTCCTGACATGATCGCCCTGTCGAAGACGGTGATGGGCAACATCACCCAGAACATCACCATCGCCCTTGGCCTCAAGGCGGTGTTCCTGGTGACGACGATTGCCGGCATTACTGGTCTGTGGCCCGCCATCCTCGCCGACACCGGCGCCACGGTGCTGGTCACCGCCAACGCCATGCGGCTGCTCGCCTGGCGCGGCCGCTGAGGCAATCCAGGAACTGATCGTCTATGGGCCGCCCGGGCAGACCTTGGGCGGCCCGTTTGACAATCGTGATCATTTGGCCGAGATACCGGCCATGCAAAAAGTTTCCTTTGCCATCCTCGTCATCTGCAAAGGCGGCCTTCAAATAGGCTGATAGCCTGGTGCCACTACCTGCGAGAGCAAGAGCGGCACCAGGACACTGACACTCACGACATCAGAAATCTGCCTGTACTGGCCGAGCGATCTGCTGCGCTGTTGCGCGCGCCGCTTGCTGCCGGCGGCACTCCGTTTGGAATGTTCAAATGACCTTCAAATACAGTTTCACGTTGCCGATCAGCGGCGCCAATAAGCTGCCTCGTTTCAAGAACTGGGCCGCAGAACACGCGGCCGGCATCGAAGTCAGCTTGCCGCCCCAGGTTCCCGTCAAGAGTGAGAGCTTGACGATCCGCCTCAGGTCCGCTGACGACCGGCAAGCGCTGATGACCAAGCTTGCAGGCGTCGACTTGTAGCGTTGAGCGACGGTGACGGGCCTGGCTCGTCACCGTCCACTTGCGGCAACTCACGCGCCATGCCCGCACTGCAGTGCCGGCTCGGAAGTCCGGCATCCTTCCTGCGCCCATCCCCACGATCAGCCGCAAGTAGCAACTTGGACGGCTACTCCCGGGCCTTTTGACAACTTTGCCCGCACCCCATAAGTTCGCCAGAACCAGTAGTCGTCCGCTCCCAGATGGAGCAGGCCCTTCGAAAAGATCGGCAACAAGATGACCTCGGCAATCATGGCACTGATTCTGGCAATGTTCACGGTCTCCGCAGCGATTGCGGACGAGAAGGCCTTTTTGGAAACTCTTTCCGGCAGCTGGCATGGCGGGGGACAGGTCCGACTGAAACCCGGTGCAGTGCCGCTTGCCGTCTCCTGCAGCCTCGACTCCCGGGCAGATGGAGCAGCCCTCAACCTTGACGGCGCCTGCCGCGCAAAAGTCGTGTTCTCCCGCCGCATAGGAGTTGATCTGCAGGCCAACGGCGGACGCTATACCGGTTCCTATGTCGGTTCGAGACGTGGCGCCGCGCGACTTGTCGGTACACGCACCGGCGATACGCTCAACCTCCAGATCCTATGGCCAGACAAGGGCTCCGGTTCGCGCGTCGCAAGCATGCGGCTGGCAAGCGTCGGTACAGGGCATATGCGGATCGTCACGATCGAGCCGCATCCCCAGACCGGAAAGAAGGTCGTGACGGCGACAATCGAGCTCACCCGCAACTAGGTGACGCCTCGCCTTCGATCTTGCAGAGCATCGCGTTCAAATCCAAGCGCTGATGCCTCGCCTGTAGATCCGATGCGATGTCCGGCCCTTAGCACGCCAAGCGCAGCAATCCACGACAGCAAGACTGCGCAACTCTCTGTAATTCTTGAAAGACACCGGTTAACCCCGGAAAGGCTCAAGCTGTTTCATCCCTGATGGAACGGCTTGCTCAGATGATTTGGTACTCACCTGAAAAGTGATGGTGCGGTCGAGAAGACTCGAACTTCCACGGGTTGCCCCACAGCGACCTCAACGCTGCGCGTCTACCAATTCCGCCACGACCGCACTGTCACGAAGGGCCGGTCCGAACCGGCTCGCGGCATGTAGCAAATCGTTTCCGGGGAAACAAGCGCCCTGTGCGATATTCGTCGATCATTCTTGCTTGCCGCAGGGGAAGCCGCCATCACTTTCGACAATAGCCGGCTTTCAAGGCACGGGGACTGGACGTTTTGGCCGCCAGCGGCCATATCAGGCCGAAGAACGGACCGTCCAAATGACCGAACGCAGCCTGATCGCCACGTCGTTTCTCGCCCTTCCGGGCTCAGCCCCGGTCGAATGGCGAATCGAATCCGGCCTCACCCCTTACGATCAGGCACTCGCCTTCATGGAAGAACGCGCCGACGCGATTCGCCAGGGTAGCGCCGGCGAGTTGGTCTGGCTGGTCGAGCACCCGCCAATCTACACCGCAGGCACCAGCGCCCAGGAGCAGGACCTGGTCGAGCCCGACCGTTTCCCCGTCTTCAAGACCGGCCGCGGCGGCGAATACACCTATCATGGCCCCGGCCAGCGCGTGGCCTACGTCATGCTCGACCTCAAGCGCCGACGCGAAGACGTGCGCGCCTTCGTGGCATCACTCGAGGCCTGGATCATATCGGCGCTCGCCGCCTTCAACGTGAAGGGCGAACGCCGCGAGGACAGGGTGGGCGTATGGGTGGTCAGACCCGACCGCCCGGCCCTGCCGGACGGTTCACCGGCGGAAGACAAGATTGCCGCCATCGGCATACGCCTGCGTCGTTGGGTGAGTTTCCACGGCATCGCCATCAATGTCGAACCTGAGCTCGGCCATTTCTCGGGCATCGTGCCTTGCGGCGTCACCGACCATGGCGTCACCAGCCTTGTCGACCTTGGCCTGCCGGTGACGATGAACGACCTCGACGTTGCGCTCAAAGCCGCGTTCGAAGAGATATTCGGGCCAGCCAGCACAGTCTCCGAGACCGTACGAAAAACCGCCTAGGAACTTTCGCTGGTCTGCCTGTTTGCAGCCCCGAACGTGGCGGGTCCCTTTGACGTCGGCGCCCGCAATTCCCGCGTCATTCAGGCATCGGGACCTGTCCCGGTGCCGCAGCCTTCATCGGTTCAGAACCCCATCGAGAAGAGGCCGAACCGGCATTCAATCACAGTGCGCCGATCCACATCGCCATGGTGACGAGGAAGGTGCTCATGCAGACCATCGAAAGGACATCCTGTAGCAGCTCGGTCATCTGTTGCTCCTGTTTTTAATATGTTCTCAATTTGTTCTATTTTTGTTCAAATGTCAACGCACGCCATTGCTTTCGGGCGCAGGCGCTCGTTGCAAGCGATTCGACAGTAAATGAAGGGTTTATGCGCGCGACCGGTCACCGCCGCGCGTTAACAATCGCGCGTCAGCCGTCCCGGCATCGAACTAAAAGTCAACTTGAGCGCGGCCCGCCGAAAGCGCGAACAGGCGTCTGGGACAGTCGCCCGCTGCTAGCGCAGCGGAACGATCTTGCCCTCGGCGAGCGTCACGCGGCGGTCCATGCGCGCGGCAAGCTCGTGGTTGTGCGTGGCAATAAGTGCGGCCAGGCCAGACTGCCTGACGAGCGCCGAAAGCGCGTCGAAGACATAACCTGCCGTCACCGGATCGAGATTGCCGGTTGGCTCGTCGGCCAGAAGCACCAGCGGCGCATTGGCAACCGCGCGTGCGATCGCCACGCGCTGCTGCTCGCCGCCGGAAAGCTCTGACGGCCTGTGCTCGGCGCGCTTGCCGATCTTCATGTAATCGAGCAGTTGCTCGGCGCGCTCGCTCGCCTTGGCCGGGCTGAGACCCTTCACCAGCTGCGGCATCATCACATTCTCCAGCGCCGAGAATTCGGGCAGCAGGTGATGGAACTGATAGACAAAACCAACGTCGTTGCGGCGGATCGCGGTACGTTCGTCGTCCGAAAGCCGCCCGCAGGCGCGCCCGTTCAGGAAGACGTCGCCGGCGTCGGGGCGTTCGAGCAGGCCTGCGGTATGCAGCAGCGTCGACTTGCCGGCGCCTGACGGCGCCACCAGAGCCACCATCTCGCCCGGCTTGAGCGAGAAATTGGCATCGTTCAGGATCGTCAGCTTGCGCGAGCCCTGCTCATAATGGCGTTCGACGCTCTTGAGTTCGATAACGGCTTCGATGGCCATCACTCGTACCTCAGCGCTTCGACCGGATCGAGCGTTGCCGCCCGCCATGCCGGAAACAGTGTCGCCAGGAACGACAGCACCAGGGCCATCAGCACCACCGAGACAGTCTCGCCGACGTCCATCTTGGCCGGCAGCTGGCTGAGGAAATAGAGCTCGGGATTGAACAGCACCGTGCCGGAAAGCCACGAGAAGAACTGCCTGATGCGCTCGACATTGAGGCAGATGACGACGCCGAGCAGCACGCCGGCAATGGTGCCGGTCATACCGATGGCGGCGCCCGTCATCAGGAAGATGCGCATGACGGCGCCACGCGTCGCACCCATCGTGCGCAGGATGGCGATGTCGTGGCCCTTGTCCTTCACCAGCATGATCAGGCCGGAGATAATGTTCAATGCTGCCACAAGCACGATCAGCGTCAGGATCATGAACATGACGTTGCGCTCGACCTGCAGTGCCGAGAAGAAGGTCTGGTTGCGCTGGCGCCAGTCGGTCAGGAAGATCGGCCGCTGCGCCGCCTCCTCGACCTTGGTCTTCAGCGCATCGACGTCATCGGGATTGTCGACATAGATCTCGATCGAGCCGACCTTGCCTTCGGAATTGAAGTAGAGCTGCGCCTCGTTGAGCGGCATGAAGACGATCGAACTGTCATATTCCGACATGCCGACTTCGAAGATGCCGGAGATCGGATAGGCTTTCGCCCGCGGCGTCGTGCCCATCGGCGTGACGTCTCCGTCGGGCGAAATCAGCCGGATGGAATCGCCCAGCACCAGGCCCATGTTCTCGGCCATGCGCTTGCCGATGACCACGCCCTCGCCTTCGTCGAAGCCGACGATCGAGCCTTGCTTGATGTTGTTGGCGACCAGCGTCACCTTGCCGAGGTCGCTGCCCCTGATGCCGCGCACCAGTGCACCGGCACCAGCACCGACATTGCCCTGCGCCAGCACCTGGCCCTCGACCAGCGGAATGGCATATTTGACGCCTGAAACACCGTTGATGCGGTCGGCGACCGCCGAATAGTCCTCAAGCGGGGTGTCTACTGCGGTGACGACCAGATGGCCGTTGACGCCGAGGATGCGGGTCAGGAGTTCGGCGCGAAACCCGTTCATCACCGCCATCACAACGATCAGCGTGGCAACGCCCAGCATGATGCCGAGGAACGAGATCGAGGCGATGACCGAGATCACCGTCTCCTTGCGCTTCGAACGGAGGTAGCGCCAGGCCACCATGCGCTCGAACACCGAGAACGGCCCGGCCCCGGCCGGCTTCGCCGCCGCCACTTGGTTCATGCCTTGGCGCCCAGCTTGGCGAGTGCGGCAGCCACCGGCAGCGTTTCGCGCTCGCCGGTCTTGCGGTTCTTGATTTCGACCTCACCGGCAGCGGCACCGCGCGGACCGACGATCACCTGCCACGGCAGGCCGATCAGGTCGGCAGTGGCGAACTTGCCGCCGGCGCGCTGGTCGGTGTCGTCGTAGAGCACGTCCTTGCCGGCTGCTTCGAAGGCCTTGTAGAACTCGTCGCAGATGCGGTCGCACTCGGCGTCGCCAACCTTCATGTTGATCAGGCCGATGTCGAACGGTGCCACTGCCTCCGGCCAGATAATGCCGTTCTCGTCATGGCTCGCCTCGATGATCGCGGCGATCAGGCGCGACGGGCCGATGCCGTAGGAACCCATCGACACGAAATGCTCCTTGCCGTCGGGCCCGGTCACCTTGGCGCCCATTGGCTTCGAGTACTTCTCGCCGAAGTGGAAGATGTGGCCGACCTCGATGCCGCGCGCCGAAACCTTGTCGGCCTCGGGCACCGCATCCCACGCCGCCTCGTCATGCATTTCTTCCGTCGCCGCATACGGCGTCGTCCACTGCTTGACGATGCCGTCGATCTCGCCGTCATTGCCGAAGTCGGTTTCGGCGCCCGGCACGGGCAGGCCGAGATAGTCGCGATGGCAGAACACCTGGCTTTCGCCGGTTTCGGCCAAAATGATGAACTCATGGCTGAGGTCGCCGCCGATCGGGCCGGTATCGGCGCGCATCGGGATCGCCTGCAGGCCCATCCGCGTGAAGGTACGGAGATAAGAGACGAACATCCTGTTGTAGGCCGCCTTGGCGCCCTCGAAGTCGAGGTCGAAGGAATAGGCATCCTTCATCAGGAATTCACGGCTGCGCATGACGCCGAAGCGCGGGCGCACTTCGTCGCGGAACTTCCACTGGATATGATAGAGGTTGAGCGGCAGGTCCTTGTACGACTTGACATAGGACCGGAAGATTTCCGTCACCATCTCCTCGTTGGTCGGACCGAACAGCATGTCGCGCTCGTGCCGGTCCTTGATGCGCAGCATCTCCTTGCCATAGTCGTCGTAGCGGCCGCTTTCGCGCCACAGGTCGGCCGACTGGATCGTCGGCATCAGGATTTCCAGCGCTCCTGCCCGGTCCTGCTCTTCGCGCACGATGCGGCAGATCTTGTCCAGCACGCGCTTGCCCAGCGGCAGCCACGAGAAGCTGCCCGCTGCCTGTTGCCTGATCATGCCCGCACGCAGCATCAGCCGGTGGGAGATGATGTCCGCCTCGCGGGGATTTTCTTTCAGGATAGGCAGGAAATAGCGCGACAGACGCATCGAAGATTCCATGAAAACGATGATGCCGGAATCGGCACGGGAAAGGCTTGCTTGAACGCGCTTCATAGCCATTTCATGGCCGATTGGAAACCCGCGCACGCCGTTTCGACGCAGCGTCAGAATGCCCTGTCTGGTTGCCAGGCAAATTCTGCCAAACAATTGTGCATTGCAGCACAGGATTGCCCCTGCCGAAGCAAAATTCTGCGTGACATTTCATTTCGGCTTGGTCTAATGTGCCCCGATAACCGAGAGGGCGGAGAAAAATCCGCTCTCCTACGCGGTCAAAGTCTTGGGAGGATGCGATCTAGGCGCGATAACTCGCTGCCGCCGGCAACGGAAAGCAGATCGGACGCGTTTAAATTGCAAGGCTTCGCGCCTTGCATTTTTTTTGGGCAATCATCAGCTTACGATGCGTCGTTGACAAACGACATGACCGGGCATGGCGCCCGGCAAGCCCCCAGCATGACACCAGATCATCCCGCCCCAGCCGACACGTCGGCGGTAGTCGGCTGGGCGCTGTCGCTCAGTTGATCTCGGGGATGAACTGGGGGAAATCGTCGAAGCTGTAGCCGAGACCGAGGGTCACGCCATAGAACGCGCCCATCAGCACCGCCGTGACCACCGTTGTCCACAGCATGGCGCGCAGCATGTGGGGGCCGCGCGGCGCGCTCGCCTCCGTGCCGTGCGTGACATTGTTGTCGTCATCCTGGGTCTTCACGCCGAATGGCAGGATGGCAAACAGGGTCAGCCACCAGAAGACGAAATACATCGCGATGATGGAAATCCAGGTCATGCCTGTTCGAGCTCCACGAGCGTACCCTGGAAATCCTTGGGGTGCAGGAACAGCACCGGCTTGCCATGCGCGCCGATCCTCGGACTGCCGTCGCCGAGCACGCGGGCGCCGCTCGCCTTGAGGTGGTCGCGCGCAGCCAGGATGTCGTCAACCTCGTAGCAGACATGGTGCATGCCGCCTGAAGGGCTCTTGGCCAGGAATGCCGCGATCGGCGACCCCTCGCCCAGCGGCTCGAGGAGTTCGATCTTGGTATTGCCGACATCTATGAAGACGACCGTCACGCCATGCTCAGGCAGGGCCTGCGGCTCGGTCACCCTGGCGCCCAGCGTGTCGCGGTAGACCGCGCTCGCCGCTGCCAGGTCCGGCACGGCGATGGCGACGTGGTTGAGGCGTCCGAGCATATCAAGTCCTGCCTTCAGCGGGTGACGAACACCGTCACCAGCGGTTTCTTGCCCCAGGCTTCGTTGGCCGCACCGCGCACCGCGCGACGCACCGCTTCCTGCACCAGGTCGAGGTCTTTTCGGCGCGCGCGGGGTATGGAGTCCACGGCGCCTATTGCCGCATCGAGCATCAATTCCTCGAGAGCCTCGCCGCCGGCATCGACTTCGGCGACGCCGATGGCCACCAGATCCGGGTCGCCTGACAGCTCATACTTGTCGTCGAGCACGACATTGACCGCGACATGGCCGGCAAAGGACAGCTTGCGCCGGTCGCGGATGCCCATCGCCTCGTCCGAACCGATCAGCTTGCCGTCCTTGTAGACGCGGCCGAACGGCACCTGGTCGATGATTTCTGCAGCGCCCGGCCACAGCCGGAGCATGTCGCCGTCGCGGATCTGCGCCACTTCGGGAATGCCGGACATCGCCATCAGCGAGCCCTGCCCGACGAGATGAGCCGCCTCGCCATGCACCGGCACGCCGATGCGCGGACGCACCCATTCATACATGCGCTTGAGTTCGCTGCGGCGCGGGTGGCCGGAGACGTGGACCAGCGCGTCACCGTCCTCGATGATCCTCATGCCCTGGTCGATGAGTTGGTTCTTGATCTCAAGGATCGCCTTTTCGTTGCCGGGAATGGTCCGCGAGGAAAACACCACCGTGTCGCCTGGCGACAGGGCGACCGACTTCATTTCGTCGCGTGCCAGCTTGGCGAGCGCCGCCCGCGGCTCACCCTGGCTGCCAGTACAGATGACGACGAGGTTTTCGCGCGGAATGTAACCGTAATCCTCTTCGGAAACGAATTCCGGCAGCCCGTCCATGTAGCCGAGTTCGCTCGACACATCGATGACCCGCTTCAGCGAGCGCCCCATGACCAGCACCTGACGGCCGGCGTCGCGCGCCGCTTCGGCGATCGAGCGGATGCGGCCGACATTCGACGAGAAGGTCGTCACCGCGACACGGCCCTTGGCCTCTTCGATCACCTTGCGCAGCCCCTGTCCGACCTGCTGCTCGGACGGCGAGTCGCCCTCGCGCAGCGCATTGGTCGAATCGCAGACCAGTGCCAGCACGCCCTTGTCGCCATAGGCGCGGAAACGCGCCTCGTCGGTCATGGGGCCGATTTCCGGCGCCGGGTCGATCTTCCAGTCGCCAGTGTGGATCACCGTACCGGCGGGACTGGTGATCGCCAGCGAAACCGGCTCGGGGATCGAATGGCTGACAGCGATCGCTTCGATCTCGAACGGACCCACCGTGAACTTCTCGCCGGCGCGATAGACAGTCACCGGGATTTTCGGCGCGCCCTGCTCCGACTGGCGCTTGGCTTCCAGCAGCCCGGCAGCAAAAGGCGTCATCCAGACCGGCGCCTTGAGCTTCGGCCAGGTATCATGCAGCGCGCCATAGTGATCCTCGTGCGCATGCGTGATGATGATGCCTCGGAGGTTCTTGAGCTCTTCCTCGATGAAGCGCGTATCGGGCAGCACCAGATCGACACCCGGCAGCGTCGCATCGGGGAAAGTCACGCCGACATCGATGATGATCCACTCGCGCGCATTCGCCGGGCCGAAGCCGTAGAGCGCGAAGTTCATGCCGATCTCGCCGACGCCGCCAAGCGGCACGAATACGAGCTCGGCGTTTTCCGCTTTCGCCATACCAGAAATCCTTTCAGGCCTGTCAGGCCGCGCCAGCCGAAGCGACCGCGCCAAAATGCACGTCGCCAGCGGCGATCTTTACCGTTTCACCTTTAGCGTCACGGATGACGAAGCGGCAATCCTCGTCGATGGTCTCGAAGATGCCGCGCACCACATTTCCCTCGACCCGCACGGCCACTTCACTGCCCAGGCCAGCAGCGCGCGCCAGCCAACGCTTGCGGATCTGGGCCAGGCCCCTGCCTTCGGCCCAGATGCGTTCGTTCTCGCTCCAGGCATCGGAAAGAGCCAGGAACAGCGTTTCGGCGTCGACGCCCGCTCCGAGGCTGGCAAGCGACGTCGCGGGATAAGGCACGTCGGTCGGATGGGCCACGACATTGACACCGATGCCGATGGCGATGCCGAGCCGCCCATGCCCAAGCATCGTCGATTCAAGCAGGATGCCGGCAAGCTTGGCCCCCGACGCCAATACGTCGTTCGGCCATTTCAGCTCGAAACGCTTGACGCCCTGCCCGCTGCCGCCATCGACGCCGACCGAAAACCGGGCATTGGGCGCTACCGCATCCAGCGCATCGGCAAGCGCGAGCCCAGCGACGAAGCCGAGCGTCGCGGCATATTGCAGATCGTGATCGAGGACCTTGAGCAGAGTCGCCGCCAGGTTGCCCTCCGGCGTCGCCCAGACGCGGCCGCGCCGGCCGCGACCACTGTCCTGTTTCTTGGAGACGATCCAGAGCTTGCCCGGATCGCCTGCCATCGCGTGCTCCAACGCCAGTGCGTTGGTCGACCCTACCGCATCGTGGGCTTCCAGGCGGAAGCCGTCGGCACTTGCAGTCGGTGCGAGTTGGAACCCCATCCCGTCAGAAGAAGGTCTTGGCAGCAGCTTCCGCCATCTGCCCGACAGGGCCGCCGATCAGCACGTAGAACAGCACGAACGCGCCGGACAGGCCGAGCACGAGGCGAAGCTCGCCCGCCATCGGCTGGAAACCGCCGACCGGCTCGTCGAACCACATGATCTTGATGATGCGCAGGTAGTAATAGGCGCCGACCACCGAAGCCAGCATGCCGATCACCGCAAGGGCGTAGAGATTGGCATCGATTGCGGCGAGGAAGACGTACCACTTCCCCCAGAAACCCGCGAGCGGCGGAATGCCGGCCAGCGAGAACATAAGGATGGTCAGGATCGTCGCCATCATCGGATTGGTCGAGGACAGGCCGGCCAGATCGCTGATCTGTTCGACATTGCCGTCCTTGCGGCGCATGGCGAGGATGAAGGCGAAGGTGCCCAGCGTCATCACCAGGTAGATCAGCATGTAGATGACCACGCCGCGCACGCCGGCTTCGCTGTTGGCCGCGAGGCCGACAAGCGCGTAGCCCATGTGTCCGATCGACGAATAGGCCATCAGGCGCTTGATGTTCTTCTGTCCGATCGCCGCGAAGGCGCCCAGAACCATCGAGGCGATCGAGACGAAGACGATGATCTGCTGCCAGTCGAGGCCGATCGGCTCGAACGCACCCATGGTGACGCGCACGATCAGCGCCATCGCCGCCATCTTGGGGGCCGCGGCGAAGAATGCCGTCACCGGGGTCGGCGCGCCTTCATAGACGTCAGGCGTCCACATGTGGAACGGCACCGCCGAGATCTTGAAGCACAGGCCGGCAAGCACGAACACCAGGCCGAAGACCAGTCCGAGTTGGCGCTCGCCACCGGTCAGCGCTGCGGCGATCGCTTCGAACGAGGTGTGGCCGGTGTAGCCGTAGACGAGGCTGATGCCGTAGAGCAACATGCCCGACGACAAGGCGCCGAGAACGAAATACTTGAGGCCCGCTTCGGTCGAACGCACGTTGTCGCGGTTGATCGCCGCAATGACATAGAGCGCCAGCGACTGCAACTCGAGCCCGAGATAGAGTGCCAGCATGTCGTTGGCCGAGATCATCAGCAGCATGCCGAGGGTGGCCAGCATGGCCAGCACCGGAAACTCGAACTTGTCGAACTTCTCGGCCTTGGCAAAGCCGACCGACATGATCAGCGTCACGACCGCGCCAACCAGCGTCAGAAACTTCATGAAGCGGGCGAACGGATCGGAGATGAAGGCCGTGCCGTAGCCCTGCCCGTCATGGCCGAACACCAGCATCCACGCACCGGCCGCAATCAGCAACGCGACGGCCAGGCCGGTCACGGTCGAGTTGGCGCGCTCGCCGGAGAACACACCCACCATCAGCAGCACCAGCGCGCCGACAGCAATGATCAGCTCCGGCATGGAGAGCGAGAGGCTCGAAAGGAGTTCGGGCGTCATGGTTCGCAAAACCCCTGTCAGTTCGCCGCCGCGGTCTGCGCGGCGTCGATCGATACGGTTACGTTATTGACCAACGCCTTCACGGAAGCCGCCGTGGCGTCGAACACCGGTGCCGGGTAGACACCGTAGAAGATGACCAGGATGACGAGCGGGTAGAGCACCACCTTCTCGCGGCCCGACAGGTCGAACAGACCCTTGAGGCTTTCCTTGGTCAGCGCGCCGAAGACGACACGGCGATAGAGCCACAGCGCATAGGCCGCCGACAGGATCACGCCGGTTGCGGCGAGCAGCGCCACCCAGGTGTTGACCTTGAAGATGCCGAACAGCGTCAGGAACTCGCCGACGAAACCGCTGGTGCCGGGCAATCCGACATTGGCCATGGTGAAGATCAGGAACGCCACCGCATATTTCGGCATGTTGTTGACCAGGCCGCCATAGGCCGCGATGTCACGCGTATGCATGCGGTCGTAGACGACGCCGACGCAGAGGAACAGCGCACCGGAGACGAGGCCATGGCTCAGCATCTGGAAGATCGCGCCCTGCACGCCTTCCTGGTTCATCGAGAAGATGCCCATGGTGACGTAGCCCATGTGGGCGACCGATGAATAAGCGATCAGCTTCTTCATGTCCTCCTGCATCAGCGCCACCAGCGAGGTGTAGATGATGGCGACGACCGACAGTGCGAAAACCAGCGGCGCGAAGAATTCGGATGCCAGCGGGAACATCGGCAGCGAGAAACGCAGGAAGCCGTAGCCGCCCATCTTCAGCAGGATGCCGGCCAGAATGACCGAACCTGCCGTCGGCGCCTCGACGTGCGCATCCGGCAACCAGGTGTGGACCGGCCACATCGGCATCTTCACCGCAAACGAGGCAAAGAAGGCGAGCCACAGCCACGTCTGCATGTTGGCTGGGAAGCCATGCGAAAGCAGCGTCGGAATGTCGGTCGTGCCGGCCTGCCAGAACATCGCCATCACGGCCAGCAGCATCAGCACCGAGCCGAGCAGCGTGAACAGGAAGAACTTGAAGCTGGCATAGACGCGACGCTTGCCGCCCCAGACGCCGATGATGATGAACATCGGGATCAGCACGGCTTCGAAGAAGACGTAGAACAGCACGATATCGAGCGCGCAGAACACGCCGATCATCAGCGTTTCCAGGACCAGGAACGAGATCATGTATTCCTTGACGCGCTTTTCCACCGACTCCCAGCTAGCCAGGATGCAGAGCGGCATCAGGAAGGTCGTCAGGATGACGAACAGCATCGAGATGCCGTCCACGCCCATGTGGTAGGAAATGCCGGAATCGAGCCACGCGGCCTTTTCGACGAACTGGAAGCCGGTCTCGGCATTGTCGAAATAGATCCAGATCAGCAGCGACACCGCGAAGGTGAAGACCGTGGTCAGGAGCGCGACATTGCGGATATTGCGGCGCGCAGCATCACCGTCGTCCCTGATCAGAAGGATCAGGAACGCGCCGACCAGCGGCAGGAAGGTGACTAGCGACAGAATGGGAACGCCGGACATCAGAAGGAGCTCCCGAGCATCATCCAGGTAACGAGGGCCGCCACGCCGATCAGCATGGCGAAGGCGTAGTGATAGAGGTAACCGGTCTGCAGCTTGACGACACGGTTGGTCACGTCGACGACACGGGCCGAGATGCCGTCGGCGCCGAACCCGTCGATCAGCCAGCCGTCACCCTTCTTCCACAGGAACCGGCCGAGCCACTTGGCCGGGCGCACGAACAGGAAGTCATACAGTTCGTCGAAGTACCACTTGTTGAGCAGGAAGGCGTAGAGTCCGCGATGGCGTTCAGCCAGCACCTTCGGCATCTCGGGCGAGCGGATGTAGAACAGGTAGGCCACCAGGAAGCCGCTGATCATCGCCGCGAACGGCGCGAGCTTCACCCACATCGGCACGCCGTGGAAGTCGTGCAGAATGTGATTGGTCTCGAGCGTGAAGATCGCGCCCTTCCAGAACTCATTATAGGCCTCGCCGATGAACTGGTCGTGGAACACGACGCCCGCAAACAGCGCGCCGACAGCCAGCACGAACAGCGGCACCAGCATCACCGGTGGCGATTCATGCACATGGTGCATGACGTCGGCGGTGGCGCGCGGCTTGCCGTGGAAGGTCATGAAAATCAGGCGCCAGGAATAGAAGCTGGTGAAGCAGGCAGCGACCACGAGCATCGTAAAGGCAAGGCCGGCGACCGCGTTGTGGCCGACGAACGCGCCTTCGATGATGGCGTCCTTGGAGAAGAAGCCGGCCGTGCCGATGATCGTCGCCGGGATACCGACGCCGGTCAGCGCCAGCGTGCCGATGACCATCATCCAGTAGGTAGTCGGGATCAGCCTCCTGAGACCACCCATCTTGCGCATGTCCTGCTCGTCGGAAACGGCATGGATCACCGAGCCCGAGCCCAGGAACAGCAGCGCCTTGAAGAAGGCGTGCGTGAACAGGTGGAAGATGGCCGCCGAATAGAAGCCCATGCCGAGCGCCACGAACATGTAGCCGAGCTGCGAGCAGGTCGAATAGGCGATGACGCGCTTGATGTCGTTCTGCACCAGGCCGACGGTCGCTGCGAAGAAGGCAGTGAAGGCGCCGATGAAGGTCACGACGGTAAGCGCGGAGGCGGACAGTTCGAACACCGGCGACATGCGCGCCAGCATGAACACGCCGGCGGTCACCATGGTGGCCGCGTGGATCAGCGCCGACACCGGCGTCGGGCCTTCCATGGCGTCCGGCAGCCAGGTGTGCAGGGGCACCTGCGCCGACTTGCCCATGGCACCCATGAACAGCAGCAGGCAGACGATGGTCAGCGCGCCCTGCTTGTCGAGCGCATAGCCGAGGAAGGTCAGGACGGTTTCACTGCTTGGCGCAGCGCCTTCGGCCGGCAGATAGGAAGCGGCGCCGGCAAAGATCGTGCTGAATTCGACCGAGCCGAACAGAACGAACAGGCCGAAGATGCCGAGCAGGAAGCCAAAGTCGCCGACACGATTGACCACGAACGCCTTGATGGCGGCGGCATTTGCCGACGGCTTCTTGTACCAGAAGCCGATCAGCAGGTAGGACGCGAGTCCCACCCCTTCCCAGCCGAAGAACATCTGAACGAGGTTGTCCGACGTCACCAGCATCAGCATGGCGAAGGTGAACAGCGACAGGTAGGCGAAGAAGCGCGGCCGATGCGGATCGTGGTGCATATAGCCGATCGAGTAGATGTGGACGAGCGCCGACACAGTGTTGACCACGACCAGCATGACCACCGTCAGCGTGTCGATGCGCAGCGCCCAGTTGGCCTGCAGCCCGCCGGAGTCGATGAAGCGCAGCACCGGCACGGTGAACACTTCGACGTCGCCGAGCCCCACGGTGATGAAGGCGACCCAAGACAGGACAGCCGACACGACCAGCAGGCCGGAGGTGATGTATTCGGACGCCTTGGCGCCGATCGAACGGCCGAACAGGCCGGCGATCAGGAAGCCGAGAAGCGGAAGGAAGACGATTAGCTGATACATTTTTGTCCCGTCAGCCCTTCATCATGTTCACGTCTTCGACCGCGATGGAGCCGCGGTTGCGGAAGAATACGACCAGAATGGCAAGCCCGATTGCCGCTTCAGCGGCGGCGACCGTCAGAACGAAAATCGCAAAAACCTGACCGACGAGATCGCCGAGATGGGCGGAGAAAGCCACGAAATTGATGTTGACTGCGAGCAGGATCAGCTCGACCGACATCAGGATGACGATGACGTTCTTGCGGTTCAGGAAAATGCCGAACACGCCGAGTGTGAACATCACCGCCGAAAGGGTGAGATAGTGTCCGATACCGACAACCATGGTCAGATTCCCTTGCCCGTCTCGACCTTCTTGACCTCGATCGCGGTGGCCGGCGTGCGGGCGACCTGAGCGGGGATGCTCTGGCGCTTGACGTTCGGCTTGTGGCGCAGCGTGAGCACGATGGCGCCGATCATGGCGACCAAAAGCACAAGGCCGGCGATCTGGAAGAAGTAGATGTAATCCGTGTAGAGGATGTCGCCGAGCGCTGCCGTGTTGTGGCGCACCGCGATGTCAGGCGTTGGCTGGGCAACCGCCGTCGCGAGCTTCGGCGAGAACGCGTAGCCACCGGTCACCACGATCAGCTCGGCCGCCAGGATCAGGCCGACCAGCGCGCCGATCGGCGCATATTGCAGCGCGCCTGACTTGAGCTCGGCGAAATCGACGTCAAGCATCATGACGACGAACAGGAACAGCACCGCCACCGCGCCGACATAGACGACAAGCAGGATCATCGCCAGGAACTCGGCGCCGGTCAAAAGGAACAGACCCGCGGCGTTGAAGAACGTCAGGATCAGGTAGAGCACCGAGTGAACCGGGTTGCGCGCCGAAATGACCATGAAGGCCGACGCCACCGCGATGAAGGCGAAGAGGTAGAAAAATACCGCTTCAAGTCCGTTGAGCATGGGTTCCCCCGGTTTTTCTTTCGGGCCGAACGCGCCTGCGCCCTGCCCTGTTCACGTCCTTGCTCCGCCTCCGGTGCAGGTCGCGCGTTCCTTAGACGAGCCGACTTGGCCCGTCCATTGTTCAAGCCTCAGCGATACGGCGAATCCATCGCGATGTTGCGCGCGATCTCGCGCTCCCACCGGTCGCCATTCGCAAGCAGCTTGTCCTTGTCGTAGTAAAGCTCCTCGCGCGTTTCCGTCGCGAATTCGAAATTCGGCCCCTCGACGATGGCGTCGACCGGGCAGGCTTCCTGGCAGAAGCCGCAATAGATGCACTTCACCATGTCGATGTCGTAGCGCACCGTACGACGCGTACCGTCGTTGCGGCGCGGGCCGGCCTCGATAGTGATGGCCTGCGCCGGGCAGATCGCCTCGCACAGCTTGCAGGCGATGCAGCGCTCTTCGCCGTTGGGATAGCGGCGCAGCGCATGCTCGCCACGGAAGCGCGGGCTGACCGGTCCCTTTTCATGCGGATAGTTCAGCGTCGCCTTGGGCGCGAAGAACTGGCGCATCGACAGGAAGAAGGCCCCGACGAAGTCCTGCAGCAGCAGCGATTTGGCGGCTTGGGTTAGCGCGGACATCATGCGGCTCCCGAAAGCTTGAGGACAGCAGCGGTGATGACGACCATTGCCAGCGAGATCGGCAGGAAGACCTTCCAGCCCAGGCGCATCAGCTGGTCGTAGCGGTAGCGCGGCACGAAGGACTTCACCATGGCGAACATGAAGAACACCATGCAGACCTTGAGCACGAACCAGATCACGCCGGGCACCCAGGTGAAGGGTGCGAAGTCGAACGGCGGCAGCCATCCGCCAAGGAACAGGATCGTCGTCAGCGCGCACATCAGCACGATGGCGACGTACTCGCCGAGGAAGAACAGCAGGAACGGCGTCGACGAATATTCGATCATGTGGCCGGCAACGAGTTCCGACTCGGCTTCGACAAGGTCGAAGGGCGGACGGTTGGTCTCTGCGAGTGCCGAGATGAAGAAGATCACGAACATCGGGAACAGCACGAGCCAGTTCCAGTCGAGGAAGGTGTTCGGCAGGCCCAGGCGCGTGCCGATGCCATCGCCCTGCGACAGCACGATGTCGGTGAGGTTCAGCGAACCGACGGTGAGCAGCACGCAGACGATGACGAAGCCGATCGAGACTTCATAGGACACCATCTGAGCCGCCGAACGCAGCGCGCCGAGGAAGGGATACTTGGAGTTCGAGGCCCAGCCGCCCATGATCACGCCATAGACCTCGAGCGAGGAGATGGCGAAGACATAGAGGATGCCGACGTTGACGTTGGCGATCGCCCAGCCTTCGCTGACCGGGATCACCGCCCATGCCGAGATCGCCAGCACCGCCGAGACCACTGGGGCAAGCAGGAACACGCCCTTGTTGGCGCCTGACGGGATCACCGGCTCCTTGAAGACAAACTTCAGGAGATCGGCGAAGGCCTGCAGCAGGCCCCAGGGACCGACGACGTTCGGACCGCGGCGCAGCTGCACCGCCGCCCAGATCTTGCGGTCGGCATAAAGGATGTAGGCGACGAAGATCAGCAGGACGACGATCAGCACGACCGACTTCAGGAGGATGATCAACGCCGGCAGGACGTAGAAGGAGAAAAAGGTATCCATGACAGCCTTTACTCCGCCGCCTGCTTGAAGCCGTTTTTGGCCAGTGCCGAACACTCGGCCATCACCGCCGACGCGCGTGCGATCGGGTTGGTGAGGTAGAAGTCCTTCACGACGGAGGTGAAGGCTGCCTTGTTCAGGCGGCCGCCGAGCTTGGCGACCTTGGCGATGTCGTCATTGTCGCCGGCATCGATCTGGTCGATGCGCGCCAGATGCGGAAGCTCCGCATAGAGCTTGGCGCGCAGCTGCTGCAACGAATCGAAAGGCAGCTTATGGCCGAGCACATCGGACAGCGCCCTGAGGATCGCCCAGTCTTCCTTGGCCTCGCCCGGTGCGAATCCGGCGCGGCCGGTCACCTGGACGCGGCCTTCGGTGTTCACATAGGTGCCCGACTTCTCGGTGTAGGCAGCGCCAGGCAGGATGACATTGGCGCGGTGCGCGCCGGCGTCGCCATGGGTGCCGACATAGACCACGAACGCGTCGCCGGCCTTGCTCAGGTCGAGCTCGTCGGCGCCGAGCAGGAACAGCACGTCGCTGTCGCCGAGCATGCCGGCAACGTTCTTGCCACCCTCGCCCGGCACGAAGCCAACATCGAGACCACCGACGCGGGCCGCTGCGGTGTGCAGCACGGCAAAGCCGTTCCAGTCCGGGCGGCTCGCCTTGACCGCGGTCGCGAGCTTGGCGGCCTGGCCGAGCACGGCGGCACCATCGGACCGGGCGACTGCGCCCTGGCCGACGATGATCAGCGGATGCGAAGCCTTCTTGAGCACCGAGAAGAACTTGCCATTGCCTTCGGCCAGGTCCTTGAGCGTATCCGGGCCCGAGCCGAGCTGCTCGTAGTCATAGCGCGTGTCGCCGACCTCGCCGATGACGGCAACCGGCACATTGGCTGCGCGCCAATGCTTGCGGATGCGGGCATTGAGCACCGAAGCCTCAAAGCGCGGGTTGGCGCCGATGATCAGGATGGCGTCGGCCTGCTCGATGCCTTCGATGGTCGGGTTGAAGATGTAGCTGGCGCGGCCAAGCGACGGATCGAGCGCGGCACCGTCCTGGCGACAATCGATGTTCTTCGAGCCGAGCGAGGAGACCAACTGCTTGAGCGCATACATTTCTTCGACGGTCGCAAGATCGCCGGCAATCGCGCCGATACGGTCAGCCGAAGTCTTGGAGACAGCGTCCTTGATCGCCGAGAACGCCTCGGGCCAGGTCGCCGGAGCGAGCTTGCCATTCTTGCGGACGTAAGGACGGTCGAGACGCTGCGTGCGCAGGCCGTCCCAGATGAAGCGCGTCTTGTCGGAGATCCACTCCTCGTTCACCTGCTCGTTGATGCGCGGCATGATGCGCATCACTTCGCGGCCACGCGTATCGACGCGGATGGCCGATCCGACGGCATCCATCACGTCGATGGATTCGGTCTTGGTCAGTTCCCACGGACGCGCCTGGAAGGCATAAGGCTTCGAGGTCAGCGCACCGACCGGGCACAGGTCGATGACGTTGCCCTGCAACTCGGAGGTCATCGCCTGCTCGAGATAGGTGGTGATCTCGGCGTCCTCGCCACGGCCGATCAGGCCGAGCTCGGAGATGCCGGCCACCTCGGTGGTGAAACGGACGCAGCGCGTGCAGTGGATGCAGCGCGTCATGATCGTCTTGACCAGCGGGCCGATGTACTTGTCTTCGACCGCGCGCTTGTTTTCGTTGTAGCGCGAACCGTCGAGGCCGAAGGCCATCGCTTGGTCCTGCAGGTCGCACTCGCCGCCCTGGTCGCAGATCGGGCAGTCGAGCGGATGGTTGATGAGCAAAAACTCCATCACGCCTTCGCGGGCCTTCTTGACCATCGGCGTGTTGGTGAAGATCTCGGGCGTTTCGCCGTTCGGGCCTGGGCGCAGGTCGCGCACGCCCATGGCGCAGGAAGCCGCCGGCTTGGGCGGTCCGCCCTTTACCTCGACAAGGCACATGCGGCAGTTGCCGGCAATCGACAGCCGCTCATGGAAGCAGAAGCGCGGCACTTCCGCGCCCGCCTCTTCCGCAGCCTGCAGCAGCGTATAGTGGTCGGGTACCGAAATCTCTTTCCCGTCGACCTTAAGCTTTGCCATAGCGCCTCAAATCCCGCGGATGATCCGCATTCCGTCCTGCAAGGGGCGCGGCCTGCGCTGCGCCCCGAAATCCTCAATTCACGCGGCGGTCTTGCCGCCGGCAAGCGTCGCCGCCTGCCCTATCCACCCATCACGGCCGATCCGGCCCTTGAAGCCGAGATAGTCGTCCGCCCAGGCCACCTCTTCCGCCGTCCAGCCGGCGATCTGGCCGTAGGTCCAGATGCCGAGGCCGTTCAGCACCTGCTCCAGCTTCGGACCGATGCCCGAAATGGCCTTCAGATCGTCAGGCGCTTCCGGCCTTTCGATCGATGCAGGCTGCCTGAAATCCTCAGGCTGAAGCCCCACCGGCGCTTCTTCGACAATAGCAGCCTCGACAACCACCGGATCGGTCGCAGCAGCAGCCACCGGCTTGGCCTCGGCTTTCTCCAGCTTGCGCGCCAGGGTTTTCACCTCGGCGATCAACGAAGCAGTCTCGGCTTCCGCCCGCATGGCCGCCACACCAGCCGGCTTGGCCCGCGTCGCACCGGTGAAATCGCCGAAGTCCGGCGAAAACAGCCGCTGCGCTGCCTCTGATGCACCAGTCACGGCCCCGATCCAGACGCCCATGGCGTGACTGGCGAGGCCGACACTCAGTGCGGAAGCAGCAGCGACTCCAGCGGCGGGGTGCACCATGAGGTTTGCCTTACCGGCAAACTCCTGGGGCAGCATCGCCACGAAGTCCCTGTTCATCTGCTCCAAACGTTCCATCTCAGGCACTGCACTTTCGGGAATGGGAAATGTCGACATTGGTAGCTCCTTGTCGCCTTCGCCGTTCGCCTCTGCCTCGTCGTTTCCTATTTCGGGCCTTTGGCCCGCACTTTCTGACTTAACCTCTACTCAGCCGCCACCAGCACCGGTTCGGCGCGATGCGAATTACGCGAGAACTCGTCGATGCGGCGCTCGATCTCCGGGCGGAAGTTGCGGATCAGGCCCTGGATCGGCCATGCGGCCGCGTCGCCCAGCGCGCAGATCGTGTGGCCTTCCACCTGCTTGGTGACGTCGAGCAGCATGTCGATCTCGCGCTTGTGCGCTTCGCCCCGCACCAGGCGTTCCATGACGCGCCACATCCAGCCGGTGCCTTCACGGCACGGCGTGCACTGGCCGCAGCTCTCGTGCTTGAAGAAGTAGCTCAGCCGCGCGATCGCCTTCACGATGTCGGTCGACTTGTCCATCACGATCACGGCAGCCGTGCCGAACGACGACTTGCGCTCGCGCAGTCCGTCGAAATCCATCGGGCAGTCGATGATATCCTCGGCCTTGACCAACGGGCACGACGCACCGCCGGGGATGACGGCCAGCAGATTGTCCCAGCCGCCGCGAATACCGCCACCGTGCTTTTCGACCAGTTCGCGGAAGCTGATGCCCATGGCCTCTTCGACCGTGCAGGGCGTGTTGACGTGGCCGACGAGCATGAACAGCTTGGTGCCTACGTTGTTCGGACGACCGATGCCGGAGAACCAGGCAGCGCCACGGCGCAGGATTGTCGGCGCGACAGCGATCGACTCGACGTTGTTGACCGTCGTCGGGCAACCGTAGAGGCCGACATTGGCCGGGAACGGCGGCTTCAGACGCGGCTGGCCCTTCTTGCCTTCGAGGCTTTCGAGCAGCGCGGTTTCTTCGCCGCAGATATACGCACCTGCGCCGTGATGGACGTAGATGTCGAAATCGTAGCCGTTCTTGTTGTTCTTGCCGATCAGCTTGGCGTCATAGGCCTCGTCGATGGCGCGCTGCAGCGCTTCGCGCTCGCGGATGAATTCGCCACGCACATAGATGTAGGCAGCAACAGCACCCATGGCGAAACCGGCGAGCAGGCAACCTTCGACCAGCGTATGCGGGTCATGGCGCAGGATGTCGCGGTCCTTGCAGGTGCCCGGCTCGGATTCGTCGGCATTGATGACGAGATAGGACGGACGGCCGTCAGGGTTGCTCTTGGGCATGAACGACCACTTGAGACCCGTCGGGAATCCGGCGCCGCCGCGACCGCGCAGTCCCGACGCCTTCATCTCGTTGATGATCCACTCGCGGCCCTTTTCGATGATGCCGGCGGTGCCATCCCAATGGCCGCGCGACATCGCCCCGGCCAGCGACTGGTCGAAGCGGCCGTAGATGTTGGTAAAGATGCGATCCTTGTCTTCAAGCATGTTCTTGCTCCTCAGACCGGCTTCTTGCCGAAGACGCGGATGTATTCGGCCACGCCACCCTTGGCGAGCGCCTTGGCCTGTTTGACCCAGTCGTCACGCTCGATGCGGCCCTTGAAATTCAGATAGCCGTCGACCCACTCGCGCTCGGCCTTTTTCCACGATGCCACCTGGGCAAAGGTGAAGATGCCGAGCTCGTGCAGGGTGCCCTCGATCTTCGGGCCGACGCCCGAGATCAGCTTGAGGTCGTCGACAGCAGCAGGCTTGGCGATTCCGGCCGGGCGGTTCTTGTCTTCCAGCGATGGCTTGGCCACGACAGCAGCCGTCGGCGCAGCGACGCTTGCAGCCTTCTCGGCGGCAGGTGCTGCCTTGACCTTCGACGGCGATTTCACCGCCGGGCTGGTCTCGATCGCGTCGGTCTTGGGCTTGGCCGCATTGGACGGCGGAACGACGGCCTCGACGGCAGCTGCCTTGTTAGCCTTGGAAGCGGCCTTGGCTTCCTTGTCGCGGGTCGTCTTGAGCACGCCCTTCTCATCCCTGAGCGAGGTGAACCCGGTCAACGGCGCGGAGAAAACGCGGCCGGTCTGCGGGCCGGTCTTGACCTGGTCGCCCTTGCCGGCTTCGAACAGGTCGATGATCTCGGCCAGACGCTCCGGCGTCAGGTCCTCGTAGGTATCCTTGAACACCATGACCATCGGTGCATTGACGCAGGCGCCAAGGCACTCGACCTCTTCCCACGACAGCGTGCCCGCCTCATTGGTGTGGAACTGGTCGTGATGGATCTTCGAACGGCACACTTCCATCAGCTCTTCCGAGCCGCGCAGCATGCACGGTGTGGTGCCGCAGACCTGGATATGGGCGCGCGTGCCGACCGGCTTGAGCTGGAACTGCGTATAGAAGGTCGCGACTTCCAGCGCGCGGATGTAGGGCATATCGAGCATGTCAGCGACATGCTCGATGGCAGCCTTCGTCACCCAGCCGTCCTGCTCCTGCGCCAGCATGAGCAGCGGAATGACGGCCGACTGTTCGCGGCCCTTTGGGTACTTCTTGATCCAGGTCTTGGCCTGCGCCGTAAACGCCTTGTTGAAGGCGAATGACGCTGGCTGGACGCTGGCTTCTGCGAGACGGCGGACTGACATTTAGCGGTCGACCTCACCAAACACGATGTCGAGGGAGCCGAGAACGGCCGAGATATCCGCAAGCATGTGGCCGCGGCACAGGAAATCCATCGCCTGGAGATGGGCGAAGCCCGGCGCGCGCAGCTTGCAGCGGTATGGTTTGTTGGTGCCGTCGGCGACGAGGAACACACCGAACTCGCCCTTCGGCGCTTCGACGGCCGCATAGACCTCGCCGGCCGGCACGCGGTAGCCTTCGGTGTAGAGCTTGAAGTGATGGATCAAGGATTCCATCGAGCGCTTCATCGCCTGGCGCTTCGGCGGGACCACCTTGCCGTCCATGTTCGAAACAGGACCGACGCTTTCTTTGCCAAGCAGCTGATCGACGCACTGGCGCATGATGCTTGCCGACTGGCGCATCTCTTCCATGCGGATGAGATAACGGTCGTAGCAGTCGCCGTTCTTGCCGATCGGAATGTCGAATTCCATCTCCGAATAGCACTCGTAGGGCTGGCTCTTGCGCAGGTCCCAGGCAGCGCCCGAACCGCGCACCATCACGCCCGAAAAACCCCAGGCCCAGGCGTCGTCGAGCGACACCACGCCGATGTCGACGTTGCGCTGCTTGAAGATGCGGTTCGGCGTGAGCAGATCGTCGAGGTTCTTCACCGTCTGCAGGAACGGATCGATCCACTTGCCGATGTCTTCGACCAGTTTTTGCGGCAGGTCCAGGTGGACGCCGCCCGGCCGGAAGTAGGCTGCGTGCATGCGCGCGCCGCAGGCCCGCTCGTAAAACACCATCAGCTTTTCGCGCTCTTCGAAGCCCCACAGCGGCGGGGTCAGCGCGCCGACGTCCATCGCCTGCGTGGTGACGTTGAGCAGGTGCGACAGGATACGGCCGATCTCGGAATAGAGCACGCGGATGATCTGGCCACGCTTCGGCACATCGATGCCGAGCAGGCGCTCGACGGCCAGCGAGAACGCATGTTCCTGGTTCATCGGCGCGACATAATCGAGCCGGTCGAAATAGGGGATCGCCTGCAGATAGGTCTTCTGCTCGATCAGCTTTTCGGTGCCGCGATGCAACAGGCCGATATGCGGATCGACGCGGTCGACGACTTCGCCGTCGAGCTCGAGCACCAGGCGCAGCACGCCGTGCGCCGCCGGATGCTGCGGGCCGAAGTTGATGTTGAAATTGCGGACGGAGGTTTCAGCCATTTCGGCGCCTCAATTCGTCTTGGCTTTTTCGTCGCCCGGCAGCACGTATTCGGTGCCTTCCCAGGGAGACAAAAAGTCGAAATTGCGGAATTCCTGCTTGAGCTCGACCGGCTCATAGACGACGCGCTTCTGCTCGTCGTCGTAGCGAACCTCGACAAAGCCGGTGAGCGGGAAGTCCTTGCGCAGCGGATGGCCCTCGAAACCGTAGTCGGTCAGGAGGCGGCGCAGGTCGGGGTGGCCCGAAAACAGGATGCCGTACATGTCGTAGGCTTCGCGCTCGAACCAGTCCGCGCCGGGAAACACCGACGTGATCGACGGCACCGGCGTGTCCTCGTCCGTGCTGATCTTGACGCGGATGCGCAGGTTCTGGCGCGGCGACAGCAGGTGGTAGACGACGTCGAAACGCTTGCGGCGCTGCGGATAGTCGACACCTGCGGCATCGATGAAGGAGACGAACTGGCACTGCACGTCGCTGCGCAGGAAGGTCATCACGTCGACGATGTCGGCGGCCTTCACCGTCAGCGTCAGCTCGCCATAGGCGACAACGCTTTCTTCGATGTCCGCATCGAGCTTTTCCGCGATGTAAGCGGCAAGGTCGTTCAGGGCTTCACTCATCTGGGATCACCGCTCGATCGTGCCGGTGCGGCGAATCTTCTTCTGGAGAAGAAGGATGCCGTAGAGAAGTGCTTCGGCGGTCGGAGGACAACCGGGCACGTAGATGTCGACGGGCACGACGCGATCGCAGCCGCGCACCACCGAATAGGAATAGTGATAGTAGCCGCCGCCATTGGCGCACGAGCCCATCGAGATGACGTAGCGCGGCTCCGGCATCTGGTCGTAGACCTTGCGCAAGGCGGGCGCCATCTTGTTGGTCAGTGTGCCGGCGACGATCATCACATCGGACTGGCGCGGCGAGGCGCGCGGTGCGATGCCGAAGCGCTCAGCGTCATAGCGCGGCATCGAGATGTGCATCATCTCGACGGCGCAGCAGGCCAGACCGAAGGTCATCCACATCAGCGAGCCGGTGCGCGCCCAGGTGATCAGCGCTTCGGACGACGTGACGATGAAGCCCTTGTCCGAAAGCTCGTTGTTCAGGTCGCCGAAAAAGGCGTCGTCGGAACCGATGAGCTTGCCGGTGTTGGGATCGATGATGCCTTTCGGCTTCGGCGCGATCAGGGTGCCGGAGGCTTCGTTCAATCCCATTCCAGCGCTCCCTTTTTCCACTCATAGACAAAGCCGATGGTCAGCACGGCCAGGAAGATCATCATCGACCAGAAGCCGAGCATGCCGATCTCGCCGAAGGACACCGCCCACGGGAACAGGAACGCCACTTCGAGATCGAAGATGATGAACAGGATGGAGACCAGGTAGAAGCGAATGTCGAACTTCATGCGCGCATCGTCGAACGAGTTGAAGCCGCACTCGTAGGCAGAAAGCTTCTCCGGGTCCGGATTTCGGTAGGCGACAAGGAAGGGCGCCACGATAAGGGCGATGCCGACGAGTAGCGCCACACCGATGAAGATGACGATGGGCAGATACGAACTCAAGAGAGCGTTCATGCTGCGAATTCCGTTGGTGGCCTATCCACCAGATTTACAGCACGGTGTCCGTTTCCGGAAGCGCGACGAATTCTCGCCTGCCCTGACGAAACGGTCGTGCTGCAATGCGGCGACGGTTAGCGCAGCCGGTCGGGCGAAGCAAGCCCAACCTTGTCCAAAACGGGGCAAAGCCCACCACTGGACCAAAATCCTGCGCGTGTGGCTCCTGTTTGATTTCCTTCGTCTTTTACTCAAGTTTACACTCCTGACAAGACCGGAACCGCGGTTCTGCTAGCATTTGCAGCAAAGACCGATTCTGATGCCCTTGCGTCACTCATCCGGAGACTGCGATAGCTTGCCGCAATGAAGGAAAAACTCTCGCTTCCCACCGCCCGCCGCATTGCACTCGCGGCCCAGGGATTTGCCGATCCGCGCCCCACCGGCGCGATCACCCGCCGCCACCTGCAACGCGTGCTCGGCCGCATCGGCCTGCTGCAGATCGACTCGGTCAGCGCCGTCGTGCGCGCCCACTACATGCCGCTCTATTCGCGCCTCGGCCCCTACCCCATGGCGCTGCTCGACGATGCCATGCAGCCAAAGAAGCGCATGCTCTTCGAGTACTGGGCGCATGAAGCTTCCCTGCTGCCGTTGGAGACCTTTCCGCTTTTGCGCTGGCGCATGGCGCGGGCCGAGGACGGGATGTATGGCGGGCTTTCCAAGTTCGGCCGTGCGAACAGGCCCTACATAGAAGAGATCTTTCGCCAGGTTGTCGACCGCGGTCCGATCGCCGCGTCCGACATCGAAGGCGCCAAGGGTTCCGGCGGCTGGTGGGGCTGGAGCCAGGAGAAGCATGCATTCGAATGGCTGTTCTGGGCCGGCCGCATCACCACCCATTCGCGCCGTGGCTTCGAGCGCCTTTACGATCTGCCCGAACGCGTCTTGCCTTCGGACATCCACGCACTTCCGATCCCGGCTCCGGCTGATGCGCATCGCGAACTGCTGCGCATCTCGGCACGCGCCCATGGCGTGGCGACCGCGATCTGCCTGCGCGACTATTTCCGCCTGTCGCCTGCCGACATGAAGGGCCGCCTCGAAGAACTTGTCGAGATGGGCGAACTGATTCCCGTGCGTGTCGAGGGCTGGGATCGACAGGCCTATCTCCATGCCGAGGCCCGCATCCCGCGCAAGGTCCACGCACGCGCCCTCCTCGCCCCCTTCGACCCGCTTGTGTTCGAGCGCACGCGCGCCGAGCAGCTTTTCGACTTCCGCTATCGCATCGAGATCTACACGCCGGCGGAGAAGCGCCAGTACGGCTACTACGTTCTGCCCTTCCTGCTTGGCGAGCGCATCGTCGCCCGCGTCGACCTCAAGGCCGACCGTCCGGCGGGCGTGTTGCGTGTCCATGCCGCCTATGCCGAGCCTTGCGCGCCGGCGGACACGGCAAGCGAACTCCACGAAGAACTGAAGCAGATGCGCGACTGGCTCGGCCTCGAACGCATCGAGGTGACACCTGCCGGCGACCTCGGACCTGATCTGAGCGACATTGTTGGTCGTTCCATTGCGTTGACTCCACCCCACGCGAAAGCCTAAATCGCCGACAGATGGTCCTTCGCCCGCAACGGCGGAGGCTAAGAGGGAATGCGGTGCGGCGCTTTGGCGTCAAATCCGCGGCTGTCCCCGCAACTGTAAGCGACGAGCCAAGTCCGGTAACCACTGGGATATCCTCCCGGGAAGGCGGTGCGAAGGCGACGACTCGCGAGCCAGGAGACCTGCCGTCTCAAACATTGATCCGATCGCCTGGCGGGTGTCCCAGGCAAGGAGCCTGGTATTTTGGAACTCGACGACAATCTCCCGGTCGAAATTCTGGACGCATCCTGCGATGCTGCCGACGACGCGCGCTCCGCGGAAGTGACCATCCTCGTCTGCTCCTCCTGCCGCGACGAAACCGGGTCGGACGCGCATCCGCGCGCAGGAGAAAGACTTGCCGAATCCGCCCGCCGAGCTGCGGCCAGCGAAGGCATCAACGTCCTCACTGTCGAATGCCTCGGCAACTGCAAGCGACGCCTGAGCGCAGCACTGATCCGCGACGGCGCATGGAGTTACGTCTTCGGCGACCTCAACGCGACGTCGGGCGAAGACCTCGTCACCGGCGCAAAGCTTTTCGCCACCTCGACCGACGGCCTCATCCCCTGGCGCGGCCGGCCCGACAGCCTCAAGCGCGGCCTCGTCGCGCGCATTCCTCCCCTCGCCCTTATCAAGGAAGACAAATGACCGCCTCCGTCGAACGCGTTCCCTGCACCGTCGTCACCGGCTTTCTCGGCGCCGGCAAGACCACCCTGCTCCGCAACATCCTCGAGAACTCCAAGGGCAAGCGCCTCGCCATCATCGTCAACGAGTTCGGCGATGTCGGCATCGACGGCGAGATCCTCAAGGGCTGCGGCGTCGAAGCTTGTCCCGAAGAAAACATCGTCGAACTGGCCAATGGCTGCATCTGCTGCACCGTCGCCGACGACTTCGTGCCCGCCCTCGACCAGATCCTGTCGCTTTCGCCGAAGGTCGACCACATCCTGATCGAAACCTCGGGCCTGGCGCTGCCCAAGCCGCTGGTCCAAGCCTTCCAGTGGCCGAGCGTGAAAAGCCGCGTCACCGTCGACGGCGTCATTGCGGTGGTCGACGGCCCCGCTCTCGCCGCCGGCAAGGTGGCCTCCGATATGGAGGCGCTCGCCGCCCAGCGCCGCGCCGATGATTCGCTCGACCACGACGACCCGGTCGAGGAGGTATTCGAAGATCAGGTCGCCTGCGCCGACCTCATCATCCTGTCCAAGAGCGACCTGCTCGACGAAGCCGGCCACGCCCGCGCCACCGCCATCGTCGGCGAGCACCTGGCACGTGCCGTCAAGATCGTGCCGTCGGCGCACGGCAAGGTCGACCCCTCGGTGCTGCTCGGCCTCGGCCTCGCCGTCGAGGACGACATCGAAAACCGCAAGACCCACCACGATGGCGCCTTTGACCACGAGCACGACGACTTCGACACCTTCGTCATCGAGATTCCGTCGATCGCCAATCCGGATGAGCTGGCGAAGCGCGTGGCTACCGCCGCCGAGGAAGAGAACGTGCTGCGCGTAAAAGGCTTCGTCGACGTCGGCGGCAAGCCGATGCGCCTGCTGGTCCAGGCCGTCGGCCCGCGCGTCAACCACTACTATGACCGCGCCTGGACCGCCGACGACGACCGCCGTTCGCGCCTGGTCGTGATCGGCCTCAAGGGCCTCGACCGCCCGGCCATCGAGCGTATCCTGGTCGGCTGAACCGGACGCCTGGATGCACATCCTCACCACCACATCCGCCTCGCTCGACGATTTGATCGAGCCGGTCGACCTCAGGCAGAAGCCTGCGGATGTGGTGGCGCTGTCCTTCACCGACAGCGACCTGGCGGGCCTCGCCAACGCCTGGAAGGCGGATGCGGCAAACCTGCCGTCGATGCGGCTCGCCAGCCTGCGCGACCTGAGGCACCCGATGTCGGTCGACCTCTGGATCGACAGTGTCGCCAGCCACGCCAAGGTCATCCTCGTCCGCATCCTTGGCGGCCACGACTGGTGGCGCTACGGCTGCGACCGGCTTGCGGCGGTGGCCCGTGAAAGGGGTATCGCGCTGGCGCTGCTGCCGGGCGAAAGCCACGACGAGGATTTGCGGCTGATCGAGGCGTCGACGCTGCCCCGAACAGAACTCGACGCGCTGCTCGGCTACTTCCGCGAGGGCGGCCCTGAGAACATGAAGGCGCTGGTCGCCCGGCTGGCTGGGCTGGCTGGTGGCAAAGGCGCCGTCACTGCGCCGGTGACTGTGCCGAAGGCGGGATTCTACGATCCGGCGCGTGGCATCCTCAGTGATCTGGAAGCCTTTTTGGCCGGAAATGTTGGCGATCCTTCGCGCCCCCCTCTGTCCTGCCGGACATCTCCCCCGCTAGGGGGGAGATCAGCTTTTACTGACCTCCGCACGAATTCTGCAACGCCGCCAACCGGCGACAAGGCTAAAGGTTGGCCAATCTCCCCCCTTGGGGGGGAGATGTCCGGCAGGTCAGAGGGGGGTGCGAAAGAGCAGGATACTTCCAGCACTCCCATCATCCCCATCCTCTTCTACCGCTCGATGCTTCTTGCCGCAGACGTCGCACCCATCGACGCGCTGGTCGAGACGCTGCGCGCGCAAGGCCTCCGCCCCGCCCCGATCTTCGTGTCGAGCCTGAAGGACAGGGAATCGCTTGCCTTCGTCGAGACGGCTTTGGCGCAGCTGACCCCCGCAGCCATCGTCACCGCCACCGCTTTCGCCGCCGGCGCCGAGCCGGGCACGGAAACGCTGTTCGACCGCGCCGGCGTGCCGGTGTTCCAGGTCATCGTTGCCACCACACGCCGCGAAGCCTGGGCAGGCAGCCTGCGCGGGCTGGCGCCTGCCGATCTCGCCATGCATGTGGTGATGCCAGAATTGGACGGCCGCATCCTCGCCGGCGCCATCTCCTTCAAGGCAGAAAGCGAGGTCGACCCGGCACTCGGCTTCCGCGCCTTCGCCAACCGGCCCGAGCCCGACCGCGTCGAACAGGTCGCCCGCCGCATCTCAGCACACCTCAGGCTGCGCGAGACGCCGCGCGAAAAACGCAAGCTCGCGATCCTCATCCCCGACTATCCCAGTGCGCCCGGCCGCACCGGCTATGCCGTCGGCCTCGACGTACCCAACAGCGTGCTCGCCATGCTGCATGACCTGAAAGAAGCAGGCTATGCGGTTGAAGCGATTCCCGAATCGCCGCGCGCGCTGCTCGACCTGATCGATACTGGCAGGCACGAACTGTCGCTCGAAGACTATCTCGCGCATTCCGCCTATTTACCCGCAGATGCTCGCAACGCGGTTGAGGCGGCTTGGGGTCTGCCTGAGGTCGAAGCAACAGAAGCAAGGCAATGTCAGCGCTCCACGTTGCCCCCCTCTGTCCTGCCGGACATCTCCCCCTCGAGGGGGGAGATTGGCAGCTTCGGCGAGGGCGCTCTTACTGCATCGTTGGCGATTGGCGATGACGCACATGACAGCCTGATCTCCCCCCATGAGGGGGAGATGTCCGGCAGGACAGAGGGGGGCAACGTAGAGCGCAAGACATCCGCCTCTTCCGTCGATCACACCCAACGAGCCTTCCCCTTCCGCGCAGCCACCTTCGGCAACATCACCGTCGCGCTTGCCCCCGATCGCGGGCGCTCGGCTGACCGCCGCGCCGACTATCACGACCCGACGCTACCACCGCGCCACGCGCTGCTCGCCTTCGGGCTCTGGCTGCAGAAGTCGCTCGGCATCCATGCGATCATCCATGTCGGAGCCCACGGCACGCTCGAATGGCTGCCGGGCAAGACGGTTGCGCTGAGCCAAGCCTGTTTCCCCGAGATCGTCACCGGCTCACTGCCAGTGGTCTATCCCTTCATCGTCTCCAACCCCGGCGAGGCGGCCCAGGCCAAGCGCCGCATTTCGGCCGTCACGCTTGGCCATCTGCCGCCGCCGCTCGCTGCCGCAGGACTGGACGAGAACCAGCACAAGCTCGAACGCCTCGTCGACGAATACGCCCAGGCCGACGGTCTCGACCGCCGCCGCCGCGATCGACTGGCCAAGCTCATTGTCGAGACGGCCGCACAGACCGGCCTTGCTGCCGAAGCCGGCGTCGCAGGAAGCGACGCGCCTGATGAAGCCCTGCGCCGCATCGACGCCTGGCTCTGCGACCTCAAGGATTTCGCCATCAAGGACGGCCTGCACATCTATGGCCGTTCCGAAAACGATGAGCCTGACGCTGCCCGCCTCACCAGCGCCGAGGCCGAGCGAAAAAACCTGATCGCCGCCCTCGATAGTTACCACGTCAAGGCTGGCCCTTCGGGCGCGCCGGCGCGTGGCCGTACCGATGTTCTGCCCACCGGCCGCAACCTGTTCACCTCCGACCCACGCACCATGCCGACGCCAACCGCCTTCGATCTCGGCAAGGCTGCGGCCGACGAGGTGATGCGCAGTTATCTCCAGAGCCATGGCGACTGGCCGCGCGCGCTGGTCATCGACCTGTGGGGCAGCGCTTCATTGCGCACCGGCGGCGAGGAAATCGCGCAGGGCCTGGCGCTGATGGGCTGCCGACCGCAATGGGATGCCGCAACCGGCCGCGTCACCGGCATCGAGGTGTTGCCGCCAGCCGCCCTTGGCCGCCCGCGCGTCGACGTGACTTGGCGCATTTCGGGCCTGTTCCGCGACATGTTCCCGACCCAGATCGCGCTGATCGACGCCGCCGCCCGCGCGGTTGCCACCCGCGACGAGGACGATTCGGAAAACCCGCTTGCTGCCAGCACCCGCGCGGCGGGCAAGGTTGAGCCGCGCATCTTCGGTTCATCGCCGGGCACTTATGGCGCCGGCCTCGAAGACCTTCTGTCGACGGGTGACTGGGCCACGCGCGACGAACTCGGCCGCGCCTATCTCGACGCCGCCTCGCATGCCTATGGCGGCAGCGACGGCGAAGGCTTCTCCGCGCCCGGCGCCTTTGCCGGCCGCATCGCCGAAGCCGATCTTCTCGTCCACACCGGCGACGACCCCGGCCGCGACATTCTCGAAGGCTCCGCCGATGTCGCCTTCATCGGCGGTTTTTCGGCAGCATTGGCAATGCTCGGCAGGAACGCCGACGTCATCGTGCTCGACACATCCGACCCGCACAAGCCGCGCACGCGCTCGGTCACCGAAGCCGTCGGCCGCGTCGTCCGCGCGCGTGCCACCAACGCCCGCTTCATCGCCGGCCAGATGCGCCACGGCCCGCGCGGCGCATCGGAATTCGCCGAGACCGTCGACCGGTTGATCGGCTTTGCCGAGACCACCAACGCCATTCCGGGCGCACTGATCGAGGCCGTCCACGACGCCTATGTCGGCGACGACGCGGTTCGCGCCTTCATGCTGCGCGAGAATCCGGCGGCAGCAAAATTCATCGCCGAGCGTTTTGCCACCGCACGCCGGCGCGGCCTTTGGCATCCGTTGCGCAACTCGATCGACGACGATCTCGCAGCCCTGATCGCCGAGGCGCAGGCCCGGGAGGTCGCGGCATGACGAGTTTCTCCCGTCGCGGCGCCTGTCCGGCGCTCTCCGCGCCGATGCAGACCGGCGACGGCCTTTTGGTCCGGATCAATCCGCTCGCTGGAGAACTCGCGCCCAACACCTTGATCGGACTCTGCGAATCCGCCCAGCGCCATGGCAACGGCATCGTCGAGGTCACCGCGCGCGGCAGCATCCAGATCAGGGGCCTGACGGCGGCGAGCGCCGGCTTGCTGGCCGAGGAAGTCGATTCGCTCGGCATTGCGGTGCGCACCGGCGTACCCATCGACACGAGCCCACTCGCAGGCATCGACCCCGAGGAAATTGCCAATCCCGCACCATTGGCCGCAGCCATCCGTTTGACCATAGCTGAGGCTGGCCTCGCCACGCGCGTCGGCCCCAAGGTATCTGTCGTCGTTGACGGCCGTGGCCAGATCGAGCTTGGCGCCATCATGGGCGACGTCAGGCTTGTCGCAGTGGATGGCGAACATTGGCGCCTGTCGGCGGCCGGCGATGAGACTTCAGCGCGTTTGGTCGGTGAGTTTGACGCAGGTGCTGCCTGCGTGGCCACGCTCGGCATCCTGCGCGCAATTGCGGCGCTCGGCCGGCAAGGCCGCGCGCGCGACCTCAGCCTTGAGACGGTGCGTGTCGCCACCAAAGGACCGGAAGCCTCTCATTCCTTCCCACCCCCCTCTGTCCTGCCGGACATCTCCCCCACAAGGGGGGAGATCAGGCCTGCATCGGCGCCTGCGCTCGCGGGGGAAGCGAAGCACGAAGCCTCGTCTGGGAACGTCGTACTTTCGACCACCGACACGGTTGCAGAACGAACGGAAGCGCCGAAGCTGCCAATCTCCCCCCTTGTGGGGGAGACGTCCGGCAGGACAGAGGGGGGCGCGAAGAAACGCAACCTCTCGTCAGATGCTGTCAGCGCAAATGATTCAAATTCTGAACACTCCAGCGCAACCGATTCATCCCCAATCGGAATCCTGCCGCTCACCAATGGCCGAATCGCGCTCGGCATCGCCCTGCCCTTCGGCAGCATCGACGCCGCCACCCTGATCGACTTCTGCATTGCCGCGACCGAACACGGCGCCACCGGCATCCGCCCTGCCCCGAGCCGAACCCTTCTCATCATGGGCCTCGACCGCGCCGCCGCCGCCACGCTCACCGCCACTGCCAAAACCCTCGGCCTCGTCACCTCGCCCACCGATCCCCGCATCCGCATTGCCGCCTGTCCTGGCGCGCCGGCCTGCGCGTCGGGCATGATCGCCGCCCGCGACGTCGCCGCCGAGATTGCAGCAGACTTCGGCTCAGGCCTCGACCCCACACTCTCGCTCCACGTCTCCGGTTGCGCCAAGGGCTGCGCCCATCCCGGCCCAGCGGCGCTGACCATCGTCGGTGACGAAAAAGGCGCGGCATTTGTCGTCGGCGGAACGGCGAAGGGCCTTCCGGCCGCCTACACCGCAGGATATGAAGCCGCGCGCGGCATGGGCCGCCTCACGAAATTGCTCGCCCAAGCGCGCAAGCCGGACGAAAATGCCGCCGCTTGCCTCGCAAGGTTGGGCGCAAAGCGCCTCGCGCAAGCTCTGGCACAGGAATGAACATGGCCGCCTACGACTACATCCATGATGGCACGGCCATCTACGAACGCTCCTTCGCCATCATCCGCTCGGAGGCCAATCTATCGCGCTTCTCCGAGGCCGAGGCCGATGTCGCCGTGCGCATGATCCATGCCTGCGGCCTGGTCGAGGCCGCCGAGCACTTCGTCTTCTCGGAGGACTTCGTCTCCGCAGCACGCAGCGCTCTGAAGGCCGGCGCGCCGATCTTCTGCGACGCCGAGATGGTAGCGCGCGGCGTCACCCGCACCCGCCTGCCCGCCGACAACGAAGTGATCTGCACCTTGCGCGACCCGCAGACGGCCGAGATCGCACAAAAGGTCGGCAACACCCGTTCGGCTGCGGCAATTGACCTGTGGGGTGACCGGATGGCTGGTTCTGTGGTCGCCATCGGCAACGCGCCGACCGCCCTGTTCTACCTGCTCGAAAAGCTGCGCGACGGCGCACCAAAACCCGCCGCCATCATCGGCATGCCGGTCGGCTTCGTAGGTGCTGCCGAATCCAAGGACGCGCTGGCCGAGAATTCTTATGGCGTGCCTTATGCCATCGTGCGCGGCCGCCTCGGCGGCAGCGCCATGACGGCTGCAGCCCTCAACTCCCTGGCGAGGCCGGGCGTATGAGCGCTGCCACTGCAAAGGGCCGCCTGATCGGCGTCGGCACCGGACCCGGCGATCCCGAGCTTTTGACGGTCAAGGCCGTGCGCGCGCTGGCCGAGGCCGACGTGATCGCGCACTTCGCCAAGCGCGGCGCCAACGGCAACGCCCGCACCATCACCGATGCGCATTTCCGCGACGGCGTGATCGAGCTGCCGCTCGTCTATCCCGTTACCACCGAGATCGACAAGGATCACGACGACTACCGCTCAGCGATCACCGGCTTCTACGAAGAGTCGGCCCAGACCGTGGCCGCCCATCTCGACGAAGGCCGCACCGTGGCGATCCTGTCGGAGGGCGACCCCTTGTTCTACGGCTCCTACATGCATCTGCATGCGCGCCTGTCGCATCTCTATCCGACCGAGGTCATCCCGGGCGTCACCGCCATGTCCGGCTGCTGGTCGCAGACCGGCGTGCCCATCGTCCAGGGCGACGACGTCCTGTCGGTGCTGCCGGGCACGATGAGCGAGTTCGAGCTCACCCGCCGCCTCGCCGACACCGACGCCGCGGTCATCATGAAGGTCGGCCGCAACCTGCCCAAGATCCGCAAGGCCCTGGAAGCGACCGGCAAGCTCGGCCGCGCCCTTTATGTCGAGCGCGGCACCATGCCGAACACGCAGCACATGAAGCTGGTCGACAAGACCGATGACAAGGCGCCCTACTTCGCCATCGTGCTGGTGCCCGGCTGGGCCGGCAAGCCGGGAGCGGACAATTGAGCGGCCGCCTCGTCGTCATCGGCCTCGGCCCCGGCAGTCCGGACCAGATCACGCCGGAAGCCAGCCAGGCTGTCACAGAGGCTAGCTTCTTCTATGGCTACAAGCCCTATCTCGACCGGCTCGACTTGCGCCCCGACCAGACGCGCGTCGCCTCCGACAACCGCGAGGAGATCTCCCGCTCCAACGCCGCCCTCGAAATGGCGGCAAGCGGCCACAAGGTTGCTGTTGTTTCCGGCGGTGATCCCGGCGTCTTCGCCATGGCGGCAGCGGTCTGCGAGGCGATCGAGGCCGGGCCCAGGGATTGGCGCGACATTGAGCTTTCGGTCGTTCCCGGCGTCACCGCCATGCTTGCCGTCGCAGCCCGCGTCGGCGCGCCGCTCGGCCATGATTTCTGCGCCGTCAACCTGTCGGACAATCTGAAGCCGTGGGATGTGATCGAGCGCCGCCTGGTGGCGGTCGCGCAGGCAGGCTTCGTCATCTCGCTCTACAACCCGATCAGCAAGGCCCGCCCCTGGCAACTCGGCAGCGCGTTGGAAACACTGCGCAAGCATCTGCCTGCCACGACGCCCGTCATTTTCGGCCGCGCCGCCGGCCGGCCCGACGAGCGCATCGAGATTTTCACACTCGGCGAAGCCGCTGCGGAAAATGCCGACATGGCGACCTGCGTCATCATCGGCTCGCCCGAGACGCGCCTGATCGAGCGCGACGGCAAGCCACCGCTGGTCTACACACCGCGCTTTTCCGCCGGGGCTGCGAAATGATCGACCATCTCGGCCATCGCGGAGACGCTTGGAGCCGACGGCACGTCGGGCAGATGCGGTCGGCGGAACAGGATCACATTGATGCCGAGTTCCCGCGCCGCCGCGATCTTGCCGTAGGTCGCCTGCCCGCCGCTGTTCTTGGCGACGATGACGTCGATCTTTTGCGCCTCGAGCAGTGCCCTTTCATCCGCTTCGCGAAACGGCCCGCGCGCCAGGATATAGGTCGCTTCAGGCACGCCGAGCGGCGGCTCGATCGGATCGACGCTGCGAATGACATAGGCATGCTGGGGGGCGGTCTCGAAGGCCGCGACTTCCTGCCGGCCGAGCGCCAGGAAAACCCGGCACGGCTTGTTGCCCAGCGCACCTACGGCCTCTTCGGCATTGTCGACCAGCGTCCAGAGATCGCCTTCGACGGGCTCCCAGCCCGCGCGGCGCAGGGCGAAAATCGGCACACTGGCAATCCGCGCCGCCTCCGCCGCATTGGCCGAGATGCGCGCCGCATAGGGATGCGTGGCATCGATCAGAAGGTCGGTCTTGTGCTCGGCCAGCCAGTCTGTCAGCCCCTGCGCGCCGCCAAACCCGCCCACGCGCACGGGCACAGGTTGCTCGACCGGCTTTTCAGTCCGGCCCGCCAACGAAAGGGTGATGTCGAGATCGCCACGCATAGCAAGCTTCGCCGCCAGCTGTCGCGCTTCGGTGGTTCCGCCCAGGATCAGAATGCGGTGGGTCATCATGCCTGCTGAGTTCGACGCACCGACGCAAAAATGGCTGACCGTCGTCGGCATCGGCGAGGACGGTGTAGCGGGTCTCGGCGACGAGGCCAAGCGCGCGATATCAGGCGCTGCCCACGTCTTCGGCGGCAAGCGCCATCTGACGCTCGCCGTCGAACTGATCCGCGGCGCAGCACGGCCTTGGCCGACGCCCTTCGACAGCGAAATGCGCGATGTCGTTGCCCTGCGCGGCCAAAAAATCTGCGTGCTGGCCTCGGGTGATCCGTTCCTCCATGGCGTCGGCGTCACGCTCTCGCGTGTCGTGCCATCAACCGAGATGCGTGTCTTGCCCGCCCCGTCGGCCTTCTCGCTGGCGGCGTCGCGGCTTGGCTGGGCCCTGCAGGACATCGAGACGGTGTCGCTTCATGGCCACGCTATCGACCTGATCCGACCGCTGCTGCAACCGAGCGGGCGCGTCATCGCGCTGACCTCCGACGGCGAAGCGCCCGCACAGATCGCAGCACTCATCGCCGACAGCGGCTTCGGCGCATCGCGCCTGACAGTGCTCGAAGCGCTGGGCGGTGAAAATGAGCGCATCCGTGTCACGACCGCTGGTGGCTTCGATCTCGAAAACATCAACCCGCTCAACGTCCTGGCGCTGGAGCTTGAATCAAGTCCGCAGGCACGAACCCTGCCGTTGGCCTCGGGCCTTGCAGACGATCTGTTCGAGCATGACGGCCAGATCACCAAGCGCGAGATCCGCGCCGTGACGCTGTCGACCCTCGCGCCCCGCCGTGGCGAGCTTCTGTGGGACATCGGCGCCGGCTCCGGCTCGATATCCGTCGAATGGATGCTCTGCCACCCCTCGCTGCGCGCCATCGCCATCGAGCACAATGCCGAGCGCGCCGACCGCATCGAGCGCAACGCCAGTGCCTGCGGCGTGCCGGGCCTGAAGGTTGTCCGGGGTGCTGCACCGGACGCCTTGACCCGCCTGCCGACGCCTGACGTCATCTTCATCGGCGGCGGCGGTTCGGATGCAGGCGTCTTCGATACGGCCATCGCAGCCCTTCGTTCCGGCGGCCGCCTCGTCGCCAACGCCGTCACGCTCGAAATGGAAACGCTGCTGCTCGCCCGCCATGCCGCGCTCGGCGGTGAGCTTCTGCGCCTTCAAGTCTCCCGCGCCGCCCCTGTTGGCACGATGACCGGCTGGCGGCCGGCGATGCCGGTCACGCAGTGGAGCTGGGTCAAGCCATGATGGTCGCAGGCATCGGCTGCCGCAAAGGCGCGGCGCACGAAGACATCCTTTCGGCGATCGAAACCGCGCTCGAAGCGCATGGCCTCGCGGTTACAGCACTGACTGCGCTCGCCACCGCAACACTGAAGCGCGACGAACTGGGCATTTTGGCCGCCGCCCGGCGGCTCGACCTTCCTCTGCTTGTCATCGACGACGCGGCGCTCGGCTCCGCGGCGCCACGTACGCTCAGCCATTCGCAGGCCTCGCAGCAGGCCGCAGGCACGCCGTCCGTTTCGGAAGCGTCAGCCCTCGCCGCCGCCGGTGAAGGCTCGAGCCTGCTCGGCCCGCGCATAATCGTCGGCCCCGCCACCTGCGCCATCGCTACCTCTGGAGCCCCTGCTTGACCGTCCATTTCATCGGCGCCGGCCCGGGCGCGGCAGACCTCATCACCGTGCGCGGCAGCCGCCTGCTCGGCTCCTGCCCGGTCTGCCTCTATGCCGGCTCCATCGTCTCGCCGGAGCTTTTGACTTATTGCCCCGCCGAAGCGCGGCTGGTCGACACCGCGCCGATGTCGCTCGACGAGATCGAGGCCGAATATGTCGCCGCCCACAAGGCGGGCCATGACGTGGCGCGCCTGCATTCGGGCGATCTTTCGGTATGGAGCGCAGTCGCCGAGCAGATCCGCCGGCTGGACAGAAACGGTATCCCCTACACGCTCACCCCCGGCGTTCCCTCCTTCGCCGCGGCCGCGGCAGCGCTGAAGCGCGAGCTGACCATCCCGGAAATCGCCCAGAGTCTGGTGCTGACCCGCACGTCCGGCCGCGCCTCGAAGATGCCGCCTGGCGAAACCCTCTCGGGCTTTGCTCGCACCGGCGCGACGCTGGCCGTCCATCTGTCCATCCACGCCATCGACCAGGTCGTGACGGAGCTGACACCACATTACGGTCCGGATTGCCCGGTCGCGGTCGTCTTCCGCGCCTCCTGGCCGGACGAGCGCATCGTCAGGGGCACACTGTCGACGATTGCGGCCGAACTGGCCAAGGACCCGATCGAGCGCACCGCCATCATCTTCGTCGGCCAGTCGCTGGCGGCGGAGGACTTTCGCGAAAGCTCGCTCTACGACGCCTATTATCAGCGCCGCTTCAGGGGCCGCGACGGGCTATGAGAGGCGGCGAAGGGCGCATGCCCCATCAGTTCACCCTCACGGTTGAAGACCAGGATCTCGACGGCGATATCGGGATTGTCGAATACCGCCGCTGCCGTGCGCCAGGCAGCGCTTGCCACCGCGTCACCGATGGCGATGCCCGCCTTATTGGCCTCGATGAAGGCTTCCGCGACGGTGTTGGCACCTTTGATGCGAGCCTCGAGCGCGGCGTCCCCCCCGGCCTCGACAGCGACCGCAGCCAACCCGTCGAGATCGGCCGAGCCACGGCTCGAATGCAGGTCGAGCAGACCTTGCGCCAGCTTGGTCATCTTGGCGACGCCCCCGGCAATGGTGACCTTCGGCACCGGATGGGCGCGGACGTATTTCAGCATGCCGCCGACGAAGTCACCCATGTCGATCAGTTGCACCTCGTGCAGGCCATGGAATTTCTGGACCGCAATCTCGGAGGCGTTGCCGGTGGAGCCCGCGACATGCTCGAAGCCCATGGCGCGCGCCACGTCGACGCCACGATGGATGGAATGGATCCAGGCCGAGCAGGAATAGGGAATGACGATCCCCGTCGTTCCCAGGATCGAGATGCCGCCGAGGATGCCGAGACGCGGATTGAGCGTCTTCAGCGCCATCTCCTCGCCGCCGGCGACGGAAATCTCGACCTCGACATCGGCGCCCTCGCCGAGAACTTCAGTCACGACGCCGGCGATCATCTTGCGCGGCACCGGGTTGATCGAGGCTTCTCCCGGCGGGATCGGCAGGCCCGGCCGCGTCACCGTGCCGACGCCCTTGCCCGCCTTGAAGACAATACCGCTGCCGACAGCGCTTGGCCGCACCGTGCTCATCACGAGCGCGCCGTGCGTGACGTCAGGGTCGTCGCCGGCGTCCTTGACGATGCCAGCCATGGCCCAGCCGTCGCCGCGCTCGCTTTTCGCGAGCGCAAAGGCCACGTTCAGGCCGCCCGGCAAGGTGATTTCCACCGGATCGGGAAACTGCCCCGTCTTCAACGCCAGGCACGCCGCCTTGGTGGCGGCGGTGGCGCAGGCGCCGGTGGTCCAGCCGCGCTTGAGCGGACGATCTTCTTCATTCATGACGCGATCTATAGGCTTGCCGAGCCTGTGCGTCATCGGCGAAAGCGACACGCATGACACTCGAAAACGCTATCGCACGTTTGAACTACAAGCAGCGCGTGCTTGAGCCCGGCCAAGTCTGGCTTGCGGGCGCTGGGCCGGGAGACCCGGGCCTGCTGACGCTCGATGTGCTCTCGGCGCTCGCGCAGGCCGATGCGTTGGTGCATGATGCGCTGGTGTCGCCCGAGATCGTCGCGGTTGCCGAGCAGGCCGAAAAGTTCTTCGTCGGCAAGCGCGGCGGCCGGCTGTCGATCCCGCAGGGCGACATCAACGCGCTGCTTGTGAAGCTGGCGCGCGAGGGCCGCAAGGTCGTGCGGCTCAAGGGCGGCCATCCCTTCGTCTTCGGGCGTGGTGCCGAGGAAGCGCTGGTTCTGACCCGCGAGAACATTCCCTGGCGTGTGCTCTCGGGCATCACCTCGGCCTTCGGCGGCCTGTCCTCGGCCGGCATTCCCGCGACCATGCGCGGCGTCAACGGCGCGATCATCCTGGCCACGGGCTTTGCGGCTGTCAGCGACGACCGGCCCGACTGGGCAGCCCTTGCCCGCACTGGCCAGCCCATCGTCATCTATATGGGTCTGACGCACATGCCCGAAACAGTCGCCGAGCTTCTGCGCGGCGGACTGTTGGCGGACACGCCGGCCGCATTCGTCGAGAACGCCTCGACGCCCGAGGAACGCACGATCACCGCGACGCTCGGCACGCTGGTTGCCACCGCCGAGCGCGAAAAGGTAATTTCGCCCGCCCTCATCGTTGTCGGCGGCATCGTTTCGCTGCGCGCTGAACTTTTGGGGCAAAAATGACGGCGCGTGGGCTAATCATCGGCGCGCCGCGCTCCGGCTCGGGCAAGACCAGCGTCACCATCGGCCTGCTGCGCGCACTTGCCCGCCGCGGCCTGCGCGTTCGCGGCGCGAAATCCGGCCCTGATTACATCGATCCCGGCTTCCACAAAGCGGCCACCGGCCTGCCCGGGGTCAATCTCGACAGCTGGGCGATGCCGCCGTCGCTGCTCAACCGCCTCGCAGCGGACGCGGCAAGCGACACCGATCTGGTCATCGTCGAAAGCGCCATGGGTCTGTTTGACGGCATCCCAGCCGAGAAAGGCCGCTCCGGCGCCGCCGCCGACCTGGCCCGGCTCTACGGCCTGCCGGTGCTACTGGTGCTCGACGTTTCAGGCCAGTCGCAGACATCGGCGGCCATCGCCAAGGGTTTTGCCACCTATGACCCCGACGTTCGTATCGCCGGCGTGGTGCTCAACAGGCTCGGCAGTGACCGTCACCGCAAGCTTGCCGGCGACGCCATCGAAGCGCTCGGCCTGCCCGTCGTCGGGGGCATTCTGCGCGACCCGACGCTGTCCATCCCCGAACGCCATCTTGGCTTGGTCCAGGCCGAGGAACACGCCGACCTCTTCGCCCATATCAACAGGCTCGCCGACATGGTCGAGCGATCGCTCGACCTCGACGCCATCATCGAGCTGGCGACACCGCTGGCGCCCACGGCTGGCGACCAATCCTCCGCCTTGCCGCCACCGGGACAGCGCATCGCCCTTGCCCGGGACGCCGCCTTCACCTTCCTCTACCCGCATGTCGCCGCCCACTGGCGCACCAAGGGGGCAGAGCTTGTGCCGTTCTCGCCGCTCGCCGACCAGGCGCCCGACACCACCTGCGATGTCTGCTGGCTGCCGGGCGGCTATCCCGAGCTGCATCCCGGCCGCCTCGCGGCTGCCGCAAACTTCCTTGCGGGCACCCGTCGTTTCGGCGAAACCAAGCCGGTCCATGGCGAGTGCGGCGGGTTCATGGTGCTCGGCCGCTCCATCGAGGACGCCGACGGCGTCACCCACGAAATGCTCGGCCTGCTCGGCCATGCCACCAGCTTCGCCAGGCGCAAGATGAACCTCGGTTACCGCCAGGCACGGCTTGCGGCTCCCTGCCCGCTTGGAGCCGAAGGCAGCGTCATCCGTGGCCACGAGTTCCACTACGCCCAGACCATCGAGCGTGGCGACGACACGCCGCTGGGCGAGATATCAGATGGCCAGGGCAATCCGCTCGGCAGCTTCGGCGGCCGACGCGGCCATGTCACCGGCACCTTCTTCCACGCCATTGCGAAGGGCTGAGCGATGAATGCGTCGAGCCGCATCTTCGACGACATACGCCTCGGCCTCGTCTTTTTCACGCGCCTGCCGCTGCCGCATTTCGAGGTCAAGGACCGGTCGCTCGCCGACGCCATCTGGACGGCGCCGCTGGTCGGGCTGGTCGTCGCCGTCATCGCTTGGCTGGCTTACGCCGTCGCCGCTTTGCTCGGCCTCGCGCCCAGCCTCGCTGCGGCCCTCGCCTTGGCGGCCGCTATGCTGGTCACGGGTTGCCTGCATGAGGACGGCCTGTCGGATACCGCCGACGGTTTCGGCGGCGGGCGAACGCGTGAGAAAAAACTCGAGATCATGCGCGACAGCCGCATCGGCACCTATGGCGCCTGCGCGCTGGCACTGTCGATCCTCGCGCGCTGGAGCGCGATTGCCGGTCTGGCTTCGCCCGGCCACGTGCTTGTCGGCCTGGTCGTCGCCCACATCGCTTCGCGAGCGCTGATCCCGTCTTTCATGCAGATGTTGCCGCAAGCCCGCCTCGACGGCCTGTCGGCCGGTGTCGGCACCTTGACCGACAGAGTCGTGATCACCGCGCTCGCCATAGGCGCACTGGCTCTGTTGTTGCTCGGGCTCAACGGTGCAGTCGTTGCAGCGCTCTGCCTCGTGTTGCTGTTTGTCGCATTTCGGAAACTCTGCCTCGCCCAGATCGGCGGTCATAGCGGCGACACCATCGGCGCCCTGCAGCAACTTGCCGAGATCACGCTCCTCTTCGCCGCATCCGCCATCCTCGCTTGATTCAGTTCTGGAGTATTCGCAGCCATGGCCTTCAAATCGCTTGATGAATTGCGCGCCGCCTGCCGCGACCTGCCGACAGGCAGCGACGCCGCAGCCGACGCCGTCTCGCGTCGCCAGGACACGTTGACCAAGCCGCGCGGCAGCCTCGGCAAGCTCGAATCCATCGCCGCCTGGCTGGCGCGCTGGCAAGGCCGCGACATGCCCAGGCTCGATCGTGTCAAGGTCATCGTCTTCGCCGGCAATCACGGCGTTACCGCGCAAGGCGTGTCGGCCTACCCCTCGGAGGTTACGGTGCAGATGGTGGCAAATTTCGCCGGTGGCGGGGCTGCCATCAACCAACTCGCCCGCCTTGCCGGCACAGAGCTTTCGGTGATCCCGCTCGACCTCAACCACCCCACCGGCGACTTCACTCAGACCGTGGCGATGAACGAAGCAGAGTTCCTCGCCGCCGTGTCCACGGGCTATGAATCGGTCGACGAGGACCTCGACCTGATCTGCTTCGGCGAAATGGGCATCGGCAACACCACCCCGGCTGCAGCTATCGCCGCGGGCTTGTTCGGCGGCACCGGGCGCGACTGGGCCGGCCGCGGCACCGGCGTCGACGATTCGGGCCTGTCGCGGAAATTTGCCGCCATCGATGCCGGCCTCGCCCGTCACGCAGCCACCCTTGCAGATCCGCTGGCCGTCGCCGCCAATCTCGGCGGCCGCGAACTCGCCGCCATCCTCGGCGCCACGCTCGCCGCAAGACATCGCAACGTTCCGGTGCTGCTCGACGGTTTTGTCGTCACGGCCGCCGCTGCGCCATTGGCGAAACTTCACCCCGAAGGCCTCGCCCACACGCTCTCCGCCCATGTCTCTGCTGAGGCGGGCCATCGCCAGCTTCTCGAAGCGCTGAAGCTCGCACCGCTGCTCGATCTCGGCATGCGCCTTGGCGAAGGCTCCGGCGCTTGCCTGGCCGTCAACATCGTCCGCTCGGCGCTCGAATGCCACGCCCGCATGGCAAGCTTCGCCGAAGCTGGCGTCACCGACAAATAGTCGGCCATTCCCCTGGCAACGGTTCAAAAACTTGGCTTCGAAAAACGATTTCTTCGATTGAGCAAAAGATAGAAGAAAATTCTTACCACGCACGCAGAGGCAACCGGCCTCTGCCTCCTCCTGGCACAGCCTCCCGACTATCTTGCGGCCTACTTCAGCAATTTGCCGCTTGTCTCAGGAGAATGCCCCATGAAACGTTTCCTTCTCGTCGGTGCAGCGCTGGCCGCGATCCTCGCCGGCCCGCTGCAGGCTTCCGCCGCCGACAAGCTGCTCAACGCCTCTTACGACGTCGCCCGTGAGCTGTTCGCCGCCGAGAACGCTGCGTTCATCGCAAAGAATGCAGGCATCACCGTCGACCAGTCACATGCCGGCACCTCCAAGCAGGCGCGCGCCATCGTCGAGGGTCTTGAAGCCGACGTCGTCACCTTCAACCAGGTCACCGACATCGAGTTCCTGGTCAAGAACGGCTTCGTTTCCGACGACTGGAAGCAGGATTTCGCCAACCAGGCCTCACCCTTCTATTCGCTACCGTCCTTCCTCGTCCGCGCCGGCAACCCCAAGGGCATCAAGGACTGGTCCGATCTCGTCCGCGACGACGTCAAGGTGATCTTCCCCAACCCCAAGACCTCTGGCAATGCGCGCTACACCTATCTCGCGGCAACCGCCTACGCCAAGGAAGCCTTCAAGGGCGACGAGGCCAAGGTGAAGGAGTTCGTGACAAAACTGTTCGACAACGTACCGGTGTTCGACACCGGCGGCCGCGCCGCCACCACCACCTTCGTCGAGCGCAACATCGGCGACGTTCTGATCACTTTCGAGGCTGAAACCCGCTCGATCGCCAGGGAATACGGCACAGACAAGGTCGAGAGCGTCATCCCCTCGGTCAGCCTGCTCGCCGAATTCCCGGTCGCCATCGTCGACAAGGTGGTCGACAAGCGCGGCTCGCGCGATCTCGCCAAGTCCTATCTCGATTTCCTCTACACACCGGAAGGCCAGCGCATTGCCGCCGAGCACGGCAACCGCGTCCACGAGCCGTCGGTCGCTGCCGAATTCAAGGAACAGTTCCCCGAGGTTCGCCTCGTCACCGTCGAGGACGTCTTCGGCGGCTGGGACAAGGTCCAGAAGGAACATTTCGGTTCGGGCGGCCTGCTCGAAGAGATCTACGGCGAGCGTTGACCGCAAGCCCCCATTGCTGTTGAGAATTGGAAAGCCGGTCGATGCCGGCTTTCCGCATTGACGTATCCAGGAAGGCATTTCAGTGGCGCGCCGCATTCTGCCAGGGTTCCCCCTGGCGCTGGGGATAACCCTCGTCTACGTCTCGATCATCGTCGTGCTGCCGCTCGGCGCGCTGGTCTTCAAGGCGGCCAGCCTCGGTTTCGAGGACTATTGGCGCATCGTCTCCTCGCCGCGCGCCGTCGCCAGTTACCGCGTCACGGCACTTTCGGCACTTGCAGCAACCGTCTTCAACCTCGTCTTCGGCATGGCGCTCGCCTGGGTGCTTGTGCGCTACCGCTTTCCGGGCCGCCGCTTCATCGACGCGCTCGTCGACCTGCCCTTTGCATTGCCGACAGCCGTCGCCGGTATCGCGCTGACCACTCTGTTTGCCGAAAACGGCTGGTTCGGCTCGGCGCTCGCCCAGGCCGGCATCAAGGTCGCCTATACGCCGCTCGGCATCATGGTCGCCATGGCCTTCACCAGCCTGCCCTTCATCGTGCGCACGGTGCAGCCGGTGCTGGAGGACCTGGACCCAGCCCTGGAGGAAGCCGCCCAGACGCTTGGCGGCAGCGACCGCTCGATCTTCCTGCGTGTCATCCTGCCGCTTCTGGCGCCCGCCTTGCTCGCCGGCCTGTCGTTGTCCTTCGCCCGCAGCCTCGGCGAGTTCGGCGCCATCATCTTCATTGCCGGCAACCAGCCGATGTCCACCGAGATCACCGCACTGCTCGCCTTCATCCGGCTCGAGGAATACGACTACCAGGCTGCGGCAGCCATAGCCTCGGTGCTGCTCATCGCCGCCTTCCTGATGCTGGCCGTCACCAACATCCTGCAGGCACGCGCCCTGCGCTACACGGCGAGGGGCTGAGATGAGCGCTCATGTCAATGGCCGCCCGCCCCGCGTCGGCGACGCTCCAGCCTTCCGCCGTGCCCTAATCGGCATCGTGTTGTCGCTGGTGGCCATCGTCATCATCGCGCCATTGGCCATCATCGGCTACCAGGCCTTTTCGCAGGGACTGCAGGTCTACGCCGCGGCGATCGCCCATCCCGATACGCTGCACGCCATCGGGCTGACGGTGATCACCGCGCTCATCGCCGTGCCGATCAACACAGCCTTCGGCGTCGCTGCCGCCTGGGCGATCACAAAATTCGACTTCTGGGGCCGCCGCTTCCTGCTCGTCGTCATCGAGATCCCGTTCTCGATCTCGCCCATCGTCGCCGGCGTCGCCTATCTCTTCGTCTACGGACTGCAGGGCCTGTTCGGCCCGGCGCTTGAATCGGCCGACATCAAGATCCTGTTCGCCCTGCCCGGCATCGTGCTCGCCTCGATGTTCGTCACCGCGCCCTTCGTTGCCCGCGAACTGATCCCGCTGATGCAGGCACAGGGACGCGACCTCGAGGAGGCCGCCACCTCACTCGGCGCTTCGGGCTGGCGCACCTTCTTCTCGGTCACTCTGCCCAACATCCGCTGGGCGCTGCTCTACGGCGTGGTGCTGTGCAATGCACGCGTCATGGGCGAATTCGGTGCTGTCTCGGTCGTCTCGGGCAACATCCGCGGTCAGACCAACACACTGCCGCTGCACATCGAACTGCTCTACCACGACTACCAGACCGCCGGCGCCTTTGCCGCCGCCTCCATTCTCGCCCTGCTCGCCGTCGTCACGCTGGTGGCGAAGGTCCTGCTTGAACGCCAGGGTGCCGGGCGCGCGCGCCGCAGCCCGGCTCTCGCCGCACCACGTGCCGCCCCCAAAACCGCTTCCGCTGAGGTTTCGTCATGAAAATCCGCCTCGACAATGTCATGAAGACCTTCGAGACCTTCCGTGCCGTCCATGGCGTGTCGCTGGAGATCGAAAGCGGCGAACTGGTAGCCCTGCTCGGGCCGTCCGGCTCGGGCAAGACCACCATCCTGCGCATGGTCGCCGGCCTCGAATATGCCGATGCCGGCCACATCTATTTCGGCGCGGAAGATGCCACAGACATTCCGGTGCGCGACCGCGGCGTCGGTTTCGTCTTCCAGCATTACGCGCTGTTCCCTCACATGACGGTGGCCGAAAACATCGCTTTCGGCATGAAGGTATCGAAGGTCCGCCGCGACAAGGCTGCCATCGACACTCGCGTCATCGAACTTTTGCGCCTCGTCCAGCTCGACGGCCTGGGCCAGCGCTTCCCCGGCCAGATCTCCGGCGGCCAGCGCCAGCGCGTCGCCCTTGCCCGCGCGCTCGCCGTCGACCCCAAGGTGCTGCTGCTCGACGAGCCGTTCGGCGCACTCGATGCCAATGTCCGCCGCGACCTGCGCCGCTGGCTGCGCGAGATCCACCAGGAGCTCGGCATCACCACGCTGTTCGTCACTCACGACCAGGAAGAGGCGCTCGATCTCGCCGACCGCGTCGTCATCCTCGACAAGGGCCGTATCATCCAGCAAGGCACGCCCGAAGAGGTCTGCCGCAACCCGGCATCGGCCTTCGTCATGAACTTCCTGGGCGACACCAATCGCTTCTCCGCTGCGGTCTCCGGCGGCGTCGCCCGCCTTGGCGACGCTAAAATTCCTGCCCCTGGTTTTGCCGACGGGCCGGTTGAGATCTTCCTGCGCCCCAGCGATCTCGGCTGGAGCCAGTCGGGCGAAGGCATCGCGGCAACCGTCGCCCGTGTCATCGACAGGCCGGCCGGACGGCGCATCCTGGCGCTGACGGCAACAGGCGAAGCGGTGGAGCTCGACGTCAGCCCGGAGACGATGGTCAGTGCCCAGCAGAAGGGCGTGATCACCATCGAACGGGCCAAGGTCTACGCCGCAGCCTGATTCTGGCCCAAAACACGCGAAACTTACGGAAAATCAACGCGTTTCGGCTTGTATATCAAGTCGCTGGAATTTATCTATGAGGAGAGCCGGAATGCGATGGGGACGAATCGTTATCCTCGGCATGCAACCTCATGCTGCGACAGGCAGCGGAAGCCGATGACACGCGTTCGCCATGCTGACTAAAAAAGGCAAATACGGGCTCAAGGCCCTCGTCCATCTGTCCCAACTCCCCGCAGGCCAGCTCGCCTTCGTCGGCGACATTGCCACCGCCAACAAGATCCCGAAAAAGTTCCTCGACGCCATCCTGGGCGAGCTGCGCAATGCCGGCTTCGTCCAGAGCCGCAAGGGCAAGGACGGCGGCTACCGGCTCGCCAAGCCGGCGTCGGAGATCAAGATCGGCCATGTCGTGCGCGTGCTCGACGGGCCCTTGGCGCCCATCCCCTGCGCCAGCCGCACCCAGTACCAGCCTTGCGACGACTGCGACGAGGCGACCTGCCAGATCAGGCACATGATGCTCGAAGTACGCCAGGCCATTGCCGGCGTGCTCGACAACCGCAGCCTCGCGCAGGTCCGGGATGCCGCCAATGACGACATCCTGGCTGAGGCTATGCATCACGCCTGAGGCGTGATGCATACGACTTCACACGACCTGGCGAAGCACCACCTTCTGGTTCCGTCGCTGCGCGACCGTCGGCTCATGCCGCCTGAATGCCTTGCGCACCACGGCGATCACCTCGCGTCCGAACGCTGCGATCGCGTCGGCATCGTCCAAGCCGTGAACGATGAAGTCGGTGACGCCGAGTTCGACGAAGCCGGCCAGCGCAGCGACGGCCCTTTCCGATGCACCGCCGAGTTGCCAGGCCTGTTCGCCTTCTCCAACAAGCACCGGCAGAGAAAAGCGGATGCGCTGCGTCCGGCCGAATGGCTCCGCTGCCGCCTTGACGCGTTCGATCAGCCGTCGCGTATCGTCGAAGCTGCCGACCGGCAGCTCGAACTGGTTGGCGTGCCGGCCGGCGATCTTGAGCGCAGTGCCCGACAATCCGCCGAGTTGCAGCGAAATATCGGCGCCGTCGGCGGCTTTCATCGGCACGAAACCGCCATGGATGCGATAGAACAGACCCTCATGCTCGAAGGGTTGTGCATTGCTCCAGAGCCGCTTGAGCAGCGTCAGGTACTCGTCCGTCCGCCCCAGCGTGGCGACCAGACCGCTATCGTCGTTCGTCTCGCGCAGGTCGCGGCTCGGCGGCACGCGTAGCGCCAGTCGGCCAGCGCCAAGCTGATCGAGAGCCGCGAATTGCCGTGCTGCCACCACAGGCGCGACAATGCCCGGCCAGTGGGACACCAGGACGCCGATCGATTGCGTGCTGCGCAACGTCAGCGACGCCAGATCCATGTTGGCGAGCAGCCCGCCGGCATCGTCGATCAACACGCGGCTGAAGCTCGCCTTTTCAAGCTGCCGCAGCCGCTGTACGGCCAGTGCCGTGTCGGAAAAGAAGGAAGTGTGAAGTTCGTCCTTGTCGGCAACGCCGCCCGGGCAATGGGTGAAGTCGATCTGCATTGCAAACTCCTTCATCTTGTCAGGAACAGTCTTTGGCGCCGCCCGCGCCGGTTCACGCGCTACTCGGGAAAACCTTCATCATCTGGGTTGAAAGGAAATGGCACCGCCTGCGGGCGCCCATTTGGGAAAGGCCTAGTGGACCAGGCCGACCACAACGGCCGCGGTGAAGCCGAACGAAACCGCAAAGACGAGGTAGGAACCGAACCTGGCGAATGCTGCAGGTCGTACGGTCGAAGCCGCAGCCTGCGCAATGCGGCCGTTCGAGAGATACTGGGTCTGTGCCATCGCAATCTCCATCATGCCCTTAGTCTATAAAACTAATAGACTTTGTCGATTGCTAATTTTGGCAAGATTGTGGAACGGCTTTGCCGACATCTCCGCCGGAGAGAGCATATTTTCCCCCTCGGAGTTCTCCGGACCGGCAATAGAAGGAGCCCGAGGACATCGATCCTTCGGGGAAAAACAAACAATTACAATTGGATAGAAGCGCCGCGCCGTTGCCTGCGCGCCCGAATGGGCCGCACGACTCCTGCAAAAAAGAATGTCCCGAGGGCGCATCAGCACCCTCAGGACATCGTATTCAAGATAGCCGGCTCAGTAATAACCGCGCGGGCACGCTGCGAGATAGGTGCGGCCATAACGGTCGCGATAGCGGCAACGATTCGGCTCATTCGCCCGGCCGATCAGGGCACCGGCGACGGCACCCACGGCACCGCCGACAAGCGCGCCTTCCGCGCGATTTCCGGGTGCGGCGACGGCACTGCCGATCGCCGCGCCACCGAGACCGCCGATCGCGGCACCCTGTTCCGTCTGCGAGCATGCCGCCAGCGTCACCAGCAGTGCCAGACACGAGAGCAGTTTCTTCATCAACATCACTCCGAAAAAGGTTTAAACGCCCGTCCGAATCTAACAATGCGCAACGAGCAGAATCGATCCATCGCCTTCTGGACGGCGGATCGCTCGAATCCCTTCAACTCCTGAGATGCACACGCAGTGCGGCAGCAATCGGGCGACGTAGCCAACCACCTGAGGCAAGACCCCAAGGCCTCGACGTCGGCCTGTTCCGGTTCATCGAACCTGCCGACCTAGGCAGCCTTGCTCTTCCGACCGGCCTGCGACGGACGGCGAACCTTTCTTTTGGCAGCCTTGAGGGGAACTGCGGGCGCATCGGTCAATGCGCCGATTGCGGCACCGGTCATGCTGAAGGCCGCGAAATCGGCATTCAGGTCGCCTGCGAGTTTCCCGGCATCCCCAGCGGCGGTGTCGGTCCACAAGACGACGCCCACCCTGAGCGATGGCCTGGCGCGCTTCAGGCGTCGCACCAGGAAACGGCCGTGGTTCAGGGAATCGGCATTCAGGAACCCCACCACGGCTGTCTGGACGCCCTCCAGTGGCAGGCTCCTGATGCTGGACGGCTCCACGTCGGCGTGGCTCGCCGTCGAGGCAGTTGCTCCCTGCACCGTCAGCACCTGCGCCAGCATCGCCGCGGCCGCATTGTCGAGGTCGCCACGACCGCCAATGCACAAAACCGTCTTGCCGGCTCCATCCGGCAGTTCCTCCTCCTGCGCGTCATCGTCCTGCGCAGCGTCTTCGGTCGCGTCGTCCTCTTCATCGGCCTCTTCGTCGGCGATCTCGTTCAAATTGGCCACCAGCGTCACGGCACTTGCCGCAACCCGTGTCCGCTGTTCGTCGGTCAGGGCACCTCGCGCCCGGTCCAGTTCGCCCAGCAGCAAAGCGGGGATTGCCACTTTGCCGTAGAAGTCGACCAGATATTCGGACTCCAGCATCTCCTCGGCGTGGTCAGTCGCCTCGTCCGGGTCCCCCGCCAGCAGGCGCTGGTACAGCCGCTCCTTGGGATCGAGCACCGGTTCGTTGCCGAACAGCACCTCCAGGAACTCGAACTGCGGCACATGTTTGCCGAGCACCACAAGGCACACCGTCAGCGGCGTCGACAGTACCAGGCCCACCGGCCCCCACAGCCAGGTCCAGAAGATCGCGGCAACGATGATGGCGAGCGGCGAGAGTCCGGTCCGCGAGCCGTACAGCCAAGGCTCGATGACGTTGTTGATGACGAGTTCCATGGCGATGAACAGCGCTGCCGCCCACAGCACCAGCGACCAGCCGGGCGCCACGGCGAGCGCCAGGAACAACGGCAGGATCATCGCGATTGCCGGGCCGATATAGGGCACGAAGCGCAGCACGATGGCCAACAGACCCCACAGGATCGCGTTCGGTATGCCCAGCAGCCACAGGCCCATGCCGATGGGGACGCCATAGGCGACATTCACCACCAGTTGCATCAACAGGTACTGCCCCACCCTTCGGCCGGCATCCTGCAGTGCTTCGGTCGTTCGGTGCAGGTCGCCATAGCCGACAAGGCGGATGAACCGGTCGCGCAGGTCCTCGCGCTCCAGAAGCATGAAGATGACGACCACGATGACCAGGCCAGCCGTGGCGAGCGGCCCGATCAGCGGTCCGATCAGGTTCTTCAGCGTCTCGATCGGCCTCTGCGGCGTGAAGATCTCGACCAGCAGCGGGTCCGGCCGCGACGGCTGCGCCGCTGGCACTGTCACCGATTCCGGCTTGTCGAGTTCCTGGCCGACGCGCTCGATGACGCCGCTCAGCCTGTCGATGATCCCGCCCCCGCTGCCGCTTTCCTTGAGCGAGCGCACCTTTTCCAGGATGTTGGCCTGATAGGTCGGAACGTTCCGGGCAACCTCGCCGACCTGGGAAACCACCACGAAGCTGAACACGGCGACCAGCCCGAACGCGGCCAGGACGCAGGCGATCACCGAGACCAGCCTGGGAACGCCGATCCGCCTCAGCCAGGCGACGATCGGCGCCAAGGCGAATGTCAGCAGCACGGCGATCGCCAGCGGCAGGAACACGTCGCGGGCAAAGTAGAGGATTGCGACCACGGCTGCGGTGGCGGCAAAGGTCGGCAGGGCCGTCCGGGAATTGGGCTGCAGCGAAACCTGGTTTCGGGAACTCAGGCCTCGGCCCTTCGGAATTGCCTCGACCACCTGCGATCTCCTTGGCCCTGAGTTGCCGCGTACCGACGACGCGCACCCCATAGTCGCGGAAGAGCGGCGGCTTTTGCAATGGGCAGCAAACCTATCCTTGGAGGTTCGCCCTTATCAGAGGCGCAGATACCCCTTAGTCGGAGGCCTCGCCGCAACAGCCAAACCGTGCGTCAGGCCGGTTTAGGCGAAAAGATCGACCAGTTCATCCTTTTGGTCAGCTGCTCCAGGGCGATCGAGCCAAGCATCGAATTGCCGCGTGCATTCAATCCCGGCGACCAGACAGCAATCGACGCCACGCCGGGTACGATCGCCAATATGCCGCCGCCGACGCCGCTCTTGCCCGGAATGCCGACGCGGAAGGCGAATTCGCCAGAACCGTCATAATGGCCGCAGGTCAGCATCAGGGCATTGATGCGCTTGGCGCGTTCGCTCGAAATGACCGTGTGCCCCGACGAGGGAATGCGGCCGGCATTTGCCAGGAAACGGCCGGCATTCGCCAGTTGCTGGCAACTCATCGCGATGGCGCAATGGTGAAAATAGACACCCAGGGTCAATTCCGGCGCATGATTGAGGTTGCCAAAACCCTTGAGGTAGTTTGCCAGGGCAAAATTGCGGTAACCGGTGGCCCGCTCGGAACTGGCGACATCGCCATCGACCACGATCGAATCGTCGTCGGCAAGCGAGCGTACGAAACTCACGATCTCGCCGATCGCCTCGCGCGGCTGATGCCCGGCCAGGAGCACGTCGGATACGACGATTGCCCCGGCATTTATGAACGGGTTGCGCGGAATGCCCTCCTCCCGCTCCAACTGGACGATGGAGTTGAAGGGCGTGCCGGAGGGCTCCCTTCCGACGCGCTTCCACAAGGTGTCGCCGACACGCCCCAGGGCCAGCGCCAGCGTGAATACCTTGGAAATGCTCTGGACAGAGAAAGGCTCGTCGGCGGCGCCCGCCGCCAACACTTCGCCGTCGGTCAAGGTGACGGCTATGCCGAACTTGTTCGGATCGACCTTGCCGAGTTGCGGAATGTAGGATGCGACCTCGCCGCGGTCCGGATGTCCGGCCATCTCCGCGACGATCTCGTCGAGGACCTCTCTCAAACTAGGCATCTTTTATCCCGAAATCTTCCCGGCCCGAATCGCGCTCGTGTTCGACAATCGGCGCTCCGCGAAAGCAAGACAAGCTTGCCGGCGCCAGCGGACAAGGCTGGAATTGCGTTTACGGCATTCGGGAAAGAAACAGCCTCTTGCCGGGAACCGGCATAAGGATTTCGTCTCGTCTTGCATGAAGAATTCAGCGGAAGTCTTTGAGAAAACTTGGTGGGTGCGACAGGGATCGAACCTGTGACCCGCTGATTAAGAGTCAGCTGCTCTACCAACTGAGCTACGCACCCACACGACCGGTAAACCGACCGTGGCCGGCATATAGCCAAGCCCTTTTGCGCTGTCCACCCCACCAGTCGCTTTTTCTTCAAGTCGGCAAAAATTCCTTCGCTTCAGACCAGAAGAACGCCTTCCGCGGTCCTTACGGCATGCCCGCCGATGCGCGCGGCGACAAGATTTCCACCCGAGACGTCCAGTTCGAGCCTGATTCTCGACGGACGGCCCATTTCGATTCCCTGTTCGATCCAGAATCGCTGCCCGCCGTCGGTCGGCTTGTCGAACAGCATGATCGCTCCGGCAAAGGCCGCCGCAGCCGAACCCGTAGCCGGATCTTCGTAGGACGGGCTCCCCGGCACGATCATTCGGGCATGGAAGGCGCTGGTATGGTCGATCGTCTCGCGGCAGTAGACATAGGCGCTGGCAACCGCGGATTCGCTTTTCTTCGGCGAAAACTCGAACCAGGCCTCGTTGTTGAACCGTACCCTTGATGCTGCCTTGATGTCGGCGACCGGCACGGTGATGTAGGGCACGCCAGCCGACCACAGCGAGACGCGGTGGTTCTCGAAGCCGATTTCATGCGGCCCGAGCCCGAGTGCTGCACCGATCGCCTCGGCATCGGCCGACAGCGGCAGTTGTTGTGGCAGCTTGGGCAGGTCGAACTGGGCGAACAGCCCGCTGCCGACCTTGTCGACGGCGCAACGCACCTGGCCGATGTTCTCTTCGAGCACGAAAATGCCGGCCAGATCGCCGCTCTGCCCGATCTCCGACAGGGCAATGGCCGTACCGACCGTCGGATGCCCGGCAAAGGGCATCTCGTAGTCGGGCGTGAAGATGCGCACCCGCGCCTTGTGCTTGAGATTGTCGGGAGGCAGTACGAACGCCGTTTCCGACAGGTTGAATTGCCGGGCGATCGCCTGCATCGCGGCGGAATCGAGCCCCTTCGAATCGACAACGACCGCCAGCGGATTGCCTGCCAGTCTGTCCTGGGTGAAGACGTCGTAAATAAAATACTTGCGTCCGATCGTCATGTTTGCTCCTTCTGCGCCGGCAACATGAGCGAAATTTAATTTGAATTCCGGGACAACACGGCCGATCTGTGATCCTAGAGCATGACCCCGAACGGTGGGAACCGGTTTCGGAAAGGATCGTGCTCGAGCAACAGGCTCTACGTGGGTTTTCTCGAGCCATCAAAGGGGTCTGGCTTGGACCAGTTGGTAAATCGTCAGGATCAGGCAACCGCGCCATCCATCGAGACGGCACTCGGCCTCGACGGCAAGGGCCGAACCACGCGCCGGCGCAAGGGCTGGCTTTGGCTGATTCTGGCTTTGATTGCCGCCGGCTGCGCCTATGCCGGCTACTCCTGGCTCGGCGCACCTTCCGAGCGCGTCATCTACACCAGCCAGCCGGCTGAGGTCGGCGACATCACCGTTGAGGTCTCGGCGACGGGCAATCTACAGCCCCTGACCCAGGTCGACATCTCGAGCGAGCTTTCAGGCGTCGTCCGTTCGGTCGCCGTCGTCGAGAACCAGCAGGTCAAGAAAGGCGACGTGCTGGCCGCACTCGACACTACCCGGCTTTCCGCCCAGATCGAGCGTGCCCAGGCTTCGGCAAAAGCCGCTGCCGCCAAGGTCGAAGACACCCGCACGACACTGTCGCAGAACACGCAGGCGTTGACCCGGGCGCAGGAACTGACACGGCGCGGCATGGCCACCCCCCAGGCGCTCGAAGCCGCCACCGCCGAGCGCGACCGCGCCCAGAGCGCGCTCGATATGGCAGAGGCCAACCTTGCCATCGCCGAGGCCGACCTCAAGCTGCAGCAGGCCGACCTCGCCAAGAGCAGCATCTATGCCCCCATCGACGGCGTCGTGCTGACGCGCTCGGTCAACCCGGGCCAGACGGTCGCCTCCTCCATGCAGGCACCGGTGCTGTTCGTGCTCGCCGCCGACCTGTCCAAGATGGAGCTCAAGGCGGCCGTAGATGAGGCCGATATCGGCACGGTGGCCAAGGGCCAGCACGCGCGCTTCACAGTCGATGCCTTCCCCGACCGCAGTTTCGACGCTTCGATCCGCGACATCGCCTATGCCTCGGTCACCACCGATGGCGTGGTCACCTACAATGCGTGGCTCGATGTCGGCAACGACGAGTTGTTGCTGCGTCCAGGCATGACCGCCACCGTGTCGATCGTCACGCGCGAGGCCAAGGGTGTACTCACCGTTCCGGCGACCGCATTCCGCTACCGGCCGACCCCGACTGCGCGCAACGCCGGCTTCAGCCTGCAGAACGTGTTCCTGGGCCGGCCTTCGCGCGGGCCGACCGATCGCAGCCGCCCTGCTTCGACGCCTGCCGACGGCTCGCGCACGCTTTATGTGCTCAAGGACGGCGCCCCGGTTGCAGTCAGGGTCAAGACCGGAGCCACTGACGGCGACCGCACGGAGGTCATCTCCGGGCTCAGCGCCGGCGACAAGGTCATCACCGCCTCGACCTCATCCCGGGCGAACTGAGAACTGATATGAGCCCGGCTCCGCTCATCGTCTTCGACAAGGTCTGGAAGACCTACGGCCAGGGCGAGGCCGAGGTGCGCGCGCTTGCCGGCATCGATCTTGCCATCGGCCAGGGCGAGTTCGTCGCCATCATGGGCCCGTCCGGCTCAGGCAAGTCGACCGCGATGAACATCGTCGGCTGCCTCGATACGCCGACCTCCGGCCGCTACGGCTTCATGGGTGTCGACGCCGGCCGGCTTGACCGCAACCGCCGCGCGGAACTGCGCAATCTCTACATCGGCTTCGTTTTCCAGGGCTACAATCTGTTGCCGCGCACAACGGCGGTGGAAAATGTCGAGCTGCCGCTGATCTATCGTGGTGTGCCGGCCCAGGACCGGCGCGCTCTGGCCATGAAGGCGCTTGCCGAAGTCGGCCTCGAAGACCGCGAACACCACACCCCGGCCGAACTGTCAGGCGGCCAGCAGCAGCGCGTCGCGATCGCCCGCGCCATCGTCACGCGGCCGACGCTGCTTGTCGCCGACGAACCCACCGGCAATCTCGACACCGCCCGCAGCCACGAGATCATGCAATTGCTCACCCGCCTCAACGAGGAATACGGGCTGACCATCGTCATGGTCACCCACGAGGCCGACATCGCCGCCTATGCCGGCCGCACCATCTCCTTCCGCGACGGCCATGTCGCCTCCGACACCAAGAAGCTCGAGGCGGCATAGGCGATGATCTGGGAAACCGTCCGCCTCGCCCTTCGTTCGGTCCGCCGCAATGCGCTGCGTTCGTTCCTGACCCTGCTCGGCATCGTCATCGGCGTCGCCGCCGTCATCGCCATGCTGACCATCGGCAGCGGCACGACGCAAAAGGTCAAGGCAGACATCTCGCAACTCGGCAGCAACCTGCTCATCGTCCGCTCCGGTCGCCCCGCCGCCCCCGGCTCGGGACCGCAGCAGACAATCCGGCCGCTCGGCGAAAAGGAAGTCGCGGCCCTGGCAGCCCATCTCGAAGGCGTCCGCGCGGTCTCGCCGGCTTCGCAGAAGCAAGTACGCGTCGTGTTCGGCACGGAGAGCCTGACCTCCTCGATAACTGGCACCGACAATGCCTATCTCGACGCACGCGACTGGAAGGTGACCTCGGGCCGTTCGTTCAGCGAATCGGAGGTGCGTGGCGGCATCAATGCCTGCCTGATCGGTGAGACCGTGCGCCGCCAGTTCTTCGGTGCGGGCGACCCCGACAGCGCCAGCATTCGCATCGGCCGCATGAGTTGCAAGGTCGTCGGCCTGCTCGAACCCAAGGGTTATTCCGGCTTCGGCCAGGACCAGGACAACGTCGTGCTAATGCCGCTCTCATCCTTCCAGCGCCGCATCGCCGGCAATCGCGACATCGAAACGATCTATGTCGCCGCCGACGACGCCACGCCGACCCAGGTGGTGCAGACCCGCATCGAAGACATCATGCGCGACGTCAGGCGCGTCACCGCCGACCGGGAGGACGATTTCTCGGTCCGTGACATGACCCAGATCGCCGACGCCATGGCCAGCGCCACCGCCACCATGACCGGCATGCTGGGTGCCGTCGCCGGTGTCAGCCTGCTTGTCGGCGGCATCGGCATCATGAACATCATGCTGGTGTCGGTCACCGAGCGTACTCGCGAGATCGGCATCCGCCTCGCCATCGGCGCGCATGAAAAGCACATCCTGATCCAGTTCCTGGTCGAATCCACGGTACTGTCGCTGCTCGGCGGGCTGATCGGCATCGCCATCGGCTTGGCTCTGGCGGGTGCTGCATCCCTGGCGCTGTCCATTCCGTTCGTGCCCAGCCTGGCCGTGGTGCTGCTCGCAGTCGGCTTCTCGGCACTGATCGGTATGGTGTTCGGCTTCTTCCCGGCATTGCGTGGCGCCCGCCTCGATCCGATCGAGGCACTGCGCCACGAATAGGGCTATTCCTTCAGCACGGTGTTTGAGGTGCCTTCCTCCACCTGGTCGATGACCAGAAGCTTGACCGGCTCCGCGCCGACATTTGCGCCTTGGTGCCACTCGCCGATCATTTCGACGATGAAGTCGCCGACCTTGTAGCTGGTGCCTTTGCCGGTATCGACATTGGTCACCTGCAATTGCCCTTCGAGCACATAGGCGTAGCGCGTGGACGGGTGCTTGTGCACCGGCAGCTTGGCGCCCGGCGGTATCTCGAAGGAAGAGACCAGCACCTGCACGTTCTTCTGCGGCAGCACGATCGGTTGACCGCTCGCCGTGGTGGTAACCGACGCCAAGGGCGTCACCACGACCTTTGCGGCGGCAGGACTGCTGTCGAGCGCCTCTGAACTGCTGCTTGAAAACAGCACGACCGTACAAACGGCCGCCAACAGGCCATTGCGGACAATAGATCTGATCATGAAATCTCCCCCTGAAATTGCACCGACAGTGCGCCTGGGGCACGCCGGCATCAAGGGGTTCTAGGCGAGACCGGCCTTGCTACGGGAGAAATGCCATTCCGCCAGCGGGCGCATATGCGGCATCAGGCCTTCGGGCAAGTCGTCCATGCCGCGAATAACCACCGGTCCTTCGATCTCAGGATCGGGATCGTCCGCGACGAACCTCGTTATCTGCGCAGCCAGTTCGTCGGCCGTCTCGGCGGCACGGTAGCAGCGCACGATCGCCGTACCGCTTTCTACCGAAAGCGCATGGCAGCGTTCCTCACGGGTGGCCGTGCCAAGGTCGAGGCCGGTCTCCTCGCGCACCTCGCGCGCCATATTGTAGTCGAGGTCGACCAGACCATCTCGAAAGTCCTCCGGCTCGAAGGAACCAGCGGCGAAATAGACCTTGCCGGCATTGGCCGTGTGCGCGCCCATGCGGATCGCCACCAGCGCGTTGTCGCTCGAGATCAGCATGGCATGCGCGAAGGCGTGCTCCGCGCTCGTCACCGGCTTCAGCTTGCGCCACAGCATGAAGGTCGAGTAGCGGATGGCATGGCAGCGGCCGGTCAGCCGGTTGTCGCCATAGGCGAGTTCCGACAAAAGCACCACCGTGCCGTCGAAAAGGGCTGGCCGCGCTGCCTTCTCCTCTGCCCAGTTTGCGACGATGGCTGCGGCATTGTCGCGCTCGAACGGGTGAGGCTCCGGATCGAGGCGCACGTCGACCACGTCGACCGGCAGTATCTGGTTGCGCGGAATGTCGAACGCCAAGGCTTGGCCTCTCAGGTGATGTCGAGGGTCACGGCCACCGGGCAATGGTCCGAGGCCTTCGGCCTGTCCCAGCCGGCGCGCGGGTAGCGTTCCACCTCCTGCCCGGGCGGGAAGATGGTGCGCCAGGGCTGGCCGCGGCGGACGATGTCGGGCACGACTTGGGCGTTTGTCTTCGCCAGCGCCGGCGACAACAGGATGTAGTCGAGCTGGCACAGGTGCCGCTCCAGCGGTCCGCGCGTATGGTAGAGCGTCCAGCGCTCCATTTCGGGCCGCCTTTCGACGACGTTTTCGGCAAAACCGTCGGCCAGGAACACGTCGAGGCATGAGGCCGTCTCGTGGACCGGCGTGAAACTGTAGCCCTGATAGGCATCGCCGCCGATGACCAGCCGCTCACGATAGTCGTTCATGTCGCCGCAGATCACCCAGCGTCGCTCGCCGACATGGTCCTTGCCGAAACGGTCCTCGATGATCCGCCGCACCGCCTTGGCCTCGGCAACGCGGATCGGCATCGTCGCATCGCGGCCGTTCAGCCCGTTCCGCGGCGAGCCCATCGACTTGAAATGCACCGAGTAGATGGTCAGCGGCTTGCCACCGATCTTGACGTCGATCTCCAAGCAGTCGCGCCGGAAGATGCGTTCGAATGGCTCCTGGCCGAGGCTTGCCAGTTCCGGCGTATGCAGCCCGAATTCCTCGAAGGTGACATGGGCATGGCTGGTCATGCGCACGAATTCGATCGGCTGGCCGTGCGCGGTCTCCGCCCGCATCATCACCGCCACGTCGATGCCGCGCGAATCATTGCCCGAGGTCGTGTATTTGTGCTGGTAGCCCTGCCCCACCATCTTGAAGAGATAGCCGTATTCGAACGCCTTCAGCGCTTCGATGTTGTCGACCTCCTGCAGGCAGATGATGTCGGCGCGGGTCTCGGCGATCGCCAGCGCCGTCAGCTGGCGCATGTCGTCGGCATGCGCGATGGCCCTCGCCTGCTCCAGCAGCCGGTACTCGGCCTCGCTGCGGATCTCGAACAGGGCGAGTGTCCGATCCTCGTTGAGCTGGTTGCGGTAGCCGGAATAATCGAACCTGTTCATCAGGTTCTCGACATTGAAGGTGGCAAGGCGCAGCGACATGACCGCGAGCATTGCCTTCATGTCGGGGCAAACACAAGAGCCCAATCACAAGCCCACAGGGAAGCTGCATTGTTCATTTCCCGTTCAGGCTGAAAGGCAGAAAATGCCCTATCTCCATCGAAATTTGGGGGCATGGAGCCTTTGGGATTCGGATATCAGGAGACCACCATGAAACTCTCATCCTTCGCACGTTCAGGGCTTGTGGCACTCGGGCTCGTCACCGGCCTGCCCTTGGCGGCTTCGGCCGGCCCCATTAACCTCGGCCAGGTGCATTCGACCGCCCCGCTGGCCGTGCCGAATGTCATCCCCGCCCAGAGCCATTTCTGCCCGCCCGGCACTGGCTGCTACGCGCGCCGCGACGGCTGGCGCGGAGACAGAGGACGCCACGGCAACTGGCGCGGTGATCGTTGGCGCGACGACTGGCGCTGGCGGAATCGTCCGCACAGGCGCCATTGGCGCGGCGGCACCGGGATCTATCTGAATTTCGGCATCCCGGCCTACCGTTACTACGAGCCGCGCTACTACCAGCCACGTTATGTCCAGCCGCGCCGTGTCTATCGCGGCGGACTGTCTTCGGTGCATGTCCGGTGGTGCTACGACCGCTACCGCTCGTACCGCGCCTGGGACAACACGTTCCAGCCCTATAACGGGCCACGCGAGCAGTGCTGGTCGCCCTACAGCTGACGCACTCGGCTGCGGCGCCAGCCAGATCGGCGCCGCGGCAAACCTCATATTTACATGTCCGTGCTACGGCATCCGCAGCGCGCGGTCGTTGACCGCACACGCATGGACCTGACGAATGAGCGACGACGCAGAAAACAACAATCGGCGCGAGCATCGCAATCGCGTGCTCAAGGGCGGCACCATCATCACAGGTGTCGCCAATTCCGAAATCAGCGTCACGGTGCGCAACATGCACCAGAACGGCGCCGAGTTGCGCGTCAGTGCCGACGCACGCGTCCCCGAGCGCTTCCTGCTCTATGTTCCGGTGGACGGCATCGGCTACCGCGCCGTCGTGCGCTGGCGCAAGAACGACCGCGTCGGCGTGCAGTTCGAGGGCACCGAGCCGAAACCGGCCTGGCACTACGGCTGAACAACCAATTCACGGGCACCAGTAATGATAAAGGCCGGCGGATAGCTCCGCCGGCCTTTTCCTTGCAGCTGTCGCTGCAGGGCTTCTTAGTTCTTGGCCTTGTCGACCAGCTGGTTCTTGGCGATCCAGGGCATCATCGCGCGCAGCTTGGCGCCGACTTCCTCGATCTGGTGGCTGTCGTTGTTGCGGCGGATGCCCTTGAAGCGGGCAGCACCCGAACGGTATTCCTGCATCCACTCCGAGGTGAACTTGCCGGTCTGGATGTCCTTGAGGACGCGCTTCATCTCGGCCTTGGTCTCGTCGGTGATGATGCGCGGACCGGTCACGTACTCGCCCCACTCGGCGGTGTTCGAGATCGAGTAGTTCATGTTGGCGATGCCGCCTTCATAGATCAGGTCGACGATCAGCTTCACTTCGTGCAGGCACTCGAAATAGGCCATCTCGGGAGCATAGCCGCCCTCGACCAGCGTCTCGAAGCCGGCGCGGATCAGCTCGACCAGGCCGCCGCAGAGCACGACCTGCTCGCCGAACAGATCGGTCTCGCACTCTTCCTTGAAGTTGGTCTCGATGATGCCCGAACGGCCGCCGCCGACGCCGCAGGCGTAGCTCAGGCCGAGGTCGAGCGCATTGCCCGAAGCGTCCTGGTGAACGGCGACCAGGCACGGCACGCCGCCGCCCTTCTGGTATTCGCCGCGCACGGTGTGACCCGGGCCCTTCGGCGCGACCATCAGCACGTCGACGGTCTTCTTCGGCTCGATCAGGCCGAAATGCACGTTGAGGCCGTGGGCGAAAGCGATCGCAGCGCCGTCGCGGATGTTCGGAGCGATCTCGTCGCGATAGATGTCGGCCTGCAGTTCGTCAGGCGTCGCCATCATCATCAGGTCGGCCCACTTGGCTGCTTCCGCGACCGTCATCACCTTGAGGCCGTCGGCCTCGACCTTCTTGGCGGTCGCCGAGCCGGCCTTGAGGCCGACGACGAGTTCCTTGGCGCCCGAATCCTTGAGGTTCAGCGCGTGCGCGCGGCCCTGGCTACCGTAGCCGATGATGGCGACCTTCTTGCCCTTGATCAGATTGAGATCGGCATCACGATCGTAATAGACACGCATTGGTGGGTTCCTTCCCGGTTATAATCAAAGGGCCTTCAGCCCGGTTTTCGCTCCATGAAGAGCAAGAAACTGCTGCGTTGCGCGCGCGGCGTCGCCGTCGATCCCCGCATCAGTCAATTCCAGCCGGTCGCCGAGCAGCAGACGTATCTGCACGTCCCGCGCAACCAGCCCGAAAAAGGTCCGGAACGCCTCCTCGGCGTCGTCGAATTCGAGAAGCCCCGCCTCGCGGCCGGCTTCCAGCACTGGCTTGAGCCTGCGGCCAAGCGCAAAACGGCCACGCTCGAGCACGATGGCGCCAAGATCGCGCTTGTCCGAGCCGGCATGCACGACCGCAACGCGGTTGAGCGCGACCGACGTGTCGCTCGAGATCACCCTAAGCCAATCGGAGGCAAAGCGCTCCAGGCTTGCTGTCAGCGAAACGAGGTCAAGGCCCTTGCGGTCCACCGGCGGCACGCGCACCTTCGAGGCCTGCCATTGCACGGTGGCCGTCAGCAGTCCGTCACGGTCGCCGAACCACTTATAGAGCGTTTCCTTGGAGCAACTGGCGCGCCGGGCAACGGCGGTCATGGTCAGCCGGTCGCCTTCTTCGACGAGCAGGCGCAGCACCGCATCGAGCACGTCCTGCTGCCGCGCCGTCGGCCCCTCGCCTTCCATGATCTCGGTGACTGCCTGCAGCATCTTCGCCTGCCGTGGATCTCGGTCCGGCTATCCTCACAAGAGCCGTACCGTACGTTACGGTTCGGCTTATGCCGCAAATTTCACGGCCTCGCAATGGGCAAGTTCGCCGTGTCCGAATTTTGTCGTCGGTCACGAAATTTGGATACACCCGTCAGCCACCAGCAAGACGGGTAACAGCGCAATCGCACAACGCTGCGTTTATGCGCCAGCCTCAACGCGACGTTGGTCAGCAGTGCCGAAAACTAGTTCAGCTTGACCAATGCAACGCGGCGGTTCTTGGTCCGTCCCTCGTCATTGTCGTTGCTGGCGACCGGCGCCATCATGCCGGCGCCTGCCGCAGTCAGACGTCCGCCGTCGATGCCGAATTGCGAAACAAGAGCCGCTTTCACCGCAGCGGCGCGGCGATTGGACAGGTCGATGTTGTAGTCGAACTTGCCCTGGTTGTCGGTGTGGCCGACCACGGCCACCGCAAGTGCCGGATCGTCGCCCAGCAGCTTGGCGATCTCCTTCAGCGTCGGCTCCGACTCGGGCTTGATGTCGGCCTTGTCGGTGTCGAAAAAGATGCCGTAGAGCGCAATTCCACCGCTGGTCGACAATGAGTCCGCCATCTTGTCGGCTTCCACCAGCACCATCTTCTTGTCGCGCGCCTTGGGCTCCAGCACGTGGACGATGGCAACCGTGCGCGCATTCAGCTCCTTGCAGTAGAGGTCGTCGAGCAGTTGGAAGGTCTGCACCGTGACATACGCGTCACCTCCGTCGCGCGGAACCTTGGCGGTGAAATAGCGCTGGTCGGCGACCCCTGACGACGCCACGCAGGCGGCATTCGAGAACGCCTCGACGCCGAGGTCGCTGTCGTAGAAGAAGCTCATCATCAGGCTCATGTCGCCGCCGCCGCTGGAAGCCGAGCGCGAGGCGTCGCCACCGCATTCCTCCTTCTTGCATTCGAACACCACCTCGCCGCCGGCGGCCTGCACCACGTCTTGGTAGTTGCGCAGCACCTCGAGCGGCGAACGGCCGTCCGGCAGCACATAGAACAGGCGGGTGAGCGATCCCTCGACATCTTCCGCCTTCTCCGGCTTGAACACCCGGTTGTTGTTCTTGTCGCGTTTTTCCGGATCTGGGTCCGCCTTCAGCGGCGCCAGCGGCACGCTGAAATCCGTATAGTCGAGCTTTTGGTGGTAGACGATGAACGAGCCTTCATAGCGTTTGGCAAGCGCATTGTCGGCGGCTCCCTCGATGTCGGCGCTGGGAACCGTCGCATCCGCCAGCGCCGGCATGCAGCCCAGGGCGAGCAGAGCCATGGCCGCCACCGCCTTTCGAATTCCCAGCAGCATGAGTCCCGACATCACAGCCCCCTCGGTTGAATGTGACGCAACGTAACCACAACCGCAGCGCGGCTCAAGCCGGGATCCGGACAGCTCTTTCTTCGCCGCTATTCATCCAATCCGTCTCCTTGAGGCCGGCGGGGCCAAACGGGTCGATCAGCGTGCCGGCAACGATCGAAGCCAGAAGCTGCGGCGCCGGCGGGATCCTGGCAACTGTCGCCACCAGCCGATCGCGCAGGAGTGGCAACAGCAGCAAGTCCGACTGGTAGAAAGGCGTGAAGGCCAAGGACAGCGCCTGGAACAGCCTGACGTGCCAGCGTCGCGCCCGGACATAGAACGCAAGCGCCGCATCCATGTCGCCTGCCTGCCTCAATGCATGGGCGAGTGCCGCCGCGTCGAGCAAAGCCATGTTCGCGCCCTGCCCCAGTTGCGGGCTGGTCGAATGCGCGGCATCGCCAATGACGGCAAAGCCGCGTGCTGCCGGTTGTGCCAGCGTGTGGTGGCCATGGCGGGCCAGCGAGATAGGCCTGGCACTCAGGCCACAGCCTCGCCACCTCGGCCTTCCAGGCAGCCAGTCCTTGGGCTTGCACGCGTTCGGCCTCGGCCGGCTTCAGGCTCCAGAAGAACGCCGCCATCTTGCGCCCGTCCGCTTCCGCGCGGCCGATGGGCAAGACACCGATCATAACGCTGGCGCGACGATAGCGCTGCGTCAGTGCATTTTCGTCGAATCCTTCGCCACACCATCCGAGCGAGGCCCAGAACGCGCCATAGGCGAGAGGTTTCGGCTCGCCTTCTAGGCCCGCGCTGCGGCGCAACTTGGAGCGCGAGCCGGTCGCGTCCACGACGAGGTCGAACGCCCCCACGTCACGGCCCTTGGCATCGACAAGCCGGGTTCGCTTTCCGAGCTCGACCGCATCGAGTTCGACGTCGGTAATGATTTCGATGCCCGCGCGTCGAGCCGCGCGATAGAGTGTGCCGAACAGCGCCGCACGATGGACGGCGATGCCAAAACGCCCACCTGGCCGGGCGTCGTAGCGCACGTCGAGCACAGTGCGCCCGCTCTTGGCATCGGTGCCGTGCAGCCGGTCGATGCGGCTGCCAAGTGTCGAGATTTCGCCGAGCAGGCCCAGATCGTCGAGCACGGTCAGTCCTGTCGGCTGCAAGATAAGGCCCGACCCAACCGGCCTCGGCTCGGCGAAGCGTTCGAAAACGGTGACGCGATGACCATCACGCTGCAGATAGAGTGCCGCAGCGAGCCCGGCCGGCCCGGCACCGGCAATTGCAATGTGAAGATTTCGACCGTTCATGCGCCACCCCATCCTGAGCAAAGGTTCACGGATGGGCCGTGCTTGGCAATGCTTCACTTCGCCGTAGCGGTGCTCAGTCCAGGCCTCAGATCGACACCTGGGTACCGACCTCGACCACACGCCCGGTCGGAATCTGGAAGTACTCGGTCGCGTCGGCTGCCGTACGAGCCAGCCCGATGAACAGCCTGTCCTGCCACACCGGCATGCCGGAATTGGGCGACGCCTTGAGCGACCGCCGCGACAGGAAGAACGACGTCGTCATGATGTCGAACTTCCAGCCCTGCTTGCGGCAGATGGCCAGCGCCTTGGGGATGTTCGGCTGCTCCATGTAGCCGAATTTCAGCTTCACGCGCATGAACAGCTCGTTGACCTGCTCCATCTTCACACGTTCGCTGTCGGGGACGATGGGCTGCTGCGCCGTCACCACCGACAGGATGACGTTCTGCTCGTGCAGCACCTTGTAGTGCTTGAGGCTGTGCATCAGCGCGGTCGGCGCGCTGTCGGGATCGCTGGTCAGGAACACCGCGGTGCCGGGCACCAGATGCGGCTTCTTCTTGATCAGGCTGCCAGCTAGGAAGTCGAGCGGGATTTCGTTCTTGCGGGTCTTGTCGAACAGATAGCGGCTGCCGCGCACCCAGGTCCACATGATCAGGATGATCGTGAAGGCGACCGCCAGCGATGCCCAGCCGCCCTCGAAGACCTTGACGATGTTGGAAGCGAAGAAGCCGATGTCGATCAGGCCGAATATCGAGATCGCCACGACGACGGCGGCGACCCGCCAGCGCCAGATGCGCAGCATCACCACCGAAAGCAACAGCGTCGTCACCAGCATGTTGCCGGTAACCGAAATGCCGTAGGCCGAGGCGAGCGCGCTCGATTCGCCGAAGCCGACGACCAGCAGCATCACCACCAAAGCCAAAAGAAGGTTGACGCGCGGCATGTAGATCTGGCCCTGCGTCGTCTCCGACGTGTGCTGGATGACCAGGCGGGGCAGCATGTTGAGCTGCACGGCCTGGCGTGTCAGCGAATAGGCGCCGGTGATCACCGCTTGGCTGGCGATGACGGTCGCGGCCGTTGCCAGCACCACCATCGGCACCAGCATCCAGCCCTCGTTCATTTCAAAGAACGGATGGCCCACCGTGCCGTCATGCGAGAGCACGAAGGCGCCCTGGCCGACATAGTTGAGCAGCAGGCAGGGAAAGACGATGCACAGCCAGGCCAGCACGATCGGCCTGCGGCCGAAATGGCCGAGATCGGCATAAAGCGCTTCGGCGCCGGTCACCGCAAGGAAGATCGCGCCGATGGTGACGAACGACACCTCGGGCTGGTTGACCAGGAACTGCACGATGTAGATCGGGTTGACCGCCAGCAGGATTTCCGGATCGTCGGCTATGTGGACAATGCCGGAATAGCCGATGGCCAGGAACCAGACCAGGGTGATCGGCCCGAACACGATCGCCACGCCGCCACTGCCGAAGCGCTGGACTGAAAACAGCGCCGCCAGGATCACCAGCGTCAGCGGCACGACGTAAGGCTGGAACGCCGGCGTGACGACATTCATGCCCTCGACCGCCGACAGCACCGAAATCGCCGGCGTGATCACCGCATCGCCGTAGAACAGTGCGGCGCCGACCATGCCGAGCGCCAGGATGATGCCCGAGCGCTTGGGCAGGCTGCGCCGCGCCAGCGCCATCAGCGACAGCGTGCCGCCCTCGCCCCGGTTGTGCGCCCGAAGAACGAACATCACGTATTTGACGGTGACGATGATGGTCAGCGCCCAGATGATGAGCGACAGCACGCCGAGAATGTCTTCGCGGGAAGCGACCTCGCCGCCCGCCGACGCCACCAGGGCCTCGCGGAACGCGTAGATCGGGCTCGTGCCGATATCGCCGAAGACGACGCCGAGTGCGCCGAGCACGAGAATCCTGATGTCGTGGGAATGACCGTCCGTCTGGACCGGCTGCCCGCTCGCGTTCGCCTTGTCAGGGCCGGCATCGGTCATGGACAACTCTCCGTGAAGCCGCGGGGCTCTACGCTTGCTGCAGCGCAAAAGCAACAGCTGTTTTGCGACAGCTAATGTTCCGCCCTAGCAGTCGGCATATGCCTTCTACCACCCGCAGGCCTTCAGATATCGCTTGATCGTGCCGGTCATTCCGTATTCCAGCGCGTCTGCCGTCAGGCCATGGCCGATGGACACTTCGGCCAGCTTGGGGATGCTGCGCGTCAGCTGCGGCAGGTTGTCGACGACGAGGTCGTGACCGGCATTGACCGCGAGACCGGCAGCGATTGCCGCATCTGCGGTTTTAGCAAGTATTTCCAGTTGCTTCGCTGCCCCGGCCAGATCATCGTGACACGCGCCGTATGGCCCGGTGAACAGCTCTATCCGGTCCGCGCCCGTGTCGCGGGCAGCGTTGACGCCGGAAGGGTCGGCATCGGCAAACAGGGAGACGCGGAAGCCGCCCTTCTTGAGCCGTGCCACCACCGGCTTGAGCAGACCCGCTTGGGTGACAAAGTCCCAGCCATGGTCGGAGGTCGCCTGCGACGGATCGTCCGGCACCAGCGTCACCTGTTCCGGCTGGTGCTTCTCGACCAGTTGGAGGAAGTCTTCGCTCGGATAGCCTTCGATGTTGAACTCTGCCTTTGGAAATTCGTCGTCGATCAGCGCCCGGATCTCGGGCACGTCGGAAAAGCGGATGTGGCGCTGGTCCGGACGCGGATGCACCGTCAGCCCATGCGCACCGGCGGCAAGTGCCAGGCGGCCGAGGCCGGTGACACTAGGCCATGGCAGGTCGCGCCGGTTGCGCAGCATGGCGATGGCATTGACGTTCACGGAGAGCTTGGCGGGCATCGGCAACTCACGGCAAATCTTGAGACGAACGCACCTAACACGCCTTGGCCGGGAACAGAGAGCGCTTTTATGTGTTCCAATGACGTTGCGGCCAAAAACCGCCAGACGGCCATCGAGGAGGACACCAATGAAATCCATGGATGCCCCGCCGCCTTTCCGGCGCATCGACACCGACAACAACGAGGTCTTTGCCTTCGAGATCGTCGGCCATTTCACCCAGGCCGACATCGAAAACGCCTATGGCCTGCTCGACGCGGCCTATGAAGGCCACGACAAGATCGACGTTCTGCTGCGCGCGACAGGATATGACGGCTTCGACTGGTCGGCGCTTTTCGATCCCCTTACCTTCAAGGGCAAGATGAAGGCGCTGCATCACATCAGGCGCTATGCGCTGGTCGGTGGCCCTGCCTGGATGGGACCGGTGGTCGGCCTGTTTGCGCCGCTCACCTCGATCGAAACCAGGCATTTCGCCGACGCCGACGAAGCCGAGGCGTGGAAATGGCTTGGCGCAAGCCCGATCGAATAGCCTGCGGTCATACTCCAGTCACGGCCGCGCGCCAGACAGCCTCCATCATGCCCAACATCCGCATCATAGATTCGATCACTGCACCCGGCTCCATCAGCCGCGCGAACGAGGACAGCGCCGGCGGCAATGCTACATGCGCCTTCGTCATCGACGGCGCCACCGGCCTCGGCGGAGACAGCCTCGTCGGCCAGCACGGCTCCGACGCCGCCTGGCTGGCCCGGTTTGCCCAAAGCACGTTCGAAGAGCTGGCCCGCAACGGCCGCCCCATGACCGATGTCGTGCGCGAGCTCAATCAACGCGCTGCCAATGTCGTGCACGAGGCGGCCCCTGCGCTGCCGATCGAGCCATGGAACCTGCCGGTGGCAAGCTTCCAGATGGTCCGGATCGAAGGCGACGACATCGTCACCCACGGCCTGGGCGACTGCCGGCTGTTCCTGCTCGGCGCCGACGGCAGCACCTTCAGCACCAGCGCCATCAAGGGTGCCTCCGCCCAGGAGCGCGACGGCGCACGCACAGCCATCGCTCATGCGGGCGGATTTGCCACTCATCAGGCGTTGGCCGATGCGCCGGGCGTGCGTGAGGAGCTGCGGCGCCACCGCGCCGCCTACAACCGCCAAGGCGGCTCCGTCTGGACGCTCGGTATCGAGCCGTCTGCCGCCGAGCACCTTGTCACCGAAAGGCTCGAGCCCTCGCTGCCGGCCAGGGGTCTGCTCTGCAGCGACGGCTTCGCTGCTCTCGTCGACCAATATGGCCGCTACGACATTGCAGAATTTGTCGGCGCAGCAAACACTGCAGGCCTTGCTCCGCTGCTTGCAGAATTGCGCCACATCGAATTGACCGAAGACCCCGACGGCAAGCAGTTCCCCCGTTTCAAGGTCAGCGACGATGCGACTGCAGTTCTTTTCGAGATCGTTGCCTGACGGCGAGCACTACCGAACGATCGTTAGCTGTTCGGCCGCACGGGTGATCGCCGTGTAGAGCCAGCGCTGGCGCGTGTCCTTGAAGGCCCAGCTCTCGTCGAACAGCACGACATTGTTCCACTGCGAGCCCTGCGCCTTGTGCACCGTCAGCGCGTAGCCATAATCGAAGTCGTCGTAGCGTTTCTTGGTACCCCAGGGGATTTCTTCGTCCGGGCTCTCGAACACCTGCTTCAAAAGCTTGATCTTGGCCAAGCCGCGATCGGGATCGTCTTCCTCCGGCGACACTAGAAGATTGATGCCCGGCTTCACCGTTTCGCGCGACGAAGTCATCACCTTCCACAACGAACCGTTGAGCAGGCCCTTTGCCGGGTCGTTGCGCAGGCAAACCAGCTTGTCGCCAGCTTGCGGGTAGCCGGCTGTAAAACCCTTGAGCTCGCGCAGCCGCTGATTGTAGCGCTTCCGCGTCCGGTTAGTGCCGACAAGCACCTGGTCGGCGCCCAACACCAGATCCTGGTTCACGTCTTCCTTGCCGATCACCTGGGCAGTGCCGTAGTCGCCGCGCATGAACTCGCGGCCCTCGCGCACGTCGAGCGCCAGCCGGATGATCGGGTTGTCGCGCGCCTGGCGGTGGATTTCGGTCAACAGGAAGTCCGGCTCGTGCTCGGTGAAGAAGCCGCCGCCCGAAATCGGCGGCAGCTGCGCAGGGTCGCCCAGCACCAACACCGGGGTGCCGAACGTCAAAAGATCGCGGCCGAGCTGCTCGTCGACCATCGAGCATTCGTCGATCACCACGAGCTTGGCCTTGGCGATCGGACTTTGGCGATTGAGCGAGAAGGTCGGCGACATCGAGGTCTTGCCGGTTGCCTCGTCGGCAATCGCCTCCTCGCCCTTCGGCCGGTAGATCAGCGAATGGATGGTGCGCGCGTTGGTCGCGCCCTTCGAGCGCAGCACCTGGGCCGCCTTGCCGGTGAAGGCAGCGAACTGCACCTGGCCATCGACATGCTCGGCGAAATAACGCGCCAGGGTCGTCTTGCCGGTGCCGGCATAGCCGAACAGCCGGAAAACCTGCGGCTTTCCCGATTTGAGCCAGCGCGCCACGGCCTGCAGCGCATCGTCTTGCTGAGGAGAGAATTCCATGGGTTTGACTGACAGGATTCGGCGGCGAAGGGCAAGGGATTTGCCGGTTCAGTCGAGTCCGTTCGGGGAAAATCAACTGGCCTGCAACGCCCGGCCTGCCGCACACCCCATCAGATCAAGATTGCGATAAATGGTCTCTGGAACCCTAAAGAAAGCTGTGTCCAGATAGCTCCAGATGAATACATCGCCATCCTTGCGATAGACTGCATGAACATCGAACTGAAATTCCTCTCCAGCGATTGCAACCGAAGAAGAGAAAAATCGACTGTCGAAGCAGTCGGCATTCGCGGCATCGACGGCGGCGCTCATCAACTGGCTTGTTCTCACCTCCGCCGATAGGACGAAGAAAAAAAGAAAAGCGAAATTCGCCACCAGCAATTTCCAGGACAGCGATTCCAAAGGCTCCGCCCGATGCACAAGAATTCCTGCAACAACCGCGCAAGAGAGGCCAGCCAGAAATGGCAGCCAAACGAAGCCCCAGTATTTGAAGTAATATCCCGGCAGCAGAAAAAGTAACGGCGGGAACGCAAAACCACCAAGAAACTGGAAGTTCCAGAGCGAGGCTGCGGCCCAAAAAAACCAAACGGTGGCAACAGCTCCAAAAAATCTACCCAATACCTGCCCCAGATGAACGCAATGCAGACCGCTGAATATTCCAAAACTATGATAGCATCTTACCGAAAAATCGCCGAATACAAGGAGGGATTGCGGCGAGCCTATTAAATTCAGGTATCCGGCAGCAAGCTCAGCGTTTTGCCGGATCGTTCTCCAGCAGGATCGGCTGGCCATGCGGCGTGGCGTGCGCGGCACGTTCCCAGGCCGCGGCAACCGCATCGACCTCGTCGCGCCGGGCGAGCCCCTTCTCGGCCGTCAGGCACTCCAGGGCGGCCAGCCAACGCGCGTAGTAGTCGCTGCCATCAGCGGCGGCACCGGGCTTTTTAACCTCCGCCGAAAGCCGTTCGGCCCATTCCGCCCAGGTGAATAGGCCGCGCTCATGCAACGCCACCACCATTGCGAAAGCCTCGGCCTGCCACGGCTCGGCAAAGACCGGTGCATCGAGCCCCTCGGTCCCAACCGCTAGCCGCACCTCATGCTGGTTCAAGATAGCTCTCCCAGGCGTCTATGCTGACCTCAAGCGTCGGATCAGTCCCCTCGCCCCACAATTCGCTTGCCGTGAACAGCACTGTATAGAGCCATTGCGGGTTCTCGCCGCGGCCATGCGCGTTGGTATCGGGAAAGACAAAACCTTCGCGCACCGCGTCGATCACCCCCTCCTTGCCGCGGGCATAACGCGGCAGGCGGGTATGGCCGGTGGGGTGAAAGTTCCTGGTCCGCACGCGTTGCCCGACCGCAAACCGCACCGGTACGGCGACCGGTCGATCGCAAGGCCCGCCTTTCGCCAAAACGGCCGGTACATTCTCCGCTTTCAGCACCCGCTTGGGTGTCGCTGCCGGATCGACGGCATCACTCGCCGCGAGGTCGTTGGCTGTCACGAAGTTGTGCCGTTTGACCAGTTGTTCCAGCGCCTTGATCCAGATTTCGTAATAGCTCGACGCATAATAATCGGCTGGATGCAGGCATTCCCGCGCATGCCGGCTTTCGTCGATGTTCCAGGCACCCATGGCGCCTGCCGTCAGCGTCACGCCCAGCGCCCGCTTTTCCCATTCGGAATGGAAATAGGGTTCGTCCTTTTCGGGCGCCACCGGGCCAAAACCCATCTGCCCGCCGAGATCGTGGGGGCCGTTCATGCCGCCTCCCGCGCGACGCCGGTGCCGATCATCGAATCCCGCGTCACCAGGTCGGCCAGCCGCTCTTCGCTCCAGCCTTCGGTGCCCGCCGGCCGCTGCGGCACGACGAGATAGCGCAGCTCGGCGGTCGAATCCCAGACGCGGATCTTCTTGTCCTTGGGCAGCGAAAGTCCGAATTCTTCCAGCACGCCGCGCGGATCGATGACCGCTCTGCTGCGATATGGCGGCGCCTTGTACCAGACCGGCGGCAGGCCAAGCACCGACCAAGGGTAGCAGGAGCACAGCGTGCAGACGACGAGATTGTGGGTCTCGTCGGTGTTGAACACCGCCTGCATGTGCTCGCCCTGGCGGCCGGTGAAGCCGAGCGAGGCGATCGCCGCGGTCGCGTCGCGCTTCAACCATTCGGTGAAGTCCGGTTCGCTCCAGGCCTTCGCCACCACGGCGGCACCGTTGCGTGGTCCCACCTTGGTCTCGTAGGTATCGACGATGACGTCGATCGCCGCCGGATCGATCAGCCCCTTGCGGGTCAGGATCGTCTCCAGCGCCCGGACCCGTGCCGTCATCGGGTCGAGTTCGTTGTCGTGATGGTGATCGTGCGACATGGCGAAAATCTAGGCCCGCCCGCTTCGCCGTGCAAGCCGCCAGCCTTGGGCCAGGACGGATTTGCGCCACAGCCCACGCGCCCGCTATCGTTGCTCAATGCGGGTTCTGATTCTGGGCGGTAACGGCTTTGTCGGTGCGGCGGTGGCAAGGTCGCTTGCGGCCCGCGGATTTTCCATCGTTGCCCTGGCGCGCGACACAAAGGTCGCTTCCCGCCGATATCCCGATTTCGGCTGGGTCCAGGCCGATATCGCCAGCCTGTCGCGGCCCGAGGACTGGCGCTTTCTTCTGTCCGGCATCGACGCCGTGGTCAATTGCGCCGGTGCACTCCAGGATGGTCCGCGCGACAATGTCGCCGCCCTGCAATATGTCGCGATGAAAGCGCTTTATCAGGCCGCCGCCCCCTCGCTACGCATGTTCGTCCAGATATCGGCGCGCACCGATGGTGTTGCATCCGAAAACCCATTCCTCGCAAGCAAGCGTCAGGCCGATGCGGCGCTTGAGGCATCCGGCCTGCCCTTCGTCATCCTCCGCCCGGCGGTGATCGTCGGCCGCACGGCCTATGGCGGTTCCGCACTGCTGCGCGCCCTGGCCGCGTTTCCACTCGTAACACCGCTGGTCCTTGGCCAAAGCCCGATGCAGTTCGTCTCGCTCGACGACGTCGCCGAGACGGTGTTCGACGCTCTGTCCGGCAATATCCCGATCGGCAGCGACCTCGATCTCGCCGCACCGCAAACCCTGTCGCTCGCCGATGCCGTTGCCATCCACCGCAGGTGGCTTGGCCTGACGCCAGCGCGCACGCTCGACTTGCCAGGCGTCTTTGCCCGCCTCACCGCCCACGCCGCCGATATGCTCGGCCGGCTCGGCTGGCGATCGCCGCTGCGCTCGACGGCACTTGAAGTCGCAGCCGGCGGTGTGATCGGCCATGCCGTTGATCTCGGCCGGCGCTTCGGCTCGCTCGACGAGACGCTGTCCGCAAATCCCGCCGGCGTTCAAGATTTCTGGTTCGCCCGGCTCTACCTGCTCAAGCCGCTGACGTTCGCTGCGCTTTGCCTGTTTTGGCTGCTATCGGGCATTGTGGCGCTGCTGCGCTTCGACGCGTCGTCGGCGCATTTGGTGTCAGCCGGTGCGCCAGCCGCGATCGCTCCCGCCATCACGCTTGTAACCAGCCTGGCCGACATCGCCCTCGGGCTCGGCGTTGCCTATCGTCGATACGCCGGATTGGCGTTGAAAGGCATGATTGCCCTGTCCCTAGCCTATCTCGCGACAGCAACCGTTCTTTCCCCACATCTCTGGACGGATCCGCTCGGCCCGTTGGTCAAGGTGCTGCCGTCGATCGTACTTGCGCTGGTCGCGCTTGCGATCCTGGACGAGCGTTGAGCCATGGAAGAATTGCTGCGCCTCGTCCACGTCCTTGGAGCCGCAGTGTTGTTCGGCACAGGGGCCGGCATCGCCTTCTTCATGGTGATGGCCCATCGCACCCGCGACGCTGCGACAATTGCCCATGTCGCCGGAATGGTCGTCATCGCCGACACCGTCTTCACGGCGACCGCTGTCGTCCTCCAGCCGATCACGGGCGCCTTGCTGGCGCATGAAGCCGGCTGGTCGTTGAGTGAAAGCTGGATTGTGCTGTCGCTCGCGCTCTATGTGCTGACCGGCCTGTTCTGGCTGCCGGTCGTGTTCATTCAGATCGAGCTACGCAATCTCGCTCGTTCGTCCGCCACCACGGGCGGGGCGTTGCCGGCGCGCTATCTCCGCCTCTATCGCGTCTGGTTCGCCTGCGGGTTCCCCGCCTTTTTCAGCGTCATCGCCATCTTCTGGCTGATGCTGACGAGGCCGGCGATCGAATTTTTCTGATCACTTCAGCATCGGCCACAACGTCGCCGCCAGCAGCAATCCCATGGCGATGTTGAACCATTTCAGCCGCACCGGATCGGCAAGGAAGCCGCGCAACACCATACCAAATCCGGCCCAGCTCGAAACGCTCGGCAGGTTGACCAAGGCGAAGGCTCCGGAGATCAACAGAACCGACAGGAATGGCGATTCCGGGCTAGTGTAGACGGCCATGGCAGTCACCGCCATCACCCACGCCTTGGGATTGACCCACTGGAATGCCGCCGCCTCGAGAAACGTCATCGGCCGCGCTTTGGCCTCGCCGTCCTTGCCGAGCGAGCGCGACATGCCGATGCGCCATGCGAGATAGAGCAGATAAGCGCCGCCGGCGATCTTCAGGCCGCCATGCAGCATCGGAAAGGCCGACAGCACGGCCCCGAGGCCGAAGCCGACGCCGAGAAGTAGCGTCAGGAAACCGATGCCTATGCCCAGCATGTGCGGAATGGTGCGCACGAAGCCGAAATTCACGCCCGAGGCCAGCAGCATGAAATTGTTCGGCCCCGGCGTGATCGAGGTCACGAAGGCATAGACGAGCAGTGCCAGGAATGCGTCGTACGACATTCGTTTTCCCTCTTTTTAAGTCAGTATTATTGACCTTATTTGTCGTTTCAAAAAAATCCAGATCGGCTTGATGACTGGGCCAGCGCTCGTGCGTTGCGTCCTGACGGACTCGGGTCCGGAAAATTCAAAGGCCGCCGGTGTAGCGCACCGGCGGCCTCTGTTTTTGGCTTCGCGCCTGCGGCAGTTACATCCCCTGCCGGCCACGGTTCATCGCGGCCACGCCGGTGCGGCAGACCTCGACCAGGCCGAGCGGCTTCATGATGGCGATGAACTGCTCGATCTTCGACACCTTGCCGGTCAGCTCGAAGATGAAATGTTCGGTGTTGGCGTCGATCACCTTGGCACGGAAGGCGTCGGCCAGGCGCAGGGCCTCGACACGGGCGTCGCCGGTGCCGGAAACCTTGACCAGCGCCAGTTCGCGCTCCAGCGCGCCGCCGGTGCCCAGTTCCTGCGCCATGACGGTCAGGTCGACGACGCGATGCACCGGCACGATGCGTTCGAGCTGGTGCTTGATCTGCTCGAGCACATGCGGCGTGCCGCGCGTCACGATGGTGATGCGCGACAAATGCTTCTCGTGCTCCGTCTCCGAGACGGTCAGGCTCTCGATGTTGTAGCCGCGGCCGGAAAACAGGCCGATGACACGGGCAAGCACGCCCGGTTCGTTGTCGACCAGCACCGATAGCGTGTGGTTTTCCGGCTTCTCGGTTTCCTTGGCGATGAAATAGGCCGAACCGGTGGGCTGTAGCTGTGCGTTCATAAGATGATTCTCGATCTCAGGCGGTTGCGCCAACTCGTTGATTGTGCGGCCTTCCCCGGAAGGCCGCACGCGATCCGTCACACCAGTTCGCGGCCCTTGGCATCGATGGCGTTGGCCACGGCCTCGTCGGTCGCCTCGTCGGGCAGCAGCATCTCGTTATGCGCCTTGCCCGATGGGATCATCGGGAAGCAATTGGCGAGAGTGGCCACGCGGCAGTCGAAGATCACCGGCTTCTTCACCGAAATCATCTCCTTGATCGCATCGTCCAGTTCGTCCGGCTTGTCGCAGCGGATGCCGTGGCCGCCATAGGCTTCCGCCAGCTTGACGAAGTCGGGCATCGCCTCGGTGTAGGAATGCGACAGCCGGTTGCCGTGCAGCAACTGCTGCCACTGGCGCACCATGCCCATGTAGGAGTTGTTGAGGATGAAGACCTTGATCGGTGCATTGTACTGGAGCGCCGCGCTCATCTCCTGGATGCACATCTGGACCGAGGCGTCGCCGGCGATGTCGATGACAAGCGATTCCGGATGCGCGATCTGCACGCCAAGTGCTGCCGGCAGGCCGTAGCCCATCGTGCCCAGGCCGCCGGAGGTCATCCAGCGGTTCGGCTTCTCGAAGCCGTAATGCTGGGCCGCCCACATCTGGTGCTGGCCGACCTCGGTCGTGATGTAGGTGTCGAGGTGCTTGGTCAGCTCATACAGCCGCTGGATCGCGTATTGCGGCATGATCACGTCGCTGTTGGGCTTGTAAGCGTAGCTGTCGCGCGCGCGCCACTTGGCGATCTGCTCCCACCACGGATACAGCGTCTTCTTGTCCGCCTTGGCGGTCGCCCGCCACAGCCGGACCATGTCTTCCAGCACGCGGCCGACATCGCCCAGGATCGGCACGTCGGCACGCACGGTCTTGTTGATCGACGACGGGTCGATGTCGATGTGGATCTTCTTCGAGTTCGGCGAGAACGCGTTGAGGCGACCGGTGATACGGTCGTCGAAGCGGGCGCCGACACAGATCATCACGTCGCAGTCGTGCATCGCCATATTGGCTTCGTAGCTGCCGTGCATGCCCAGCATGCCGAGCCAGTTCTTGCCCGATGCGGGGTACGCACCGAGGCCCATCAGCGTCGAGGTGATAGGGAAGCCGGTGAGGTCGACCAGTTCGCGCAGCAGATGGCTCGCCTCGGGGCCGGAGTTCACCACGCCGCCGCCGGAATAGATGATCGGCCGCTTGGCATCCGCCATCAGCGCGACGGCTTCCTTGATCTTTTCCAGGTCGCCCTGGACCTTGGGCTGATAGGAGGTGCGCGGTGCGGTCTGCGGCGGCGTGTAGATGCCCTTGGCGAACTGCACGTCCTTCGGAATGTCGACCACGACCGGGCCTGGACGGCCGGTGGTGGCGACATGGAAGGCCTCGTGCAGGATGCCGGCCAGATCGTTGACGTCTTTCACCAGCCAGTTGTGCTTGGTGCACGGCCGGGTGATGCCGACGGTGTCGCACTCCTGGAAGGCGTCGGAGCCTATCAGCGAGGTCGGAACCTGGCCGGTGATGCACACCAGCGGGATCGAATCCATCAAGGCGTCCTGCAGCGGCGTCACCGCATTGGTGGCGCCGGGACCCGAGGTCACAAGCATCACGCCGGCCTTGCCGGTCGAGCGCGCATAGCCCTCGGCGGCGTGGCCCGCGCCCTGCTCGTGGCGCACGAGGATGTGCTGGACATCGTCCTGCTGGAACAGTTCGTCATAGATCGGAAGGACGGCGCCGCCGGGATAGCCGAAGAGGTGCTGGACGCCGTTGTCCTTCAGCGCCTGCACCACCATCTCGGCGCCGGTCATTTCGCGTCGTCCGCTGTCACTATGTCCGCTCATCGGTCCGTCCCGTCTTCCTTTTCGCCGTTCTCGGCGGTTGCTGCTCGTTTAGTCCTGTTTCGGGCAATAAAAAAGGCCCCCGAGGGAGCCTTCACATTTGCGCATGGGGGATTTCGCCCGGCGGTTACACCGCCTTGCCCATGCGCAATCCTACTACGAGAATGAGTGTCGTATTCATGGCGCGGACGTTAATGCGCAGGAAGGCGAACTGTCAACCTGACCCGCGCAAATTTTCCGCAACGTCAGTTTGCCCGCACAACGTTCGAATTGGAGCGTTCCGGTTAACCCGGGCTACACCATCCGCCATCACCCGGCCTTAACCGCGCTGCGCTAACCTTGCCGCTTGGGGAATAAGGGACGTGGCATCAATGTACACCGAACGTCAGGCCGCGGGTGGCGAAACCACCTCGCAGGAAAGGCGCGACCCGAAGCAGGACGACGCCCGCATCCTCGGCAACGTCGTGCAGTGCGACGGTGCTCGCGCGGTCATCAGCGCCTATGCCGAGACCGGCAGCGCAAGCATGGTCGGCCTCTGGACGGTCGGGCGCATGATCTGCATCAATCTCGGCGAGACCCGGACGATCGGGCTGGTCTATTCCATCGCCAAGTCGGACCGTTCCTGGAGCAGCGAAGGCGACAACCCCATCGAGGTCAATGTCGAGTTGATCGGAGAAGTGCGTGATGTGGGCGCGGACAAGAAGCCGGTCTTCGACCGCGGCATCACCGCCTATCCCTATATCGGTGCCATCGCCCACCGCATCCGCAGTCGCGACCTTCAGGCCGTCTACGACCTCGCCGGCCGACACACCGTGACCATCGGGCAATTGTCGCAGGACGACAGCATCGACGCCTGCATCGCGATCGATGAAACGCTGGCCCGCCACTTCGCCGTCGTCGGCACCACCGGCGTCGGCAAGTCGACCGCCGTCTCGCTCTTGTTGCGCAAGGCCATTGTCGCGCGGCCCGACCTGCGCGTGCTGATCATGGACCCGCACAACGAGTTCGCAGGCTCGCTGCCCGAATATTGCGTCAAGGTCGACAGCAACACGCTCGACCTGCCGTTCTGGCTGTTCCGGCTCGAGGAATTCGCCGAGGTGCTGTTTCGCGGGCGCGAGACCGACGCCGATGAAATCGACGTGCTGCGCGACCTCATTCCTGTGGCCAAGAACCTCTATCGCAGCCCGCACGGCGGCGCGTTCCTGCGTCGCGGCGTCGATGCGCTGACCGCCGACACACCGGTACCCTACCGCATGGCCGATCTCATCAAGCAGATCGACGAGCGCATGGGCCTGCTCGAATCCAAGAACGAACGGCCGATCCTGAAATCGCTCAGGACGCGCATCGAATCCGCGCTCGCCGACCCGCGCTACCGCTTCATGTTCCATTCCAGGCTGATCGAAGACACCATCCACGAAACGATCGGCAACATCTTCCGTGTCCCCACCCATGGACGCCCGGTCACCTGCTTCGAAATGGCAGGCATGCCTTCGGAGGTGGTCAATTCGGTTTGTTCGGTGCTGGCCCGCCTCGCCTTCGACCTCGCTTTGTGGAGCGAAGGGCGGCTCAAGTTGCTGCTGCTGTGCGAGGAAGCCCACCGCTACATGCCCGCCGACCACCGCCTCGGCTTCGCCCCGACCCGCCACGCGCTGTCGCGCATCGCCAAGGAAGGCCGCAAATATGGCTGCTATCTTGGCGTCGTGACCCAGCGCCCGGGCGAACTCGACCCGACGATCCTGTCGCAGTGCTCAACCGTATTCGCCATGCGGCTCGCCAACGAGCAGGACCAGGCGATCATCCGCTCGGCGATTGCCGATTCGTCGGCCTCCAGCCTCTCTTTCCTGTCCTCGATGGGCCAGCGCGAGGCCATCGCCTTCGGCGAAGGCGTCGCCACGACCATGCGGCTGAAATTCGAAAAACTCTCGCCCGAACTCATCCCAGGCACCGGCAAGCGGGCGGCGGAGGCCCCTTCCGGCAGCGGTGACGACGTCGATCTGGTCGCCGTGGTCGAACGTCTGCGCAACGTGCCCAAGCCGCAAGCCGCAGCATTGGGTTTCACCGAAGTTGTCGACAGCCAGCGCCAGGCTGGCGACACCGATTACCAAAAGCCTCCGGCCAAGCAGCAGCCCGACGACGATTTCGACACCCGCTTCGGCTTGCGTCCGTCGACGTTTGGCGGACGCCCGCCGAACAGCTGAGATCCTCGGAAGCCTGCGCCCCACTCGATGGCAGCAGGCCAAGCCGGGCCTGGAACCTCAGATCCCCGAGCCGTCCAGTTGCTCCTCGTCCTCGCCCTCCCAGGGCGTTGGCATCTCCGGCGAATTCTTGCTCAGATTGGCTTTCGGCAGGGGCATCCAGCACTTCAGTTCCGGGTCGGCATAGCCGATCACGCACCCGGGATAGGAGTCGGCAGCGCGCCAGCCTTCGATGCCGAATGCGTCGGGCCTTGCCCAATAGGCGACATCGACCTCCGCCGGCCCCTGTTCCGACGAACGTACCGTCACCAGGACCCGGCTGCCGTCCTTTGGCGCGCTCGCCATGTTTCGCCACCGGTCGGGTTCGTCCATCGCATTCCTCCTCTGCACACAGGCACCCGCAGCCTTCACGGCAACGGACAAGCCAGTGTTGCTGCGTTGAAGAAGGACGTCCAGTGGCAAGTTCAAGACACACTGGGTTTCGAACTGTGCTCGGGAACAACCCTCAAGTCATTCCAGGATCACGCGGGTGCAGGATCGCCGAAAAGCGCGGATCATCGCGAATGACATCGAAGTCGGCATCGTTCCGGAGCATGTCTATCGTGTTCTGAGGGACGTCCCGGGCGGCCTTTTTGAGGTGTTGCAGCGCTCCTTCCACGTCCCCCAGATGGGCGTAGAGGGCCGCCGCGTTGACATTTGCAATGAAGTCATCCGGATCGATCGCCAGCGCACGGGCCAACCAGGCACGCGCCTTCTCCTTGTCGCCGAGATAGCCAAGCGCGACGGCACCGCGATGCAGCGGCGCAGCGTTCTCGGGGTGAATGCCGGACGCGCGCTCCGAGCGTTCGACACAAATTCTCGCCCAATCCAGCCTTTCCGGATCGTTTCTGGCAAGAAAGGCGGCGATCATCATCGGCGAGAGATAGTCGTCTGGTCGCAAGCGCGAGGCTTGCTTGAACATCGAGATCATCTTCGCCCGGTCGTTCAGGAAGCGCGCCATCGTCGAGGCAAAGAAGAAATTTGCCTCGTACGAATTGGGATCGATGGCGAGAGCCTTCTGGTATGAAACGCCGGCCTCCTCGTATCTTTCATTGCAGAACAGGGCAAAGCCGCGTGCGACATGAGCTTCCGGCAGGGTGGGATCGAGATGCAGTGCCTTGTCTGCGATAGCCAGGATCTCATCCGGCGCGCTGTCCTTCCCATGCCAGTCGCGCAGGTAGCAGTCGCAGATCACCATGCCGGCATAGGCACGTGCATAGCCGGGATCGAGCTCAACCGCCTTGCCAAACAGGCGCCGGGCCAGGACGAGATATGACTTGGTCAATTCCAGCGCCAGCTGCCGGCCTTGCAGTTCGTAGTGATAAGCTTCGATGTTGCCGGTTCGAGCCTGCTGGATGGCATGCTTCTCCTCGGGTAGCAGTTCGAGTTCCAGGTGCTTGACGACAGCTTCGGTGATCTCGTCCTGGATTGCGAAAATGTCCGCAAGGTCCCGGTCGAACCGCTCGGCCCAAAACAACTCTCCTGTTGCGCCTTCCAGCAATCGAGTGGAAACACGGACGCGTTGTCCCGACAGGCGCACGCTGCCCTCCAGGAGATACTGAACACGGAGTTCGCGGGCGATGTCGTTTCCACGGACAGCGCGTCCCTTGAGGGCGAAACTGTAGTTTTTCGAGACGACCAGCAGCCTCCGGCTCTTCGTCAGCGCTGTTGTGATGTCTTCGGCAATACCGTCGGAAAACCATTCCTGGTCAGCTTCTGCGGTTTCAAATGGGAGAACGGCAATCGATGGCCTGTCGGCCGTGGATTGCAGTTTCCGCGGCGGAGGCCGGTCGGAACCCTCGTCATAAGATCGCAAACGTTGCTCGTCGAGGATGTAGCCGCGCCGCGGTACTGTCCGGATGAAACCTGCCGCCCGGGGGCCGAGGGCAACCCGAATGTCTTTCAGGCACTGGCTAAGCGAGTCGTCCGAAACCACGACATCCGGCCACACAGCCTCGATCAATTCATGCTTGTCGATCACCCGGCCAGGATTCCTGACCAGATAAGTAAGCAAGGCCAGCGATTTCGGGCGCAACGTGACGTCGCCGGCTCCATTCCGCAATCTGCCTTGCTTGAGATCCAGCGTGTGACCTGCGAACTCGAAAACTGACATGGGCTGTTTGCTTTGCTCATCGCGGCACTGGCGATCATGCCCAACAATGGCCAGCATTTCTACTGGCGACGCCGCCGGCACTTCATGCGGGAACTGCCACTAAATTGTGTGCGCCAGAGATCCCGTTCGGTCTCATTCGATTGCGATTTACTTCAGAAACTGTTTGTCCCCGTCGGCCGCCGCAGGGGAATGCAGAGGGGTAGAGTATTCGAAGTCGAAGGGGAGTGACGTTTCGAGGCCATCAATCCACCGCCCTCTCTGTGCAAAACGCCTGATGCCGATATCTTCCAATTGTCCTTCGCCGAGATCGTCCAGCGCTGTCTCTCTCCGCACCTCGGCGATCATGGCGCCCAGCCATGCGATAAGCGAAAGCCCCCTGTTGCCGGCGTGATCCACACCAGGGTTTCGCGTCGGCGATTTAACGTAGGAAATGCCCACGACTTGCTCCTCTTTGCAACTTGGCAACTGTCGGGAGCATTGCGTCGTACAGACGGTAAGTCAGGAACCTCGGACGAAATTGCAGTGAAATTGCGTTGAGAAAGGATGCGCATTCGGCCACGGCAATCGCTCAGCTGCCACCACATGGTGCCGATGCGACCGAACGTAAATCGGGCACTGTCCGGCCACTCGACACCGTTCGGACTTAGCACGGACCGGAGCGCCCGCGCTGCGATACGCCTCCGGTAAGTTCAGGCGCAGACGCGGTTGCGGCCTTGCCGCTTTGCCTCGTAGAGCTGCTTGTCGGCGCGGCGGTAGAATTCCTCGGCGGTCTCTGCCTTGTCCCACAGGGCCAGGCCGACGCTGGACGTCACGTTGAGCTGGGCACCGCCTGTCTCGATGGCAAGCGAAGCGATCGCCTTGCGCATGCGCTCGGCAACCCGCTGCAATAGCTCGAGATCCATGTTGGGCGCGACGATGGCGAATTCCTCGCCGCCGAGCCGTGCCACCACGTCGTGGTAGCGCGTCATGCTCTGCAGGCACTTGGCGACGGACCGCAGCACCTCGTCGCCGGCGTCGTGGCCGTAGGTGTCGTTGACCTGCTTGAAATGGTCGAGGTCGAGGATCATCAGCCCGACCGGCTTGTCGATGCGGCCGAACTCGCCGAGATATTCCCTGAGCGCGTCGTCGAAATAGCGCCTGTTCTGCATGCCGGTGAGACCGTCGGTCAGGGCCGCCTGCTCCAGATTGCGCGAGCGCGCGCTCAGCGAAGCCGTCATCTCGCGCAGCTTGCCGCCTTCCTTCACCTGGGTCCGTATCTGGGGAAAGATGAAGAACAGCCCATAGACCAGTGTCCCGGCCAAAAGCACGGCGATTGCCAAAAGCAATTTCTGGAGAATTTCGATGCTCTCGACGCGCCCGGGCATGTACAGCGCGTCGGCCGGCCCCTCGACAAGTGTCCAGGCATAGAAGGTCGCCAGCGCTGCGGTCAAAATCAGCGCGATGAAAACGAAAAACGCGGTTTCAGCCTTGTGAAAGCGCATGGCTACCCTGATTGATCCCCAAGGCCTTATGCCATGCCGCAACTTACGGAGGGTTAATCCGCCCAGCGCAAATGGCTATGTCGCTGTGGTTTCGTTCTTTTCGCCGGTCTCGCCGCCGATCCTTTGCCATTCCGGTCCGAACTGGTTGCGGAACCATGTCGACTGCCTCTTGGCATATTGCCGCGTCGCGATCTTGGCCCGTTCTATGGCCTCTTCGAAGCTTGTTTCACCGGCGATCGCGGCTGCCAGTTCGCGCAGGCCGATCGCCTTCATCGCCGGCAGCTCAGGCGCGAGCCTCATCGCAGTGACCGCCTTCACCTCTTCCAGCGCACCAAGCTCGAGCATCTTGTCGAACCGCAGGTCGATACGCTTGACCAGCAGTTCGCGCTCCGGCTCGATGACGAGGAAGCGTGCGCTGGCGAGGTCGATCATCGGATGGCCGCGATCGGCCTGCCATTTCAGGATCGAACGTCCCGAAGCTTCGAGCACTTCCAGCGCACGCACGATGCGCTGGCCGTCGCTGGCCTTGAGCTTCATCGCAACCTCGCTGTCGACCCGCATCAGCAACCGGTGCAGTCTCGGCGCGCCTTCCTCGTTGAGCCGCCAGCGCCAGCGGTCGCGGATTTCCGTCGGAATTTCGGGCATCTCCGAGATGCCCTCGGCCAAGGCCCGGAAATAGAGCCCAGTCCCGCCGACGAAGATCGGCGGCCTGTCGGCGAACAGGCCGCTGTCTGCCAGCACCGCCACGTCGCGCAGCCAAGTACCGGTGGAATAGGCCGTCGCCGGCGACACGTGGCCATAGAGGAAATGCCGCGCGCGGCGGAGGTCTTCGGCGCCCGGCCGGGCCGTCAGCACGCTGAGCACGTCGTAGACCTGCATCGAATCGGCATTGACGATCACGCCGCCGTCGCGCTCGGCAAGCTTAACCGCCAGCGCCGACTTGCCGCTGGCGGTCGGCCCGGCTATCAGGGTCGCGTTCTTGATGCGCCCCTCGCCTATATCGGAATTTTCGATGCCGCTCGTCGCCACGCTGATTTCCCATCCGGACCGCGCTCTGCTGCTGCCGTCCCTTGCCGATAAGGCCTCTCGCGCCCTTGGTGCAAGCGCCATTGTGTGGCTCGACGCCAACATCGCCTGCGACATCGCCTTGCCATCTGGGCTTTCGGTCGAAAACGCGAATGCAACGCTTGCTGCCGTCCTCGCCAGCGACGCCATCGATTTCGCCGTCCAGGACAACGCGACGCGTAGGAAAAAGATCCTCATCGCCGACATGGATTCGACCATGATCGACCAGGAGTGCATCGACGAACTCGCCGACGAGATCGGCGTCAAGGATCGCGTCGCCGACATCACCGCGCGCTCGATGAATGGCGAAATCGCCTTCGAGCCGGCCTTGCGCGAACGCGTCGCACTGCTCGCCGGCCTCGACGCTTCGGTCATCGACCGCATCATCGACACCCGCCTCACCCTCGCCTCGGGTGGCAAGGCGCTCGTCGCCACCATGAAGGCGCACGGCGCCTACACCGCACTTGTCTCCGGCGGCTTCGACGTCTTCACCTCCCGCATCGCGGCCAAGCTCGGCTTCGACGAAGACCGCGCCAATCACCTGATCGAAGCCGACGGTCGCCTCACCGGCAAGGTTTCCGAGCCTATCCTCGGCCGCGCCGCCAAGGCCGACGCGCTGAACGAGATTTCCGCGCGCCTCAGCCTCACCGTGGACGATGCCATCGCCGTCGGCGACGGCGCCAACGACCTCGACATGATCCGCCTGGCAGGCAGCGGCGTCGCTCTCCACGCCAAGCCGTCCGTCGCCGCGGAGGCCAGGATCCGCATCGACCATTCCGACCTCACCGCCCTGCTCTATCTCCAGGGCTACAGCCGCAGCGACTTCGCCTGATGGAACCGCTCCGCACCCAGCGCCTGATCCTGCGCAACTGGGAAGATCGCGACCGCGAGTTGTTTCACCGCATAAACGCCGATGAAACGGTGATGGAATTTTTCCCGATGCGCCGCAATAGGGCCGAGAGCGACGAGTTGCTCGATCGCCTGGCCGCCGGCATCGACCGCGACGGATTCGGCTTTGCCGCCACCGAGATTGCCGACACCGGCGAATGCATCGGCTTCGTCGGCATCGTACGCACGGACCTCGAGCCCTTCATTCCCAAAGGCACCATGGAAATCGGCTGGCGCCTCGCACCGGAATATTGGGGCAAGGGCTACGTCACTGAAGCCGCCGAGGCCTGGCTCGCTTTTGCCTTCGACGTGGTTGGCGACGACGAGGTCGTTTCCTTTGCCGTGTGGAACAATCTTCGCTCCACAGCCGTCATGCAGCGGCTCGGCATGCGCCACGACCCGTCCGGCGATTTCGACCACCCGCGCGTTCCCGACACGCACCCGGAACTGAAGCGGCACCTGCTCTACAGGCTGTCCCGCAGCCAGTGGCAGGAACGGAAAAAGGCGGCCAACTAGCCGCCTTTTTCAATCTTCTTGTGCCCATCCGGATATTCGTCGCCCTCATCTGCCGGCGCATTGGGCACTTTATCCAGTATCGCGGAGAAGTCGTCGGCCGAGGCCTCGCCTGCACGACGGCGGAGGAAATCAGCCGCCGTCTCGACAACGCCAACTTTCTGCGCCACTGCAGATGCTATCCATTGATTGAGTGATACACCGTCAGCCTTTGCCAGACGTGTAGCCGCTTCTTTCACCGACAGCGGCAGCTTGAGTGGGTAGGTTGCCTTGCTCATCGCCTTAATCCTTGGAGCAATTCTGCTGGTCTGATTACCTTCAGTTCGAAACGCTCCGAGACTTTTTGAAAATCCCTGACGTTGTGTGTCACGAGGGCTTCCGCACGGGCGTTCACGGCGGCCTCAAGCACCATCTCGTCTTTTGGATCCGACAGTTGCGGCCGCCAGCGAAAATGGACTTCAACCGCTTCAGCCAAACCAGCAAGACCTGCCAGGAAGCGATCGATCTCCGCGTTCGACAAGCCATGCGCCGTACGATGTTCCGGCCGACGCAACACGGCCTCGTATTCCAAGAACAATGCCGTCGTCACCAGCGGGCGGAGGTGCATCTCAGCGACATGTCCAAGGACCGCAAAAGATGCGCCATTCCGGCTGCGCAAGCCAGCAGCGAGTACGTTGGTATCCAGTACGACACGCATCCGGAGAAAACATAGCACATCCCATAGGATGTCGCCAGTTACTCCGACAAAGCCGGATTCCCGGCCTCAATCCATGCGGATCGTCACGAACCTCAGCTCACCGGTCTTGGAAGCCAGCATCAGCAGCGCGTTCTTGCGGCCCTGTTCCTTCAGCGCGGAGATGCGGTCCATCACCTCCTTCGGCGTCGATACCGATTCCTGGGCGATCTCAGTGATCACCTCGCCGGCGGCGATGCCACGCTCGGAAGCTGCCGAATCCTTGGCAACCGCCGTCACCACCACGCCCGACACATCGGCCGCGATGCCGAATTTGGCGCGCGTGTCGTCGTTGAGCTCGCCGATGGTCATGCCGAGCATGCTCGCTGTTGCGACTTCGGCCCCTTTTTCAGCGCCCTCTTCCGGCTTGGCAGCTTCGCCTTCGGCCAGTTTCTCGCCGTCCTCGAGCCTTCCGAGCGTTACCTTCACCGTCTGCTCGACGCCCTTGCGCACGATCACCACATCGACCGCCTTGCCCACCGGGCTCTCGGCAACAACGCGCGGCAGATCGCGCATTTCGACGACATCCTTGCCGTCGAACTTGATGACCACGTCGCCCGGCTGGATGATGCCGTTGTCGACAGGCCCGCCCTTGATGATGCCGGCCACCAGCGCGCCCTTGGCAGTTGCCATGCCCAGGCTCTCGGCGATGTCGTCGGTCACCGGCTGGATGCGGACGCCTAGCCAGCCGCGACGGGTTTCGCCGAACTGCGTCAGTTGCTCGACCACGCCGGTTGCTATCTCGGCCGGTATGGAGAAGCCGATGCCGATCGAGCCGCCCGACGGCGAAATGATCGCCGTATTGATGCCGATGACCTCGCCTTCCATGTTGAACAGCGGTCCGCCCGAGTTGCCGCGGTTGATTGCGGCGTCGGTCTGGATGAAGTCGTCATAGGGGCCGGAATTGATGTCGCGGTTGCGCGCCGAGATGATGCCCACCGTCACCGTGCCGCCGAGGCCGAACGGATTGCCGATCGCCATCACCCAGTCGCCGATCCGCATCTTGTTGGAATCGCCGAACTTCACCGCCGTCAGCTTCTTGGCCTTGGGATCGATCTTGAGCACGGCGATGTCGGTCTTGGTGTCGGTTCCGACCAGTTCGGCCTTCAGCTTCGAGCCGTCGGAGAAATTCACCTCGATCTCGTCGGCGTCGGCAATGACGTGGTTGTTGGTCACCACGATGCCTTGTTCGGCATCGACGACAAAACCCGAACCCAGCGACTGCACCTTCTGCGAGCCGCCATTGTTCTGGCCTTCGCGGTCCTTGAAGAAGTCGTCGAAGAAGTCCTGGAACGGCGATCCCTCGGGCAATTGCGGCATCGGGACGGCGTTCTCGCCTTCCCCGCCTTTCACCGTCTGCGAGGTCGAGATGTTGACCACCGCGCCCAGCAGGCCTTCGGCAAGATTGGCGACCGATTCCGGCCCTTGCGCGAAAGCAGGTGTCACGAAGGACGGAGCGACGCTCGCACCGATCATCAGCGCCGTCGTGGCGGCCAGAGAGGCCTTTCGCATGGCGCGCAAAAGGGGCGTGGAAATCATCAGGGAAGCCTCCCGAGGCTGTCAGAGCATTGATCGCGGCGGGCCGTCCGAACGCGAAGCGTCATGATGAAAACAAATAAGGCCTGTTTGCGGCCATTGCTACCGGTACGGAATAAATCGTCCGTTATCCCCGGATGAGCCAGACGACGCCCACGCCGATGACGATGGCGGCAAGACCGACTGTCCTGAGCACCGCATCGGGCATTTCGGTCACCTCTGCGGCCAACTTCTTGGCCGCAGAAGGAAAGCCGCCATAGACCAGGCCCTCGAAAACGAGGACCAGGCCCATGGCGACGATAAAGTCCCGCACTGCTTAGTTGCTGGCGGCGGGAGCAGCAGCGCCGGCGGCTGGCGCCGGCGTTGCCTTGTTGCTGTCGGGGCTGCGGAAATAGCGGAAGAACTCCGATTCCGGCGACAACACCATTGTCGTGCCGTCGGCATTCAGCGCGGTACCATAGGCGCTCATCGACCGGTAGAAGTCGAAGAACTCAGGATCGCGGTTGAAGGCGTTGGCGAACACCGCGGAGCGCTGAGCTTCGCCTTCACCGCGCAGGATTTCCGATTCCTTCTGCGCTTCGGCGACGGTCTCGACCACTTCGCGGTCGGCACGGGCGCGGATGCGCTGTGCTGCTTCGCGGCCGCGTGCCCTCAGCCTTTCGGCCTCGGCCAAACGCTCGGCCTTCATCCGGTCGAAGGTCTGCTGCGACACTTCCTGGGTGAGATCGGTGCGGCGAATGCGAACATCCTGGATCTCGAGGCCCAGCGACGTCGCGTCGGGCTGCAGCTGGTCGCGAACCTCGCGCATCATTGCCGCGCGCTCTTCCGAGAGCGCCGCTTCGAAGCCACGCACGCCGTAGACGCGGCGCAGGGCCGCGTCGAAGCGGGTGCGCAGGCGCTGTTCGGCCAGTTCCACGCTACCCGAAACGGTCGAGCGGAACTTGCGGGCATCGTTGATGCGATAGGCGATGAAGGCGTCGACGTCATAGAACTTGCCGCCCGAGACCTGGACGCGGATGTCGTCGAGGTCCAGACGCAGCACGCGGTCCTCGATGACCTGCACGTTGTCAGCCTCGAACATCGAGAACGGCGCCTTGAAATAGATGCCGGGCTCGGTCTTGACGTCGACGATCTCGCCGAAGCGCAGCACGATGACTTGCTGGCGCTCGTTGACCACGAAGATCGACGACCAGATCAGGAACAGGATGATCGCGGCGAAGACGCCGATGATGGGAAGACGATTGGACATCAGTTGCCTCCCGCCGCCGGAGCGCGCTTCTGCAGTTCAGGCAACGGCAGATAGGGCACCACGCCCTGTCCATTGCCTTGCTCGACGATCACCTTGCCGGATCCTTGAAGCACCTTTTCCATCGTTTCGAGATAGAGGCGCTTGCGGGTCACGTCTGGCGCCTTGGCATATTCGTCATAGACAGAGATGAAGCGCTGCGCCTCACCCTCGGCTTCCTGCACGACACGGTTCTTGTAGGCAGCGGCGTCTTCGCGGATCTGGGCCGCCTCGCCTCGCGCCTGGCCGAGCTTCTGGTTGGAATACTGGTTGGATTCCTCGACGAAGCGGTCTTCGTCCTGTTCGGCACGCTGCACCTCGTCGAATGCGTCGGCCACTTCGCGCGGCGGTGCTGCATCCTCGATCGAGATCGCGTTGACGGCCAGACCTGCACCGTACTGGTCGAGCGTATCCTGGATGATGTCGCGCACGCCTGTGGCAATGCCCTGGCGGTCGTCGCGGAAGATGTCCTGTGCCGGACGCCGACCGACCACTTCGCGCATCGCGCTTTCGGCGATCTGGCGAACCATCACGTCGGGTTCGGAAACCTTGAACAGATAGGCTTGCGGGTCGGATACCTGGTAGGCGACGGAGAATTTCACGTCGACGATGTTCTGGTCGCCCGAAAGCATCAGGCCGGATGACGTGCTGCCGCGCACTTCGCCGATATTGACCAGCTTTTCAGCCGTGTTGACCTTCTCGACGGTTTCGACAGGCCACCAATGGAAATGCAGACCTGGCTGCGACAGCTCCTGCTTCGGCTTGCCGAAGCGCAGTTCGACTGCCAGTTCGTCAGGCTGCACGGTGTAGATCGCCTGGAACGCCCAGAGCGCCAGTAAGCCAGCACCGAGCAGGCCAAGCACCATGGCGCTCGAACCGCCGCCGCCCGGAAGCGCGCGTTTCAGCTTGTCCTGGCCCCGGCGAATGATGTCTTCGAGATCAGGAGGCGAGCCCTGTGGCCCACTAGGCCGCGGTCCCTGCCCCCAGGGGCCACCGCCGCCGCCGCTGCCGCCGCCGCCCCATGGGCCGCCGCCGCCTCCATTTTGATTGTTCCAGGGCATGAAAGTCCTTTCACTAGGTATTATTGGCGGCCGCGCCTGAAACGGCCGAAGATTTCCTACCACCATCTATAGGCATGCGATCAAGCGCTTTCAACGAAATGGCCCGTAAGCGCTTCTGATTTCACTACATATGTATGAAACCACCGTCTCAATGCACCCCGCGACGCCTCTCGTAAACTGTATAGCGTGTCGCATGGCTGTCTTTTTCGCCGGCGGGCAAGTCTTCGGAGCGAACAGCCAACCAGAGGGCCGGATCGATCGTCGGGAAGCGCGTGTCGCCGTCAGGGCTCGCCAGAACATGCGTGACATGCAGCCGGTCGGCCAGTGGCAGCGCCTGGCGATAGATCTCGCCACCGCCGATCACGCAGATTTCGCTGACGCCTGGCGTGCAACGGCCCTTGGCCGTGGCGAGCGTAATGGCGTCTTCGACCGATTGTACCGTTTCGGCACCGTCGACCCGGTAGGCCGGATCGCGGCTTACGACGATGTTAAGCCGGCCCGGCAGAGGCTTGCCGATGCTCTCATAGGTCTTCCGGCCCATGATGATCGGCTTGCCCATCGTGTCGGCCTTGAAGCGCTTAAGGTCGCTCGACAGCTTCCACGGCAGGCCGTTGTCGCGCCCGATCACCCCGTTTTCGGCAATCGCCACAAAAATCGCTACGTCCATCAGCCGCCGCTCCCTTGCCTGCGGCCTCAGCCATGGCACGTTCGAACCCGCGTCAGGGCGATTTTCGCCGCTCCGCCTCAATATGGAAGGCGGTTCGCCATGACGGGCAAACTGTATGTCGCCCTCCGGCCGTAGTCCAGATTCAGCCAAGGTTGTCCGCACCTTGATTGTGCAAATACCAGGCCGTCAGCGTGCGTAGACGGCCGATGCTACTACGAGTAGAGGTATCCCACGCCGCGTATCGTCTTGATCACTTCCGGCTTTGAGGGATCGTTCTCGATCTTCTTTCGCAACCGGGAAATCCGGATGTCGATGCTGCGGTCGAAGGGATCCCAGCCGCGATCGTGGGCAAGCTCCAGCAGCTGGTCGCGATTGAGCGTCTTGCCGCGATTGTCGGCAAACACTTTCAGCAGCCGGAATTCCATCGGCGTGATGGCGATGTCGAGACCGTCGGGGTCGAAAAGCTTGTGCGTCTCCAGGTCGAGCCGGCAATTGCCGAACCTGACGACATGCGGGCCGAGATGATCGCCTTGTCCAATGACTTGGTCATGCCCGGACGTGCGGCGCAGCACAGCCTTGACCCGGGCAAGCAACTCCCTGAGGTCGACGGGCTTGGCGATGTAGTCGTCGGCGCCGATCTCCAGGCCGACCACCCGGTCGATGATCTCGGCGGAGCCGGTCAGCATGATGATGGCGACCTTCGAATGCTCCCGCATGTAGCGCGCCAGTGACAGGCCATCCTCGCCCGGCATCCGGATATCGAGAATGACAACATCGACGGGCTGGGTGTCGACGATCTCGCGCAGGGCCGGGCCGGCATCGGCAGTCGTGACGGCGTAGCCGTTCCGTTCCAGATACTCCGCGACCGTGTCGCGTAGATCCGGCTCGTCGTCGCAGACAACGATATGCGGGTTAGCGGTCAACGCTTCCTCACCTTTGCTGAAATTAACCCTGTTCGCGGTGGCAGGCAAATACAGCCTTTCAAGCATCGCGGTTGACCAGCCTGGAGACGAAGGTCCGCAGTTCGAACGGCTTGACCGGCTTCTCCAGGTAAGGCCGCTTCGTCGCGCGCAAGAACACCTGTGCGTCCGGACTGATCGTGTCTCCGGTTAGAAAGGCCAGTCTGTCAGCCTCCGCCGGATGCAAATCGCAGACATGATTGTAGAATCTGCGGCCATCCATTTCAGGCATTTTCAGATCGCTCAGAATAACATCGAATGTTCGCGATTTCAGCTGTTTCAACGCCTCCTTGCCGGACCCGGCAACGATCACCGTGAAGCCGTCCTGGGTGAGGATCTCGGCGATAAGATCGCCGACGTCCTTTTCATCGTCCACCACCAGGCAGACGCGTCCCGTCGACTTCGGCAGTTCGATGGCCTCGGTCTCGGACCGCTCGGCAAGCCGGTCGGAAGCGGGCAGCGAGACCACGAAGGTCGATCCTCCACCCTCCTTCGTCTCGACCTGGATAGTCCCCTGGTGGGATTGAATGATGCGATAGCAGAAAGACAGGCCGATCCCGGTGCCGGCCCCGACCTCCTTGGTCGTGAAGAAGGGCTCGAAGATGCGCGGCAGGATCTCGTTCGGGATACCCGGACCGGTGTCCGCCACCTTGACGAGAATGTTGCCGCTCTCCGGCTGCAGTTCCGTCGATATCATGATGTCTCTTGGGCCGTCCCAGCCATGCACCGCGTGTTCGGCGTTGACCAGTAGGTTGATCAGAACCTGGGTCAGCTGGTCAGGATCGGCCCATATCGCGGGCAGATCAGGTGCACGCTGAACCGAAAGCGATATGTCGGACGACTTGATCGAATAGCCAACGACCTCGACCGCTGCCGTTACAATGTCGTCGATTGCGACATTCGAGGTCCTTGTCGGTTGCTGCCTTGCCATCGCCAGGAAGGTCCTGACGATGCGCGCGCAGCGCTCCGCGGCCCTGCTGATCTTGTCGGCCCGTTCGACGGTCTTGGGGTCGGACGCCGTCTCCTTCAGCGTCAATGACATGCCGAGCACCACCGAAAGCGGATTGTTCAACTCGTGCGCGACGCCTGCCAGCAGGCCGCCGAGTGCGGAAAGCTTCTCGTTCTGGTGCAGCGTTTCGCGCTGGCGCTCCAGTTGCTGCTGCATCTCGATGCGGTCGGAGAGGTCATAGGTGTGGGAAACAATGACCTTGTCGCCGTGGAAATCGATCAGCCTTGCCGAGAGCGAACACCAGCATGCTTCTCCATTCTTGCGCTTCAGTTGCGTTTCGAAATCGTCGACTTCGCCCATCAGCAACAGGCGTTCGACAAACTGCTTCCGATGCGCAGGATGGACGTAGCTGTCGAAGGCGTTGTCGACGCCGCCGAGCAGTTCATCCGAAGCCGGGCTCCGGTAGAGCAGTTTTCCATCCTCCGCCCTCGTCATCTGGATGCTGGCCGGGCAGGCCTCCAGGACCTTGCGGACCAGTTCGTCGGCCTCCTTCGCAGCCAGTTCGGCGCGCTTGCGTTCCGTGATGTCGACACGAGTGACCACGAACCCGCCCTCGCGGGTCGGACAGTTTGAAACGAAGAACCAGCCTCCATCGGTATGCTGGAATTCCTGCTGCCGGAACTCCCGCCTGTCCTTGGCCCGTTCGTCCAGCCAGTCGTCGATCCTGTCCTGTGAAACCGGGAACTGGTTGCGCTGGGCGGTCACGCGCAGGAAGTCGAACCAATTGACACCGGGAACCAGCACGTCCGCACTGAGGGCATGCATCTTGCGGTACTGGCTGTTGGCCAGGACCAGGCGGTCGTCCTTGTCGTAAAGCGCAAAACCTTCGGCCAGGGACTCGATGGCATCGATCAACCGCTCGCTTGCCTGTCGGGTCTGGTTCTGGGCGTCGATGATGTCGGTAATGTTGGTCGCATTGGAAACGATCACCGCCCGCCCCTGGAAATCGATCAGCCGCGCCGAGATCGACCCCCAGAAGATGTTGTCGTTGGCATCGTACTGCCGCACCCGGAAATCATCGATGCAGCCCTTGTCCATAAGGACGCCGACCAGCGTCTTGCGATCATCGGGATTGACGTAATAGCTCCCGATGTGCGCGCGGTCGCCATAGAGCTCCCTGCTGGCCGGGTTGCGGTAGAGCGTTTCTCCCTCGATCGTCGACATCCTCGTGGGCACCGGGCAGGCATCGAGCACCATTTGCATCAGTGCGGTTGCTTCACGCTCAATTGCCTCTGCCTTCTTGCGTTCGGTGATGTCGAGCACGCCGATGACGAGCGACGGCCGGCCGCGATAGTGACTCCGGCGACAATTCGTCGAACACCAGACGTTGGACCCATTCGGTCGCCTGAGCTCGATTTCATGGTCGCGCAGGATGTCGTCGTGGCCGACCCGTTCCCTGATCTTCTCGAAATCATCGGGGTCGACGAAATGGTCGATGATGAACTGCGGCTCGTTCGGCCGCCACTTGCGGCCTAGGAGGCGCGAACCGTCGAGGCTTTCGTAGACGATCTGCTTGCTTTCCTCGTCAACGACCCAGACCGGAAGCGGATGGCTGTCGGTGATGCAGCGGAAGATTTCGGCGCTGTCGAGATGCGCGATCTGGACACGCTTCATCTCGGTGATGTCGGTGCTGATCAGCGCGACACCGCCATTGGGCCTGGGGTGGCTGGTCAGGAGCCTCCAGCCGCCATCGACCGTCTGCGCTTCGAACGGGGGCACATTGTCCTGACGCCAGCGTGTTGCGGCGTGACGCGCGAAATCGTCCGTCGGCTCAACCTCGATGCCGTCGAAGCTCTTCAAGTTCCGGAGAACCTTGCCGACGACGCTGCCGACATCGGCCGGCCCGTCATCGCCGGCAATGCTGGCGCTGCTGTCGCCGTAGATTGCGGCATTGGCGTCCTCGAGCACGTCGTCGATGTCGAACAGCGCGTAGCCAGTTCGCGCATCCGAAACTCGGCAGTCAGCTTGCATAGGTCGTCTCCTCGACGGAAAGCCCGGCATCGTCTTCACGGCGGCGTGATCGCCGATCGCTGAATAGTCGCGCTTTGTTTCGGCTTGAGGTCGAACCAAACCGTTTTGTTTCAGTCTTTCCGGGCTCCGGGTCGTCTGAACGAACAAACGAAACTTTTTTCTCCCGACGCCGAGAACGAACTGAAACACGCGCGCGCTACGCTCAATTGCATCGACTTCGCTGGAAATGGTCTGCGCAGCGGACCCCAACAGCCTACCAAAAAACCGGCAGGCTGTTGATGCCGTCGGCCGCAGGGCTCGAACGAAGTCAATCGAACATCATCCCAAGAGGAGAATTGAGATGAGACGGACCCTACTGGCGTTGTCTGTCGTTCTGCCGGCATGCGGCGCAGCCGATGCCACCGACCTCGCATCGATCATGCAGTTTCCCAGCTTTCAGGGGATCGCATCGCACCAGCCCCAACAAGCACCACGCTCGAAAGGCACGGAGCCAGCCTCCTCGGCAATGGCCTCGCTCGGGGCTCCGTTCGTGCCGGGTCGGTTGCGTTACATGTTCAAGAGCGCACCGATGCGCTCCACCATCCATGGAGCACCCGGTCTGTCGCCTGACGTCATGGCACCCCGAGGCGCCAATCGGCTCATTCCATGCCCAGCGTTGCATCCGCCTGTCGACTGAGCGGGACAGCCGTGGTGCGCCTGGAAGCGGCCAGATTGAAACAAACGAAACACTTCCATCGCCTCCCTGAAAACGAGCTGAAATGAAAATGAACTAAACCTGAAGTGTCGCCGATCCTTGGCGTCGCCAATTGACGGAGTCCTCCCAAATGTCTGCCCTTGCCATTCGGTCCCCCGCTGTTGCTTTCGTCCTCTCCCAGGGGACAAGAATTCGCCTTGCCATCGAGGCCTATCTCGCGCGGCGGGCACATTACCGCGCCGTTCGGAACCTGTCCGAGCTGGACGACTACCTGCTCAAGGACATTGGCGTTCCGCGCTGCGAAATCGACTCGCTTGCCTACGGTTCTTCCGATCGAAAGCGTGGCCATGAACACGACATGGGCTGAGTTGAGCAGTCGAGACTTCACCGAGGTGGAGTTTCGACTGCCAGTGCTTGCGTTGCATGGCTCAGCCAGCAGCGGCCAGCAATGGCAGGGCCTGGCGGACTATCTCCGGGGCAGCTATCGGGTGGTCGCGCCAGATCTTTGCAGATACGCCAGTTCCGATTCCGCAAAGGCCGCAATCGAGGCGATCATCGACGAGCCGATGCACGTCGTCGGCCATCTGCAGGGCGCCGCGCTCGCGCTCGAGATCGCCATGGCGCGGCCTGAACTGGTGCGCAGCCTGACGCTCATCGAGCCGACGGCTTTTCATCTGCTGCGCGACGGAGCACCATCCGATCGGGCATTGTTCGCCGAGCTTGTCGGGCTGGCCGACAGGATGAAGGCGGCGCTCCCAGCACATGACCCGGCAGGCGGCATGAGCGCCTATGTCGACTTCTGGTATGCCCGCGGCGCCTGGCAGAGAACCAGCCCGGGGCTGCGGCAGACGCTCGCCTCTCACCTCACCCGGGCCACCGCGGATCTTGCCGCTTCCCTTGTCGCCTCCTGGCCGGCCGGCGGCTGTGCCCAAATTCGATGCCCGACACTTGTGGCGATGGCGCTCGAAAGCCCAAGCGTCAGCCTGCGCACCACCGAGATTGTCGCCGAAACGATCCCCGGTGCGCGCCTTGCCATGATTGCGGATGCAGGACATATGGCACCGCTGACCGATCCCCACATCGTCGACCCGATGATTGCCGCGCATTTGAAGGCAGTGGATCGTTCAAGAGCCAAACGGCGACCTTGGCACAGAGCCAGCCCACGCAGCCCGGCGACCAGCTTGCCGGCGATCTGACTTTTCCCGCCTTTTGACACGTTCAATCCCCGCCTGTTGCCTAGCAGGTGGGATTTGCTTTTCGCCACAGCCAAGCTGCCTCAGGAATCGGCGGCCCAATTCCCCGCTTCTCGCCCCCGCCCGCCGAAGCCAGCGCGGGCGCCCCAATTCCCTGCTGTTTATCAGTCGCTTGCTGCGTGCCGTTCCAGGCATGGCCAGGCGAACCTCTTGCGTGGCCGACGCCAAAGGCGGTCGCTGTGACGGCCGATCCCTCCATATTTCGGCAGTCGTCGCAGATCTGAAACAAACGAAACACTTCTCTCCGGCGGCAGAAAACGCCCCGCAACAGGCGACCGCTAGAACTGGGACGTCGCCGATATTGGCGTCACTCCCAAGAAAGGAATACTCGATGAAGACTCTGGTTCTCGCCGCCGCCTCACTCGCCATGATGTCCGGCGCCGCACTCGCCTCCTCGCAGAATGGCATGATCGCCAAGTTCAATTCGTCCGCTCGCGTCATCACCCTCGAGAGCGGCAAGAGCTTCACCATCCCGCGCGACGTTGCCCTTCCGCCCGTCCAGGTCGGCGAACAGGTCTCGATCCAGCTCAACGACGAAGGCGACAAGGTCACCACCGTCCTGCGCTAGTTCGGATCTCGGAACAGACTGCCGCAGGCGGCCGGATAAAGCCGCCACCAAAGCCATGGACGCTCACGCGATCCATGGCTTCTTTGTTCAGGCGACGTGTCGCCGGGCGCGCATGCCCAGCCTTGGGGTTGCCGTCAGACGGCTACGTCCGCGGCGATCGGAGGGTATGGATCGTAACCACTCACCTCGAAATCTTCGATCCTGTAGCCATCGATGCTATCCGGCTTCCGCAGCAACCGCAGGGTCGGGAACGGCCGCGGCTCCCTGGACATTTGTTCGCGCGCCTGATGGAGGTGGTTGAGGTAGAGGTGAATGTCGCCGCCCATCCAGACCAGGTCTCCGAGTTCCAGCCCCACCTGTTGGGCGACCATCGCCTGGAGCGCCGCTCCGCCGATGCAATTGAACGGGGCGCCGAGCAGCAGGTCACAGGACCTCTGGAAAATCAGCATGTTCAGACGCCCGGCACTGGTGACGTGGAACTGATAGACCATGTGGCAGGGCGGCAGCGCCATCTGCCCGATCTCGGGCACGTTCCATCCGTGGAAGAGCATCCGCCGGCTCGAAGGGTTCGTCTTCAACGTTTCGATGACACTGGCGATCTGGTCATGCTCGGCCCCGTTAGCGTCTTGCCAGCGGCGCCACTGCTTACCGTAGACCGGGCCGAGATCGCCCCATTGCAGGGCGAACGCCTCATCATCGACGATCCGCCGTTCGAACTCCTGCTGGGAGACGTCCTCACCCGTCTCCTTGCGGTACTTGGCAAGCGGCCAGTCCGTCCAGATGCGAACTTTCTCCTGCAGCAGCGGCCGGATGTTGGTTTCCCCGGTCAGGAACCAGAGCATCTCCTTCACCGCCAGCTTCCAGTAGACCTTCTTGGTGGTGAGGATCGGCACCGTCCCATCCGACAGGTCGAAGCGCAGCATCGCGCCGAACGTCGACAAGGTGCCGACGCCCGTGCGGTCGATCCGCTTGTCCCCCTTTTCGAGGATGTGGGACATCAGGTCGAGATACTGGAATTCCGGGTGGCGCAAGTTCGCTCCTTTGGGCGGAGTTAGGCCCGCGTGCTCGGGCAGGAAGCGGCTAAGGCATTCGGCTGAGAGCCTGAAGCCTTGTAGGCGGAACTACTGTCTGCCGTCCGCGGCGCTATGTTCGGGAAAGTCGGGACTGGGGCGCATCGGTCGGGCTCGATTCGGAGAGTGTCCGATCATAGCGGACCTGCCCGGCCTGAGGCAACGAACACTCGATTTGGGGCGCAGCCCCTCCTGCGCAAGGATGCTGCCGCCGGCACGCGTCAAACAACCGACGCCGGACTGCGAGGCCCGGCGCAGGAAATAACCGAACTGGAAGCAGCACGGCTTAGAGCGCGCCGAGCTTTCCGAGTTCCTTGGCCACCAGATAGTAGAAGGTGACGCGATTCTTGGTGTTGTCGGCCGACATCGCCTTGCAGACCTTCTCGATCGCGCCATCAGCCTTCTTGGCGTCCTCGACGCCGAGCTTCTTGGCGATCCAGCCGGCCTTGACGCGGTCGAGTTCCTTGGGATCGGTGCACGAGACCAGCGAGGAATCGCGGTTCCGGAGCGCGATGCCCAGGTGCTTGACGATCTTGCTCACCACCTCTTCCTTGGCGCCGGCATCGTATTTCTTCACGTCTGCAAGATAGTCGGCCATTTGGATTCCCCTCATCGACGAATTGGCTCATTTGCCGTGGGAAAGGCCGGCCTTGACCGGTAAACGCAACGCAGGCCCCCCAGCGCCGGAAGCTTCGGTTCGCGCAACGCGCGAGTCAACCCTGCGTCTTCGCGTGGTCTGATAAAACTGTTGCATATGGCCCGCTCGACTTGCCGTTCGACCTTTCCTTTTTCGCCGAGCCTCCCTATATTCGATCCGTCAGCTTGACTGACTATGGCGATAAACTGCCGATGTAATAAGCCATTCGGACCCGGGGGCGGTACCCGGCGCCTCCACCAAAAGCCGCCGCGCAGTGAGCGACGGCTTTTGTTGGGGGCGAAATAGGATCGACGAGGGTGTAAAGATCGGACTTTTGCTCGGCATTGTACCACCGTTATCGGGCTAAACTTGTAGTTGCAAACGACAACTATGCGGAAGCACGTCTCGCAGCGTAAGCTGTGCGATAGCTTCAAATTAAGCCCTAGAGGTTCGCACTTCTAGGCGGGGTTCGGAGGTACCTGGCAACAGAAACCTCCACTTCTCTCCCCAAATCTGCTTTCCCCAAATATGAGCTGCCGGCCTTGGCTGGTTTCGTCGTTGCGTGGTTGATCCCGCAATGTCAGCCTGCCTGTGCATGGCCGGTCCCGCTTGTCCGGAGACCTTTCAATGACAAACCCAAATTCCGATCGTTTCTTCGTGCTCACCGGCGGCCCGGGCTCGGGCAAGACCACGCTGATTTCAGCACTCGCCGAGGCCGGCCATGCCACATCGGTCGAAGCGGGCCGCGGCATCATCAGGGATCAGGCCGCGATCGGCGGAACCGCCCTTCCCTGGCACGATACCTCGCTCTTTGCCGAACTCATGTTGTCATGGGAAATGCGTTCGCACGCCATCGCCATGGCCGCATCCGGGCCGGTCTGGTTCGACCGCGGCGTGCCTGATGTCATTGGCTATGCCAGCCTTGTCGGCCTGCCGGTGCCGCCACACTTCGAGAGCGCGGCACAGAAGTTCCGCTACAACAGCCGCGTTTTCATCCTGCCGCACTGGCCCGAAATATTCACCCAGGACAGCGAGCGCAAGCAGGATGAGGACGAGGCCCGGCGCACCCATGCCGCGATGGTCGCAAGCTATACGGCTTGCGGATATGATCTCGTCGAGGTGCCGAGGGCACCGGTTGAGGAACGGCTGGCCTTCGTCCGGGAACGCTCGCGCCTACCCTGAACCGGCTTACGCCGCGCTCGGCAATTGCAACCCCTCCGCGAATGTCCGGTTGCGGCCGGCGCGCTTGGCGGCATAGAGGATCTTGTCGGCGCGGCCGATGGCATCCCATAGCCCTTCGCCGGGATGAAACTCGGCGATGCCGAAGCTGCAAGTGACGGCAAAATCCGCAGGCAGCCCGGCAAAATGGGCGCTTGCGATCTCGCGGCGCAACTTCTCGGTCAGGCTGTATGCCTGGTCCAGGGGACAATTCAGCACCATGATGAATTCTTCGCCGCCCGTCCGCGCAGCTATGTCGCCGGCCCGCAGTTTCTTCCTCATGATCCCGGCGAATGTCGCCAGCACCACGTCGCCAGCGGCATGGCCGAATCGATCGTTGATCGTCTTGAAGCAATCGATGTCGCAGGCAACGATGCCAAGCGGCTTGCCCCGGGCGACAGACAGCAGGCGCGCCTCCCGTCCCTGCAGGCCGCGGCGGTTCAGCAATCCGGTAAGCGGATCGGTGTCGCGCTCTGCCTTCAGCCCCAGAACGATGTCGGCACAGGCGACGACCAGCAGCCCAAGTCCCAGGGTAGCGCCAAGCAGGGACATACTGAACTGCGCCCAGATCCAGAATGCGGATTCGAAGAATGCGTCGACGTCGTCGGGCGGAACCGAACTGCCGTCGAGCAGCACGCGCACGAAGAAGGTCAGGCCAAGACCAAGCAGGAGCCAGACCATCGCGCGGTCGATGACGTTGCCGCGCACAAAGTCCCGCAGCTTCCATGCACCGCTCAAGATGATGCAGCCCATGCCGATATTGAGCACATAGACGCGGACCTGGAGGTTGTTGTCGACGTAGTAGAAATAGCACAGCAGGCCGACAATGGCCGCGAACCAGGCCGCGTGCAGTCTCAGTGGCATCGACCTGCGTGAGCGCGCGAGCACACCTTCGACCAACAGCAGCGGCCCTGCGGCATAGAGCATGGCGGAAACGATCGTGTTGTAGCCGATATCAGGGGGCCACAAGGCGAACTGCACGATGGTGGCGCTGCCGACAGCCGCAAATGCAAGCGAGAAAAACAGCAGATGCCGCCGGCGGCGCTCAAGCAACCACACGCACAAGAACGTTGCTGCGAACAACAGCAGCAAAGCGGAGGGAATGAATTTCAAGATTTTCGATGGCCTCGGGCGTCGTCGCTCTACTTCCGGTGGTCTTGGCGGTGACTTACCGGCTCATAGGTAAATAAGACGATATCAAGGCTGTACGAAGATGGCCGCGACATTTCGGCTCGCTCCCGAAGTCATCGTAAGGCCATCGGCACTGACAACTATGGGGCCGGACGACAATCGCCGGCCCCACCTAATTCATTCGGCCGGCGCTTCCACCGCCACGTCGCGGCTGCGGCCGAGCGTCAGTTGGGCGAGCGCGAAGGCGATGACCGCCGACATGGTGATACCCGCCACCATTGGCAGGGGCGTGCCGTCGAAGAACAGGCCCGCCACCGCCATGGCGACCGCGCCGGTGGCAAAATGCAACGTCCCCATCAGGGCGGACGCAGTCCCGGCAATTTCGCCATGCTCTTCCATCGCCAGCACCGAGGTCGTCGGGATGACCAGGCCAAGGAAGCCGTAGCCGACGAACAGCAGGGCAGCCAGGACATCAAGCCGGTCGACGCCCGAGGCGAATACGGCAAGCAGCACGACCATCATCGTCGCATAACCGACCACCGCGACCCGCACCACGCGCCGCAACCCGAATCGTTCGGTCAGGTAGCCCGTCAGTTGCGACATGCCTATGAAGGCCACCGCATTGATCGAGAAGAACACGCTGTAGACCGATGGCGACAGGCCGTAATGGTCGATCAGGATGAACGACGAGTTGGCGAGATAGACGAAGAAGCTGGCAATGCCGAAGCCACCGATGAACGTCAGACCAAGGAAGTTGCGGTCGCCGAGCAGGAAGCGATAGCCGCTCAGCGCGCTGCGCACCGAGCTTTCGGCACGATGCGCGGCAGGGCGCGTTTCCTTGAGCGAGGTCGACAAGAGCACGATGGCCAGTACGGCCGCACCGGTGACGACCCAGAAAACGGCGCGCCAGCCAAAGCCCTCGATCACCAACGAACCGGTCAGCGGCGCCAGAATAGGCGACACGGAAAAGACCAGCATCAGCAGCGACATCAGCCGTGCCGCCTCAGTGCCGGTGTGCAGGTCACGCACGATGGCGCGCGGCACCACCATGCCGGCCGAGGCGCCGAGGCCCTGGACCACGCGGAAGGCGATCAGCCACTCGATATTGGGCGCGAGTGCAGCCCCCACGCCGCCGATGGCAAACAGCACCAGCCCGATGTAGAGCGGCGCCTTGCGGCCGATCATGTCGGAGATCGGCCCGACGACGATCTGGGCCAGGCCCATGGCGAGGAAGAACACGAGCAAGCTCATCTGCACGGCGGCAGTGCCGGCATTGAGGTCGGCGCCGATCGTCGGCAGCGCCGGTAGGTACATGTCGATTGCAAACGGACCGATGGCCGACAAAAGGCCGAGCACGACCGCTACGCGGAGGAATTGGGGTGTCATGGCGTGATTCTTTCGGATCTGGTTTCCGCCGCGAGAAGACGGCGACGTGTAATCCAAGGACGTTCCGCAGTCCGAAATTCCGACTCTTCCCGAACCGGTCATCTCGAAGCGAGTACATATTTTTAGACACACTTGTCCAAATCGTCAATCACCTGTATATAAAAATTCCATGACACCTGCCAACGCTCCTGACATTGCGGTCGCCCGCAGCCACAGCGCCAAGCGCCTCTCCATCATCGATGCAGCCGCTTGCGTCTTTTGCCGCGAGGGCTTTGCCGGCGCCAATATCGACCTCATCGCAGCCGAGGCCGGCGTCTCGCGCCAGACGGTCTACAACCATCACGGCGACAAGGAGAATTTGCTGGTCGCAGTAGTCCGAGAAATCACCGAACGGATCAATGTCGGCGTTTTCGACACGCTGGCCACCTTCCCCGACAAGCCGGTCGATCTCGAAGCAGACCTCGTGGCCTTCGCGGTACGGCTCAACCAGAACTGCATCTGCAATCGCGACGGCAAGTTCCTGCGCAAGCTCCTGCATACGGAGGGCGAGCGCTACCCAGCACTTTTCGCCGGTTGGCGCGAGGATGGTCCGGCAAAGACCTGGGCCGCCCTTGCCGCGCGTTTTGCCCGCCTGGCGCATGCCGGGTGGCTCGAAATCGACGATCCCGACGTCGCCGCCCGCCAGTTCCTGGCCCTCGTCAACGCCGATCTGCAGATGGCGATGATCTTCGGCGACACAGTCTCGGAGCAGCAACTCAGAACGGCCGCGACCAACGCCGTGCGCTGCTTTCTGCGCGCTTATGGCAAGCCTCGCCCGGCTGCAATCTGATCATCTTCAATACCGCGCTATATCCGGTTTACGCCGGGCTCAAGCTTGATTACAGGTAAGGGAACGATTCAATCGGACCCGCATCGACATATGGCCGAAGACCAGATCCGCTACGACATTCTCGCCCAGGAGGCACTGCGCGGCGTCATGCGCAAGGTCCTGGCGGAAGTCGCGCGAACAGGCCTGCCGGGCAACCACCATTTCTTCATCACCTTCATGACCGGCGCGCCCGGTGTGCGCATCTCCAGCCGTCTGCACGAGCGTTATCCCGAGCAGATGACCATCGTCATCCAGTTCCAGTATTGGGACCTAAAGGTCACCGATACCGGCTTCGAGGTTGGTCTGTCCTTCTCGGATGTGCCTGAAAAGCTCGAAATCCCCTTCTCCGCCGTGCGCGGCTTCTACGATCCCTCGGTCAATTTCGAGCTCGAGTTCGAGGTCAAGGCAGAGCCCGCGGCCGCCCCTGAAGAAGATGCGGCCAAGCCGGAGCCAATCGCGGTGGTAAAGCCGGCCGAGCGCAAGGCCGCGCCAAAGAAAAAGGCCGGTGCGGCCGAGAAGGAAACACCGGAAGAGCCGGCCCACGGCAAGGGCGCCGACGTCGTCTCGCTCGACGCTTTCCGCAAGAAGTAAAACAGGACGAGGTCGTCCATGGCCGACGTCGTCAATCTCCGCCAGTTCAGGAAGCACAAGGCGCGGGCCGAGCGCGAGACCGTTGCCGACCAGAACCGCGCGTTGCACGGCCGCACCAAAGCGGAAAAGGCACGGGACCGGCTGACCGCCGACCGCGCCGAGAAATTCGTCGACGGCCACCGCCGCGACAGCGACCCGGAAAAATCCGGCCAGTGAGCCTTGTCGAAAAACGCTCAGTGACGATTCGCGGTCACCGCACCAGCTATTCGCTGGAAAAACCCTTCTATGACGACCTTGTCGCCATCTCGGCCACGCGCGGCATTCCCCTTGCCGCCCTCGTTGCCGAAGTCGACGCCCAGCGCCCGCGCGAGGCAAACCTCTCCTCCGCACTCCGTCTGTTCGTACTGGAACAGGCGAAGCTTGGCGCGGCCGAGCGGTCCGGCCGCTAGCCATCAGGCTGCAGGGATACTATCCTTGCCAGATACATTTTTCGTAATACGTTTATTCTTGACCTCAGCGATTAAAAGTAATACTTTTAATGAAGATCGTCTGGGACGAACCAAAGCGTCTGGCCAATCTCGAAAAGCACGGCTTCGACTTCGCTGACGTAGTGTTTTTCGGCTGGGAGTCTGCTGTCATCAAACCTGCCCGGCCAGACAACGCCGGTCGTCGACGAATGAAGGCAATCGGCTACTTCGACAATCGGGTCGCCGTGGTGATCTTCACCACACTGGGCACGGAAGCGATGTCCGTCATCAGCTTCAGGCCAGCAAGCGCTCAGGAAAGGAAGGTTCTGTCATGACCGGCAAGACACTGAAAAAGGCGTTCGAACCTGGACACGGCTACACCAAGGAAGATTGGGATGCCGTGGACAGCCCGGAACTGACTGAGGAAGAACTGGCCCAATTTCGCCCGGCTCAGGAAGTCTTGCCGCCAGAATTCTTCCAAGGCATCGAAGAAGCACGCCGCGCTCGTGGCCGCCCCTCAGTCGAGGCGCCCAAGCAGGTCGTCTCGATTCGCCTCGATCCCGATGTCATCGCCAAGTTCAAGGCCACCGGCAAAGGCTGGCAAAGCCGTATCAACGACGTCCTGAAAAAGGCCAAGGTCGGCTGAAACCGCCCTTGGGAGCTGCCCGCCTGCCTATTGGCTTTGCAGCGACTTGAAGAAGTCGTCGAGACTGAGCGGTTCGAGCTTCTTCTTGACGGGTGCTTGGGGAGGCGGCGGGGGCGCAGGCTCTGCCGGGATCGCCTGATCCGGCATTGCCATTGGCCGGGCATCGGGCAGCGGCGCCCGTTCGATTTCCGAAACCGGCGCAGGCTTGGCCGCTTCGGCCTCGCGCCTGGCCTTTTGCTCAGCTTCTAGTTTTGCCTTCTGCTCGGCCGCCAAATGCGCCTTTTCTTCCGCCGCCCGACGAGCCTTGCCGGCATCCTCGAGCGCCTTTTGCCTGACGGCTTCGGCCTGCGCCTTGGCGGCGGCCTCCGCCGCGCGGACTTCCTCTTCGGCCTTGAGCCGGGCTGCCTCGGCCCTGGCCTTCGCTTCTTGCTCGGCGCGAATGCGGGCTTCCTCGGCCAGCCGCGCTTCTTCCGCAATACGTTCGCGCTCGGCCTGAAGCCCGGCGAAATAGCGCACCTCGCGCCGCAGCCGTTGCTTTTCCAGCAACACCGCCTGCATCGCCTCGACGCGCGCCTGTTCCTTTTCCAGCGCACGCTGGGTCAGGAATTGCGCCATCGGCTCGCTGTCGAACAACAGCGCGGTCGCCACCGGCTCGCCTTCGATGCGGAAGCCAAGCACCGGTTCCGAGCCCACCAGGGCCTCCCTGCCCGGCGCGTAGGTGATATTGCCGTCCGCCGACACGACCCCGTCGTTGAGATCGGCACGCAGGTCTGCGACGAGTGTCGCCGACGGATTCTTCAGCGTCAGCGGCGGCGCGCGCAGGATGCCGCCGGCGATGGTGAAGGCGACGTCTGCCTTTTCCGCGGCAAAGCTGCCGTCGCCGGCGATCCCCGGAGCGAACTCGGCGACGCGCGCGCCGTTGATGTCGCGGCCCAGCGCGTCGGCCTTGGCGATCAGCGGAGCGAACGCATCCGGGTTCAATCCGGGCACGGTCAGCCCGTCGACAACAGCGGTGCCGGAGCCCGACAACGAAGCGACCAAGCCCTCGATAGACTTGCCACTGCCGGAGAACGTCGCCGAAAAATCACCCTTGCCGCCCAGCGAACCCGCGCCCGGAATCCCGCCAACTTCCGCGGAGCCGAGTTTCAGCTGGCTGCTCAGTAGGGCCGTGCCGTCATTGTTCTTGAGTTCGATCAGCCCCTCCAGGGCGCCACCGAACAGCTTGGCCCTGAGGTTGGACAGCCTGAGCGACTGGCCATCGAGTTTCAGGGCCAGCACCGCGTCATTGGCGGTCGCCAGCGGCTCGGCGGCTAGTGTACCGGCGACGATCTCGAGGTCGGCCGTGAACGGCGCGACCGGTTTCTGCTCGAATGGCGCTGCCGGCCAGGCCTCGTCGCCGCTCTCCAGCGCCCTAGCGCCAAGCATCATCTCGGCAAAAGGCGCGAGGTCGAGTTCGTCGAGCGTCAGCGAACCGCCGAGATGCGGCACGCCGCCGACCAGCTCCACCCTGAGATTGCCGACCACCGCACCCTCGTTCACGGTGCCGTCCAGCCTGTCGAGCAACAACGGCCCGCCGGCATAGCTCGCGTCCGCGGCAAGATCGACCGCCTTGCCCGTGCCCATGCCCGGCAGGGCCACGCCCACCGTCATCAGCCACGGCTCGACATCGGCGGCGCGCAACGTCGCCCTGCCTTTCAGGCTCGGGCCCTCGTCGCGCAGCGCGACCGTCCCGGCAAAACCTCCGGAGGCGTCGTCGCCCTTCAGACTTGCGATGACCTCGAGTCCGTTCTGCGCAGCACCTTTCGCTGCCACCTCCATTTCGCCCGGCCCGATCACGCCAAGCGGCAGCGCCGGCAGGCCGGCGAGCGCCATCAGGCTAGTCGCATCCTCGTTGCGGGCGGAAAAATTGAGCGCGATCTGTGCGCCCTGCAACGACCCTTCAAAGGCCGGCGCCGAAAGGGTCGCCAGCAGGTCGGAGCCACCGGCCTTGCCCTGCGCGCTCAACGCGACGCCGGTCGAACCGTTGCCGTTCTCCACGGCACTGGCGACGAAATCGATGCGGGCATCGGCGAGCAGGCCCGGATATGCCGCCGCGCGCGCAGCAAGGCCCGCAAGCAGCCTGTTGTCTGGCGACTGTGCGGCCGCCAGCGCGACCAGCGGTGCGAGATCCACCGCCACCACGGACGCATCGAGGTTGCCGGTTGGCGTGGCAGGAAAATCCTTGATACGGCCGGTAGCGCTCAACGAAGCGCCAGCCAGCTCGCCTATCGACAGCCTGTCGATCTCCAGCACGCCCTCGCGCAGGCGCAGGGCCGTATCCAGGCTTTCGGCGCTCAGGCCGGCAAGGTTCACCGGTCCAGCCTTCACTGCAAGATCGAGATCGCTGTCGGCAAAGCGATTGGCGCCCTGGTCGGTGACGAACAGCGAAGCGAAGGCGCGCAGACCTTCGAGGTCGAGTTCGCCGCCATCGAGCTTCATCGTCACCGAAGCCCGCGCATCGCCCGGCTGCAGGCTGTCCAGCTCGCCGGTGAACTTGGCCTTGCCCAGGATCAGCTCGATGTCGTCGAGCTTCTGCTGTTCGCGCGTCAGCGCCACCTTGGCCTTGAACCCCGCGGCCGGCAGCCGGCGCACCGCCTCATCGACATCCCGCGCCACCCAGGCGGCAAAGCCCGAGGGCTGTCCGACCGCCAGCAGCAACTGGCCATCGAAGCCCAGACTGTCTTCCGTTTTCAGGAAACCGTCGGCCTCCAGCCGCGTGCGCCCGGGCAGCGTCGCAGCCACCGAATTCAGCTTCCAGCCGCCCTCGGCCGGCTCGGCCGACAGTTTGACATCCCGCACCGTGGTGTCTCCGGCGACGATCGCCGGCAGGTCGACGTCGATGGTACCTGGTATCGTCGGCCGCGGCAGGTCGACCAGCACGCTCTCCAGCGCCGTCAGCCGTTGCGTGATCGAAAACCCGGCTCCAGCGGCTTCTCCGCCCACCGCCTCGTCGAAGCGCACCTGCGCACCATTGGCGGCAATCGAGAAATGCGGCGTGGTTCCAAGGTCGATCTCCGCCGTGCCGTCGGCGGTGTAGGGATTGTCGAGCGGCCCGCTTTCGAAGCGGAACTCCTCGACCCCGAGCCTGGCGTGGTCGAGCGCAAACTTGCCCTTCAGCCTGAAGCCGGGTCCCACAGATTTGGCTGGCGCCTTGGGTTTGTCGCCCTTGGCGGCCGGCGGCTCGGCTTGGGCCTCGATGACGCTGAAATTGCCGGCATAAAGCCCGCGCCCCTTGTCCATGCTCGCATTGCCGTCGCTTTCCAGCACAAAGCCACGGCGTTCGGGTGTGGCCCGCAGCCGTAGCCGCATCTGGCCGGTCGGGTCTACCGAGCCGGTCGAAGCCGACAGTTGCGTCTTCATCCCGTTGATGCGGAGCGAGCCGTCCATCCGCCATGGACCGGCAAGCGACTTGGCCGAAATCTCGGTGTTGATTTCCGACAGAAGCTGGTCGCGCCCGCTGGTTCCATGCCGCACCCTCACCTGCCCCTCGGTGACGGTCAGCTTCTCGATGGAGATCTGCTTGGCGTCGAAGGGCGCCGAAGGCCGCATCGCCCAGTCGACGGTGCCGTCGGCAGCCACATCGATCGTCGCCTTCGGCCGCACCAGCCGCATGTCGTAGATCAGGAACTCGCCGCGCAGCAGCGGCGCCAGTTCCGCATCCATCGAGAACGTCTCGACGGTCATCGCATCTTTGCCGTCGGCCCCGCCGCCCACCGTCACATCGGAAAACGTCACCGAGGGAAACGGCAGGATTCGCGCGCGCACATCGCCCTGCACGGCCACCTTGCGACCGAGAATGGCGCTCGCCTCGCGCTCGAACTCGGCCTTGTAGCCGGACCAGTCGATAAAATACGGCCCCACCAGTGCCGCAAGCAGCGCCAGTACAAACAGTCCACCAAATATTACGAACAGGCGAGCGAGCATTGCCTCGGGGCAAATCTTTTCATGCGTCCCAAGCGTCTAAGCGCAGGAGCGTGGTCATTTGGTGGCATGTTGGGCTGTACGCCGCGGCGCGTCAACGCCGCGGCGTAGCCTCTCCCGCAAAAAGCGACGGCTGGTCGTTATGCCGCCCGCCTCATGCGGATCACCTCGAGCGGCCTGCCTTCGTCGTCATGGGCATGCCGCAGCAGTTCGACGAAACCCATGCGCTGGTAGAAGGCAACTGCCGACAAATTGTCGGCATAGACCTCGACCTCGAGCGCGCCTTTCAGCTTTGCTGCATGCAGCACCAGCGCCTTGCCCAGCCCATGGCCATGAGCGGCCGGGGCGACGAACAACCCGCCTATGAAGTTGTCGATCAGGCCGATGAAGCCTGCCGGCTTGCCGTCTATCTCGGCCACCCAGTTTTCCGCCTGCGGCAAGTAGACGTCCCGCACCTTGGCCTGTTGGGCGAGAAGATCCTCCTCCGTCAGGAACGGATGGCCGATGCGCGAAGCGTCCAGCCAGATTTCGGCCAGTTGCATGCGATCAGCCGTGTCGGAATAGGCGCGAACCGTCGCGCCGTGAGCGTGTTTCATGGAATTATCCTTGGAATTTACGTGTCAGAGAAAGGCGCAAGCGCCCGTTCAGCCTCTCGGCTGTCATCGGCCCGCTGGCCGACGCTTCAACGATTGAAGTCTCTGCGCATAAAATTCCTTGTTGGACGGCGGCGCAGTAGCAAGCCGGCGACCTTAGGTCAACGTTTGTCTAGTCCGCCGCTGGCAGCATCTTGCCGGGATTGAGGATGTTCTGTGGGTCGAGTGCCTGCTTGATCGCCCGCATCACGGCCACGCCGTGGCCGTGCTCGCGCTCCATCAGACCCATCTTGCCCTGGCCGATGCCGTGCTCGCCGGTCGAGGTGCCGTCCATTGATATCGCCCGCTCGGCCAGCCGCTTCACGAACTCCTCGGCGCGGCCGATGTCTGTTGGGTCATTCGGGTCCATCAGCACCAGCGTGTGGAAATTGCCGTCGCCGACATGTCCGACGATCGGCGCGATCAGCCCCAGCCGCTCGATGTCGGCCTCAGTCTCGGCAATGCATTCGGCCAGCCGCGAGATCGGCACGCAGGCATCGGTCGACAGCGCGCGTGCGCCGGGGCGCAGCGTCTGCGACGCCCAATAGGCGTCATGTCGCGCCTTCCACAGCTTCGCCCGCTCCTCGGCAACCGTGGTCCACAGGAACGGCCCACCGCCATATTCGGCAGCGATCTCGCCAAAGCTTTCTGCCTGCTCCGCCACACCGGCGTCCGAGCCGTGAAACTCCAGGAACAGGCATGGACTCTCGGGATAATCGAGCTTGGAATAATTCTTCATCGCCCGCATCTGCAGCGCGTTGACCAGTTCGATCCGCGCCACCGGAATGCCCATCTGGATGGTCGCGATCACCGCCTGACATGCACCCTCGACGCTCGGGAACGGACAGACCCCGCCCGAGATCGCCTGCGGGATGCCCTGCAGCTTGAGCGTCACCTCGGTGATGATGCCGAGCGTGCCCTCCGACCCCACCAGCAGCCGCGTCAGATCATAGCCGGCCGAGCTTTTCCTGGCACGATGCGAGGTCACCACCTCGTTGCCGTCGGCCATCACGGCGCGCAGCGCAAGCACGTTCTCGCGCATCGTGCCGTAGCGCACCGCATTAGTGCCCGAGGCGCGGGTCGCCGCCATGCCGCCGAGGCTGGCGTTGGCGCCGGGATCGATCGGGAAAAACAGGCCGGTGTCGCGCAAGTAGGTGTTCAGCGCTTCGCGCGTCACACCCGCCTCGACCGTGCAGTCGAGGTCGTCGGCATTGACGGAGACGACCTTGTCCATGCGCGAGGTGTCGACCGAGATGCCGCCTGCCGGCGCGTTGACATGGCCTTCCAGCGACGTGCCCGTGCCGAAGGCGACGACCGGCACGCGATGTTCCGCACAGACCCGCACGACGTCCTGCACGTCTGCCGTGCTTTCGGCGAACACCACGCCGTCGGGCGCCTGGTTGGGCAGATAGGTCGTTGTATGGCCATGCTGCTCACGGATCGCCTGGCCGGCCTGGAAGCGCTCGCCAAATTTCTGCTTGAGGATGCCGAGAGCGGTGGCGATCCCTTCCTCGTTCCGCGCCATCGCCTTCAGGTCGCTCAAAGCCATGTTTTCCTCCGCGATTGGAACAGCATGCCGCCTTGCCGGCACCCTATGCTCGGGTAATCTGCCACCCTGTCCGGTTTGTCCAGCGCAACAGAAGACCAAAGGATTACGCCATGCCAGCCCCGTTCGTGTCACACGTCATGGAGATTGAGAAAGGCTGGATCGACTATAATGGCCACCTCAACATGGCCTATTACAACGTCCTGTTCGACCGCTGCAGCGACGAGGCGCTCGATCTGCTCGGAATGGGGGCTGCTTACGTCCGCGACCGAAAGCTCACCATCTACACGGCGGAAGTCCACGTCTGCTATGTGCAGGAACTGCATCTCGAACACCGCGTCACCGCGAGCTTCCAGTTGCTCGACCATGACGACAAGCGGCTGCGTGTCTACCAGGAGCTGCTCCACGTCGACGGCTGGCTGGCGGCGACGTCGGAATATCTCGCTTTGCATGTCGACATGACTGGCCCGAAGGTCGCGCCCTTCCCGGAGGACATCATGGCGAACCTTCAGGCAATGGGTGCCGCCCACGCCCAATTGCCCATGCCGGAGCGCGCCGGCCGCTCGATCGGCATCAGGCGCAAGCCGACATAGTGGCTGAAGGGCCACAGGCGATTAACCTTACCTGTTCATAACCTGCATCACAGCCACCGGTTCGTTGATCGGCTGCACCCTCACCCCGACAATCCCACGCAGCGAAGTTGAGTCGCGGCGGGCACCGGACGGCTTGAGGCAAGGCATGCAAACAGACATCGAAACGACAGCCAGCAAGCTTGCCTGCGACCCGCGCATCAGCGACTACGATTTCTGGCGTTCGCTGCGCAACATCAACAACGAAATCTTCGAGATCGCCAACAACAACGGGCCGATCCCGATCGAGATGCTGCGCTGGCGCGTCATCCTGCGCCAGGCCCGCTCCAAGCGCGGCGTGGCCTGAGCCAGGCAGGCGCGCGCGAACCGCTCACGCCTGCCACAAGGCAGATCAGGCCAGCTTCTCCTTGAAGAAGGCAATTGTCCGGCCCCAGGCCAGGTCCGCCGCCTCCTTGTTGTAGCGCGCCTCGGACGTGTCGTTGTTGAAGGCGTGCTGGGCGCCGTCATAGACGTGAACCTCAAAATCCTTGCCAGCCTTCGTCAGCGCCGCCTTGTAGGCGTCGATGCCGGCGTTGATGCGCTCGTCCATCCCGGCATAATGCAAGAGCAGTGCCGCCTTGATGTTGGCGATTGCCGCCTCGTCCTTGGGCTGCGCGCCATAATAGGCGACGCCGGCGCCGAGGTCCGGCGCGTTGACGGCAAGCAGATTGACAGTGCCGCCGCCCCAGCAAAAGCCGACCGCGCCGACCTTGCCGTTGCCGCTTTCGTGCGCCTTCAGGAAAGCCACCGTCGCGACGCCGTTTGCCACCGTCTGCGCAGCATCTAATTGGCCGAACATCTCGCGCGCCTTTTCCTCGTCAGGCGGCGTGCCGCCGAGCGGCGACAGATAGTCGGGCGCCAGCGCGACGAAGCCTTCGAGCGCGATGTGCCGCGCCACGTCGCGGATATGCGGATTGAGGCCCCGGTTTTCGTGGATGACGATGATCGTCGGCAGCTTGCCCGCATTTTCCGCCGGTTGGACGAGATAGCCCTTCATCTCGCTGGCACCGCCGGTATAGGTGATCTCCTCGGCCTTGAGCCGCGTGTCGTCCTCGGCAACGATGGCCGCCCGCGCCTGGTTGGCCGAAAGCATCGGTGCAATCACCGCCGCCGCGGCAGCCGATCCGGTGAGCTTGGTCAGAGTCTCCATGAAGTGGCGCCGGTCGAGCGTCAGGTGGGTGTATTCGTCATAGGCGTCGATCATCGCCTGGGTGATGGCAGGTCTGGTCATGGCTCGCTCCCTGTCTTCGACATCAGGCGGCGAGTTTAGCGTATGCAAATGTAGGTGGTGTCACGGTTGCGTGAATGGGCACCGCCGTGCAGGGGAGGTGCCCGGGCCTCGGGCGCAGCTAAGGCGCTGATCAATCCTGGCTTTCCATGAAGCGGATGCGGTTGCCGAACGGGTCGATCACCTCGCACTCCAGCCCCCAGTCCTGATGCTGCAGGCCCGGACGATTGTATTTGTAGTCCTTGGCGATCAGCCCCTTCTGGAATGCTTCCACACCCTGCATGTAGCAGACGGCGGTCGCACCGGGGCTGGCGTCGCCGGAATGCTCCGACAGGTGCAGCTTCAAGCCACCGCGCGACACCTGGCAGTAGAGCGGCGCGCCGGGATGGAAGCGATGCTCCCAGTCGACCTTGCAGTCGAGAAAGCCCTCGTAGAAGCCCCTCGCCTTATCCTCGTCGAAGATGCGGAAGATCGGCACCGGCTGGGTGAAGCTCACCGCACCGGTGGCAGGCTCTTCCACCTTCTCCAGCTTGCTCGACAGGATATTCCAATTGTCGACACCGAACTGCCGGGCAACGATTTCGAGCGCCTCGCTGTGGCTGACATCGAGGTTCTTTTGGGCAAGCGCCTCGCGCATGGCTTTCGCCATCGCCTTTGCATCACGATAGGTTCGCATGATCTTCCGATCCTCGGGTTCCGGTGAGCATGTCCATCAGTGCCCGCATTGCCGATGCTCTCACCATCCCTTGGGATCAGGTGACGGAAGCGTCCGATGTGTTCGCCATACCCCTTGTCGGGGCGCGGGCTGCCGGCCACATCCAGCCGTGTGGCAAGCTAGCCATGCCAGAGCATTCAGGTCAAGGCCGCCACTTTCCCCGCCTAAACCAGAACAAAACAGAGACGCGGCTGGCCTTTCCGCCCCGAATCACTACATTCGGGGCAAATGTCAGACTTTCCGGACGACATGCCGTTTTTCGACGAGCCCGGCGGAATGCCGCCCCGGCCCGGCAGCACACCTGCGCCGAGCGGTATTGCCGCGCGCGCCATGGCCGCCCGCCAGGCGCCCGCCGCAGCCGACTATCTCAAGGGCCTGAACCCCGAGCAGCGCCAAGCTGTCGAGACCACCGAAGGCCCGGTCCTGGTGCTCGCCGGCGCCGGCACCGGCAAGACGCGCGTGCTCACCACCCGCATCGCCCATATCCTCAGCCAGGGCCGCGCCTACCCCAGCCAGATCCTCGCCGTCACCTTCACCAACAAGGCCGCGCGCGAGATGAAGCAGCGCATCGGCCTGCTTGTCGGCGAGGCCGTCGAGGGCATGCCCTGGCTCGGCACCTTCCACTCCATCGGCGTCAAGATGCTGCGCCGCCATGCCGAACTGGCCGGCCTGCGCTCCGACTTCACCATCCTCGATACCGACGACGTCATCCGCCTCATCAAGCAGTTGATCCAGGCCGAAGGCCTCGACGACAAGCGCTGGCCGGCGCGCCAGTTCGCCATGATGATCGACGGCTGGAAGAACAAGGGGCTCGGCCCGGCCGAGATCCCCGAGGGCGATGCGCGCGCCTTCGCCAACGGCAAGGGCCGCGAACTCTACAAGGCCTATCAGGACCGGCTCCAGACGCTGAACGCCTGTGATTTCGGCGACCTTTTGTGCCACCCGATCCGCATCTTCCGCGCCTATCCTGACGTGTTGAAGGAATACCACAAGCGCTTCAAATACATCCTCGTCGACGAGTATCAGGACACCAACACCGCGCAATATATGTGGCTGCGCCTGCTCGCGCAGGAGACCGGCGCGCCGGGCCAGAAGAACGTCTGCTGCGTCGGCGACGACGACCAGTCGATCTATGGCTGGCGCGGGGCCGAGGTCGACAACATCCTGCGCTTCGACAAGGATTTTCCGGGTGCCGTCGTCATCCGGCTCGAGCGCAACTACCGCTCCACCGCCCATATCCTCGGTGCCGCTTCCCATCTCATCGCCCATAATGAGGGCCGCTTCGGCAAGACGCTGTTCACCGAACGCAACGATCCCGAAGACGGCAAGGTCAATGTCCACGCCGCCTGGGACTCCGAGGAGGAAGCCCGCGCCGTCGGCGAAACGATCGAGCAACTGCAGCGCCAGAAGCACAACCTCAACGACATGGCGATTCTCGTCCGCGCCTCGTTCCAGATGCGCGAGTTCGAAGACCGCTTCGTCACCCTTGGCGTCAACTACCGGGTCGTCGGCGGCCCGCGCTTTTACGAGCGCCAGGAAATCCGCGACGCCATGGCCTATTTCCGCGTCGTCGCCCAGGGCGCCGACGACCTCGCCTTCGAGCGTATCGTCAACATCCCCAAGCGCGGCCTTGGCGAAGCCGCCATCCGCCAGGTCCACGACACCGCCCGCGCCCTTGGCGTGCCGATGCTCGAAGCGGCGCGCAATCTGGCCGAAAGCGACGAGCTCAAGCCTAAGCCGCGTGCCGCCTTGCGCGAGGTCGCGGCCAATTTCGAGCGCTGGCAAAAGGCGCTCGACAATACGCCGCACAACGAACTCGCCGAGACCATCCTCGAAGAGAGCGGCTACACCGACATGTGGAAGAACGACCGCTCGGCCGAAGCGCCGGGACGGCTCGAAAACCTCAAAGAACTCATCCGCTCGATGGAGGAATACGAATCGCTGCGCTCGTTCCTCGAACATGTCGCGCTCGTCATGGATGCCGACAAGAACGAGGACCTCGACGCCGTCAACATCATGACGCTGCACTCGGCCAAGGGCCTGGAGTTCGAGACCGTGTTCCTGCCCGGCTGGGAGGAAGGCCTGTTCCCGCACCAGCGCGCGCTCGACGAGGGCGGCCGCTCGGGCTTGGAGGAAGAACGCCGCCTCGCTTATGTCGGCCTCACCCGCGCCAAGAAGAACCTGCATCTGTGGTTCGTCTCCAACCGCCGCATCCACGGCCTGTGGCAATCGACAATCCCCTCGCGGTTCCTCGACGAACTGCCCGAGGCGCATGTCGAGGTCGCCGACGCCGGCAATTCATACGGCGGCTACGGTGGCGGCGGCCGCAACCCCTACGGCGCCTCGCGTTTCGACGACGTCGGCCAGAAATCCTTCTCCAACACCTACGCCACGCCGGGTTGGCAGCGGGCGCAGCAGAACCGCACCGAAGCCACCGACCGTAACTGGGGCTCGCGCTCCGGTCATTCGGTCGAGCGCATCGGCTATGGCGAAACCGATTCAGGCTTCGGCGCCGGCCGCGGCTCGGTCAAGGGCCGTACCATCGAGGGCGAGCTGGTGGCCAAGTCCGTCGCGTCAGAACCGTCGCGCTTCAAGGTAGGGGACCGCGTGTTCCACCAAAAATTCGGCAACGGCAACATCTCGGCCATCGACGGCAACAAGCTGACCATCGACTTCGACAAGGCCGGACAGAAGAAGGTGCTGGACGGGTTTGTGAACGCGGTATGAGGCCTTCACCCCTCCACATACTTATGCAGGATCGAGTTGATCAGCGTCTGGTAGGGCATCCCCTCCTCCGCAGCCCGAGCCTTTAGCCGCGCGAGATCGCGCTCGGCCACCCGCCTACATCGTGGCCCCGGCCCGAACCGCTTGGCGGGCCCACATATCGGTTGCCGCTTGGTCGTCCCAGGCATAAAATTAGCAAGCGCTAACTTTTATCGCAGGGAGGCGAAGACGATGCGCCAATATATCGATTGCCGTGAATTCCCGAGCGAAATGAAGTGCACGGTGGCGATCGCCGCCGATACCGAGGACGAGCTGATCAACGCCGCCGTCCAGCACGCGGTAGCGGTCCATGGCGAAAAGGACACTCCGGGATTCCGTGCAGAAATCAAGAAGGTCATTCACAGCGGCACGGCACCGGCCTGAACATCGCCCGCACGTTCGCGCAAGGCGCACCCGGCTTGCTTCTCAGGCAGGAGGAACCTTACTGCCGGCGGGTCGGCGCGCTGCCGCCGCGCATCGCTTTCAGCCGCTCGGCAACGGATGCCGCCAGTTCGGCATAGCGGTCTTCCAGCTTTTCGGCGGCGACCAGCACCTCCGGTTCGAAGTCATTGGCCTCGAGCACCTGCCGCAGCTTCTCGACGAATTCGGCCTGCTGCTCGAGCGCGGCAAACAGCTTCTTCACCTGGTCGCGGCTGATGTCGGGGTTGGCAAGCGTCGCGGGCACCTCGCGCGCCATCTCCGCGCCGGTTTTGGCCTGCTCTTTCAGGATGTCCAACCAATCAGTCACGCCACAAAACCCAACCCGCTTCGATTTTGTTCCCCAGGCCGCCCAGCGTCAACCTTCCAGAAGCTGGACCGCGGCGCCACTTACGCTTTTGCCCTCGCTTTCGCGTCGTGCCGCTTGGCCGCTTCCTCGCATTTGCGTCTGATGTCCTCGACCTCGGTCTCGGTCAGGTGCTCGATGCCTATGAAATAGTTCTGCGCCTTGCCGACGCGGATAAGCTCGTCGAGCTTGGCCTGCATCGCCGCGCCATCGCGGTTCTGCGTATTCTGGATCAGGAACACCATCAGGAACGTGATGATGGTCGTGCCGGTGTTGATGACCAGCTGCCAGGTGTCGGAAAAGCCGAACACAGGCCCGGAGACCGCCCACGCGAGCACGATCAGGCAGCAGCCGAGAAAGGTCAGCGGCAGCCCGGCGGCATAGGCAACGCTGTTGGCAATCCTGGTGAACACCCTCTCGAACATCGCAGATCCCTTCGTCCGGCGAAGGAAAACACGCGACATCCACTCCCGGTTCCGTGCCGCTGTGACAGCGACGCCTCGGCATCAGCCCGTGGCCGCCTCCCAGCGGTCGAGAAACGCCTCGATGGGCAGGCTCTGCATGTCGGGAATGGCCTCGAACAGCCGCTCGGCCGGCCAGTCCCACCAGGCCAATGCTTCGATGCGGGCGGCGATTTCGGCGGGAAACCGCATCTTCAGCCGCCTGGCCGGCACGCCGACGAAGATCTCGAACGGCGCCACATCCTTCGTCACCACCGCATTCGCCCCGATCACCGCACCATTGCCGATCGTCACCCCGGGCATGATGACCGCGCCATGGCCGATCCACACGTCATGGCCGATGCTCACCGACTTTGCCCTGCGGCGCTCGCGAAAATCGCCGTCGACGCCGAGATAGCGGAAATACTCGTTGGGGCGGTAGCTCACCTTGTGGGTGGTCAGCCGCTCCATCGGATGTTCGAGCGCGTTGATGCGGCTGTTGGCCGCGATCGAGCAGAACTTGCCGATGGTGGTGTAGATCGCCTCGGCGTGGCGCTCGAAATAGGAGTAGTCGCCGACGACGACCTCGCGCAGCACGACACGTTCGCCGACAGCGACATGACGGCCGAGCCGGCAGCCTTTCAGCTCTGATGTCGGGTGGATGCGCGGTTCGTCGTCCTTGAAGCGAAGGTCTGCTGGTGTGTCCATAACGCGGATTTACGCCCGCGCCACCTCGCCCGCAAGTTATTGCGGCTTGCCCTTGGTCCAGACGACCTCCTGGCCGTAAAGCGGCACCGTCGTCATCGACATCTTGGCCGAGCCGTCCTGAACCTGGCGCGAATGCGCGAGATAGATCAGCGTCTCGTTCTTCTTGTCGTAGATACGGTTCACCACCTGCTCCTTCCAGATCAGGCTGATGCCCTGCTTGAACACCTCTTCGCCTTCCTCGCCGAGATCGATCTCGCCGATGGTGATCGGCCCGGTCTGACGGCAGGAAATCGCCGAATCGGAGGGGTTCTCGAACCAGTTGCCCTTCTGCAGCCGGTCGATCACGCCACGGTCGAAATAGGAGACGTGGCAGGTGATGCCCTCGACCTCGGGGTCCTTGATCGCCTCGACGATGATGTCGTTGCCGAGCCAGTCGACGCCGACTTCGCCCACCTGCTGGGCAAAGGCTGGAGCCGCGGCCCCGAGCGTGAGGGCGGTGGCAAGGACGGAAAAGGCAAGCCGCATCGAAACCTCCTGGAATGGTGTCCGCCCACACTTGGGTCGGCGGCCAGCGCGTTGCAAGCCGCATCATGATGCATCCTGCTCTCGAAATGGTGTCTTGTGGACGAATGAGGGCGTCAACATGTCCCTTTTGGCAAAGCGCGCGGCGCGCTATGTAGGGTTGATGAAACAGGCCCTGCCCATATCGCTCAAGACCGTCGCGTGGATCGCGCTCGGCCTGACGGCGTTTGCGGCGTCCAGCGGCCTCGCCTTTGCCTCCTGGCTGGACAAGGACGCCGGCATCTTCATGTCACTGGTCGAAGCAGGCATGTCCTGGTGCTTCTGAAGCCGTTACCAATCACACCATGGAATCACATTCGATGATGCGCACGATCCTTGCCGGCATTCTGATCCTGATGGCCGCCGGCGTCGGCTGGCTGACCTTCGACTGGTACAGCAGCAAGAACAGCGCCCAGGCCTTCGGCGCGCCTTTCGTGCTCGTCGACCAGAAGGGCGCCGAGATCACCGAAGCCGCCTTCCGCGGCCAGCCGAGCGCCGTCTTCTTCGGCTTCACCCACTGCCCGGAGGTCTGCCCGACGACGCTGTTCGAGCTCGACGGCCTGCTCAAGCAGATGGGCGACGAAGGCAAGAACATCCGCGCCTATTTCGTCTCGGTCGATCCCGAGCGTGACACGCCCGAGGTGATGAACACCTACGTCAGCAACGTCTCCGACCGCATCACCGGCATTACCGGCGACCCGGCCAAGATCGCGGCCATGTCCAAGTCCTTCGGCATCTATTCCAAGAAGGTCGAGACCGAGGGCGGCGACTACACCATGGACCACACCGCGTCTGTCCTGCTGCTCGACAGCAAGGGTGATTTCTTCGGCACCATCGCCTATGAGGAGAACCCAGAGACTGCGCTCGCCAAGCTCAAGCGGCTAGCGAACGAAGGCTGACCCTCCTCGACCGGACCCGACATGACCCAGACACGGCTCTATTTCACCACCGGCCGCGAAGCTGCAAACCGCATCTTCGCCTCGCTCGACACAATTTTCGAGGAGGATGGCTGGCCGATCGCGGTGATCGAAGTCGACGAGGATCGTGATATCCACGAAGTGTCGCTCTATACGGACGGCGACGTCGCGGACATCGAGCGCCGCATGGCCGCAGCCCTCACTGATGCCGGCCATACCGGTCCGATCGCCCGCGAGGTCCTGCCCGATATCGACTGGGTGGCCAAGTCGCTCGAAGGCCTGAAGCCGGTCCAGGCCGGCCGCTTCATCGTCCATGGCGGCCACGACCGCGACGACGTGCGCCCCGGCCAGATCGCCATCGAGATCGAAGCCGGCCTCGCCTTCGGCACCGGCCATCACGGCACGACGGCCGGCTGCCTCGAAATGATCGAGAAGGTCATTGCCGAGGAGAACCCGGCCAACGCGCTCGACCTCGGTACCGGCAGCGCGGTTCTCGCCATTGCGGTTGCCAAGCTGGCGCCCATCCCGGTGCTCGCCACCGACATCGACCCGGTTGCAACCGAAGTCGCCGCGGCCAATGTCCGCCTCAACGGCACCGGCGAACACGTCGAGACAGCAACAGCGGCAGGCTTCGACGATCCGATCTTCGCCGCACGCGGCCCCTTCGACCTGATCGTCGCCAACATCCTGGCGCAGCCGCTGATGCAGCTTGCGCCTGAAATGGCAGCGCATCTCGCCCCACGCGGCTCATTGGTTCTCTCGGGCATCCTCGACCGCCAGCACGACGCGGTGGTCGAAGCCTATGTCGCAGCGAAGTTCCGCCATGTCGAAACCTTCCACCGCGAAGGCTGGGTGACGATCCACCTCAAGAACTGACATCGTGGCCCAAGCTGGCGGCGTTGCCACCGGTGGCGCACAAAGATAGGTTCGCCGGAAATCCAGATTCCGGGAAACCATCATGTTCCAGTCCTTCGATTCAGCCGGCGATCCCTCCGTCGGCAAGCCGCGCACGGCGCTCCTCAGGCAGTGGCTCAAGGAGAACGGGCTCGATGGCTTCATCGTGCCGCGCGCCGACGAACACCAGGGCGAGTATGTTGCCCCGCGCTCGAACAGGCTGCGCTGGCTGACCGGCTTCAGCGGCTCGGCTGGCGTGGCCATCGTGCTCGGCAACAGCGCTTATGTCTTCGTCGACGGCCGCTACACGCTGCAGGTGCGCGACGAGGTCGATCTCGGCATCTTTTCGATCGAGAGCCTGATCGACAATCCGCCGGCCGCCTGGATCAGGGAAAACCTGTCTACGGGTGCGCGGCTGGGCTTCGACCCGTGGTTGCACACCATGGGCGACGTCAAGGCGCTTTCCGCCTCCGCGGAGAAGGTCGGCGCGGTGCTGGTCCCGCTTGCCCGCAATCCCATCGACGCGATCTGGGAAGATCAGCCCGACGCGCCGCTGGCCCCCGTCGAGATCCATCCCGAGGCGTTGGCCGGCGAACTCGCCAAGGACAAGCTCAAGCGGCTTGCAGCGGCAATCGAAGACGAAGGCGCAACCCATGCAATCCTGACCGACCCGTCTTCGCTCGCCTGGGCCTTCAACATCCGCGGCGGCGACGTGCCGCATACTCCGCTGGCACTGGGCTTTGCCATTCTGGCCGCCGATGGTTCGCATGCCGTCTTCATGGACAAGCGCAAGCTCGGCCGCACCGAAGAGGCCTATCTCACCCAACTCGCCGACATCAAGGCGCCGGGCAAGCTCGAGGACGCAGTCTCGGCGCTTGCCAAATCAGGTGCGCGAATCGCGCTCGATCCGGTGCTTGCCGCCGACAGGCTGCGTGCCCTGATCGAGGGCAATGGCGGCACGGTGGTTTCTGCACCCGACCCTGCTCGCCTGCCGCGCGCCACCAAGAACAGCGCCGAGATCTCGGGCTCACGCGCCGCCCATCGCCGCGACGGTGCAGCGGTCGCCAAACTGCTCTGCTGGCTCGACCGGCAGGAACCGGGCAAGCTCGACGAGATCGCCGTCGTCACCCGTCTCGAAGAATGCCGCCGCCGGACCGGCGAAGAGACCCAGATGCCGCTGCGCGACGTCTCCTTCGACACCATTTCGGGAGCCGGCGCCAACGGCGCCATCATGCATTACCGCGTCTCGCGCGCCACCAGCCGCGTGCTCGGCGACGGCGAGCTGTTCCTGCTCGATTCGGGCGCGCAGTATCAGGACGGCACCACCGACATCACTCGCACGATGCCGGTTGGCAAGCCGACCGAGGAGATGCGCGAGCGCTTCACCCTGGTGCTCAAGGGCATGATCGGAATTTCCATCGCCAGGTTCCCGGCCGGCACGCGCGGTGCCGACATCGATGCCATGGCACGCATCGCCTTGTGGAAGCATGGGCTGGACTACGCCCACGGCACCGGCCACGGCGTCGGCTCCTACCTCGCCGTGCATGAGGGACCGCAGCGCATCGCCAAGACCGGCATGGAGAAGCTGCTGCCGGGCATGATCCTGTCCAACGAGCCAGGCTACTACAAGGAAGGCCACTACGGCATCCGGCTCGAAAACCTGATCCTGGTGACACAGGCCGCGGCGATCCCGGGCGGCGACATTGCCATGCACGGCTTCGAGACGTTGACGCTGGCCCCCTTCGACCAGCGCCTTCTACGCGCCGATCTCCTGACCCGCGAAGAGCTTGATTGGCTGAACGCCTACCACGCGCGCGTGCTGGCCGAGATCGGCCCGATGCTCGACGGGGAAACGCTGGCCTGGCTCGAACAGGCGACGGCACCGATCGTCTGATCGGGCCCATGCAGGCACCGGCCGCTACGGCGGCCGGTTTTTTGCTCAGCCGATGAAATGCCGCATGGCGATCAGCACGGCAGCTCCCGCCAGGAACATCGTCATCAATCCGCCGCGCAGCGAAACAACGGCTGCCACCGCAAGTGCTGTGAGTTCAGCAGGACCGGCGGAAAGTGCGGCAGGCGCCACCAGCGTGGTCAGCACCGCCGCCGGCACTGCGTTCAGGCCCGCCTCGACGCGCGGATGGATGCGCTCGAAGCGCGAAATGACGAGATGGCCGCCGATACGGGTCAGATAGGTGGCGACCGCACCTGCAATGATGATCCACAGCGTCGTGCTCACGACACCACCTCCGCCGTTTCATCGACTGTGGCCGCCTCGCCGGGCCGCACCGGCATCGCCGCAGCAAACAGCACACCCGCGAGCGCACCGATCGAGACATGCCAGGGCGAACCGACCGTCTTGTAGGCGATCATCGAAGCCACGGCACTCGCGACCACGATGGGCAGCCAGCGCGGGCGCTTGCGGAAACTCATCACCAGCCCGAGGAAATAGATCGGCAGCAGGAAGTCGAGGCCTATGGCATGCGGATCAGGGATCAGCCGGCCGAACAGCGCGCCGATGCAGCTTTCGACTACCCAGCAAACATACAGCGTCAGCGCCATGCCCATGTACCAGGCGAAGCCGACCTTTTCGCCCTGCTCGCGGATGCGCTCGGCCTCGGCATATTGCGGATCGGTCAGGAAGAAATAGCCGATGGCCTGCTGGACCCAGGGCCAGTGCGCGATGTGCGGGCCAATCGCCGCCGAATAGAGCACGTGGCGGAAATTGACCGCGAAGATCGACAGCACGATGAGCCAGGGGGCGACATGCTGGCCGAACAGCTCGATGCCGACGAGCTGGCTCGCGCCGCCGAAGATGGTGGCGCTCATCAGGGTTGCTTCAGCGACGCTGAAGCCGTTGTCGACGGCGAGCGCGCCGAACAGAATGGCGAATGGCGCGGACGCGACCACGACCGGCACGCTCAGACGTGCACCTTGCCAGAATTCGGTTTGACGATCAGACATTCGGCCTCCGTGGCGCATCGGCCCGAGAATCGATCTTTGATATTCGGAATGCACGATGCGCAGGTCAAATAGGCCGCAGGGCAGCGGACCGACGCGCACCGCTCTGCGCGGATGTCTGAATAAGTCAGCCGGCTTTGCCTGTCACATCAATTCGGTTGAGCCAATGATCAGCGAAACTATCGCGCCGGTTTGGCTCGCTTCACCGAGCAAGGCGAGTAACCGCTGGCGTGGAGACGGCCCGTCGTCATCTCGAGCCTGGTCGGCAGATCGCGCATCGCAGAGACGTTGAGCTTGCGCGCAACCGCCAATGCCACCTCGCCGCAGGCATGCGCGTCCTCGGCCGCATTGTGGTGCTTGAACGAGAAATCGATGTGGCGCGACACCTCGTTGAGCCGGTGCGAGGCAAGGTCCTGCCACACCATTCTTGCCATCTTCAGCGTGCAGACATAGTCGATATCAGGACAGGCGATGCCATACAGCGCATAGGTCGCCCGCATGACGCTCATGTCGAAAGCGGCGTTGTGGGCAATGACCAGCGCATCGCCGAGATCTTCTTCGAACTCCTCCATCACCTCGGGAAACTCCGCCGCATCCTCGACATGCTCGGGGCGAATGCCGTGGACAGCGATGTTGAAACGCGAAAAACGCATGTCCTTCGGACGAATGAGCCTCTCTTCCACGCGGATGACCGCGCCGTCCTCTATCCAGGCCAGGCCCACCGAGCACGGGCTGCTGCGCTGCTCGTTGGCAGTTTCGAAGTCGATGGCAAGTGCACGCATGAAGTCTGTCAGCCCGCCTGCCCGACGCGCTCGAACCACTGGTCCTCTGTGATGACCTCGATGCCGAGGTCGGTCGCGGCCTTGAGCTTCGACCCCGCACCCGGCCCGGCCACCACCAGGTCGGTCTTCTTCGACACCGAGCCCGCCACCTTGGCGCCGAGCTTCTCGGCCATCGCCTTGGCTTCGTCGCGCGACATCTTTTCCAGCGAACCGGTGAAGACGACGGTCTTGCCCGATACCGGCGAGGACACGTCGCCGATACGCTCCTCGTCGAGCGGCGTCACTTCGGCCAACAACGCGTCGAGCACCTGCCGGTTGTGCTCCTCGGCAAAGAATTCGACGACCGCTTCGGCGACGATGCCGCCGATGCCGTTGACCCCGGTCAGTTCCTGCCAGGCGGCGTTGCCCTTGTCGCCCTTCCCCTCTGGCATCACCGCAGTGGTGCCGGCAGCGCGGAATGCGTCGAAACTGACGTAGTGTCGGGCCAGCCGCTTGGCATTGGTCTCCCCGATGTGGCGGATGCCGAGCGCAAACAGGAAGCGCGAGAACTCGACCTGGCGGCGATCGTCGATGGCCGCAAACAGCTTGCGCGCCGAGGTCGCGCCAAAACCGTCGATGTTCTCGAGCTTGGTGAGCGATCCCTCCTGCCGCCGCTTGAGCGTGAAGATGTCGGCCGGCGAGCCGATGTGCAGCGCCGGATCCTGCGACTGGAAGAAGAACTCGATCTGCTTTTCGCCGAGGCCCTCGATGTCGAAGGCGTTGCGCGAGACGAAGTGGCGAAGCCGTTCCACCGCCTGTGCCGGGCAGATCAGGCCGCCGGTGCAGCGCCGCACCACCTCGCCCTCCTCGCGCACCGCGTGGCTGTCGCAGGCCGGGCAGCGAGTCGGGAACTGGTATGGCTGCGCCTCCGCCGGCCGCTTTTCCATGACCACATCGAGGATCTGCGGAATAACGTCGCCCGCGCGCTGCACGATCACCGTGTCGCCGACACGGATGTCGCGGCCCTCGCGGATCGGTTGGCCGCTGTTGCCGATGCCCTTGATGTAGTCCTCGTTGTGCAGCGTGGCGTTGGTCACCACGACGCCGCCGACTGTCACCGGCTGCAGCCGCGCCACCGGCGTCAGCGAGCCCGTGCGGCCGACCTGGATGTCGATGCCGAGCAGAGTCGTCGTCGCCTTCTCCGCCGGGAACTTGTGCGCGATCGCCCAGCGCGGCGAGCGCGAGACGAAGCCAAGCCGCTGCTGCAGGTCGAGGCGGTCGACCTTGTAGACCACGCCGTCGATGTCGTAACCGAGCGTCGCCCGATTGGCCTCGATCGTCCGGTATTGCGACAGCAGGCCTTCGACGCTGTCGAACACCTTCATCAGCGGATTGGTCTTGAAGCCATAACGGCCGAAGGCTGCAACCATGCCCATCTGGGTGTCGGCCGGCATCTCGCTCACCTCGCCCCAGGCATAGGCAAAGAAGCGAAGCGGCCGGCTGGCCGTGATCGAGGTGTCGAGCTGGCGCAGCGAGCCTGCCGCCGCATTGCGCGGATTGGCGAAAATCTGCTTGCCCGCCTCGCCGTTGCGGCGGTTGAGCTCGGCGAAATCGACGTGGCTCATATAGACCTCGCCGCGCACCTCCAGCACCTCGGGGAAATCGCCCGACAGCACGTTCGGGATGTCGGCGATGGTGCGGGCATTGGCGGTGACGTTTTCCCCGACCTGGCCATCGCCGCGTGTCGCCGCCGTCACCAGCCGCCCGTTCTCGTAGCGAATCGACAGCGACAGGCCGTCGATCTTCGGCTCGGCTGTGATGATCACCGGCTCGTCCGCGCCAAGCCTGAGGAAGCGCCTGATGCGGCCGACGAACTCGCTCACATCCTCGTCGGCAAAAGCGTTGTCGAGCGACAGCATCGGCACGACATGGGCAACCTTGCCGAATTTCTCCGACACTGCCGCGCCAACCGACTTCGACGGCGAATCCTCGCGTACCAGTTGGGGGAAGCGCTGCTCGATCGCGAGGTTGCGCCGGCGCAACGCATCATAGTCGGCGTCCGAAATCGTCGGCGCATCGTCGGCGTGATAGCGCAGGTCATGGCCGGCAATCTCTTCGGTCAGCCGCGCAAGCTCGGCCGCGGCTTCTGCCTCGCTTAGCGAATCGACTGATTTCTCGGACATGTTGCGGCTCCGGCCAAATTGCGGCGCCACCATAAATCAGGAAGCATGTGCAGGGGAGCCGGTTTCACCAAAAGCCCACGCAAATCAGCAGGATCGCAAAGGCTCCTGACATGTTCCCGTCGCTACCATCCCTCAGGAAGCGGCGGCAACATTCTCGCGTAGCAACCGCTCCGCGGCGGCGCGCGCCTCTTCGGTGATCGTCGCACCCGAGAGCATACGGGCAATCTCCTCCTGGCGCGCCGGACGGTCCATCTCGTGGATGCCGGTGGCCACCTTGTCGGTGTTGCCCTTCTTGGAGATCAGGAAGTGCGTTGCCGCGCGCGCGGCGACCTGCGGCGCATGCGTGACCGAAAGCACCTGCACACGGTTGGCAAGTCGCGCCAGTCGCTGGCCGATGGCATCGGCCACCGCACCACCCACGCCGGTATCGATCTCGTCGAAGACCAGCGTCGGTGCCGAGCCGCGGTCGGCAAGCGCCACCTTGAGCGCGAGCAGGAAGCGCGAAAGCTCGCCGCCGGACGCCACCTTCATCATCGGTCCGGGCCGCGTGCCGGGATTGGTGCGCACCCAGAATTCGACCTGGTCGATGCCTTCCTGCATGCGGTTGTCGGCTTCGCTGGCCATCTCGACGATGAATTCGGCCCGCTCGAGCTTGAGCGCCGGCAGTTCGGCCATGACGGTCTTGCGCAATCCTTCGGCTGCCGCCGTGCGCAGTTCCGACAGGCTAGCAGCGATGCGGTCATAGGCATCTCGCGTGGCCTTCGCCTGCTGCTCCAGCAAGTGCAGCCGCCCCTCGCCCGCATCGAGGTCGGCGAGGTCGGCGACCATCGTGTCGCGCAGCTGCGCCAGGTTGTCGACGGCGACATTGTGCTTGCGGGCCGCGGCGCGCAGCGCAAACAGGCGCTCTTCAGCCTTTTCCAGCCGCTGCGGATCGTACTCGGTGGCCCGAAGTGCGGCATCGACACCCGACTGCGCCGCATCCAGCGAGATCATCGCCTCGTCGAGAGATTTCACCACCTCGTCGAGCAGGCCGGGCACCTCGGCCGACTTGCGCTGCAGGCGGCGCAACAGGCTTGCCAGTTGCGGCAGCGGCGACGACGAGCCGGACAAAACGTCCTGGGCGTCCTGGATTTCGGAAGCGATCTTTTCGACGCGCATCATCGCGGCACGCAGTTCGGCGAGTTCACTTTCCTCGCCCGGTTGCGGGTCGAGCTTCGCCAATTCGGTCACCGAGGCGCGCAGATATTCCGCTTCGCGCGCGGCAGCCTCGACGCGGGCGCGATGGCGCGACAGTTCCTGCTCGGCCGCACGCCAGAGTTTCCAGGCCTCGGCGGTCGCCCTCGCCTCGCCGACATGGCCGCCGAACGAATCGAGCACTTCGCGGTGTGCGCCGCCATCGACCAGCGCGCGGTCGTCGTGCTGGCCGTGGATCTCGACCAGGGCGCGGCCAATGTCGCGCATCAAGGTCACGCTGGACGGCTGGTCGTTGACGAAGACGCGGGTGCGGCCATCGGCGGTCTGCACCCGGCGCAGGATGATGTCACCGTCGTCGTCGATGGCATTGTCGGCGAGCAGCGTCCGCGCCGGATGGTTGCGCGCAACGTCGAAAACGGCCGTCACCTGCCCCTGGGTTGCCCCATGGCGAACGAGCGAAGCATCGCCGCGCGCGCCGAGCGCGAGCGACAATGCGTCGAGCAGGATGGATTTGCCGGCGCCGGTTTCACCTGTCAGCACCGACAAGCCCGGCATGAAATCGATGTCCAGCCGTTCGATCAGGACGATATCGCGGATCGACAGGCGCGAGAGCATCTATTGCTGGTCAGGCGCCGGAGAACATCTTCCCGGCCTTGGATATCCATGAGCCGGCATTTTCTCGCGGCTCAAGGCCGCTGGTCTGCAGCAGCTTGTACGAATCCTTGTACCACTGGCTGTCAGGATAGTTCTGGCCGAGCACGGCGGCTGCCGTCTGCGCTTCCGAAGTCAGGCCCATCGCGTAATAGGTCTCGACAAGACGGGCGAGCGCTTCTTCGATGTGGCGCGTGTTCGAGTAGTTCTCGATGACGTTGCGGAAGCGCTTTGCCGAGGCGATGTACTCGCGGCGCTCGAGATAATAACGGCCGATCTGCATTTCCTTGCCGGCGAGCTGGTCGCGGGCGAAACGGATCTTGGCATTGGCATCGTCGACATATTCCGACGCCGGCCAGCGCTGCACGACCTCGGTCATCGCCTCGATGGTGCGGCGGGCTTCCTTCTGATCCTGCGTCACGTCGCGAATCTGTCGGAAGTAGCTGAGGCCGATGATGTATTGCGCATAGGCTGCGTCGTCGGTCGAAGGATAGAGCGCGAGGTAGCGCTTGGCCGAGTTGATGGCCTCTTCATAGGAGCCCTGGCGATAGCTGGCGAAAGCGCCCATCACCATCGACTTGCGCGCCCACTCGGAATACGGGTGCTGGCGATCGACCGCCTCGAACTTGCGGCTGGCCTCCTTGAGGCGGCCTGCATTGAGGTTGGCGAGGCCCTGATTGTAGAGAACGTCGGCCGGTTCGGTCTGCTCGACATAGGTCGCCAGATCGACATCGGCTTCGCCCGACATGCAGCCGGACAGCGCAAGCGTCGGAGCGACGAGCGAAAGCGCCACAACCAGAGGCTTCAAGCGCAATTTCGATCGATCGGCTCGTATCAATGACATCACAGAGTTTCGCCCCTTTGGCGCTGTTTCGCTTTTAGGCAATGGCCATAGATCACAACTGGCCGTGCCGGGCAACGCTATCGGCCGTCAATCGCGCAATTTTGTGGCAGGTCAAGGCGCATGCCATTTCGCCGGGCGAGTGGTGCAGCCAGGCCACACCACCAATCCGGCGTTTTGCCTTCCGTCAAAGCGTCCAGGGCGCGTGGACTGCGGCGCTGACGGCAATCAGTTCGGCCGAACGGCCGCGCTCGCGGCGCGATGTCTCGACGACCTCGAAGGCGGACCGGTCCGAAAGCAGACGGCGTAGCGCAGCCGCGTTCAGCCGGTGGCCGCCGCGATAGGAACGGAAGCAGCCGATGAAACGCGCGCCTGCAAGGGCAAGGTCGCCCATCGCGTCGAGCGTCTTGTGCCGCACGAATTCGTTGGAGAAACGCAGGCCTTCGATGTTGATGATCTGGTTGTCGTCGCCGATCACCACGGAATTCTCGAGCGACGAACCAAGCGCGTATCCGGCTGCCCACAGGCGCTCGACGTCCTTCATGAAGCCGAAAGTGCGAGCGCGCGAAATCTCGCGGCGGAAAATGTCGTCGTTGATGTCGGATGCGAAGGACTGGCGGCCGATCGCCGGGCTTTCGAAATCGATCTCGACTTCGAATCGCGTACCGCCATAGGGGCGGAACTCGGCCCACGAGGCGCCGCTTTCGATTCGAACGGGCTTGAGAACGCGGATGTAGCGGCGCTTGACGCCCTGCACTTCGATGCCGACCTGGTCGATGGCTTCGACGAACTGCGCGGCACTGCCGTCCAGAATGGGAATTTCGGCGCCTTCGACCTCGATCAGCAGATTGTCGATACCGAGGCCGAACAGGGCGGCCATCAGGTGTTCGATCGTGGCGACGTGCTGGCCGGCTGGGTCGCCGAGCAAGGTGCAAAGATCGGTCGCACCCACTTCTGACACAATTGCGCGGAATTCTCGGTCGATAACCTGAAACACCACGCCCGTATCCGCGTCTGCCGGCGCGAAATGGATGGCTACCGGCTTGCCGCTATGAACGCCAATGCCCGACAGCGTGACACGCGATTTGAGTGTTGTCTGATAATCTTGCAAGTCGATCCCCATATGCCCGTACTCACCACGTCCGCTTCGCCACACCACGGCGCACGGCTCTTATCTTCGCCAGACGGGACCTCATCCCCACGATACCCGCCCAAGCGACCTTAGTCGGCGCGAAGATAGTCTTCCGGATGATAGACTCCAAATCACGGTTTCTTACTCTGTGTAACTGCGGGGACGCCTCGACTCACCCCGTCAAGTCAATGATTTGACTGATCTTTTCAGATCAAAAGGCGGGCGTCGAGACGCCCGCCTTTCAAACAGTGTTACTGCTCGTTCACAGTTCAGTTGGCTTGCCGGCGAAGGAACGCGGGAATCTCCAGCTGATCGTCTTCCTGAGTCCGTGCCTGCGGCGCCAGGCGGCCATGTTCGTCGAGCTGTCCGCGGCGCGGCGCGTAGAGCTGCGATTCCTGGCCGGTCACGCGGCGCTGCTCGGGGGCTGGCTGGCGCAGCTTCGGCTCGCGCGGCTGCGCGGGCTGCAGGCGTGCCGGCTCTTCCTCGCGGCGGGTCAGGCCGCTCGTCAGGCGCTTGAGCAGGCCCATCGGACCGCGGTCCTCGTGGTCTGCCGGCTGGGCCTTGGCTTCCACCTCGGCCTTCACCATCGGCGGGAAGTCCTCGACGCGCGGCATGCGCGGCTGGACCGGTGCCGGCTGCATCATCTGGGGCGCAGCCTGTGGCTGTGCCACCTGCTGCGGAGCCGGCTGATGGAACTGCTGCGGCTGCGGCTGATACTGCTGGGCCTGGGGCTGGGCCGGCGGAGCCTGGAACAGCTTGCTCTGCGGGCGGAACTCTTCACCCTGCGGTGCCGCCGTGCGCGGCTGGGCCATGGCTGCGGCGTTGGTCTCGGCAAGACGGATGGCCTCGGCAACCGGGTCGTTGGTGCGCACTTCCATGCGCGGCTGTTCGACCGGTGCCGCCTGCAGTGCAGGACGGGCAGCCTCAACCGGACGCTGGGCCGGCTTCGGCGCCTGGCGAATGGTCAGGGGTGCCGCTGCCATGTCGGCGGCCGACTTGTCGATGCCGGTGGCAACGACCGACACCCGGATGACGCCTTCCAGGTCCTCGTCGAAGGTCGCGCCCAAGATGATGTTGGCGTCCTGGTCGACTTCTTCGCGGATACGGGTCGCGGCTTCGTCGACTTCGAACAGGGTCAGGTCGCGGCCGCCGGTGATCGAGATCAGCAGGCCCTTCGCACCCTTCATCGAGGTCTCGTCGAGCAGCGGGTTGGCGATCGCAGCTTCGGCAGCGGCCATTGCACGGCCCTCGCCCGAGGCTTCGCCCGTACCCATCATGGCCTTGCCCATCTCACGCATCACCGAACGGACGTCGGCGAAGTCGAGGTTGATCAGGCCTTCCTTGACCATCAGGTCGGTGATGCAGGCAACGCCCGAATAGAGCACCTGGTCGGCCATGGCGAAGGCGTCCGCGAAGGTCGTCTTGTCATTGGCGAGACGGAACAGGTTCTGGTTCGGGATAACGATCAGCGTGTCGACGCACTTCTGCAGCTCTTCGATGCCGTAGTCCGCCGTCTTCATGCGGCGCTGGCCCTCGAAGTGGAACGGCTTGGTGACGACGCCGACGGTCAGGATGCCCTTTTCGCGCGCGGCGCGGGCAACGACCGGAGCAGCACCGGTACCGGTGCCGCCGCCCATGCCCGCGGTGACGAAGCACATGTGTGTGTTCGACAGATGGTCTATGATCTCGTCGATGCACTCCTCAGCGGCCGCGCGGCCGACTTCCGGCTGCGAACCGGCGCCAAGGCCCTCGGTGACGTGCGCGCCGAGCTGGATGAGGCGCTCGGCCTTCGACATGGTCAGCGCCTGAGCATCGGTGTTGGCCACCACGAACTCGACGCCGCGCAGGCCGGCGGTGATCATGTTGTTGACGGCATTGCCGCCGCCGCCGCCGACACCGAACACGGTGATGCGGGGCTTGAGCTCGGTGATGTCCGGCTTCTGCAGATTGATCGTCATAGTCCTCGTCCTTTTTGCCTTTCAAGCCGCTTCGCCGTGCGGCCGCCAATGGGGCTGTCCCCGTCAATTCCTAAAAACTGTCTCTCAACCACTGACTCATGCGATGCAGTTTTCCGCCAGTTCCCGTTGCCCTGTAACGGGAAATCCCTTTCGCCGAATGGCTCTCGATGCCAGCCATCTGCGGGTAGATCAGAAGCCCGACCGCGGTCGCGAAAGCCGGCCCCTTGGCCGCCTCCGGCAGACCTGCCACGCCGAGCGGGCGACCGATGCGTACATTGCGGCCGAGAATGCGACGCGCTGCCTCGGGCAGCCCGACGAGCTGGCTGGCGCCGCCGGTCAGGACGACACGCTTGCCGACGGCATTGCCGTAGCCGGACTTGTTGAGCCGGTCGCGCAGCAGTTCCAGCGTCTCGTCGATGCGGGCGCGGATGATCCGCGTCATCACCGAGCGCGGGATCTGCAGCGGCACTTCGCTGTCGTCGACGCCGATCGGCTGGATGCTGATCAGGTCGCGGTCGTCGGTGCTGCCGGGCAAAGCCGAGCCATGCATGACCTTGAGACGCTCGGCATCGTCGAGCCGGGTGGAAAGCCCCTTGGCCATGTCCATCGTGACGTGGTTGCCACCGATCGGAATGGCGTCGGCGTGAACGAAGCGGCCTTCGGAGAAGACAGACAAGGTGGTGGTGCCGCCGCCCATGTCGATGCAGGCAGCACCCATTTCGAGCTCGTCGTCGACCAGTGCGGCCAGGCCGCTGGCATAGGGCGTTGCAACCATGTGCTCGACCGACAGGTGCGAGCGGTTGATGCAAAGCTCGAGATTGCGCATCGGCGCCGAATCGCCGGTCAGCACATGCATGTCGACGCCAAGCGTGTCCCCGACCATGCCGCGCGGATCGCGCACGCCGCGTTCGGCATCGAGCGAAAAGGCGACGGGCAGCGAGTGGATGACATCGCGCTCGGCCTTCAGCGCCTGCTTGGCGCCAGCTCCCAGCACGCGCCGGACGTCGGCTTCCTCGACCTCGTGGCCGCCGAGATTGATCGTCGCGGTGAACGCCTCGCTCTTGATGCGTCCGGCCGAGAGATTGACGATCAGCGAGTCGGCCGTAAGCCCGGCCATGCGCTCGGCAGCATCGACGGCAAGGCGGATTGCGTGCTCGGCGCGATCGAGATCGACGACCACGCCCGATTTCACCCCTTGCGACTTCTGGTGGCCTATGCCGATGACCTGGGCCTGATGGGTACGCCCCTTGAGCAGTTGACTGCCTTCGGCTGGCTTCAGCTTGGCCACCACGCAGCACACCTTGTTCGAACCGACATCGAGCACCGTGAGGATGCCCGAGCGACGCGAAACCGGATCTTTTTGACCGCCAAGCCAGCTCATGTTCTGCTCCCCGCCTTCGCCTTGACGACCTTCGGTTTGGTCTTCAGAGCGTCGGCACGACGCTCGACCGCTTCCGGCGTGAGCTGCACCACCAACCTGTCACCGAAACGCATGTCGACTGCCGAGATGTCACGCGTCAGGATCGCATCGTCGCGATCAAGCGCAGCGAGATCGGCGAGCGCCGCATCGACCTTGTTCTCCGGCAGCTTGACGGTGATGCCGTTGTCGAGGCGCAAGTCCCAGCGTCGTTCGCCGATACGGATATAGCCTCTCACGCGCGACGCCAGCTCCGGAAAGGCCTGGACCTTGGCGACGAAGTCAGCCCCGCGCTCGGCGGCACCGAAACCGATGACCAGCGGCAATGCGACCTGGCGGCCACCGGTGAAGGGAGCGATGACCTTGCCGTCCTTTTCGACGACGCTGAGCTGGCTGCCATGCTGCCAGATGGCAAAGGCGTCGCGCTCATCGACACGCACCTCGATGGTGTCGGGATAGACCTTGCGGACCGCAGCATCGCGAACCCAAGGCAGGCTGACGATGCGCTCGCGCGCCTCTTCCGGGTTGAAGCCGACCAGCGACGTCCAGCCGTCAAGCTCGAGCTTGTCGAGAATATCGATTTCGGAGGTTTCGCGATTGCCGGAGACCTTGATCTGGTCGACGGCAAAACCGCTGCGGGCAGTGACGCCCTGGACCAGTGCCGGAAAATGGCCGCCGACATAGGCGCCATAGAGCGAGCTCGCGGCAAGAAACGCCGCCGTCAGCATCGACGCAGCATAGGGCGGAGGAGTGAACTCCCCGCGCCCGAAGCGCGACAGGATGCGAACCGGCTTGCGCAGCAGCCGCGGCAGCACGAAATGCTCCGCGGACAGGGACAGCCCGAAGACGCGCGGCGTTGCGCCGTTCACCCTCCCGCTATCTCCCGATCTCAACGCAAACACGAAGCGTCCTCCACCATCCAACTCAACAACTCACCAAACGTATGCCCGGCGTGGGCAGCAATCTCAGGCACCAGCGACGTCGGCGTCATGCCGGGTTGCGTATTGACCTCCAGCCAGACGACCTCTCCATTTTCGGAATGGCGGTCGTCGTACCGGAAGTCAGACCGGGAGACGCCCCGGCACCCGATCGCTTGGTGAGCCTTGAGCGCCAGTGTTTGTATTTTTTGGTAAATATTCGGTGAAACTTTCGCGGGGCATTCGTGCTTTGATCCCCCGGCAACATATTTTGAATCATAATCGTAGAAGGCGTGGCCGGTCGGAATGATCTCGCAGACGCCGAGCGCGACATCGCCCATGACGGCGCAGGTCAGCTCCCGTCCATGGACGTAGCGCTCGACCATCACCGTATCGCCGTAGCGCCACTCCGAAGACGAGATCACCTGCGGCGGATGCGACTGGTCTTCCTTGACGATGACCACGCCGAAGCTTGAGCCCTCCGCCACCGGCTTGACCACGTAGGGCGGCTTCATCGGATGCTGGTTGCCGATAGCGAAACGATCGAGAACGCGGGATTCGGCAATCGGAATGCCGGCAGCCTTGGCAACCTTCTTCGACTGCTCCTTGTTCATGGCAAGCGCCGACGCCAACACGCCGGAATGGGTATAGGGAATGCCGAGATATTCGAGGATACCCTGGATCGTGCCGTCCTCGCCGAAGGGGCCATGAAGCGCGTTGAACGCAACATCCGGCCTGAGCTCGGCAAGCACCGCACCGACATCGCGGCCGACATCGACCCGGGTGACCTGATAACCCACCTGCTCGAGCGCATCGGCACAGGCATTTCCAGACGACAGGGATACAGGCCGCTCGGACGAAAACCCGCCCATCAGGACAGCGACATGCTTCGACTTCATCCCCGACAATCCCCTCTCAACTCCGAACACAACGCCTTGTTTCCAAAGACCGAATCACACCTGTCCGGAAGTTGACCCTCCGGATGAAAACGCGGTTTACGCGTCACGCGACTCAAATCAGGAAACGCTTTAGGTCAGAGAATCAGAGACTTGATTCCGTGGCAAGTGCCGATTGAAAGTCATTGCGATTTCGTGACCTCGGGCGAATCCCGAGAACACTTGGATGGCAGCGGCGGAAGGCGAAAATCGGGCAGTAAAAAGCCCTCGATGCACGGCGCAGCGAGGGCTGAAATGATCGTCGTGGCCGGCCCCTGGACCTGCTCCTCTAGAGCATTTGCCCAAGAAACTCCTGCACTTCGCGGCCGGACTTGAACTGACCGATGCGCTTGATTTCCCAGTGCAGGCGGATGCCCGCATTCTCGAGCACGCGGCTGCGCACCGTCTCGCCGAGATATTCGAGGTCGTAACCGGTCGCATTGCCCGTATTGATCATGAAGTTGCAGTGCATCGGCGACATCTGCGCGCCGCCGATCATCAGGCCGCGGCAGCCGGCATTGTCGATTTCCTTCCAGGCCGAGGTACCCTCGGGATTCTTGAAGGTCGAGCCGCCGGTCTTTTCGCGGATCGGCTGCACCGTCTCGCGATGATGCTGGACCGCGTCCATGGCCGCCTTGATGGCGTCCTTGTCTTCCGCATACCCCTCGAAGGTCGCCGAAGTGAAGATCAGGTCGGCAGCCGCAGACGAGTGGCGGTAGCTGTAGCCCATGTCGGCATTGGACAGCACATGCAGGTTGCCCTGGCGGTCGAGTGCGCGCACGTCGACGACCCGCTCCCGCGTCTCGACGCCGTTGGCGCCCGCGTTCATGCGCAAGGCGCCGCCGATGGCACCGGGGATGCCGTGGTAGAAATGGAAGCCGCCAATGCCGTTGTCATGCGCAAGGGCTGCGACGCGCTTGTCGGGCGTTGCCGTCCCTGCCCTGATTCCGGTCGGCGAGATCGCCTCGGCCTCGCCGAACCCCTTGGCCGAAAGCCGTACGACGAAACCGGGAATGCCGCCTTCGCGCACCAGAAGGTTGGAGCCGATGCCGACGACCATCACCGGAATCTCTTCCGGCACCGCCTTCAGGAAGGCGGCAAGATCTTCCTCGTCGGCCGGCTGGAACAGCGCCTGGGCCAGGCCGCCGGCGCGAAACCAGGTGATCTTTTCCATTTCGGCGCTGGGCGTGATGCGTCCGCGCAACCCGGAAAGGCGATCGCCAAGCTTTTCGATCAGCGCTTCGCCACCCGTCACGACCCGCCTCCGGCGAGTTCGTTCGGCAGTGCATAGGCCCATTGCGTGATGTTGCCGGCGCCGAGATAGACGACGAAATCGCCCGGCTTGGCCAGTTCGCGCACGACAGGCGCCACGGCAGCGGCGCCTTCGATATGACGGGCGTCGCGATGGCCGCCGGCGCGGATGCGCGCGGTCAGCGTCTCGGAATTGACGCCCTCGATAGGATCTTCCCCGGCCGCATAGACAGGTGCGACCATCACGGTGTCGGCGTCGTTGAAGCAGGCCGAGAAATCGTCGAACAGGTCGCGCAGGCGGGTGAAGCGGTGCGGTTGGGCAATGGCGATGACGCGGCCCTTGGTGGCTTCGCGCGCGGCGCTGAGCACGGCCTTGATCTCGACCGGATGGTGGCCGTAGTCGTCGAACACCTCGACGCCGTTCCACGAACCGGTGTGGGTGAAGCGGCGCTTGACGCCACCGAAGGACGACAGCCCGCTCTTCACTGCCTCGGCGGAGATTCCCAGTTCGGTAGCGACCGCGATGGCAGCCGTGGCGTTGGAGACGTTGTGGCGTCCCGGCATCGGCAGGCGCAGGCCCTCGATGGTGGTCGACGACGCCGACTTGCGGTTGCGGATGACCACGTCGAAGACCGACACCGCACCGTCCATGTGGTGATTGGTGAAGCGCACGTCGGCCTGGGCGTTTTCGCCATAGGTGATGACGCGGCGGTCCTCGATATGGCTGACCAGCGCCTGCACTTCCGGATGATCGGTGCACATCACGCCAAAACCGTAGAACGGCACGTTCTCGACGAACTGGCGGAACGCTTCACGTACCCTGTCGAAGGTGCCGTAATGATCGAGATGCTCTGGATCGATGTTGGTGACGACGGCGACGTCGGCCGGAAGCTTCAGGAACGTGCCGTCGCTCTCGTCGGCCTCCACCACCATCCACTCGCCCTCGCCCATGCGGGCGTTGGTGCCGTAGGCGTTGATGATGCCGCCATTGATGACCGTCGGGTCGAGCCCGCCGGCGTCGAGCAGCGTCGCCACCATCGACGTGGTGGTCGTCTTGCCGTGCGTGCCGCCGATGGCGACCGCATTGCGGAAGCGCATCAGTTCGGCCAGCATCTCGGCGCGCCGCACGACAGGCAACAGCTTCTCGCGCGCCGCCATCAGTTCCGGATTGGTTTTCTTGATCGCCGTCGAAACAACAATCACCTCGGCGTCGCCAAGGTTCTCGGCCTTATGACCGACGAAGCATTCGATGCCCTTTTCGCGCAGGCGCTGCACGTTGGCGCTCTCGGACTGGTCCGAGCCCTGCACCTTGTAGCCGAGATTGTGCAGCACCTCGGCGATGCCGCTCATGCCGATGCCGCCAATGCCGATGAAATGCACGAGGCCGATCGTCTGCGGCATCTTCATGGCCGCACTCCCTTCCTGAATTCCGCAACGGGTATTTTCGACGCAATAGCCTCTGCGAGGTCGGCGAGCAACCGTGTGGCGTCTGCTTTGCCGACTGACTTTGCGGCAGTTGCCATGGCGGCCATGCGCGCGGGGTCGTCCATGGCGCCCCCAATGAGCCCGGCGATCCGCTCGATGGAAAGCGTCGACTGCGGGTGAACTTCGCCGCCGCCGGCCGCCGCCAGGCGCGCCGCGTTTGCGGCCTGGTCGTGGTCGAGCGCATGCGGGTACGGCACCAGAAGTGCCGGACGGCCGATGACCGCGATCTCCGAGACAGTCGACGCTCCCGAGCGCGACATCACCAGATGGGCAGCGGCCATGCGCTGCGCCATGTCGTTGAAGAATGGCGACACGTCGGCCACGATGCCGAGCCTGGCATAGGCCGCCTTGACCTTGTCGGCATCCTCGACGCGGGCCTGCTGGGTGATGCGCAGGCGCTTGCGCAGCGCTTCGGGCAGCAGCGCTATGGCGCCGGGAACCGCATCGGAAAAGAACTGCGCGCCCTGGCTGCCGCCGAAGACCAGGAGATTGAACTGGTCCGAACCGCCGGACGCCACATAAGGGGTCTTCGACGCTTCGATCACGGCTGGCCGTACCGGATTGCCTGTCACGACGATCTTGGCGCTGTTGGTGCCGGAATTTTCCGGCAGGAAGCCGCCGGCGATCGCATCGACCCTGGTGGCCAGCGCCTTGTTGGCGCGGCCCATCACGGCGTTCTGCTCGTGCACCATGGCCGGCACGCCGCGGCGCGTCGCGGCATAGAGCGGCGGCAGCGTCGGATAGCCGCCGAAGCCGATAACCACGGAAGGCTTGATCTTGGCGATCACCTGCGAGGCCTGGCGCACGCCGCGCCAGATGCTCCAGAACGCCCTCATCAGCGCAATGGGGTTCTTCGAGCCGATCGTCGACGAGGAAATCGGATGAATGGCGGCAGCCGGAAACTTGCCGGCGAAACGTTCGGCGCGGTCGTCGGTGGCAAGATGCACCTGCCAGCCGCGCGCCGTCAGTTCATGCGCCAGCGCCTCGGCCGGAAAGAGATGGCCGCCGGTACCCCCGGCGGCAAGCATGACAGTCCCCTTGGCCATGTTATTCCGCCGGCACTGCGTGCCGCGTCATGGCGGAAAACCCGGTCGGCCTGAGCTTCTCGGGCTTCTTGCGAGTCAGCGCCAGCACCATGCCCATCGAGATGGCGATGGCGATAAGCGACGAGCCGCCATACGAGATGAACGGCAGCGTCATGCCCTTGGCCGGCATCAGCTGCAGGTTCACGCTCATGTTGATGATCGACTGGAAGCCGAACACCACGACAAGACCGGCAACCGCGTAGCGGGTGAAGTCGTCATGTTCCTTCAGCGCGGTACGTAGGCCACGCAGCACGATGAAGGCGAAGATCGACATGATGATCAGGAGCAGCACGATGCCGAACTCCTCGCCCGCCACCGAGAAGACGAAGTCGGCATGGCTGTCCGGGATGACCCGCTTGACCATGCCCTCGCCCGGTCCGACGCCGAACCAGCCGCCGCTGATGATCGCTTCGCGGCCCATGTCGACCTGGAACGTGTCGCCCTCGCCGGTGAGGAAGCGGTCGATACGGCCCGCCACGTGCGGGAACACAGTGTAGGCAGCAAAGCCGCCGCCGAGGCCGACGGCACCAAGGGTGATGATCCAGAACCACGACATGCCGGCCATGAAGAACATCACGCCCCAGGTACCGAGAACGAGGATCGTCTGGCCGAAGTCCGGCTGCGCCATCAACAGCGCCAGGACCACGCCGAGCAGTATCATCGCAAACAGATTGCCAGGGATGTCTGGATGGCGCTCGTGCTGGGCGAGCAGCCAGGCAGAGATGACGACAAAGGCCGGCTTGAGGAATTCCGACGGCTGGATCGAGAGGCCGGCCAGCGAGAGCCAGCGTCGGGCACCCTTGACCTCGACGCCGACGAACAGCACCGCAACCATCATCACCAGCATGATGCAGAGCATGACCAGCGCCACGCGTCTGATCTGCCGGGTATCGAGGAACGACACCGCGATCATCACTGCCAGCGCCGGGATCGTGAAGATGATCTGGCGCGTGGCGAAGTGGAAGCTGCCGAGCCCGATGCGTTCGGCAACCGCCGGGCTTGCGGCGAATGAAAGCACGATGCCCAGTCCCATCAGCGACAGGAATGCCGCGAGGAACCATCGATCGACCGTCCACCACCACAGGGCGACGGGACTTCTGTCGAGACGGCTGGCCATTATCTTGCCCCTCCGATAGCGCTCACGCCATCAATAGCATTCACAGCTTGCCTGAAGGCTTCGCCGCGAATCTCGAAGTTCTTGAACTGGTCGAAGCTGGCGCAGGCCGGCGACAGCAGCACCACCGCCTCGCTGGTATCGTCCTTAGCTGCATCCTCGGCCGCATGTTCGACGGCTGCGGCCAGCGTGCCCGAAATCTCGTAAGGCACAGCCTCGCCCAGCGTCGCGGAGAATGCCGGAGCGGCCTCGCCGATCAGATAGGCCCGGGCGATGCGCGGAAACAGGCTGCGCAGCGGCTCGATGCCGCCTTCCTTGGGCAGGCCGCCGGCGATCCAGTAGATGCGCGGGAAGCTCGACAGCGCAGGTGCGGCGGCGTCCGCATTGGTCGCCTTGGAATCGTTGACGAACAGCACATGGCCCTTGCGTGCGACCTGCTCCATGCGATGGGCAAGACCAGGGAAGGATTCGAGGCCCGCCTGGATCTCACCGAGATCGAGCCCGACCTTGAGGCAGGCCACTACAGCAGCAAGTGCATTCTGGGCATTGTGCTGGCCACGCAGCGAGCCGATGCCTTCGAGGAAGGCGATGCGGCTGTAGCGGCCGTCGGCCGCCTCCATCAGATCGGTGCCATCGGCGAAGTAGCCATCGGTCAGCGGCAGCCGCTTGGAGATGCGCACGACGGCCTTGCCGGCCCGCTCGAGCCGGTCGGCGATCTGGGCACAATAGATATCGTCCACGCCGATGATCGCAGTCTCGCTGCCGGCCACCAACCGCTCCTTGATCGAGGCGTAGTGCTGCATCGTGCCGTGACGGTCGAGATGATCCGGCGTCAGGTTGAGCAGGATGCCCGCCGTCGGGTTGATCGATGGCGCAAGGTCGATCTGGTACGACGAGCACTCGACGACGTAGTGACGCTCCGGCTGCGGCGGATCGAGCGTCATCACGGCGCGGCCGATATTGCCGCCCATCTGCGTGTCGCGTCCGGCCGACTGCAGGATATGCGCCGTCAGCGCTGTCGTCGTCGACTTGCCGTTGGTACCGGTGATAGCGATGAAGGGCGCTGCCGATGCCGTAGCGATGCGCTCGCGGGCGAACAGTTCGATGTCGCCGATCACCTCGACGCCGGCGCCGCGCGCCAGTTCCACCGTCCAGTGCGGCTTGGGATGCGTCAGCGGCACGCCCGGCGACAGCACGAAGGACGATATGCCTGCCCACTCGGCGCCGCGCAGATCGCCCGTGGCGATGCCTTCTGCAGCGGCCTTTGCCACGCTTTCGGGATTGTCGTCCCAGGCCAGCACCTCTGCCCCGCCTTCCGCCAGCGCGCGCGCAGTGGCGATCCCCGAGCCGCCGAGGCCGAAGAGCGCTACTCGCTTTCCCTGAAATGAGGTGGCGGGGATCATGATGGCCTCAGCGCAGCTTGAGGGTGGAAAGACCGATCAGCGCCAGGATGACGGCGATGATCCAGAAGCGGATGACGACCTGGCTTTCGGTCCAGCCAAGTTTTTCGAAGTGATGGTGGATCGGGGCCATCAGGAACACCCGCTTGCCGGTCATCTTGAAGAAGCCGACTTGGATGATGACCGACAGCGCCTCCATGACGAACAGGCCGCCGACGATCGCCATGACGATCTCGTGCTTGGTGGCGACCGCGACCGTACCGATCAGGCCGCCGAGTGCCAGCGAACCGGTGTCGCCCATGAAGATGGCCGCCGGCGGCGCGTTGAACCAGAGGAAGCCGAGGCCAGCACCAATGACAGCACCCAGGATGACGGCGAGTTCGCCGGTGCCTGGCACGAAATGGATCTGCAGGTATTCAGCGAAGACCGCGTTGCCCGAGAGATAGGCAATGACGCCGAACGAGGCCGCGGCGATCATGATCGGAACGATGGCGAGGCCGTCGAGACCGTCTGTCAGGTTCACCGCATTGCCCGCGCCAACGATGACGAAGCAGGCGAACGGGATGAAGAACCAGCCGAGGTTGAGCAGGAAGTCCTTGATGAACGGGAAGGTCAGCGACGACGAGAACGGCGCCTGGCCGTTGTGCATGATGATCCATGCGGCGATGGCGGCAATGACGAACTCGATTCCGAGACGCGCCTTGCCGGACAGGCCCAGATGCGACTGCTTGGTCACCTTGAGATAGTCGTCATAGAAGCCGATGGCGCCGAAGCCGAGCGTGACGAACAGCACCACCCAGACATAGACGGAGGTGATATTGGCCCAAAGCAGCGTCGAGCCGATGATGCCGCACAGGATCATCAGGCCGCCCATGGTCGGCGTGCCGGCCTTCTTGAAGTGCGTCTGCGGGCCGTCGGCGCGGATCGGCTGGCCCTTGCCCTGCCTCAGGCGCAGGGCGTTGATGATCGCCGGGCCGAAGATGAAGACGATCAGCGCCGAGGTGATCAGCGCGCCGCCGGTGCGGAAGGTGATGTAGCGGAAGACGTTGAAAAACGACACCTTGTCCGCAAAGTCGACAAGCAAAGTTAGCATGCGTATCCGTCCCCCGAGACCCCGTCAGGTCGCTGTGGTGTTGCCGGCATGCGCCGGGAATGTCTTGACGAGCGCGTCGACGAGCCTGGAAAAACCAATGCCCTTCGACGACTTGATCATGACGGCGTCGCCGGGCTGAAGCGTCTGCAAAAGGACAGCCTTCAACTCTTCGACACCGGTGCGATATTCCGCCCTGAACCCCTCGGGCAGCGTATCGGCAAGCGCTTTCATTTCGGGTCCCGCCATCAGCACCATGTCGGTCCTCGTCGAGCCGATCAGCTCGGCGAGCCCGGCATGCAGCTTGGCCGAATGGCTGCCGAGCTCAAGCATGTCGCCGAGCACGGCGATCCGCCGGCCGGCGCCATGGATCGGCGTTGCATCGAGCAATTCGATCGCCGCCTTCATCGAGGCCGGATTGGCGTTGTAGCTCTCGTCGATCAGGGTGATCGGGCCGTTGGGCAGGAGCAGGACATGGCGCTGGCCGCGGCCGCTCTCGGCCGACATCGAGGCAAGTTCCGTCGCGACAGTCGGCACGTCTGCGCCGCAGAGATGGGCGGCACCAAGCACGGCGAGCGCGTTCTGCACGATGTGTCGGCCCGGCGCGCCGATGCGAGCGGGCACGTCGCGGCCGCCGATGCGCGCCACGATCATCGAATGGTCGGCCTCGAGCGTGCATTTCAGCAGCCGGAAGTTGGCGCGCGCGTTCTCACCATAGCTCATAACGTTGTCGATGCCGGCGGCGCGGGCGAATTTCTCCAGCAGCTTGAAGCGGCCGTCGTCGCGGTTGAGCAGCACCGCCCCACCCGGCTCGACGCCTTCGAAGATTTCGGCCTTGGCCTTGGCGATCTCGTCGAGATTGCGGAAGAAACCGAGATGGGCGGCGGCAATCAGCGTCACGACGGCGATATGAGGCCGGACCATGCGCACGAGAGGGCTGATCTCGCCCGGATGGTTCATGCCGATCTCGAAGACCGCATAGTCGCAATCCTCCGGCATGCGCGCCAGCGTCAGCGGCACGCCCCAATGGTTGTTGAAGGAAGCAGCCGAAGCATGCACCTTGCCGACCGACGAGAGTGCGTGGCGCAGCGCTTCCTTGGTCGAGGTCTTTCCGACCGAGCCAGTGACGGCGATGATGCGCGCCCGCGAGCGGGTCCGCGCCGCAACGCCAACCTTTACAAGGGCTGCGAGCACATCGGGCACGACGATCATCGGCGCGCTCAGACGCCCGAGCGCCGGCAACTTGCCTTCGGCAACTACAAGCAGGCCAGCGCCTGCTTTGATGGCGGCGGTGGCGAAGTCGTGGCCATCCATCGTATCGCCTTTGATGGCGAAGAAGGCTTCGCCAGGCTTCAGGCTGCGGCTGTCTATGGATATGCCCGATATGCCTTCAGGCATCTGGCCGAAGGGACGGCCGCCTGTCGCCTCGACAAGTGCCTCGGAGGTCCACAGCAGGCTCATGCCGAACTCCGGGCGAGCGCGTTGCGCACTTCCTCATGATCGGAGAAATGCAGCGTTTCCGCGCCGATCGTCTGACCTTCCTCGTGGCCCTTGCCGGCAACGATCAGCGTGTCGCCTGCATGGAGCATGCTCACCGCCTCGTGGATGGCCTGCCTGCGGTCGCCGATCTCGATGGCGCCCGGTGCCGCCGCCATGATTGCGGCGCGGATGGTTTCGGGCACTTCCGAGCGCGGGTTGTCGTCGGTGACGATGGTGACGTCGGCCAGTCGCGTGGCGATTTCGCCCATGATCGGACGTTTGCCGCGGTCGCGGTCGCCGCCGCAGCCGAAAACGACGATGACACGGCCTGTCGTGAACGGCCGAACCGCCGCCAGGACATTTTCCAGTGCATCTGGCTTGTGGGCGTAGTCGACATAGACGGGCGCACCGGCAGCCGTCGTGCCGACCAGGTCGAGGCGGCCTGGCGCGCCTTCGAGATACTCCAGTGCCCCGAGCGCCTTGGCGACATCGGTTCCGGTGGCAATCGCAAGACCGGCGGCCACAAGCGAATTGGCGACCTGGAAGTCGCCGGCCAGCGGCAGGTCGATCTCGTAGATCGTGCCATCGCATTCGATCTCGGCGCGCTGCCGGTGGCGTTCGTGTTCGACCCGCTTGAGGCTGAGGAAATCGCCATGGCGGCCGACGGTAAGTACCTTGAGGCCGGCAGCACGCGCCGCAGCGATGGTCGGCTGTGACCACGGATCGTCAGCGAAGACGACCGCCGGAGCGCCCTTCGGCAGCAGCGCATCGAACAGGCGCAGCTTGGCGCGGTGATACTCCTCGACCGTCGGGTGGTAGTCCATGTGGTCGCGGCCGAGATTGGTGAAACCGCCGGCTGCCAGCCGCACGCCGTCGAGGCGGCGCTGGTCGAGTCCATGGCTCGACGCCTCCATCGAGGCATGAGTCACGCCGGCGTCCGCGAGTTCGGCAAGCAGCTTGTGCAACGCGACCGGGTCCGGAGTAGTCAGCTGTCCGTATTCGTTGCGGCCGGGCGCCACCACACCTGTCGTGCCGATGCTTGCGGCGGCATAGCCGGCATGCTTCCAGATCTGTCGCGCGAACGCTGCCACCGAAGTCTTGCCGCTGGTGCCTGTCACCGCAACCATGGTTTCTGGCTGGCGGCCGTAGAATTTGGCGGCAGCCAGCGCCAATGCCTGGCGCGGATCATCGACAGATATCACTGGCACGCCGGCCGAGCCGAGCTGGGCCCCCTTGGCAGCGATGACGGCAACGGCGCCGCGCCTTGCGGCATCGCCGGCATAGGCGGCCCCGTCGGCCTTGCTTCCGGATACGGCAAAAAACAGCGTTCCTGGCATCACCTGCCGCGAATCCGACGAAACTCCACTCACCTCGACATCTCTGGGCAGAACCCCATCGACGGGCAGGATACCGGCAAGGTCAATCAGTTTCATCGAGTTCCGTTCGCTACATACAAAGCGGCGCGCCGCCGGCGCGCCTGCAGAATCAGGGATAAGAAGCCAGAGTTGCACCACCTTCTTGGCCGAATTCTGGCTTGACGCCAAGCAGAGGCGCCGAACGCCGGATAATATTGGCCACCATCGGTGCAGCGGTGAAGCCTGCCGTGGCTGAACGGGTTGACCCCTCCATCTTCGGCTCGTCGATGATGGTCAGCACCAGATATTGCGGATCGTCCATCGGAAAGGCGGCGATAAAGGCGTTGAAGTTCTTTTCCTTCGAATAGCGCCCGTTGACGACCTTTTCAGCCGTACCGGTCTTGCCGCCAACGCGATAGCCGGGAACCGTGCCGCGCTTGCCGGAACCACCCGGCGCCGTCGCGTTCAGATTGTACAGATAGCGCATTTCTTCGCTGGTCTTTTCGCTTACCACCTGCCTTGAAACAGCCATTGCCTCTTCCAGGGTTCGTGGCAGGAAGGTCGGCGTCATGTAACGGCCGCCATTCATCAGCGCCACCGTGCCGGCCGCAGTCTGCAACGGCGTCGTCGAAAAGCCGTGACCGAACGCAGCGGTGATCGAATGCACCTTCTTCCAGACCTTCGGCTCGGTCGGACGAGCCGTTTCGGGAAGTTCAGTCTGCAGGCGGTCGAGCAGGCCCAGGCGCTTGAGGAATTCGCGGTGCCCTTCGATGCCGACGACGTCGGCCTCCTTGGCCGAGCCGATATTGGACGAATAGATGAACACCTCCGGCACAGTCAGCACCCGGCCCTTGCCGTGGAAGTCTCGGATGGTTTGGCGTCCGATGGTGATCGGACGGCTGGCGTCGACGGTGCTGTTGAGCGTCATCTTGCCCGAATCGAGCGCCATTGACGTGGTGAAGCTCTTGATCGTCGAGCCCATTTCGAACAGACCCGCCGACATGCGGTTCAGGCGGTCCTTGTCCTGGGCGTTGAACGGGTTGTTTGGATCGAAATCGGGAACCGAGCCCATGGCCAGTACTTCGCCGGTCTTGACGTTGATTACGACAGCACCTGCAGCGATGGCACGATACTTTTCGAGCGCGGTGACCAGTTCGTCCCGAACGATGTGCTGGACGCGCAGGTCGATCGACAGCTTGACCGGCTTGAGGTCCTTGGCGATCGCCAGCCCGGAGGCCTGCAGATCGGCGAGCCCCTGGTCGTCGATGTATTTTTCGAGACCGGAAATACCCTTGTTGTCGATGTTGGTCAGGCCAATGATGTGCGAGGTCGTCTCGCCGCCGGGATAGAAGCGCCGCTTTTCGGTACGGAATGCAATGCCGGGAATGCCTAGTTGCATGATCTCGGCCTGCTGCTTGGGCGTCAGCTGCCGCTTCAGCCAGACGAAGCCTGTGCCGCTTTTGAGCTTGAGGTAGGTCTGCTCGACCTCGAGGTCGGGCAGCACGGTCGACAGCTTCTCGATCGCCTCGTCGGCGTCGACGATGCGGCGCGGTTCGGCAAACAGCGATGCGGTCTTGATATCGGTTGCCAGGACCTCGCCATTGCGGTCGACGATGTCGGGGCGTGAGGCGGTGACGCGCGATTCAGGTCCGCTCGACATCTCGGGGTCCTGCATGGCGAGATAGACGAGACGGCCGCCGATCGTCGCGTAGATACCGAAGAACACGGCCATGGTCATGACGACGCGGTTGCGCGTGCGTCCGCCGGTGGCTTTCCGCGCGCTGTCGACGACGATGGAGCTGTCGCCCGCGCTGCGCTTCTTGCCGAACAATCCGATCATTGGGCGATCCCTCCGGTCGTGGTCTGGTCCGGCGCAATTTCGGCAACCCCGCCAAAACGCTCGCTCGTGATGTCTTCGATGGTCAGCGGGCGCACCGGCAGATCCTTGAGACTGACGATCTGGCGGGCATCCACGGACTGAAGCTTGAGTTCCGCCTCATAGGTCTGGGCCAGTTTCTGCAGCCGCGACGGCTGGGTGAGCAGGCTCCAGTCGGCCTTGAGCAGGTCGGTAGTGTCTTCCTCGAAGCGGATTTGCGCCTGGATCTTGCGGACGGCATCGAGCTGGTTCTCGGCCTCGTGCTTGGTCTGGTAAGTGAAGGCGGCAGCGCCGACCATTGCGGCGATCAGCACGATGTCACTGGTGCGGAACATGGGCTCACCTTTCTCCCGACTGGCTGACGTCGGGAAGCTTCGGAAGTCCGAAAATGGAAAAGTCTTCGCCGCGCGGCGCAACGCTCGTGCGGACCGCGGCACGCAGCTTGGCCGACCGCGAACGTGGGTTGATCGCGGTCTCGGCGTCGCCTGGCCCGACCGCATTGCCCGCCTTGGTGAAGGTCGTCGCAATCACTTCGAGTTCCGGCATGTAGCGCGAACGCGACGGCGCGCTGGAGCGATCGGCGATGAAGCGCTTGACGATCCGGTCTTCGAGCGAATGGAAGGTGACGACCACGAGGCGTCCGCCGGGCTTCAGCGCACGCTCGGCGGCAAACAACGCCCGCGCCAGTTCGCCGAGTTCGTCGTTGACGTAAATGCGCAGCGCCTGGAACACGCGCGTCGCCGGATGGATCTTGTCCTTGGGGGCGCGGCCGATATGCGTTTCGATCGCATCCGCCAGGTCGAGCGTACGCTCGAACGGCCGCTTTTCCCTGCGGCTTTCGATCATGCGGGCGATGCGCCCGGCATGACGCTCCTCGCCGAGGAAACCGAAGATGCGCGCAAGATCACCGGCCTTGAAGCGATTGACGACATCGGCGGCACTCGCACCCGCCTGGGCCATGCGCATATCGAGCGGGCCGTCGGCGCGGAACGAGAAGCCGCGCTGTGCCTGGTCGAGTTGCATCGACGAAACGCCGATGTCGAGCACCACGCCATCGACCAGTTCGACATGTTCATCGAGGCTGGAGAACGGCGCCTGCACCAGGCGCAGCTTGCCGCCCGATTGCGCCTCCAGATCACGGCCGGCAGCGATGGCATCGGGGTCGCGGTCGATCGCCACGACGGAAGCACCGGTCGCCAGGATGGCCTTGGTATAGCCGCCGGCGCCGAACGTGCCGTCGATGACGACTTCGCCCGGCTGCGGCTTGAGCGCGGCCAGGACCTCGGCGAGGAGCACCGGAATGTGGCGGGCCGGTCCGCCGACAGCATGTTGGTCATCGCCGTGACCCGCCATCATTCCGGTCGCTCCCCAGGCTTCGTCCCCTGCCGAAGCTTCAAGAGCCGGGCGCGAACATCCGCGCCATGGCTGCGCAGCCGCTCCGGCTCCCACATTTGAAAAAACTGCCCACGCCCGACAAAGGCCACGTCGGTGGTGATCCCCGTATGCTCGCGCAGGAAATCCGAGACCGAAATGCGCCCGTCCTGGTCGAGTTTCAGGAACGTGCTGTCGCCATGGATGAAAAAGGACATGTCGTCCGCCGTCTGCAGGAACGGATCTTCTTGTGCGATGCGCTGCTCGTAACGGTCGAGCAGGTCGAGCCCACCGACATCGAGCGCCGGAACGTCGAGCGCCCTCAACGCATAAAGCTCGGCGTATCCGCGCTTCTGCAATACGGCACGGAAATGCGCCGGAACGGAGACCCGTCCCTTCGCATCGATCCTGTTCACCGCATTTGACAGAAACCGATCCATCGTATGATCCGACCGCTTCCGCGGCCGCGCCCCTCGTCGTCATGTCGCCCGCGCCCCAATGGCCCGGCCCAACCGCAAATCCAGACTGTCTCCGTTGATCGACAATGCATCGCCATCCGCAGCCGCCGCGACTGCCGGATCGGCGAACGCCTCACCCTCTACTGGAACGAAATCATGGTTACCGATTTGGGATAACATGGGGTGATATGGGCGTCAACGGGAACAGGGTGCACTTCAATGCCTTGACGGACCTTTCGAGCCCTCTCATGGCATCCCGATTTTTATGATCCCTTAAGGCTAACGAAGGGTTACGAGCGGCTGGCACAAGACGAGTTCCCTTGCCCGGTCGCGCCACTGCCCTTAGCGTCGGACGCCACCTTCACCGAGAGCCCGCAAACCATGACGAATGCATCGAGTTCCCGCGCAGCAAAGCTAGCCCACCTGCGCCGCGCCAGGCTCTCCGTCGGCGACCCCATTCCCCTGCCCTTGACCATGGCGGCAATCTTCCACGCTCCCGGCGACGCCACCGGCTTCAACCAGTACGGCCGCTTCAGCAATCCGACCTGGGACGCGGTCGAAGAAATGCTCGGCCATTTGGAAGACGCGCCCTGCGTGGCGTTCCCATCGGGAATGGGGGCGATCTCGGCGGTGTTTTTCGCCTTGCTCAAGTCAGGCGATCGCATTCTGCTGCCGTCGGACGGCTATCACACCACCCGGATCCTGGCCGAGCGCTTCCTCGGCGCCTTTGGCGTTGCCTGCGACGTCAGGCCGACATCGACATTCCTCGACGGCGGCTTCGACGGCTATCGGCTGGTCTTTGTGGAAAGCCCTTCCAACCCTGCACTCGACATCTGTGATATCGCGGCGGTGGCGGCGGCGGTCCACAAGGCCGGCGGCCAGTTGATGGTCGACAATACCACCATGACGCCCTTCGGCCAGCGGCCGCTCGACCTCGGCGCCGACATCGTCGTCGCCGCCGACACCAAGGCGCCCAACGGTCATTCGGACGTGCTGTTCGGCCACGTCGCCAGCCGCAACGCCGAAATCGTCACCGCCGTCGCCGAGTGGCGGCAGAATGCCGGCGGCATTCCGGGACCGTTCGAAGCCTGGCTGGTCCATCGCGGCCTGGAGACGCTCGAATTGCGCTTCGACCGCATGTGTTCGTCGGCGGAAGTCATCGCGCAGAGGCTGAAGCAACATTCGGCTGTCAGCGGCCTGCGATACCCGGGCCTGGCCGACGACCCGTCCCACAATCTGGCGCGCGCCCAGATGGAGCGCTTCGGCTTCCTGATCAGCTTCGACCTCGGTTCGGAAGAAAGGGCCGAGGATTTCATCAACGGCTGCGAACTGATGCATGCGGCGACATCATTCGGCGGCGTCCACACGGTCGCCGAACGCAGGCTCCGCCGCGGCGATGCGGTCACGCCGGGCTTCGTCAGGCTTTCAGTCGGCTGCGAGCCGGTCGAGGAATTGTGGGCTGCGATCGAGGCGTCGCTGGACAGGGTCGGCGGCTGAACGCTTACGAAGCCGTCCGCCTGATGTGCACGGGTTGGCCTCAACGACCTGCTTGGCCAAGCCGCTTGCGCGCTTCGGCCTTTAGCTGATCCATCGTGGCGAACTGCCCCGGCCCGCTATCGATGCCTTCCTGGATCAGGGCGCACAGTTCCTCGATAGTGTGTAACCGAAGAGGTCGCGTCGTTCCTTCCAGAGCCGCAATGCGTCGCGGATGACTTCGCTGGCGGAGGCATATTCCCCGGCATCGACCGCGCCATCGACGGCGGCGGCAAGTTCGGGCGAGAGCGTGATGCTGCGCTTGTCGACATGACCCATGGCTACTGCTCCCGCTTGCAGCAATGGTACGATCAAATCGCACCAGGCTCAAGAAAAGCGGCGGGGTTTGCCCTGGCGGGCGACATCGGCGCCCTTGACTCAAGACGCGCAAGCATCGCCGCAAGTCGCTGAAGTCATGCGGCTAAAAGGCAGCGCCAGCTGGCCTGTAAGCCGGGTTCTGTATGGCCCCCGCGCCTTGCGGCACGGGAACGTGGCGACCATTCTTCTTGGACGCATGTTGCCATGCGCCTCACGCAACCTACCCGGGCGGTGAGCCGGAAACAGCCCTGAGGGTCGCCCCTCGTACCGCCCCTATTCGGTTTTGCTCCCGGTGGGGTTTGCCGTGCCGCTCCTGTTGCCAGTCGCGCGGTGGGCTCTTACCCCACCCTTTCATCCTTACCGCGGAAAACCGCGGCGGTTTGCTTTCTGTGGCACTTTCCCTGGGGTCGCCCCCGCCGGCCATTAACCGGCACCGTGTATCCATGGAGCCCGGACTTTCCTCACCCGCGGCCTTTCGGCAATTGCGGGTGCGGCCGCCCGGCCAGCTGGCAAGGCGTATAGAATGGTTCGCACGGCAAAAGGCAAACAAAAACGTGCGCCGTCCCGGGAACCATCCCTGTCTTCGGGCCGTTAGCCGCCGATACGAGCCTGCACTTTTTTGCAATAGGCGGCAGAAATCGGGTTCATGCGTTTGGCGCCGTGGCCGGCGTTGTATTTGAGGATCGTGCCGCAGGTGGTGCCGCCCGAAAGCTCATGCGCCTTGGCCAGATATTTGAGGCCAAACTTGATATTGGTTTCCGGGTTAAACAAACCCTTGGCCGATCCCGAATAGCCCATCATCCGTGCCGTTGCCGGCTTGATCTGCATCAGGCCGATCTCGCCGGCCTTGCCACGCGCGTTCGGGCGATAGTTGCTCTCGACGCTGATGACGGCATGCGCAAGCGACACTGGCACGCCATAGGACGAGGCATAACGCGCGACGATTTCGCCGAACGGCGCATTCGACTTGGTTGCCCTGGCCGTCTTTCCGGCCTGTTCCTTGACGGTCTTGGCACCCTTGGCGCCGATCGATGCAGTCTTGAAATTGTCGATGGCAGCTTCTTTCTTGGAGCTGCAGCCGAAGAGATAGGGGCAATCGTCCGCCGCCTTGTTCATCTTGGCTTTTGTGGTGGTTTCGATGATCGCCTTCGAGGCCCTGACTGCTCCGTCCTGGGCGTGAGCGGCAAAAGAAGTCAGGCCGGCGGCTAACGCCACCGCAACAACGGTCAAATTCTTCATGTTATCCTTGTTCTCGAACAGGCCGCGCGACAGCCGAAAGCTGTCGTGCAGCATCCCTTCCTCGACGCCGGGGCCCTCTTCGGGGCATGGCAGGATTAGCCGGCGCCTTGCACGGAGATGCATGTGACGGGCGAACTGGCGGGAAAAATGGCCGGGCAAGTCACAAAGGGTGACAGGTTGTAATCTTTGCGAATCAGCTACCTAGGCTAGTCAAGGCTTCCTTCGAGGGACGAAAGCAGCCGCCGCAAGGTCGAAATTGTCGAGGCATCGGCCACCCCGTCAACACAGCTGGTGCGAAAATGTCGTTGAAAAGCTTGGACAGTTACCGTTGTCTGGGCATCGAAATGGCCGGTGATCTCGACACCGTATCCATAGAGCGCCAGCATCGACTGCAGCTCCTCGACAGCGTTGCCGACCTCGCCAGGTTGCATTTCCCGGCGCCCATTGCGCGGCGAAGGTGCGACCCAATGACCTATGCCGGCCTCGTGCAGCGTGCGCCACGAAAACTTCTCACCCGGGTCAACCTTGCGCCCCAGCGCCACATCCGAATGCGCCAGCACACGTTCGGGCGGCACATTGTGGCGCTCGGCAATGCCCTGGCAGAGCGCGATAACCGCCTCCATCTGCCGCCGTGGAAAAGAACGATAGCCGAAGGCATGGCCGGGATTGACGATTTCGATGCCGATCGAACAGGAGTTGATGTCCGTCTGGCCACGCCAGGAACTCTTGCCGGCATGCCAGGCCCGGTCGCTTTCGCGCACCATCTGCACGATACGGCCATCCTCGTGCACAAGGTAGTGCGACGACACCTCGCTCGCCGGATCGCACAGCCAGGCCTCGGCGCCCTCGCCGGTTTCCATGCCGGTGTAGTGCAGCACGATCATGTCGGGTTTCACACCCTCACGCCGCAGCCCGAAATTGGGCGATAGCCGGACCTCGGCATGCGGGTGGTCGGGTTGGAAACCGCTCATGCGTGCCGCAGCCCCCTTTCGATCATTTCGTAGGCCGCATTGATTGCGGCTATGCGCGTCGTGGCGATTCGGATGAACTCTTCCGGTAGGCCGCGTGCAATCAGCTTATCGGGATGGTTGTTGGCGACAAGCTTGCGATAGTGCTTGCGCACATCCTCGAACGATCTGCCGCGCTCGATGCCGAGCACCCGATACGGATCGGCCTCGCCGAGATCGAGATGGCGCGCCAGGATCGTCTGGTAGTGGGATTCCTCGATACGGAAGATCTCCGACACCCGATGCAGGAACGTGCTCTCGCGCTGATGCAGCATTCCATCCGACTTGGCGATGTGGAACAGCCCGTCGAGAATGTCCTCGAGCATGCCGCAGTTCGCATGGCCGGAGCCGCACAACCGGGCCATGCGCTGGGCATAGAGCTCGTAGCCGGCAACATCCTGCTGGGCGAGGTCGTAGAGGCGAGCCACGTCGCGCGCATGCTCGGGCGGAACCGCAAAGATCTCGTAGAAGGCGCGAACCTCGTCCTGGGACACCACGCCATCGGCCTTGGCCATCTTGGCCGAAAGCGCGATCATCGCCACCGAAAAAGCGACGCGGCGGCGCAATTCGGCATCGCCTGAAAAGACGGTTCGGACAGCCTCCACGACATCGGCCACGCCGTTTGCCGCCGAGGCCGAGATACGCGCAATGAAGTCGCCGAGGCGGTCCCAAATCGACATGGCCGCTTCTTAGGATGAAACATTCGCAAATGCGAGATGCCATTGCGCTCGACGCATAACTTTGTCGGCACTGCATGCCCTGGACCAAAACTCTGGACCAACGGAAAATCCACGACGAGAAAGCCCGCCCCCGCTAACGGTGCGCTATGGATGCGCGCAACACCACGCAGTCGACCCACAGGCCTTCCCGCGAGACCATCGGGCTCGCTCTGGGAACGCTTGGCGTCGTCATCTTCGGCGGCACCTTGCCGGCGACGCGCGTCGCGCTGACCACATTTACGCCCTGGTTCGTCACCCACGGCCGCGCCGCGATGGCGTCCCTTGCCGCGGCCCTGCTGCTCTTCATCCTGCGCAAGCGCTTTCCGAAGAGCGATGCGCCGGCATTGTTCCTGGCCGGCCTGCTTCTGGTGTTCGGCTTCCCGATCTTCTCTTCGATCGCCATGCAGACCGTGCCCGCTTCGCATGGCGGGGTGGTGCTCGGCGTGTTGCCGCTGACCACCAGTATCTTCGCTGCGATCATCGGCGGCGAGCGGCCATCGGTCTTTTTCTGGATCTGCGGGGTCGCCGGCGCCGTCCTCGTCGTCACTTTCGCCATAAGCGACAGCGGCATGCAGCTTTCGACCGGCGACCTGTTCCTGTTCCTCGCAGCCCTGTCGGCCAGCCTGGGCTATGTCGTCTCCGGCAAGCTTTCGCGCCACATGCCGGGCTGGGAGGTCATCTGCTGGTCCTTGATCCTGACCGCCCCCATCTCCGTCCCCGCGGCGATCTGGAGCTGGCATCCTGAATTCACCCAGGCCACGTCGTCAGAGACCTTCGCGTTCTTCTATCTCAGTTTCGGCTCTATGTTTCTGGGGTTCTTTGCCTGGAATGTCGGCCTCGGCATGGGCGGCATCGCCCGGGTCAGCCAGGTCCAGTTGCTTCAGTCTTTCGTCACGCTGGCCATATCGGCATTCCTGCTCGGCGAACATGTGGGCGCGCATACGGTGCTGTTCGCCCTCGGCGTCATCGCCATAGTCGCTCTCGGCAGGCGCGCGCGCGTCTCGCGCTGAGACCCAACGAAAAAGGCCGGAGCAGTTGCTCCGGCCTTTTCCTCCTCCCGCTCGCTTACTGTGCGGGGGCTGCCGGTTCGACCGGCTTGGGCTGCATCGTGTCGTGGTTCTGCATCTCACCGTCAGTGCCGGTCTCCGGCGTCGGCGTGATGCTCTGGGTGGTCGAGTTGTCGGTGGCCGGAGGGGTCGCCTCGGGCGTTGCGGGCGCCGGTGTAATCGGTGCCGGCTCCTCGGTGGCGGGCGGCTGCACGCTCTGCGTCGTCGTGTCGTCGGTGTCGCTGCAGGCAGCAACGCCAAACAGTGCGATGGCAGCGACCGAACCAAGAATGAGCTTCTTCATGACAATCTCCTTTCGCAACGGCCCGTCAGGCGGGCGTCGGAGAGAAAATGCATGGGCGTGGCGGCGGTTTCATAACGTTCGGAGTCCGGCTGTCACATTCCCAGGCAGCCCGGCAATGTCGCACAGGCGTCATTTGGGCGTCACCGCGCTGTCACGCCGGTGCGCTACCCGCTGCGGCCAACAACGAAGCGGGGAATCGCATTTCCATGACCGACGTTTCCGGAGAACTTGTCTTTCGTCGCGGCAAGAAAGTTGGAAAGGCAGTCTACCAGAACCACCCGCTTTCCAAGGAAGGGCTTTCAGAGCGCCTCTTCGCGCTTCTGTTTTCCGGCCTGGTCTACCCCCAGATCTGGGAAGACCCCGAGGTCGACATCGAAGCGATGCAACTGGCCCAGGGCCACCGCATCGTCACCATAGCCTCAGGCGGCTGCAACATCCTCGCCTACCTCACACGTTCACCCGCCCGGATCGATGCCGTCGACCTGAACGCCGCCCACATCGCGCTCAACAAGATGAAGCTGGCCGCCGTCCGCCACCTGCCGTCGCAGGCCGACCTGTTCCGCTTCTTCGGCACCGCCGGCACCGAGCACAACTCGCATGCCTATGATCGCTTCATCGCCCCCCATCTCGACGCCGCCACCCGCGGCTACTGGGAGCGCCGCAACTGGCGCGGCAAGCGGCGCATCGCAACCTTCGACAGCAATTTCTACAAGACCGGTCTGCTCGGCCTGTTCATTGCCGCCGGCCACCGCGCGGCGAAGCTTTATGGCGTCGACCCCGCCGGCATCATGGCAACCGGCAACAGGGCCGAACAGCGCCGCTTCTTCGACGAACACCTGGCCCCGATCTTCGACCGCCGCGCCCTGCGCTGGATAACGTCGCGAAAGTCGTCGCTGTTCGGCCTCGGCATTCCGCCGGCGCAGTACGACTCCCTGCTGACCTCGGGCGACGGTTCGATGGCGGGCGTGCTCCGGGCTCGCCTCGAAAAGCTCGCCTGCGATTTCCCGCTCGAGAACAACTATTTCGCCTGGCAGGCCTTCGCCCGCCGCTATCCGGAGCCCGGCGAAGCCGCGCTGCCCGCCTATCTCGAGCAGGCCAACTATGCGACCATTCGGGACAACGTCGATCGCGTGGCGATCCATCACGCCAATTTCACCGAACTGCTCGCCGGCAAGGATGCCGGTTCGGTCGATCGATACGTCCTGCTCGACGCCCAGGACTGGATGAGCGACGTTCAGCTCAACGCCCTGTGGACCGACATCACCCGCACCGCAGCCCCCGGCGCACGCGTCATCTTCCGCACCGCCGCCAAGCCGAGCCTGCTGCCCGGCCGCCTGTCGCCTGCTCTTCTCGACCAATGGACCTACGCAGACGAGATGTCGCGCGACTTCACCGCGCGCGACCGTTCGGCGATCTATGGCGGCTTCCACCTCTATGTGAAGAAGCCCTGATGAGTGCGCCCGAGCTCTCGGCCAGCCATTCCGGGCTGATGGACCGCGTCTACCGGCATCAGCGCCATATCTATGATCTGACGCGCAAATATTACCTGCTCGGCCGCGACCGGATGATATCGGAGCTGTCCCCGCCCACTGGCGGAACCGTACTCGAACTCGGCTGCGGCACCGGGCGCAACCTGATCCTTGCCGCCCGGCGCTTTCCGAACGCCCATTTCTACGGCCTCGACATTTCCGCCGAGATGCTGGCAACAGCCCGGGCATCGATCGCCCGGGCCGGCCTTTCGGACCGCATATCGCTGGCGCAGGCGGATGCAACCTCGTTCGACGCCGCTGCCCTGTTCGGGCGCAGCGGCTTCGACCGGGTGTTCGTCTCCTACGCCCTGTCGATGATCCCCGGCTGGGAGCGCTCGGTTTCCGCTGCGCTCTCGGTGTCAGATGGCTCGCTCCACATCGTCGATTTCGGCCAGCAGGAAGGCCTGCCCTGCTGGTTCCGCAAGCTGCTTCGCGGGTGGCTTGGAAAATTCCATGTTTCGCCACGCGAGAGGCTGGCCACGGAGATCGCACAGCAGGCCCAGGCTGCAGGCAAGAGCTTTCGCTTCACCTCGCTGTACCGAGGTTATGCCTGGCTCATCGTCGTGGGCGGACCGAAGCCTATTTGAGCGCCGCCACCAGCGCCGCCAGCATGGCCTGTGGCTTGTAGTGCAGCTTCGACGGCGTCAGCCCCATGCGCACCACCACCAGATTGGCCGATGGCACGATCGCCACCGTCTGCCCGTCATGGCCCTGCATCCAGAACGCATCCGCAGGCAGGTCGAAGCCGGCGTCGGGATCTTCGCCTTCGGGCGAGCCGCCTTCGGGGCCGCGCAGCCAGAGCTGGCCACGGCCATATTCGCCGTTCGAGGCGGGAGCCGCCTCCCGCATCCACGCAACATACCCTTCCGGCAGCACGCGCGTGCCGTTCCACACCCCATCCTGCAGCAGGAATTGGCCAAAGCGCGCCCAGTCATGCGCCGTGGCATAGAGATAGGACGAGCCGGCGAAAGTGCCGCGCCCATCGGCCTCCAGCACCGCACTTGTCATGCCGAGCGGCCCGAACAGCTTTTCGTGCGGCCAGGCAAGCGCCTTGGCGGGATCGCCGACCGCATCCTGCCACAGCCGCGACAAGAGCAGCGTCGTGCCGCTGGAATAGGAAAACACCTTGCCGACCTCGCCGGCCAGCGGCTTGGCTTCGGCGAAGCTCGCCATGTCGGGTTCCAGATAGAGCATGCGCGTCACGTCGGTGACGTCGCCATAATCCTCGTTGAACGCGAGCCCGCTCGACATCGCCATCAGGTCCGCCAGGCTGATCGCTGCGCGGCCGTCGGCCTTCCACCGCTCGAACAGCCCGGTCTTGTCGACCGACATCCTGCCCTCGCCGACCAGCGTGCCAATGATCGCCGCCGTCACCGTCTTGGTCATCGACCAGCCCAGCAATGGCGTAGTGGCGCTGAAACCCTCACCGTAGCGCTCGCCGGCGATCCGGCCGTTCTGCACCACGACGATGGCCCGCATGCCCGGGCCGGTAAGGCCGGCGTCGTCGAGGATCGCAGCAATGGCCGGGTTCTGCGAGGCATCGACCTTGTCGCCCTCCGGCCACAGCGCATCGCTCTTGGCTGCGGCCGTGGCCGCAACGGTGCCGAGCGCCGCCGCAGCGATGTCGCCATCCGGCACGTTGCTGCAGCCGGCGCCGTCATGCATCACGGCCAGCCCCCGGCCGAAGATGCCGAACAGCCCCGCCTGCACAGTTCCGGCGCTGTCGTCGACATCGACCGACATCAGCCTGAGCAGCGGATGCCCCGGAGCCTGGACATCGTCGGCCAGCACCTGACTGGCATCCCGGCCGGCAATGAAGACGTTGGAGCAGACGATCTTGGCGGCATAGCCCGAGCCGACCCGGATCAAATCAGGCGGCGCGAAATAGAGCCAAGCGGAGAGCCCCGCAACCACCACGACGACAAGAACCACCAGCCACTTCAGGACCTTGCCGAGCATGCGCATTGCTGTCCCCGCCCCGCTGTCTTGCTTCCGCCTTGGAATTGCCGTCATTCCTCACGCAAATCTTTGAGGCTGTCGAGCGCGATCAACGGTTTATCAACCATGATCGGCGATCACAGAGGGGGATATGCGGTGTCTCGGGGAAACCGCCGATCCATCAGAACAGTATCTGGCCGCAGGGCCTGCCCCATAAACGATGTGCTCTGGCCGGTTCTGCCGGTCGCAAGGAGAAGTAATGCGCCGCGTTTCGGCTCTTGTGCTGCTCGCCTTTCTCGGCGCCTGCTCGACATCGGACACCCTGTCGCTTGCCCCGACGGGCAAGCCAGGCGCCATGGCCAGCGTTTCGGTCAAGAATCCGCGCTTCAGCGACAGCGATCCGCACCAGTGGGAAAGCGGCGCGCCCTGGACCTATGCCGTCCACGGCACCGACGTTTCGAAGTACCAGACCTCGATCGACTGGCAGCAGGCCAAGGGCAGCGGCATCTCCTTCGCCTTCATCAAGGCGACCGAGGGCGGTGACCGCGTCGACGACTATTTCGGCGAGCACTGGCGCGAGACCAAGGCTGCCGGCGTGCCGCGCGGTGCCTATCACTTCTATTATTTCTGCCGGCCGGCTGCCGAACAGGCGCGCTGGTTCATCCAGAACGTGCCCAACGAGCGCTCGGCCCTGCCGCCGATCCTCGACATGGAGTGGAATCCGCAGTCGCCGTCATGCAAGCTGCGGCCGCCGGCAGCCACGGTGCGCAGCGAGATGAAGATCTTCCTCGAAATGGTCGAAAACCACTACGGCAAGAAGCCGATCATCTACACATCGATCGATTTCTTCGACGACAACGATCTGTCGACCTTCCGCGGCTATCCCTACTGGCTGCGCTCCGTCGCCGGCCATCCGACCTCGAGATACGGCAGCCACCCCTTCACCTTCTGGCAGTACACCGGCACCGGTGTCGTGCCAGGCATCAGGGGCGACGCCGACATCAACGTGTTCAACGGCACCGAGTCCCACTGGAAGAAGTGGCTCGCCGCCAACACGAGGTAGTATTTTTCCCCGCAGCCCTGCCTGCACCGCCGGGCTGCGTATTTCGCATGGCAGATGCGACAAGAAGAGGGGGTGCGGCCCTCGTCCTGGTTCTGTAGAAGGCGCGGCAAAGACATCGACTTGGCCGTCTGCCTGCATTTCGCCATCCGGCGAAGGCAACAACCCGGAATGACGGGCCAAGCAGGAGACCTGCCCAATGAATCTGCTGAGCAAAGCGCTGGCCGCTGTTCTGTTCGCCACAGCCGCCGCGCCCGCTATCGCCCAGGACACCGCCGCCGTATCCCAGGCCGCGCCTGCGGCAACCTCTGAATGCGGCGACGATTTCGCCACCTGGAAGCAGAACCTCGCCAACGAGGCCCGCGCCGCCGGCGTCGGCGAGAAGGGCCTGTCGGCGCTGGCAAATGCCGTCATCGACCCGAAGGTGCTCGAGCGCGACCGCGCCCAGGGCGTCTTCGCCCAGACCTTCACCCAGTTTTCCGAGCGCATGATCAGCGACTACCGGCTCAAGCACGGCGCTGCCAACCTGCAGAAATACGGCCAGTACTTCGCCAAGGCCGAACAGGATTATGGCGTGCCCGGCCCTGTCATTGCCGCCTTCTGGGCGCTGGAAACCGATTTCGGTGCCGTGCAGGGCAATTTCAACGCGCTCAACGCGCTTGTCACGCTGGCCCATGACTGCCGCCGCCCGACGCTGTTCCGTCCGCAGGTCGTGCCGCTGCTGACCCTGATCGACCGCAACGTGCTGCCCGCTGACGTCAAGGGCGCCTGGGCCGGCGAGATCGGCCAGACCCAGATCCTGCCGTCGGACTATCTGGCGCGCGGCGTCGACGGCGACGGCGACGGCACTGTCGACCTGCGCAACACGCCGGCCGACGTCATCCTCACCACCGGCAAGAAGATCCAGTCGCGCGGTTGGAAGCGCGGCGAGCCCTGGATCGAGGAAGTCCGCGTGCCCGCCGAAATGGCCTGGGAAGAAACCGGCCGAACCAACAAGCAGCCGCTCGCCAGATGGGCGGCGATGGGCGTCACCATGCGCGACGGCACCCCGCTCAAGGACACCGGCCTCAAGGCCGGCATCGTGCTGCCGATGGGTCGCAAGGGCCCTGCCTTCCTGACCTACGACAATTACGACGTCTATCTCGAATGGAACCAGTCGGCGACCTACACGCTGACCGCCGCGAACCTGGCGGCACGCCTCGCCGGCCAGCCAGCCTTCGATCGCGGCAATCCCGACGCGGGCCTGACCGGCGACGCGATGAAGCAGTTGCAGCAGAAGCTCTCCGACAAGGGCTACGATGTCGGCGGCATCGACGGCATTTTGGGCACCAACACCCGCGAGGCCATCCGCCAGGAGCAGATGCGCCTCAAGCTGCCGGTCGACGGCTGGCCGACGGACGAGCTGCTGGCGAACCTCTAGGCGAGTAGCGAGTAGCGAGTAGCGAGTAGGAATATTCGTGCGCGAAACGCACTCAACCCATTTTCCCTATTCGCTACTCCCTATTCCCTATTCGCTCTCTGGAACAACGAAGCCGCGTCTTGGTGGACCGGCTTCCAGCCAAGCTCGGCACGTGCCTTATGCCCGCTCAGCCGCTGGCTGAGGGCATAGCCCCGCGCCCATTCGCCCAGCCGCTCCGCCGCAAGGTCGGCGCTGACGATGTGGACTTCGGGATGCTCCGTCCCGATCAACCGCGCCACTTCCGGCACGATCTCGCCGACGGCCAGACCGTCGATGGCCGAGCCATTGTAGACCGAACCGGGTTTCGCCTTTTCGAGCACCTGCAAATACAGGTTGGCGAGATCGTCGGCATGGACCAGCGGCCAGACCACCTGCTCCGAGCCGATAACCTCGACCGGCTTTCCCTCGCGCATCGCTTCCATGAACGAGGAAAACACGCCGCCTTCACTCGAATAGACCATCGCCGGATGCACGACGAAGCTGTCGATCTCGGGGGCTTCGAGAACCCGCCTCATATTGGTGATCGTCTCGCTGAATGCCGGCAGCGGATCAAACGGGCTGTCTTCGGATGCCACCCTCTCTCCCGTCGCCCCGAACAGCCAGCAGCCGCCGGTGTAGACGAAGCGCGGCCGCTTCGGCATCGCGCCCAGCACAGGCAACAGCGCATCGAGCAGCGCCATGTCCACCGGCCCCATGTCGTCGCCAAAGTCTGATGCGGCATGAATGACCCCATCCAACGTCGGTAGCTTGGCCACCCATTCCGCCGGCGCGCGCAGGTCGCCGAGCAGCGGCGTCGCCCCGGCAGCCGTCAGGCGATCTGCCGAGGTCTCCGAGCGGGCCAGGCCAATGACCTCATGTCCGGCCTCGACCAGCCGCTGCAACACATGACTGCCGATGAATCCGGTGCCGCCGAGAAGAAAAATGCGCATGCGAATGGTCACTTAGAGAATAACGAATAGCGAATAGCAGATCGGAGTGTTCGCGCGGCAATTCAAGCCGCTTTTCCCTATACCCCACTCACTTTTCCCTACTCCCTACTCGCTAGTCCCTATTCGCTGCCCCCCTCAATCCGCCATCGTCTCCAGGCTGGCGAAGCCCACAGGCGCCTCGCCTTCGTCGAAAGGCGTCGTCACCTCGACGAAGGTGTCGGGATAAAAGCCGTTGAAACGGGTGCGCAGCGACAGCGAATAGGCCCCGATATGGCCGATCTCGATCCAGTCGCCGGTGTCGATGGTCTCCGGCAGCCAGAACGGCCGCGACAGGATGTCGACGGAATCGCAGGTCGCGCCGCACACCTTGAACGGCACGATGCTGCCGGCATCGCCGTTGCGCGTGCGGATCGCCGGATCAGGAATGAAGCGCGCCGGCAGCGTGATCTTGCCGGTCCACGAATCCGACAGTGACGCCCAGATGCCGTCGTTGATGTAGAGCCGCCTGCCCTTGCGCAGCAGCACCCGCACGATCAGCGACAGGCAGCGCGCCACGATCACGCGGCCAGGCTCGGCCACCAGCGGCATCTCGTCGAAATTGTATTCTTTCAGGTCGGCGCGGAAGCGCGACATGATCTGCCCGATTGACGGCATCGCCGGCTTCTTGCTGTTCGGATCATGGCCGTATTCGGCCGGGAACCCGCCTCCGACATCGAGCCCGGCAAGATCGAAGCTGATGCGGTTGCGCACCCAGTCGACCGAGGCAAGCGCGCGCTCATAGGTGTCGGGGTCCTCGATCTGGCTGCCGACGTGGAAGCACAGCCCGACCTTGTAGCCATTGCGGTTCAGCCGCTCGGCCAGTTCGACGGCATTTGCAGGTCCGGCACCGAACTTCTTCGACAGCTCGTAGGCCGCCGATCCCTTGGTCTGCACGCGCACGAACACGGTGATCGCCCCGGGATCGATGTCGAGCGCCCGCACCACGCGGTTGAGCTTGTTGATCTCGTCCTCATGATCGACGGCGATCACCCTGATGCCATAGGTTTCCAGCGCCAGCCTGATGTCGGACTGCGCCTTGACCGGGTGCATGTAGATCATTTCGGCCTCGGCCGTGACCTCTCTGACCGCCGCGAATTCGCCGGGCGATGCCACGTCGAACATCGTCACGCCGGCCTCGACCAGCGCCTTGAGCACGATCAGTTCGCCGTTCGTCTTGACGGCATAGGCCGTCCTGCCGGGGAACATCTCCATGAAGTTCCTGGCATCTGTCTTGAGCACTTCGGGCCGGAAACAATAGACCGGGGCATCCGGACGGAGCGCCAGTGCCGCTTCGCGCGCATTCTCGAATCGCTGCATGGAAGCTCCTCGTTACCGGCCGGAATCTAAAGCAAGCCGCCGATGATGCAACCCGAGCGAGTTTGGCAGGAGCGTTGCGTCACCGTTTGGATTCGGGTGGCCCTACCCGAGAATCGCGCGTAGCTGTCGAATGTGACAAAGCGAAGAAGGAAGCCGAAATGAGTGCACGCGACTGGGCAAGACTGCTGCTTCTGGGCGTCATCTGGGGCGGCTCGTTCTTTTTCGTCCATATCGCGGTGGCCGAGATTGCGCCGCTCAAGCTTGTCCTGTTCCGGGTGATGATCGCTGCATGCGCGCTGCACCTCTATCTGCTTGTCCGCGGCCCCTCCTTCCGCCTCGCGCTGCCGCTGGCAGCAACGCTGTTCGGGCTGTCGCTGCTCAACAACGTCATTCCCTTCTCGCTGATCTTCGCCGGCCAGACCGAGATCGGCGCCGGCCTTGCCTCGGTGCTCAACGCCACCACGCCGTTCTGGACCCTGATCATCGCCAACATGATGACATCGGACGAGAAGCTGAACTGGAACAAGCTCGCAGGCATTGCGCTCGGCATCGCCGGCACCGCCGTCATGATCGGACCAGGGCTGATCGCCGGCCTCGGCGGGCCGGTCTGGGCCAAGCTGGCGCTGATCGGCGCGTCGCTGTCCTACGCCTTTGCGCTGATGGTGGCGCGGCGGCTCAGGGGCGTGCCGCCGGCAGTCGTGGCGACCGGCCAGCTCACCGCCTCCACCATCATCATGATACCGGTCGTGCTCACCGTGCACGGCACCGACGGCCTGTTTGTGGCGAGCAGTGGCGCGTGGATGGCCGTTTTCGCGCTGGCGCTCATTTCAACCGCCTGCGCCTACCTGCTGTTCTTCGGCCTGGTCGCGTCGGCGGGCGCCACCAACACTTCGCTGGTCACCCTGATCGTGCCGGCGAGCGCCATTCTGCTTGGCGTGACATTCCTCGGAGAGCGGCTCGAAGCCTTCGAACTGGGTGGCATGGCTCTGATCGCGTTGGGCCTCGTCACCATCGACGGACGCCTGTTCAGGCGCCGGGCGGCCGCCGCGGGCTAGGTGTTTGCCACAATTTGTCCACAACTGCAGCCAGCCGTTTTGGTAAACAAAACCAAAGGCTAAGGGCGGGGAATGCGTCGCATTTCTCACAATCTTGTCGCAATGCAGCACATTTTTTGCTTGTGTGTGGCCGAAATGACCCTAGATTCCGGCCTGTGGCTTGCGCAGAGGAGGCTATGCATGGGACTGACTAGGTCAATCAATGCACTCATGATTTGCGCCGCGTTTGCTTTTATCGGCGCGCTCATCGTTGGAGTTCTTCCATAAGGCCGCTAAGACGGCGGAAGACGATAGCACCTCTAAGGTGGACAACTTAAAAAAAGGCCGGGATCAAAGTCCCGGCCTTTTTGGTTTCTACAGCGCCGCGCCCCCACGGCGCGCAAACTACTTGCAGCTTGTTGAAACCGCCTCAGGCCGCCGCCGCACCCTGTACCACCGGCTGTGGCCGGATGCCGATCATGTGGCACACCGCCACCACGAGGTCGGAACGGTTCATCGTGTAGAAATGGAAGTCGCTGACGCCGCGCTCGACGAGATCGAGCACCTGCTCGACCGCGACTGCCGCAGCCACCAGCGCATGCGTCTGCGGGTCCTTGTCCAGCCCTTCGAAGCGTTCGGCCAGCCAGTTCGGCACATGTGCGCCGCAACGCGCGGAGAAATTCGCCACCTGGGCGAAGCTGTGGATCGGCAGCACGCCCGGCACGATCGGAATGTAGATGCCGGCCTTGCGGGCGCGCTCGACGTAGCGCTCGTAGAGGTCGTTGTCGAAGAAGAACTGGGTGACGGCCCGCGTCGCGCCATTGTCGACCTTGCGCTTCAGCATGTCGAAATCGGTAGCGAAATCAGGGCTTTCCGGATGCTTTTCCGGATAGGCCGACACCGAGATGTCGAAATCGCCCTGCGCCTTGAGCGCGCCGACCAGCTCGGCGCCATTGGCATAGCCGCCCGGATGCGGCTGGTAGGCAGCGCCCACGCCTTCCTTGGGGTCGCCGCGCAGCGCTACGAAGCGCTTGACGCCCATGGCGGCAAACTCCGCGATCACCTGGTCGACCTCCTCGCGGGTGGCGTCGACGCAGGTCATGTGGGCTGCCGGCGTCAGCGTCGATTCCTGCAGGATGCGCTTCACCGTGCGCGCGGTGCGCTCGCGCGTGGTGCCGCCGGCGCCATAGGTCACCGACACGAACTGCGGCTTCAGCGGCTCGAGCCTGGTCACCGTTTCCCACAGCCGTGCCTCCATCTCGTCGTTCTTGGGCGGGAAGAATTCGAACGAGACCCGTATCTTGTTGCCGATGTCGGAACGCCTGGACAGGGGGTATTGGTTCATCAGGCGGTTTCCCTTGCGGCTTGAATGTCTGGAGTTGGTTCGGCGATCAGCTGGCGGCGGTCGCGTGCCAGCCACAGCTTTACGGTCAGGCTGGCCTTGGACGATCCGCGCGGCTCGAACTCCTGCGTATCATCGAGTTCCAGCCCTGCCTCGGCCAGCCAGTCGGCGATTTGCCGGTCCGAGAATCCGAGGCGCGCATGCGCATGCTCGGAGCGCAGGAAATCGAGGCCGTGCGGCGCGAAATCGACGATCACCAGCCGCCCCGACGGGCGCAGCAGGCGTGCCGCCTCCTGGATGGCGCGAGCCGGATCGTCGAGGAAATGCAGCACCTGGTGGACGGTGACGAGATCGAAGGCGTCGCGCTCGACTGGCGGCGAGAAGATGTCGCCCTGGCGCACCTGCGCATGGGCCACCCCTGCCTTGTCGAGATTGGCACGCGCCACCGCCAGCATCTCGCGCGACATGTCGATGCCGACTCCGCGGCGATAGAGTGGCGCAAAGATTTCGAGCAGCCGGCCGGTGCCGGTGCCAAGGTCGAGCATCGACTGGAACGGCCGCTTGCCGACCAGCTTCACCAGCGCGGCCTCGACGGCGCGGTCGGGCGCATGCAGCGAACGTATCTCGTCCCAGCTCGCGGCATTGGCGCTGAAGTAATGTGCCGCCCTCTCCTGCCGCTTGCGCTTGACGTCCACTAGCCGCTCGAAATCGCGCACCACCTGGCCGTCGCCCTTGTCGATGCCAGACACCAGCCCCTGCACGAAGCCACGCGCCTGATCGGCGTCGGACAGTCGGAAGAAAGCCCAGGAGCCCTCCTGGTAGCGGTCGATCAGCCCGGCCTCGAGCAGAAGCTTGAGATGACGCGACACACGCGGCTGCGACTGGCCGAGGATCTCGGTCAGGTCGGAGACGGTGAGGTCGCCGCGCGAAAGCAGCGTCAGGATGCGAAGGCGACTGGATTCGGCAGCCGCCTTCAAGGTATCTACCATGGTGTCGAGCGTAACGTGCATCGGCTTTGGTTCTCGCCAAAAGACATAAACATATCTTTATGTGACGAAGCGAGCGATTGCAACGCCCAATGTCGCATGCGGGCAAGAAAATGGCGCGACCGTGGGAGGGGCCTATGCAGATGTTCGAACAGCGCGAGGGCGAGATTGCGCTGACCGGCGATCCCGCGCAGTCGTCCGACGCCAGCCTTGCCTATATCGGCCGCATCACCTCGCCGTGGAAGCTGCGCGAGGAGTGCCCCAAGAACATGGATGCCGCACGCGAGCGCGGCGGCGGCGCAACCGTCACCGTCGACGAGCTCTACCGGCCGGGCCTCGCCGGGCTGGCCGGCTTCAGCCACGTCGTCATCCTCAGCTGGTTCGAAAAGGCGCCGCGGAATCTGATTGTGCAAAAACCGCGCCATGCAGCTGAAGCAAAAGGCGTTTTCGCCCTTCGCTCGCCTGCCCGGCCCAACCCCATTGGAATGCATGTCGCCCGCATCGTTGCGCTCGACGTCGAAACCGGGGTGATCGAACTCGATGCCATCGACGCGCTCGACGGCACGCCCGTCATCGACCTGAAACCCTATTTCGCATCCGTCGACGCCTTTCCGGACGCTTCGCGTCCGAGCAAGGACACCTGAGCATGGCTGCACCCACCGGCCGCCGCCGCGCTGTTGCCAGGTCGCTGACAGCACTGCTGCCGCTGGCGCCCTACGCGGACACAGAGGCCATCCGCGCCGACGCGCTCGCCGTGCACATGAAGACGCTGCCGCCTTCCATCGCCGTCTGGCTGGCGACCGTCGCCCATGTCCGCCACGCCCACAGCGACTACGAAAAGCTCCTGTCCGAAGGCTATGACCGCGATTCCGCCCGCTTCTTCGTCATCGGCCAGATCAACGCCACCCTCACACGATGGCGCGCCACGCGGCTGCTCGATCCCGACGACGAGGACGTCTAGTCACCCGGCCGCGCGTATCCCTGGCCCATTGCCCGCTCGCGCCATCTCTGCTTTCCTCCGGCGCATCGCAGCTTGAGAGGAGCAAGCGCATGACCGAAAGCACCGAACCCTATCGTCATCATCACAAGGACGGCAGCCTGTGGGTCGTCGGCCAGTTGCGTGCCGGCCAGGCCGACGGCTATTGGGAATGGTTCCGCAAGGACGGCACGCAACTGCGTTCCGGCCATTTTTCCAAAGGCGTCCAGGTCGGCGAATGGACGACCTATGACAAGGCAGGCAAGGTCTACAAGGTCACCACCATCAAGAAGGCGGCCGTCCCAAGCGGCAACCCGCTGACTGGCGCAGGCCTCCCCCGCTGACGGGCTAGGGCCTGTAGATCCACTGCTCGGGCACGCGCACCGAGACCTCTTCGCCGGCCGCGATCACGCCGGGCTTTTCCACCCAGGCAACCAGCCCGCGCAGGCGCTTTGCGGCCTTGGGAAACATGAGCGAGCCGGCATCGTGGTCGGCCATGCGGGCATGCTCGGCGATCGAGCGCCCGGAGCCTCGGCACGGCGCGTTCTGGCCGTCAATCTTGAGGGTCACGCCACCCTTGAAGAACAGCATGGTGCCGGAAGGCAGCATCGACAGCATCGGCACGCCGTCGAGCAGGAGGTTGGCGCCGATCCACTCCGGCTTGATCTCGGCGAGCCCCATGCGCTTGGCGACGACGGCCAGTTCGTCGGGCGCCACGATGGAAAGCTGCCGCTCGTTGCGCATCTCGGTGCCGCGCGGATACCAGGGCTCACGCCCGCCCGACCGCCTGACATGCCCGGCATGAAAATCGCCGTCGATGCCCTCGAAGCTCAGCGGCAGCGCTTCTACCGCCCGGGTAACGAAATGGTCGAAAGGCGCGGTGTAGACGCCGGCAACGTGCGCGGCGAGCTTCCTGCCGGGCAGGATTTCAGGTTCGCCTTCCCTGCGCATCGTCGGATCGAGCATCTTTCGCCTCTCAATTAGAGGCGGCACATTGCCAATCAGCCCACAGAAAATCCAGACAAAAAGCCTGATCCCGGCATCACCCGGACTGATGCGTCAGTGCATCCGCACCAAGGCGCCGCCGATCGAATAGCCGGCGCCGAAGGCGCAGATCAGCCCGTGCTCGCCCGCCTTCATGTCCTCGTGGTTTTCCTTGAGCGCGATGATGGCGCCGGCCGCGGCCGTGTTGCCCAGCCGCTCCAGCACCATCGGTGCGGTGTCCTGGTCGGCCTCGTGGCCGAGCGCCAGCTTCAGGATCATCGCGTTCATGCGCGCATTGGCCTGGTGCAGCCAGTAGCGCCTGACGTCTGATGGCGTCATGCCGTGGTCGGCGAGGAAGGCGGTGATGAAGCGGTGCGCCGCATGCGTCACCTCCTTGAACACCTTGTTGCCCACCTGCTTGATCATGTTGCCTTCCATCTCGACGACGGAGGTGTTTTCCTGGCCGGCGCGCAGCAGGAAGCCGAAATTGGTGCGGATGTTGTTGGAGAACTGCGTCCAGTTGCGCGTATCGATGATCTCGAAGCGCCCGGGCCGCGTCTCCTTCGGGCCAATCGCCTCGACTACCATTGCCACCGAGGCATCGCCGAAGATGAAATGCGTCTGCCGGTCGCGGAAGTTGAGATGGCCGGTGATGATCTCGGGCGTGACGATCAGCACGCGCTTCTGCCCGCCCGAGCGCACCAGGCTGAAGGCAACGTGCAGCGCCGCCGCCGACGACGAGCAACCGAGGCTCATGTCGAAGGCCGCACCTTCGATGCCCAGTTCCTTCTGGATCTCGATCGATATCGCCGGATAAGGCCGCTGCTGGTGCGAGGCGGCACAGATCACCATGTCGATGTCGGCGCCAGTCAGCCCGGCATGGTCGAGCGCCTTGCGCGCCGAGGCGACGCCGAACTCGGCTTCGACAGACAATGCGTCGTCGGCGCGTGGCGGAATGCGCGGCGCCATGCGTTCAGGCTCGAGGATGCCGTCGAGCGTGTGGACGTGGCGGTTTTTCACCCCCGAGGCATAGACGATGAACTCGCTGTCCGACTTGCGGACCGGTTCCTCGCCGGCGGCCTGCCTCCTGGCGTTCTCGATGTCGACCCAGGCGTTGAAGCTCTCGACCAATTCGTCGTTGCTGATCGACGCCTCCGGGATTTCAACGCCGATACCGCTGATGATGACGCGATGCATGAAAACCGTCCGATGCCTGCTATTGCTTGCGAACCCCGCCTCTCCGCGGGCTCCCCAGATTCGCCGATATGCACTCTACGCCACACTGACTGGTTCGAATATGGCCGGAAGTGACTAGGAGCCCGAATGTCAAACGCCCCGCTTTTGGCGGGGCGCTTGGAATGGTCTGGAGCTTAGCGCGTCAGGCGCTTGTGGCTCATCCGGTGCGGGTTGGCCGCATCGGCGCCAAGGCGGCGGATCTTGTCCTTCTCGTATTCCTCGAAGTTGCCTTCGAACCACTCGACATGCGCGTCGCCTTCATAGGCCAGCATGTGGGTAGCCATGCGGTCGAGGAACATACGATCGTGGGAGATGATGACGGCGCAGCCGGCATAAGCTTCGAGTGCATCTTCGAGCGCGCCCAGCGTTTCGGTGTCGAGATCGTTGGTCGGTTCGTCGAGGAGCAGAACATTGCCGCCGTTCTTCAGCATCTTAGCGAGGTGGACGCGGTTGCGCTGACCACCCGACAGGTTGCCGACGCGCTGCTGCTGGTCGCCGCCGCGGAAGTTGAACGACGAGCAATAGGCGCGGCTGTTCACTTCATGCTTGCCGAGCTTGATGACTTCGGCACCGCCGGAAATCTCTTCCCACACGGTCTTGGTCGGGTCGAGCGCGTCGCGGCTCTGGTCGACATAGCCGAGCTTGACGGTCTCGCCGACACGGATCGAGCCGCTGTCGGGCGTTTCCTGGCCAGTGATCATCCTGAACAGCGTGGTCTTGCCGGCGCCGTTCGGGCCGATGACGCCGACGATGCCGCCGGGCGGCAGCTTGAAGTTCAGGTTCTCGATCAGCAGTTCGTCGCCGTAGCCCTTGTTCACGCTATCGACCTCGATCACCACGTTGCCGAGGCGTTCGCCAGCCGGAATGACGATCTGCGTGTCGGTCGGACGACGCTGATCCGCCTTCTCCACCAGTTCCTCATAGGCCTTGATACGCGCCTTGGACTTGGTCTGGCGTGCCTTGGGCGAGGATGCGATCCACTCGCGTTCGCGCCAGATCGCCTTCTGGCGGGAATCGTCCTCGCGGCCTTCCTGGATCAGGCGCTTGGCCTTGGCGTCGAGATACTTGGTGTAGTTGCCCTCATAGGGGATGCCGCGGCCGCGATCGAGTTCCAGGATCCAGCCGGTCACGTTGTCGAGGAAGTAGCGATCGTGGGTGATGATCAGCACCGAGCCCGGATAGTCGCGCAGGTGCTTTTCAAGCCACGCCGTGGTCTCGGCATCGAGATGGTTGGTCGGTTCGTCGAGCAGCAGAAGGTCAGGCTGTTCGAGCAGCAGGCGGCACAGCGCGATGCGGCGGCGTTCGCCACCCGACAGCTGGGTCACTTCGGAGTCGGCGGGCGGGCACTGCAGCGCGTCCATCGCCATCTCGACCTGCTGTTCCAGGTCCCACAGGTTGAGACGGTCCATCTCGTCCTGCAGCTTGGCGCCCTCGTCGGCGGTCTCGTCCGAGTAGTTCATCATCAGCTCGTTATAGCGCTCGATGATGGCGGTCTTCTTGGAAACGCCGTCCATGACGTTTTCGAACACGGTCTTGGCAGGATCGAGATGCGGCTCCTGCGCCAGGTAGCCGACGGTCGCACCATCAGCCAGCCACGCCTCGCCCGACCATTCCTTGTCGAGGCCGGCCATGATCTTGAGCACCGTCGACTTGCCGGCGCCGTTCGGGCCCAGGATGCCGATCTTGGCGTCGGGGTAGAACGACAGGTTGAGATTATCCAGCACCTTCTTGGTGCCGTAGGACTTGGTCAGTCCCGACATGTGATAGATGAACTGGCGTGCCACGCGCGCGTATCCTGCTTCTCAAGTGATAGGAGTTGGGCGCTATGTAGGCCATCCCACCCCAAACGGCAAATGCTTTCGGGTGAGCCAAATCAGCGCCAACAGACGCTCCCGGAGCGTCGTCGCAGCCGCAAAGCAAAATTTAACCATATTTGTCCATCCTTTCTCCATCGTTCTGTCGAGTTGGGGACATTCCGGAAATCACGCACTGCGGTCGCTCGCCGGCCGTAGACGTTGCGAGACAACTGGTCTGCTACGCGTTAGTGAGTAAAACCGTTCGTTTCCGGCCTTTGCGCCGTCTTTTGCGTCCATTGCTGATCGCTTCCCTTGGCACCGCTTTTGCCGGCGCGGCCGCGTGGTCGATGGCCGGCGTGGTGGCGATGGGCAATGTCAGCGCCTTCGATGCGACCCACTTTGCGCCCAAGCCACCGGTCCAGGCGGTCAAGGTCCCCAAGGCGCGTCTGACGGCCTATGTCAGTACCGACAAGGCGTCGCGGCTGACCGCACCAAGGCAGAGGCCCGTTATCGCCAACGCCGCGCAGCCCGTTGTGACCGCGAGCCTGGTTTCTGGCTCAGGCAAATCCCCCCGGCATGTCGATGTTGCAGCTATTGCACCCCCAACCGGCCATTCCGCCCGCTTCGACACCATCGCCAGGCAGGCCGACCTCAGCTCGAAAAAGCTCGCCAGCCTGTTCGGCTCGGCCGATGCGGCCGCGCCGCAACGCCTCGCCGCGGACGCCACAACGTCCAGCCCGGACGTGCCGCTGCCCGCCTCGACGACGCAGCACCCGACGATCCTCGCTTATGCCGATCCGTCGCCGGGCGCCGCCGCCGACACGGCCCTGTCGACCTTGCTGACGGGTCCTTCCGAGGAGGAACTCGCCGCAGCACAGGTTGAAGCGGAAGCCGCCGCCCTGCCCGACTATGCCGAAACCCCTTCTGCGGCCCCCCGGCCCGAACTTCGCCCGGAAGCAACCGCCCGGCCCGCCGACGCCGGCAAGCCGGACGCTGGCGAGGCCGCTGAGCCGAAGGCAGCCGACAAGCGCGAAACGCAGAAGCATCAGAAGCTCGCTTATGCCCGTCCGGAAATCCCGGAAGACAAGCCAGGCAGCACCCTTGGCCAGTCGTTGCGCAACATGTTCGGCGGCAAGACCAGGGCCGGCAACGGCGTCGCCGTCTACGACATCAGCGCCGCCAAGGTCTACATGCCCGACGGCAGCGTGCTCGAGGCCCATTCCGGCATCGGCAACATGGCCGACAATCCGCGCTACACCCATGTCAAGATGAACGGCCCGACCCCGCCGCATACCTACAATCTCAGAATGCGTGAAAAGCGCTTCCATGGCGTCGAGGCGATCCGCATGCTGCCCGTCGATGGCAAGAACAAATTCGGCCGCGATGGCTTCCTGACCCATAGCTACCTGCTGCGCGGCGGCCGCGAGGAGTCGCATGGCTGCGTTGCCTTCGCCGACTACAAGCGTTTCCTCACTGCCTTCAAGCAGGGCAAGGTCAAGCAGATCATCGTCGTGCCGAGCGGTGGGCGCGAAAGCTTCCGCCTTGCCTCGAACGGCAAGTCCATCTGACGGGCAAGCCAATCCCGGGGCCGCGGGTGCTTTCGCCAAGGCAATGAGCCGCTGCCACAGTCGATAGACATCGCGGCAGCGCCATTCCATAACCGGCGACATGCTCAGCGAAACGAAAGTCCTTCGAATTTCCATCGCCGTGACCTTCGTCGTCGCGGTTTTCGGCATTGCCTTCGGTGTCTTGAGCGGCTCGTCCTCGATCGCTTTCGATGGCGCCTATTCCCTCGCCGATGCGACCATGACCATCCTGGCGCTGATCGTCGCGCGGCTCATCACCAGCAACGCCAATCACAACCGCCGGCTGCACAAGCGCTTTTCGCTCGGCTTCTGGCACCTGGAGCCCATCGTTTTGGGCATGAACGGCATCGTCTTGATGAGCGTGTCCATCTACGCCCTGATCAACGCCATCGCCAACCTGCTGGCCGGCGGCCGCCAGCTCGAGTTCGACTTCGCCATCGTCTATGCCGCGGTGACGCTAGCCGCCTGCCTGACCATGGCGTTCATCGGCAGCCGCGCCAACCGGACGATCCAGTCCGACTTCGTCACCCTCGACGTCACCGCGTGGATGATGTCCGGCGGCATCACCGCAGCGCTGCTGGTTGCCTTCATCGGCGGCAGTCTGGTCGAAGGCACCGAACTGAGTTGGGTCGCGCCTTATGTCGACCCTGCCGTGCTGGCGCTGGTCTGCCTGATCATCATCCCGATGCCCATCGCCACCGTCCGCCAGGCATTTTCCGACATTCTGCTGATCACGCCGGAAACGCTCAAGACGCATGTCGACGAGGTCGCCCGCGCAACCGTGAAGAAACACGGTTTCGTTTCCTATCGCGCCTATGTCGCCAAGGTCGGCCGTTTGATGCAGGTCGAGCTTTACTTCATCGTGCCGCCCGGCCTGCCCGCGAAAACCATCGAGGAATGGGACCGGCTGCGCGACGAGATAGGCGACGCCCTTGGCGATGAAGGCCCTGATCGTTGGCTGACCATTGCCTTCACCGCCGACAAGGAATGGGCGGAGTAACTCAGCCTGCTTGCGCCTCTTCCATGAGCCAGGCAACGAAGCGCGCGATCGCGGGGCGTTCGGCGACATGCGGCAAGGTGACGGCATAATAGGCAAACGCGGTTGGCCATGGGCGCTCGATGGCGACAGCGAGCCGGCCGGAGGCGATCTCTTCCCTGGCATAGATGTCACGAATGAGCGCGATGCCCTGCCCGGCTTCAGCCGCGCGGATCAGCAGAAAATCATCGTCGAATGAAGGCCCGCGTTCGATGCGCGCATCGCCTTCGATCCCCATTGCCTTGAGCCAGAGCCGCCAGTCGGCCCTGTCCGAGTCCTGCAGAAGGGGGTAGGCAAGACAGTCGCCAGGCTCCGTCAGTCGAGGGCCGCCGGCCAGCAGCGCCGGGCTAGCCACCGGTATCAGTTCGGGCGCCATCAGATGGATGGCATCGAGGCCGGGATAGTCGCCAAGCCCGTGGCGGATTGCGATATCCACCCTTCCCTTGCGCAGATCCACCAGTTCGGATGATGCCTCGACCCGGACCTCGATCTCAGGGTGCCGGCTAGTAAACCGGCCGAGACGAGGAACGAGCCAGGATGCCGCGAAGGATGGCACGGTGCAGATGGTGATCGATTGCGCAGCATTTCTGGCCTCGAGCAGGTCAAGGCCATGTTCGATCTGGTCGAAGGCACGCAGGACTGCCGGATGGACGCTTGCGCCGACTTCCGTCAACTCGACGCCGTATCGCGTTCGCGAAAACAGCGGCGTGCCAGAGCGCTCCTCGAGCAACCTCAATTGTTGGCTCACAGCGCCGGAAGTCACCCCCATCGCTTCAGCCGCACGCTTAATGCTGCCGTGGCGTCCGGTTTCGGCAAAGGCCCGTAGTGCCAACAAAGGGAGAACCGTGCCCATGAGAGACGTCCAATCCAGATATGAAATGAGCTAAACTCTATTGAGACGCCATCCTCATCGTCGATTACCACAGGACGCGGCCTGTATCCACATGTCATATGAGGCGATTCACGGCAATTCGCCATCGTGAAAGCCCTCCTAGAGTTTAGCTTAGCTACCTTCTTGGACGAGAATTCATCGTTTCCCTCACTTGTCCGGGTTTCGTAGCGTGCTGCCAGGTTAGCGCTGCAAAAGCGCGGCTCACCTGCCAGGCCTCCGCCAGGCTCGGGAAAGAACCCACGACAAGGAAACTTCTGCCTATGAACATCGCCGCCCCCCGAACAGATCGTTCGACCGCCCATTCCGGCGCATCCAGTGAAGCTTTTGCCGGTCACCCCGGCTATCGGCGCATGTTCGCTCCGGACCGGCTGACCGTCGGCATCTTTCTGCCCTTGCGCTTCTATGAGGGCGACATAGCTGTCCTCGAAGGTCAGGCTGAACTTGTCGAGGACATCGACCGCCGCGGGTTCGCAAGCGTCTGGGTCCGTGACGTGCCGCTTTTCGATCCGGGTTTTGGCGATGCCGGCCAGCTTTTCGACCCCTTCACCTATCTTTCCTATCTGGCGGCGCGGACGCATAAAGTCGCGCTGGCCACGGGAAGCGCCATCTTTTCGCTGCGCCATCCCATCGATCTCGCCAAGGCGGCAACCACGATCGACCACCTTTCCGGCGGCCGTCTCGTGCTGGGAATCGCATCCGGCGACCGCCCGGCCGAGTTTCCGGCCTACGGCCTGGACATGGACGATCGGGGCAGGCGATTTGCGGAAGCGGTGGCCTATTTCCGGCAACTGATCGCACCCGGCCGGCCGTCCATCAATTCAAGGCTCGGAACGATGACAGGCATCGACTTCCTGCCCAAGCCGCCGATGGGTCGTATTCCGCTGATCGTCACCGGATCCAGCCGGCAGACGCCGGCATGGGTTGCCGAACATGCCGATGGCTGGCTGACCTACCCGCAGCCCACCCACATAGCGGAGGGCCCGAAGCGGCTGGCGCAGAACATTCGCGCCTGGCGGGACCAGATTCCGGATGGTGGCTTTCGCCCGCATATGACCAACGAGTGGCTCGATCTCTCCGACGACCCCGACTTCCCCCGCACTGCGCTCCGCGGCGGATTCGTGTTGAAGACCGGCCGCAAGGGGCTGATCGACCTGCTCGGAGAATGGCGCGAGGGCGGCGTCAACCACGCAGCGCTGGGGATGCAGTTTTCCGGCCGCCCGGCTGGCGAAATCATCCAGGAGCTTGCCGAAGAGGTCTTGCCGCACTTCCCGTCGCTGGAGGGGCCCTCGCCGCTTGCTGCAAGATGGTAGGCGTCGCAGAGCGGCCAGCGATATTGCCGCCTGACGCCCTCAAGTCGGCCTTCGCACAGATACCGACATCTGTTGCAGTCGTCACAACAGGCAGCGGATCGGAGCGCTATGGTGCAACGGTTGGCACGCTGACAGCACTGTCCCTCGGCCCGCCGATGCTGATGTTCGCGATGAAACAGACCTCCAGCCTGCTGCAGCGGCTGGAGGTGGGAAGGCCTGTCGGCATCAACGTTCTCGCCGCCCATCAGCACGACATAGCGCGCCGCTTTGCCACGCCAGGCATAGATCGGTTCGGCGACACGCGATGGTGGGAGGAGCACGCGCTTCCCCGCATCGACGAGACGCTGCTGTGGATCGCGGCCCGCGTCCGCGACCAGCTGCCGCTTGGCGACCACATGCTGGTCACGGCGATCATCGAGCACACCCAGACGGAAGACCTCGCACCGCTGGTATTCTGGCGGCGCGGCTTTTCGGCGATCTCGAACGACAGAGGAGTCTGAGTTCGGCTAGGCGTCCTCGCTGCGGCTGCACCGAAAAGTCTTTGGCGTGCAGCCGCATAAGCCAGCCGATTGTTGTCTTCCTAGCCTACGCCTTGATGCGCCAGCCGGTCCTGAATATCCACCAGACCGCAACCAGGCAGGCAACCAGGAACACCAGCGTCATGCCGAGGCTGATGCCGACGTTGACGTCCGATATGCCGAAGAAGCTCCAGCGGAAGCCGCTGACCAGATAGACTACCGGATTGAACAGCGACACGGTGCGCCAGAACGGCGGCAGCATGTCGATGGAGTAGAAGCTGCCGCCAAGGAAGGTCAGCGGCGTCACGATCAACATCGGCACCAGCTGCAATTGCTCGAAATTGCCGGCCCAGATGCCAATGATGAAGCCGAACAGGCTGAAGGTGACCGCCGTCAGCACCAGGAACAACAGCATCCAGCCGGGATGCTGTATCTGCAGCGGCACGAACAGCGCGGCGGTCGCAAGGATGATCAGCCCGAGGATGATCGACTTCGACGCTGCCGCCCCGACATAGGAGATGACGATCTCGAGATAGGACACCGGCGCCGACAGCAGCTCGTAGATGGTGCCGACGAATTTCGGGAAATAGATGCCGAACGAGGCATTGGAGATGCTCTGGGTCAAAAGCGACAGCATGATCAGCCCGGGCACGATGAAGGCGCCGTAGCTGATGCCGTTGATCTCGCTGATGCGCGAGCCGATGGCAGCACCGAAGACGACAAAATAGAGCGAAGTCGAAATGACGGGCGAAACGATGCTTTGCAGCAGCGTGCGCCAGGTGCGCGCCATTTCGAACAGGTAGATTGCGCGGATCGCGTGAAAATTCATCGCCGTTCACTCACCAGATTGACGAAGATCTCCTCCAGCGAACTCTGGCTGGTCTGAAGATCCTTGAAGCGGATGCCGTTGTCGTTGAGGTCCTTGAGCAGCGCCGTGATGCCGGTTCGTTCACCCTGCGCGTCGTAGGTGTAGACGATTTCGTGACCGCCGTCGGCCAGCTCCAGGCCGTGGCTGGCGAGCGCCGGCGGCAGGCTGTCGAGTTGGCTCTGCAACTGCAGCTTCAATTGCTTGCGGCCCAGCTTGCGCATCAGCTCGGCCTTTTCCTCGACGAGGATGATCTCGCCCTTGGAGATGACCCCTACCCTGTCGGCCATCTGCTCGGCCTCCTCGATGTAGTGCGTGGTCAGGATGACGGTGACGCCGGTTTCGCGCAGCGAGCGCACCACCTCCCACATGTCGCGCCTCAGCTCGACGTCGACGCCGGCGGTAGGCTCGTCGAGAAACAGGATTTGCGGTTCGTGCGACAGTGCCTTGGCGATCATCACGCGTCGCTTCATGCCGCCCGACAGCGTCATGATCTTGCTGTCCTTTTTCTCCCACAGCGAAAGATCCCTGAGGATCTTTTCGATGTGGGCCGGGTTCGCCGGCTTGCCGAACAGGCCGCGGCTGAAGCTGACCGTCGCCCATACGGTTTCGAAGGCGTCGGTGGTCAGTTCCTGCGGCACCAGCCCGATGCGCGAACGCGCGTCACGGTAGTCGTGAACGATGTCGTGCCCATCCGCCAGCACGGTGCCCTCGGTCGGGTTGACGATGCCGCAGATGATGCTGATCAGCGTCGTCTTGCCGGCGCCGTTGGGCCCGAGCAAAGCGAAGATCTCGCCGCGGCTGATGTCGAGATTGATGTTCTTCAGCGCCGAAAAGCCCGACGCATAGGTCTTGGAAAGATTGGAAACGGAAATAATCGGCTGCATGGCGATCATCGCTTGAGATTTGAATGGAAATGAAGGGCAAAACCGGCTGGGGGCACGCCGGCGCTGGGGTTAGCGGAATATATGGGCTGATATCGTGCGAACAAGGGGCACGCCGCCGCCTCCTGACATTGTCGTGTGCACCACCGGCCGCCGCCCTTGACGCGCAAGGGTGGCGCCCTCAACAGTTCCGATCGAGGGGAGACAACAATGCCGTTCGACAGTCGCATTCCGCTCGCATCGCCCACGGGCGCCCATATCAACCTGTTTGTCCGCCGCGCCGAGGCACCTGCCCGGGCGGTGGTTCAGATCAACCACGGCTTGGCCGAACATGCCGCACGCTACGGCCGCTTCGCCGATTTCCTCGCCGCCCATGACTGTCACGTCTACGCCCATGACCATCGCGGCCATGGCGCGACGTCGGCGCCCGATGCGCCCACCGGGCGTTTCGCGGCCAAGGACGGTGTCGACCGCGTCCTGGCCGATGTCGGCGCCGTGCATGACTTCATCGCCGTCCAGCACCCCGATCTGCCGGTTGTGATCTTCGGCCACTCGATGGGTGGGCTGATCGCGCTCAATTTCGTGCTGCGCCATTCCGAACGCGTGGCAGCCGCGGCCATCTGGAACGCCAATTTCTCCGCCGGCATCCTCGGCCGGCTGGCACAGGCCATCCTTGCCTTCGAGCGCTTCCGGCTCGGGTCGGACGTGCCCTCCCGCATCCTGCCCAAGCTGACCTTCGGCGACTGGGCAAAGAAGATCCCCGGCCGCCGTACCGAATTCGACTGGCTCTCGCGCGATCCGGCCGAGGTCGATGCCTACATCGCCGACCCGCTCTGCGGCTGGAACGCCTCGGTGTCGATGTGGATCGACATTTTCGATCTGGTCTTTGCCGGTGCCGACGACGGCAACTTCGCAGGCGTGCGCAAGGACCTGCCGGTCAACCTCGTCGGCGGCGCTCACGACCCGGCAACCGACGGCGGCAAGGCGGTCGAGGCGCTGGCTTCGCGCATGCGCCGGATGGGCTTTTCGAATCTCGCTTCAAAGGTTTACGTAGAAACCCGCCACGAAAGCCTGAACGAGGTCAATCGCGATGCCGTCATGGCCGATTTCGCCGGCTGGCTCGACCTGACGTTTCCGCGGTGAACATGCTTGCTGGCCCATCGCAACGTGGTGGCGGGATATCGGGACTCCTGATAGATCGTGGCGCGACCGAAATGATCTCTGGTGCCCCATGAGCAATCCGCCCCTCCACGGCGTCCGCGTCATCGAACTCGCCCGCATCCTCGCCGGCCCCTGGGCCGGACAGTTGCTCGCCGATCTCGGCGCCGATGTCGTCAAGGTGGAAAACCCCGACGGCGGCGACGACACCCGCAAATGGGGCCCGCCCTTCGTCACCTCCCATGACGGCGAGAACCTGTCGGCCGCCTATTACCACGCCTGCAATCGCGGCAAGCGCTCGATCGCGCTCGATTTCTCGACGCCGGAAGGTGCGGAGATCGTGCGCAAGCTGGTCGCCGGCGCCGACGTGCTGATCGAGAACTTCAAGCTTGGCGGCCTCAAGAAATACGGTCTCGACTATGACAGCCTGAAGAAGATCAACCCCAGGCTGGTCTATTGCTCGATCACCGGCTTCGGCCAGTCCGGCCCTTATGCGCCGCGCGCCGGCTACGATTTCATCGTCCAGGGCATGTCGGGCCTGATGTCGATCACCGGGCCTGCCGGCGGCGAGCCGCAAAAGGTCGGCGTCGCCGTCACCGACATCTTCACCGGGCTTTATTCGGTCATCGCCATCCAGGCGGCTTTGCGCCACGCCGAGGCCACCGGCCAGGGCCAGCATGTCGACATGGCGCTGTTCGACGCCCAGATGTCGGTGCTCGCCAACCAGAACCTCAACTATCTCGTCTCGGGCAATTCGCCGGTGCAGATGGGCAACGCCCATCCGAACATCTCGCCTTACGAGGTGCTGCCGGTGCGCGACGGGCATTTCATCCTCGCCGTCGGCAATGACGGCCAGTTCCAGAAATTCTGCGCCATCGTCGGCCTCGACGATCTCCCCGCCGACCCGCTCTTTGCCACCAATTCGGCCCGCGTCGCCAACCGCGTCGCCTTGCGCGAGAAGATCGTCGCCGCGCTCGCGGCCTTCGACCGCGAAACCCTGCTCGCCCGGCTCGAGGCTTCAGGCGTGCCGGCAAGCCCCATCAACAATATCGGCCAGGCCTTCGCCGATCCGCAGGCGATCGCCCGCGGCATGCGGATGGACCTCGACGATGGCCACGGCAATGCGCTGCCCTCGGTGCGCGCGCCAATGATCATGTCCGAGACACCTCTTTCATATGTCAGACCTTCGCCGCGGCTCGGGGAACACACCGCGGAAATCCTTGCCGAACTGGAGAAGAACGAAAAATGAAGACCGGCGGACAACTGATCGTCGACGCGCTCGAGGCCAACGGCGTCGACCGCATGTACTGCGTGCCGGGCGAATCCTATCTCGCGGTACTCGACGCGCTGCATGATTCCAAGATCCGGAGCATCGTCTGCCGCCAGGAAGGCGGTGCGGCGATGATGGCCGACTGCCATGGCCGCCTCACCGGCAAGCCGGGCATCTGCTTCGTCACCCGTGGCCCTGGCGCCACCAACGCGTCCGCCGGCGTGCACATCGCCATGCAGGATTCCATCCCGATGATCCTGTTCATCGGCCAGGTGGCGAGCCATGCCAAGGAGCGCGAAGCCTTCCAGGAGGTCAACTACCGGCGTTTCTTCGGCGATATCGCCAAGTGGGTGGTCGAGATCGACGATGCCGCGCGCATTCCCGAGCTGCTCACCCGTGCCTTCTCCGTCGCCACCTCGGGCCGACCCGGTCCCGTCGTCATCTCGCTGCCCGAGGACATGCTAACCAGCGAGGTCGAGGCCCCGGCCGCCCTGTCCGCCGTCGCGGTCGAAACCCGCCCGGGCGACGAAGAGCTGGCCAAGCTCGAGGCCCTGCTCAACAGCGCCAGGAATCCGTTCGTCATCCTCGGCGGCACGCGCTGGAATGCCGAGGCCGTCGAGCGCATGAAGAAAATCTCTGAAGCCTGGTCGCTGCCGGTCGGCGTCTCCTTCCGCCGCCAGATGCTGTTCGACCATCTCCATGAAAACTACGCCGGTGACGTCGGCATCGGCGTCAACCCGAAGATCGCCAAGGCGATCAAGGACGCCGACGTGGTGCTGCTGGTCGGCGGTCGCTTCGGCGAGATGCCGTCATCGGACTACACGCTGATCAAGAGCCCCTATCCCGATCAGAAGCTCGTGCATGTCCATGCCGACGCCGACGAACTCGGCCGTGTCTACCGCCCGACCGTCGCCATCAACGCCTCGCCGGCAGCCTTCGTCGAGGCTTTCGCCAGGCGCAAACCGGCCGCAAAGCCGGCATGGACCGAAAACACCAAGGCGCTGCATGCTGCCTATCTCGAATGGTCGACCCCGCCGCTCGCCGGCCCGGGTGCGGTCCAGATGGGCCCGATCATGAACTGGCTGGAAAAGGTCCTGCCTGAGGACGCCATCCTCACCAACGGCGCCGGCAATTACGCCACCTGGGTGCACCGCTTCCACCGCTTCCGCCGTTTCGCCACCCAGGGCGCGCCAACGTCGGGCTCGATGGGCTACGGCACGCCGGCAGCGGTTGCTGCCAAGGGCTTGTTCCCCGAGCGTGAGGTCATCGCCTTTGCCGGCGACGGCTGCTTCATGATGAACGGCCAGGAATTCGCCACCGCAGTGCAATACGGCCTGCCGATCATCGTCATCGTCGTCAACAACGGCATCTACGGCACCATCCGCATGCACCAGGAGCGCGAGTATCCCGGCCGCGTCGAGGCGACCGACCTCAAGAACCCTGATTTCGCAGCGCTTGCCCGTGCCTATGGCGGCCATGGCGAGACTGTGCGCGAGACCGACGAATTCGCGCCCGCCTTCGAGCGCGCCCGTGCCAGCGGCAAGCCGACGATCATCGAGATCAAACTCGATCCGGAGGCCATCACGCCGACCCGCACGCTGAGCGACATCAGGGACAAGCGCTGATCCCTGCCCCGGGGACAAGCGGGATCCTTGACTTGGGGAAAGCGTAAGCGTCGTGGCAAATGCGTGGCTTTGATGCTATTGAGGCCGCGCATTTCACCATCCTGACGTAACACTTCCCCAGGCAAGCTGATGATTTCAATCGTCATTCCGTGCAAGAACGAGGCCGAGAACCTGCCGATCCTGGTCGGCGAGGTCCACGACGCCATGGCCGGCCGCGACTACGAGGTCATCGTCGTCGATGACGGCTCGACCGATCGCACGGCCGACGTTCTCGCCGAGCTGGCGCGCAGCGCCGGTCGCCTGCGTCATGTCAGGCACGACCGCTCGGCGGGCCAGAGTGCCGCCGTCCGCTCCGGCGTCTTCGCGGCGCGGGGCAGCATCGTCGTCACCATGGATGGCGACGGCCAGAACGATCCCGCCTACCTGCCCAAGCTCGCCGACGCGCTGATCGCCGCCGGCCCGTCGGTCGGCGTCGCCGCCGGCCAGCGCCTCAAGCGCACCGACACCAAGCTCAAGCAGCTGTCGTCGCGTTTCGCCAATGGCCTGCGCGAGATGATCCTGCGCGACGGCACGCGCGATTCAGGCTGCGGCCTCAAGGCGTTGCACACCGATCTGTTCCGCCAGCTGCCGTTCTTCGACGGCTGGCATCGTTACCTGCCCGCACTTTCACTGCGCGAGGGCCGCGGCGTCGTCCATGTCGACGTCGTCGACCGCTCGCGCCGCCACGGCAAATCCAATTACGGCATCCTCGATCGCGGCCTGCGCGGCATCCTCGACCTCACGGGCGTGTGGTGGCTGCGTCGCCGCCGCAAGGTCGTGCCATCGGTCACGGAGCTTGGCCAATGAACCTCATTTCCGAACTCGGCACCTGGCTGCACGATGTCTTCGTCGCCCAGTTCAACGGCTGGATCCTGCTCGGCTTCGTCGCCCAGGGCATGTTCACCATGCGTTTCGTCGTACAATGGCTCGCTTCGGAACGCGCCAAGCGCTCCGTCGTGCCCGTCGCCTTCTGGTTCTTCTCGCTCGGGGGCGGCGCCCTGCTGCTGATCTATGCCATCCAGCGCCAGGACCCGGTGTTCATTGCCGGCCAGGGGCTGGGCCTGTTCATCTACATCCGCAATCTCTGGCTGATCGCCAATGAGCGGCGCGCCGCCATGGCCGACACCGAGTAGTGGGCATGTTGGCAACCGGAATCAAAACCACAGAGACCCAGCACAAGTCTTTGTCTCTGTTCAGCTATCTCCTGCTCGCAGCACTCTGCCTGTTTGCCTTCGCACCCGGCATTTCCACCCTGCCGCCGACCGACCGCGACGAGTCGCGCTTCGTCCAGGCCACCAAGCAGATGGTCGAGAGCGGCGACTATGTCGACATCCGCTTCCAAGACGTGCCGCGCTACAAGAAGCCAGCCGGAATCTACTGGCTGCAGTCGGCCGCCGTCCTGGTCAGCGGAGAGGGCAGCGATGCCCCGATATGGGTCTACCGGCTGGTTTCGGTGCTGGCCGGCACCTTCTCGGTCCTTGCCCTCGCCTTCATCGGCGACCGCATGTTCGGCCGCACGGCAGGCGTCGTTGCCGGCCTCGGCCTCATGGGTATCCTCATGCTCGGCGTCGAGGCACGCATCGCCAAGACCGACGCGACATTGCTCGCCACCGCCCTGCTCGCCCAGGGGGCGCTCGCAGCCGTCTATCTCGGCCACAAGGCCGGCCGGCCGCAGGGCAAAGCCAACTGGCTGTTCTGGATCGCCCACGGCCTTGCCCTGCTGATCAAGGGCCCGGTCATTCCGTTCCTCAGCCTGCTCACGGTCGCCACCATCGCCATCCTCGACCGCGACCGCTCATGGCTGCGCAAGCTCCGCCCCTTCACCGGCATCCTGGTGACGCTGCTCGTCGCAGCTCCGTGGCTGATCCTGATCACCATCAAGACCGGCACCGAATTCTGGCAGGAATCGGTCGGCAAGGACCTGTTGAGCAAGGTCGGCTCCGGCCAGGAATCGCATGGCTTCCCACCCGGCTACTACTTCCTGACCTATTCCGTGTTCATGTGGCCCTTCGCTTTGGTGGCGCTCGAAGGCGGGCTGAAGGCGCTCAAGCGCTTCCGCGACGACCCCCGGCTTTTGTTCTGCCTCGCCTGGTACCTGCCCTACTGGATCGCCATCGAGCTGATCCCCACCAAGCTGCCGCACTATGCGATGCCGGCCTATCCCGCTCTGCTCCTGCTGATGGCCTGGTCGCTGACCGATCCGGCCGCCGCAGGCATCGAGCTGTCGCGCTGGCAGCTCTGGATCCGCAGGGCCTGCGCCTTTGGCGTCTTCGGCATCAGTGCCGGCCTTGCTGCCATCGCACTCGGCATCACGCCCTATTTCCTCGGCCAGTTCTCCTGGTGGGGCCAGTTGGCCGGTCTGCTTGTTCTGGTTGCCGCTACCCTCGGCGCCGGCATGCCGAGCGACATGTCGCCGCTCAAGCGCACCGGCATTGCCGCGGCTGCCGCCGCCGCAGCCTTCGGCGTGCTGACCCTGAAGGTCCTGCCACCGCTCAAGCCTTTGTGGCTCAGCCCGCAGATTGCCGAGCAGTTCGAGAAACTGAAGCCCTGCACCACCTCGGTGCTAGCTTCCGCCGGCTACAGCGAGCCGAGCCTGGTCTTCCTCGCCGGCACCTCGACCCAACTCACCAATGGCAAGGGCGCGGCAGCGGCCCTGGCGGCCGATCCCGCATGCGCCATTGCCGTGGTTTCGGCGGCCGAAAGCAAGGCCTTCCTCGCTGCCGTGCCGGGCGGCGCAGCAGCGCTCAGGGAGCGCGGCCGCATCGAAGGCATGAACTATTCCAAGGGCGAGTCGCGCACGCTGACCTTCTACGTGGTGGCGAAGTAGCGGCAGCCCCCTTGCCAGTGGCTTGGGCGTGCGTCCTTCGAGACTCGCCCATAACAGTCAGCCCCAAGCCGTCGGCGGTCAGAGCGGGCTCGCACCTCAGGATGAGGACCGTTGCGCTGACCTCCCTCATCCTGAGGAGCCCGCGAAGCGGGCCTCGAAGGACGTACGTCAACCTCCAGCCTCGGAAAAGAAAAAGGGGCGGTTGCCCGCCCCTTTCCAGATATTCCGGTCATCCAGAGCTTACTTGATCGCCTTGTCGGTGATCGTGGACGTCCAGGCGCCCGAAGGCTCCTTGGTGATGATCTTCTGCGCCAAAAGCGCTTCTGCCGTGCGCTTGTAGGCCGCTTCGATCAGCTTGCCGTCGGCATTGTCGATCAGCTTGGCCACTTCGCCCATCATGCGCTTCTGGTGGTTTTCGTCCTGGCCGCCATTGTCGACGACGATGCCGGCTGCCTCGTCAGGATTGTCGACGGCGTATTTCCAGCCCTTCATCGAGGCGCGCACGAAACGAACCATCTTGTCTTCGAAGGCCGGGTCCTTGAGCTTGTCTTCCATCGCATAGAGGCCGTCTTCGAGCAGGTCGTTGCCCATCTCCGTATAATTGAAGACGGTCAGTTCTTCGGGCTTGAAGCCCGCGTCGATCAGCTGCCAGTATTCGTTGTAGGTCATGACCGAGATGCAGTCCGCCTGCTTCTGGATCAGCGGCTGCACGTCGAAGCTCTGCTTCAGCACGGTCACGCCATCGGCGCCGCCCTCGGTCGACAGGCCGAGCTTGTTCATCCAGGCAAAGAACGGATATTCGTTGCCGAAGAACCAGACGCCCAGCGTCTTGCCCTTGAAGTCGGCTTCGGTCTTGACCGGCCCGTCCTTCGGGCAGACCAGTTCCATGCCGGCCTTCTTGTAGGGCTGGGCGATGTTGACCAGTCCGACGCCCTTTTCGCGGGCCGCCAGCGCGCCGCCCATCCAGTCGACGATGACATCGGCGCCGCCACCGGCGATCACCTGCTCCGGTGCAATGTCAGGGCCGCCCGGCTTGATGTCGACGTCGAGGTTTTCCTCGCCGTAGAAGCCCTTTTCCTTGGCGACGTAGTAGCCGGCGAACTGCGACTGCGTCACCCACTTGAGCTGCAGCGTCACCTTGTCAGCGGCAAGTGCCGCCTGCGCGGCGGCCAGCGACATCGCTCCCGCCATCAACGATATCATCAGTCTCTTCATCTTCTTTTTCCCTCTGAAGTTGGACCGCGGCCCCGCCCAAGGAGCTCAGGTCACGCCCGCCCACCACGGACAGACGGATGCCAGAAAGTGGTGGCCCTCTCGATCAGGGCGACCACGCCATAGAAGACGGAACCGGCCAGAGCCGCAACAGCGATCTCCGCCCAGACCATGTCGACATTCATGCGACCGATCTCGGTCGAGATCCGGAAGCCCATGCCGACGATCGGCGTGCCGAAGAATTCGGCGACGATGGCGCCGATTAGCGCCAGCGTGGAGTTGATCTTCAACGCATTGAAGATGAAGGGTGCGGCCGCCGGCAGGCGCAGCTTGAACAGCGTCTGCCAGTAATTGGACGCATAGGTGCGCATCAGGTCGCGCTCCATGTGCCCCGAGGCCGCGAGGCCCGCGACCGTGTTCACCAGCATCGGGAAGAAGGTCATGATGATGACCACGGCAGCCTTCGACTGCCACTCGAAGCCGAACCAGATCACCATGATCGGGGCGACGCCGATGATCGGCAGCGCCGACACCATGTTGCCGATGGGCAAAAGCCCTTTGCGCAGGAACGGCACGCGGTCGGCCAGGATCGCCACGGCGAAGCCCGAGGCACAGCCGACGATGTAGCCGAACAGCACCGCCTTGAAGATGGTCTGGCGCACGTCGGCCAGAAGGATCGGCAGCGAATTGCCGATGCGCGCGGCGATCGCACTTGGCGGCGGCAAAAGGATGAACGGAACGCCCGCCCCCCGCGTCACCGCTTCCCATATGATCAGGATCCAGGCGCCGAAGATCGCCGGGATCAGCAGGCGCAGCAACGTCCTGGCCTGCGTCGATACCGGCCGGATGGCCGACAGCACCGCAACGCAGCGCCAGGCCAGCAGCCAGGCGGCGGCAAGCAGCAGGAAGTACGGCATCCGCGCCGTGCCTTCATTGCCTGCGATGCCAGATATCAGCAGCCAGGCAGCGCCATGCGCTCCGACGAAAAGCACAGCGGCGCTGGCGAGTCCGGAAAACATGGCGAAAGAGGCCACGGCAGGCAAGGCGATGAGGCCGACGACAAGCGACGTCATGCCGCTCGACATCGGCGCGGTAGCTTCGGCCGTCAGCATCGGCACCGTCGCCATGGCGACGGCGCACAACGCCAGCGCCAGCCCGGCTTGCCAGGACGGTTTGGAGTTCATCATGCCGGCCGCCCTCCCATCGAACGTTCGACAACCTTGCCGACGATCCCCACCAGTACCACCAGCATGGCCGCCACCACCGAGCCGGCGACGAGTGCCGCCCACATGTCGATGGTCTGGCTGTAATAGGATCCGGCGAGCAGTTTCGCGCCGATGCCGGCGACAGCACCTGTCGGCAACTCACCGACGATGGCGCCGACAAGGCTCGCTGCCACCGCCACCTTCATCGAGGCGAACAGGAACGGCACCGAGGCCGGCACGCGCAGCTTCCAGAACGTCTGAGACGCGCTCGCATTGTAGGTGTGCATCAGGTCGAGATGCATGAGATCGGGGGAGCGTAGCCCCTTCACCATGCCGACGGCGACCGGGAAGAACGACAGGTAGGTCGAGATCAGCGCCTTGGGGATCAGCCCGGTGATGCCGATGGCCGCCAGCACCACGATGATCATCGGCGCCACAGCGAGGATGGGAATGGTCTGCGAGGCGATGATCCACGGCATCAGGCTGCGGTCGAGCGCGATGACATGGACGATGCCGACCGCGATCAGGATGCCGAGTGCCGTTCCGAAGGTGAAGCCGAGCAGCGTCGACGACAGCGTCACCCACGAATGATAGACGAGGCTGCGCGCGCTGGTGACCTTCCTCAGGAAGGTGTTTTCGAAGAAGTTCTGCGCCACCTGGTGCGGCGCGGGCATGGTCGGCTTGGGCTGCGACAGCGTCTTGCCGACGAATTCCACGGTACCTGGCGTCAGGCCTGCCCGTCGGTCGAGGTCGCGCTGGAACGGCGCGTTCATGTAGACGGCGAACGCATACCAGGCGGCAACAATGACCAGCAGGATGGTGATGACGGGAATAATCCGGTCTCTGAGGCGATCCATCGCGGCTCAATCCTCGTAGGAATGGCCGGCGCGCAGCCCGTCACGGACGCGCGCGGCGATCGCCAGGAATTCCGGGCTCTCGCGGATGTCGAGCGGTCGCTCCGTGGGCAGCGTCGACTCGATCACGTCGGTGACACGCCCGGGCCTGGGCGACATCACCACGATGCGCGTCGACAGATACACGGCCTCGGGAATCGAGTGGGTGACGAAGCAGATCGTCTTGTTGGTCTGCCGCCACAGCCGGAGCAACTGTTCGTTGAGATGGTCGCGCACAATCTCGTCGAGCGCGCCGAACGGCTCGTCCATCAAGAGCAGATCCGCGTCGAAGGCCAGTGCGCGCGCAATCGAGGCGCGCTGCTGCATGCCGCCCGACAGCTGCCAGGGATATTTCTTCTCGAAGCCGGAGAGATTGACCAGGTCGAGCGTGCGCTTGATGCGCTCCTGCTGCTCTGCCTTCGAAAGACCGATGATCTCGAGCGGCAGCCCGACATTGCTTTCGATCGTCCGCCACGGAAACAGTGCAGCCGCCTGGAACACATAGCCGTAGGCACGGGCCTCGCGCGCCTGCTCGGGCGTCATGCCGTTGATCGAGATCTTGCCTTCCGTCGGCTGCTCGAGGTCGGCGATGACCCTGAGGAACGTCGTCTTGCCACAGCCCGAAGGGCCGATGAAGGAGACGAACTCGCCCTTGTTGATGGTCAGATCGACGTCCGCCAGCGCCCGCACCGGGCCGTCATTGGTCTGGAAGGTCAGCCCCAGCTTTCTGGCTTCGACGACGGCGTTCTGATCGACGCTTGTCGCCGTGGCTTGATTGACTGTCATGAGCATTGCCCGACTTTACCCCACATCATGCCATCCTCTCCGAAGATGAGGCGGGCGTCCACTTGATCGGGATGTTTTTGCTGGCCTTGAAGCCGGATGTCATTCCGGCGCCATCCTTGCGACCGCAAGGCGCGGCCGCCATCCCTGTTCGGTACACGGAAATTGCCTGCGAACGCGCAGGTGCTCACACCCCGGTCGCCGGGATGCCTGTGCGTTCGACCTTGCGCGGCGCGGTGATCTCCTTCCACTGCGACAGCGCCCGGTTGACCGCGGCATGCGGTTCGCGGGTGACGAATTCGCCGTGGCCGGGATTAGCCTTCACCTCGTGCTCCTGGATCGCCAGTTCGCCGCGCGTGAAGACGAAGCGCGGCAGGCCGGTCACCTCGATACCCTCGAAGACGTTGTAGTCGATGACCGACTGCTGGTTCTTCGCCGCGATGGTCTTCTTGCGCTTGGGGTCCCACACGATGACGTCGGCATCCGCGCCTTCGACGATCGCGCCCTTCTTCGGATACATGTTGAGGATCTTGGCGATGTTGGTCGAGGTCACCGCCACGAACTCGTTCATCGTCAGCCGGCCGGTGTTGACGCCCTTGGTCCACAGCACCGGCATGCGGTCTTCGAGCCCGCCGGTGCCATTAGGGATCTTGGTGAAGTTGCCGACGCCTGTGCGCTTCTGCTCGGTCGTGAACGAGCAATGATCCGTCGCCACCACCTGCAGCGAACCCGCCTGCAGGCCGGCCCACAAAGAATCCTGGTGCAGCTTGTTGCGGAAGGGTGGGCTCATCACCCGGCGCGCCGCGTGGTCCCAGTCCTTGTTGAAATATTCGGTCTCGTCGAGCACCAGGTGCTGGATCAGCGGCTCGCCATAGACGCGCATGCCCTTCTGCCGGGCCCGGCGGATCGCCTCATGCGCCTGCTCACAGGAGGTATGCACGACATAGAGCGGGCTGCCCACCATGTCGGCGATCATGATGGCGCGGTTGGTCGCCTCGCCCTCCACTTCCGGCGGGCGCGAATAGGCATGCGCCTCGGGTCCGTTGTTGCCCTCGGCAAGGAGCTTCGCCGACAGCTGGGCGACGACGTCGCCGTTCTCGGCATGCACCAGCGGCAGCGCGCCGAGCTCGGCGCAGCGCTTGAAAGACGAGTACATCTCGTCGTCGTCCACCATCAGCGCGCCCTTGTAGGCCATGAAGTGCTTGAACGAGGTGATGCCCTTGTCGACGACCTGGGCCATCTCGTTGAACACCTGCTCGCCCCACCAGGTGATCGCCATGTGGAAGGAGTAGTCGGAGCACGCCTTCGACGTCTTGTTGTCCCACATCTGCAGCGCTTCGAGCAGCGACTGGCCGGGCGCAGGCAGGCAGAAATCGACCACCATCGTCGTACCGCCGGAAAGGGCGGCGCGTGTCCCGCTCTCGAAGTCGTCGGCCGAATAGGTGCCCATGAACGGCATTTCGAGATGGGTGTGCGGGTCGATGCCACCGGGCATGATGTAGCAGCCGGTGGCATCGAACTCGTGGTCGGCATGCAAGTTCTCGCCGATGGCGACGATCTTGCCATGCTGGATCAGCACGTCGGCCTTCCACGTCCGGTCGGCCGTGACGATGGTGCCGTTTCTGATGACTTTGGTCATTCTTTAGTTCCCCAATTGCTGCCGCGCTTCTTTTCGAGCGTTTCGGCAAAGTTTCATATCATCTAAGGACAGCAACTCCGCGCAGGCCAAGCGCAAGCCACCCTTCCCCGATCGGAAAAAGGGCTGCCTGGGCAGCAATGTCGGTCCGAAAGCTCACTCCACGATCTCCGCCGTCTCCACCACGGCATGGAACAGCACGTCGCAGCCGGCGGCGGCCCATTCGGGATAGATTTCCTCGGCCTCGTTGTGGCTCAGCCCGTCGACGCACGGGCAGAACACCATCGCCGTCGGCGCCACGCGGCTGATCCAGCAGGCGTCGTGGCCGGCACCCGAGACGATGTCGCGATGCGAATAGCCGAGCCGGTCGGCCGCGTCGCGTACGGCCTTGACGCAATCCTTGTCAAAGGCGACGGGGTCGAAATGGCCGACCTGCTCGATCTCGAAGGTGATGTCGAGCGCCTCGCAGATGGTGGCGATGCCCTCGCGCACACGCGCATCCATCGTGTCCAGCACCTCCTTCTCCGGCGAGCGGATGTCGATGGTGAACACCGTGCGCCCGGCAATGATGTTGCGCGAGTTGGGATAGACCTCCATGTGGCCGACGGCACCGACGGCGTCTGGCTGGTAGTCCATCGCCACTTCATGCACCAGCTCGGTCACCCGCGCCATGCCGAGCCCGGCATTGCGGCGCTTGTACATCGGCGTCGAGCCGGTGTGCGCCTCCGTTCCGGTCAGCGTCACCTGCAGCCACTTCAGGCCCTGGCCGTGGGTGACGACGCCGATCTCGATCTCTTCGTCCTCAAGGATCGGCCCCTGCTCGATATGCAATTCGAAGAAGGCCTTCATCTTGCGCGCGCCGACCTTTTCCGCACCCTTCCAGCCGATGCGTTCCAGCTCGTCGCCGAAGCGCTTGCCGTGCGCATCCTGGCGCGCATAGGCCCAGTCCTGCTCGAGCACACCGGCAAACACGCCGGAAGCGAGCATTGCCGGGGCAAAGCGGGTACCCTCTTCGTTGGTCCAGTTGGTCACCACGATCGGATGTTTGGTCTTGATGCCAAGGTCGTTGAGGCTGCGGATGACTTCGAGCCCGCCAAGCACGCCGAGCACGCCGTCGAACTTGCCGCCCGTCGGCTGGGTATCGAGGTGGCTGCCGACATAGACCGGCAGCGCCTCGGGGTCGGTGCCTTCGCGCCGGGCAAACATCGTGCCCATCTCGTCGATGCCCGTTTCAAGGCCGGCAGCGTCGCACCATTTCTTGAACAGGTGGCGGCCCTCGCCGTCCTCGTCGGTCAGCGTCTGGCGATTGTTGCCGCCGGCGATGCCGGGGCCGATCTTCGCCATTTCCATCAGCGAATCCCACAAACGGTCTGAATTGATTCGCAGATTCTCGCCTGGGGCGGCCATGGCCAACGTCCTCTCATTCTCTTGTTCTGCCCGGAAACCCCAGCGGTTCCCGGCGCCGGATTTCCTTCGGTGGCTTTCGCCCGGAGCCCCATCCGCTGGACGGGACACCTTTTGTCTCTCGGAGCTGTCCCCGGAGAGCATGGACGCCCTCCGGGTTCAAGTTCCTGTCGATCAGTCGACCGCCCTCAGCACCTCGCGGACGTGATCGATCAATTCGTCGATCTGGCCCTTGGTGATGATCAGCGGCGGCGACAGCGCGATGATGTCGCCGGTGGTGCGGATCAGCGCGCCACGCTCGAACGCCTTGACGAAGGCCGAGAAGGCACGCTTTGTCGGCGCTCCGGCAATTGGCGACAGCTCGATCGCGCCGATCAGGCCGATGTTGCGGATGTCGATGACGTGCGGCTCGCCCTTCAGCGAGTGCAGCGCCTCTTCCCAATAGGAGGCAAGCTCGGCGCCACGGGTCAGCAGCCCCTCTTCCTTGTAGGTGTCGAGGGTGGCGAGTGCCGCAGCCGAAGCTATCGGATTGCCCGAATAGGTATAGCCGTGGAAGAACTCGATCATGTGCTCGGGGCCGGTCATGAAGGCGTCGTGGATTTCCTTCTTCACGAACACCGCACCCATCGGGATGACGCCGTTCGACACACCCTTGGCGGTGGTGATGATGTCGGGAATGACGCCGAAATAGTCTGCCGCAAACGGCGTGCCGAGACGGCCGAAACCGGTGATGACCTCGTCGAAGATCAAAAGGATGCCGTGCTTGGTGCAGATATCGCGCAGCTTCTGCAGATAGCCCTTCGGCGGGATCAGCACGCCGGTTGAGCCGGCGACCGGCTCGACGATGACGGCAGCGATGGTCGAGGCGTCATGCAGGGTGACGATGCGCTCGAGCTCGTCGGCCAGTTCCGCGCCATACTCCGGCTCGCCCTTGGTGAAGGCGTTCTTGGCCGGCAGGTGGGTGTGCGGCAGGTGGTCGACGCCGGAAAGCAGCGTGCCGAACATCTTGCGGTTGGTGACGATGCCGCCGACCGAGATGCCGCCGAAATTGACGCCGTGATAGCCGCGTTCGCGGCCAATGAGGCGGGTACGCGCGCCATCGCCCTTCACACGATGATAGGCCAGCGCCATCTTGAGCGCGGTCTCGACCGATTCCGACCCGGAATTGGTGAAGAAGACGTGGTCCATGCCCTCGGGCGCGATGTCGACGAGGCGGTTCGCCAGTTCGAAGACGATCGGATGGCCCATCTGGAAAGCCGGCGCATAGTCGAGCTCGGCGGCCTGTTTCTGGATCGCCTCGGTGATCTTGGGCCGGCAGTGGCCGGCATTGACGCACCACAGGCCTGCGGTGCCGTCGAGAATCTTGCGGCCGTCGCTGGCCGTGTAATGCATGTCCTTTGCCGCAACCATCATGCGTGGCGCCTGCTTGAACTGCCTGTTCGAAGTGAACGGCATCCAGAATGCGCTGAGATCGTTGGGCGTAACTTTTAGCCTGTCCGACATGACCAAGCTTTCCTTTCTTCCCCTGTTTCGATACGGCCAACGCTTGGTCTTCGGTGCGTTTTTGTGTTACGCAATTTTTTGACCGATTGGACAAACGTTAGCACCGCCGCTTCGGCGGTCAAGGGATTACTACCGGAAATGCGGCTTCTGAGGCGCGCTCCACAGGTCGGCAAGAACTGGTCCAGCGGATTGGTCCAGATGCGTTCCGTATGCACCCTCGAATGCGGGACATCATGACCATGGAAGGCTCGACACCGCGCGGCCGAACCCGCATCCAGAAAGAGAAGCGCGAGGTCATTCTCGAAGCAGCGCTCGAAGTATTTTCCACCAACGGTTTCCGCGGTTCGACCATCGACCAGATCGCCGAAGCGGCGGGCATGTCCAAGCCCAATTTGCTCTATTATTTCCGCCGCAAGGAAGACATCCACGAAACGCTGATGCACCGGCTGCTGGAAACCTGGCTGGCGCCGCTGAAGGAACTCGACAACATCGGCGACCCGATGACCGAGCTCAGGAGCTACATCCGGCGCAAACTCGAAATGGCGCGTGATTTTCCACGCGAGAGCAGGCTCTTCGCCAACGAGATCCTGCAGGGCGCGCCGCGCATCATGCCGATGCTCGAAGGCGAGCTGAAAACACTGGTCGACGAAAAGGTCGAGGTCATCAGGGGCTGGATGCGATCGGGCAAGGTCGCCCAGGCCGATCCCTGGCACCTGATCTTCGCCATCTGGGCGACGACCCAGCATTATGCCGATTTCGACGTCCAGGTCCGCGCCGTACTCGGCCCCGACCGTGGTGGCGAGGGACGCTTCGAAGATGCCGCCCGCTTCCTGGAACAGCTTTTTGTTGAAGGGCTTAGGCCGAAAGGCTGAATCAATTCGGCAACGGCACCAGCCCTTATTGGCCGGCGGCGATCACGAACAGAAAGCCGCCAGCCAAGGCAACGTTACCAACAACGCCATTGATGCGCGCGGCACGTTCCGACCCGACATGATCCCAGAAATTGTGGAACATCAGGGTTCCGCCGATGAGGAAGGCAATCAAGGCAGCGGCCGCATACGGGGCTTGGAACCCTGCAATCAGCATCGATCCGGCAACGGTCTGGAGCACGATGCCGGCCCATAGCACGAGCCGCGCATGCGGCACGCCACGCGTGTCCATCATGCCGGCCAAAAGCCTTGCATTGGCGATATTGCGCAGGCCGGCGAACACGAACGCGCCGCCCAGAAGCAAGCGACCGACAAAGGCCAGCATCGAAGGTTCAAGCATCAGTCTCTCCCAGGCGACCGCCCGTGGGCGACCGCCGCAATTCCGATTTCGGTCTGTTGTGATGGTCAGGCGGCCTTGGCTTCACCCACCGGGTGGACGGCATGGAACGAGACGCAAAGCCGGTTCCAGGTGTTGATCATGCCCAGCGCCACGGTGAGCTTGACTAGGTCCTCCTCGGAGAAATGCCGGCGAGCTTCGGCATAAAGTTCGGCTGGCACGCCGGCGTCGGCGATGTTGGTGACCGTCTCGGTCCAGGCGAAGGCCATGCGCTCGCGCTCGGTATAGAGCGGCGATTCTTTCCAGGCCGCGACGAGCCAGAGGCGCTGCTCGGTCTCGCCGTCCGCCTTCGCCTCACGGCTGTGCATGTCGACGCAATAGGAGCAGCCGTTGATCTGCGACGCCCTGAGCTTGATCAGGTGCAGCAGGCTGTGCTCGAGCCCACATTCGTTGACCGCCTTGTTGAGCGCGACCAGATGCTTCGTCAGTTCCGGTGCGGCAGTGTAGAAATTCAGCCTGGGTTTCATGGCATCTTCCTTTCGTTGATGGTTCTTGCCTTGGAAATCTGCGGCCGCTGGTTCTGCGCCACGAAGGCGCAACTGGCGGCCACGACACGCGGATCGGCATCCGCCGTGAAATCGGCGACGATGTCGGAGAGCCGCGTCTCGGCGAGCGCGGTGCGGTAGGCCCGCTCGGCCTTGAGCATGGCAACGTTGATGCCGCAGGGCTTCACATAGGCCGACGGGTCGAGCGAATACGCCCCCTTCTGCCTGATCTCGCCGCAGCGGAACGCAGGCTCCCTGCCCTCGATGGCGAGCACGATGTCGAGCAGCGTGATCTTGTCCGCCGAACGCGCCAGCCGGTAGCCGCCACTGGGCCCGGGCACCGATTCCAGGATCTTCGCGCCGGTCAGGGCCTTGAGGTGCTTGAGCAGATAGCTCGGCGAAAGCCCGAATGCCTCGGCCATCACATTGCCCGGCAACGTGCCGTCGCCGTCGACGCCCGCCAGCAGCGCCGCACAATGGATCGCGGCCTCCACGCCGTCACCCAGCTTCATGATCGCCACTCCAAATCATGGATACCTAATATCATGGATATTTTTTATCCACAATAGGCGCGCGAATTAGAAGCCGAACATTGACTTCGCGGGGCTACTCGAAGTCGGATGTATCTTGCTTTACTGCCGGTGTGGCGTGGCTGAGCACGCACTGCCACTTCGCCCCGCGACGGACGAAGACGTCTGTGGTCCATTCGTTTGCCGTGAAGGCCTGGCCGCGGAAATGTCCGCTATTCACGACGCGCGCCGTGTAGATCGCGGTCGCGCCGTAGATCTCGACGCGTGGCTCGCTGGCGGCTCGCATCATGTCGTGGGTCAGGTCGCCCGAGGCAACCGAAGCGAGGAAATCCGTCTTGGATGTCGCGCCGTCGGGGCCGACGATCACCCACTCGTCGGCGATATAAGAGCCAATGGCGGCGGCATCGTTGGCAACGATCGCCTCCGCCCAGGCAAGAGCGAGTTCGACAATCTCGCTCTTGTCGTCCATGGCTTGCCGCCCCTACTCCGCAGCCACCTTGGCCATAGGGTTGTTCGGATGCGTCGTCCAGTTGGCATAGTGCGGCGACACCGGCCTGCCGGTGCGCTTGTCCATGGCGCCAACGGCCAGCGGCTCCATGGTGATGCAGTTCTCGACCGGGCAGACGTTGACGCACAGGTTGCAGCCGACGCATTCCTCCTCGATCACCTCGAAGTGGCGCGCACCGTCGACCATGCTGGTGATCGCCTGGTGCGAGGTGTCCTCGCAGGCGATATGGCAGCGACCGCACTTGATGCAGGCGTCCTGGTCGATATGCGCCTTGGCGACATAGTTGAGGTTGAGATACTGCCAGTCGGTGACATTGGGCGTGGCGCGGCCGACGATGTCGTCGAGCGAGCGGTGGCCCTTCTCGTCCATCCAGTTTTCGAGACCGGCGATCATCTCCTGCACGATCTTGAAGCCGTAGGTCATGGCCGCGGTGCAGACCTGCACGTTGCCTGCACCGAGTGCCATGAATTCGGCCGCGTCGCGCCATGTGGTGATGCCGCCGATGCCCGAGATCGGCAGGCCCGCCGTTTCCGGGTCACGGGCGATCTCGGCCACCATGTTCATGGCGATCGGCTTGACCGCGGGGCCGCAATAACCGCCATGGCTGCCCTTGCCGTCGATTGTGGGCTCAGGCGCGAAACTGTCGAGGTTGACGCCGGTGATCGAGTTGATGGTGTTGATCAGCGACACCGCGTCGGTGCCGCCGGCATGAGCCGCCCGCGCCGGCTTGCGCACGTCGGTGATGTTGGGCGTGAGCTTGGTGATGACCGGCATGCGGGTGTTTTGCTTGCACCAGCGCACGACCATTTCGATGTATTCGGGCACCTGGCCGACGGCGGCACCCATGCCGCGCTCCGACATGCCGTGCGGGCAACCGAAATTGAGCTCGATGCCGTCGGCGCCGGTTTCCTCGACCACCGGCAGGATCGCCTTCCAGGCCTCCTCGACGCAAGGCACCATCAGCGACACGACGATCGCCCGGTCGGGCCAGTCCATCTTGACCTGCTTGATCTCGCGCAGATTGGTCTGCAGGTCGCGGTCGGTGATCAGCTCGATGTTGTTGAGGCCGAGCAGGCGCCGGTCGGCACCCCAGATCGCGCCGTAGCGCGGGCCGTTGACGTTGACCACCGGCGGGCCTTCCTCGCCAAGCGTCTTCCACACGACGCCACCCCAGCCTGCCTTGAAGGCGCGGATGACATTGTAGGCCTTGTCGGTCGGCGGCGCCGAGGCGAGCCAGAACGGGTTGGGTGACTTGATGCCGACGAAATTGTTGCGAATGTCTGCCATCTTGTCCTCCCTCAGCCGATCAGGGCGCGGTTGATGGATTCAGCCGCGTCTCGCCCTTGCGCCACGGCCGAGACGGTCAGGTCGTCGCCTCCGGCAATGCAGTCGCCGCCGGCCCAGACCTTGGCGAGCGACGTGCGTCCTTCCCCGTCTACCTTGATGCGACCGCCTTCCATGGCAACCGAAGGGCCGCTGCCGTTGAGCGCCGAGGGCTCGAAGCTCTGGCCGATCGCCTTGAACACCTGGTCGGCGGCGAGCCTGACGATCTCGCCGGTGCCGGTGAGCTTGTCGCCCTTCATCGCAGTGTATTCGAGTTCGATGGCGACCACCTTGCCGCCGTCGGAGATGACCTTCTTCGGCTGCAGCCAATGCCGGATGACGACGCCGTTGGCGGCGGCGAGATCCTGCTCGAACGCCGAGGCGTTCATGTGCTCCTGGCCGCGGCGGTAGCAGATCGTCACCTCCTCGGCGCCGAGCAGCTTGGATTGCACGGCGGCGTCGATAGCCGTCATGCCGCCGCCGATGACGACGACGCGGCGCCCGACCGGCAGGCCGGCAAGGTCGCTCGACTGGCGCAGCACCGAGATGAAGTCGACGGCGTTGGAGACGCCGGACGCATCCTCGCCTTCGGCACGCAGCGCATTGACGCCGGCAAGACCGAGGCCGAGGAACACCGCGTCATATGAAGCGGTAAGGTCGGCGAGATGGTAGTCGCGCCCAAGCGCCTTGCCGTTTTCGGTGACGATGCCGCCAATCGATGTGACGTAGTCGACTTCGGCCTGGGCGAAATCGTCCGTGCTCTTGTAGGCGGCGATGCCGTATTCGTTGAGACCGCCGGCCTTGGGCCGCGCTTCGAGGATGGTCACCTCATGGCCATGGCGGGCGAGCCTGTGGGCAGCGGCGAGACCGGCCGGTCCGGCGCCTACGACGGCGACCTTCTTGCCGGTCGATGCGGCACGCTCATAGAACTGCTTGCCCTGCTCCATCGCCACGTCGGTGGCGTAGCGCTGCAGGCGGCCGATCTGTACCGGCTTGCCCTCGGCAACCTCACGGACGCAAACCTCTTCGCACAGCGTCTCGGTCGGGCAGACGCGGGCGCACATGCCGCCGAGGATGTTCTGGTCGAAGATGGTCTTGGCCGAACCGATCGGATTTCCGGTCGAGATCTGGCGGATGAACAGCGGGATATCGATCGATGTCGGGCATGCCTGCATGCACGGCGCGTCGTAGCAGAAATAGCAACGATCGGACTCGACCAGCGCTTCGTGATGGTCGAGCGGCGGGTGCAGGTCGGAAAAATTGTCGGCGTATTGTGCAGGCGCAAGGCGGCCGCCGACGATACCTTCCTTGAAAAGACCTTCTGCCATTCCAGTTCCCCAATTTCTTTTGGTTTTGAGGAAGCGTAGCACGTTCTATTTTTTTATCAATTGGTCAATTTTTTGCCTAAGCATTTGATTTTGCTCAAAAATAAGATGATTATTTTGGTCAGGATTTGACGATTCTGGGGTGAGCCCTTCCGTTGCGAGAGGCAGGGCGGCAGCCAGGCCTTCTCCCCTTGTGGGAGAAGGTGCCCCGAAGGGGCGGATGAGGGGTGTTGGACGGAGTGGGACCTTTCAGGTTGGTCGCTATTCTGTGTGTCCTTCGGCATCCTCTCATTCTTTCCAACACCCCTCATCCGACCTCGCTTCGCTCAGCCGCCTTCTCCCACGGGGGGGGAGAAGGCAGGTACTCGCTTTGCCACGCCCCGTTTCCGGTCTGGCCATTGTCGAGTGAAGTTCGGGAAGCGGGGCGCGAGGCCGTGCCTTCCGATAATTAGTATGTGGCGCGACGTTCGCGCCCCGCCCGGTGTTCTTGCCCCGCTCAGTCGCCTCGGCTTTCACCGCCAGCCGCCGCAAGGCCCGGACTTGGGGGCTCATCACCCAGCAGGAGATCCGACCTCCTGCCAGCCCGGCACCGGCGCTTCCCCCCGCTGCCCGGTGCGCACCGGGGTCCCGTGGAAGATCGCAAGGTGAATGATACGGGAGGTGGAGAGGGGTGTGGAAAAGCGGGAGCGGCTATCCACGCGGGTTGGTGACAGATGGTGACAGCCAATCGCCGACGTCGCGATCCTTCGCACCCCCCTCTGGCCTGCCGGCCATCTCCCCCACAAGGAGGGAGATCACGCCGTCATCGGCGCCGCAGCTAATCGCCAACATCGCAAGGCTTATCCTTGCGATGTTGCAGGACGAGCGCCGCCGGCGACGAGACTAATCTCCCTCCTTGTGGGGGAGATGGCCGGCAGGCCAGAGGGGGTGCGAAGGATCGCGACGGTGAAAATTCAGGAGCTACAACGTGGAAAACCTCTCCACGCCCCTCGCCCCCTCACGCTTCCGGCGTCACATCGTGCGCGCCAGGTGCAGCACCCTTGCCCATGCTGATGACCGGCTCCATGGCGTCGAAGACGCTTGGCGGCAGGTGGCATTTGATCTGGTGGCCATCGCCCAGCTCGCGCACCGGCGGCACCTGCGTTTCGCACAGATTGCCCGGCACCTGGCTCTTGTAGCGGCAGCGTGTCTGGAACGGGCAGCCCGACGGCGGGTTCATCGCCGAGGGAATGTCGCCTTCGAGCACGATGTGCTTTTTCACCACCGACGTATCGGCAATCGGGATCGCCGAGAGCAATGCTTCCGTATAGGGGTGGTAGGGCGGCGAGAATATCTGGTCGGTGGTGCCCTGCTCGACGATGTGGCCGAGATACATGACCACCACGCGGTCGGCGATGTAGCGCACCACGGACAGGTCGTGGCTGATGAACAGCATCGTCGTCTTCGACTTGCGCTGGATGTCCATCAAAAGCTCGGTGACTGCCGCCTGGACGGAGACGTCGAGTGCCGACACCGGCTCGTCGGCCACCACTACCCTGGCCTCGCCGGCAAAGGCACGGGCAACGCCGATGCGCTGCTTCTGCCCGCCCGACAGCTGGCGCGGCATGCGCTCGGCGAAAGCGCGTGGAAGCTTGACGAGGTCCAGCAGCTCCAGCATGCGCTGCTTGCGGTCCGAGGCGGTCTTGCCGATCTTGAACTTTTCCAGCGTACGGACGATCTGCGATCCCACCGAATGGCTGGGGTTCAGCGTGTCGAACGGGTTCTGGAACACCATCTGGATCGCCGACACGGTAGCGACGTCGCGGTCCTCGATGCCGGTCGACTGGATTTCCTTGTTACCGAGCAGCACCTTGCCGGAACTTGCCGTCTCGAGGCCGAGCAGCACCTTGGCCAAGGTTGACTTGCCGCAGCCGCTCTCGCCGACGATGGCGACGGTCTCGGATTCGCGCGCCTCGAAGCTGATGGTCTCGTTGGCCTTGACCACCCTGCCCTCGCTCGAACCGAAGACTTCGCTGCCGCCGACGCGGTAGTATTTCTTCAGGTCGTCGATCTTCAGCACCGGCGCGCCCGGCTTGACCGGCGCGTGCTTCTTTTCGGCACCTGGCGGCATGGCCGTCCAGTCGATCTCGTTGAAGCGCACGCAGCGGCTGAAATGGCCGGCATGGCCGGCTACTGGGATCATCGGGATTTCGTCGGCGTTGCACAGCCCCTCGACGAAGTGGTGGCAGCGCGGACCGAAATTGCAGCCCTTGGGGCGCTGGTGCGGCAGCGGCAACTGGCCGGGAATGGCGACAAGCGGCCGCGAATTCTTGTCGGCGCCGGGCAGCGGGATCGAGCGGAACAGCCCCTGCGTATAGGGGTGGCGCATGCGATCGAAGACGTCCTTGATCGAGCCGGTCTCCACCGCCTCGCCCGAATACATCACCGTTATGCGGTCGCAGGTCTCGAGGATCAGCCCGAGATTGTGCGACACGAAGATCATCGAGGTGCCGAACTGCTTGCCGAGCCCCTTGACCAGTTGCACGATGCCGGCCTCGACGGTGACGTCGAGCGCGGTCGTCGGTTCGTCGAGCAAAAGCAGCGCCGGATTGGACAGCAGCGCCATGGCAATGACGATGCGCTGCTGCTGGCCGCCGGAGAGCTGGTGCGGGAAGGAGCGCATCATGCGCTCGGGGTCGGGCAGCTTGACGGAGCGGACCATTTCCAGTGCGCGTTGGTAAGCCTCTTCCTTCGACACCTTGTCGTGGATCATCGGCACTTCCATCAGCTGCTGGCCGACCTTCATCGCCGGATTCAGGCTGGCCATCGGCTCCTGGTAGATCATGGCGATCTTGTTGCCGCGGATGGAGCGCAGCTCCTCGTCGGACATGTCGCCCATGTCCTTGCCCTGGAACTTGATGCGGCCGCCGACGATCTTTCCGATGTTGGACAGGTCGCGCATGATGCCGAGCGACACGGTCGACTTGCCGCAGCCGCTTTCGCCGACGATGCCCATCGCCTCGCCCGGCATGACGGTGCAGGAAAAATCCATCACCGCAGGGATTTCGCCGCGGCGGGTGAAGAACGAGATCGACAGGTTTTCGATCTCGATAATCGGTTCGGCGGCAGCGTTTCTGACGGTCTCGTTCATGACGCTCTCCCTCAGTCCTTCATCGATTGTTCGCGCAGCGCATCGGCAAGAAGGTTGAGGCCGAGCACGAAGGACATCAGCGCAATTGTCGGCGGCAGTGCCGGATGAATGAAGGAGCGCAACAGGCGACTGGCATCCTTGATCGCCGTGCCCCAGTCGGGGCTTTCGGGCGCCAGGCCGAGGCCGAAATAGCCGAGCGTGCCGAGCAGGATGGTGGTGTAGCCGATGCGCAGGCAGGCATCGACGATCAGCGGCCCGCGAGCATTGGGCAGGATCTCCCACAGCATGATGTACCACGGCGTTTCGCCGCGGGTCTGGGCCGCCGCCACGTAGTCGCGCGTCTTGATGTCCATGGTGAGACCGCGGACGATGCGGAACACGCCGGGGCTGGAGGCGAAGACGACGGCGACGAAGATATTGAGCTGGTTGGGCTCGATCGAGACGATGCCGAACGGATCTGCGTTGAAGACGAGGCCGGCGTAGATCCAGCCGCCGAACAACAGCGTGATGCCGAGCAGGAGATAGATGCGGTCGGGCCGGTCCTTGAAGCGGGTGTAGAACAGCACCGAAAAGAAGATGATCGGGAACAGGAAGAACAGCCCGGCCAGCGCATAGGGGATGGGCGTGTCCATGATCCCAGGCGTGACCAGCAGGTAGAACAGCAGGATCACCGGGAAGGCCAGCACGAGGTTGGCGAGGAACGACAGGACGGAGTCGATGCGCCCGCCGTAATAGCCCGCCGGCAGGCCGAGCGTGATGCCGACCATCACCGCGAACATGGTGGCCGCAGGTGCGATGATCAGCACGATCTGGCTGCCATAGACCATGCGCGAAAAGACGTCGCGCGCCAGCTTGTCGCCGCCGAAGAGGTAGGTCAGCCCGGATGCCGGCTCGACAGCGCCGGGCAGCGCATCCTTCATGACCGGAATCTGGCTGAGCGGGTCGAACGGCGCGACCTGGGTCGCGAAGATCGCGGTGAACAGCCAGAAGAAGCAGATGAACAAGCCGGCGATGCCGACGCCGGAATCGTAGAGCTGGCCGTAGAGGCCGAGATTCTTGCGGAAATTGAAGCTGGCGGCCAGCACGATGGCCATCGCCAGCCACACCGGCCAGAAGCGGGCAAGCACGCCAAGGAAGATCTGGAAGGCGCCGATATATTCGATCTGCATGCGGCCGTCTCCCTACTGAACCCGGATGCGGGGATTGAGATAGGCGTAGCCTATGTCGGAGATGAGCTGGGTGATGAGCACGATGAACACCGACACCAGCGAGCAGCCGAGCAGGAGGTCGATGTCGTTGTTGCCGGCGGCCTCGAACAGCGTGAAGCCAAACCCCTGGTAGCGGAACATCACCTCGACGATGACCACGCCGGTGAGCAGCCACGGGAACTGCAGCATGATGACGGTGAACGGCGCGATCAGCGCGTTGCGCAGCGCATGCTTGACCACCACATTGCCGAAGCTCAGTCCCTTGAGCCGGGCGGTACGGATATATTGCTGGGTCATGACCTCGACCATCGAGGCGCGGGTCATGCGGGCGATGTAGCCGATGCCGTAGATCGCCATCGTCATCACGGGCAGGGTGAAATTGTAGAAGGTGATGCCCTGCGAGGTGGCGCTCGCCGCCGAGCCGTTGAACCAGCCCAGCCATGAGGCGAAGATGACAGTGAAGATGACGCCGGAGACATATTCGGGCGTTGCCGTGGTGGCGATCGAGGCCACCGACAGCGTGCGGTCGGTGCGCGATCCCTCACGCATGCCGGCGAAGATGCCGATCAACAGCGCGATCGGCACCATCGTCACCATCACCCAGAACATCAGGATGCCGGTGGCGCCGAGTGCCGGAAACAGCTTTGACGCAACTGTGGTCTTGAACTTGGTCGAGCAGCCGAAATCGCCTTGCAGCACGCCGGAGAATTGCGGCACTGACGGTTCGTTGCAGAAGGAAAAGCGCGGCACGGCCTGGCCGGTGGCCGGGTCGATGTTCGGCTGCTTCGGCATCACGCCGAGCCATTGGCCGTAGCGGACGAAGAAGTTCTGCCGGTAGCCGTTGCGCTGCAGCCAGCTTTCGAGCTGCTCGGTGGTGGAGCGCATCTCGGTCTGGCTGATCGCCAGCTTCTTCAGGTTGGGATCGAGGTTGATCAGGAAAAAGACGACGAGCGTCAGGCACAGCATCGTCAGCGCGATGGTGCCGAGGCGCCTGAGGATGAATGAAAGCACTGTCGCCCCCTGCCTGCTACTGGGTTGGGCTTCGTATCAGGTGGTCCCGACATCACCGGGACTGCCTGGCGAACAGTGGGAGGGACGGCGAACGTCCCCCCCTTCAACAGTGGACCGCTTAGGCCTCCTTGTCGAGCCAGACCTTGTAGAAGTCGTGCTCGTTGGTCGGATGCATGCCGTGGTTCTTCACATAGGCGGCGGAGTGGTTGAACAGCGACCGCCAATAGGGCTGGATCAGGATGCCCGAGTCCTGAAGGATCTGCTCGAGATCCTTCATCAGCACCTTGCGCTTGTCGACATCGGGCTGCGCCGTGGCTTCGGTCAGCTTCTTGTCGAAGTCCGGATTGGAGAATGCGCTTTCGTTCCAGGCTTCGCCGGACTTGTAGCCGAGCACCAGGATCTGCACGCCGAGCGGGCGCATGTTCCAGGTGGTCATGGAGAACGGATACTTGGTCCAGTCGTTCCAGAAGGTCGAGCCCGGCAGCACCGTGCGCTTGACCTTGATGCCGGCCTCGCGGATCTGCGCGGCAATGGCGTCGCCGGTGTTCTTGTGCCAGTCCTCGTCGGTGGTGATGAGGTCGTGCTCGAAGTCCGCGTGACCCGACTCTTCCATCAGCTTCTTGGCACCGGCGGCGTCGCGGGCCTTCTTCGGCAGCTCGACATATTCCGGATGGATCGGTGCAACGTGGTGGTTTTCCGCCACCGTGCCCCGGCCGCCATAGCCAAGCTGCAGAATGGTGGCGTTGTCGACCGCCATCTGCATCGCGTTGCGAACCTTCTGGTTCTCGTATGGCTTGTTGTTGACGTTGAAGCGCGCAACGATGGTCGCGGCAGTCACGACTTCCGACTTCACCAGGCCAAGGCCGTCGAGAATGTCGACATAGTCGGCCACGGTTTCGTAGTTGGTGTCGACTTCGCCCGCTTCGAAGGCGTTGACGGCAGCAGACGGATCGGGACCGTAGTCGATGAACTCGATGCCGTCGAGATAGGCTTCGCCGCCCCACCACTTGCCGTTTTCACGCCGCTTCAGCACGGCCTTCGAACCGACGTCATAGGAGACCAGCTCGAAGGGCCCGGTGCCGATCGGATGGCTGACGAGGTTGGAGCCGTTCTTCTCGAAGTCACGGTGGACGATGATGCCCGGATAATCCGAGACGCCGGGAATGAAGGTGATGTCCGGCGCAGGGAACTTGATGGTGATCGTGTGGTCGTCGACCTTGGTGATCGCGCCTTCCTTGGCCTTCTTCGTCGCCGGATCGACAAGCGCACCCATGCGAGCGGCCATCGAGTTGCCTTCGGCGGCAGCGTCGCACCAGCGCAGCAGGTTGAACATGACGTCGTCGGCGTTGAACTCGTCGCCGTTGTTCCAGGTCGCGCCCTTGCGCACATTGAGTTTGTACTCGGTCGCGTCGTCGTTGATTTCCCAGCTTTCGAGCAGGGCCGGCTCGAAGGTGAAGGTGCGGGTGTACTTGACCAGCGGCTCGAGGAACTGGCGCGTCACGTTGGCCATTTCCGGCCAGTCATAGCTGCGCGGATCCTTCTGATCCTTCACGAACATGGAAACGCGGATGACGCCGCCCTTCTTGGGCTCCTGCGCCAAGGCCTCGGTCGGGGCGACCAGCCCCAGCATGCCATAGGCCATCGCCGTCGTGGCGCCGAAGGCGCTCGCCAGTGCCAGAAACTCCCGGCGGTCCATCTCCCCGGACCCGGCGCTCTTCGCCAGCTCACGGATGTGGCCGGGAACAAGATCAGAGTTGCTCTTGTAGAATGTCATTTCCGTCTCCCATTGAATTGGCCTGTAACGTTACCATTTCGCATCCGTTTACCGTTGTCAAAACGGTTGGATGTCATCGTTCCCAAGGCCAAGTTTGCAATTTTGGGAGGAGAGCAGTTCGCGTGATAGCGACAGAGTTGGCGCAAAAATGCTAATGCGCGCCGGATTCATTCGGAATCTTCGTCGTTGCTAATCTACCCATGTCCCGACAATCGACGACAGTGCCACGACACAGTGTCGATGATGTCAGAAGACGCGGTCGGCGATCTCAGTATTCGCGTTCGTAGAAGATGCCGCCCTTGGCCTCGCCGCCGTCGGTGGCCTGGCCCCGCAGCTTGACGCCACGGCCGATATTGAGGTCGATGGTGGCCTTGCCGGAGCCCTGCTGGTCGCCCTTCTCGATCGAGAGATAGGTGCGGTCGTTCAGGTACTTGCCGACGGCGACCGATGTTCCGCCCTGTTCGTTGGTGCGGATGTCGAGATCGTCGACCCCGAGCGTGGCGCGCAGGCTTGAAAGCAGCGAAGTGGAGCCGCCAATGCCGGCCATCTGGGCCGCTGCGTCGGCGAGCTGGGCGATCTGCAGCGGCGACAGGTTCGACATCGAACGGCCGAAAATCAGCCGCGCCAGCACTTCGTCTTCCGGCAGCGCCGGCACCGAAGAGAAGGCGAATTTCGGATTGTTGGCCTCGCCCGTGATGCGGATGGTGACGGTGGCATCGCCGGCGGTCGTCTCGGCGGCGAAGTTGATCGTCGGCACCAGCGAGCCGGAGAAGCCGACCGAGCCTTCGGTGAAGTTGAGCCGCTTGCCCAGGATGGAAAGCCGGCCGCGCCGCAGCTTGAATTCGCCGACGGCCTGCGGCGACGCCGACGAGCCGGTCAGCCGCAGCGAGCCGCCGAGTTCGGCGTCTAGGCCACGCCCCTGGACGAAGATCTGGTTGGGCGCATTGACCGTGACGTCGAGCGTCAGCGCGCCGCTGCCGCCGCTGGCCTTGGCCGGCGGGCGCATCGCCTCCTGCTGGGCGACGACGGCCTTCGGCGCGTTCTTGTGCTTGACGTCGACGGCGGTCAGCGCGCCGGGGAATTTTTCCGGGATGCTGATGACCGTGCGCGCAAGATTGATGGTGCCCGAAAGCACCGGCGCCGAGACCAGCGGCCCCTTGATGGCGATGTCGCCGCCGAGATTGGCGGTGACGACGCGGCCATCAGTGTAGCGGCCATCGCTCAGCTTGATGGCGATGTCGGCAGGGAACCCCCGCGCCGCGTCGGTGCCGACCGTGCCGCTGGCCGTCAGCGCACCACCGGTCGAAAGCGCACCGGTGAGCCGGTTGATGCGGGCCACACCACCGCCGATGCCGACGTCGAGATTGATGTCGTTGATTGCGATACCCGATTGGGCGATCAGGAGACGCGCGCCGGACGAACGGACACTGCCGCCGATGACCGGCGACGTGGCGGGGCCGCGCACCTGGACGTTGACGTCGGCCTGTCCGGTCAGTTGCATGCCCTGGGCCGCAAGCGTGCGGGTCAGGAACGAAAACGGCACCGGGCCAGCGAAATTGAGGTCGAGCGCTACCGGCTGGTTGGTGACGACGGTGCCGCCGCCCTTCAGCGCCAGGCCCGATCCATCGCCGATGGTCGACTGGAAGGTGAGCTTGCCACCCGCAAATGTGCCGGTGGAGCCGATGTTCATGGCGCCGAAGCCGGCGCCTGTGGTCTGCGACGTCGCCGCGCCCGCGACCTTCAGGTCGTAGCCGACGGTTGGGTTGGCGGCAGCGCCCGTCACCTTGACCGTGCCCGAGATCGAGCCGGCGGCACCGAGGCCGGGTGAGAAGGAATTGGCGAGCGATGCCGGCACGTTGGCAAGCGCCGCATTGAGATTGAGCGCCGAACCGGCAGTGCCGGAGATCGTCGCCGTGCCGCCGCCCAGGTTCAGCGTCAGACGATCGAGAGTCGTCGTGCCGCCAGCGATCGCGACGGTGGTCGGCCGGGCGATGGCAGCGCGGATGCCACGCATGGTCGCCCCGCCCGAAGCAAGCTCGATGGTCGTCACACCGCCGCCGACCTTGAGGCGGCCGGCTGCCTTGGCCGGAATGTCGGCAACGGTGGCGCCGCCGGAGAAGCCGGTCCACTCGCCATCGCGCTTGAGATCGACATCGATGCCGGAAATGACTGTTTTGCCGGAGGTGACCGACTTGGCCTTGACCGTTCCCGAGATCGCCGGCGCCTTGAGATAGTTCAACACATCGGCGTTGACGGCGACGGCATTGGCGGCGAGGTCGCCGCGTTTGAGCTGTGCCGTGGTCAGCTCGACCTTGACCTGCGGGACATCGCCGCTGCGGGTGAAATCGATACGGCCTCGGATGTCGCCTTCGGCCGTTTCCAGCGCGAGTGCGGCGAGCGGGCCGATGTCGGGCATGTCGATGTTGATGGTGCCTATCGGCACGAACCCCGTGTCGAGCACGAGATCGCCCGACAGCTTGTTCTGCCCGAGCGAAAGCGACAGGCCCTTGATCTGGCTGGTGCCGTCGGCGGTGGCGAGCACGGCGCTGCCCGAAAGCTTCTGGCCGGCGACGTCGCCCGACAGGGCGACATTGGCAGCCGGATTGGCCGGATCGACCTTGCCGGTCGCCTTGAGGTTCAGCCCGGTGATTTCACGCGTTGCCGCCTCGATGCGGTCGCTGGTGACCGTCAGCGACACGTCGGGCGCGGTGCGCGCGCCCTTGGCCGTCAAGGCGAAGTCGATGGCGCCCTTGGCGTCCTTCGACAGCAGCGAGACATCGGCGAAAGAGCCCTTGAGATCGGCGTCGATCTCGCTGCCCTGCACGCGGGCCGTGCCCTGTGCCTTGAGCGCGCCTGACGTGAGCTCGATGGCATTGGCAGCGAAGGCGCCCTCGGCATCGCGGCTGGCGGTGGCCGAGAACTGGGTCCGTTCGGCCAGCGCAATGCGGATGCCCGCCGGCAGCGCGCTGGAGACCACGTCGGCCTTGAGTCCGAGCTGGAGCGCAAGGTCGCCAAGATTGAGCTTGGCGTTCATCTCGCCATTGAGCGCATCGCTGCGGATGATGCCTTGATCCACCGCGATCTCGGTCTTGCTGACCGAACCGGCCATGTCGACCGACACCCGACCGGCGACCAGCGGCGCAAGCGTGGCCACGTCGGTCTTGAGCTCGGCCACGCCAAGCTTGATCGCAACAGGCCCGCTGCGGTTGGCGATGTCGAAGCCGTCGGAATGAGCAGAGGCGGCGATGTCGCGCAACTCGGTGTTGCCGGCGATGACCGAAAGCAGCGAGGCGCTGAAATCGACTGCCGGCACCTTGCCATCGCCCAGGGCGCGCAGGCTGGCGGCGTTGATGGCAACGGTGACAGGCTGGGCATCGCTGCCGAGGCTGAGCACGATCGGCCCTTCATTGGCCTTGACGTCGAGCGACAGGTCGGCAGCCCCTTCCGGATCGAGCGAACCGGCGGCGTTGGCGGTCAATGCGCTGCTGGCGACGGTGGCGCGCTCGATGTCGATGCCGCCGGTCGTGGTGCGTGTGCCGGCGACATCGAAGGTTGTGCTGCCGGCAAGCAGCGGCTTGAGGGTGGCGGGCAGGAAATCCTCGAATGCGCCGTCACCCTTGGCGGCAATCACATTGCCCTGGTCGGTGAGCTTGTGCGTACCGGAGATGCGGGTGACGACAGTGCCGTCGACGGCGAAGGTGCCGTTGCCGCTCCAGTCGGCCAGAGGCCCTTCGCCCGACACGACCAGGTCGACCGCCGGCTGGTTGGGAAGCTTCAGGATGTTGGCGATGATGCCGCCGGCAGGCTCGGCCGCGCGGACGTTCAGTGTCAGCCGGTTTTCATCGGGCGCAAAGGCGATGTCGGCATCGACCGACCCCTGCTTGCCGTCGCTGCGGGCGACGTTGAGCCTGGTCTCGATGCCGAGCGGCGAACCGCCGGCCTTGAGCATGCCCTTGGCTGCGAGCTCGGCAATGCCAGTGCCGGCGAGCACCTCGCCGAGCGCGATCTCGGGCAGGTCGATTTCCCTGATGTCGAGCGCCACCGGCAGCGACAGGCCGCCGCTGCTGCTCTTTGCCTGCTGGGTGCCCGGCTTGGGGAGGCGCGCCACCTCGATACGCTCGGCCGCAATGCGGTCGGCGCGGAAGGTGAAGGAGAGCAGCGCCAGCGGCGACCAGTCGACCGAGACGCCGCGCAGGGCAAGCCAAGCCCCTTCGCTGTCTTCGATGACGAGGTTGTCAAGGGTCAGGTTGCCCGACCAGATGCCGTTGAGCCCGCTCAGCTTGATCTTCTGGTCGTCGGTGGAGGCCACTGACGAGATCAGCCCTGCGAGGTTTTCGCGACCCTTGGCGGTCAGCGTGAAAACGGCCGCCGCACCGATAACCAGGGCCAGGACGACCAAGATCGCCATGGAAAGAAGACGCAGGATTTTCTTCAGCATAACCATCGTGGTCAGAACGCCTGGCCGACGCCGGCATAGATGCCGTAGCTCGGGTCGCCGGGACCGGGATTGAGCGGCACGGCCACGTCGACGCGCAGCGGGCCGAAAGGCGTAAGGTAGCGGACGCCGATGCCGGCGCCGACCTTCACGGTCGAGAAATCGGGGAACTGCTTGGTCGAGACGGTGCCTGCATCGATGAACGGCACGATGCCGATCTTGTCGTTGTAGGCGTAGCGCATCTCGATCGAGGTTTCGGCATAGGACAGCCCGCCGGTCGGCTTGCCGTCGGTGTGCGGGCCGATACCCTGATAGGCATAGCCGCGCACCGAACCGCCACCGCCGGCATAGAAGCGCCGGTCGGCAGGCACGTCCTCGACGCTGGCGCCGAGGATGGAACCCATGGCGACGCGGCCGGCGAGCACGAAGCGGTTGTCGGCGCCGAGCCCGTAATAGGTCGAGCCCTCGCCCTTGAGCTTGACGAACATGTTGCCGTTGAGCGCGTCGTAGGTCGGCTCGGCATAGGCGAGCGCACGGAAGCCGCGCGTCGGGTTCAGCTTGTCGTCGCGGTTGTCATAGACATATTGCATCGGCAGGCTGACCAGAAGGTAGCGCTTGCCGTCGGGATTGAGCGCATCCTCGATGTCGGAATAGTCGACCGCCACCGAGCCGGAGACGGTCTGCTCCTTGGTCAGTTCGTAAGACAGGCCGACATTGCCGCCGATCGAGAAGCGGTCGTAGGCGTCGGGATGCTCGGACACCGCCTTGAGGTTGGCGAAGAACTTCGAGGCCGGCCCGATGACGCCCGGCTTTTCGAACATGATGCCGGCATTGTAGTTGAGGTCGCCGAGTTCGGTGGTGTCGCCGATGCGGCTGATCGAGCCGCCGATACGCAGCTTTTCGGCACGGCCGAACAGGTTGCGATGGCCCCAATAGCCCTCGATGCCCGCGCCCTCGGTGTTGGAGAAGGTGGCGCCGGCGCCGAAATAGCGCATCTTGCGTTCGCTGACGCGGACGTCGATGGGGATCTCGCCGGCCGGATCGAGCGCCAGCGCCTCGTTGATCGACACCGAGCTGAAGACTTCGAGCGCCAGCAGCCTGTTGCGCGCGTCGTCGATCTCCTTGGGTGAATACTGCCGCCCGCGTTCGAGACCGGTCATGTAGACGGTGAAGTCGCGGTCGACGGTCTCGGTGCCTTCGACCGTGGTTTCGCCATAGCCGGCGATCGGCCCCGCTGCGACATCGAGGGTGACGTCGAGCGTGGTGGTGGCGTGGTCGGCGACGATGGTGCGGCCGACGACCTTGGCCAGCGGCCGGCCCTCTTCCTTGAGCGCGCGGACGATCCCGGCTTCCGCCTTGAGGATAGCGTCGGAATTGGCGTTGCCGCCGGCGATCAGCCCGAAATCGGCGCCGCGGATGTTGGCTGCGTCGCCCTTGAGCACGACGTCGCCAAGCGTGAACATCGAGCCGGGCTGGATCGTCACCGTCACGGGGATCGGCTGCGGACCGTCGAACACGGCGTCGGGCTGCAGGTCGTCGAGCCGCTTGCCGGCGATGGTGATGTCGACGACCCCGTCATAGCGCGCCTTGGAGAACAGGGCGGCGATCAGCCGCTCGCGGTCGTTGCGGGCCTTGGCGAGCAGGCCGAGCGAACCCGATACCGGGCGCTCTTCCTCGCCCTTGAGCGTAGAGGCGTTTTCGAGCGCCTTGGTGAGGTCGTCGTCGCCGCCGACAACTTCGAAAGTGACGGCATAGTCGAGCGGGTCGACGACATCGGCGTCTTCTTCCTCGGCCGATCCCCAGAGCCTGATGCCGAAGATTTCGAAGGCCGCCGCCTTGTGCGTTTCGGCGGCAAGTATCGTGGTAGACAACAGCGCCGCCACACCCGCGCGCCAAAGCACGCGAGCGCCTGTTGGACTGTCGATTCCACGCATACGCCGCACAAACATCAAGCCAAGGTAACTCCCAATCCTAAAATTGGAATGAAGTTTCTGTGTTTTCGTAAAGCAGCCACAATCGATATGTCAGAATTGGTTGGGCGAATGAATGACAGCCGGGATAGGGATTCGGGTGTGTTCATCGGGGCGATCCGCATGGCCGGGCAATAACCATGCACAGCGTCCATGACAAGCAATTTAGCGCGCTGGGCCAGGCCCGGCGGCTTCCGTATTGACTGTGCGGCGGCAAGCCTGAACATGTCGCGTGAAGCGACGACGAGGGTGTTGGAGGGATATGACGATGCGTGCGGCGCGTGCTTTTCCGGTTTTCGTTCTGCTCTTTCTGGCCTGGACATTCGGAGCGCTGGCGGCCGAGCCGCAGCGCATCGTGACCACCGAAAACAGCGATTATTTCGGCTTCGACCTCAGGTCCGAGCAGAACGTGACGCTCGACCAGTGCGAGACGTCGTGCCTCGGTGATTCGTCGTGCCGCGCCTTCACCTACAACACCAAGGCGAAATGGTGCTTCCTCAAGTCCGACTTCGCCGTCGTCAAGCCGTTCACCGGCGCGATCGGGGGCAAGGTCGTTCCGGTCAACGGCGATCCCGACATCGGAGCGCCTAGCGAACTGTCCTTCTTCCCGGCTTCGATGGCCGACGAGGCCCGCCAGTATCGCAACGCATTGACCGATGGCTCGGTGGCCATCGGCGAGGAAGGGCTGGCCGCGCTGTCGGCCGCCGGCGACAATGCTCTACTGCTGGGCGATCCGCGCACCGCGATGCAGAAATTCCGTGTCGCTGTCGCCATCCTACCGGACGACGTCGCCATCTGGACCCGCCTCGCCCGTGCGGTGATCGGCGTCCAGCCGGCCAATGGCGACGAGACCGCCTCGCTGCAGCGCGACGCGACGTCGGCGGCCTACAACGCATATCTGTTGTCGCGCACCGCAAAAAGCCGCGCCGAGAACCTGTCGCTGCTGGCCCAGGGGCTGGACCGCCGCGACATGTTCCGCCCGTCGCTGCAGGCCTATGAGGCGGGCCTCGCGCTCGACAATTCGGCGTCCGTGCGTGCCGCATACGAGGACCTGAAAGCGCGGAAAGGCTTCCGCGTCGTCGAGCACACGATCGATGCCGACACCACCTCGCCGCGCGTCTGCGCCCAGTTTTCCGAGGCGCTGGTCAAGACGGGCGTCGACTACGCGCCCTTCGTCACCATCGACGACGCTGCCCCCAAGGGCATCGAGGCCAAGGACAAGCAGATCTGCGTCGAGGGCCTCGAGCACGGCAAGCATTATCGCGTCAGCTTCCGCTCCGGCCTGCCGGCGGCGATCGGCGAAGTGCTCGAAGCACCGGTCGTGCTGTCCGTCTACGTCCAGGACCGGGCCCAGTCGGCCCGCTTCACCGGCGACAGCTTCGTGCTGCCCGCCTCCGCCCGCCGCGGCATCCCGGTCGTCTCGGTCAACATGGAAGCGGCCGACATGAAGCTCTACCGCGTCGGCGACCGCTCGCTGGCGCAGTTGCTGTCCGGCTACCAGTTCCTGCGCCAGCTCGACGGTTATGACCTGTCCAGCATCTCCGACCAGATGGGCGAGCCGGTCTGGGAAGGACAACTGGGGATCGTCAACGAACTCAACAAGGAAGTGACGACCTCCTTCCCGGTCGACGAGGCGCTGCCGGAGCGCAAGCCCGGCGTCTATGTGCTGACCGCCCAGCCGGTCGACGACAAGAGCGACACCTGGGCGTCCAAGGCGACCCAATGGTTCGTCGTCTCCGACATCGGTCTGTCGACCTATACCGGCCAGGACGGGCTCAACGTGTTCGCCCGCTCGCTCGGCTCGGCCAAGCCGATCGCCGACGCCGAACTGACGCTGCTTGCCCGCAACAACGAGATTCTCGGCACCGCCAGGACCGACGCCGAGGGCCGCGCCACCTTCAATCCGGGCCTCACCCGCGGCAATGGCGGCATGGCACCGGCGGTGCTGATGGCGAAGCAGGGTGACGCCGACTTCGTCTTCCTCGACATGGCGCGCGCCGGCTTCGACCTGTCCGACCGCGGCGTCACTGGCCGCGCCGCACCCGGCGCGCTCGACGTCTACGCCTGGACCGAACGTGGCATCTACCGTGTCGGCGAGACGGTGCATGCGGCGGCTTTGGCGCGCGACGATGCCGCCAAGGGCGTCGACAATTTGCCGCTGACCTTCATCTTCACCCGTCCCGACGGCGTCGAGGACCGGCGCATCGTCAGCCAGGGCGGCAAGTCGGGCGGCCACGCCGTCGACCTTGCGTTGTCCTCCGCCGCCATGCGCGGCACCTGGACGCTCGCCATCCACACCGACCCCAAGCAGCCGGCTGTTTCGAGCCAGATGTTCCTGGTCGAAGACTTCGTGCCCGACCGCATCGAGTTCACGCTGACCGCCGATCGCAGCGAGATCGCCGCAGGTGAAACCGCCGAGGCCACGATCGACGGCCGCTTCCTCTATGGCGCGCCGGCTGCGGGCCTGGCGCTCGAAGGCGAAGTGACGCTGTCGACCAAGCGCCAGTGGGACGCCTTCAAGGGCTTCTATTTCGGCCTTGCCGACGAGCAGGAAGGCGAAGCCACCCGCATTCCGCTAACCGACCTGCCCGTCGTCGGCGACGACGGCAAGGCGACGTTCCCGGTCAGCATCGACCAGTTGCCGTCGACGACCCGACTGGTCAACGCGGCGCTCACGGTGCGCATGCGCGAGACCGGCGGCCGTGCCGTCGAGGAAAAGCTCGACATCGGCATCCGCCCGCAGGCGACGATGATCGGCATCCGCCCCGACTTCTCGGGCGAGGAAGTGCCGCAGGGCGGCACCGCCAAGTTCAGCCTGATCGCCGCCGAACCCGGCGGCCAGCGCGCGGCACTCGGCGGCGCGCAGTGGTCGCTGGTCAAGGTCGAGCGCAATTACCAGTGGTACCGTTCGGGCAGCTCGTGGAACTACGAGCCGGTGACCTTCACCAAGTCGGTGGCGACAGGCCAGGTCAACCTCACCGCCGACGGCAAGGCCACGGTGTCGCTGCCCGTCGACTGGGGCCGCTACCGCCTCGAGGTCGAGACGGCCGATCCGGCAGGCCCAGCGACCAGCTACGAGTTCGACGCCGGCTGGTATGTCTCGGCAACCTCGACCGAGACGCCCGATGGCCTCGAAGTCGCGCTCGACAAGGACAAATACGCCGCCGGCGAGGTTGCCAAGCTCCAGGTATCGCCGCGCTTTGCCGGCGAGCTCCTGGTCACCGTCGGCGCCGAAAAGCTGCTGAAGACCATTGCCGCGAGCATCCCCGAGGGCGGTGCTACCGTCGACATTCCCGTAGGCGAGGACTGGGGCGCCGGTGCCTATGTGACGGCCACGCTCTACCGTCCGGGCGAGGCGCAGGAATCGCGCATGCCGGCCCGTGCCATCGGCCTGAAATGGCTTTCGGTCGATCCCGCCGACAAGAAACTCGCCGTTGCGCTGACGCTTCCCGAAAAGACCGAGCCGCGCAAGACGCTGTCGATCCCGGTTGCGGTGACGGGGGCTGCGGCGGGCGACAAGGCCTATGTCACGGTCGCCGCCGTCGACGTCGGCATTCTCAACCTGACCAACTACAAGGCCCCTGACCCCGAGAACTGGTATTTCGGCCAGCGCATGCTGGGGCTCGAACTGCGCGACCTCTATGGCCGGCTGATCGACGGTTCGCTCGGCGCCATGGGCAAGCTGCGCACCGGTGGTGACGGCGCGGCCCTGACCTCGCAGGGTAGCCCGCCCAAGGAAAAGCTGGTCGCCTTCTTCTCCGGCATCGTCGAGCTCGATGCCGACGGCAAGGCGACCGTCGACTTCGACATCCCGCAGTTCAACGGCACGGTGCGCGTGATGAGCGTGGCGTGGACGAAGAACGCGGTCGGCCACGCCACCGGCGACGTGATCGTGCGCGATCCGATCGTGCTGACGGCCGGCATGCCGCGCTTCATGGCGCCGGGCGACTTCGCCGAGATGACGCTGGACATCGCCAACACCGATGCGCCGGCCGGCGACTATGCGCTCACCGCCGAGACGACGGGCGACCTGTCCACCGGCAGTGCCGCCCTGCCCGAGAAGGTGACGCTGGAGCCGGGCAAGCGCCAGACGGTGAAGATCCCGCTGATGCCGGTGACGGCAGGCACTGCCGGCCTGACGATCCGGCTCGCCAATACGGAGGGGCTGACGGTCGAACAGGAGCTTTCCTTCCCCGTGCGGCCCGGCCAGTTGCCGGTGACCACGCGCATGGTGGTCGACCTTTCGCCCAACGCCTCGCTGCGCGTCGACAGGGAGCTGCTGGCCGCAAGCCTGCTCGACGACGCCCATGTCAGCGTCGGCGTATCGCAGGCATCGGCCTTCGACGTGCCGTCGCTGCTGATGACGCTTGACCGCTATCCTTATGGCTGCGCCGAACAGACGACGAGCCGGGCACTGCCCCTGCTCTATGTCAGCGAGCTCAGCGCCGAGGCCGGCATGGCTGACGACCCGGAACTGCGCGAGCGCATCCAGGGCGCGATCTACCGTGTCCTCAATTACCAGTCCTCGTCGGGCAGCTTCGGCCTGTGGTCGCCCGGCTCCGGCGACCTCTGGCTCGACGCCTATGTCACCGACTTCCTGACCCGGGCGCGCGAGAAGAACTTCGACGTGCCCCAAGGAGCGATGATGCAGGCGCTCAACAACCTGCAGAACTCGATCGGCTACGACGTCGATGTCGAGGACCGCGGCTCGGAGATCGCCTACGCGCTCTACGTGCTGGCACGCAACAAGAAGGCCTCGGTCGGCGACCTGCGCTACTTCGCCGACACCAAGCTCGAAGCCTTCACCAGTCCGATGGCGGTGGCCCAACTCGGCGCCAGCCTGGCACTCTATGGCGACGGCCAGCGCTCCGAGCAGACCTTCCAGTCCGCAATCCAGCTTGCCAAAGCAACAACCGAGCACAACTGGTACCGCTCGGACTATGGCTCGCGCCTGCGCGACGGTGCCGCCATGCTGGCGCTCGCCGCCGAAAGCAAGCCGGTGCCCTCGGTGATCCCGGCGCTGGTCAAGATGGTGGCGGCCGACCGCGCCGCGGCCAAGTGGACCAGCACCCAGGACGACGCCTGGATGCTGCTGGCGGCGCGCGCGCTAAAGGCCGGCAACGACGCCATCTCGCTCGACGTCAACGGTGCCGCCCATAGCGGCGCCTATTCCGAACGCGTCGAAGGTGCCGACCTGCTCGTCAATCCGATCACCATCGCCAACACCGGCAAGGACCCGCTGCAGGCCGTGGTGACGACGGTTGCCGCCCCGGCACAACCGCTGCCCGCAGGCGGCGACGGCTTTACGATCAGCCGCACCTACTACCGGCTCGATGGCAGCGAAGCCAATGTGACGGAGGTCCAGCAGAACGAGCGCTTCGTCGTCGTGCTCAAGGTCAGCGAGCTCAACGACTGGCCGTCGCGCGTGGTGGTGGCCGACATGCTGCCGGCAGGCTTCGAGATCGACAATCCGGGCCTGGTCAACAGCGCCAACCTGTCGAATTTCTCGTGGCTGGAGCAGACGCAGGCCGCACATCTCGAATTCCGCAACGACCGCTTCGTCGCCGCCATGGAAAGCGGCGAAGGCGCCGACCAGGAATTCACGCTGGCCTATGTCGTGCGCGCAGTGACGCCGGGCGTCTATGCCCACCCGGCGGCGAATGTCGAGGACATGTATCGCCCGCAATATTCGGCACGTACGGCCACCGGCATGATGGAGGTGAAGGCGGAGTGATCCGCCTTCGCAGTGATGTTGAGCGCCCTCATACCCCCACCCCTCACCCTTCCCCACAAGGGGGAGGGGAACGATTTCACCGGCGCAGCTAAGCGGTTCGCCGGAGGTTGGGGTGCGAGAGCCTTGCCTCAGGATTCCCCTCCCCCTTGTGGGGAGGGGTTAGGGGTGGGGGTAATCTTGGACACCACGCCTCTGTCTCTTGCACAGGGCGGATAAGGGGCAGCGATGCGCCCGACGGGAAAAACACTGCGAAGACTGCTGCTCTCTGGCGCCACCCTCGCTAGCCTGGCCGCCCTCGCCTTTGGTGGCCTGCTGGCGCTGGACCGTGCCTTCCCGCCTCCTTTGCCCGAAAAACTCACCGTCTCGGCCGAAGTGCTGGACCGCGACGGCCAGCTGTTGCGCGCGTATGCGACGCCGTCGGGCCATTGGCGGCTGGGCGTCGGCCTCGACCAGGTCGATCCGCAGTTGGTCAAGATGCTGGTTGCCTATGAGGACAAGCGATTCTGGGATCATGAAGGCGTCGACCTGCTGGCGCTGGGGCGCGCAGCCCAGCAATTCGTCACCAACGGCCGCATCGTCTCCGGCGGCTCGACGCTGTCGATGCAACTGGCGCGGCTGATCGAGCCGCGCGAGCAACGCAGCCTTGCCTCGAAGCTGAAGCAACTCGCCCGCGCCATGCAGATCGAGCGGCGGCTATCGAAAAAGCAGATCCTCGAGCGTTACCTGACGCTGGCACCCTATGGCGGCAACCTTGAGGGCGTGCGTGCAGCCGCCCTCGCCTATTTCGGCAAGGAACCGAAGCGGCTGACCGTTTCGGAAGCAGCCCTTCTGGTCGCCCTGCCGCAACTGCCCGAGCGCCGCCGCCCCGACCGCAACCCCGACAACGCGCAGGCCGCGCGCGACCGTGTGCTCGGCCGCATGGTGACGGCGGGCCTGCTCGGCGAAAGCGAGGCCGCCCGCGCCGCGCTCGACGACGTTGTCGCCACGCGGCTGGCGCTGCCGGCACTGGCCCCGCATGCCGCCGATACCGCCTTGCGCAACCAGCCCGGCACCGACCGGCACCAGCTGACCTTGCGCAGAAGCGTCCAGGAAGGACTCGAGGCCGTCGCACGCGAGGCAGCCACCCGGCTCGGGCCACGCATCTCGGTGGCCATGGTGATGGCCGACGCCATGACGGGCGAAATCCTCGGCGAGGTCGGCTCGGCCAGCTTCCTCGACGCCTCGCGTTCGGGCTGGATCGACATGACCCGCACTGTGCGCTCGCCCGGCTCGACGTTGAAGCCGTTCATCTATGGCCTCGCCTTCGAACAGGGACTGGTGGCGCAGGAGACGCTGATCGAGGACCGGCCCGCCGATTTCGCCGGCTACCGGCCCAGGAATTTCGACATGAGCTACCAGGGCGACGTTTCGGTGCGACAGGCACTGCAGCTTTCGCTCAACGTGCCGACGATCCGCCTGCTCGACGCGGTCGGGCCGCAGCGACTGACCGCGCGCTTCCGCCAGGCCGGCGTCACTCCGCAATTGCCGCCCAACGAAGTGCCTGGCCTGGCCATCGGCCTCGGCGGCGTCGGCGTGTCGCTGCGCGACCTCGTCCAGCTCTACACCGGGCTTGCCAATGGCGGCCGCGCCAAGATTCTGCGCGATGGATCGGAGACGGCCACGCCCCCTCCGCTCGCCAACGGAACGGTGCTCGAGGAACAGGCGGCCTGGCAGATCGGCGACATTCTTTCCGGCGTGAGGCCGCCGGAGGGGGCGGCCAAGCGCGCCATCGCCTACAAGACCGGGACGTCCTATGGCTACCGCGACGCCTGGTCGATCGGCTATGACGGCCGCTACGTGCTCGGCGTCTGGGCGGGGCGGCCGGATGCCGGTGCCGTGCCCGGCCTGTCGGGATATGTTTCGGCAGCACCCATCCTGTTCGAGGGCTTTGCCCGTTCCGGCCTGCCGGCGATGCCACTGCCGCGCCCGCCGGCGGGAACGCTGCGCACCGCCCGCGCCGACCTGCCGGTGACGCTCGAACGTTTCTCCACCTCAAGCGAGCTGCCGACAGTTGCGGCAGCGATTACCGAACCGGCGCCGCAGATCGTCTTTCCGCCCGACGGCGCCCGCGTCGAGCTGGGCGCTGCGACGGACGCCGCATCGCCGCTGGTGCTCAAGCTGCAGGGCGGCCGCGCGCCGTTCCGCTGGCTCGCCAACGGCAAGCCGCTGGCGGCCCTGGCGCGTCGCCGCGAGGCAACATGGCAACCCGACGGCACCGGCTATTCAACGCTGACGGTGATCGACGCGGCGGGCCGTGCGGCGAGCGTGCGGGTGATTGTGGAGTAGATGATTTGATCTCTCGGCTGGACATGTTCGACGTGCTTTTGGAGGTCGACCCGACATTCCAGCCGGTTTGGGACGCGTTTGCAGACAAATGGCGCGACCAAACCGAACTGCCACTTTACCTGGCCCTGGGAGATTTGGCGCGACACGTGATTGGCAAGCTGGAGGGCGGCCAGGTCCGTGAACTTCAGCATATATTCGCAGTCGTGGAACGTTGGCTCGCCGACGGCGATGAGCTCGTACGGGAGGCGACAACAATCGGGCTGCTGGAAGACCTCCAAAACCGGAACTTCCATAAGACCACATCGCCGGATCAACTGAAGCAGTGGCTGGGCCCGCGCAGCGCAGCGCAATGGATCGAGGTTGAAAGATTTTGGTCGGGGCAAATCGCCAAGGCCTGACTGCCCTTGCCTCCCCCGCCAACTCCCCTAGCTGTCATCGCTTGTGGCGAACGTTCATATCGCCCGGGCCGGTCAGGACTTTTTGAGCGAGCAAAAAAATTTCCGGCGGCCCGGCAGCTCGCATGAAATTTGCCCATGCGGCGCGAAATTCGGAACATTCGCCGCATCTAATTTCTACCAGTTCGATAGAGTAGAACCATATTCGAACGGAGGCGGAAATGACCACTTCACGCAGAACGGTACTTCTCTCGGCGCTGCTGGCCGGCGCGGTTCAACTCGGCGGTCTGGGCTTTGCCCATGCCGATACCACGCTCCTCAACGTCTCCTATGACCCGACCCGCGAGCTCTACAAGGAGTACAACGAGGCCTTCGCCAAGCACTGGAAGGCGGAGAGCGGCGAGACCGTGACGATCCAGCAGTCGCATGGCGGCTCCGGCAAGCAGGCGCGCGCCGTGATCGACGGGCTCGACGCCGACGTGGTCACGCTGGCGCTGGAAAGCGACATCACCGCGATCGTCGAGAAATCGAAGAAGATCAATCCGGACTGGCGCTCGAAGCTGCCCAACAACGCCTCGCCCTACACCTCGACCATCATCTTCCTGGTCCGCAAGGGCAACCCCAAGGGCATCAACGACTGGGGCGACCTGGTCAAGGACGGCGTCCAGGTGATCACGCCGAACCCTAAGACCTCGGGCGGCGCGCGCTGGAACTACCTCGCCGCCTGGGCCTGGGCCAACGGCCAGTTCGGCGGCGACGAAGCCAAGATCAAGGAATTCGTCTCCAACCTCTACGCCCACGTGCCGATCCTCGACACCGGCGCCCGCGGCTCGACCGTGACGTTTGCCGAGCGCGAACAGGGCGACGTGCTGCTGGCCTGGGAGAACGAGGCCTATCTGGCGCTCGACGAGTTCGGCGCCGAGAAGTTCGATATCGTCTTCCCGCCGCAATCGATCCTGGCCGAGCCCCCGGTGGCCGTGGTCGACGCCAATGTCGACGCCAAGGGCACCCGCAAGGCCGCCGAGGCCTATTTGAACTACCTCTATTCGGCGGAAGGCCAGACCATCGCCGCCAAGCACCACTACCGGCCGTCCAAGCCCGAACTGGTGCCTGCTGCCGACCTGCAGAAGCAGGCCGAACTGAAGCTTGTCTCCATCGACGATCCGATTTTCGGCGGCTGGGCAAAGGCGCAGCCCTATCACTTCGGTGATGGTGGTATATTCGACCAGATCTACAAGCCGGCCCAGTAAGGCGAAGACCAGGACGACATGACATCAGCTCCCGCCAAGGCGGGGTGGCGGTTCAGACAGCCGAGCGTCATTCCGGGTTTCGGATTGACGCTCGGCTTCTCGCTTGCCTACCTCACGCTCATCATCCTGATCCCGCTTTCAGGCCTCGTCTGGCGTTCGGCCTCGCTCGGCTGGACCGATTTCTGGGCTATCGCCACCGACCGCCGCACCGTCAAGGCGCTTGAAATCAGCTTCGGCACGGCCTTCATCGCCGCCGCCGTCAATGTCGTCTTCGGCACCATCGTCGCCTGGGTGCTGGTGCGCTACCGCTTTCCCGGCCGCCGCGTCATCGACGCGATGGTCGATCTGCCCTTCGCGCTGCCGACGGCGGTGGCGGGCATCGCGCTGACGACGCTGTATTCGCCGAAAGGCTGGATGGGCAGCCTGCTGGCCCCGCTCGGCATCAAGGTCGCCTACACGCCGCTCGGCATCATCATCGCGCTGATCTTCATCGGCCTGCCCTTTGTCGTGCGCACGGTGCAGCCGATCATCGAGGAGATCGACAAGGAGGTCGAGGAAGCTGCCGCCACGCTCGGCGCCAACCGCTTCCAGACCATTTTCCGGGTGCTGTTCCCGGGGCTGGCGCCGGCCGTCATCACCGGCTTCGCGCTCGCCTTCGCGCGCGGCGTCGGCGAATACGGCTCGGTCATCTTCATCGCCGGCAACCTGCCCTACATCTCCGAGATCGCGCCGCTTTTGATCGTCATCCGGCTCGAGGAGTACGACTATGCCGCCGCGACCGCGATTGCCACGATCATGCTGGCACTGTCGTTCCTGATGCTGCTCATCATCAACCTCATCCAGTCGCGGACCCGCAAGCGCTATGGCTGATCCAGAGCTTTACCCCGCCGACGCCTATCACGAGCACGCCTCGCTGGCGGTGACCGAACGGCCGCTGGCGCGCGCCGGACTGATGTTCGTCGCCTTCGCCTTCCTCGCCATCTTCCTGCTGCTGCCGCTGGTGGTGGTGTTCGAACAGGCGTTTTCGCGCGGCATCGGCGCGTTCCTCGAAGCCATCAACGAACACGACACCATCGCCGCGATCAAGCTGACGCTGCTGGTCGCGGTCATCTCGGTGCCGCTCAACCTGGTGTTCGGTGTCGCCGCCGCATGGGCCATCGCCAAGTTCGAGTTCAAGGGCAAGGCTTTCCTGACCACCCTGATCGACCTGCCGTTTTCGGTGTCGCCGGTGATTTCAGGCCTGGTCTATGTCTTGTTGTTCGGCGCATCGAGCCTGCTCGGGCCCTGGCTCAAGATGCACGGCATCGTCATCCTTTTTGCCGTGCCCGGCATCGTGCTGGCGACCGTCTTCGTCACCTTCCCCTTCGTCGCCCGCGAGTTGATCCCGCTGATGCAGGAACAGGGCACCGGCGACGAGGAGGCAGCACTTTCGCTCGGCGCCAATGGCTGGCAGACCTTCTGGCATGTCACCCTGCCCAACATCAAATGGGGCCTGCTCTACGGCGTGCTGCTGTGCAACGCGCGCGCCATGGGCGAGTTCGGCGCCGTGTCGGTAGTCTCGGGCCACATCAGGGGCATGACCAACACCATGCCGCTGCATGTCGAGATCCTTTACAACGAATACAATGCAGTCGGCGCCTTTGCCGTCGCGTCCGTGCTCGCCGGCCTGGCCCTGGTGACGCTTGTGCTCAAAACCCTTCTCGAGCTCCGCTACGGCGCCGAGATCGCCGCCACGCGCGGACACTGACAGAGGTCGACTGATGGAAGTTCGCGTTTCAAATGTGCGCAAGGAATTCGACCGGTTTCCGGCGCTGCGCGACGTCTCGCTCGACATCAAGTCGGGCGAGCTGATCGCGCTGCTCGGGCCCTCGGGCTCGGGCAAGACCACACTTCTGCGGCTGATCGCCGGGCTCGAACGGCCGACGCGCGGCACGATTTTCTTCGGAGACGAGGATGCCTCCAACAGGACCATCCAGGAGCGCAATGTCGGCTTCGTGTTCCAGCACTACGCGCTGTTCCGACACATGACGGTGGCCGACAACATCGGCTTCGGCCTCAAGGTACGGCCGTCGGCCAAGCGGCCGACCAGGGCGGAGATCCGCCGCCGCGCTTCCGAACTGCTCGACCTCGTCCAGCTTTCAGGCCTGGAAAAGCGCTACCCGGCGCAGCTTTCGGGCGGGCAGCGCCAGCGCGTGGCGCTTGCCCGCGCCATGGCCATCGAGCCGCGCGTGCTGCTGCTCGACGAGCCCTTCGGTGCGCTCGACGCGCAGGTGCGGCGCGAACTCAGGCGCTGGCTGCGCGAGATCCACGACGCCACCGGCCACACCACGATCTTCGTCACCCACGATCAGGAAGAGGCGCTCGAACTCGCCGACCGGGTAGTAGTGATGAGCCAGGGCCGCATCGAACAGATCGGCACCGCCGACGAGGTCTACGACACGCCGAATTCGCCCTTCGTCTACGGCTTCATCGGCGAGTCGAGCTCGCTGCCGGTCAAGATCGAGGACGGACAGGTCTGGATCGCCGACCGGCCGATCGGGCTTGCCGCACCCGAACTTACCGATGGCGAGGCGACGCTCTACTTCCGCCCGCACGACATCGAGCTGCTCGACGAATGCAATGGCTGCATTGCCGGCACGGTGGCGGCGAGCCGGCGCGTTGCCGGCACCCGCCGGGTCGAACTGGAGATCGGCGGCGGCCGCGAACGCGTCGAGATCGAGCTGCCCGTCGGCCACCCCGCCGCCCAGAAAAGCCGGGTCGCGTTCCGGCCGAAGCGCTGGAAGGTGTTTCCGAAGGCGGTGGAGTAGCTGCGCAGGCGTATGGCCCCTGTCTCGGCGACCTCTGTGAGACGAGGCCCGCAACGCCGTCCCCGGGGCTCCTGTGGAACCAGCGGCTTGAGCGGGTCCTTCGCGTTACTTGAGGCTGACTTTTGCTACGCTATCCGCATAGTCCTGCTTGGGGTCGCCCAGGCCGAGGAACATCTTGACGCCGGCGACAAGGCTTGAGGCGTCAAGCCAAATCTGGGCGTCAGCCGGGTCGAAGCGTAGCAGACAGAGCTTGGGGTCATCCTTGCCCTTCTCGAACCAGGCTGCCACGAAGCGGTTCCACAGCCGGTCGATCGTGTTGCGGTCGTTGTCGATCCTGATCGTCCCATGGATGGTTGCAAACAGGTCATGTTTCTTGGCGGCGTAGACGAGGGTTGCCTTCTTCGCGCCCGTCAGCTTTTCGGCAATCTCGGTATCCTTGGCAGTAAAGAAGTAGATGGTCTTGCGCTCGCCATCGAACTGCGCCGTCATGGGGCGCGGGTCAACTCCGGCGATGCCCACCATGACGGTCATGTCCGCGCGGATTGATTTCCAGAATTTTGCTTCAAACTCTTGCTTGTCGGTCATCGGGTCTCTCCGGTTCGCCAATTGGCCGGCGCTGTTGAGAAATTTCTGCCGAACTGTCTAAGCGCCTGCGGCGCGCTTTTTGAGCCGCCGGTCTCTCCTCGCCAGATGGGCGTCATGTCTCTGTCGCTCCGGAGAAGGCAGCAGCGGCAGGGGCTCTACGAGATCGAAACTGTCCGGCACGCTTTCGATGAACTCGCGGCCGATGCGGTAGGTGCAATATCCGAAAAACAGCAGTGCAAAGAGACGCAGCATACGACCTCCTTTTATGTTGCCTTCGCAACGCGAGGCGCAGACCTCGTTCCCACAAGAATGCGATCGGCTTCGAGAAAGGGCGCTGCGGACGGCTGCAAAAGGGCCCGTCTTGGGCCGATTATGGGCCATGCCTAGCGGCGGAAACGCGGCCTGGCAGAAGGCGCCCTGATACAGGAATCCTGCATCAAGGCGGCCGCCCGTCGGTCAGTCCATGATGTGCACGACCTTGCGGGTCTGCGGGTCGATAAGAACGGTACGGCCGTCCATTACGACATACTGATACTTGTTGTCGGCAAGTGCGCCCGGCTTGAGGATATCAGGAACGATAGCTCCTATTACCAGCTCAAAGTTGGACGGGCGTTCGACGACCACCGGATTGGTTTTCACATATTCCCGGACTACGATCTCCTGTTCGGGGGTCACGATCACAGTCTGGGCAGTCGCGAATGCGGTTCCTGCGAGCAGGATGGTGACGGCAAGTGTGTTTCGGAAAATCATCTCGATACCTCCTGAGTTGATGTGTAACAACCGGTATGGACCGAAACGGTTCCGTGCTTGGTGCGCGAAGTCTGGCCGCCAGCTACATTGACTGCCGATATCCCAGACGAGTAGCTCGCCTGCCTCATAGGCTGGAGGTTGCAGGTTCAAATCCCGCAACCAGTCCTCATGTCGCAGGTGCGCGATATGGCATTTCACATGCGAGCGGTTAGATTGCGGGGAAAGAAGAAAGGATCGAGCCCCATGATCGAAGTCGTCCGAAAAAGGCCTGTGTTGGCGTTCATCGCCGCTACAGCCTCGGCTGCAGTGATAGCAGCAGGTGCCACCATCGGGGTTCTTCAAACACTCACCATCCTAGCGACAATCGGCACAGCGTTGGTGATGGGCGCACTCGTCATCGGGTCGTTTGCCAGGTAGGCTTGCGCCGCCGGCGCGTCGACGTCGACATCTCTTCGCACTCGACCCGCAATCCGTCTCGGCTGACATGCTAGGGGGCCGGCAGCCTACCGCGGCGCCGGCGCGCCGCGTCGAGCTCGAAATCGGCGGCAGTCGCGAACGCGTCGAGATCGAGCTGCCGGTCGGCAAGTTACCGATACGACGTGTTGAAGTGCCGCTCAAGGAAACGGCTGTAGGCCCCCATCAGCGCGCTGAACAGGAAGTAGATGGCGGCCGCGAAGACATAACCTTCGAGCACGGCGATGCCTTGCCAGTCGGGGTCGCGCAGGGCCGTGCGGACTGTGTCGAGGAAGTCGAGCAGGCCGATGATGGTCACCAGCGTCGTGTCCTGGAAAAACGCGATGAACAGCCCGACCAGCGCCGGGATGACCTTCTTCAGCGCCTGCGGCAGCACGATCTTGAACATTACCTGCCAGTAATGCAGACCGAGCGCGCGGCCGGCCTCGAACTGTCCCGATGGCACGTCCTGCAGGCCGCCGCGCACGATCTCGGCGATGTAGGCCGCGGCAAACAGGATGATCGCCACCTGCGCGCGCAACAGCTTGTCGATGGTGACCCCGTCCGGCATGAACAGCGGCAGCATGACGGCAGCCATGAACAGGATGCTGATCAGCGGCACGCCGCGCACCAGTTCGATGAAACCGACGCCGAGCACGCGTATCGCCGGCAGGTGCGAGGCGCGCGCCAAGGCGAGGCCGATGCCGAGCGGCAGGGCGAAGGCCAGTCCGACGAAGGACAGCATGAACGACAGCGGCAGGCCGCCCCATTTCGACGTCGGCACCGCGGTCAGGCCGAAGACCCCACCGGCCATCAGGACGTAGAGCAGCGGCAGGATGCCGATTGCCCAAGCCAGCAACAGCCCCCTGCCCCAGACACGCGGGATCATCGACAAACCGCAACTGCCGAGGAACAGGCTGAGCGCGACGAGCGGGCGCCACTGCTCCTCGAACGGGTAGAAGCCGAACAACATGTAGCGCAGCTTGTCGGCGAGGAACGGCCAGCAGGCGCCGGAGCTTTGCTTGCAGGCATCGGCGCCGCCGTCGAAGACGGCATTGAGGAACAGCCAGCCGAGCGCGAACTTGGCCAGGAGCAGGATGACGCCGCCGCAGACCAGCGTGACCAGCGCATTGCCCGGCGTGCCGAAATAGGCGGTGCGCCACTGCGAGCGCCGCGCCGGGCGGGCGACATTTGCGATCGGTGCGGAAAGTGCCTGGGTGTCGGTCATGTCAGCGCGTCTTCAGCGCGACACGCGCATTGTACCAGTTCATGAACAGCGAGATCAGCACCGACAGGCCGAGATAGATGCCCATGAAGATGGCGATGGTCTCCATCGCCTGGCCGGTCTGGTTCATGATGGTGTTCGACACCATAACCAGGTCGGGATAGCCGATGGCGATGGCGAGCGAGCTGTTCTTGAACACGGAGAGATAGGTGTTGGTCAAAGGCGGGACGATGACCCTGAGCGCCTGCGGCAGCACCACCAGCCTGAGCGTGCGCGAACGCGGCAGGCCGAGCGCCTGCGCTGCTTCCCACTGGCCCCGGCTCACCGCCTGGATGCCGGCGCGGACGATCTCGGCGACGCTGGCCGACAGGTTGAGCATCAGGCCGAACAACAGCGCCACGAACTCCGGGCGGATCTGCAAGCCGCCGGTGAGGCGGAAGCGGCCGGCCTCCGGCGCACTCCACGACAGCGAGACCTGGCCGCTGGCCCAGACGGCAAGCGCCGGCAAGACAAGCAGGATGAGCGCGACGATCCAGCCGGCATTTGCCTGGCCGCTGGCGATGCGCCGGCGCCGGGCAACGCTGCGCACGACGAGTGCTGCGGCGATGCCGAGACCAAGTGCGGAAAGCACGAGTTCGAAACCGCTGTGCCATTCGAGCGATGGCACGGCCAGGCCGCTGTTGGACAGGAAGAAGCCGGGAACCAGCTGGATCGCCTGGCGGACAGGGGGAAACACCAGGATGATCAGGAAATACCACAAGAACAGGTAGAGCAGCAGCGGAACGTTGCGCAGCACCTCGACATAGGCAAGCATCAGCCGGCTGAGCAGCGGATTGGCCGACAGCCGGCCGATGCCGACGAAAACGCCGATGATGGTGCCGAAGAGTGCTGCGAGGAACGACACCTTGATGGTGTTGATCAGCCCGACGAGGATGGCGCGGGCAACCGTGTCAGTCGGCCCGTAGGCGATCGAGGTCTCGCTGATGGCGATGCCGGCCTGCCTGGACAGGAAGCCAAAGCCGGTGGCGATGTCCTGCCTGGCGAGGTTCGCACTCGCGGTGCGGTACATCACCCAGGCGGCGAGCAGCACCGCTGAAATGGCGACGAATTGGTAGAAGGCCGCGCGAAACCGCGTGTCGTTCAAAAACAGCATGAGCGCGCCGATGTCGTGTGAACAGGGAAGAAGGTCCGCGCCGGGTAACGGCGCGGACCTTGCAATTCTTAGCGGACCGGCGGCGCGTAGAGCAGGCCTCCGGCATTCCACTGCGTATTGGGCCCGCGCGTCATGCCGAGCTTGGTCTTTTCGCCGAGATTGCGGTCGAAGACCTCGGCGTAGTTGCCGACGCTCTTGATGACGTTGTAGCCCCACTTGTTGTCGAGGCCGAGCATCTTGCCGAGCTCGTCGGCACCGCCCAGCATGCGCTGGACCTCGGGGTCCTCGCTCTTCAGCATCTCGTCGACATTGGCCTGGGTGATACCCTTCTCCTCGGCCGCCATCAGCATCCACACCGACCACGAAACGATGTCTCGCCAGTTGGAATCGTTCTGCCGCACGGCGGGCGCCAGCGGCTCCTTGGAGATGGTTTCAGGCAACAGCACGTAGTCGTCGGGGTTGTTGGCGACAGCGCGGATCGACGCAAGGTCGGAACGGTCGGACGAGATCGCCTCGCAGCGGCCGGAGTAGAAGGCGGCGCGGTTCTCGTCGGGGCTCTCGAAAACGACCAGCTCGAACTTGCCGCCGATGGTGCGGAAGAAGTCGGTCAGGTTCTGCGAGGTGGTGGTGCCCGGCAGGGTGCAGATCGCGGCGTCGGTCAGTTCCTTGGCGGAAGCGACGCCGAGCGACTTGGGCACCAGCAGGCCCTGGCCGTCATAGAACACGGTCGGGCCAAAATCGATGCCGAGCGACGTCTCTCGCGAAAAAGTCGCCGTCGTCTGGCGCGACAGCACGTCGATCTCGCCCGACTGCAGCGCCTGGAAGCGCGTGTTGATGTTGGTCAGGACGAAGTCGACCTTGTCGGGATCGCCAAACACGGCAGCCGCGATCGAGCGGCAGATGTCGGCGTCAAAACCCTGCATGCGACCCTTGTCGTCTGCGGCGGCGAAGCCAGGAGTGCTGAGCGATACGCCGCAGATCAGCTTGCCGCGCGCCTTGACAGTGTCGAGCGTGGCCGATTGCGCGGCGGTGGCACCGACCATCAGTGCGGCGGTTGCGGCGCACAGCGCCAGGAATTTACGTTTCATGCTTCCCTCCCTCGATTGGCGATCGCAGGCCGCCGGCACCATTCTTCCCCCGGTGCCAACGTCGCCTCGATCTGTTGCGGGACTATGTATGCATATATTGTGTACGATGCGGAAGATGGGCTCGATACGAAATGTATACAATTAACCGCAGGTGTGAATAACCTCAGAACGCTCCAGAAAAGAGCGAGCGCACCTGGCCGGCAGTCAATGAGCAACCGCACGCCGCATGTCTGCAGAGCGCGCGCGTCGAAAGGCTAGACCTAGAGCTTCGTCCAGGCGGCGTTCTTCTTCGACGAGCGCACGCAGGCTTCGATGAAGGCGACGCCTTCGACGCCGTCCTGCACGGTCGGGTAGATGACGTCCTTGTCCGGCTTACCGCCCTTCCTGCGCGCCGCGCGGATGGCCCGCGCGGCTTCCTGGTAGATGTTGGCAAAACCTTCGAGATAGCCTTCGGGATGGCCCGAGGGCACGCGGGTGACGCGCGCTGCGGCGGGGCCGGAGCCGACGCCGCCGCGGGTGATCAGCTGCTTGGCCGCACCGAACGGCGTGTACCAGAGATAGTTCGGGTCGGCCTGCACCCATTCGATGCCGCCCCTGGAGCCGTAGACGCGCAGCTTGAGCCCGTTCTCGTGGCCTGGCGCCACCTGGCTGGCCCAGATCATGCCCTTGGCGCCGCCCTTGAAGCGCAGCATGACGTTGACGTTGTCGTCGAGCAGGCGGCCGGGCACGAAGGCGTCGAGATCGGCGGAGAGCGAGTCCAGCTCGAGCCCGCTGACGAAGCGGGCGAGATTGTAGGCGTGGGTGCCGATGTCGCCGGCGGCGCCGCCGGCGCCCGACTGCTTGGGATCGCCGCGCCACGACGCCTGCTTCTGGCCGGTGGCGGCGAGGTCCTCGGTCAGCCAGTCCTGCGGGTATTCGGCCTGGACGATCCTGATGTCGCCGAGCTGGCCCTTGGCAACCATCTCGCGCGCCTGCCGGATCATCGGATAGCCGGTGTAGTTGTGGGTGAGCACGAAGACCTTGCCGGTCTTCTCGACCAGTGCAGCCAGTTTCTTCGCCTCTGCCAGCGTCGCGGTCAGCGGCTTGTCGCAGATGACGTGGATGCCGGCTTCGAGGAACGCCTTGGCGGCAGGGAAATGGACGTTGTTGGGCGTGACGATGGCCACCGCCTCGATGCCGTCCGGACGTTTTGCCTCGGCCTTCGCCATCTCGGCGTACGAGGCGTAGCTGCGCTCGGGATCGAGCCCGATTTCGGCAGCCGAAGCCTTGGCCCGCTCGGGGTTGGACGACAGCGCGCCCGCCACGAGCTGGAAATCGCCGTCCATGCGCGCGGCGATGCGGTGCACGCCGCCGATGAAGGCGCCCTGCCCACCGCCGACCATGCCGTAGCGGATCGGGCCGCTGCCATTCCCGGATTTCGATGCACCGACCATGTCGTGTTCTCCCCTTGATATGTTGCCCCTCACCCGGCCTCCGCTTCGCTCGGCCGACCTAGAGAGGAGGTCTGAAGCAGCGCACTTGCCACTTCTCCCCGACAGGGAGAAGGTGGCCGCGGGACGTACGTCCTACTCGATCCCCATCATCGCCCGCAGCATCGCCCGATCGCTCGTTCCACCGGCAAAATCGTCGAAGGCCTTGTCGGTCACCCGGATGATGTGGCTTTCGATGAAAGGCGCGCCTTCGGCGGCACCGTCCTCGGGATGCTTGAGGCAGCATTCCCATTCGAGCACCGCCCAGCTGTCGTAGCCATATTGGGCGAGCTTCGAGAAGATGCCGGAGAAATCAACCTGGCCGTCGCCGAGCGAGCGGAAGCGGCCGGCACGGCCGAGCCAGCCCTGGTAGCCGGAATAGACGCCCTGGCGCCCCGTCGGGTTGAACTCGGCGTCCTTGACGTGAAACGCCTTGATGCGCTCGTGGTAGATGTCGATGAAGGCGAGATAGTCGAGCTGCTGCAACAGGAAATGCGACGGGTCGTAATTGATGTTGCAGCGCTTGTGGCCGCCGACCGCGTCGAGGAACATCTCGAAGGTGGCGCCGTCGAAGGTATCCTCGCCCGGATGCAGTTCGAAGCAAAGGTCGACGCCGGCCTCGTCATAGGCGTCGAGGATCGGCGTCCAGCGCTTGCCCAGCTCGGAAAACGCCTCCTCGATCAGGCCCGCCGGCCGCTGCGGCCACGGATAAAGATAGGGAAAAGCAAGCGCGCCGGTGAACGAAACGCAGGCCTTGAGGCCGAGATTCTGCGAAGCCCTGGCGCCAAGCTTCATCTGCTCGACCGCCCACTGCTGCCGCTCCTTCGGTTTGCCGTGCAAGGCCGCCGGCGCAAATCCGTCGAACTGCGCGTCATAGGCGGAGTGCACCGCCACCAGTTGCCCCTGGAGATGGGTCGACAGTTCGGTGATCTCGACGCCGGCCTCGGCGCAGACGCCCTTGATCTCGTCGCAATAGGTTTTCGACGTCGCCGCCTTCTCGAGATCGAATAGCCGCGCATCGGGCGTCGGGATCTGCACGCCCTTGTAGCCGAGCCCGCCGGCCCACGATGTAATCGATTTCAGTGAATTGAACGGCGCCGCATCGCCGGCGAACTGGGCGAGGAATATTGCTGGTCCCTTCATTGTCGACGGCATCTCTCAAAACTCCTCGTCCGATTCCGGCACGCACTGGTGCAGCGCCAAGATGACCACTATTCGGGCCGGCTCCGCAAGAGCCAGCGGCAGGCCGTTTCACTGGTCCCCGGCGCGCCAGCGGGTGAAAATGCCGTCGTCGGTGATCGGCACGGTCATCGCCTATCCTTTCAGCAAAGCCTCGACTGCCAGCCCGACCGAAAGCATGCGACGGTCGTGGCCGTGGCGGCCGACCAGCATCAGGCCCACCGGCAGGGCAGTGCCCGGCATCGGCAGCGACAGGGCGCAGAGGTCGAACTGGTTGGCGACCTGCGTGTTGCGCAGCAGGAGTCCCTCGATCCGGTCGCCATGGCGTTCGTCGGCCAGCATCTCGGCGATCGGCTGGGCGACGACAGGCGTGGTCGGCAGGACCATGAGGTCGACGACGGACAGCCGTGCGTCCATGGCGGCCACCAGTTCGGCGCGGCGGCGCATGGTCCTGATGTAGGCGACCGCCGGCACCTGCAGCGCCCGGCCGAGCCCGCCGCTGACATGCTGGTCGACAGCGACCTTGGCGCCCACCGACAGCCAGTCGGCATGGATCTCGGCGCCTTCGATGGCGGCGATCGAGGCCGTGCGCGTCGACTCGCGCAGGGCCAGCAGCAGGTCGTCAATGGCAAGGTCCTCGACCCGTGCGCCGGCTGCGGCAAGCCGCTTGAGCGACAGCTCAAAGGCGGCGGAAACGGTGGCGTCGCAATGCTCCATCAGCCGCCCGCGCGGCACGCCGATGCGCAGGCCAGACAGGGACAGCGGCGCAAGCGCGGAAAACTCCTTGCCGGCCATGACGGCGTCGGCAGCGATGCAAGCCCCGACCGTCCTTGCCAGCGGCCCGAGCGAATCGAGCGACGGCGACAAGGGAAACGCTCCGTCGAGCGGCACGCGCCGCGCCGTCGGCTTGAAGCCGACCACGCCGTTGAGCGCGGCCGGGATGCGCACCGAACCGCCGGTATCCGAGCCGATCGATATGTCGGAGGAGCCTTCGGCGGCGGAAACGCCGGCGCCCGACGACGAACCGCCGGGGATCAGCGCCGGATCGGCGGCATTGCCCGGCGTGCCGTAATGCGGGTTGATGCCGAGCGCGGTGAAGGCGAATTCGGTCATTGCCGTCTTGCCGATGATGACCGCCCCTGCCCGGCGCAGGCGCCGGACCACCAGCGCGTCCGCTTGCGCGGGCGCAGCATCCCGACGCATCAGCGAACCGGCAAGCGTCGGCTCGCCGGCGACGTCGAGCAGGTCCTTGATCGAAACGATGGCACCGTCGAGCGGTCCGAGCGATAGCCCTGCCCTGGCGCGCGCATCGGCAGCGTCGGCAGCCGCGCGCGCGGCCTCGGCATAAAGCTTCATGAACACGCGCTCGTCACCGGCGCGGGCGGCAAGCCGCCCAAGGATCGCTTCAAGCCGGTCGCGTGTCGTCATTCGGTCACCCATTGCTGGCAAGCGCTATCGTCGCGGCGACTGATAACACGCGCTGGCCCCATGCAATACGGTTGTCGGAAATCGCCAACGCCTTACATTCGCACGGCTTGATAATCGGAGCCGCCATGACCGCCCATCTGTTCTCGCCGATCACCCTCGGCCAGCTCGAACTCCCCAACCGCATCGCCGTTGCCCCGATGTGCCAGTATTCGGCCGACGATGGTTCCGCCACGGACTGGCACCTGCAGCACTGGATGAACCTGGCGATGTCCGGCGCCGGCATGATCACCGTCGAGATGACCGACGTCGAGCGCCGCGGCCGCATCAGCCATGGCTGCATGGGGCTCTACTCCGATGCCAACGAGGCGGCGGCGAAGCGGACGCTGGACGCCGCCAGGCGCGTGGCAACGCCCGGTGCGAAATTCGGCGTGCAACTGGCCCATGCCGGCCGCAAGGCCTCGAACCGTCGCCCTTGGGAAGGCGCGGGCCCGCTGGCGCCCAACGAGGATGCCTGGCCGGTGGTCTCTGCCTCGGCGATTGCCTATGCCGACGGCTGGCAGGTGCCGCATGCGCTGAACGAGGACGAGATCGAACAGACCATCGGACATTTCGTCGAGGCAGCGAAGCGGGCCGAGCGCGCCGGCTTCGACTTCATCGAGCTGCATTCGGCCCATGGCTACCTGCTGCACCAGTTCCTGTCGCCGCTGTCCAACCATCGCACCGACAAATGGGGCGGTTCGCTGGAAAACCGCATGCGCTTTGCCATCGAGATCGCCCGCCGCGTAGCCGATGCCGTACCCAACCTGATGCTCGGCGCGCGCATGTCGCTGACCGACTGGGTCGAGGGCGGCTTCACGCTCGACGAAGCCATCGAGGTGGCCAAGGCCTACCGCGATGCGGGAATCGCCTATATCTGCTGCTCCAGCGGCGGCAACTCCCCGCACCAGAGCCTGCGCACCGGCCCCGGCTACCAGGTTCATCTCGCCGAAGCCGTGAAGCAGGCGACCGGCATTCCGGTGCGTGCGGTGGGGATGATCGACCAGCCGGCCCAGGCCGATGCGATCGTGCGCGAAGGCCGCGCCGACATGGTGGCGCTGGGTCGCGCATTGCTTGCCGATCCACGCTGGCCCTGGCGCGCGGCGGCGACACTCGGCCACGAATTCCACGCCGCCCCGCAGCTGGCGCGCTCGGTGGCGTTGATGAAGCAGTGGGGCGCCGCAACCACGTGAATTTACCCAGGGTCTGGCGTGGCGGACGCTCCCTGCTGGATCAGGACGGCGTCGCTGCGCGATGATCTATCGTTCGGACCAGAAGATTCGGGGACAAAAATGAAGAAGAGCGTCGAGACGATCCGTGGCGACAGCGAAGGCATCGCCTACGAAATGCCGGTCTACCGCATCTCGGGATCGTCGACCGAGGCGCCCTCGGCCTATATCCAGGCGGCCCTTCATGGCGACGAACTGCCCGGTGTCGTTGCCATCGACGCATTGATGCCGAAACTGCGCAGGGCAGCCGCCGAAGGGCGCATTCGCGGCAACCTGACCATCGTGCCGCGGGCCAACCCGATCGGCGCCAACCAGCTGTTGTTCCATGCCGCGCAGGGGCGCTTCGATTTGGGCACGCGCACCAATTACAACCGCGATTTCCCGCTGCTCGACAGGCCGGACGTGTCGCTTCTGCCCGGCGACGATGTGGCGATGTCGGCCGACAAGCGCCTCAAGGCGCGGCTGCTCAAGCTTTCGGTCGGCCATGACATCGTGCTCGACCTGCACTGTGACGACGAAGGCGTCGCCTATCTCTACGTGCCGGAGGAGCTGTGGCCGGCGATGGAAGATTGCGCGGCGAACATGGGCGTCGACGCGGTGATCCTGTGGGGCGGGCAGTCGGGTTCCTCCTTCGACGAAGCGTCGCTGCACCCTTACCTCAAGATGCCGCGCCGGCAAGCCAGGCTCGAAAGCCGGGTCGTCACCACGGTCGAATATCGCGGCACCTCCGACGTCTATCCCGACATCGCCGAAGCCGATGGCGAAGGCCTTTACCGGCTCTTGGTGGCGCGCGGGGTGGTCGAGGACACGTCGGTCGAAACCAGGAAGGCATTCGACGGCGTGGTGGCGCCGATCGAGCATATCGAGATGGTGCCGGCAGCTTGCGCCGGCGCCATCCTCTACGACGTCAAGCCGGGCGACCGGGTCAAGGCGGGCACGCGCCTCGCCACCATCGTGCGCGCGCCCGGCGAGGATGGCGGCAGGGTCGAGGTGCTGGCGCCGCAGGACGGCTACATCCTGACCCGCCGCTCGCACCGCGCCACCCGCGCCGGCGACGACCTGGTCAAGCTGGTCGGCACGCGGCCGAGCAGTGACGCCCGGTCAGGCGCGCTGGAGGCTTAGGCGAATTGCCCGGGAGCGCGGGCACCCATGCTCCGACCATGACATGAGTTCATCATTCCCCGGCGCTATCGCGCTGCCGCGCGGAGCCATTGCGTCAGACTCGCCAGCGCCCGCTCCTGGCTGCGGCTGAACTTGATGGACAGGTAGTAGCTCGACCCTGTCGGCATCGGCTCACCGTATACCCTTTGCAACGTTCCTTCGGCGATACCCCGTTCGCCAAGGAAGTCAGGAACCAGCGCCGCGCCAATGCCGGCTCGGGCCATGTCGAACGCCAGTTGGTAATGCGTGCACAGCCTCCAGCTCTCCTTCTGGAAGGTCGAAAGCTCGAGGCCGTTGTGACGACAGTAATCGATCCAATCGGCGCCTACCGCAGACGGCGAAACTTCGGTCGTAATCAAGGGGCACGGCCAGGGGCCCAGATCTGGGGGAGCGACGGCGATCAGGTGGTCCCGTTTGAGCAGAACGCTCCGATATCCGCGCTGCGAAGGCACGGACGTGATGAAAGCATCGGCCACCCTGTCGCTTAGCTCATCTTCCTCGCTGACCGTGATGAGCTGCAGATCGATGTCGGGGTGCCGGGCGAAGAACTCGGGCAGCCGCTGGACCAGCCAGCCGCTGGCGAAGGTCCCATAGGCGGCAAGGCGCACCGTTCCATTGGCCGCTCCGACGACCTGCGCCGCCGAGCGCTCGATGAGATCGAACGCACGATCGAGTTCCAGCGCCAGGCGCCGCCCCGCCTCGGTCAGCACGAGGCCGCGCCCCTGCCGCTCCACCAGCCTCTCGCCAAGTTCTTCGCTCAGGCGCCGGATCTGGTGACTGACAGCACTTTGCGTCACGCCAAGCTCCTGGGCCGCATGGGAAACGGAAAGATGCCGTGCAACGGCTTCAAAGGACTGAAGCGCCCGTAAATGGGGCATCGACCGCTTTTTCGTCATGACACATGAATTCCACTCAAGTGAGTAGACTGGAATTCATTATCTTCACCTATGTCAATGCTCTAGATCATTGCCCCACAGTCGATCGGCTTGCGCGGGAGACATAGCGATCCGACTTCGCATCTATTGCTGGACTGGAATTCCTGAAGTGACGCCAATGACCAAGCCCCTGCGCATCAACAGCCCGACGTTGGAACCGGAGGACGGGGAGTATCTGGCCCAATGCCAGTTCGCGCTCGAACCCTCGCTGGTCAAGCTCCTGAGCATTGCGGAAATGGCAGGATGGAACAGGACCCATGTCGTGATGGCGGCGCTGACACTCTGCGCGGAACTTGCCGAGCTGCCTGAAGGTCCTCAGGCTCTCCAGTGAATTGTCAGAGTCAGGCCCGGTCCCGACAGTTCCTCGCGATCGCCGACAACACGTTGGCGACCGGCCAGATAGCGGGCTCGAACTGGTTCGCCCCCCTGACGAGCCATCAGTTCGGCAGGGTATCCTTGAAGATGCGGCCATCCTTCATGATGACCAGGAAACTCGTCTCGGGGTTGGCGACCAGTTGGAGATCCTCGAGCGGATTGCCGTCGACAAGGAGCAGATCGGCCAGCGCGCCTTCCTCCACCACGCCCAGCCTTCCGGGATAAGGGTTGCGCTTCCCGGAAAGTGTCAGCAGTTCGGCATTGGTCCCGGTCGCCATCACGAGGGCTTCGGCAGGTGTGTACCAGCGGATGAGCGAAGCAAGGATTGCGCCCTGCTGCCGCGCCAGATCGCGGGAGAACAATACGTCCGTCCCCCATGCCGTCTTGATCTTGTACTTCTTCGCCAGTTCGTATGTCCGGCCGATGCCCGGCCACACCTCTTCCGCCTTGGCCCGCTCGACCGAGCCTTCCCGAAGACCCAGCCTCATCATCTCCGGAAGCGGCTGCAAGCTCAGCCAGATATCCTTCTCGGCGATCAGCTTGGCGGTTTCCTCGTCCATGAGGAAGCCGTGTTCGATGCATTTCACGCCGGCCGCGATTGCCATTTTGATCGCGTCCGTCGTGAAGGCGTGCGCAATGACGTAGGTGCCCCAATTCTCGGCGATCTCGACCGCGGCCCGCAATTCGGGTTCGGTGAAGGTGGTGACATCGAGCGGGCTGAATGGCGAGGACACGCCGCCGCCGGCTGTTAGCTTGACGTGGGCGGCCCCTTGCATGAACTGCTCGCGGACACGCAAGCGCACCTCATCCGGGCTGTCCACGACTATGCTGCCTCCGTTTCTCTCCATGGGCGTGAACGGGCCGCCGATCGTCCGCGGCAGGTCGCTGAATTGCCGGAAGTCGCCATGTCCGCTGGTCACCGTGATCATGGCGCCGGATGGATAGATGCGCGGTCCCACGACGATTCCGCTGTCTATCGCGCGCTTGAGACCGAACACCGGACCGCCCACGTCGCGCACCGTCGTGAAGCCACGCATCAACGTATGCGTTGCCTCGTCGCCTGCGGCGAGATTGGCAAAGCCGATGTCGCTCATTGCCTCTGCCGGGGTCGACGCGATCAGCATCGCGTGCCAGTGCGCATCGATCAGGCCGGGCATCAGCACGCGGCCGCCGCCCGCTATCACCTTTGCGCCCGCCGCCTCGATGGGGGCGGTCGAGATGCGCTCGATGAGGTTGCCGTTGACCAGCACATTCGACGTCGGCGACAGCGTGCTTGCCTTGCCGTCGAATATCCTGACGTTTTCGAACAGGACGGTACCTGTCGGCGCGACGAGAGGCTCGGCCGGCGCCGCGACGGGGTAGTCATGCGCCAGACTGGCGCCACCAAGGCCGGCAAGGAGAGCGGGAACAAGGAGGAGGAAGCTCAGCAGGTAGGTTCGTATGCCCGTGATCTTGTGGATCCTCAACATCGGTTGCGGATGGGAAGAAGGAAGCGGCCCCTATCGATTGGCTCTTGTCAAACGACACTGCCAACTGAAGACAGTGCGCGCCCTTCATGGCTGCAATCTTGCCACGACTTTGGCATGGCCGCGCTGAACTATCCACCCACGGCGGCGGCTGGGCGCAATGATGGCTGATCCTGGCCTACCCTGGCCCCGCATCGTCATGCGGCCCGCCCCTGCCGGTCTTCACAGGCGTGCCCTGCAAGCGTTGTCACTGGTGCTGGCTGACCAGCACCACGCCGAGCCCGATCAGGATCGAGCCGCAGGCCTTGGGAACCATCCACTCCGCCTTGCCTTTGCTAACCCGGCCAAGTGCCAGCGAGGCGATGCCGACGGCCGCCACGTCGGCCATCGAGAATACGAGATTGACGATCATGCCGAGGATCATGAACTGGAGCCACAGCGGCATGGTCGCCGCCGGATCGACGAATTGCGGCAGGAAGGTCAGGAAGAACAGCACGGTCTTCGGATTGAGCACCTCGACCACGATGCTGTCGCGCAGCGTGCTCGACCCTGCATCGCCATTGTCTTCCGAGGTCTTGTTCCAGCCGAGGAACATGGTGACACCGAGCCACACCAGATAGGCAGCGCCCGCAAGCTTGATGGCCTCGTAGACGACGGGCGCATGGGTGATGAGCGAGGCCAGGCCGGCGGTCGCCGCAACGATGTGCACGTAGCAGCCGAGGTGAATGCCGAGCGCGGCCATCAGCCCGGCCTGGCGGCCATGCGCCAGGGTCTGCGCGGTCATGTAGAGGATCGCGGGGCCCGGCATGCAGGCGAAGGCAAGCGTTGCGACAGCGAACGGAACCAAAAGCTCCAGCGACAACATCACGGCTCCTCCCCCGACGATTTGGCCGCTGGGAGGAATAGGCGTGGCTCCGGCGCGAAAACATACGGCAGGTGCCGTATTTGGTTCGCCCGCGCTTTCGACCAATGTGGAGATGGTTAAGGCAATACTACCAGGACTGCCGCGTTCAGCCCGCGGGCAACCCCAGGCGAACCGCATAGGTGGTCAGTTCGGCGGCGCTATGGAGATCGAGTTTGCGCATCAGGTTTTCCCGGTGCTTGCGGGCGGTCAAGGGACTGATGCCCAACCGTTCGGCCACCTCGCGCGCGGTCATGCCATGCGCCACCAGCCCCAGGATCTGACGCTCGCGTCGCGTGAGCGGGATCGGCGACACGATTTCCTGCGTGGGCCCGCCGTTTCGGCTCGGCTCGCTGATCGCGAAGCGGACGGTTCGCGCCAGATATGTTCCGCCCTTCTTCACCGCCTCGATGGCCGCCCCCAGTTCCTCGGGATCGCCGTCCTTGGTCAGATAGGCGCTGGCGCCCGCCTCGATCGCGGCACGCACAGTCCGCGGCTCGATGTTTGCGGTCAGGACCAGGATCTTCATGCGGGGCGCCAAGGCGCTGATGTCGGAGATGAACTGTATGCCGGCCACGCCCGGCATGCCGAGATCGAGGATCAGCAGGTCCGCGCGCGCCTCCCGGACATGCCTCAACAAAGCCTCGCCATCTGCTGCCTCGGCAACGATGGAGACGTTGTCCATTGTTGAGATGAGCAGCTTGAGGCCCTCGCGGACAATGGCATGGTCGTCGGCGAGGATGGCGGTGAGTGGGCGATTCATGCGGCGACCATAACAGGCTTATCTGTCCGGTCGCCAACCTATGGGAAACAAGTTGCAGATAGATCAATCGTCACGGGTGCGACTGTCGGGTCAATATCCATCCGGAAGCCGGAGACATACGATGCAGGAAGCCAAGATACGCCATGCCCTCATCGAGCTTCTGTATCGCAATTCCTATGGCGTGGTCATCTCCAACATCGTCATTTCGCTGGCAGCCGTATACGTGCTCAGCAATGCCGTTTCCACGACTTGGCTGGCCACCTGGTTAGGTGCGCTGTATCTGCTTACCGCAACACGCGTCCTTGCGTCGCGCAGCTTCTTTCGGCGCAGGTTGGATTCCGGCTCGCTCATGCCCTGGGCATGGCTCGCGGCAGGTTTTTCGTGGGTATCGGGCCTCCTATGGGGCGCGCTCGGTTGGGCCGGCTTCCTGCCCGAGGAACCGGCCGTGCTGTCCTTCACCGTCATCGTGCTGACTGGCCTCGTCTGCGGCACGGTGCCGTCGCTGTCGGCCTTCCCGCCGGCTCTCATCGGTTCGATCCTCGCAACCGTCATCCCCGTTGCCATTCGCTGCATCACCGCCGAAAGCGACTTCTCCGGCGCCTTCCTGTTTTTGCTCGCGTCGCTTGTGGCCATCAATTTCTACTATTGCCGCATCACGTATCGCATGTTGCGCGAAACCATCAGCCTGCGCCTGGAGAACGAAAGCCTGGTCGTGCACCTGGAGGAGGAGCGCGACCGCGCACAAACGGCCGATCGTGCCAAGACGCGTTTCCTCGCGGCGGCCAGCCACGACCTGCGCCAGCCGATCCATGCTTTAAGCCTGCTGGTCTCGACGCTCGCCATGCTGGGGCAGCGCGGCGACGTGCCTTCGGGCGACGCCCGCAACCTGGCAAGCCGGGCTAAGTCGGTCGTCGGCAACCTCAGCGGGCTGCTGAACGCATTGCTCGACATCTCCAAGCTCGACGCTGGCATTGTCACCGTCACCCCCGAGACGGTGCCGTTGCGCCAGCTTTTCCGCGACCTCCACGACGAATTTGCCGGGGAAGCGAAACAGCGCGGCCTCGCATGGCGCGTGGCCGACAGCAGCCTGAGGGTCGAAAGCGACCCGATGATGCTCAGGCGGATCCTCAACAACCTCGTGTCGAACGCGTTTCGCTACACCACGGAAGGCAGCGTCCTGCTCGGCTGCCGCAGGCGCGGCAGTCTTGTGGAAATACAGGTCCTGGACACAGGCCCGGGAATTCCCGGGGATCAGCAGACAATGGTCTTCGAGGAATTCGTGCAATTGCAGAATCCGGCCCGCGACAGGACGCAAGGCCTAGGCCTGGGGCTCGCGATCGTCCGCCGCACGGCCCAACTGCTGAAGCATCCGCTCAGGCTGGTCTCAACGCCGGGCCGCGGCTCCATGTTCTCGATCGCGGTTCCCAATATCCGCACGACGGCAGCACCTCGGCCCGTCGAGGCAATGCCTCCCGCCGGCATTGCCGCCGGCATCATGGTCGTCGAGGACGAAAGCGACGTTCTCGACGCGATGGTGCAGCTGCTCAGCCTGGAAGGGCATCGGGTCTATGCCGGCCGCTCCGCCGCCGAAGCGCAAGGCGCCCATGCCAAGGCATTGGCCGCCGGCGAAGCTCCTGTCGACCTGATCGTCGCCGACTACCGCCTCGCGGACGGCGTCACCGGCTTCGATGCGATCCAGGCTCTTCGCGCCCATGTCGGACGCTCCGTTCCCGCCATCATCGTCACCGGCGATACCTCGCCGGCACGGCTCAAGGAGGTCAGCGCCAGCGGGGCTCGCATTCTCCACAAGCCGATCACCGGCGAGGACCTGCGGGAAGCGATCCTCGCCGCATGCCGGCGTGGCTAGTGGGTTGATCGAGAAAGGGGCTGGTCGCTACTCGACGCGTTCAGCCCCGCTGGAGGGCAGATTTTCCGGCTACTGGTCGAATGCCGACAGCCAGTCCGCATCGATCTTGCGGTTCAGGCAGTAGTCGCGCAGACGGTTGCGCGTCTTGTCGGTCTTTCCGAGCCCGAGATAGCGCGCTGCGTTGCGCCAGTAGATGTTCTGCTGTTGCTCGGGCGTGTAACCAGTAGCTGTCAGCTGCGCGCCGAGCCGGGACATGTAGTTGTTGTTGTCCAGTTCCTTGGCGATCATCGTCCAATCCGTACCGTAGAGCAGATGCCGGACATCAGGGTCGTAGCGTGACTGGAACTGCTTGAGATATCCCCTGATCTCGGAGCGCGTCCGGTCATCGAACTGCGGACTGGTCAGTTCGTAGAGGTAGCCGAGATCGGCAAAGAGATGTTCCCTGCCGTCCTCTGATATCGTCTTACCGACGATGAACTCCCAGGCGTCCTTCCCAAAAGCGTCCTTGGAACATCTCTTTGGCGTCGGCTGGGTGCGCAATTCGTCGAAGCTGCCGAAATGAGCCAGATTGACGCGCAATTTCGGAAATTCGCGCAATGCCTCTCGCCACCAGGACGGGCTGGCCCGATGGCCGTAGCCGCAAAGCGAGCCGAGGCTGTTTTCCGCATGCGCCATGATTGGCACGTCGTTCGATTCACACCATGCGTACAGCCTGCGAAGCGCGGTCTCCATCCCTCTCGGCGCGCCCTTGGGAAACTTGATCTCTCCATTACCGAACGCCTGGAAACCCATTGGCGGGTAGAGCTTTACCCCGACAAAGCCGCAGTCGAGAATTGCCCGCTTGACCAGCTTCAGCGAGCCGCCGCCCTCGGCCTCACGCCATGGATCGAAACCGACGAAGCTGTGCATGTGCAGCTCGGTTGTGCGCGCGATCTGGACCTGAAGCAGGTCCATGACCTCTATTTGCTCGGCGATGGATGACCGTGCACGGCTGTTTCCGAGCCAGTTCTCCATGTCGAGGAAGCTTGGCGTCACCAAGGAAACGCAACCCGACGGGGCAAAGACGCGAAGGTATTCGCGTGCAATGGCTTCCCGATCGTCGAGCAGCAAAAGCGCGAAATAGATGTAGCGCTGCATTTCGCTTGGCTGGCGCTGCAGGTCGTTGGCTAGCCCGATCGCGCCTACGCGGGACAACGCCCGGGATCGGCTGAACGCCTGCGGCCTGGCGGCATCCTTGGCCAACTGCTCCATCAGCGCCGGATAATCGGGTTCGACGTCAAGACCTTCGACACCCCTGCCGAAGGTTTCGATGCCTCTTGCCCGGCGGTCCATTTCCTGGATTGCGTCAGCAAGTATCTGGGTCTTGCGCTGCTGCACCACGGAAGCAGGCTCGAGCGGTGTCCCGGACCGCAACCGGGCAGCTTCGGTGGGCGCGTCCTTCGCGCCGCGGCTCAGGATATCGACCAGAAACGCGATCAGGCCATTGAAGAGCCCTTTCGTCTGGACGTCGGCCCGCGGTAAGAACTCATCGCGCAACTCGCCGAGAGCGACATATTCGACGAAGCCTCGCACCGGCACGTCCGAGGCATTGAAGAAGTGACAGTGGACGTCGATCACAGGATCGGCAGATGTCAGCGCACAGCGCCCGGGCTCGGGGCGCCAGCGCGCGCAGCCTGGAGTCACCGACAGCGCTGCGGCCGCACCGAGCAGCCACAGCAAGCCACGGCGATCCACGACCCTTGGCCTGTCGAATGATCCCGCCATGCCGAACCCGTCCCCACAAGTTCACCAAGGGGCATCCTGCGGCGACAACGGCAAAGAGTCGATACGGGTTGTGAACGGCGAACGACGGGAGGTATGGGAACGCCCGTCTCGCGCTTGCCGTCAGCCCTCGGCCCCGTACACCAGCCTGTCCTGCCTTGCGCGCAGCTCCGCGATCTTCGAGCCGGGGGCGACGGCAGCGTTGGCGGTGGTGATCAACTCGCCCTTCCTGATCGGCGCCGTCACGGTGCCACCCTGCAGCAGGCCGCAGGGGATGGCCTTGGCCGTGCGGGCTTCCGGCGCGGTCATGATCCACGACCGGTAGCAATATTCGCCGATGGCATCGAGCTTTTCGCCCGGCTGCATGTCCTTCTTGGCCACGGCGCAGACGTCGGCGACCGGCTTCGACAGCGGCACCATGTCGGCCTTGCCGTGCAGCACGACGCGGGCACAGGTCAGCGGCACCTCGAGCGAAGTCAGGTGATAGGGACGATGGAAGGTGAAGTAAGGCCCCTCGCCGACCTTGAGGTCTTCCATGCGCTCGCGGATGCGCGGATGCGACATCTCGGCGATGACGAACACGCCGGGGGCGACGCCCTTGCCGATCGAATAGTCGACGACGCCGACCTTTGTCAGCACGCCGCCGTCCTTTTGCGGCACCAGCACCTTGTTGAGTTCGGGCAAAGTGGCCGAAGGTCCGTGCATGCCAGCCTTGTCGGGTACCAGGCCCGTGGCGTTGGCGATCGCCGCCATCTCGACCATCGTCTTCGAGCCGTCGACGAACTCGACCAGCATGCGCACGTTCATGTTGCGGCGCTTGGCCTCCTCGGCATAGTCGTCGGGGATGGCGTCGATGTTGAGCGGATTGTTCTTGCCCTTGCCGGCGGCGACGATGGTGTGGCCCATCGCCGAGACGAACTCGATCAGTTCCATGCAGGACGATGGTTCGTCGCCGGCGCCGAGCGAATAGGTGACGCCGAGCCTGGCTGCCTCGCTCTTGAGATAGGCGCCGATGGTGACGTCGGCCTCGACATTCATCATCACCAGGTGCTTGCCGTGCTCCATGGCGCGCAGGCCGATCTCGGCGCCGACTGCCGGAACGCCTGTCGCATCGATGACGACGTCGATCAGGCCGCTGTTGAGGATGAGGTCGGCATCGTTGGTCACGGCGATCTTGCCGCTTTCCATCGCGTCGGCGAGTGCCGAGGTGCTCGTCGCCTCGCGCGCATGCCCGCTTTCCTGATAGGCGATCTCGGCCGCCTTGAACGCGCGCTCGGGGTGGAACTCGGAAATGGCGCCAACCGCGATGCCAGGCATATGCGCCACCTGCGACACGATATCGGTGCCCATTTCGCCGCAGCCGATCAGGCCGATGCGGATCGGCTTGCCCGACTTTTCGCGCTCGACGAGATCGCGCGTCAAGCCCACCGGAGCGACGTTGATGGTCATCTGATTGATCTCCCGAAGAAGCGAAGCATATGTATCTAACGCTCGACCGGTATTGAATTATGGCCGGGTGTCAACCTGAATGTCCCTGCCCGCCGCGCGATGGCCCAGAGCCGTTTGTCAGCAGATCGCTGACCGCAAGCTGTTCGGCCTGCGGTAATGCCGCTAAACTCCTCTCTTCCGCCCGATGGACGGGCAGCACCGGAGAGGAGCCGGTGCGCCGGCAAGCAAGCCCCAGGCGGATGAGAACGCCATATATTCGAATGCGATAGCCGCCGATCCGGATTCAATTTCTGAGGTTCGCGCATCCGTGGGAGGAGAACGATGGCTGCAAAGGTCCTTGTCCTGCTGGGCACCAAGAAAGGCGCCTTCATCGCCGAAAGCGATGCCGAAAGGCGCTCTTGGAAGCTGCGCGGGCCGTTCTGCGAGACTTGGCCGATGAACCATGTCGTCGCCGACCCGAAGACCGGCACCATCTGGGGCGCGGGCGGCAACGAATGGTTCGGCCCCGCGGTGTGGAAATCGACCGACCTTGGCGAAACCTGGACGCATTCGAGCGACGGGCTCGCTTATGCCGAGGGCGAAGAGCCGATCAAGGCGGTGTGGAGCCTCGCCAAAGGCAATGGCAGCCTCTTTGCCGGCGTACAGCCCGCCGGCCTGTTCCGCAGCGACGACGGCGGCCAGAGCTGGAGCCACGTCGAAGGGCTCCAGAAGCACCCTTCCCGGCCGCACTGGAACCCCGGCGGCGCCGGCCTGATCCTGCATTCGCTGGTCATAGACCCCAACGATCACGACCGTATCTGGATCGGCATCTCGGCCGCCGGCGTGTTCTATACCGGCGACGGCGGCAAGAGCTGGGAGCCGCGCAATCTCGGCACCCGTGCCGACTTCATGCCAGAGGGCGAGAACTACCCCGAATTCGGCCAGTGCGTGCACAATCTGGTGATGGCGCCAGGTATGCCCGACCGGCTCTACCAGCAGAACCATTGCGGCATGTACCGTTCCGACGATGGCGGCAAGCGCTGGGTCAGCATCGAAAAGGGCCTGCCTTCGACCTTCGGCTTCCCGGCAGCGACCCACCCGCGCGATCCCGAAACGCTGTACCTTGTGCCGCTCAACGGCGATTCCGCCGGCCGCTATGTCCCCGACGCCAAGGCAGCCGTGTGGCGGACGCGCGACGCCGGCCGCGAGTGGCAGGCGATGCGCAGCGGCCTGCCGCAGGAAAACGCCTATTTCGGCGTGCTGCGCCAGGCGATGGCGACCGACCGGCTGGAACCGGCCGGCGTCTATTTCGGCACCAGTTCGGGCGCGCTGTTCGCCAGCGCCGACGAGGGCGAAAGCTGGGTGAACGTCACCCAGCACCTGCCCTCGATCCTGTCGGTGGAAACGCTTGTGGTGGACTGACGGGAACAGGCAGATGCTCGACGACGCCCCATCCCGCACCGGGAAACATCAGGCTGAGGCCGCGCCCATCGTGGTGCGGCTTCCCGGCGTGCTCGTCGACCTGTTCCCAGGTGCGCCGCGACGGGTGGAAATGACGGCCTCAACGGTCAAGGAGATGGTCGACCAACTCGACAAAAGCTGGCCTGGCATGCGCGACCGCATCTGCGACAGCCGCCCTGCCATCCGCAAGCATATGAACGTCTTCGTCGAAGGCGAGCGCGCGACGCTGAAGACGAAGCTCAGGCCCGGCGTCGAGGTATTCGTGCTCACCGCCATCAGCGGCGGCTGAGCCGGACTGCAGGCACTGCAGCGACGGCAGACTGCGCAGCCAGGCTTTCTTCCTGCAACCATTGCGCTAGGATCGCAGCAGATTCTCTTTCGGGGACCGAGATGATGCGACGTAGCAGTGTATTTCTGGCACTCATGCTGGCTTTTGCGCCGGCCCTCCCGCAGGTTGCGGCGGCGCAGGAGCGCGTGGAAACGCTGCGCATGCGCCCTGGCGCGACGCAGACGACGGTGCGCGGCATCGTCATCGGCCGCATCAGCGCCTCCTACAGGCTCGAGGCACGCGCCGGCCAGCGCATGAGCCTCGACCTCAATTCGCGCAACACCTTCCTCTATTTCAACGTGCTCGATCCGCGCGGCCGGACCATCGCCCGCGAGCAGACCCAATGGGACGGCCGGCTGCCGGCCTCCGGCGTCTATACGATCCAGATCTATCTCGTGCGCGCCGAAGCGCGGCGCAACCGCCCGGCACCGTTTTCGCTCGATGTCCGCGTTGCCGGACGCGGCGAAGCACCTGGCCCCGGTCCGGAGCCGTTGCCGGGACCGCGCTCCTGGCGCGTCGTCGGCGTAACGCCCGATGATGTGCTCAACATGCGCACGACGCCCTCGCCGCGCGGCTTCGTCGTTGCCGAAATACCGTTCGACGCCGGCGGCCTGCGCAATCTCGGCTGCCAGGACGGCCAGAGCTGGTGCAAGGTGCGCTACCGCGGCCAGGAAGGCTGGGTCAACGGCCGCTTCCTGCGGCCGGAGTGACAAGCGAGATCGGCGACGCGTGCAAGCGGCCGGGACAGAACTTTCCGGCCGGCCGAAGCGGAGTCAGCGTTCGGATGGGTTTGTCCCCGGTTCGCCAGGGTTTTCGCTCTCGACCTCGCCGGTGGTGATGGTTCCCACGACAATGGACTCGCCGATCGGCTCGCGACGCTGTCGCGTGTCGGCGACAACCTTGTCCATCTCCGCCTTGATTTCGGCAAGCAATGCCAGCGCCTGGGCCTCGCGGTGCTTCAATTCCGGGCTCGGATCACCCGATTTGGCCTCGCCCGCAGCTCGCGCATTACGCGCGGATAGATAATCCTTGTAGGCGGCGTCCCACTTTTTCATCAGGACAACCCAGGCATCGACGGCGTCGTGTTTGCTGGGATCTGCAGGCTGGTGCGAACTAGGCAAATTGAACCCTCGAACAATCCGCATTACGCGGAATGGAAAGCGGCACTGCAATCATATGCCGTATTTGGACTAACCCCGCCGCATGTCATCTAACGACAACCTACCATGCGGACTGTCGAGCGTCATTCGCTAGCGCGCACTATATGCGCCGCGGCTACAATGAGCTGTGGAAAGTAGCTGCCGGGCCACACCACGCAGCACGACGCGGCCCTGGCGCACTCTTTTTGCCACCGATCACAATATTGCGACCAGCCGAGTGAACGTTCCCAAAAAATGCAACCAGCACGGGTTTTACGACGCATTCGAGCGGTCGGAACGCATTTTGTGAGGTATCGGCTGATAGAAACGTTATTAAAGCGATGCATAATATAAAAGTGACGAATTGCAACCCAACCGAACATAAGCGTAAATTTGGAACTTCGATCCGCATAAATCAATCTAGACCAAAGATAACCTCGCACAAAACATAAATCTAACACGCTCATACAAGTACGATATTTTAAGATGTATATTGATTTTCCTTCTATAGATACGAATATTAACCATGGTTTACAAAAGGTAAACAAATTGGTAAAGTTCAGTTGGCGAGTGGGGCTTACAAGCACTTGCGTCCAGATTTTCCACGGGAACAACCTGGTTGCGAAATTGTCGTTTTCACCAGGGTGCTATTCTGCGTCCGGTCTGTTTGGTTCGCGTAGTCGTCAGGTAATGCCGCCACCTTTGGGTTGGAGTAAGCGTTATGACGGCGGCAGCATTCCCGCAGCGACCTGCTATGGAAATCTTCAAGGCAGCAGGAATGCCTCTCGGCGGCACTGCACGGATCAGCGTGGTGGTCCCCGCCATGAACGAGGCAAAGAACTTGCCGCACGTTCTTCCTCACATTCCTGCCTGGGTCGACGAAGTCATCCTTGTGGATGGAAATTCCACTGACGACACCATCGCCGTTGCACGCGAACTGCTGCCTGACATCATTGTCCTGCAGCAGGAGAAGCGCGGCAAGGGTGCAGCGCTGTACACCGGCTTCAGCGCAGCCAAGGGCGACATCATCATCACTCTGGACGCCGACGGCTCCGCCGATCCCGGCGAAATCCCGGCTTTCGTCGGCGCCCTGCTTGCCGGCGCCGACTTCGTCAAGGGCTCACGCTTCATGCAGGGCGGCGACACCACCGACATGGAATGGTATCGCAAGCTCGGCAATTGGGGCCTGCTCCGCCTTGTGCGCCTGCGCTTCGGCGGCAAGTTCACCGACCTCTGCTACGGCTATAACGCCTTCTGGCGCGACGTGCTGCCCTGCCTCAACCTCGAACAGGCGACCGGTTTCGAGATCGAGACCCAGATGAACGTGCAGGCGCTTCGCGCCGAGCTCAATGTATTCGAGGTCGCAAGCAAGGAATTCCCGCGCATCCACGGAACCAGCAACCTGCGCACCTTCCCCGATGGTTGGCGCGTGCTCAAAACGATTGTCAGGCTGGGCATCTCACCACTGCCCAAGGTGCCGGCGCGCCGCCGCGCAGCAGCCGGACTGCAACAACCCAGCATCTAGGCGGGCGGTCATGGCGGCTTCGGGGGACAAGGTATCCGTCATCATTTGTGCCTATTCCGACGATCGCCGGGAGCAGCTTCACCGCGCCATCGCCTCCGTACTCGCCCAGCGCAGCAAGCCGAGCGAGGTCATCGTGGTCATCGACCACAACACGCCGCTGTGGCTGGACGTGTTTGCCGCCTATCCGATGCTGGCCGTGATCGTCAATGAAGGCGCGCGCGGCCTTTCCGGCGCCCGTAACACCGGCCTCCGGCGCGCCAGCGGCGACATCCTGGCCTTCCTCGACGACGATGCCATCGCCGATCCTTACTGGCTGGCACGCATGCTGCCCCACTACGACAACCCCTCGGTCATTGGTGTCGGCGGCCGTGTGCTGCCGTTGTGGCAGGTCGACCGGCCGCGCTGGTTTCCCGAGGAATTCCAGTGGGTTGTCGGCTGCAGCTATCGCGGCCAGCCGGACCGGATCGAACCGGTGCGCAATCCCATCGGCTGCAACATGTCATTCCGCCGGACCGTCTTCGACCTGACCGGCGGCTTTCGCGAGGGCATCGGCCGCACCGCCGCCGATGCTGCCGGCTGCGAAGAGACAGAGCTTTGCATCCGCGCCACGCAGGCCATGCCGGGCGCCCTCATCCTCTACGACCCCCAGATGAGCGTGCACCATCAGGTCAAAGCCGAGCGCGCCGGCTGGCGCTACTTCCGCAAGCGTTGCCTCGCCGAAGGCCGTTCCAAGACCCAGGTCGTCAAGGCGGTGGGCGCCCAGGACGGGCTCGCCAGCGAGCATCGCTACGTCATGCGCGTACTGCCCGCAGGGATCCTGCGCGCCCTGGGCGATAGCGTTCTCAAGCTTGACCCATGGGCGCTGGCGCGGGCCGGCGGCATCGTTTTCGGATTGGGCTACACCGTCTGGGGTTATTTCGGCGCGCGGCTGAACCGGGCATGGAGGCAGGCATGAGCGAAGCGCAGTTCCGCCCGATCAAGGTCCTCGATATCGATGTCTGCCGGCCGATGAACGACGTGCAGATGCTCGACACCATCAGCGGAGAGCGCTACGGCGGCGTATTCTGCCTCGTCCGGCGGATGGGGCGCCCGGTCTCGACCATGGAGTTTGCCTTCGACGGCGACGTGCTGACCACTATTGACCTGCGCGCGCGGATCGCCGAGCACAAGGCGGTCCAGAACAGCGCGCTGCAGCACGATGCGCCGCTGCCGAAGAAGGAAGGGCCGTTCGCCAGCGTCGTCATCGCCACCCGCAACCGCGCCGAAAGCCTGGCGCGCTGCCTGGATTCGCTGCTTGTCCAGACCTATGAGCCCTTCGACATCGTCGTCGTCGACAATGCACCGTCAGATCGCCAGACCGCCGACCTGATCGCCACGCGCTATGCCAGGGGCAAGGCGGTACGCTATGTCAGGGAGGATGTGCCCGGTCTCGGGCGCGCCCACAATGCCGGCCTCGCCGACATCTCCTCCGAGCTTGCGCTGTTCACCGACGACGACGTCATCGTCGATCCCAACTGGGTGGCGGCGATGGCGGCGAATTTCGACCGCGCCGGCCGGGTCGGCTGCGTCACCGGCCTGATCCTGCCCGCGGAACTCGATACCCGGGCGCAGTTCTGGACCGAGCGGCACGGCGGCTTCGGCAAGGGTTTTGCGCGCAAGGTCTTCGACCTTGCCGGGAACCGGCCTTCCGGTTCGCTGTTTCCCTTCACCGCCGGCCAGTTCGGATCGGGCGCCAACATGGCGTTCCGGACCGAGGCGCTACGCCAGATCGGCGGCTTCGATTCCGCCCTTGGCGCCGGCACGCTTGCCCGCGGCGGCGACGACCTCGCCTCATTCTACGCCGTCGTCCAGGCTGGCTTCCAGCTGGTCTATGAACCGCGCGCGCTTGTCTGGCATCATCATCGCCGCGGCGAGGACGGCATGCGCCGCCAGGCCTTCGGCTATGGCATGGGCCTCGGCGCCTACCTGACCAAGGTCGTCGTCGACGATCCGCCTGCAGCCTTGCAGCTGGCGCGCGCAATGCCCGCGGGCATTGCCCATATGGCCGGCCCGACCTCGCCCAAGAACCAGCGCCTGCCGGGCGACTATCCCGGGACATTGATCTGGCGCGAACGGCTGGGCATCGCGGCCGGCGTTCCAAACTATCTGCGCAGCCGCTACGCCGCCTCGCGGCGCCCGACATCCGGTGTCGCCCGTCCGGAAAACGGCCAAGACGTCTACGCCAAAGGAGGGTCGACCGCCATGCGCCCAACCGTGCCCATCCTGCTCTATCACAGCGTCGACACCGACTGCGCGCCGGCCTACCGGCGCTGGATGATGACGCCCGAGGAACTCGACCAGCACATGAAGGTTCTCGTCGAGGGCGGCTTCCGCCCGGTGACGATCTCGGCGCTGGCGACCATCTTCCGCGAGCACAGGCCCGTGCCGCCGCGCACCGTGGCCATCACCTTCGACGACGGCCTGTGCGATTTTCTCACCGGCGCCAAGCCGGTACTCGAGCGATACGGCTTCGCCGCCACGCTCTATGTCGTCTCCGGCTTCGTCGGAAAGACCAGCGAATGGCTAGCCGCCTGTGGCGAGGGCGAGCGCCGCATGCTCGACTGGAACGAACTTCGCGGTCTCGCCTGCGAAGGCATCGAGATCGGCGCCCATACCGTCAACCACCCGCAGCTCGACATCCTGTCGGCGGTCGAGGCCGCGCGCGAAATCCTCGACAGCAAGCTCGCCCTCGAACACGGGCTGAAGCGGCAGGTGCACAGCTTTGCCTATCCGCATGGCTATTCCAGCCGCACCACGCGCGCGCTGGTCCGCGGCGCGGGTTTCCAGTCGGCCTGCCGCGTGCGCCATGCCTTGACCTCGACGACAGAGGACCCGTTTACGCTGTCGCGCATCGTCATGACCAGCGAGGTCGGGCCGGCGGATTTGCGCCGCCTGCTGACCCAGCCGGTCCTGCCGGTCGCGCCGCCCGCCGACAGGCTGGCGGCCACCGGCTGGCGCATGTTCCGCCGTTTCCAGCATATAACCCATGCAAGCGGCTGAAGAAGCTCACTCAGCGGCCTGAAGCCGGCTTGCATCGAGCATCGCCCGGATCTCCGAGCGGCACGAACCGCAATTGGTGCCGGCTTTCAGCAGCTTGCCGATCTCGTCGACGCTTGTGCTGCCGCCCGAGATCGCGGTGGCCAACTGGTTCACTCCGACATTGAAGCACGAGCAGACGATGCGGCCGACCGACGGCACCGGCACCGGCGCACGCCCCGACAGCAACGCGCGGCGGTCGAGCGGCGAGAGCTGTTCGCGTGAGGCCAGCAGCGACAGCAGCCAGTCCCGCTCCGGCAGGTGGCCGTGCGGCGCCACCAGCAGCGCCTCGGTGAGCCTGCCCTCGGCGTCGGTCGCGGCGGCGCGGAATGTCGAGCTGCGCCTGTCGGTATATTCGAGCAGTTGGTCGGCCGGCACCACGTCGACCAAACGGCGAGCGAGCAGGATGCCCTGCTCCGGCGGCTCGGTGCCGGACAGTTCGTAGACCCAGCCACCCTGGACGGCTGCGCGGCTCCAGTGGACAAAACCTGTCGGCCTGAGGTCGCGGCGGGTCATCAGCACGCCGGCCCAGGCGACAGGCTCGCGCGAGATCCGCACCGGCACGTGCTTGAGCTCCGGCTGGCCCGAAAACGGGTCGGTGACAGGCGCCGACAGTGATCCGGCCGCGGCATTGGCGGCAAAGCGGCCGCTCCAGTGCATCGGCAGGAAGGCTTCGCCCCGCCGCTGGCCGAAGCTGGTGACAGCCTTGGCCCGAGCGCCGCCATAGCGGCTTTCGATGCGAACGAGGTCGCCGTCGGCGACCCCCAGTGCAGCTGCGTCGGCGGCGTTCAGCTCGATCACCGGCTCCGGTGCATTGGCCATCAGGCGGGGCACTCGCCCCGTGCGGGTCATGGTGTGCCACTGGTCGCGCAACCGGCCAGTGTTGAGGACAAGCGGGAAAGCGGCGTCGGCCGGCAGTGCCGCACCTTCCTGGCGGACGGCCACGAAACGGGCGCGGCTGTCCGCGGTGGGGAACCTGCCGTCGCCGAGCAACCGTTGAGTCCCGGCTGAAGCACCTGTGACAAACGGCCAATGAAGGGGTGCAAGCTCTTCGTATGCGGTATCGGAGACATCGGCGAGGCCGCCAATGTCGAACAGGCGGGCGCCGTCGTTCTCGAAGGCGGAGAGTGCGGCATGCTCGCGAAAGATGGCCGCCGGGTTGGCGTAGTCGAAGGCGTCGGCAAAGCCCATACGCCGGGCGGCCTCTGACACGATCCACCAGTCGGGACGGGCCTCCCCCGGCATCGGCAGGAACGATCTCTGGCGCGATATCAAGCGCTCCGAGTTGGTCACCGTACCGTCCTTCTCGCCCCAGGCTGTCGCTGGCAAAAGCACGTCGGCGAAATGGCTGGTATCGGTGCGGGTGACATCCGACACCACGACGAAGTCGCAGGACTTCAAGGCCGCGCGAACCTTGCCGGCATCCGGCATGCTGACGGCCGGGTTGGTGCCCATGATCCACAGCGCCTTGATGCGTCCGTCGCCTGCCGCCTCGAACATGTCGACGGCCTTGAGGCCCGGCTTGCGGGCGATTGCGGGTGCATTCCAGAACCGGCCGACGCGGTCGGATGCGGACGGATCGTCGAAGCCCATATGCGCCGCCAGCTGGTTGGCGAGCCCGCCGACCTCGCGGCCGCCCATGGCGTTGGGCTGGCCGGTGACCGAAAACGGCCCCATGCCCGGCCTGCCGATACGGCCTGTGGCGAGATGGCAATTGATGATGGCGTTGACCTTGTCGGTGCCGTGTGCCGACTGGTTGACGCCCTGGCTGTAGACTGTGACCGTGCGCTCGGTCGCCGCGAACCGGTCGTAGAAGGCGGCGACCTCCGCAGGTGCAAGGTCGCAGCCCTCGGCGACGCGCTTCACCGAGGGAGCGTCGGCCGCTGCAAGACTGAGTGCCGCTTCGAAGCCCAGCGTATGGGCAGTGACATAGGCTTGGTCGGCGGCGCCGGTATTCGCGAGATGCGCCAGCAGGCCGTTGAACAGCAGCACGTCGGTGCCGGGCTTGAGCTGCAGATGCAGGTCGCATTCCATTGCGGTCGCCGTGCGTCGTGGATCGATGACAACGATCCTCGTCCCGCGTTCGGCCCGCGCCGCGAGCAGGCGCTGGTAGAGGATCGGATGGCACCAGGCGGTGTTGGAACCGACCAGCACGACGAGATCGGCCTGTTCGAAATCCTCGTAGACGCCCGGCACGATGTCTTCGCCGAAGGCCCGCTTGTGGCCGGCGACGCTGGAGGCCATGCACAGGCGCGAATTGGTGTCGATATTGGCCGATCCGATAAACCCCTTCATCACCTTGTTGGCGACGTAATAGTCCTCGGTGAGCAATTGGCCCGAGACATAGAAGGCGACCGAATCCGGGCCGTGTTGCGCGATGGTCTCGGAGAACCGTTGGGCCACCAGATCGAGCGCTGCGCCCCAGGAGGCACGACGACCGGCGATCTCGGGATGGAGCACGCGCCCGTCGAGGCCCAGCGTTTCGCCGAGCGCCGACCCCTTGGAACAGAGCTTGCCGAAATTGGCGGGATGGCCGGGGTCGCCACGCACGGACGTTGTGCCGTCCGCGGCAACCCGCGCCTGCACGCCGCAACCCACCCCGCAATAGGGACAGGCGGTCCTCACCTCGCGTGCATCCGTCATGGTCAGGCAGCCTTCGAAGCCAGGACGTCGAGGGCAATGAACAGTCGCCCGTCCTCAACCTTGAGCGGGATGGTCCTGACCGAGCCTTCGTCGGCGCCTTGGGCCTTGCCAGTCTCCAGCGAAAACACCCAATTGTGCAGCGGGCAGGTCACCGACGCGCCGTGCACGATGCCCTGGCTCAGCGGCCCGCCCTTGTGCGGACAGTGGTCCTCGATGGCGAAGACCTGCTCTTCGGCGGTACGGAACACGCCGATCTTGCCCTGTGGCGTGTTCACGCAGCGCGCGCCGCGCAACGGTATGTCGGCCAACGTGCCGATCGCGATCCAATCCATCCCGCTCATTCCGCTGCCTCCGCAAAGCCGACGGACGCCATCGGCCGGAACTCGTGCTTGTCCTTGCCGGAGACCCGCTCCGACCATGGATCGACCTGGGCGAACTTCTGGCTGAAAACGAAACGCTCGTAGTAGGCCTTGCGCTTCTCGGCATCGTCGAGGACCTGGCGTTTGATCTCGGCCACCCCGACGCGCTTGGCCCATTTGTAGATTCGCTCGAGATAGCGGCCCTGCTCGCGATACATCTGTGTCAGCGCGACGATCACCTCGAGCGCCTCATCCTCGCTCTTCACCAGCCCGAGCACCTCGGTGCCCTTGATGTCGAGGCCGGCGGCACCGGCGAAGTGGATCTCGTAGCCGGAGTCGACGCAGATCACGCCGACGTCCTTGCACGTCGCCTCGGCGCAGTTGCGCGGGCAGCCCGACACCGCCATCTTGAGTTTGGCCGGCGTCCACGAGCCCCACATGAATTTTTCGATGCGGATGCCGAGCCCGGTCGAATCCTGCGTGCCGAACCGGCACCAGTCCGAGCCGACGCAGGTTTTCACCGTGCGCAACCCCTTGGCATAGGCGTGGCCCGAGACGAAACCGGCCTTGCCGAGATCGGACCAGACCGCCGGAAGGTCTTCCTTCCTGATGCCCAGCATGTCGATGCGCTGGCCGCCGGTGACCTTGACCAGCGGGATCTCGAACTTGTCGACGACGTCGGCGATGGCGCGCAGTTCGTTGGCGTTGGTCACCCCGCCCCACATACGCGGCACCACCGAATAGGTGCCGTCCTTCTGGATGTTGGCGTGGACACGCTCGTTGATGAAGCGCGACTGGTAGTCGTCGGCATATTCGTCCGGCCAGTCGCAGACGAGGTAGTAATTGAGTGCCGGCCGGCACTTGGCGCAGCCGCAGGAGGTCTTCCACTGCAGCTCCTGCATCACCTCGGGGATGGTCTTCAGCCCCTTGGCCTTGATCAGCCTGCGCACGTCGTCATGGCCGAGGTCGGTGCACTTGCACATCGGCTGCACGGCGGCGGGGTTGTAGCTGTCGCCCAGCGTCAGCGACATCAGTTGCTCGACCAGCCCAGTGCAGGAGCCGCAGGAGGCGGACGCCTTGGTATGCGCCCGCACGTCGTCGAGCGAGGTCAGCCCCTTTGCCGCGATGGTGCCGGTGATCTTGCCCTTGCAGACGCCGTTGCAGCCGCAGATTTCCGCATCATCCGCCAGTGCCGCAACGGCCGCCATAGGGTCCAGCGGCGATCCTCCCTGATAGGCCTGGCCGAAGATCAGCGTATCGCGCATCTCCGAGATGTCGGTCTGTTTCTTCTTCAGGTCGTTGAACCAGGCGCCGTCGCCGGTCTCGCCGTAGAGCACCGTGCCGATGACGCGGTTGTCCCTAAGCACCAGTCGCTTGTAGACGCCGGCCGCGGCGTCGCGCAGCACGATCTCCTCACGGTCGTCGCCATCGGCGAAGTCGCCGAGCGAATAGAGGTCGATGCCGGTGACCTTGAGCTTGGTCGGCGTGTCGGAGTGGACGAAGCCGGCCGTTTGATCGCCGGCGAGGTGGGCGGCTACCACGCGTGCCATCTCGTAGAGCGGCGCGACAAGCCCGTAGACCTGGCCGCCGACCTCGGCGCATTCGCCGAGCGCCAGGATGTCGGGGTCCGAGGTCCGCATGCCGTGATCGACGACGATGCCGCGATTGGTGTCGATGCCTGCGTCCTTGGCGATCCCCGCATTGGGACGGATGCCGACCGCCATCACCACCAGCGTCGCCGGGATGATGGTGCCGTCGTCAAGCTCGACGCCCTCGACCTTGCCGTGGCCGACGATGGCCTTGGTGTTGGCCTTGGTCATGACCTTGATGCCGCGCGCCTCGACCGCCTTCTGCAGGAGGTAGCCGGCGGCCGGATCGAGCTGGCGCTCCATCAGCGTCGGCATGACGTGCAGCACTGTCACATCCATGCCGCGCGATTGCAGGCCGGCGGCGGCTTCGAGGCCGAGCAGGCCGCCGCCGATGACGATGGCCTTGGCCCGTGACTGGGCGGCAAGCAGCATGGCGTTGACGTCGTCGAGGTCGCGGTAACTCAGCACGCCGGCCATGTCGTTGCCCGGCACCGGGATGATGAAGGGCACCGAGCCGGTGGCGATGACCAGCTTGTCATAGGGCTCGGTCACGCCATGATCTGACGTGACGGTCTTGGCCGCGCGGTCGATGGCGACGATCCTGTGGCCCTTGTAGAGGGTGATGCCGTGCTTGATGTACCAGCCGTCGCCATGGATGATGATCTCTTCATAGCCCTTCTCGCCCGACAGGACCGGCGACAGCATGATGCGGTCGTAGTTCACGCGCGGCTCGGCGTTGAAGATGGTGACCTGGTAGCGGCCGGGTGCGGCCTCCAGCAGGTGCTCCAGCATGCGCCCGGGGGCCATGCCGTTGCCGATGATGACAAGTCTCTCGGTCATAACGGTGCTCCTTGGCGGTGTCACTGGGCGGCGAAGGTCAGCGGCTCGTCGACGCTGTCGCGCGACATCCTGCGGACCGACAGGTGCATCCAGACGAGCGAAGCGACGACGAGGGCGAACAACAGCATGAAGCAGCTCGACCAAAGGCCGGTGAGGTCGTTGAGTGCGCCGAAGGCGATGGGCAGGATGAAGCCGCCAAGGCCGCCGATCATGCCGACAAGGCCGCCGACTGCGCCGACATTCTCCGGATAATAGGCCGGGATGTGCTTATAGACGGCGGCCTTGCCCAGGCTCATGAAGAAGCCGAGGACGAAGGCGACGACCATGAAGGCCACCGGCCCGACCTCGAAATGGAACGACATCGGCCCGCTGATACCATGCACAACATAGTCGGCCGTTGGCAGCGACAGGATCAGCGTGGCGATCGCTGAGACACCGAACGTCCAGTACATCACCGTGCGGGCGCCGATCCGGTCGGACAGCACGCCGCCATAGGCGCGGAAGATGCTGGCCGGGATGGAATAGGCGGCGCCGATCATGCCCGCAGTGACGATGTCGAAGCCGTAGACGCCGATCAGATAGCGCGGCAGCCACAGCGCCAGCGCGACGAAGGCGCCGAACGAGAAGAAATAATAGAGGCCGAAGCGCCAGACCTGGACATTCCTGAGCGGTGCGAATTCGTTCCAGAAGCTCTTTGGCTCTGCGCCATGGATACGGCGCTGGCGGATGACCGGGTCGTCTTCGCTGGCGAACCAGAAGATGAAGGCCATGAAGCCGAGGCAAGCGGCCCAGATCAGCGCCACCTCCTGCCAGCCGCCGGCAAGCAGGACGAACGGCGCCAGGAACTTGGTGACGGCGGCGCCGACATTGCCGACGCCGAAGATGCCGAGCGCGGTGCCCTGCTTTCCCGCGGGAAAGAAGCGCGAGACATAGGCGACGCCGACGGCGAAGGAACCGCCGGCGAGGCCGACGCCGAGGGCGGCTATCAGCATCTGCGTGTAGGTCTGGGCAAAGGCGAGCAGGAAGGTGGCGATGGCCGCCGCCAGCATGGTTGCCGTGTAGACGAGGCGTCCGCCGAAACGGTCGGTCCAGACGCCGAGCACGATGCGCACTAGCGAGCCGGTCAGGATCGGGGTGCCGATGAGGAGGCCGAACTGGGTTTCGGAGAGACCCAGCTCCTGCTTGATGCGCACGCCGATGATCGAAAAGATCGTCCACACGGCAAAGCAGACGGTGAAAGCGAGGGTGGAAATGGCAAGCGCCCTGACCGGAGCATTGTCCTGGCTGGGCGCGGCTTGGAGGGTTGCAGTCATTGTCGGCTCCGTTGTGCGGCGTGGGAGGCGCCGCGCTTCTCTGGATCGCGAAAACAAAAAAGCTGCCGGCCAGGGTCGCGCGTCCGTACATCCGGGATCGCGGTCGTCTGGTCGGCAGCTTTGCCTGAGACGCCCGCCATTGGACGCCGATATGTCTGGCCTTTCGGCCTCGCCTATTGCAACGCACAAACCGTGCCAGTTTGGCAGCGCGAGGCGTTTCCATTCATTTTCAGATGCTTACATGATCGACGGATCTGAGCCGTCAAAATGCCGGCGGTCAAACGATGATCAACCGGCACCGACATCTGCCTGTTTTATGTGCAGCGCACAAAAAAGTTCAGCCGCCGCCTGCCATTCGCTGAGCCGCGATATAGCCGTCGAGATCGTCGGGATCGAACAAGCCGCCGTCGAAGAAACCGTCCGGACCGAGCACCAGGCTGGCCCCGGCCGAGCCGACCGGAGTTGGCGTGGGCAGCGCGCCCTCGACCTTGGCGTTGGCGCCCGGCAAGGCCGCACCCAGCGGCTTGAGCGCAGCGCGATAAAGGTCGGGCCGGTAGGTGTCACGGGCGATGGCGGCATTCTCGGTCGAATGCCCGGCCTGCCCCCAACGCACCATCTGGCTATAGAACCACAATGCGTGGCTCTTCCACGGAAACGTCGCCGCCCTCGCCTGCGGCATGAAGAAGTCGTCGACCTCGACGGAACTGTCCGCCGACGTCCGGAGTTGGCCCGAGAGCGCCGGCGACATCCAGTCCGCCGGTCGTCCGACATAGGCGGGAGCTGCCATGATGCCTGCCAGTTCGGCGTGATTGGCTGGCGAGGCACACCACTGCGCTGCGTGATGGATGGCGCGCAGCAATGCCGCCAGCGCATCGGAGTTGGCCTCGGCCCAGCGCGCATCTGCCCCCAGCACCTTTTCCGGGCTGGAACGCCAGATCTTGGCTTTCACGGTGGCGATGCGGCCATGGCCGAGCATGACGGCGGCGGTATTCCAGGGCTCGCCGGCACAGAAGCCGTCGAGGGAACCGGATCCCAGCGCATCGGCCATCAGCGGCGGCGGCAGGATCACAATCTCGATGTCGCGATCGGGGTCAATGCCGCAGGCGGCGAGCCAGTAGCGCAGTTCGTAGTTATGGCCCGAATGCGGGTGCACGACGGCAAAACGCAGCGGTGCGGCACCTGCGCGGACACGATCGGCAACGACGCCCCTGAGCGCGTCGCCGGCAGCGCGCGGCGAAAGATCGGCGCTCGCGCCATGTCCGATCATGTCGTGCCACAGCGCATTCGACACGGTGACGGCGTTGCCGCCGAGGCCCAGCGCCATCGGCACGACGGTGGTCGCGGCCAGCGGCGTCAGGCCGAGATTGCAGGCAATCGGCATCGGCGCCAGCATATGCGCCACCTGGAAATGCCCGACGGCGAGCCGGTCGCGGATATTGGCCCATGAGGTCTCGCGCACCAGGGTGAGCGCGATGCCCTCGGCTGCGGCAAACCCCTTTTCCCTGGCCGCGACCAGAAGGGCGCTGTCGAGCAACGGCAGGAAGCCGGCAGAAATCTCGAAACGGGCATCGGTCATGCGTCGTCTCCCAACAGCCCGGCCGCAGTCACAAGGCTCTGCGCAATCTCCGACAGCTTGCGGTTCTGGTTCATCGCCGCCTTGCGCAGCAGCGCATAGGCCTCCGTCTCGGAGACCCCGCGCGACTTCATCAGGATGCCCTTGGCCCGGTCGACCACCTTGCGGTCCTCGAGTTCGCTGCGCGCTTCTTCCAGTTCCCGCGACAGGCGCGAAAATGCGTTGAAGCGGCTGACGGCCATGTCGAGGATCGGCTTGACCCGCTCGCGCTTCAGGCCGTCGACGACATAGGCCGACACGCCTGCATCGACCGCCGCCTCGATCGAGGCGCTGTCGGAGCGGTCGACGAACATGGCGATCGGCCGCTTCACCGCGCGCGACAGCTGGAACATGTTCTCCAGCATGTCGCGGTTGGGATTTTCCAGGTCGATGACGATGACGTCGGGATTGATCTCGGCGATGCGCCGGGCGATGCCGGCGACATCGTGGACGAGCGTCACCTCGTCATGGCCAGCCTCGCGCAGCCCCGCCTCGATGATCGAGGCGCGGATGCGGTTTTCATCAATGACGAGCACGGCGAGAGGTTTGGCGGCCATGCCCTATTTTGCGCGCCGCCGTTAATTGTGCAATGCGGCAATCGAGGTCTTGGAACTGCTGCGTCAGTGGGCCTGCGATCTCACATAGCCGATGTAGCCACGGACGTCGGCCGCAGGCTCGGCATAGGCCTGGCCGAGCGCATCCTCCATCGCCGCGACATAGTCCTTCGCCCAGGCCGGCAGCGGATAGTCGATGACCGCCAGGAATTCCAGCGTCGCTGCGAACCGGATGTCGGCGATCGACGGCTTGTCGCCGCCGATGAATCTTTTGTCCTTGATGTAGAACGTGCGGAAGACATCGAGCGGTTCGGCGAGTGCCTCGACGGCCGCCTTGCGCGCCTTCTCCTTGGTGTCGGGATCGGCATCGCTGTGGCCGACCTCGCCCGGATATTGCGGAAAATTCAGCGCCGGATAGGTGGCCCGTGCGAGATACGGGTAGAACGTGCCGATCAGGTAGAACATGGCGCTGTCGATCATCGCCCGCTTTTCCGGGCTGCTCGGGTAAAGCCCCTCCAGCCCGTGCTTGTTGCTGAGATACTGCATGATCGCGCAGCTCTCCCAGAGCGCACCGTTCGGAAGCTCCGCCGTCTCGATCATCGGCGTCAGATGCGCGGGACAAATGGCCAGGTATTCAGGCGACCTGGTCTGGCCGAACACGTCGTTCTCGGCGAAGTCGAGGCCGGCAGCACGGACGAACACGCGCGCGGCCATGTTGTTGACGCTGGGCTTGATCACGTTGAGCTTGATGTCGGGCATGTCATCGCTCCCTGCTTGTGTGTCAGCTCTTGGTGTAGGGATCCTTCGGCGTCCGGTCGGACGACAGGGTCGCGCGGCTCCCCTCGACCAGCGCTTCGATGGCGTCGGCCAGGTGGATCTCGGCAATGTTGTAGTCGCCGCGGGCAACCCTCACTTTGTGCGCCTCCATGAGCACGTCGGCATGCGTGTGGCCGTGGGGTGGCTCGAAACGATAGGAGGCGAGTTCGATCAGCAGGCCGAGCGGATCCTCGAAATAGATCGAATCCATGAAGCCGCGATCCTTGACGCCGCTGTGCCTGATGCCGCGCTCGTCGAGACGGGCGACGGCCTGCAGGAAGGTCACGCGCGAGACCGCAAACGCGATGTGGTGAACGCAGCCGATGTCCGTCGGGGTCCGTTCCGGTACCGGTTTGCGGTTCTCGTCGGTGAAGATGGTGATCAGGCGTCCGTCGCCAGGGTCGAAATAGAGGTGGCTCTCGCTGGCCCTGTCGAGATTGGGCTGTTCGAAGATGAAAGGCATGCCGAGCACGCCTTCCCAGAAGTCGATCGACGTCTTCCTGTCGGCGCCGACCAGTGTGATGTGGTGAACGCCTTGAGACTGGAGCTTGCGCATTGCCATCCTCCGCCGGCAGCCGCGACACGCGACGGCGCCGACCGCGGATACTAGTTCAAAACCCGTCCCTGTGCCAGAAAGCGCCCGCGCCCAAGTCCGAGCATTCTCCGATTATTTGCCAAAGCAGCGATGGCGTCAGGGCTAGCGGCTGGCCAGCCGGCTCTGGTTCAATGGCTGCCGCAGCAGCGATCGCAGCCTTGCCCGTCATTGCGGCCGATCTCGACGCGCCAGAGCTCGGGGCCCTGCTCCAGATACTCCCAGGTGAGTTCCGTCGGGAACGCCATTTCGAGCTGGTAATGCAGCGGGCGCGGGTCGTGATCGCTGGCCAGCACGAACGTTGCGCCAGGCGCCAGCGCATCCACCATGGCGAATATCCGGGGATGGCGTTCCATCCGGGGAATGGTCCTGACATCGATCACGGGGATGCTTCCGGCTTCTGCGATTGCCATGTTGTTCTGTCCTCCGGCCCGCAACAGGAAATGCCGGGAGAAGCGGCCGCCCTGCCCCCGGATGCGGGAAACCCTAGAGCGGAAGGCGAAGGCCGAGATTGCCGAAACGCAAACAATTCGGGGAAATGGCCCCAGCTTGGCATTTCGCAAAGAGACCGGGCAGCCGGCGGCCTAGATCAGTCGGAAGCAACAGCGACAGAACTGGAAAAGCCATGACCGCAACCATACTGGAGAAATATGGCGAGGCCCGCCTGCCCCGCTACACGAGCTACCCCACCGCGCCGCGCTTCTCGCCGGCCATCGGCACGGGGGCCTGTGGCGACTGGCTGCAACAGTTGCCAGGCAACGACCCGGTGTCGCTCTACCTGCATATCCCGTTCTGCCGCTCGATGTGCTGGTACTGCGGCTGCCACACCACCATCACCAGGCAGGACCGGCCGATCCTCGACTATCTCGCCGTGCTGCACGACGAGATCCGCATGGTCGCCGAGCGCATCCCGCACCGGCTGCCGGTCGGCGAAGTGCATTTCGGCGGCGGCACGCCGACCATCGTCTCGCCGGCGGAGTTCCTGGCGCTGGCGGCGCTGCTGCGCGAACACTACGACTTCTCCGACACGACCAGCATCGCCGTCGAGATCGACCCGCGCCGCCTGACGGCTGAAATGGCGCTGGCGCTCGGCGCGGCGGGTGTCACCCGCGCCAGCTTGGGCGTCCAGAGCTTCGATCCCGTGGTGCAGAAGGCGATCAACCGCATCCAGACCCAGAAGCAGACGGCGGATGCCACCGACAACCTGCGCCGCGCCGGCGTCAGCGGCATCAATTTCGACCTGATCTACGGCCTGCCGCACCAGACGGTGCAGTCCTGCATCGACACCGCCAATGCGGCGATGGCCATGCTGCCCGACCGTTTTGCGGTGTTCGGCTATGCACATATCCCTTCCTTCAAGAAGCACCAGCGCATGATCGACGAGGCCGCCCTGCCCGACGGTGCCGCCCGCAACGCCCAGGCAGAAGCCATTGCCGAGACGCTAACCGCCGCCGGCTACCCGCAGATCGGCCTCGATCATTTCGCCCTGCCGGGCGACGATCTCGTCCAGGTACAGGAAGCGGGCAAGCTGAGGCGCAATTTCCAGGGCTACACGACGGACAACTGCGAGACGCTGATCGGCTTCGGCGCGTCCGCGATCGGCCGCATGAAGGACGGCTATGTCCAGAATGAAGTAGCGCCCGGCCTCTATGCCCAGCACATCGCTTCGGGACAGCTCGCGACCGCCAAGAGATATCGCCTGACAGCAGAAGACCGGTTGCGGGCCGAGATCATCGAACGGCTGATGTGCGATTTCAGCGCCGACGTCGGCGCGATCTGCAGGACGCGTGGCGTTGACCCATCGGCGCTGCTTGCCGGCAATATCAGGCTGCAGGAACTGGCCGCCGACGGGGTGGTAACGATTGCCGATGGCGTGGTGCGCGTCAGCCGGGAGCACCGCTTCGTCATCCGTGCGGTCGCCGCAGCCTTCGACGCTTATATCGACCAGTCGAACCGGACCCACAGCAAAGCGGCCTGAAACGCCGGGACACCGGAAGCAAAAAGGCCCGGCTCTGGCGCGCCGGGCCTTTCGCCATCGCGGCCTCGTCCCCCTAGCCTGCAAGGCTGCGATAGATGGCGGGAAGTGCGGCCGGCAGCTTGGCGATGTTGCCGACCATGGCGTAGCCGTTCTGGCCGAACAGCGCCGGCACGTAGGATTTCGCCTCGCGGTCGACAGTCACGCCGAAGACGCCAAGCCCGCTGCGGCGGGCCTCGATGACGGCGCGGCGGCTGTCTTCCAGCGCGAAACGGCCCTCATAGTGGTCGAGGTCGTTGGGCTTGCCGTCGGTCAGCACCAGAAGCAGCTTCTTGCGATTGGGCTGCTTTGCCAGCTCCGCCGTGGCGTGCCGTATGGCCGCCCCGATCCTGGTGTAATAGCCCGGCTTAAGGGCCGCGATACGCGCCTCGATGGTTGAGCTCATCGACTCGTCGAAGGCCTTGACCACCTCGATGCGCACCCAGTCGCGCCGCCGCGACGTGAAGGTCAGGATCGAGTGGTTGTCGCCGCAGGCGGCGAGACCGTTGGCAAGGATCAGCAACGCTTCTTTCTCGACGTCGAGCACCCGGCGGTTGTCGAACCAGGCGTCGGTCGAGAGCGACACGTCGACCAAGATGGTGACGGCAAGGTCGTGTACCTGGGGCCGGCTCATCAGGTGGATGCGGTCGCTGCCCTGGCCGCCGGCGACGAGATCGCAACGGGCTCGCACCACGGCATCGAGGTCGAGATCGGCGCCGTCAAGTTGGGCGCGCAGCACCTCATGGCGCGGCCTCAGCACTTCGAACTGGCGGCGCACCCGTCTTATGAGGCGCCGTGTCTCCAGATCGGGCTCGCCGGCCATCCCGGTTTCCGCAGCAGGCGCAGCCAGAACCCGGCAGTGATCGGGGAGATACGTGCCGGTCCGGAAATCCCATTCAGGATAGGTACGTTCCGCAGTCAACGGGGTGCGGTCCAGCGCCTCGGGCGGCAGGTCGAGGTCGAAACGGAAGCGCGAAGCCGGACGCCCCTTGCGTTCGCCGAGCGTCATGTCGTCGAGGTCTTCGGCGGCCTTGGCATCGTCGTCGCTGTCGTCGGAAGGACGGTCGACATTGACCATCTCGGCCATGGCGAGGATCTTCTCGAAGCGGTTCAGGATGAACGGGCTGCGGTCGTCCTTGCGCGCCTCCTGGTTCTCGCGCACCGCGACCTGGCGCTCGATCTCGACACCGCCGGCATCGCGGCCGCCTGTCACGGGTTCGTCCTCGTCGCGGCGGGGCGAGGTCTCCGGCGGAAGCAGCGCGTCGGGCCACAAGGGCACGGGTAGCATCGGCAGGTATCCCGCCGGAGCGCGGTGCGGGAAGATCGCCGGCAGGGTATCGTCGGGCAGGCCGGCTTGGTGCCTGAGCAGTCTGGCCACGCGCCCTTCGATCTGCGCCTCGACCGAGGGCAGCGGGGCGCGATGGCGGGCGGCAAGCGTGGCCGCCGCAAGGCGCCGATAGCGGCGTCCAAGCCCCGGGAAGATTTCCGTCACGCTGGCAACCGTCGCCTCCGCGCGCCGCAAGGCTTCGAGGTCGCGCAGCAGCGGATCGGTCTCGACGATGGGATCGAGCGGCATCAGGGCCATATAGGCGGAAAGCCAGACATAGAGATCGCGGTTGAGCCCCTTGTCGGGGAACAGGTCGCTCACTGCCGGCAGCATCAGCGACGAGCCGTCGCGCGCCGGCTGGGCGAGCTTTTCCTCGCCGAGCCCCATGCGCTGGCGCCAGCCGAGGCGATGGCCCGAGGTCCTGCCGCGCACGGCAGCGATCTGGACGGCACACTCGCCGCCGAATCCGCGAAAGCAGACGGCAAGCACCGGCTGCATGGCGGCCAGATGCACCGCATGTTCGGGATGGCGCGGCCAGGTCTGCACATGGCCGATGAGGCGATGCCAGGCGCGGCCGACCGTCTCTTCAAGCTCGAGGAAGTCAAGCATGGGTGCCTCAGCGGATCAGGGAATCGGCCAACTCGACCAGAGCCGCCTTGACGTCGGGTTCGTCGGTCAGCGGCTCGATCATCGCCGCAAGCACGGCTTCGCGCGCAGGCACGCCTGCGTCGATGAGTGTGGCGCAATAGACCAGCAGGCGGGTCGATGCGCCCTCCTCCAGGTCGTGGCCCTTGAGCGCGCGGATGCGCCGGGCGAGTTCGACCAGCGGCGCAGCCTGGCCTTCGGCAAGCCCGCTTTCGGCCGACACGACGGCGATCTCTTCAGCCTTGGGCAGGAAATCGAACTCGATGGCGACGAAACGCTGGCGGGTGCTCGGCTTCAGGCTTTTCAGCAGGTTCTGGTAGCCGGGATTGTAGGAGACGACGAGCATGAAGCTCGCCGGCGCGATCAACTGCTCGCCGGTGCGTTCGAGCGGCAGGATGCGGCGGTCGTCGGTCAAAGGGTGCAGCACCACGGCAACATCCTTGCGCGCCTCGACGATTTCGTCGAGGTAGCAGATGCCGCCCTCGCGCACGGCGCGGGTCAGCGGCCCGTCGACCCAGACGGTGTCGCCGCCCATCAAGAGGTAACGGCCGGTGAGATCGGCGGCGGCAAGGTCGTCATGGCAGGAGACCGTCGACAGCGGCAGGCCGAGCTTCGCCGCCATATGGCTGACAAAACGCGTCTTGCCACATCCGGTCGGGCCCTTGAGCAACAGCGGCAGCCGCCGCGCCCAGGCGCGCTCGAACAGGCTGCATTCGTTGCCGGAGGGGCTGTAATAGGCGGGGCTGTCGGCGGCGGGGCGGACATTCGGCAATTTGGCCGTCATGGGGGCGATGGTCATCGGGGAACTCCGTGGGGGAAGCGGTCGCAGATGCGGGATGTCCGGCCCCGGACGAACCGGGGCCGGAAGGACGGTGTCATTCGGCGGGCTGCAGGAAGCGGGCGGGCTTCTCGCTGCGTTGGCGTCCGGGCACCAGCACGGCCCACATGAACATCAGCGCCGAGACGACCACGACGACGCCCGAGCCAAGGCGCACCCAGTAGAACAGGGCGAGCTGGTCCTGCACGTCCATGTAGCTCTCGCCCAGAACGCGCTGGAGATGCACCTGGACGACACCGGCGAAGGTCAGCGCGAAGGTCATCACCGACATCGCCGTGACCATCATCCAGAAGCTGGTGATGTTCAGCCACTGATTGTAGGGCGCGCGACCTTTGATCTCGGGAATGGCATAAGCCATCATGGCGAGATTGAGCATCACATAGGCACCGAAAAAGGCGAGATGCCCATGCGCCGCCGTCACCTGCGTGCCGTGGGTGTAGTAGTTCACCGACGACAGCGTGTGCAGGAAGCCCCAGACACCGGCGCCGAAGAAGGCCATGACCGAGCAGCCGATGGACCACAGCAGAGCGGCCTTATTGGGGTGGTTGCGGCCGGCCTTCCAGGTCATGTGGAAAGTGAACAGCACCATGGAGAAGAACGGCGCCACTTCGAGCGTCGAAAACAGCGAGCCGATCCACTGCCAGTAGCCGGGCGCGCCGATCCAGTAATAATGGTGGCCGGTGCCGAGGATGCCCGAGAACAGGGCGAGGCCGACGATGACGTAGAGCCACTTCTCCACCACCTCGCGGTCGACGCCGTTGAGCTTGATCATCAGGAAGGCGAGCACCGACGCCATGATCAGTTCCCACACACCCTCGACCCAGAGATGGATGACGTACCACCAGTACATCTTGTCGAGCGCGAGGTTTGACGGGTTGTAGAACGAGAACAGGAAGAAAATCGCCAGTGCCCAGAGCCCGAACAGCAGGATGTTGGTAACGGCGGTCTTGCGCCCCTTCAGCGCCGTCATGGTGATGTTGAACAGGAACATCAGCACGACGACGACGATGCCCACCTTGATGACGAAGGGCTGTTCGAGGAACTCGCGCCCCTCGTGGATCCGGAACAAGTAGCCGACCACGGCGATGCCCGCGGCGATGAAGAACATCCAGAACTGGAGGATCGCCAGCTTCGGGCTGTAGAGCTCGGTCTCGGTTTCCTCGGGCAAAAGGTAATAGGTTGCGCCCATGAAACCCATCAGCAGCCAGACCACCAGCGCGTTGGTGTGGATCATGCGGATGATGTTAAACGGCAACAGCTCCGACAGCGTGTTGGGCACGACATAGACGAGGCCGGCAAGCACGCCGAAGGCGACCTGGGCCAGGAACAGGACCAGGGCGCCGTAGAAATAGGTCATCGCGACCTTTTGCGTTTCATATTTCATGTCTCTCTCCTAGGCGCCTCAGCCTGCCTCGTTCGGGGGCCACTTCTGGGTGTTGATGCGGCTGGTCCATTCGAAGAAATCGGCGAGATCGTTCAGTTCCTCGTCGTTGAGGTTGAACTGCGGCATCTGGCGCCGGCCCTCGATCCCCGACGGCTGCGCCGCCATCCAGGCCTTGAGCGTTTCGCGCGCGCCCTCGGGGTCGCTCTCGCCGCCGTAGCGCTTCCAGACATTGCCGAGTTCGGGCGCGAAATAGGCGCCCTCGCCCAGGATGGTGTGGCAGTTGATGCAGGAGTTCTTCTCCCACACATGCTTGCCGCGCGCGACGGAGTCCGTCAGCGTCTTCTCGTCCGTGGAGGTCGTGCGGATGTAGAAATGGCTGTGGGCCGTCAGCCCGACGAAGATTGCGAAGAAGAAGATCGAGCCGCCGTAGAAGACGTTTCGAGCCCCCGTTTTTGTGAGGCGTTCTGCCATCACGTGATCCTTTCCAGACAGAGGCCGCGCCAGCGGTTCGGCCCGATCGTTTTCCCTCCCGACGGGCACGGCCCGGCGGTCTCCGGTTACCCGGACCGGAACCTTCTATGGGTTTGGGGAAGAGCTTCTTTGCGTTTTGGCAAACAAGTCGCCCACGGCTCAGCCGGCCGCCATCGCGACAGCGATCGCCTTTGCCGCGCCGCCCAGCACGAGCACAAGGCACCAGCCCAGCAACGCACGCGACATCGCCGCCTGGCCGCGCAGGCCCATGAAATCCAGGATGACGAGGCGGGCTTTGAGCATGGCGAGTCCGAGAACGAATGCGACCCCGGCCGCCGCGCCGCCAAAGCGCACGGCCAGCACACTCGCCCCGGTCAGGGCGAGAAGGATAAGCCAGGAGCGGGCAAGCCGCCGGGAAGAGCCGTCTGCCATGCCGCTCACACGAGATAGACGAGCGGGAACATGACGATCCAGATCAGATCGAAGACATGCCACAGCGTGGTGATGAGGATGACGTTGGCACGGCTGGTCCGCCAGCTGACGAGGAGCAACACCAGCGCGCCGAAGGCAACGTGCAGCAGGTGGAAACCCGTCAGCAGGAAGTAGAGCTCGAAGAACACGCCATAGGCTTCATCTCCGGCATGGCCGATCTCGCCGCTGTATTCGAACAGCTTGATGGCAACGAACAGCAAGCCGAACAGTGCAGCCACGACAAGCGCGCCCCTGGCCTGGCCGCGCGTCGCTCCAGGCCGCGCCGCGCGCGCCGCCTGCCAACCGCTGGTGAGCAGCACGGCGGTGTTCAGCGCGGCGAGCGGCACGTTGAGGTGCACGCGCGCTGCGGCGAACTGGTCCGCCTGCACGATGCCGGCGACCATGAAGGCAACAAGCAGGATGCCGAAGGCGGCGAGCTCGCTCCACACCAGGATCCAGAGCAGGAAATCGCCGGCATCCGGCGCTTCGTCTTCCTGCACATGCGTCGAAACGGTCATGTCCATGCTGCTTCTTAGGCAGGCGGCGGCAGGGCTTCTTTGCGTTTGCGCAAGGTGACGGGCGCGAAAATCTGCGACATCGCGGCATCGGAATCGAGCAATGGAGCCCGCGATGAGCAACGCCCAATTCGGCCTTTCGGTCGCCACGCCGATCATCGTCGGCTTCGCGCTGTTGGTTTATCGCATGGGCGTCCTGCAGCGCACGGGCGCCGCTTCCGCGGTGCTCGCATCGATCGCCATCGCAGCGGTGCTGTTCTTCAACCAGTAGGCGTTGCAGGGCAGGTGGCGATGAGCGATCCCAATTCGACGGCTGGTTTCACCGAGTTGAACGGGCTTTATCGCGCGACACTGCAAATCTGCGACAGGCTAGAAGCCGTCGCCGATTCCCTTCCCCGTCCCGACCGCAGGCTCTGCCGGCAGATCGCTGCAGAGCTCAAACCGGCCATCGCGGCGGCAAACAGGCTGGAGGAGGAAATCCTCTTTCCCGCCGCCCTTGGTCGCCTGCCGGCTGCCGGCACCGGGGCGACGATCGAGCGGCTGCGCCGGGAACATGCACAGGACCATGCTGCCGCCGACGAAATCGTCCGGATCCTCGTCACCCTTTCGCGCGGCGGCGGCAAGCGCTCCTGGGATGCGATAGGCTACATGTTGCGCGCCTATTTCCTGGCTATTCGCCGCCATGTGGCATGCGAGCAGAACCTGCTCGCCGCAATTCGGACGCCCCCCTGCCCCGACTGACGCGGCATCCCACGCGGGACGCTGCCCTGGCCGCCCGGCCAAGAATTGCGGCGGCGCTGTAGTGCCGACCCGTCATTTTCCCAGGGCAGACCAAGTTGCGGCACTGCAACAATTGTTTGCGCCGCAACAAAGATCGCTTGCCGCAAGCCGCCTATCCTCCTGACCGTAATAACAGGCAACGCCAATCACGAAGGAGAACTGAAATGTTGACGCGACGCGAAGCACTCTTGGGTACGGCCACAGGTGCGGCAGCGGCCGCGCTCCTGGGCTCGGTTATCGTAACCCCGGCGCTGGCACAGGCCAAGGTGGCCGACATCGCCGGCCTGCCACGTATCAAGGTCGACCTGGTCGCCCCGCCCTTCGCCCACCCTCATGACCAGATCGCCAAGGGCGGCCCGAAGGTCATCGAATACCGGATGACCATCAAGGAACTGCCGATGGTGATCGATGACGAAGGCACGACGCTCCAGGCGATGACCTACGAAGGCTCCATGCCCGGCCCGTTGATGATCGTCCACGAGGGCGACTATGTCGAACTGACGCTGGTCAATCCCGAAACCAACGAGATGCCGCACAACATCGACTTCCATGCCGCCACCGGCGCGCTGGGCGGTGGTGCGCTGACCCACGTCAACCCGGGCGAACAGGCCGTGCTGCGCTGGAAGGCGACCCGCACCGGCACCTTTGTCTACCACTGCGCGCCGACGGGCATGATCCCCTGGCACGTCGTCTCCGGCATGAGCGGCGCCGTCATGGTCCTGCCGCGCGACGGGCTGAAGGACGGGGCCGGCAAGCCGCTGAAGTACGATCGTATCTTCTACATCGGCGAGCACGACCTCTATGTGCCGCGCGACGAGAACGGCAAGTACAAGAAGTACGAGAGCCTCGGCGACAGCTATGACGAGACGCTGAAGGTGATGCGCGGCCTGATCCCGACCCACGTCGTCTTCAACGGCAAGGTCGGTTCGCTGACCGGCGACAACGCGCTGAAAGCCAAGGTCGGTGAAACGGTGCTGTTCGTCCACGCCCAAGCCAACCGGGACAGCCGGCCCCACCTGATCGGCGGCCACGGCGATCATGTCTGGGAAGAAGGCAAGTTCGTCAATGCCCCGGCCAAGGACCTGGAGACCTGGTTCATCCGCGGCGGATCTGCGGGCGCGGCGCTCTACACCTTCCTGCAGCCGGGCATCTACGCCTACGTCAACCACAACCTGATCGAGGCGGCCGAACTCGGCGCAACCGCCCACGTGATGGTCGAGGGTGAATGGGACGACGACCTGATGAAGCAGGTGCAGGCACCCGGTCCGATCCCGACCAACTGACCGGCAGGCTCCTTTCACTGTCCAACTCGGCCCGCCGGCATGCCTGCGGGCCGTTTTTTTAAGGATGAGATCGATGAAACCCGGCTTTCTCCTGACCACGGCACTCGTGATCCCCGCCATCGCGCTGGCCGTCTACCTGGCCCGTGATCCAGCCGGGCCCGCCGCCCCGCCGGCAATGGCCTCGCCGCAGACGGTCGCCATTGCCCCCGGGCGGCTGGCCTACAGGCTGCCCGGCGAGTTCCAGACCGCCGAGCGCCCGGTCGATGCGCCGGAGGATCGCGTCCGCTTCCGCCGTTCCTTCGACATCATGGCCTATCAGGTCAGCGCTGCCGACTATGCCCTGTGCGTCGCCGATGGCGCATGTGATCAGGCGGATGGCGCCTTCCAGCGCGCTGAAAACCTGCCCGCGACCGGCGTAAGCTTCCGCGATGCCAACGCCTATGCCCAGTGGCTGTCGCACAAGACAGGAGAAGGCTGGCGGCTACCGACCGACGAGGAGTGGGCGTTCGCGGCAGCCGAGCGTTTCAGCGACGAGGGTATCGACCCCAACGGCGGCAGCGACGCCATCGCCCGCTGGCTGGCGCGCTACCGCAGCGAATCCGAGGCGGCCAGGGGACGTGATCCCGAGCCCAAGCCGCAGGGCCATTTCGGCGCCAATTCCAACGGCCTCCACGATGTCGGCGGCAATGTCTGGGAGTGGACGACGACCTGCTACCGCCGGGTGGCGCTCGACAAGAACGGGCGCGTCGACACCAGCACAGACAATTGCGGCGTGCGGGTCGTCGCCGGCAAGCATCGCGGCTACATGTCGTTCTTCATCCGCGACGGCAAGAGCGGCGGCTGTGCGGCAGGCCTGCCGCCCGACAACCTCGGCATCCGCCTCGTCAGGGAGCGTCCGTCGATGCTGTCTGCGTTCAAGGCGCTCTGGCGCGGCGCCACCGGCTAGGCAATTCCAAAAAGAAGGGCCCGGACCTCCGATGGAGATCCGGGCCTTTTTCGTTTCGGCAGTTCAGGCCAACCTTGTCACGAGGGTGCCGGGTTAGCTTGCCGCGCGCGCAGCTTGGGACGCAGCAGCATTCCGCCATAGACTGCCGCATAGCCCAGGAAAGCGAGTGTCCAGGCAGCGGCAGACGCGTGCAGCAGCGGTGTCATGCCTGGCAGGAAAGCGTAGGCGATCCTGAGGATTGCCGACGCGACGACTGCAACGAAGACCATGCAGGTGGCGTTGCCGGCATGCAGCGCGCGTCCCGTATGCCCAAGCGTGGCCCGCGACATCACCGCAAGCGTCATCGCGCCGATTGCGCCGGTGCCGAAGGCATGCAGGCCTGCGGCCGGTGCCACGACTTCGGGCAGGAGGACCGCGAGCGCGGCCAGCACGAACCCGACCGGCACGAAGGCATAAGCCACGTGCAGGATGACCACCAGCGGATCGCGCCAGGTGCGCTCGCCGGCCCAGCGACTGAACCTTGCCACGTTGAGCGCCCCTGCCGCGAGCAGTGCTGCGCCGCTCGCCACATGATCCGGGAAGCAGGTCCAGGCCAGAAGTGCGGCTGCAGAGCCCAAGATCGTGACGGCATCGAAGCGATTGAATGGCACCGGCAACCGCCCCGGAGCCTGGCGCGCCAGCCAGTTGCGGGTGAAGCTCGGAATGATGCGGCCGCCGATGATCATGATCAGCACCACGGTCGCGCCGATCCCGAGCCGCCGGGCGATGTCGGCCTCGCCGTTGAAATGCACTTCGAGATGGTAGGCGACATTGGCGGCAAACAGGACGCCGACCGGCACAAGCACCTTGAGGTTGCGCCAGTTGCGGCCGGCGATGATCTCGACGGCAGCTGCCACGGCGACCGCCAGCAGGAACGAACTGTCGATCACGGCGGCGGCGAGCCAGCCGATGTCGGCCGAGAAGAACACTGCGAAGCGGCCAGCCAGCCAGATCGCCACCAGTACCGCCAGCGGCAGCCCCTGCACCGGCAACCGGCCCGTCCAGTTGGGAATGGCGGTGAGCAGGAACCCGGTGACGATGGCCGCGACATAGCCGAAGATCATTTCATGGATATGCCAGTCGACCGGGGTGAAGACGCTCGCCGTCTCCAGCCGCCCGTAGAGCATCGGCAACCACGCCAGGATGGTCAGGCCGGCATAAAGCGAGCCGAGCAGGAAGAACGGCCTAAAGCCGTAGGAAAGCACGGCGGGATAGTTTCCCGGCCGAACGCGTGGAATAGCCATGACAGCCCCTCCAACGGGGAAATGCCGGGTGGAACCGTTCCACCCGGCTGGCTTAGAGACAGATTTGAATGCCCCGCACTCAGTTGCCTGCGGGCACCTGCGCCAGAAGCGCTTCGAACGACTTCTTGGCCTTGCCCATCTGCTTGACGGCCTTGGCCTGCTCGAGATTGGTCGGCTTGCCGACCACGATCAGTGCCACCATGCCCATGCCGTAGTGCGGCGTGCACTTGACGCCGTAGACGCCTTCCTTGTCGAGGGTGACGGAAATCTTCTCATTCATCTTGCCCTTGAAGGGCGTCGCACCCTCCGGGATCATGCCCTTGATGCTTTCGGCGTCGTGAGACTTGTCGGTCGGCACGAAGGTGATGGTATCGCCGGGTGCGGCAACGACGAAATCGGGCTGGAACACCATCGCGCCCTTTTCGCCCTTGTTGAGCATCTGGATCTCGATTTCGGCGGCCTGCGCGACACCGGCCAGAAGCATGGCTGCGAACGCGGCTGCGGTGGCAATGGCGTATTTCATGATCTTTTCTTTCCTTTCACGACGGCTCCAGCCGTTGGGCCTTGCCTATGTCGTTTTTGCCGGGGACACTTTGATCCAGCGCAAACCGCAGCGAGATGATCTGTGGTTTCGGAGAGCAGGATCGGGCACTCGCAGGAGCAACTGAAATGAGCCGTCTTGACCGCTCGCTAATCGCCGGCTTGCCCGTCTTCCAGGGCATGACCCCGGCGGATCTCGACCGTGTCCTCCAGCAGGCGCGTTCGCTGCGCATCGCCAAGGACCAGACGGTCTTCGAGCAGGAAGGTGACGCGCACTCCTTCTTCCTCCTGCTCGACGGCCACGTTCGCGTCGTCAAGACGACGCCCGACGGCCAGCAGGTCATCGTCCGCTACATCAGCCCGGGTGAGCTGATGGGCATCGCTCATGCGCTGGGACGCACCACCTACCCCGCCAGCGCCGTTGCCGCCGTCGACTGCGTCGTGCTCGCCTGGCCGGGCAATCTGTGGCCCGACCTAGCCGGGTCCTTTCCGAGCTTTGCCACGGGCACCTACAAGACTGTCGGCACCCGGCTCCAGGAGGCCCAGGCCCGCGTCGTCGAGCTGGCCACCGAGCAGGTCGAGCAGCGCGTCGCCCACGCGCTGTTGCGGCTGGTCAAGCAGACGGGACGCAAGACCGAGGAAGGCATCCTCATCGACTTCCCGATTTCACGCCAGGACATCGCCGAGATGACGGGCACGACGCTGCACACCGTCAGCCGGCTGCTCACCGCCTGGGAGGAAAAGGGACTGGTCAAAAGCGGACGCCAGAAGGTCACCGTGGTCGAGCCGCACCGGCTGTTCGCACTGGCCGAAGGGCGCGCCGACAAGGGCTGACGGGCAGTCTGCGTCCTCACTTCATCGCGCTCGTCAGGTCGCGAACCAGCACGTCCTCGTCGAGGTGATGCTCCCGCGCGGCATCTGCAACGGTGTGGAACGAGGCGATCGGGCAGCCGACGCAAATCAGGCCGTGGCCGAGCATCACGCGTATAGTTCCCGGCCATTGGCGCATGATCGCGTCCATGCTCATGTCGTCGTTGAAACGTGGCTTCATCGTCGCTCGCCGCTTGTGAAGCCACGACAATGGACGTTTCCGGCCTCGCGATCATTGCGCGCGGACAAACAGAACGCGGATTGCGCCGGCCTCAGTCCAGCGCCATGGCTTCCATGGGCAAGCCGGCATGGGAAGCCTTGACGTAGCGGTCGAGGGCATCGACGGCCGAGGATTGCGGCAGCTGGTTGCCCTGCAGTTCCGGCGGCACCTGCCAGCCGGGTGCGATGCCCTTCATGTTGGGCAGTTCGTGGGCGATGCCCTTGTGGCAGTCGATGCAGGTCGCCTTGCCGGAAAGCAGGTAGCGCGTGTGGATTTCGGCGGCGCGCTGCGTCTGGCGCGTCAGGTCCATCGCCACCGACGAGTGGCAGTTGCGACATTCGAGGCTGTCATTGGCCTTCAGCCGCGCCCATTCGTGCTGGGCAAGCTCCAGTCGTTTGTCCAGGAACTTGCGCCGGGTGTCGATCGTCCCGAAAATCTTGCCCCAGACCTCCTTCGAGGCCTGCATCTTGCGGGCGATCTTGTCGGTCCATTGGTGCGGCACATGACAATCCGGACAGGACGCACGCACGCCGGAACGGTTGGCGAAGTGGATCGTGTGGGTCAGTTCCTGGTAGACGTTGTCGCGCATCTCATGGCACGAGGTGCAGAATTTCTCGGTGTTGGTGACCTCCAGCGCGGTGTTGAATGCGCCCCAGAACATCACGCCGCCGACAAAGCCGCCGAGCGTCAGGAAGCCGAGGCTCAGCGTGCCGGCCGGTGTACTGACGATCTGCCATGCCCACAGCAGCCACTCCTTCAATCGTTGCATGGGCCTACTCGCTGCCGGCGGGCTTGAAGCCCAGTTCGCTCATGTCCTTGAAACGGTTCTCGACCAGTGGCCGCACATCCGCCTGCGGCACGTGGCATTCGGTGCAGAAATAGCGCCGCGGCGAGACGTCGGCCAACATCTGGCCTTCGCGCGTCATGTAGTGGGTGACGCTGATCATCGGCGCTCCCGAACTCTGGGTGAACTCGCGCTTGTGGCAGGACAGGCAGCGGTTGGTGTTGACCGAGAGCTGATAGCCTTCGATCGAATGCGGGATGACCGGCGGCTGCTCGGGATAGGCGCGCATCTTGCGAACGTCGTCGGTCACCCATTTGGGAACCGGCGCCGCCGGGATCGTTTCCATCGGCGACGGTGGCCCCGTCAGTTCGGGGGACTTGTCGGCAGCCATCTGGGCCAGCGCCGCCGTGCCCGCGCAGAACAGCGTGACGAAGACAAGCGCAGGGACGCTGCGCCGCAAGCTCATGCGACCGGAACGATCTTGACTGCGCATTTCTTGAAATCTGTCTGCTTGGAGATGGGATCGGTGGCGTCGAGCGTGACCTTGTTGATGAGCTGGCTGGCGTCGAACCACGGCACGAAGATCACCCCGCTCGGCATCCGGTTGCGCCCACGTGTCTCGATGCGCGAGCGGATTTCGCCGCGCCGCGAGATCACTCGCACCTCGGCGCCCTGGTTGATGCCGCGCTTGCGCGCGTCGTCGGCATTCATGAAGCAGCGCGCGCCGGGGAACGCCTTGTAGAGCTCGGGCACGCGCAGCGTCATCGAGCCGGAGTGCCAGTGCTCGAGCACGCGCCCGGTGACCAGCCAGATGTCGAACTCCTCGTCCGGCGATTCCGCCGGCGGCTCGTAGGGCACGGCAAGGATCACCGCCCTGCCGTCGGGGCGGCCGTAGAACTTGACCCCCTCGCCCGGCTTCACATAAGGGTCGAGGCCCTCCCGGTAGCGCCAGCGCGTTTCCTTGCCGTCGACCACCGGCCAGCGCAGCCCGCGCACCTCGTGATAGGTGTCGTAGGGCGCCAGGTCGTGGCCGTGACCGCGGCCGAAGGTGGCATATTCCTCGAACAGGCCCTTCTGGATGTAAAAGCCGAACTCGGTGGCCTCGTTGTTGGCGTAGTCCGGGTTGATCTCGCTACGCGGGAACTTGTCGACATTGCCGTTGCCGAACAGCACGTCGAACAGCGTCTTGCCGCGATAGGCCGGATTGGCGTCGAGGATTTCCTTCGGCCAGACCTCGTCGGTGGTGAAATGCTTCGAGAACTCGGCCAGTTGCCAAAGGTCCGAGCGCGCCTCGCCGGGGGCCTGGACCAGTTGATGCCAGACATGGGTGCGGCGCTCGGCATTGCCGTAGGCGCCCTCCTTCTCGACCCACATCGCGGCGGGCAGGATGATGTCGGCCGACATCGTCGTCACGGTCGGGTAGGCGTCGGAGACGACGATGAAATTGTCCGGGTTGCGATAGCCGGGATAGGCCTCGTTGCTGCTGTTGGGCGAAGCCTGGATGTTGTTGTTGACCTGCACCCAGTAAAAATTGAGCTTGCCGTCCTTCAGCATCCGATCCTGCTCGACCGCATGAAAGCCCGGCTTGTCGGGCAGCAATCCGGGCGGTAGCTTCCAGATTTCCTCGGCGTGCTTGCGGTGCTCGGGATTGGTGACCACCATGTCGGCCGGCAGGCGATGGGCGAAGGTACCGACCTCGCGCGCCGTGCCGCAGGCCGAGGGCTGGCCGGTCAGCGAGAACGGGCTGTTGCCCGGCTCGGAGATTTTGCCTGTCAGCAGATGCAGGTTGTAGACCATCTGGTTGGCCCAGACCCCGCGCACATGCTGGTTGAAGCCCATCGTCCACAGCGACATGACCTTGCGGCCGGGATCGGCGTAGAGTTCGGCAAGCTCTTCGAGAAATCCCTTCTCGACGCCGGTCAGTTCGGCGACCTTGTCCAGCGTGTATTCCGAAACCAACTGCTTGAATGCCTCGAAGTCGGTCGGCTCCATGTTTGCGGCATTAGCCGCGCCCTTGGCCGCAACCTCGCGCGGATCTTCCGGCCTCAGGCCATAACCGATGTCGGTCTCGCCGCGCATGAAGACGGTGTGCTTGCTGACGAAGTCCTCGTTGACCCGTCCCGTCGTGATGATGTGGTTGGCGATGTAGTTGAGGATGGCCAGGTCGGTTCCGGGCTTGAACACGACAGGAATGTCGGCAAGGTCCATGCTGCGATGGGTGAAGGTCGACAGCACCGCCACCTTGACGTGTTCGTGTCCAAGTCGCCGGTCGGCCAGACGCGTCCACAGGATCGGATGCATCTCGGCCATGTTCGAGCCCCACAGCACGAAGGCGTCGGCAGCCTCGAAATCGTCGTAGCAGCCCATCGGCTCGTCCATGCCGAAGGTGCGCATGAAGGCGTAGGCGGCGGATGCCATGCAGTGGCGGGCGTTGGGATCGAGATTGTTGGAGCGGAAGCCGGCGCGCATCAGCTTGGTCGCGGCGTAACCTTCGAAGATGGTCCACTGGCCGGAGCCGAACATGCCTAGTGCCGTTGGTCCCTTCTCCTTGAGCACCGTCTTGACCCGCTCGGCCATCAGGCCGAAGGCCTCGTCCCAGCTTACCGGCTCGAACTCGCCGTCCTTGTCGTAGACGCCGTTGCGCTTGCGCATCAAAGGCGTCGTCAGCCGATCGGCGCCATACATGATCTTGGACAGGAAATAGCCCTTCACGCAGTTGAGGCCGCGGTTGACCTCGGCCTGTGTATCGCCATGGCTGGCGACCACCTGGCCGTCCTTGACGCCGACCATGACGCCGCAGCCGGTGCCGCAGAAGCGGCACGGCGCCTTCGACCACTTGATCTCCAGCGAGCCGACCCCGCCGGGGATGGGCTGCGCCGACGCCGGCAGTGCAATGCCTGCCGTTGCAGCCGCAACGGCCGCCGCCTGCGCCTTCAGGAGCTCGCGTCGGTTCAATTCTGCGGTCATGGTGCCGAGCCCTCCAGTTCCTCGATATGTTCAAAGACCATGTTGGCCGCGACCACGCCGTCGAGGGCGCCAAGCGCGGTAAGCTGCGCGCCCAGCTCGCCGGCGCTTTCGCCTTCCATTACGACCACGATGCGGTTGTTTTCCTGCGCCCGGATTTCCGGGCCGCCCATGGCGACGATCGCATCGGCCACTTCGGCCAGCCGCCCGGGCATGACGGCGATCACCGCGCTCGATATGTGGTGGTAGCGTCTTTCGTCAGCCATCGACGGCCTCCGGCATGCGTGACGCGACCGCAATCGCCTGCGACGGGCATGGCCCAATACAGGCACCGCAGCCGGTGCAGGCACTCTCGTTCAACTCCGGCACGAATGGTCCGCCGATGCGCGGCCGAAATGCAATCGCCGCTTCCGGGCAGGCGTCGCGGCAAGTCATGCAGGACACCCCGTTGCGGGCCAGGCAGGCGTCTGAAATGGCCACGACATGGGCAAAGGCGGGCGGCGCAGCGCGGTCGAAAACGGGTTCCGGGCAAACCGTGGCGCAGTCGCCGCAAAGCAGGCACTCGCCGGCCTGGAAATCCAGCGACGGCTTGCCTTCGACCAGCGCGATGATGGCGCTCGGGCAGGCTTCGACGCAGGCACCGCAACCGGTGCAGGAGGCAAGCCCATCTTCAAGCATGCCGGGAGGCGGGATTCTTCGCACCGGCTGTTCGTCGCGGCCGGTCAGGAACGACCTGCGGCTGATGCTGCCCGGCGCCGCCATCGGCTCAACCTCCCGGAGGTCCGGGCGGCCCGAAGATGATCTGCCACATCCAGACCATAAAGCCGTAGCCGCCGACGACGCCCACGGCGACGATGGGCCAGATTCCGAAGGCCAGAACGAGGAACGCCAAGAGCTCTTTGCGGCGCGTGGAAACACCAGGCCGAACGGTGCCGGAGTTTCCTTGGTCCTGGGTCATGATCCCCTCATGTGCCTTGGACAGGAAAGTGCATTCGCGACGGGAAGGTTACTCCAACAGATCATCTTTGCAACTCTGCCGGCAGGCGATTGTGCTTGTACGAAGCAGCGATGGGGTCGCAGCGAGCGCCGCCATGACCTGGGCGGCGGTGCAATGCGCGGGCGCGCCGCCAGGAGCGACGGCGGGCAAATTCCATCAAGACATCGGTCTTCGTTTACGATTTATTAACCATACCATATCCATTTGTTGACGAAATAAACTTTGCATCTACTCGAAAATACTATTTCATAACTTTGCAGATCAGCATGACAAGCATATTGACGAATTCCTCTTCAATGACCGCCCTGCAGGCATTGAAGGCCGCAAGCTCGAGCCTTGAGGCGACGCAAGGCCAGGTCAGCACCGGCCTTCGCATTTCCGAAGCGTCACACAATGCCGCGTACTGGTCGATCGCCACCACCATGCGTTCCGACAACATGGCGCTGTCGACAGTTTCCGACGCCCTTGGCCTGGGGATCGCGCGGGCCGACATTGCCTACACCGCGCTCGATTCGACCGTAGGACTGCTTTCGGATTTCAGCGCCAAGGTCATCCTCGCCAAGGATCAACCGGACAACCGGGCCAAGATACAGACCGAGTTGGAAAACCTGAAACAGCAGATCGCAAGTATCGCAACCTCCGCCAATTTCAACGGAGCGAACTGGCTGAACACCGAACATCCCGGCAATCTGGCCGAACTCTCGGACTACAAGACGGCAATCGTGTCTTCGTTCGTCAGGTCACCGGAAGGCCATGCTTCGATCGGCAAGACTGACGTGAACCTCCTCCGCACGAGCCTGTTCAATGTCGGTGGCGGCGGTGCGCTGCAGGCGGATCCCAGGAGCCTGGGAGACATCGGCGGATTGCGCGGCCAGAGCCTGAACACCAATGGGGCCATGGGCTTCCAGGACTTCGGCTTCACCGGTGCTGTCGCCATTGGCGACACCGAGGCGATACGCTTTACCTTGACGCTGGACGAAGGCCTCCATGCGGCCGGGCAGACTTTCGATGTCGTGATCGACAAGGCGCTGGTCAGCGCCGAACTCGGAACCACCGATGGCCAGATCAACACCATCGCCGAGATGCAGAGAGTACTCGAGGCGGCGCTCAACGACGCCGGTGCGCCCGCTGTCGTCAGTATCGCAGGGAGCAGGTTCGCAATCCGGAGCGAGGAATTGACGGGAGAGTCGGGTTCAAGCGTCTCAGTGGCGCTGACCGAGACCATCGGCGGACAGGCTGCGGGTCTGGAAAATCCGCTGGCTGGAAACATCCGCGACAGTTACGCGACAACAGGCCTTCTCTTCGCCGGCCCCTTCCGCGTCCACAACGATGTGGAATTCAGCTTCGCGATCGAAGTCAGCGGCAACACGCCGGTCAGGATCACCATCGACCGTGCCATGGTCGACGCGGCTCTCGGAACCACCGACGGCATCGTGGCCGATCCCGACCAGCTTGCTGTCCTGCTCGACCACGCACTCGACGGCCAGGGCATCAACGTCGTCGCAACCAGCAACTTTGTAAGATTGCTCATCGACGACACGGTGCATCCGAACGCCGGCGCGCGATCCACGATCGCCTTGAGGGATGTCGCCGACAATGTCGGGATATTGCCTGACTTCGACCTGATGGACGTCGACGTCTCCGCTCCGTCGGCAAATCTGGACAATTACATCTCCGGTCTCGACGGCATGCTGAAGAAGGTCATGACCGCTGCCAGCGAACTGGGCGCCCTGAAAAAGAGCCTGAACCTGCAGGCCGATTTCGCAAAAAGCCTTTCGGATTCGCTCAGTCGCGGGGTCGGTCAGCTCGTCGATGCGAACATGGACAAGGCGTCGACCAGGCTCACCGCGCTGCAGACCCAGCAGCAATTGGCGATCCAGTCGCTGCAGATCGCCAACGCCAACCCCCAATCGATCCTGCAACTGTTCCGATAACGTGCCGCCTGCCCCGGCATCGCGGCTCTCCGCCCGCACCGCACCCCCTCGGTCTTTAGTCTCCTTTACAATGCCCTGAGGCCATGCAGTCATGTGGCATCAGGAGAAAATGGGAGGGCGGTGCGTTGGGAGGCGCGCCGCAATTGCCGATGTTTTCGCATTCCGACCATATTCGCGAGATCGAAAGCGTCAGCCTTGGAGCTTCGACCGGGCGCGACGAGCAGGTGGTCAAGTCGTGGCTGCGCTGCATCGAGCAGCATCGGCTCGACCCGACCCAGGCCTGCGAAGCCTATATCCTGCCAGATGGGGAACTGCGCGAGCATCGCCAGCAGTCGGAGGAGCTGATCGCCATCGCCCGCTCCGGCCTCGAAAACCTGTTCCGGCAGGTGGCCGGCCAGAACTACGTGCTGCTGCTGTCCGACCGCAAGGGCGTGACGGTCGAGTTTCTCGGCGACCCGCTGTTCGACAACAACCTGCGCAAGGCCGGCCTCTACCTCGGCTCGGAATGGTCGGAAGCACGCGCCGGAACCTGTGCCGTCGGCGCCTGCCTGGAGGCCGGCGAGGCCCTGACCATCCACCAGACCGACCATTTCGACAACACCCATACGCCTTTGTCCTGCACGGCGGCACCGGTCTACGACATCCGCGGCGACCTTGCCGCGGTGCTCGACATTTCGCTGCTGAGTTCGCCGATCCGCAAGACCAGCCAGAATCTGGCGCTGCATCTGGTAGCTGCCACCGTGCGCCGCATCGAACTCGCCAATTTGATGGCCCAGACCCGCGACGAATGGGTGCTGCGCTTCGCCCGGTCGCCGGAATTCCTCGATGTCGATCCGGAAGCGGCGATTTCCATCGACGGCGCTGGACGCATCATCGGCATGACCCATGGCGGCGCCAAGATCCTGGCGCGTTCGGTCGGGCTCGACTGGCGCCAGCCGGACGGCCTGATCGGCCAGCCGATCGCGCGCTTCTTCGACATGGAGATCGACGACCTGCCGGATCTCACCCGGCGGCGGCCGACGCAGGACCGGCTGGTCTTCGCCCGCGACGGCAGCGCGCTGTTTGCCCACGCCATCGAGCCGCACCACAAGGTCCAGGCGCCGGCCATTGCGCGCGACCAGATCCCGGTTTCGCTGCGCGGCCTGAGCGGCGGCGATCCGCAAATGGCGGCACTCCAGGCCAAGGCGGCGAAGCTCGCCGGCAGGCCGCTGCCCATCCTGCTCCAGGGCGAAACCGGCACCGGCAAAGAATATCTCGCCAAGGCGATCCACGACGGCGCTGCCGCCAAGGGCAAGTTCGTCGCCATCAACTGCGCCGCCATCCCCGAGCAACTGATTGAAAGCGAACTGTTCGGCCATTTGCCGGGCGCCTTCACCGGCGCATCGGCCAAGGGCCGCAAGGGGCTGATCGAAGAGGCCGACGGCGGCACGCTGTTCCTCGACGAGATCGGCGACATGCCGCTTCCGCTGCAAAGCCGCTTCCTGCGCGTGCTGGCCGAACGGGAAGTGCTTCCAGTCGGTGCATCGCGGCCGAAGCCGGTCAACCTCAGGGTCATCTCGGCGTCTCACCGCGATCTTGGTTCGCTCGTGCAGGAAGGGCGTTTCCGCGAGGACCTCTACTATCGCCTGAACGCCGCGACGCTTTCCATCCCGCCGCTGCGTGAACGCCGCGACTTCGACTGGCTGCTCGACACGGTCATCGCCCGCCATCGCCTGGACGGCGAAACGCTGACAATGGCGCCCGCGGCACTGCTCGCCCTGCGCGCCCATGGCTGGCCGGGCAACATCCGCGAACTCGACAACGTCATCGCGGTTGCCGCAGCGCTCTGCCAGGACGGCGTGATCGAGCTTTGCGATCTGCCCGAGACCATGGCGCCGGTGACCGAGGTGACCGACCGCCTGGACGATGCGGACTCCGGCCCGGCCGCACTGCAGGCGATGCTTGCCGCGTGCAACTGGAACGTCTCCGAAACCGCCCGCCGCATGGGCCTCGACCGTTCCACCGTCCACCGCCAGATCAAGCGCTACGGGCTGACAGCGCTCCACTGAGCTGTTGCAGCGCCTGCTGCAACAGCTGTGGCGTGCTCCAGGCGCGCTGCAACAGGTGTTGCCCCACCTCCCCCCGGAAATACCGGGCTTTCCCGCCATCCGCGACTTGGCACGGCACTTGCTGTGCATGGAGCGACTGGAACCGGAGGAAAGCCATGTCGAACAGTTCGGGCATCCACGCCCTGCTGGCCCCTGAGGGAACACCCGCGAGATCCTGATCTCGCCAATCCCCGCCCCGGGATCGCGCGACGCCAAGCGCCGCTCCCCAGCAAACAATCATAGGCAATTCGGAGGAAGACAAAATGCTCGACGACAGCCCCCAGACCAAGATCGACAGCATTCTCGGCAAGCTGGAAAAGGCCCTCGCAAGCGGCGACATCGACGCCGCCGTGAACCTGTTCCAGGCGGACTGCTACTGGCGCGACCTCGTGACGTTCACCTGGAACCTCAAGACCATGGAGGGCCACGACCATGTCCGCGACATGCTGAAGAGCCAGCTCGCTTCGATCAAGCCGGGCCGGTTCCGCCAGGATGAGAAGGAACTGGCCAGCCAGAATGACGGCATCACCGACGGCTGGTTCGAGTTCGAGACCGCGGTGGCGCGCGGCTATGGCCACATCAGGCTGAAGAACGGCCTGATATGGACGCTGCTGACCACCATGAGCGAGTTGAAGGGCCACGAGGAGCCCAAGGGCCTGCTGCGCCCGATGGGCGCCGAGCACGGCAGCGACGCCGGCCGCCGGACGTGGAAGGAAAAGCGCGAGGCCGAAGCGGCCGAGCTCGGCTTCACCACCCAGCCCTACACCGTCATCATCGGCGGCGGCCAGGGCGGCATCGCCCTCGGCGCCCGGCTGCGGCAGCTGGGCGTGCCGACCATCATCATCGAAAAGAACGAGCGGCCCGGCGACAGCTGGCGCAAGCGCTACAAGTCGCTCTGCCTGCACGATCCGGTCTGGTACGACCACCTGCCCTACATCCCGTTCCCGGAGAACTGGCCGGTTTTTGCGCCGAAGGACAAGATCGGCGACTGGCTGGAGATGTACACCAAGGTCATGGAGCTCAACTACTGGAGCTCGACCACCTGCAAGTCCGCCGACTATGACGAGGCTGCCGGGGAATGGACCGTCGTGGTCGAACGCGACGGCCAGGAGATCGCGCTGAAGCCGAAACAGCTGGTGCTGGCCACCGGCATGTCCGGCAAGGCCAACGTCCCGAAATTCAAGGGCCAGGAGGTCTTCAAGGGCGAGCAGCAGCATTCCTCGCAGCACCCCGGGCCCGACGCCTACAAGGGCAAGAAGGTCGTGGTCGTCGGCTCCAACAATTCCGCGCACGACATCTGCGCAGCCCTTTGGGAAGGCGGCGCCGACGTCACCATGCTGCAGCGGTCCTCCACCCACATCGTCAAGTCCGACTCGCTGATGGAGATCGGGCTCGGCGACCTCTATTCGGAGCGCGCCGTCGCTTCGGGCATGACGACGCGCAAGGCCGACCTGATCTTCGCCTCGCTGCCCTATCGCATCATGCACGAGTTCCAGGTGCCGATTTACGACAAGATCCGGGAGAAGGACGCAGCCTTCTACCAGCGACTGGAAGATGCCGGCTTCATGCTCGACTTCGGCGATGACGAGTCCGGGCTGTTCATGAAATATCTCCGGCGCGGCTCCGGCTACTACATCGACGTCGGCGCCTGCGAACTGGTGGCCGACGGCCGGATCAAGCTGGTCAGCGGCGTCGGCGTCGAGAAACTGACGGAAACCTCGATCGTTCTCGAAGACGGGCGCGAACTGGAGGTCGACCTCATCGTCTATGCCACCGGCTACGGCTCGATGAACGGCTGGGCGGCCGACCTGATCAGCCAGGACGTCGCCGACAAGGTGGGCAAGTGCTGGGGACTCGGCTCCAGCACGACCAAGGACCCCGGCCCCTGGGAGGGCGAGCAGCGCAACATGTGGAAGCCGACCCAGCAGGAAGCGCTGTGGTTCCACGGCGGCAACCTGCACCAGTCCAGGCACTACTCGCAGTATCTCTCCCTGCAGATCAAGGCGCGCCAGGAAGGGATCGCCACTGAGGTCTACGGGCTGCAGGACGTCCATCACAAGTCCTGACGTCAAGAACGCTGCAGGCCGGCGAGCTTCTACGCTCCCGGCCTGCATGCCTGTCTGGGTCTAACGACTAATTGACCGGAGCGCTGAGGCAGGCAACGACTAGACGCAGCAAAGAAGGGTGCAGACCGCCGTCGGAGGAGAGGATGAGAGGCACCGCAATCGTCGAGCATGCCGACAAGGTCCAGGCGGCACTGAAGTCGAGCGACGCTGCGCGCTCGGCGCTTGTCGCTTCGTGGCAACGTTCGTCGCAGCACCGTCTCGACCCGACGCACCGAAGCCCGCCCGAGCGGCTGACCGAGGCCGAGCTGTCGCTGGCCCGGCAGCGCATCGAGCCGCTGATATCAGCAGCCCAGGCCAGCCTCGACCGGCTTTATCTTGCCGTCGGCGGGGTCGGCTGCTGCGTGCTCCTGGCCGACCGCAACGGTATCCCGGTCGAGCGCCGCGGCGCCGTCGCCGATGACGAGACCTTCCATGACTGGGGTCTTTGGACGGGCACGGTCTGGAGCGAGGAAAGCGAGGGCACCAACGCCATCGGCACCAGCCTTGTCGAGCAGCGGCCGCTGACCATCCATCGCGGCCAGCATTTCCTCTCGCGCAACACGGCACTTTCCTGCACCACGGCCCCGATCTACGACCATCAGGGCAATGTTGCCGCGGCCCTCGACGTATCGTCCTGCCGGGCCGACCTGACCGAAGGTTTCGTCAACCTGATCGCACTTGCCGTCGGCGACGCCGCGCGCCGCATCGAGGCCGACAATTTCCGCCTCGCCTTCCCCCGTGCCCGCATCATCCTGACGCCTGAGGTCGAGCGCAGTCCCGGCGGCATGATTGCCGTCGATGCCGACGACCTGGTCATCGGCGCGACGAGACAGGCGCGCCTGACCTACGGCATCACGAGGGAACGGCTCGAGCGGCGACTGCCGGTCGCCGACATCGTCGGTGGCAGCATGCGGGCCGCCGAAGACCTCGACGAGGCCGAACGCGCAGCACTTCACCGGGCGCTTGCCCGCGCCGACGGCAACGTCTCCGCCGCGGCCCTGAAGCTTGGTATTTCGCGCGCCACCCTGCACCGCAAGCTCAATCGCCTCGGCATCCGCCGCGCGCATTGACCTTGCTGCCCGGAACTGTCGCAGTTCTGCGACAGTTGGCACCGGCGACCGCTCCTCCCCCGGCTGACACGGCCCGGATATTCTCCGACGCTCCTCCCGACGCGCTGCATCCCGCAGCGTTGCTTCTCGGGAGGAAGTTCATGAACAAGGTCGAGTTTTCGCGCACCGCCAAGGTGCCCTTCGCCAAGCGCTACGACAACTACATCGGCGGTCAGTGGGTCGCGCCGAAATCCGGCCGCTATTTCGAGAACATCTCGCCGGTCACCGGCCGGCCGCTCGGCGAAATCGCCCGCTCCGACGCCGCCGACATCGAGGCAGCGCTCGATGCCGCCCACAAGGCCAAGGACGCCTGGGGCAGGACCAGCCCGGCCGCCCGCGCGCTGATCCTCAACCGCATCGCCGACCGCATGGAAGAAAACCTCGACTTGCTGGCGCTCGCCGAGACCTGGGACAACGGCAAGCCGATCCGCGAGACGACTGCCGCCGACGTACCGCTGGCCATCGACCATTTCCGCTACTTCGCCGGTGTCCTGCGCAGCCAGGAAGGCAGCCTGTCGCAGATCGACGACGACACCGTCGCCTACCATTTCCACGAGCCGCTCGGCGTCGTCGGCCAGATCATCCCGTGGAACTTCCCGCTGCTGATGGCCTGCTGGAAGCTGGCGCCGGCAATTGCCGCCGGCAATTGCGTGGTGCTGAAGCCGGCCGAACAGACCCCCGCCTCTATCATGCTGTGGGCCGACCTGATCGGCGACCTGTTGCCCGACGGCGTATTGAACATCGTCAACGGCTTCGGTCTCGAAGCCGGCAAGCCGCTGGCATCGAGCCCGCGCATCGCCAAGATCGCCTTTACCGGCGAGACGACGACCGGCCGGCTGATCATGCAATATGCCAGCCAGAACCTGATCCCGGTGACGCTCGAACTCGGCGGCAAGTCGCCCAACATCTTCTTCCAGGACGTGACATCGGAGGACGACGACTTCTTCGACAAGGCCATCGAAGGCTTCGTCATGTTCGCACTCAACCAGGGCGAGGTCTGCACCTGCCCTAGCCGCGCTCTCGTGCACGAGAAGATCTACGACAAATTCATGGAGCGCGCGCTGAAGCGCGTCGAGGCGATCGTCCAGGGCGACCCGCTCGACCCGGCGACGATGATCGGCGCGCAGGCATCGTCCGAGCAGTTGGAGAAGATCCTGTCCTACATGGACATCGGCCGTCAGGAAGGCGCCGAGGTGCTGACCGGCGGCGAGCGCGCGCATCTGCCCGGCGACCTTGCCGGCGGCTACTACGTCAAGCCGACCGTCTTCAAGGGCCACAACAAGATGCGCGTCTTCCAGGAGGAAATCTTCGGCCCGGTGGTGTCGGTCACCACCTTCAAGGACGACGACGACGCGCTGTCTATCGCCAACGACACGCTCTACGGCCTCGGTGCCGGCATCTGGAGCCGCGATGCCAACCGGCTCTACCGCTTCGGCCGCGCCATCCAGGCCGGCCGCGTGTGGACCAACTGCTACCACGCCTATCCGGCGCACGCGGCCTTCGGCGGCTACAAGCAGTCGGGCATCGGCCGCGAGACGCACAAGATGATGCTCGACCACTACCAGCAGACCAAGAACATGCTGGTCAGCTACAGCCCGAAGAAGCTCGGCTTCTTTTGATCGCCTCCCAGGGCGCGGCGCGGCAGAAATGCCGCGCCGTCTGCGCCTGAAGTGCGGGAGTTCCTGCGATGCCTGAAAAGATGTCCATCGACAAGGTCTCCGCCACGCCTGAGGCAATCGCCCTGCTGGCCGAAATCATCGCCGACCACGGGCCGGTGCTGTTCCACCAGTCCGGCGGCTGCTGCGACGGCTCCTCGCCGATGTGTTATCCGCGCAGCGATTTCATCGTTGGCGACAACGACGTGCTGCTCGGAACGGTCGGCGAGACCCCCGTCTACATCGGTGCCTCGCAGTTCGAGGCCTGGAAACACACCGACCTCACCATCGACGTCGTTGCCGGTCGCGGCGGCATGTTCTCGCTCGACAATGGCCGCGAGAAGCGCTTCCTGACGCGTTCGACGGTCTGCACTCCGAAAGCTTGAACACGGGCGGCTCGGCGCTCGCCCCCCCGCGACCGTGGCTGCCGGGCCCGGCAAACCGCCTCCCGCCCCTCCCTGTTCGGCCGGATGGTTGTTCCAAGAGCCGCTTATGGTAACGATGAGACAAACAGACTCGTCAAATCGATGAAGGCCATATGGGAAATCAAGCCAACCTGATCGACCGGCTCCGCATCGAAAACGATGACATGAACCCGGCCGACCGTGCGATCGCCAACGCAATTCTCGACGACATCGAAGCGGCGACGCGGCTGCCGATCAAGGAACTTGCGGCTAGGGCAAAGGTCAGCGAACCGACCATCATCCGTTTCACCCGGCGTATCGGCTGCGACGGCTTCACCGATTTCAAGATCAGGCTGGCGCAGGATTATGCGGTCGGCCGCATGTACATCGTCGGCGAGCGCAATTGGGCGGCGGAAACGGGCCCCGACGTCGCCGAAAACGTCTACGAGGCGACGATCCAGGCCCTCGCCGTGGCCTTCTCGCAGCGCGACCCGGCTGCGCTGGAGCAGGCATCGGAACTGCTCCACAAGGCGCGCCGCATCTTCTGCTTCGGCGTCGGCGGCAGTTCGGCAAACGTCGCACGCGAAGCGGAAAACCGGCTGTTTCGCCTGGACCTGGCAGTTTCGGCGACCGCCGACCCCTACAAGCAACGCATCATCGCCTCGACCGTGGAAGCCGACGACGTGCTTTTCATCTTCTCGGTCACCGGCAAGCCGCTCTCGCTGATCGACAGCGCCAAACTCGCCACCTCACTCAATGCCAAGGTGGTCACCGTCACCCATCCCGGCAGCCCCCTGGCCAGCCACGCCACCGTCAACGTGCCCCTCGTCGCCTTCGACGAGGAGAAATTCTTCTACATGCCGAACCGTGGACGCTACGGGCAATTGTTCGTGCTCGACTGCATCTCGACGCTGATCGGTGCACGCCGCCGCAGCACGGTCGGCAAGAAGCTGTGGCGGGCGCGTTCAACGCTCGTCGCCCTGCACGGCAGCACCGACAACCAGCCCATCGGCGACTAATCGGTCGGCCCGCACCGCAATTCCGGACACCGCAGCGAGAGCCGCAGCATCTCGGCGTGAGATAATTTTATTCAGCAAAGACAAATAGATAACTGTCTTTCCGCATGCCACGGACAGCGGACGTTCCCGCGCTTTGCACAGGGTGTGAAATTTTACTCCGCATGCGTTGACATGTGAGTAATAAAACTACATCCTTCGATGAAACAACACCTCAGCCCATCCGAAAGCCGACCATGCCGATAGCCGACAAAACCATTGTTTCCTTCCGCTTCGACGAGGTCATCGTGCCGGCGCACAAGGGTGTCATCAACTCGGACAGCCTGGCAAAGCCGCTTCACATGCTGCCCGTCGGCGGCAAGGCGGCCTGGAGCATGCAGTTTGACGAACTGCCCAAGCTTGTCCTGCGCATGACGCTGGCCGACGGCACCGTCGGCCTCGGCGAGTTCTACCGCGACCACGAATGGCCGCGCATCGAGGCGATCTGCGCCAACCTGCTCGGCCAGTCGATCATGGACCTGCCGCTGCAGGACCTGCCGCTGCCGCTGTGCCGAGAATATGACGGCTTCGAATGCGCGATCTGGGACGCCTATGCCAAGTCGCTCGGCGTGCCGATGCACCGCCTGCTGGGCGGCGCCATCCGCGACCGCGTGCCTGTCAGCGCATGGTCGAGCCACCGCACGCAGGAAGAGGTCGGCCCCTGGGTCAAGCGCTACCATGAGCAGGGCTACAAGGTCATCAAGTTCAAGTGCGACCTCGAAGACGACGTCGCTGGCTGGTGCGCCGAGATCAAGCAGCACGCGCCGGGCATGAAGGTCATCTTCGATCCCAACCAGCGCTGGGAGAATGCCGGCAACGCCCGCCGCATCATCCGCGAGCTCGAAGCCGTCGGCAACGTGCTTCTGCTCGAGGACCCGCTGCCGCGTTGGATGCAGCTCGACTTTGCCGAACTGCGCCGCTTCTCCTCGATCCCGATCGTGCTGCACGTTTCGTTGCCCTACGTCTTCCAGGGCCAGCGTCCGCACGACGCCATCAACGCCATCGCGCACAATGCCGTCGACGGCTTCAACTTCAACGGCGGCCTCGCCAAGTTCCAGGTGCTCGATCACATCGCTGCAACCGCGGGCCTCTATTGCTGGCACGGATCGGAAATCGACCTCGGCATCCTCGAGGCGATGTATGTCCACCAGTCGGCGGCGGCGAAAAGCTGTGTGTGGCCGGGCGACATCTTCGGCCGCATGATCCGTACGCATGACCTGCTGGAAACCCCGCTCGCCTTCGAGCCGCCCCATGTCGGCATTCCGGCCGACGGTCCGGGACTTGGCGTGAAGCTCGACGAAGCCGCCCTCGCCCGCTTCCGCACCTCCGAACGCACGATCGCCTGAGGGACAGCAGATGCGCTGGGAAAAGCTCACCACCAACGAGTTTGCCGGACTGGATCGCTCCATTCCGGTCATCCTCAACGTCGCCGCCATCGAGCAGCACGGCCCGCATCTGGCGATCGACACCGACGTCGCCATCGGCGGCCACTTCCTCGACCGGCTCGAACAGCGCATGGGCGACAAGGTGCTCATCCTGCCGCAGGTCAAGGTGTGCTGCTCCGAGCACCACATGGACTTTGCCGGCACGCTGACCGTGCGCCACGAGACTTTCCTCGCTTATGTCGGCGACATCCTGGAAAGCGTCGTGCGCCATGGCTTCACCAATCTCGTCATCTTCAACAGCCATGGCGGCAACCAGGCCGTCGGGCAGGTGTTGCTCGAGAGCTTCGGTTCGAGCCATCGCGAGTGCACCATCGCCATGCTCACCTGGTGGCGGCTGGTGGCGCCCGAACTTGAAGCGATCCGCGAGAGCGGCTTTGCCGGCGTCAACCACGCCTGCGAATTCGAGACGTCACTGATGCTGCTCGCCGCCCCCGAAAACGTGCGGCGCGAGCTGATCGGCGACATGTCCTATGTCGAGACCTACGACTGGGCCAACGCCGACATGATCCGGGCAAGCCGTGGAGCGCTCTTCCGCACCATGCATCAGATGTCCGGCGGAACCGGCGTGGTCGGCGATCCGTCCACGGCGAGCGCCCGCAAGGGCGAACTGATCACCGACGCGGTCGTGACCGAACTGGAGCGCGTGGTGAGGTCGCTGACAAAGGCGAATTGAGAATTACCGGCAACTTAATTGGATATAGGGAGGGAACCATGCTGAAGAAATTGACTATTGCAGGGCTGGCAAGCGTAAGCATGCTTGTTGCGGCACAAGGCTTTGCACAGGAACGCGGCGGCGTCGTCAACGTCGCGACGATCGGCGAACTCACCACGCTCGATCCGATGACCGCAACGGGCGACCTGCTCGGCATGGTCACCCAGCACTTCTTCGAGACGCTCTACACCTTCGACAAGGACTGGAACGTCGCGCCGCTGCTGGCCGAGGCGCTGCCCGAGGTGTCGGCCGACGGCAAGGTCCACACCATCAAGCTGCGCCAGGGTATCGTCTTCCACGACGGCTCGGCGATGACCGCCGAGGACGTGGTCGCATCGCTCAAGCGCTGGCTCGAGGTTGCCTCGCGCGGCAAGCTGGTCGCCGCCAATGTCGACAAGCTCGAAGCCGTCGACGACTACACCGTCCAGGTCACGCTTAAGCAGCCTTTCGCGCCGCTGACCGCACTACTGGCCTTCAATAATTCGGCCGCCGTGGTGCTGCCGTCGGAGAAGATCGCCGAGACGCTCGCCGAATATGTCGGCACCGGTCCCTACATGATCAAGGAGCGCAAGGCCGACCAGTATCTCCAGCTCGTCCGCTTCGACGGCTACAAGGCCCGCGAAGGCGAGCCCGACGGCTTCGGCGGCGCCCGCAAGCAGTATCTCGACGAGATCCGCTTCGTGCCGGTGCCGGACGCCAATACCCGCGTCGAAGGTGCCATCGCCGGTCAGTACGACTATGCCGACCTGTTGCCGGTCGAGGCGTTCGACCGCCTGAACGGTCAGCAGAAGACCGAGCCGCTGGTGCTCAAATCCTTCGGCTGGCCGATGTTCATCATGAACAACAAGGAAGGCATGATGACCAAGCCCGGCCTGCGCAAGGCCGTGCAGGCAGCCCTCAACGCCGAGGACATGATGGCAGCCGCGTTCGGCAAGCCCGAGTTCTTCGCCCTTGACGGCGCGCTCTACCCCGACGGTTACCAGTGGCGTTCGGACGCCGGCATCGAAGGCTACAACCAGGCCGATCCCGAAAAGGCCAAGACGCTTGCCACCGAAGCCGGTTACGACGGCAAGCCCGTCCGCATTCTGACCAGCCGCCAGTACGAGTTCCACTACAAGATGGCGCAGGTCGCGGCCGAATACCTCAAGGCCGCTGGCCTTGCGGTGCAGCTCGACGTCGTCGACTGGGCGACGCTGGTGCAACGCCGTGCCGAGCCGGCGCTGTGGGACATCTTCATCACCCACAGCCCGTTCCTGCCGGATCCGGCGCTGATCGCACCGCTGCCTTCGTCCTATCCGGGCTGGTGGGCCAGCGAGGCCAAGGACAAGCTCGTCGTCGCCCTCAACACCGAGATGGACCCGCAGAAGCGCGTCGCGATCTTCGCCGACATCCAGAAGCTCATCTATGAAGAGGCCCCCTTCTACAAGGTCGGCGACTTCAACGCGCTGTCGGCGAAGTCGCCGAAGCTCGCGGGCTTCACGCCGTCGGCCTGGCCGTACTTCTGGAACGCCTATATCGCCAAGTAACAAGAACAATCTCCGCCGGCGCGGCCAAGGTCGCGCCGGCGGGTCAATGGGAGCCGATCGATGACACGATACGTCCTGCAACGCCTGTTCGGCATGCTGACCGTGATGTTCACGGTCGTCACGATCGTCTTCGTCATCGTCCGCGTCGCTCCCGGCGATCCGGCCGCGGTCATGCTCGGCCCGGACGCAACGCCTGCCGATATCGAGGTGCTCAGGGTGCGCCTCGGCCTCGACCAGCCGCTGCCCATACAATATGTCTACTTCCTCGCCCAGCTCGCCCGCGGCGACCTCGGCCATTCGATCTTCCTCGACATGCCCGTCGCCAGCGCCCTGCTCGATCGCGCCGAGCCGACCTTCTTCCTCACCATCTTCGCGATCCTTATCGCCAGCGCCATAGCGCTGCCCGTCGGCATCATGTCGGCCTACAAGCGTGGCAGCTTCTTCGACCAGGCGGTGACCACGCTCACCATGCTCGCCGCCAGCATCCCGAGCTTCTGGCTCGGGTTGATCCTGATCCAGGTCTTCGCCGTCAGCTTCGGCTGGTTCCCGGTCGCCGGCTATGGCGGCCCCGATGCCTCGTTCCTGACGCGCATGAGCCACCTCGTACTGCCGGCAGTCGCGCTCGGTGTCGTCTCGTCGGCGCTGATCACCCGCTTTACCCGCGCCTCGATGCTGGACGTTCTCAATGACGACTACGTCCGCACGGCCCGCTCCAAGGGCATGGGCGAATTCCGGGTCATCATGAAGCACGCCTTCAAGAACGCGCTGATCCCGGTGCTGACCGTCATCGGCCTGACCGCCGCCCTGCTGGTTTCCGGCGCCGTCGTCACCGAGACCGTGTTCAGCCTGCCTGGTGTCGGCAACCTGGTGGTGTCGGCCGTGCTGCGGCGCGACTATCCCGTCATCCAGGGCGCCCTGCTCGTCATCGCAGCGATCTACGTGCTGATCAATTTCGGCATCGACCTGCTCTACCTCATGATCGATCCCCGGGTACGTTACTGATGGCCGCCGCATCCGCCTCCGGCGTGGACACCCCACGCATCTCGACGCTCATCCTGCAGCGCAAGACGCTTGCGATCGGCCTTGCGATCATCGTGGCGATCACCCTGCTTGCCGTTCTCGCGCCGCTGATCGCGCCCTATTCGCCAAGCAAGCTGTCCATCGTCAACCGGCTCAAGCCGCCGAGCTCGACATGGTTCTTCGGCACCGACGAGTTCGGCCGCGATGTCTTCAGCCGCACCATCTATGCCGGGCAGCTGTCGCTGCTCGTCGGCGCGGCAGCCACCGCACTTGCCGCGACCGTCGGCATCACGCTCGGCCTGGTCGCCGGCTTCTTCCGCAAGGCGGACGGGATCGTCTCGCGTATCATCGATGCGATGATGGCCTTCCCCGACATCCTGCTGGCCATCGCCCTTGTCGCAGCACTCGGGCCATCGCTGGCAACCGTCATCATCGCGCTCGGCGTGGTCTATGCCCCGCGCCTGGCGCGCGTCGTACGGGCCTCGACGCTGGTGATCCGCGAACTCCCTTATGTCGAGGCCGCACGCGCCCTCGGTGTGCCGACATGGCGCATCATGACGCGACATGTCCTGCGCAACCTCGTCTCGCCGATCCTGGTGCAGGCGACCTTCATCTTCGCCTACGCGATGCTGGCCGAAGCCGGCCTGTCCTTCCTCGGCGTCGGCGTCAGCCCGGAAATCCCGACCTGGGGCACGATGATCGCGGCCGGCCGCCAATATGTCGGCCAGGCCGACTGGATGACGATCTTCCCCGGCTTCGCCATCATCCTCACCGTGCTTTCGCTTCAACTTGTCGGCGACGGCCTGCGCGACCTGCTCGATCCGCGCCTGCGCAAGGATCTCTGACATGGCCATGTCCACACCCAACGCAGACAATCATCCAGACGCGCTCGCCGACGACATCGTGCTGCGGGCCGAAGACCTGCGCACGCACTTCATCATGGGCACACGCACCGCCAAGTCGGTCGACGGCGTCACCCTCACCGTTCGTCGTGGCCAGACGCTCGCCGTCGTCGGCGAGTCCGGCTCGGGCAAGTCGGTGACCAGCCTGTCGATCATGCGCCTGCTGTCGCATCCCGGCCGCATCGTCGGCGGCCGCCTGCTCTACCGCATGCGCGACGGCGGCGTCGTCGATCTCGCCACGCTGAGCGACAAGCGGATGCGGGCGATCCGCGGCAAGGAGATCGCCATGATCTTCCAGGAGCCGATGACGAGCCTGAACCCGCTCTTCACCGTCGGCGACCAGATCATGGAGATGATCCGCCTGCACGAGCCGATCAACCGCCACGAGGCGCGCATTCGCGCCCGGCGGATGCTCGAACTGGTGGAGATCCCCGCCCCCGAAAAGCGGCTCGACCAGTACCCGCACGAAATGTCCGGCGGCATGCGCCAGCGGGTGATGATCGCCCTCGCGCTCGCCTGCAATCCTGCCCTGCTGATCGCCGACGAGCCGACCACCGCGCTCGACGTCACCATCCAGGCGCAGATCCTCGACCTGATGCGCCGGCTGCAGCGCGAGATCGGCATGAGCATCCTGTTCGTCACCCACAATCTCGGCGTCGTCGCCGAGATTGCCCATGAGGTGGCGGTCATGTATGCCGGCCGCGTCGTCGAGCAGGCGCCGGTGCACGACCTGTTCGCCAGGCCGCGCCATCCCTACACCAAGGGCCTGCTCGCCTGCATCCCCGACGCCAAGCGCGACCGCGCCGAGGACGGCACGCGCAAGATGCTCAACCCGATCCCCGGCAGCGTGCCGAGCGTACTGGCGCTGCCCGCCGGCTGCGCATACGCCCCGCGCTGCCCGCTTGCCGAGGCGCACTGCGAATCGGTCCCGCCGGACCTGCTCAACGCCTCGCCCGAACACCTGACCCGCTGCTGGAGGCACGAACTTCTGTGACCGACACGACGCACACGACACAAGCGCCTGACGATGTCGACATCCTGCTGTCGGTGCGCGGGCTCAGCAAGCAGTTCTTGACCGGCAGCGGCCCGGTGAAGGCGGTCGAAGACATCTCCTTCGATGTCCGGCGCGGCCAGATCGTCGGCATCGTCGGCGAATCCGGCTCGGGCAAGACCACTGCCGGGCGCTGCCTGCTGCGGCTGGTCGAGCCCTCGTCGGGCGAAGCCATCTTCGACGGCGTCGACCTGTTCAGCCTGCCGGAGAAGGCCCTGCGCGCCTACCGGCGTCGCCTGCAGATCATCTTCCAGGACCCCTATTCGAGCCTCAATCCGCGTATGCGGGTACGCGACATCATCGGCGAAGCGATCGACACGCACGGCCTCGCCAAAGGCGCCGCTCGCCAGGCCCGGATCGAGGAACTGCTGACTCGTGTCGGCCTGTCCCCTGAGCATGCAAGCCGCTATCCCAACGAGTTTTCCGGCGGCCAGCGCCAGCGCGTCGGCATCGCCCGCGCGCTCGCGGTCGAGCCGGAACTGATCATCGCCGACGAGCCGGTGTCGGCGCTCGACGTTTCGGTGCAGGCGCAGGTGCTGAACCTGATCCAGGAGCTGCAGCGCGAACTCGGCCTGACCATGATCTTCATCTCCCACGACCTGACGGTGGTGGAGTATCTCTGCGACGAGATCGTGGTGCTCTATCTCGGCCGCATCATGGAACAGGGGCCTGCGCGCTCCGTCTATGCCAAACCCAGACATCCCTATACGCGGGCCCTGCTGGCAACCGCACCGGTGCCCGATCCCAACATCAGGCGCGAGCGGGTTATCCTGCAGGGCGACATCCCAAGTCCGCTCGACCCGCCATCCGGCTGCGTCTTCCGCACGCGCTGCCCGCATGCGATAGCAGCCTGCGCCGAAACCGTCCCGACACGCGAGACGGTCGGCCCCGGCCACAGCGTCGCCTGCATCCGCCAGGCGGAACTTGCAGAAACATACCAGGACTGATCGATGACCCCTTATGACAGGCTTGCCGCGCTCGGGTTGACCCTGCCGCCGCCGCCCTCTCCCATTGCCACTTATGTCCCGTTCGTTCGCGAAGGCGACATTCTTTACCTCTCCGGCCAAGGGCCTAAGCACGCCGACGGCACATTGCGGACGGGCAAAGTCGGCGCCGAGATCGGCATCGAACAGGCCTATGACGATGCCCGGCTGACAGGCCTCAACCTGCTCTCCATCCTCCACGCGGCAACAGGCGACCTGTCCAGGGTTCGCCGGGTCATCAAGCTGCTCGGCATGGTCAACGCGACGCCGGACTTCGCTGCGCACCCCAAGGTCATCAACGGCTGTTCGGATCTGCTGCTCGAGGTGTTCGGCGAGCGTGGCCGCCATGCGCGCTCAGCCGTGGGGTTTGGCTCATTGCCCGACAACATCACCGTCGAGATCGAGGCCATCGTCGCCATCGAAGCGTAGCCCCCGCGGCGTGTGTCTTGGGTGATGATGCGGCGGACGTCGATGAAGGCGCCATCAGTGCGACACTGATGGCGGCGCCGGCAACCGCCTACGACTTCGACCCGGCGCGCGCCTGCCAGACTTGATAGAGATTGCGCCCGCCACCGGCCTTCGGAGGACAGTGCCTGATCGAAACCCCTGATTGCTGGTCGAGCGGCTTCGACAGCTCGGCAGCATATGCGGCGGTCGACAGGCCGAAGGCTTCGGCGTCTTCATTCGAATAGGCGAACGCGATGTCCTTGATCCCTGCCATGCGCATCGCGGCCAGGCACATCGGACAGGGTTGCCCGCTTGCATAGACGGACAAGCCGTCGAGCCGTGGCGACCCCAGTGCCTTGCCCGCGGCACGCAGGGCCAGAAGCTCGGCATGCGCCGTCGGGTCGTTGTCGGCCAGCATACGGTTCATCGCGCGGGCGACGATCTCGCCGTCCTTGACGACGACAGCGCCAAACGGCCGCCCGCCCTGCTCGACATTGTCGAATGCCAGGGCGATCGCCTCGCCAAGGAAGCTGTCGATTTCGCTCACTTGGCTCCGGCCTTTTCAAGCAGTCCAACCATGGCGTCATAACCGCTGGAGCGTGCATGGCTGAGCGGCGTCACACCATCCTTGTCCGCAAGATTGACGTCGGCACCGGCATCGATCAGCAGCTTGACGATCTCGACATGGCGTTGCCCGCCGTCGCCAAGGATGATGGCTTCCAGCAGCGCGGTCCAGCCGAGATTGTTGACGTGGTCGACGTCGGTGCCCGCCTCGATCAGCGTGCGCACCGTATCGACATGTCCCCGTTCGGAGGCTGGAATGATCGCCGTTCCGCCATAGCGGTTGGTGCTCTTGAGGTCGGCCCCATGCTGCAGCGTCAGCTTCAAAATCTCGAGATGTCCGCGCGCGCCCGCATAGAGGTAGGGGCTGTCATTGATGTTGTCCTTGAGGTTGACGTCGGCGCCTGCCTCGATCAGCGCCTTGGCGGCGTTCACCTTGTTGCCATGCGTCGCGACCAGCAGCGCGCTGCGCCCATCCTTGTCGCGGGTGTCGATCTCGGCACCGTTCGACAGAAGCTGCCCGATGGCCGCAACATCGTCGCTGGCCGCCGCCGCATGCAATTGAAACTCGGTCATGTTCTCTCCTGAAGCAGACGAGGGAATGGAATTGAACAACATGAACAACAGGGCGAGCAGGCTATACGCTGCACTCCAACCCGCGCGAAATCTTAAGTCCGCCATGCGACTTCCTTCTTCTTCCATTTGCGCTGCAGACTATCGCTGCATTCTTTCTGACCCCGCAAACGAGCCGCCAAGGGCGGCCTCCGACCTTGCAGTCATGATCTTCTCTATATGGCGCAGCCACCAGCATTCTGAAATTAAATGTTTGGATAATTTGCAGTGATTTGCTGAATGCGCACCCCTATCAGGATGATGCTCGATCCTGCAGTGTCTTGAGCGGTTCGAGACCCATGGCGGGCCGGTAGCGCAGCCGCACGAAGCTGGCGCCGCTGCCCAGTAATGCAAATGCTGCGCCCAGCCACAGGGCGATGACCGCTCCGTGTGCGCCAAACAGATTGAAGAGTGCGGCCACGATTGCGACACCGCATGCCTGGCCCAGATTGCCGATGACGCTGGACATGCCGCCAGCGCCGCCGCTGCGTTCGGGTGGCACGGACGTGATCATGGTGCGCATGTTGGGCGATTGGAAAAAGCCGAAGCCTGCGCCACAGACAGCCATGCGCCAGGCGACATCCAATGCATCCGGCTCGGGCGGCATCGCTGCCAGCAGGAGCATGCCCAGGCTCAGCACGGCGAGGCCGACGCCGCCCAGCAAGCCGGCGGGAATGCGGTCGGACAAGTGGCCGGCCAGCGGGGCCGAAAACGCAAGCAAGGCGGGCCATGGCGTGATCAGGAAGCCTGTCTCGACCTGGGTATAGCCGAGCAGTTGGAACAGGAACGGCAAGGATACGAACGCCAGCGCCTGGGTGATCATGGTGAAGAAGGAGGCGACGGACGACAGGGCGAAGATCGGTTTTCGCAGCAGGTCGATGACCAGGATCGGTGCCGGGCGGTTGGCCTGACGTTTCAAGAGAACCGCGAGGCTGGTAATGGCGATCGTGGCGTTGGTCGCCACAGTTCCCCACGACGCCCCCTGTGCGGCCGTGTTCAGCGCAAACACCGTCGTCGCCAGGAACAGCGCGCACAAGGCTGCCGCCCAGCCGTCGAAACGCCGGGCGCTGCGGATCGTCGGCGGCAGCGCATACAACCCCATCACGATGCCGATCAGGCCAAGCGGCACCTTCATCAGGAACAGCCAGTGCCAACTGGTCAGGCTGAGAACGGCAGAGGCGACCGACGGCCCTGCCGCGAACGAAAGCCCCACCACCAGGGCATTCAGGCCCATGCCGCGCCCCAGCAGGGCGTGCGGATAGATGAAGCGCATCATCGCCACCCCGGTGCCCAGGATGCCGGCAGCACTCACGCCCTGGACGACGCGCCCCGCCACCAGCCATTCGAGCGACGGCGCAAGGCCACAGACCAGCGAGGCCAGCGTGAATAGCACCAGCCCGCCCATCGAGATGCGCCGGAGACCGACAATTTCACCGAGTGCGGCGGCGGGCAGCAGCGAAGCGACCATCGCCAGTTGGTAGGCGCCGACGATCCAGATCGATTGGGCCTCGGTCGTGTTCAGGTCGCGGGCGATCGTCGGCAGGGCCGTATTGGCGATGGCCGTATCGAGGTTGGCCATGCATACGTTCAGCAGCACGGCGCAGGTTGCGATGGCGCGTTGCCGGCCGTGAAGGCCGTCGCCGGGGGCCGAAAGCTGCTTTTGCCTGAATGCCAGCACGGAAAAACCTGTAACGGCGCGGCCTCTTGGGCCGCTGCGCGAAAGCGATGAGAGCAATGGAGCGAGCCGTGAAGGCTCATCCTTGCCTAGCGCCATGGTATTTCATGCGCAAATGGGATATATGAATGATAATCATTCACGATGATAATGAACTGATATGCTGGATCCTCGGCTGCTGCGCGCCTTTGTGACCATCGCCGACACGGGAAGCTTCACCCTTGCCGCCGACCGCCTGCACATGACGCAATCGACGATCAGCCAGCAACTGGCCCGGCTCGAGGATGCCGTTGGCAGGGAGTTGATCGACCGGGCCGCACGGCCCGTCAGGACAACCGCATCCGGCGAGCGTCTCATCGGGCACGCGCGGCGCATCCTGTTGCTCCAGGGTGAAGCCGAGCTCCTGCTTGCAGACACGGCCGGAACCGCATCGATCCGCATTGGCTTGCCCGACGACATAGCGACGGGCACCATGACGAACGCATTCGCCGAGTTTGCAAAAAGGCACCGCGAAGTACGCCTCGATGTCACCGCAGGTCTCAGCCTCGACCTGACGAAGCGCTATCGCGGCGGAGAATTCGACATCGTCGTGGTCAAAGAAGCTACGCCAAGCGCCGATCATCGCGCCGCATTCCCAGAGGCCATCGCCTGGTTCGAAAGCGCCGACGCAAATCCCAATTGGCCCGAACCCTTGCCGCTCGTCACCTTTCCGCCGGGCGGGCTGTATCGCGATGCGATGTTCGAGCGGATCGACCGCGAACGCCTGCGCTGGTACGTCGCGTTCACGAGCAGCAGCCTGAGCAGCGTCCTGTCAGCCGTGGAAGCCGGTCTCGGCCTCTCCTTGCTTCCGGTCGGCACGACGACGGGCCGCCGGGCCCGCCAGTCCGCCGCCTTCGGCTCGGAACCGTCGATGGTCGTGTCGCTCTATTCCTGGGAGGGAGGCGGCATCGTCGCGGAACTTGCCCGGGACATGACCGCCATCTTGCACGGGCGCTTTGCGGCTCGCTGAACGGTTCGCTATGCGGTGACAGCAGAGCCCAGGCATCCACAATTGCTGAGGCCGGGTCGCCGGTTTACGGCCTGCGGAACCTGTCCTCGACATTGCCGACCTAGATCGGCATGCGGCCACGCTTTGGCGTGATCATCCACGGCTCGACAGACACCGGGCCGGCCTCGCGAATGCGCACCGAACGGGCAAAACCGGCAAACGCATTGCGCGCGCCGTCGACGGTCAGCCGGCCCTCGCGCGCTGCCTGGCATGCGCGGACGGCTGTGTTGTGGATCGGGCCGCGCCGGTTTTCCGGCCACTTCGTCAGGAATTCGAGCGCATCGGTGATACAGGCGATTTCGCGGATGGTTTGATCCTCGTCCTTGACGAAGATCGGGCGGGAAAAGGCTTTTGCGGTCATCACTTCCTCCTCGGTCCTCGACCGTCTTCTCGAGCAAGCGGACATTGCCGCGATGGCCGCGACAAGCTGACAAAGAAATGGCGACGGCAGCCTTTCCCGTCAAGAATGGAGGCAGGCACAATTCAGCCCTTCGGCGGTTCGTCGGCCAGTATTCCTGCCTCCGTGCAAAACGTCTCGAACGCGTCTCTTGCTTCCTCGACCGGGATGGAGCCGTTGATGGCGGCCTGCATGGCGTTCTCGGCCAGGTAGAAGAACGGATTGCGCTTGTCATGCGGCCACGTCTCTAGAAATTCGGCCGCATCGGGGACCGAGACAACCTCGCGCAGCGAGAAGTCTCCGTTCTTGATCCAGACATTCGGCATGAAATCCATGAACCTCAACGCGGCTGTGGCGGGACGGTTGCATGGCAGGCCTCTTGCTATAGTCCAGATCGCCGCAAAGACTGGTCCCGTCAGCCGCCAGGTCGTCAACGGTTGACGATGTCGCCGAGGAACGCCTTGGCGCGATCGGTGCACGGGCAATCGAAGAATTCGTCAGGCGCACCGGTCTCGACGATGCTTCCCTTGTCCATGAAGATCACGCGCCCGGCGACCCGACGGGCAAACCCCATCTCGTGCGTCACGACCACCATGGTGGTGCCGGACCTGGCGAGGTCGATCATCACGTCCAGCACCTCTTTCACGGATTCCGGGTCGAGCGCCGATGTCGGTTCGTCGAACAGCAGGACATGGGGCTGCATGGCGAGAGCGCGGGCGATGGCGACGCGTTGTTGCTGGCCTCCGGAAAGGGCGGAAGAAAGCTTGCCGGCATGCTCGGCAACGCCAACGCGTTCGAGAAGATGCATGGCATGATCTTCGGATTCCCGACGCCTCCTGCCGCGAACGATCCGGGGCGCCAGCGTGACATTGTCCAGTACCGTCAGATGCGGAAACAGATTGAAATGCTGGAACACCATGCCGACGTCGCGGCGCAGACGGCACAATTCACGGGCCTTGTAGCCGACAGCGACGCCGCCGATCGCGACCTCGCCTTGCTGCCATTCCTCAAGCCCGTTGAGACACCTGAGCAGCGTCGATTTTCCGGAGCCCGAGGGACCGCAGAGGACGGTGCACGTGCCGCTTGCGATATCCAGGGAAATGTCGCGAAGAGCACGCCACGAACCGTACCATTTGGACAACGAACGCACCGCTATGGTGGCATTGACGCTCATTGCGGTTTCCTTTCGCCGCTTGGCGCGCGGGAGTGGGCGCGCTCGGAATCACGTTCCAGCCGGGCGCTTACCTGCGACAGCCCAAAACACAGCGACCAGAACACAAGGCCGACAAACACGTAGCCTTCGGTGGCGAGACCCAGCCAGTTCGGATCCGACAGGGCCGCCGTGACGATGTTGAGCAGGTCGAACAGACCCACGACCATGACATAGGTCGTGTCCTTGAGAAGCGAGATTGCCGAATTGACAATGCCAGGCAGTACAGCGCGCAGAGCCTGGGGCATGATGATGTAGCCCTGGGTCGCCCAGAAGCCGAAGCCGAGCGCGTTTGCCGCTTCGCTCTGGCCGCGCCCGACGGCCTGCAGGCCGCCCCGCGCGACTTCGGCGAGATAGGCGGCGGAATAGAGCGTGATGCCGGTCATTGCGAGCGTCAGGCGCGGAAACTCGACGCCCGGTGGCAGAAACAGCGGCAGCATGATCACCGACATGAACAGGATGGCGATGAGCGGCATGCCGCGCCAGAACTCGATGAAGCCGGTGGCGAGCAGGCGCACCGCGGGAAGTTGCGAGGTTCGTCCCAGCGCCAGAAGTATCGCGATCGGGAACGAGAACACGAATGCGCCGATGCCGACCACCATCGTCAGCAGCAGGCCGCCCCATTTGTCCGAGGCAACCGGCTGGAGGCCCAGCACGCCACCGGAAAGCATCACGAAGGCAGCGACCGGATAGAGGCAGAATCCCCCGATCAGAACCTTGCGCCGACCCTTGAAGTCGGGCGCCATCGCAAGTGCCAGCAGCAGCGGCGGGGCAAGCAGCACGATCCAGGCCCGCCAGCGTTCTGCCTCGGGATAGAAGCCGAAGGCGAACTGCGGAAGCCGGTTGACGATGAAGGCCCAGCAAGCGCCGTCCGGGCTGCATTCGGCCCGGCTTGAGGCGACCCATGTGGCCTCGACGAAGGCCCAGTCGACGATCCGCCCGCCCAGCGTCCAGGCGAGGTAGGCCAGGCCGAGACTGACCGCCGTGCCGAAGGGATTGGCGACGACGACCGCAAGCAGTCGACGTGCGGCCGTCACCGGCGATTGCGAAACCGGGGAGCGAACAAGCGAAGACGTGGCCATTGATCAGCGCTCCACCAGCTTGACGCGACGTGCATAGGCGCTCGTCGCCAGCGCGACGGAGGCGCTGAGAGTGAGATAGACGAAAGCTGTGATGAGGACGATCTCTACGGCCCGGCCGGTCTGGTTGAGCGACGTGCCGAGGAAGACGTTCACCAGATCGGGGAAACCCACCACGGTGGCAAGCGCCGACGCCTTGATGAGGTGGGTATACTGGTTGGCCAGCGGCGGTATCATAACCCGCAGCGCCTGGGGGACAATGACCAGCCGCAGGATCAGCTTCGACGACAGGCCAAGTGCCAGTGCCGCCTCCTTCTGTCCCCGTCCGACCGACTGCACGCCCGCCCGGACGATCTCGGCGATGAAGGCGGCGTTGTAGATGATAAGCGCTGCAACCAGTGATACGAACTCCGGCATCAACTTGAGCCCGCCGCGGTAGTCGAAGCCGGCGAGCATGGGGATCTGCCAATCGAGGGTAGAGATCGCGGCGGCATTGGCGACAAGGCCGCCGGCGACGAGCGCCAGACCGAAGCGCGGCGGGGTCTCGCCGCGCGCCCGGGAGCGCCGCCGGACCACGCATCCCACGACGATCGCAGCCAGGCCCGCCATGACGGCCGCCGTCAGGATCGCGGCGGCACCGCCGGCGACCGGCGCCGGCAGGTAGAGACCGCGGTTGCTGAGGAAGGCGACGTCGCCAAATCCGATCGCCTCCCGCACGGTTGGCAGCGAACGCAGGATTACCGTCTGCCAAAGCAGCAGATGCAGCAGAAGAGGCAGGTTCCGCACGACCTCGACATAGCCCCTGGCGACAAGGCGCACGGGGGTGCTGGGGGAGACCCTCGCAAGCCCGATGATGAATCCTAGGATGGTGGTGGCGACGATGGAGATCGCCGCGACCAGCAGGGAGTTCAGCAGACCGGCGAGGAACACCCGGCCGTAGGTGGAAGTCGGCTCGACCGCAATCAGGCTGAACGCCATCTTGAAGCCGGCTTCCTGCCAGAGGAAATCGAAGCCCGAGGCCAGGCCGCGGGCTTGAAGGTTGGCAACGGTGTTGCGGACCAAGAGGACCGCCAGGGTGGCGACGAGCAACAGCACCGCCGCCTGCTGCAGGATCGCCTTGTGTCGCGCCCACCGCTGCCTCGGGCCGAGTTGGGGACGCGCATCGGCATCGCTGCCGTCCGCGCCGCTCCACAGGCCTGAAGCCATGTCCTGGTCCGAGGCAGCCATGGGTGACCTCAGCGCACTGGGGGAGCGTAAAGGAGACCCCCGTTGGACCACAATTCGTTCTGGCCGCGCGCCAGCTTGACGGGGCTGCCATTGCCGAGGTTTCGGTCGAAGATCTCGCCGTAGTTGCCGACGGAGGAGATCACCTTCACCACCCAGTCGTTGGCCAGGCCGAGCTTGGCACCGAAATCGCCGGTCTTGCCGAGCATGCGCTGTATCTCGGGGTTCTCGGATGAAGCGGCCATCTCCGCTACGTTGGCTGACGTGATGCCCTTTTCCTCGGCGGCGATCAGGGTGAACAGGGTCCAACTGGCAATGTCGCGGAATGCCGGGTCGTCCTGCTGGACGATTGGGCCCAGCGGCTCCTTGGAGATGATCTCTTCCAGGATCACATAGTCGTCGGGAGCGCCAAGTCCGAGGCGGCTTGCGGCCAGTCCACCACGCTCGTTGGTGTAGGCGTCGCAGCGCCCGGCCTCGAGATTGGCGAGGTTCTGCTCGCGGCTGTTGGCAACGATCGGCGTGTATTCGAGGCCGTTCGACCTGAAATAATCGGACAGGTTGAGCTCTGACGTGGTGCCGGCAGAGACGCAGACCGAGGCGCCGCCGAGTTCTGCGAGCTTGCTGACGCCGAGGCTCTTTTTCACCAGGAAACCCTGGCCGTCATACATATAGACGCCGGCATAGTCGAACTTCATTTCCGTGTCGCGCGAGTAGGTCCAGGCCGCCGCGCGTGCCAGCATGTCGACGCTGCCCGATTGCAGGGCGGCGAACGCGTTCTTGAATTCCAGCGGTGCGAACTTGACCTTGGTGGCATCGCCGAACATCGCCGCAGCAACCGCGCGGCAATAGTCGATCTCAAGGCCGGCCCACTTGCCCGACGCGTCGAGCGTGCTCAGCCCGATGGTCGTGCCGGTGCTGGTGCCGCAAACGAGTTCACCGCGCGACTTGATCGCATTGACCCTGTCGCCTTCGCCGGCGAGAGCCGGCGTGGCCAGGATGCCCAGTCCGACGAGTCCCCAAAACGCATGTCTTTTCATGACAGTTCTCCTCCTCCCAGTGATCTTATTTTCGCGTCTGTTTCCCGGAGCGCAGCGCGCCCAGAGCCTTGGTCATTCGGCTGCCGCCTCCCGGTGGAAGCCGTAGCGGTCGAGCCCGAGTTCGATGTCCTCCAACAGGTCGTCGGGATGCTCGAGGCCGATGCTGAAGCGAACGAGCGGCCCCTCTTCGCGCCAGGGCGATACTGTGCGGGCGCCTTCGAGTTGCACGGGCGCGACCAGGCTGTGGAGGCCGCCCCAACTCGCGCCGATACGGAACAGGCGCAATTGTTCGATGAAGGTCGACAGATGGCGATCGTCACGCGGCTGCAGAACCGCGGAAAAGACGCCGCTCGCGCCTCGGAAGTCACGCTGCCAGATCGCATGCCCCGGATCGCCGGGCAGCGGTGGATAGAGCACGCGAGCAACGCTGGGATGTTCGGCAATGCGCTCGGCGATCTTCAAGGCGGCAGTACTTTGGCGCTCCAGCCGGGCGGCTAGCGTGCCCAGGCCGCGCAGCGCCAGGAAGCAATCGTCGGGTGAAACGCCCAGCCCGAGGAAGCGGCTGGCGTCCTTGATGCGCCGGTACAACTCCTCCGAGGCGACCGTGGCGCTGCCCAGCAGCAGGTCCGAGTGGCCGCCGATATGTTTCGACAGTGCCTGCACCGCAATGTCGGCGCCATGGTGCAGCGCCTTGAAACCCAGCGGCGAGGCCCAGGTGCCGTCGGCGGCGACAAGCGCGCCGTGGGCATGGGCGGCCTTGGCTATCGCCGGGAGATCCTGGACCTCCATCGTAAACGAGGCCGGCAATTCCACCCACACCAGCTTGGTGTTCGGACGCATCAGGGCGGTGATGCCGGCGCCGATCAGCGGATCATAGAACGTTGCGTCGACCCCGAGACCCGACATGAACTTTTCGGCTGACGAACGCGACGGTCCATAGACGGCGTCCGGCAAGAGAACATGATCGCCGGCGCGAAGCAGCGCCAGATTGGTGACCATGATCGCCGCCATGCCCGACGGCACGATGAGGCTGCGGGCGCCGCCTTCGAGCGCGGCGATCTGGGTCGCCAGGTTTCTGGAGGCCGGGTGGCCATAAAGCCCATAGGAATAGCCGTCGTAGAACTGCGTGTGGCGGGCGAGGAAACTCTCAACCGTCGGGAACACGATGGTCGAGCCGCGGTGGACCGCTGGCGTCAACGCGTTGAAGGGCTGTTCGTCGACAGCGGTGTGAAGGAGACGGGTTTCGTCGCGCATTTTGGCCTCTTGCCGGAGTTCATTCCATGGGCCCGCTGCTGCACTTGCACATCTCGCAGGGCAGCCGAAAACGTTCGCCGCACGCCTGTGGCGCGCGGACGTCCCCGTGTGTCAGTGGTCGGGTGCCGGGCAGCCCGGCACCGAATAGATCAGTGAGCGAGGCGCTCGGGCTGGTAGCCGGCTGTCTGGATGGCCTTTTCGGCAATCGCTGCATCGCCGGCGACTGTCACCTGCTTACTTGCAAGATCGATCGAAAACGCAGCACCCGGCAAGGTGTGCTCGAGCGCCTTCTTAATCATGCCGGCGCAATGACCGCAGGTCATGTCGTCGACCTTGAAGGTCACGCCTTTGACCGAAGCGTCCGCCGCGACGTCGTCGTGATGCTGATGATTAGAGCACATGTAATTCTCCCCCCGAGTTACTCTCTCCGTGAATTGGACCTTGCACCCTTCCAGCACTGGAAGGTCAAGCGGCGTTTTCGATGAAAAGATCAGGGGCCTGCAGGACGTCAATTGACTGCGTCAACCTGGCCCTGGGAGGACGACAAGACCCTTTCGTACCCCCTGTTGCTTCAGCCCGCCCTCGGGCTATTTCCCAATTTTCGCTCGGAGGCTACTGGCGGCGATGCCAAGTGCGACCAGTCAAACCCCTCGACCTAATTCCAATCTTGTTATGTACATTTCCACACTTAAGAACATTTTCAATGTATAAAAGCACAATGGACAGCATATGACGAGAGTGACTACGCTGTTTGTTATCCAACGAGGTAACAAACGTGCTTCAATCCCGTCCAGAACCTGCCAGACAAGACAGTTCGCTTTCGACTATCCAGTCTGGCATCCTGTCGGATGACGATTGCATATCTCTCCTGCAGTGGATGTTGCAGCACAACACGACGGCATTGCAGGGCCGTGAACAAGGCTTTGTGGCCGAGCTGGACAGTTACCTTGCCGAGCGTGGCGTCGCATCGACAACGATCCAGGGGGATGACGGACGCGCCAATCTGGTCACGAGCCTCGACAGCGGCCGTGCAGGCCCGCACCTGGTCTTTTGCGGGCATTGCGACACCGTGCCCCTCGGCGACCGCGAATGGAAAAAGTCGCCATTCGGAGGGACGGTCGCGGGTGGCCGCATCTATGGGCGCGGCAGTGCGGACATGAAGGGCGGCCTTGCCGCCCTCATCGCCAGCTTCCTCGACATGCACGCCCGTGATGACTGGTCGGGCCGGCTTTCGCTGGCCGTGACCTATGGCGAGGAAACCGGCTCCGAAGGCGCGAGGCTGATGGCCAGCGACGGCAGCCTCGCCCCGTTCGACGCCATGATCATTGCCGAACCGACCTCCAACCGTGCGGTGCGCAGCCACAAGGGCGCGCTGTGGCTGAGCTTCGCGGCAACCGGGCGTACGAGCCATGGCTCGATGCCGCAGATGGGTCTCAATGCGCTGGAAATGGTGGTCCGGTTCCGGCAAAGGCTGCTCGAACTCGACGCTCTCGCCGCATCCGACCCGCTTCTGGGCCGGCCGACCATCTGCCTCACCCGCCTGCAGGGCGGCACGCAGGTCAACGTCATCCCCGACCGCGCGGTCGCCGAATTCGACATGCGCACCCTTCCGGGGCAGAGCCACGACGACATCCTCGCGGCGATACGAACGATCGCGCGTGAAATCGAAACCGAATACGAGGGCGGAAGGATCGTCGTCGAGACGATCAACTCCCTGCCGGCGCTCGACACTCCAGCCGGCAGTGCGATCGTTCGCACGGCTCTGGACATCAGGCATGAACTGGGCGCGCCTGCCGGCGAAGCTGGTGGCGCCAGCTACTTCACCGACGGCTCGGTTCTGCAATCTCTCGGCGCCGACATCCTGATACTGGGCCCCGGCGACCCCGGAGAGGCGCACCAGACGGACGAGAGCCTCGACCTTTCGGATTTTCTGGCCTCCCGCCGCATCTACACGGGAATGGCCCGCCGCTTTCTGCACTCGCCCGAATAACGGGGGAGACGTCCCGCGCCGATCCTGAGTGTCAGGGCCGGCGCCCAACATCCAAGTTCCCGCCAAGAGGGACCAACGATTTTTTCCAGGAGGAGTTTCAATGTCACTCGATCGTCGTCAATTCCTGCAGATTTCCGCTGCCACCGTCAGCGCCGGGGTGCTCAGCGGCATTCCCCTCATGGCCCAGGCGCAAGCCAAGGGCGGCGTGCTCAATGTGGTGGTCCAGCCCGAGCCGCCCGGCATCATGATCGGCATCTATCAGAACGTGCCCTCGCAGATGGTCGGCGGCAACATCTTCGAAGGTCTGCTGCGTTTCGACGCCGACCTGAAACCGCACCCGCTGCTGGCCGAAAGCTGGGAAGAAGCCGCCGATGGCATGTTCTATTCCTTCAAGCTGAAGGAAAATGTGCTGTGGCACGACGGCAAGCCCTTCACCTCGGAAGACGTGGTCTTCAGCGTCGACAAGATGCTGCGCGAGACCCATCCGCGCGTCCGTAATTTCCTCAAGGCAGTGGAGAGCATCACCGCAGACGGGCCCTACAAGGTGGACTTCAAGATGAAGACCCCCTTCGCGCCCTTCATCCAGTCCTTCGAGGTCGGCTCGATGCCGATGCTTCCGAAGCATCTTTACGAAGGCACGGACTACAACACCAATCCGGTCAACAACGCTCCCATCGGAACCGGTCCGCTCAAGTTCGGTGAATGGCAGAGGGGCTCGTACCTCAAGTTGGTCGCCAACGAGACCTATCACGAGGAAGGCGTGCCGACGATCGACGCGGTCTATTTCCACGTCATCCCCGATGGCGCCAGCCGCGCGACCGCCTATGAAACCGGCAAGGTCGACGTTCTGCCAGGCGGCGCTGTCGAATATTTCGACGTCCAGCGTCTCGCCGAACTGCCGAACTCGGAACTGACGACCAAGGGCTGGGAATTCCAGGGGTCGCAGTGCTTCCTGTGGCTCAACAACGGGTCCAAGTGGATCCAGGACAAGCGCGTCCGTCAGGCGATCATGTATGCGCTCGACCGCGAGAACATGCGCGACATCGCCTTCTTCGGCTACGCCAAGGTCGCACCGAGCCCGTGGAACAGCTCGACCAGGTTCTATTCGGAAAACATCAAGCAGTACCCGCGCGATGTCGAGAAGGCCAAGGCACTGCTCGCCGAAGCCGGATATGACGGCAGCCCGATCCGCCTGCTGCCCCTGCCCTATGGCGAAACCTGGCAGCGGCTTGCGGAAATCGCGCGCGAGAACCTCATCGAGGCCGGCATCCAGGTGGAACTCACCGCCACCGACGTCGCCGGCTGGAACCAGCGCCTGGGCGAGAAGGACTACGACATCGCCTTCTCGTACATGTCGCAGTATGGCGACCCGGCGCTGGGTGTCGCACGTCTCTACACGACATCCAACATCATCGAGGGTTCGCCCTGGAACAACGTTTCGGCCTTCTCCAACCCCGAACTCGACAAGCTGTTCGACGCGGGTGCGGTCGAGATCGACCCGGAAAAGCGCGCGAAGATCTACCAGGACGCCCAGGCCCTTATCGCCGAGGAAGTCCCGCTCGCCTGGCTGTTCGAGATGATCTGGCCGACGATCCACCGCTCGAACATCAAGAACCTGATCTCGTCGGCGGTCGGCCTCAACGATAGCCTCGGGCGCGCCCGGGTCGAATAGGACGCGCAAACAGCGTCAGTTGGCAGCCCGGCATTCCCGGGCTGCCATGAGGTTTTGTTCAGGGGCGAAGAGTGTGAACCGTCTGAAATTTCTGTTGGGGCGCATCGTGCAGGGCGTGGTTGCGCTCTTTGTCATAGCCACCCTGAATTTCCTGTTGATCCGCGCCGCGCCGGGCGATCCCGTCGCCGTGATGGCGGGCGAAGCGGGCGCGGTCGACAAGCGGTTCCTGGACGCATTGCGCATCCAGTACGGGCTCGATCAGCCGCTTCTCGTGCAGTGGTGGACCTACATCTCGCGCATTGGCACGCTCGACCTCGGCTTTTCCTACCGCCAGCAGGAAACGGTTGCGCAACTGATTGCCGACCGGCTGCCCGCAACCCTGTTGCTGACGGTCTGCGCCTTCGTGTTTTCGCTGGTTGTCGGGGTGGGGCTGGGCGTGCTCGCCAGCCGCCGACCCGGCGGCTGGGTCGACCGGGCGATCGGCTTTGCCGCGCTCATCTTCTACGCCGCGCCCATGTACTGGCTCGCCTTGATGGCGGTTCTGGTCTTTTCGATTCACCTCGGCTGGCTGCCCGCCTTCGGCTACAGCTCCGTCGGCGCCAACCTTACCGGCACGGCTGCCGCACTGGATGTCGCCAAGCATCTCATCCTGCCGACGCTGGCGCTCTCCTTCTTCTACATCGCCGTCTACACCCGCATGACCCGCGCCAACATGATGGCGATGGCACAGATGGCCTTCGTCAAGACCGCACGCGCAAAAGGTGCCGGCGAAACGCGGATCCAGTTCCGCCACGTCTTGCGCAACGCGCTTTTGCCGGTGGTGACGCTTGCCGGGCTGCAGGCCGGCAACATGGTAGGTGGCGCTATCATGACCGAAACCGTCTTCGCCTGGCCCGGCATCGGCAGGCTGATGTTCGATGCGCTGCTGCAACGCGACTACAACCTGCTGCTCGGCGCCTTCCTGGTCGCGGCGGCGCTGGCCATCGTCTTCAACATCATCACGGACCTCATCTACACCGTGATCGATCCGAGGATTGCACTGTGATCGCGAACTCCGTCCTTCGCCGCATGTTCACCCGCACGGAAGTGTGGATCGGCCTGATCGTCATCTTCGGCATCATCGCCATATCTTTGCTGGCGCCGCTGCTGTTTCCGCGTGGACCCTGGGCAATGGGCGGACGCCCCTTCCTGCCGCCGATGACCGACATGCGCTTTCCCTTCGGAACCGACACCACCGGCCGCGACATTCTCGCGGGCCTGGTGTGGGGCGGCCGGGTCTCGCTGCTGATCGGGCTGGTTTCGACGGTTGTCTCGGTCTTCATTGGTGTCGTCATAGGCGCAATCGCCGGCTATGGCGGCGGCCACGTCGACAGCGCGCTGATGCGCTTCACCGAGATATTCCAGGTCGTGCCAAGCTTCGCGCTGGCGCTGGTTCTTGTCGCCGTCCTGCAACCTTCCGTGGGCTCCATCGTCATGGCGATCGGCATCGTCTCCTGGCCGCCGGTCGCGCGGCTCGTGCGGGCGGAGTTCCTGTCGCTGCGAAGCCGCGATTTCGTGCTGGCGGCCAAGCTTCAGGGCCAAAGCGCGCTCGCCATCATGTTCCGGCAGATTCTGCCCAACGTGGCCTCTCCCATCATCGTCATGGGCTCTCTGATGGTGGCGACCGCCATCCTGCTGGAGTCGAGCCTCAGCTTCCTCGGCCTTGGCGATCCCAACCAGATGAGCTGGGGCTTCATGATCGGCGCCTCGCGCACGGTTCTGCGCCAGGCATGGTGGATGGCAACCTTCCCGGGGCTTGCCATCGCCATAACCGTGCTGGCGCTGAACGTATTGGGCGAAGCGCTCAATGACGCTCTCAACATCCATTCGCGCAACAGGTGATGGCCATGTCGACCGACGCCACTCCATTGCTCAGGGTCCAGGGGCTCGACATCTCGCTGCCCAAGGGCTCGGATCGCCAGCTCGCGGTCTCGGGCGCATCCTTCGACCTCATGCCGGGCCGCACGGTCTGCATCGTGGGTGAGTCCGGCTCCGGCAAATCCACCGTTGCCGATGCCATCATGGGTCTGCTGCCACGTCCGCATCTGGAGGCGAAAGCCGGATCGATCCATTTCGGCGAGCTCGATCTTCTCAAACTCGACGAGGCGGGAATGCGCGCCTTGCGCGGCCGCGAGATCGGCATGGTCTTCCAGGAGCCGATGGCCGCCTTGAACCCGCTGATGAAGATCGGGGCACAGCTGGAAGAAGTGCTGGAAGTCCATTTGCCCCTGCCAGCCGCCGAACGTCGCCGCCGTGCCCTTGCCGCCTTGAGTGACGTTGGACTGCCGCGGGTGGAGGAGCTCTATGAGAGCTACCCTTTCCGTCTCTCGGGCGGGCAGCGCCAGCGCGTGGTGATTGCCTGCGCGATGATGCTCGAGCCGCGCCTGCTGATCTGCGACGAGCCGACCACCGCGCTGGATGTCACAACCCAGGCGCAGATCCTCAAGCTGATCGCTTCGCTGCGCGAGCGGCGTGGAACGGGCGTGCTCTTCATCACCCATGATTTCGGCGTGGTCTCCGAGATCGCCGACGACGTCATCGTCATGCGCAATGGCGTCATCGAGGAACAGGGTCCGGCGCGCGAGGTGCTGAGCAACCCCGCCTCCGCCTACACCCGCCAGCTCATCGAGGCCATTCCCACCGGAACGGCGGCGCCTCGCCCCGAGAATGCGGCCAGGCCGCTGCTTGAAGCCAAGGACCTCCAGCGGACCTACTTCCTGTCGTCGGGGCTGTTCAAGGCGCAACGCAAGCTGGAAGCCCTGAAGGGTGTCAGCTTCACGCTCGAACGGGGCTCGACGCTCGGGATCGTCGGCGAATCCGGCTCCGGCAAATCCACGCTGGGACGATGCGTGGTCGGGCTGGAAGCCCCCGACGGCGGCAGCCTCGTCTTTGCCGACGAGGAGCTGAACCGGCACCGCGCGATGAAGGGCCATCGTGGCGGACGTGTGCAGATGATCTTCCAGGACCCCTTCTCGTCGCTCAATCCGAAGATGAGCATCGGGCAATCGATCGCCATCGGTCCCATGACGCAGGGCGTTGCACGCGACGCGGCCTGGCGCCGTGCCCGCGAATTGCTGGAACTGGTCGGCATCAAGCCAGATGCGGCCAACCGCTATCCGCATGAATTTTCCGGCGGACAACGCCAGCGCGTCGGGATCGCCAGGGCGCTGGCGATGGACCCGGTCCTCATCGTCGCGGACGAACCCGTGTCGGCGCTCGATGTGTCGGTTCAGGCGCAGGTGCTCGACCTGTTCGAGGAGCTTCAGAAGAAACTCGATTTCGCCATGCTCTTCATCACCCACGACCTCAGGGTCGCAGCGCGTATGTGCGATCGCATCGCGGTGATGCAGCACGGCCAGATCGTCGAGACCGGAACGGGATCGCAGGTACTGTCCTCACCGTGTCACGACTACACCAAGCAGCTTCTGGCCGCGATCCCGACCCTTTTCAACGAAGCTTCAATGGAGATGTCCTGAGATGCCCGTAACGGCAATTCTTATACGCGCGCAGGATCATGTCGCGACGCTGACCGGGCCAGTCGCGGCCGGCGATGCAGTCCTGATCACCGGACAGGGGAAAACCCGCGAGATCATCGCGCGCAACGACATGCCGGCGGGCCACAAGCTCGCAATCCGGCCGATCCAGGAACATGAGCAAATCCTGAAATACGGCGAGGTCATCGGCGAAGCGACGGCGGACATAGCCGAGGGCGGTCATGTTCACACGCACAACTGCTGGGGCGTCAAGGCCCGGCGCCATTCATAGGCTGAAAGGAGCGCTGTCATGAAGTTCCAAGGCTATCGTCGGCCAGACGGCCGCATCGGCATCCGAAACCATGTGCTGGTCATCCCCACAGTGGCCTGCGTCAACCGTGTCGCGATGGACATTTCCAACCGCACCGGTGCCGCGACATTCATGCATCCCTATGGCTGCACCTTCGACGCGGAAGAGAACCGCACCACCGAAGAGGCCTTCATCGGCCATGGCGTGCACCCGAATGTCGGTGCGGTGCTGGTGGTGAGCCTCGGCTGCGAAACCGCATCCGGCTCGAAAGTGTTCGATGCCATCAAGGCATCGGGGCGACCGGTCGAGCGGCTGGTCGTCCAGAAAGCCGGCGGCTCGCGCACGACCTCCGACGCCGGGGTAGAGATCGTGGAACGCATGACGGCCGAGCTGGCGGTACAGCCGACGGACGAAGGCGATCTATCCGAACTCATCATTGCCCTCGAATGTGGCTCTTCGGATGCCTTCTCCGGGCTCACGGCCAACCCAGCCGTGGGCGAGGCCGCCGACATCATCGTCGACGCAGGCGGAACGGTCATCCTGTCGGAGCTCACCGAAATGGTCGGCGCCGAAAGCGTCCTTTATCGCCGCGGCAAGACGCCCGAGGTGCGCGACGAACTCATGCGCCGCATCAAGGCCTACGAGATCGAGCTGTCGATGAGCACCGAGGACGACAGCGGCGTGTTCATCTCGCCCGGAAACATCGAGGGAGGGCTGACGACGATCGAGGAAAAGTCGCTCGGCTGCATCTACAAGGCCGGCACGCGCCCGATCACCGAGGTCGTCGACTACGGCCAGCAACCTCACGAGAAGGGCGTCATCATCATGGACACGCCCGGCTATGACATATCGTCGGTGACCGGCAAGATCATCGGTGGCGCCCACATGGTGCTCTTCACCACTGGAAAGGGCACGCCTTCGGGTTCGGCCATCGCCCCCGTTCTGAAGGTAAGCTCCAACAACCGCGTCTTCCGCGAGATGCCCGACGACATCGACATCAGCGCAGGCGACATTCTGGAGGGCACGAAATCGCTGCGCCAGGTCGGGGAGGAACTGGTCGATCTCGTGATGCGCACCGCGCGCGGCGAAAAAGGCAAGGCCGAATATTTCCACATACAGGAGTTCGCCATCCCCAATGTCAGCGTGCTGCGCAAGGAAGTGATCCATGCGGAGATGGTCAAGCGCAACGACCTGAGTTTCATGCAATGAAGCTCGCTTACATGTACGCCACTCCGGAAGTGGCGCCGGCACGGGTCACCGCGATACAGGGCGACGCTTCGGCCTGTTTCGCCCGAATCCGCGAACTAGGTTATGACGGCGTCGAGCTCCTCGTGCGCGATCCCCGCGCCCTCGATCATGGCCTGATCGAGCGTCAGCTTGCAGATGCGGGCCTCGCCATGCCGGCCATATGCACGGGTGAAGTCTACGGCGAGGACAAGCTCTCCCTTGCCGACCCCGATCCGGCACGCCGGGCCGAGACGCTGGAGCGAATGATCGCGGCCATGGACCTGGCGGCACGCTTCGGTGCCATGGTCAATGTCGGGCGCATGCGCGGTCGCTATCTCGACGGGATCGCGCGCGGCCAGACCGAAGCGTGGGTCATCGAGGGGATGCAGGCGGCCGCGGACGCGCGCCCCGATACGTCCATCGTTCTGGAGCCCGTCAACCATCAATATGCAAACTTCCTGATGGGCACGGCCGAAGCCGTGCGTTTCGTGCGAGGCCTTGAGCGGGCGAACATCGGCCTGATGCTCGATCTGGCCCACATCACCATCCAAGGGGAAGTGCATCGCGACAGCCTTCGGAAGGCTGGCGACCTGTTCTGGCACTACCATGTCTGCGACAGCGAGCGCCGGGCCGTCGGCCATGGCGACTGGGATATCGCCGCCGCCCTGAACGACCTCGACGCGATCGGCTACGACGGCTGGATCACCGCCGAGCATTTCCAGGTTCCCGACGCCGAGACGGCGATGGCGCAGTCCATCCGCTGGCTGAATGGACATTACGACAAGCACTGACCCACACAGGACATAGTTATGAAGATCGTACGCTTTGCCCATAACAGCGCCGAGCATTGGGGCCTGCTCGACAACGATGGGGTGCGCACCCTGCCCGACGGTCCTTTCGGCGAGATTGTGCCGTCGGCGGATGCCCTGCCGCTTGCCGCGGTCAAGCTTCTTGCTCCGGTGAAGCCGGGAAAACTGGTCTGCGTCGGGCTCAACTACGTCCTGCACGCCCGTGAATCCGGCCTGCCGCTGCCCGACGAACCGATGCTGTTCATGTGCTCGCCGCAGGCGATCATCGGCCCCGGCGAGGCCATCGTTCTGGACAGTCACGAGCAGCGCGTCGAGTTCGAGGCCGAGCTTGCCATTGTCATCAAGAAACGCGCCCGCAACGTTCCGGCAGCCGAGGCTGCGTCGGTCGTTTTGGGTTACACCTGCGCCAACGACGTTTCGAACCGCAACCTCCAGCTCAAGGACAAGCAATTCACGCGGGCCAAGTCGTTCGACACCTACAAGCCCATGGGACCATGGATCGAAACGGATCTGAACCCTGATGCCCAGAGCATCCGTCTCCTCCAGAACGGGGTAGTCCGGCAGGACTCGACCACGGCAGACATGATTTTCCCGACGTCCTTCATCATCGAGTTCGTCAGCTCGATCATGACGCTGGAGCCGGGCGACGTCATCATCACCGGAACCCCTTCGGGAGTGAGCCCGATGCAGTCTGGCGACCGGATCGAGGTCGCGATCTCGGGCATCGGAACTCTGGAAAACGTCGTCCAATGAGCACAGCGCGGAGGGCTGGCAGGAAGGTTTCTGCTTCAGCCCTCTGCGTTCGTCAGCATGGGAAGAAGCTGCAGTGCGGCGTAAAGGCGAAGCCGCGTGTCGGTCCTGAAATCGGTCAGCCCGAGCACCGAGCGGCATCGCTCCAGCCTCTGGCGGACCGTGTTGACATGGAGACCCAGAAGCTCGGCGGTGCGAGGCATGCTTTCATCCTCCCGCAGCCATACCTTCATCGTTTCCATGAGCGTCGCCCCCTGCTCGCCCATGGCCAGCAGCGGTTCGAGAAGTCGCAGGAAGCCAGGGCGGCTTTCCTCGATGACGGAGGGATGCGCGAGCAGCCGCAGCAGCAGCATGTCCTCGTGCCGGCTGATGCGATTGAAGCCGTTCAGCCTGATGCCGAAAGTCATTGCTTCCCTGGCCTCACGCCGCAGGATAGCTACCTCGGACAGGTCCGCCGGTCCGGACTGGCCAAGACCATAGAGAAGGCCATCGGCCTGTTCGAGTTGCCGCTCGAAAACCTGATGCAGTTCGCGCACCACGGCTTCGCTGGAACGGGGATCGGCTCCTGGCACCGGCACGGCAATGACGTACTCGCTGCCATCTTCTTCCTCGAGCAACAACGCCTTGTGGCGCCGCGAAAACTGGCGCAGGCGCAGCCTGAACAGTGCGCCATCGAGCGTATCGGCATCAAAAATGCGGGCAACCACCGCATGCCATCCATTTGCCGGAGGCAGAGCCTTGGCAATGAGAACATTCCTGGCTTCGCGCGAAAGCATGGGATCAAGCAGATCGCCGAGCAGTTTCGCATTGCTCGCAAGATTGGCGCGCGTGCCGGCGTTGGCGTCCACCAGCGTCAGCAGGAGGTGCACGGAGAGGCGCAAGCACTCGAGGTCGGGCTCGGAAGCGCTCAGTTCGCGCTCGACGACAGCCACCATGCCGCCGCCGTTCGCCCCCATTCCCGAACGCGCCACCACGACCTTCGTGCCAGCAACCGTCATGCGCAGAGGTACGTCGTCCGGCTGGGCACCCGTCGCCGCACCCTCGATGAGGGCCTCCGCCAGCATTTCAGCCTCCGCCGCCGTGACCCCCCGACTTTCGAGCTGCAAGCCCGCTTCATTTTCAAGGGCAAGGACCACCGGCAGATTGATGAAGCCGGCCACCAGTTCGAACAGCTCGCGCAGCGAGCCAATGCCCGTCCGATGCTGCGAAAAGGCGCGGTAGATGGCGCTGAGATAAGCCGCTTCCTTGCCCTGTTGCTGACCGCCATGGGAAAATACCCTGCCGATCAGATCGCTCCACGCCAGCGGTCCCGGCAGGGAAATGATCGGAAATCCAAGCTCCTCGGCGCGGCGGTAAGCGTTGTCGGGAAATTCGCGCAGGTACCTCGTCAGCTTGACGCCAAGACCCGCGGCATTGCGCGCTGCGAGCTGTTCGATCAGGACAACCAGCGCATCCGGGCTTTGCTGGACCGGATAGGTGCTGGTCACGACGAATTCGTGCGGCTTTACCCAGTTCACCGCGTCAGGAGCGTCGATGACGGTGACCGACCGGACATCGACGGCCAGGGAGCCTGTGCCGGCTATGACCGTGTGGCCGGAGAGGATTTCCCAATCCAGTATTTCGCGCAGGCTCAGCATGGAGCCTCGGCAGGGATTACTTCGGGCGTGCGCGCCATGGTGCAACTTTTTCTTTCAGCGGTCCAAAAATTCATTTCAGTAAGGGAGGAAACAACTCGATGCGCGCAACATGGCGGTGGTTCGGTCCACAGGATCCGATGACGATCGACTGGATACACCAGTCGGGTGCGACCAGCATCGAAGCCAGCCTGTCCCACCTGCCACCTGGATGCCTGTGGGAGGCAGATGCTATCGACGAGTTGAAGAGACTTGTCCAGACCGCTCCCGCCGGGCACACACCGCTGGAATGGGATACGCTCGGCGGCATCGCCATTCACGACGACATCAAGCTGGGCCGCCAGAGCAGTGCGAGGCTGACCGCAAATTTCCAGGAGACAGTGCGGCGGCTGGCGCAAGCGGGCGTACGCCGTATCAACTTCACCGTGATACCGCTGCTCGATTGGGTTCGGACCGGGCTGGACGCAAGGCTTGAAAGCGGCGCCGAGGCGTTGGGCTTCGATGCTGTCGATTTTGCGGTGTTCGACATCCATCTGCTGAAGCGGCCCGGCGCCGAGGAGGAGATCGATCCGGAACTCGCCGCGGCGGCCCGCCGGCGCCATCTCGAAACACCAGCGCAACGGTGGCAGGAGTTGCTGACCATGCTTACGCGCGGCCTGCCAGGCGGTCCCGGACAATATGGCAGCGGCGAGTTCCATTCATTGCTCGATGCCTATCAAAAGGTGGGAACCGAAGCCTATCGGCAAAACCTGATCGAGTTCCTCGGCGAGGTGGCGCGCACGTGTGAGGCGGAGGGAGCGGTGTTCGCCATCCATCCCGACGATCCGCCGATTCCATTGTGCGGCCTGCCGCGCATCGCCAGCACCCTGGAAGATTTTGCTAGAATCTTCGATGGCGTGTCGTCGCCGCGCGCCGGCATGATCTTCTGCTCGGGTTCTCTCGCCAGCAGGCGCGACAATGTACTGACGGATTTCATCGACAAGTTCGGTCAGCGCATCTTTTATGCCCATCCCCGGCGCATATGTTTCCGTGACGAATTCGGAAGCTTCACCGAGGCTGAGCATCTGGGCGGCACAGGCGCGTTCGACCTCCACGATGTTCTCACGCTTCTGATGGCGGAAGAGGCACGCAGGCGCAGGCAAGGCATTGCCGACTGGGAGATCCCCTACCGCGCAGACCACGCCTGTCGAATCCTCTACGATCAGGAAAGAGCGGACTTCGTACCGGGATACACGCCTATCGGACTGGTCAAGGCAATGGCAGAATTGCGTGGGATGATCCATGCGATCGGAAAGAGCTCCTGAAGAACGTCTTCAGGTTCGCTGGAATGTGGAAGCCGGAGTCTAAGGCGATCGGCTTCCGATGGCTCACTCGCCAGAGGTGCACCAGGGCCGAGAATTAGTCTCGGTTAACTGCGCTCCACAAAACCGGCATCAGGCCCAACAGCCTCCAACACCGCTTCGATCGCCGCCCCGAACTTTGTAAGTTAGAAGTTGTTGCGATCCACCCCCAGAATGTCATTGCTGCGAGATCGTCCCTACCTTCGCCGATGTTTAGACATCAAGCACCAGCCGAGGCGACTTCGAGCCCGAGCAGCAGATTGCTATTCCCTCGTTCGCAGCCAATTCGGCATTGGTCTGGAAACTGTCCTTGTGGTCAGGCTCCCCTTCCAGCACCTGCGTGTAACAGGTGCCGCACACACCTGCCTCGCAGGACATTTCGATCTCGACGCCAGCCTCGCGCAGGGCCTCCGAAATGCGCTGGCCAACAGAGACCTGAACCTCAATGCCGCTACGCTGCGCCACGACTGTAAAGGCCTCAGAGACCAAAGGAGCGGCGGTAAAGCGCTCAAGATGGATCTGGTGCCCTTCCCATCCAGCGAACGCCGCCATCTTCACTACGTGGTCGATGAAACCTCCAGGACCGCAGACATAGAGATGCGAGCCCGGCCGCACTCCCTTGAGAACATCCATGGCGGAGAACCGCTGCGCTTCGGGTCCCGTATCGATATGAAGGACTACCCGATCGCCGAATGGTCCATCCAACAATTCACGGGCAAAAGCGGTGCACGTTTCGCTCCGCACACAATAATGCATGGTAAAGGGTACGCGATCTTCGGCAAGCTTCTGTGCCATCGACATGATCGGCGTCACACCAACACCGCCAGCGAGCAACAGAACCTCGCTGGCATCCGGGTTGAGCGGAAAATGGTTTCGCGGTGGTGAGACCTCGATTTCCAGCCCCGGCAAGAAGGAACCGTGGATCGTTTCCGACCCTCCGCGGGACTCGCGTTCGCGCAAGATTCCTATGCGGTACCGATGCCGCTCGGAAGGATTGTTCAGAAGCGAATATTGCCGCGTAGTTGTTGGGCTGATCCGCACGTCGACATGCGCGCCAGCCTCGAACGGCGCAAGATCGCCACCGCTTGCAGCCACCAGTTCCAAGGAGATGATCCGTTCCGATTCCTTGACCCGGCCGGCGATGCGGACGCGCTGCCATTCGGGATCGGCGCGCTGCATAGTATTATCCTCGATCATGCCAACTACCTCACACCGCAACTTCAGCCGGATAGATTGTCAGCGGCAGACGATCGTATCCGCGCAGTGTGTTGTTCATCGAGATCACTGGTTCGCCGACCTCAAACCTCGCGATGCGGTCGAGCATGGCGTTCAGCAGCGAGGTGATTTCCAGCTTGGCCAGGTGCATGCCGGCGCAAGTGTGAATGCCGAAGCCGAACGCCACATGGTCGCCGTTCTTGCGCGTGATGTCGAACCTGTCCGGATCCTGCCATTTCCGCTCGTCGCGGTTGGCCGAGGCATAAAGCACCAGAAGCCGTGCGCCTTCCGGAATGACGATTTCGTCGAACGTCGATTCGGCGCGAACATAGCGGCTAAACAGCCGGATTGGCGCCTCCATCCGCAGTGCCTCGTTAATGGCACCTGGCAGCAACGACCGATTGTTTCTAAGAAGCTGCCACTGATCCGGATTGTCGCCCAGGTGGCGCAGCAGATGGCCGGTGGCAAAGATTGTCGTATCCAGGCTCGGGCCGATGTATTCCCGCATCATGCCGGGGCATTGTTGTGCCGGAATCTCGCCCCGCGCCGCAGCTTGGTAGATCCGATCGGCCCAGCCGTCGGCCTTGAGCTTACCCGGTACCGCATCGTTGATACAGAACTGATGCAGTTCGCGAATCTGTGGCAGCGCCTCCGAACCAAGTTCGTTCATCGGCCCCATAGCGTTGAAGGTCGCCGCCGCCCAACGCAGCATCGACTTCTTGCCCTCTTCTGGAAGGCCAACCATTTCTGAGACGATGGTCAGCGGCAGTACTTGCGCCACATCGACCATACCGTCCACCGTGCGCCGTTTGCACAGATCGTCGACCAGATTACGCGCGGTGGTCTCGATCTGCTCTTTGATCCCCGCCAGCGCCCGCGGCGTCAGCGGCGCGCCTGTGACGCGGCGAATTTCGTCATGCAACGGGGGATCGCTGGTCAGCGAATTGGCGCGGCCGGGACCGGAGGTCGCTTCGTTCACCGCAGGGTCCATCGCCACGCCCTTCGAAGTGGTGAAGGTGCGGTAGTCGCCCAGCACACGCTTAACCCCCTCATATCGGGTGATGCACCAGACTTGGTGCTTGGTCAGCCAAACCGCCGGTCCAAGGTCCCGCAACATACGATAGACCGGATAAGGATCCTTCATGACCTCGGTCGTGAACAAATCCACGTCGCTTTCGGGTCGATCGATCATTTTATTCTCCCTGTCGCGCCGGTTCTCGGCGTACTCCACCTGTCCGGCCTCGTTGCGGCCCTCAATCAGTAGCCAGCGCGGCTCCATAACTTCTTCCAATTAATCCGCGCTAAAGGGCCCCGTGACCAAATCTTGCGCGCTGATCAAAGGATCCGGCACGAGACGTTCTTGACCACCGTATAATGATGCAGTCCCTCGGTACCGCCCTCCCGCCCGAGGCCGCTTTCCTTGACCCCCCCGAAGGGCGTCTCGGCCACCGAAGCCTCAAGCGTGTTGATCGAAATATTGCCGGCCTCGAGCCCACTCATCAGCCTGTCGGCATTTGCGACCGAGTTGGTGAAGCCGTAGGCGGCAAGCCCGAAGGGCAGGCTGTTCGCCTTGTCGATGGCCTCTTCGATCGACACAACCGGATTGATCACTGCCAGCGGACCGAAGGGTTCTTCACACATCACCCGAGCATCGTCGGGCAAATCGGCGAGTGCCGTCGGTGGGAAGAAATATCCATTGTTCTTGAGGCGGCTGCCGCCGAAGAGCAAGCGTGCGCCGCGCGACTGCGCGTCCGCCACCAGTTCTTCCAGCGCAGCGATGCGGCGGTTGTTTGCCACCGGACCCATCGTGGTCTCGGGATCCAGCCCATTGCCAACACGTACCTTGGCAGCGGTTTCGGTGAAGGCGGTGACGAAGCGATCATAAAGCGCCTCATGCACAAAGAACCGCGTCGGCGACGTGCAAACCTGACCAGCGTTTCGATATTTTCGGCTGGCGGAAGCAATGCCGGCAGCGACCGGATCGGCATCCTCGCAGACGACTACCGGAGCATGGCCGCCCAGTTCCATCAGCGCGGGTTTCATGTAGCGCGCCGCCAACTCGGTGAGATGCTTGCCGACCGGCGTCGAGCCGGTAAACGCGATCGCACGGATTTCGGGACGCGGAATCAGAAACTCCGATATCCGCGACGGGATGCCATAGACCAGGTTCAGAACGCCGGCAGGAAGTCCTGCATCGACAAACGCTCTGGCGATATGGGTAGCGCCGGTCGGCGTCTCTTCCGAGGATTTCAGAATGATCGAGCAGCCCGCTGCCAACGCCCCGGCAATCTTGCGCGCTGGCTGGCTCATCGGGAAATTCCAGGGCGCAAAACCTGCTACCGGGCCGATTGGCTCGTGCAGCACGATGTAGCGGATGCCAGGCGCACTCGGGATTACCCTGCCGTAGAAGCGTACCGCTTCGCCGGCGTCCCATTCGAAGAATTCACAGCCGCGGATTACCTCAAGCCGTGCTTCGTTAAGGGTCTTGCCGTTCTCCAGGGTAATCGAGAGGGCGATCTCTTCGATCCGCTCGCGCATCAGCGCCGCAGCCTTCAGCATGATGCGGGCGCGCCCGGCCGGCGAGGTGCGGGACCAGACACGGAAGCCTTCGGCAGCGGCGTTTACCGCGGCTTCGAGATCGGAGGTCTCGGCCACAGCGACCGTGCCGATCATTTGCTCGTCGGCGGGGTTGATGATGGGAAGCGTTTCTTTGGTCTTACGCCACTCGCCGCCGATGAAGAGACGGACATCGGAAATCTGCATGAAAATAGTCCCTAATGTACTCGACGGCTTTCGAAATCGATGAACCCGAGCCATGGATGCTTCAGTTCGTGCAGAATAGTCGCCCTTTCCCACTCATGAGACAATTCTCAAGACTCATATAAATCTATGTCATTTTTCACATGAATTGGTTGTGGCGAACCGGGATGGGAGATGCATTGCATCACGCCCTTCTTTCCCATGCGCCTTACGGAACAGCGCCAGCCTAAGACCTGCACGCGGGTAACAGGCGGTGCGATGAGGCACGTTCGATCGGCAAGGTGCGTGCCGCTTTCAGCCGCCCCTGAGGAGCCAATGTCGGGCAGAGCGCAGGGGGCGGCGCCAGTAGGTGGGGGTATCGCGCACGGGCCACATCGCGGCCGTCGCTAGCTCATGATCTTGCCGTGAGCGGCGCTAGGTGAGTGGGGGCGCTGCGGTCCGCATTCATGGACTTGGAAAGCACGGCCATGTCTCGGTGACCGGATCCGCAGCAGGCCCCATATCAAGGTGTGGTCAGATCAGCAGCGGCAGCACCCGGTTCTCGATCAGCCTCACCAGGTTCAGCGCAGTCATCTCCGAGGATTTCGGGTTGGTCGCCAGCGGGCGGTTTTCCAGTCGGATTTCCATCCGCCCGAAATCGCCTTCAGCGTGTATCTCATGTGTGTTGAAAAGCGCGGTCGGATCAGCAACCAGCGAGACCCGTGTCCGGTCGAGACCTATCCCCGCCAGCGAGGTGATCACCGCCACGTTCGCATTCTGTGGAAAGGCATCGGCCGCTGCCCGTGCAGTGTCCGCATAGAACACCGTCGGTTCGGTTAGCGCCTCAAGGTCGCAGCGGCTCTCGGCTATGGTGCCGGCCCATGCTCGCGCCGGTTTGATGATCCGGTGTTCTACCGAGGCAAGGCCCAGCCGCGCAGCCGCAGCCAGCGCATCGATCCCGCCCAAGGCGCCCGGCGGCACCAGAAGCTTTGCATCACGAGCCTGGGCCAGTTTTGTCAGCTCGGCCAGCGCGCTATCATCGACAAAGGCCGAGGTCGAGGAAATGGCGAAGTCCATCCCGGCCTCAAGCACCACGCGACCCCAGGGCAGGACGCTGTCACGCCCCGCGACCTCGACGGCGAGTTTCGCTTTGACACCCGCCAGCTCCGCCGGATGGGAAATCAAAGCCGCTTCCTTGGGCAGGTCCCGACGACTGCGGCTCGCATCACGCACCGCCACGGCAACGATACGAACCGGGCTCCGTCGCTCGGCCAGGAGCGCTGCCACCCGGGCACCGATCGCGCCCCATCCGATGAGGCAGATATCCTCAGACACCGACATAGGAATGCACCTTGTCATGGTCGCGCGTGAGATCGGTGCCGGTGCCGGACCAGACGACGTGGCCTTTTTCTATGATGTAATGCCGGTCCGCGAGTTTCTTCAGCACTGCCAAGTTCTTGTCGATCAACAGGATCGACTGGCCAAGCGCGCGCAATCGGGTGATGCAGTTCCAGATCTCCAGCCGGATCACCGGGGCCAACCCCTCGGTCGCCTCGTCGAGGATGAGAAGATGCGGATTGGTCATCAGCGCACGCCCAACCGCCAGCATCTGCTGTTCGCCGCCGGAGAGCGTCCCTGCAATCTGGCTCGTCCGCTCACGCAGACGAGGGAAAAGTCCATAGACTTTCTCGAGAGTCCAAGGGTCCGAACGCCCCGAGCGGTTGGCAGCGGTCGCGACCAGATTCTCGCGCACGGTGAGCGTCGGGAACACCTGCCTTCCTTCGGGCACGAGGCCAACGCCAAGCCGCGCCACCCGCTCCGGGGAAAATCCGGTAGTCTCGTGACCCCCGATCTCGATCCGTCCGCCCGCAGGCGGAACAAGGCCCATGATGGCGCGGATCGTGGTGGTCTTGCCCATCCCGTTGCGGCCCATCAATGTGACGAGTTCGCCTTCATTGACCTCGAAGCTTACATCGAACAGCACCTGGCCATGGTCATAGGCAGCCTGGAGCCCCTGCACCTTCAACACAGTTCGTCCTCCAACCCCAGATAGGCGTCCCGCACTTCATCGCTGGCCCGGATATCGTCGGCGGTCCCGGTCAGGATCACCCGCCCATAGACCAGGACCGAGATACGGTCGGCCAGCGCATAGACCGCTTCCATGTCGTGCTCGATCAGGAGCATGGAGACCTTGCCGCGGAGACCTCGCAGGGTCTCGATCATCTGCTGGCTTTCCAAACGGCCGAGCCCCGCCATCGGCTCATCGAGAAGCAGGAGCTTCGGCCGGCCAGCAAGCGCCATCATTAGCTCGAGCTGCTTGCGTTCGCCGCTCGAAAGGTTGCCCGCCACCACATCGCGACGCGGCTCGAGGCGGCTGGCAGCTAGAAGTTCATCCACTTCGGTCAGGATGGAAACACGCCCTCGCGCGGTATCGAGGATGCGAAAGTTGTTTCCCTGCCTCGCTTGCACCGCCAGGCTGATGTTTTGCTGCACGGTGAAATCGTTCAGCAGGTTCGTGATCTGGAATGTCCGCGCAAGGCCGCGCTTCATCCGCTCCGCGGCGGGACACGCGGTAATGTCTTCGCCCAGAAGCGTTATCCGCCCCTCGTTGGGGATCAGCTCGCCACAGAGGAGGTTGATCAGCGTGGACTTGCCGGCCCCGTTGGGGCCGATCAAGGCATGGATATGCCCGGTCGCCACGTTCAACGACACATGATCTGTCGCGGTCAGACCTGCGAAACGTTTCACCAGATCGTCGATTGCCAGGATGGTGTTCATCTTGGCTCCGTCCGAAGCTTACGGGCAATGGAGTCGAACAGACCCTTGGCGCCACCCTTGGTGCCAAGCACGATCCCCAGCAGGATCAGACCCATGGCAAGCTGCCAGTGCTCAGTCCAGGCCGCGAGGTAGGTTTGCAGGATCAGGAAGGCCGCCGCCCCCAAGATTGGGCCGAAGAAAGTGCCGACACCGCCGAGGATGACCATGATCAGCAGTTCGCCGGACTTGGTCCAATGGAGCGTGTCCGGGCTGGCAAAGCGCATGAACACCGCCATCAAAGCTCCGGCGAGGCCTGCGCCCATTCCGGCCAGGACGAAGCCGTAAAGCTTGTAGCGATAGGAGCTGATGCCCATCGCGGTCATCCGTCGTTCGTTTTGCCTTATGCCCGACAGGACCGTGCCGAACGAGGAGTGCACGACCCGCCAAAGAAATGCGAAGAACAACACCATCACGACAAGGATGACGTAATACATCGCTGTCTTGTCGCGCAGGCTCAGCGCGAAGAGATCATTGGCGCCCCGCACGATGACACCGTCCTCGCCGCCATAGGTCTTGAGCGAGACGAAAAAGAAATAGAGCATCTGCGCAAACGCCAGCGTGATCATGATGAATTGCACGCCCCTGGTGCGCAGGGCCAGCGAGCCAATGACCAGCGCCGCGAACCCAGCCACGAGGACCGCTGTCGGCAGCGTTATCAAAAGCTGGTTGGAACCGGGGATGAAGCCCCAGAGCGGCACGCCCTCGGCATGGTGGAAATACAGGATGCCAACCACGTAATTGCCGATACCGAAGAAGGCCGCATGGCCAAACGAAACCATCCCGCCATAGCCAAGGATGAAGTTCAGGCTGGCTGCTGCAATCGCATAGATCATGATGCGCGACGTCAGGCCGACCAGCGCCAGCTGGCCCGTCGCCTCTGCCACCAAGGGCAGGACGGACAGGCACACGATCGCCGCTGCGATGAAGATAAGATGTTGCCGCATGCTCAGCCGCCTGCCTGAAACAGGCCCTGGGGCCGGAACAGAAGCACGATACCCATCATCAGATAAATTCCCATGGATGCGATGCCGACTCCCAGAGCGTCAGCCTCCGGACCGGCCATGATCTCGCGCAACACTCCGGGGAGGAATGCACGCAGACATGTGTCGACGATGCCGAGCAGGATGCCGGCCACGAAGGCGCCCTTGATCGAACCAACGCCGCCGATGACCACCACGACAAAGGTTGCCAGCAGGATCTGCTCGCCCATGCCGACCTGGACCGCCAGCACCGGACTGGTCATGAAACCCGCCAGTCCCGCGAGCAGCGCGCCAAGGCCGAAGATCATCGTGTAGAGCAGCCGGATATCAACACCGAGCGCGCGGACCATGTCGCGATTGGTCGAGCCGGCGCGCACGAGCATGCCGATGCGCGTCCGATTGATCAGGAAATACAAGCCCAGGGCCACTCCAAGGCCGGCTGCGATGATCAAAAGACGGAAGGGCGGATAAACCAGGCCGGGCAGCAGCTCGATCGGCGTTGCGATCGAGGCGGGAAGCTCGACGAACATCGGCTCACGGCCGAAAAGCAGGACGGTGAGCTCGTTGAAGATCAGGATCAGCGCAAAGGTCGCTAGCACCTGATCCAGGTGGTCGCGCGCATACAGCCGTCGCATGACACCCAGTTCAATCGCAAAACCGGCCAGCATGGCGCCGGCCAGCGCCGCAGGCAGGCCCAGCCAGAAGCTTCCTGTCTGGCTGGCCACCCAGGCCCCCACAAACGCACCCACCATGTAAAGCGAGCCATGGGCGAGGTTGATCAGGCCCATGATGCCGAAGATCAGGGTCAGACCGGCAGCCAGCAGGAACAGTGTGATGCCGTAAAGCAAACCGTTCAGAAGCTGTTCGAGAATGAGTGTCATATCGGCAAGCCCTGCGCTGGGTAATGCGATCCGTGGATGCGCAGCTTGCGCACCCAGTTCGGCCGGTTCGGTGGCTGGTGCAGGTCAGAGCTTGCAGGCGGCCGAATAGCTGTCGCCAATATCTTCCGCCAATTTCTTGCGGGTCACCGTGGTCGCCACGCCATTCTCGCCTTTGACCACCTCCAGGAGGTGCCAGTCCTGCACCGGATGCTGGTTGGGGCCGAACGCGAAATCGCCCCGGACAGAGACGAAATCTGCCTTTCTCAGCGCCGTGCGGACCGCATCGATGTCGTCGACGCCGCCGGTTGCCTTGAGAGCAGAGGCGATCAGCTTCGCGGTGTCATAACCCTGCGATGCGTAAGTGGTCAGCGGACGGTCGGGATAGGCGGCCTTCCAGCCCGAAACGAAGGCCTTGTTCGCCTCGTTGTCCAGGTCCTCGGCCCAATGGCTGGTAGCGACCTGGCCGATCACCGCGTCACCAAGGGCTTTCAGCATTACGCCATCGGCGTTGGCCTCCGAAAGCACCATAGGGAATTTGCCCAGAAGACCGGCCTGCTGGTACTGGCGCACGAAGGCGATGCCGAGCCCGCCCGGATGGAACTGATAGACCACGTCGGGTGCCGCGGCGCGGATCTGCGCCATTTCAGCCGAGTAGTCCGTCTGCTCCAGCTGGGTGTAGATCTCGCCGATGATTTCGCCATTGAATGTGCGCTTGAAACCTTCGAGCGCGTCCTTGCCGGCCTGGTAGTTCGGCGCCAGCAGGAAGGCGCGTTTGTAGCCGAGATCCTTGGCCGCTATGCCGGACACCTCGTGCAGCGTGTCGTTCTGCCACGAGACGACGAAGTAGTTCTCATTGCACTCCTTGCCGGCGAGACCCGAAGGGCCGGCATTGGCGCTGATATAGAGGGCGCCATTGTCGACGATGTCCGGCACGGTCGCGCCGGCGATGTTCGAGAAGATGATGCCGGACAGCAGCTTGACGCCCTGCTCGTTCATGAATTTTTCGGCAATTTGGCGGCCATTCGCCGGCTTGGCTGCGTCATCCTCGACGATAAGGTCGACCGGCACGCCGCCGAGCTTGCCGCCTTCCTCGTTGATGGCAAGCTGCATGCCGTCGCGGACGTCCTTGCCGAGATAGCCACCCGGGCCGGAAAGTGTGGTGATGACGCCGATCTTCACCGGCTCTTGGGCAAGGGCCGAGGTTGCAAGGCCCACGAAGAGGCTGAATGCGAGAGTGGTCTTCTTCACGATGCGAGGTCCCCTGTTGCTTGTTATTGTCAGTCTTTTGCCTATCAGCCCCGATTGAAACGGTGCTGTCGGAGGTCATAGTCAGAGCTGGACCCAGCCTGCGGGCGGCTCCTTGCCCGGATGCACCGCCCCGCAGTTCGGGCATGTGCGCAACGCCTTGTGGTTGTAGAAGTTGGCGTAGATCGGGGGCAGGTCATCGACGATCGATTCCAGATCGACCTCGGCGCGATGCACGAGATGCGTGCACTCGAAGCAGTACCATTCCACCGCATCCAACGCGCCTTCAGGACGGGAGGGCTCGATCACGAGGCCGATGGAGCCTTCCTGCGGGCGCTGCGGGGAGTGGCGGACATGGGGCGGCAGGAGGAAAATATCGCCTTCGCGGATCGGCACGTCGTAGAATTCGCCGGTCGAGGTATCGTGCAGCTTGAGAAGCATGTCGCCCTTCAGCTGATAGAAGAACTCCTCGACCGGATCGTCGTGATAGTCGGTGCGCTTGTTTGGCCCGCCGACAATGGTCACCATCAGGTCGGCATTCTTCCATATCTGCTGATTGCCGACCGGCGGCTTCAGCAAATGCTTGTGCTCGTCGATCCATTTCTGCAGATTAAAGGCGCTCAGTTTGCTCATCTCATCCTCTCCTGGTGGCTCAGGCAAGTTTCAGTCCGCAGGCCTCGAAAGCCTCGCGGGTTTGGTGCTTCTGTCCTTCGGTCAATTCGAGGAGCGGCTGCCGCACCGGACCACCGGCCTGGCCCAAAAGTTCCTGCCAATATTTTTGATGGGAATGCAGCTTCTCTGCCGGACGGGTCCGTCGGATCGCATCGCGAACGGGCTGAAGACTGGCGCTGACTGCGCGCGCCTCTTCCGCCTTGCCGGCAAAGGCCAGATCGGTGTAGTCGCGCATCCGCCGATCTGCCTTGGTCTGCAGCGTGTAGGGCGGCGATGAGCAGAGATAAAGCTGCCAGTTCAGTTCGAGAATATTGTCGAGCCACTCCTCCTCGGAGGCTGTCGACACAAGGATACGATCGCCGGCAAGCGCGGTCAGATTCTTGTACATGTCTCGCGGCACCGAATATTTGATCGCTACGACCGTTTCGATATCGGCAAGGCGATTACACAGTTCCGGGCTCATCAGGTAGCCGCTGTCGGGATGCGACCAGAGCGCTATGCCGATGTCCACTTTCGACGCGATGGTTTCATAGTAGCGGGTTAGCGTTTCGTCCTGTGCCTTCAGGAAATGCAACACCGGAGCATGAACGACGATGTAGTCGGCGCCGCAGGCTTGCGCGTGCTTTGCAAGGTCGATCACCACGTCATGTTCTGATCCGAGCAGGACATGATGGTCTGCGCCTTGTCGCCAGCCATCTCGACGGACAGATCGAACATGCGCTTGCGCTCGTCGATGGACATAGAGAAGAACTCGCCCTGCTTGCCGGCGATGAACAGCCCATCGATGCCAAGATCGTTTATCCAGTGATCTACGTTGCGGCGGTAGAGGTCCTCGTGGATCGAGCCGTCAGCATGGAACGGTGTGTTGGCGGCAGCCCAGACGCCGCGCATTGTGGCGCGGGAATGGGCCTTGGCATCCTTGCGAGTGTATTTCATATGCGTTCCTCATCGTCGTCCGGCACCGGACGGTAGTGTGCTTGTCTAAGAGGGTGGCCCGTTCTGGCGCGGCAAACCTGGCTCAGGCAGTGCTCATGGCCGCCCAAAAACATCTCCTCCCCTCAATCACTGCCGTGACAAATCCTGTGACATCGGGCCCCATTTTTTTTCATGTGTGAAGGCGAACATTCGGTATATATTCATGAAGGATAGGACATAAGTGAGTTTGCCGATGCGCCCGACTTTGCGTCAAATCGAATCCTTCAAGGCTGTGGTCGAGTTGGGAAATTTCTCCCGCGCGGCCGAGAGTATGCAGACCTCTCAAGCCAATCTCTCGCATACGATCCGCGATCTCGAATTGGTGCTAGGTGCAAGGCTTTTCGACCGCACGACCCGGCGGGTCGATATGACCGACGCCGGGCGTGCCTTCGCAACCGGTGCCCTTGCCGGCCTGAACGAAATCGATCGCGCAGCCGAATATGTGCGCGACCTCAGCAGCCTGAAGCGCGGCCTCGTGCGAATTGCCGCGCCACCGCTTATCGCCGGCACGATCCTGCCGCGGGTTCTACGCGAGGTTGCGGCTGCACATTCCGAGCTGGTCCTGCGCATCGAGGATGTCAGCACTGACATCATTGTCGAGCAGGTAAGAAGCGGCCGCTGCGATCTCGGTGTCGGCACTTTCTCGCCGGGCGAAGCGGGGCTCGACTCTCAGCCGGGGCTGCAGGATAGCCTGATGGTTTTCTGCACCCCCGATGACGAATTCGCCGGACGCCAGCAGATCCGCTGGGCCGAGCTTCGAGATCACCAGATCATCACACTGACGCGTGAGAGCAGCATTCGATTGCTGACCGAGTTCGGCTTCGAGTCGGCCGGGCTGCCGCTGCGGCCCCAACTGGAAGTGCACCAGATAAATACGGCTCTTTCGCTGGCCGAAAACGGCGCCGGGATAGCGATCCTGCCTGCTTATTCGCTGGCGGCGCTGAAGGGCCGCAGCATCGTAGCGCGTCCCTTGGTCGAACCGGCCATCGTACGCGAGGTGCGGCTTGTCACCGCCCGCGACCGCGCGCCCTCAGCCGCCACAATCGCCACCCGAAACATCCTGCGCCGTGTACTGCGCGAGATGGTACCCGAGGTGGTTTGAACGGCTGTCAGCACGGCTCGGCGCGAACCCGGGAAGCTCCCGGTATCGACGCCCATTCCGATCTCGAGCTGCTGCCTAGTTTGCATTTGGCAGGCCGATCGCATCCGCCATGCAACGGCCAGAAACCTGAGACAATCTCAAATGGACGGAGATTGACGGCTCTCTAGTTCAATTTCTTCGCAGGATCTTGTCCATCATTTTTCCCTGCGCCAGCTCATCAATCAGTTTATCCAGATAGCGAATTTCTCGCATGGTTGGCTCCTCGATATCCTCCACGCGGACACCGCAAACAACGCCCTTGATCAAGGCTCGCGACGGATTGATTTGGGGGGCCTCTGCGAAGAATGTTTCAAAATCAGTCTGTTTTTCCAGTTGATCCTTTAGATCTTTCTGATCATAGCCCGTAAGCCAAGAAATGACGTGATCAACCTCTGCTTTTGTACGTCCCTTTTTCTCTGCTTTCGCGACGTAGAGAGGATAGATGCTTGCGAAGGCGGTCGTATAGATCCGGTGCTTTGCCATGAGTGTCTACTCCTGAGCTCCTTGCCGAGTTAAGCTGGAGTTGGCCGATTTGGCCAGCCACTCCGGGAGAAGGCGAGCCGAGCGGTCGCTGATCGCATTTCGATCCCCATATCGGCATCTCTAGTCCGGCTATCCACCAGCCTCACCTCTCTTGGCTGCTCCACTTTGGGCCGAGACCAGCCGTCAAATTGTGGGAGCTTTATTGCCGGCTCTAGGTTATCCGATTGCTGAGGGTGTTCGAAGGGGAGTCCCGACCAATGAGCGTAGCATTTGCCAAGGAGGAAAGCGCCGAGGCAGCATCGGAAACCATCCTGCCGGCTCGCCCCATCTCCGACCGGATCAACCTCGTCACCGAGGCGGGTCTCAAGATGCTGCAAGATGAATTGGCCCGCGCCCAGCAGACTCTCGACGCAGCCAACGTGCTGGAAGATGTCAACGAGCGGCGAAGGCAGGCGGCGGTTCCGCTTCGAGACATGCGCTATTATGCCGAGCGCGTCCGAACGGCCCAGCTGATGCCGATGCCTGCATCCAATGAAGTGGTCGCCTTCGGTCACACCGTTACGTTCGAGCGCGATGACGGCCGCACCCAGACCTTCCGCATCGTCGGTGAGGATGAAGCCAACCCGTCTGAAGCTTCAATATCGCATGGCTCACCGGTTGCCATCGCGCTGATTGGCAAAACCGTTGGCGACGTTGTGCAGCTAGGGCAGCACGGACTCGAAATCCTGTCGATTTCTTAGCTGGATAGCGGGGTACGACGCACGACCGAATTGCAGGCATCTTCTGTTGCCTCGCCATGATCAGCCACTTTGCATCGCTGGCTGCCCCGACGTGACCCAAACGTGAACGAGGTTTCGAACCCGGAACCGGCAGTGCGTTTGCCGAGATGGGGAACCTCGAACGCACTGCCGGCAGACACCTGGAATTGGGAACGCGCGGCGCACCGGGAGGCGGAGCCGCCCGTGACCGTCATTTCCTTCCGCTCGGGCGTGCGTAGTCCGGCTTGATCTCGCCATCGATCGCCGCGAAGAGGTCGCCGTCCTATTGCCGACGGGCCTGCGCTCAGTCATTCTCCACCTCAAGTTGCGACCGCTTGTTCGACCCGCATCTTGGAGACTTCATGAACGAAGCAGGACTGCTTGCCACGCTGAAATTCGATACGCGCGAGTTGCCGGTCGAGCACCAGTTTGAGGCATGGCGCTCCTTCCACGCTTCGGTGATCGACGTCTCCATAAGTCCAGAAGCGCGGCAGGGTTTCATCTTCGAGCAGCAAATCTGGGACCTGGGCAAGCTCGCCTTCACCACGTCGTACATGCCTGGTCCCAAAGTGCCGCGCAAATGGCATCATCTGGGCAAGGATCCACTCGACCACTGGTGCCTCGTGCTGCCGGAAAGCGCAATGCATGCCGCGCAGGATCAAAACGTCCCTCGCCGCCAGGTCCATTTCCGCTCGCTTGGTCGCCCTTATGATGGCGCAGCAGCAGATTCGAGCGTGTCTACCGTCTACATCCCGCGCGACCTGCTGCGGCCTCTGGCAGGCGTACTCGACAAGCACCCAGGGAGTGTCAGCCCGGACGGTCTGGGCGGGCTGCTCGCCGACTTCCTGATCTCATTCGAACGCCGGCTGCCACACATACCGGGACATGAGGTGCCCAAGGCCATCGAGGCGATGCGCGCGATGATCTCAGCCTGCCTGGCGCCGACAGCTGACCGTGTCGCCGAAGCTCAGGGCCATATCGCGGCAACGATGCTCGAGCGTGCCCGCCAGATGATCCACAACGAGCTTCAAGCTCCCGATCTCGGGCCGGACAAGCTGTGCCGGCAACTCGGCCTCTCGCGTTCAAAACTCTACGTCCTTTTTGAGCCGCTGCACGGAGTGGCGCGCTACATCCAGCGCCAGCGGCTGTTGGCAGCCTACAAGGAGCTGTCTGACCCCAATTCGATGACGAGTATCGCTCGGATCGCCGAGAGGCTGTGTTTCGCAGACGCTGCGACATTCAGTCGGTCCTTTCGAAGCGAAATGGGCTGTGCCCCAAGCGAAGTCAGGGCGGCAGCGGCTGTCGGACTGCCCTTGGCGCCGAAACGGCTGCCGCTCAAACTGCTCAACCAGGTGGTAAGCCTCGGCGAAATTCTGCAGTATCTGCAGGTGTAGGCTTGATCTGCAGGTGAACGCATAGCTGCGTCCGGTCGCCCTGGACTTAACGTGACGGCTCTTACCGGACACATTGCGTATCGATGGAATTTCTGAACAGCAATCAACAAGTTCGCCACCTCGCCGTCTGTACTAATGCGCAGATGGATGGCAGCCTCACCAAAGATGTCCGATGCTCCTGACATCATTGTTGAGGGTGAATGCCTGCTGGCCTGCGTTTTTCGCTGCTGTATGCCGCGCTGTTCTTTGAACTCGGCATCAACTTGCCATTCTTTCCGGTGTGGCTGCGTTCGCAGCACCTCGATGATGGCCGCATCGGCATCATACTGGCCATGCCGCTCCTGGCGCGCGTTGTTGCCAACCCGGTGGTCACGGCTGTCGCCGACCGGCAGGCGCGCCTGAGTGGCGCGCTTCTGATATGTGCCGCGGCGGTTGCGATCGGCACGCCCCTGCTCGGGGCAACAAGCACCTTCCTGCCGATCCTGCTGCTCGTCGCAGCGATCGGCCTCGCACAAGGTCCGCTCATCGCCTTGGCCGACGCCGTCACGCTGCGCGCCACGCGCACGACAGTGCCGGCCGTTGACTACGGTCGCGTCAGGCTGTGGGGTTCGATCGCGTTCGCCATGGCCAACATTTCCGGTGGCGTGCTGCTCATGTGGTTCGAGCCGGATATGATCATATGGCTGCTCACCGCCTCGGCCTTGCTGACGACCCTGACCGCCTTGACCGTCGCAAGGCTGCCGTCGACGCGCCACAGCGAGCGCCACGCCTTTCGACCAAGCGGCAGCGCCGGCCCCCTTATCGTCCTCGTCGTGATTGGAGCGGCCTGTGTTCAGGCAAGCCACGGGCTGATCTACGCCTTCGGAACGCTGCACTGGCACTCTACAGGCATCGGCAAGGGCATGACAGGAATGCTCTGGGCCTTGGGGGTAGTTTCGGAGATCGCCGTGTTTGCAATCGCCGGGCGTCTCGTCGGCAATGCCAGAGCTGCGATGTTCCTGCTATTGTTGGGGGCTGCGGTCGCGACCGGCCGCTGGCTGTGCATGGCATTCGACCCCAACGTCGAACTGCTTGCCGTTTTCCAGCTTACCCATGGCTTCACCTTCGGCGCAACGCATGTGGGAAGCATCGTGGTGCTGGCCCAGTTGGCTGCGCCCGCGATGCAGGCGCAGGTCCAGGGATGGCTTGCCGGCGCGTGGGCCGGCCTGATGGCGCTGCTGACCGCGCTTTGCGGTCAGGTCTATGCCGGCTGGGGCGAGCGGACCTACCTTCTCATGGCTGGCGTGGCAGCGACCGGCATGGTGCTGATCGCGGTTGCCGCGCTTTCCGTCGGGCGCAGCCGGCGCCAGCTGCAAGTTCTCAAAATCTAACTCTGCAGGCGCCTGAGAAGATGGCCGAGCCGCTCGACCGGTTCAAGGGAGGCCAGGTCGGCGACCGGTCTCGCCGGTATGGCGCCCAGGCCGCGTGTCCTGACTTCGCTCGGGCTGTAGCCGAACTCGCGCCGAAAGGCCCGGCTGAATTCCGCGCCATCGTTGAACCCGCGCTGTTCGGCGATCTCGAAGATACGCCGGGTCTCGGTCGGGTCGGCGAGCTTCGAATGAGCATCGACCCGACGCCGGTGCAGGATGTAGCGCATCACACCACCGCTGGGCTCGAACAGGCGATAGAGCCTGGTACGCGAAATGCCGAGCGCACGGCACAGCATGTCATTGTCGAGGTTCGGGTTGTAGAGATTGGCATTGATGTATTGCCGCGCCCGCTCCAGCAGCATGTTCGAAACCGGTGCCCTCGCCTCGTCGAGATGATCGGGTGAAGGCGCGATGCAGGCCAGGATCATGGCGCGCGTCGCTGCTGCCACGCCGGGGAGGTCGGCAACCGTCAACGTCGGCAGGCGTTTGGCAAGGCCGACGATGTAATCGGCGAGCAAGCAGCCCATGCCGCCACCGAGGGTCGAGAACTCCGCCAGGCTCAAGGCGCCGGAATGCTCCTGGAAGAAATCCCTCGGGATGAGCAGCATCAGCATGTGGCTGTCGGTGACATGCCCGTCGAAAGGCTGCCCCAGGGAATGGAGCTGTACCGCGCCGACGCCGCCGTCAAAGGCCCGGCTGCCGGCGACGGTGCTTGCCGCCCCATCGAGGAACAGCGTCATCATCCAGTGATCGAGCGTGTCCCGGCGCACATGGTTGGGCAAGCTGGCGAAGTTCAGCGCCCCGGTGCTGATCGAGGTGAAGGCGAGACAACCGAGGTCCCAGATCACCTGCCTGCCATCGATCACCTCGGGCGAGTTGCCGGTTGGCGTGAGGTCGAGCATCGTCGCAAAGTTATGCCGCCAGGCGTCGAACTGGTCGGCCCGCGCCACATCATCGGTCGAAAATTCGAAATGAGGAATAGGCCCGTCTTGCTGACCGGCCGAGGCGAGAAAACCATCCTGGTTCTCCGGCGCAAAGCTTCTACCAGCAGCAACCATGCCAACCCCCTCGTTGGGACGCGCATCTCGTCCCGGTGGCGTTTTCAGGAGCCGTCAGCGCTGGCTTGAGACTTAGGTCCGTGCTCAAGCTGGCCTAGGAGACACCTGCACTCATGATCCTTCGCGTGCACATATCATAGCGCGCGCGAAGGTTTGTTCAACGAGGCCGAAACATGACGGTTAATGCCGATGGTTGGCCGGTAGGCTGCGACAGGGACGGCCGTCTCAATCCTTGCGCTCGACCTGCGCCTCCAGCTTCTCTGTCTTGCCCGACGCAAGGAGTGCTGCGATCCAGCGGGACGATGGTGCCTGGGCGCAATAGACGATGAAGGCGATCAGGATCGGCACGCCGATGAAGGCGCCCGAGATGCCCCACATGAAGCTCCAGAAGAACACGGCGAAGATGACCGCGAAGGGTGATATCGCCAGCGAAGCCCCCGTGAGGATGGGTTCGAGATAGCTGCCGATCATGAACTGGATCAGGTTGAGGCCGATGAACACGACGAAGGCCATCTGCCACGACTCGAACTGCGCAATCGCGAACAGGGTCGGAAACATGGTCGCGAAGAACGGTCCGAGAAACGGAATGTAGTTGAGCGCGAAGGCAATGGCGCCCCAAGCCGCCGCGAGCTCCAGCCCGGCCACCAGTGCAAAGCCCCAGACCACGAGGCCTGTCAGCACGCTGGCGAAGGTGCGCACGGCCATGAAGCGGCGCAGCTTGATGCCGATCTCGCGATTGGCGGCGCGAATGCGGGCGCCATATGGCTGGGCGGCGGGAGATTCCAGGCGCCGGTTGAAGTCCTCGACCTCGAGCAGTCCAAGCATCACCAGCACGAAGACCAGCAACGCCAGCCCGGCAAAGCTGTTCAGGCGGCCGGCAATGCCCTGGGTGAAACCAACCAGCCAGTTGACGTCGAAGCGGTCGGCGAGCGGCCCGGCAACAGCCACGCCGCGCTCTTCCAGCCATTCGGTCCAGTCGACGTAGATCGCCTGGAACCTGCTGGCATTGACGAACAGCCATTGGCCGAGCCGACCGAAGCCCCAGACCACGGACGAGCCGACGGCGACAACGATCGCGATCGTAGTTGAAAGCGTGATGAACAGTGCCAGCAGCCGGGGCAGGAACCGCTGAAGCGCGGCCTGGATCGGCCAGACCAGGGCTATGATGAACAGCGACACCACGAGCGGAACGAAGATCGCATCTCCCACCCGCAGCAGTGCGAGCACCAGGATGCCGGTGGCAAGATATGCGTTCATGCTGCCGTTGCCCCGCCCCGCTGCCCATTTCCCGACTTCAACTGCCTCGATCGGATCATCTGGATGCACTGTCGTCAACGGCAGCGGCCTTCATGCACGACCCGGAAATTGCCGGCGCGCGCCAGGCAGCTGTTGGAGAAGGTGCGCCACCTTGCGCCGCTGACGGCGCAGACCGGCAGATAGATCGCTGGGCAGGCAGTCTGCTGCTGCTCGGGCCTGCGGCACTGGCCGTTATGGATCACGCGGAAGCCGTCGGCGCGAGCCATGCAGGAATTGGAGAAGGTACGGGTGCGGTCGCCGCGCTGTCCGCATACGGGCGCATATTCGAATGTGCATGCCTGCGGGCGCGACGTGCCAGGACCGGGGCCCGGCGACTGGGGAACGCAGGCCGTCAGCATGCCCAAAGCCATGAGCAGCAATGCAGCAGGATTTGCAAACAGGCGGTTCATGATGGCCAACTCCCCTGTGTCAAACAATCAAACAACCGGTTCCGCGCAGCGTGGCGGCGGATGCAACGGGCCGGGCTGCGGCCCGTTGCGATGTCCAGGCTAAGACCCTCAGCTAGCCGGCGCGGCAGATGCCTTCTGCAACGCGTCACGCAGGGCCTGCTCCTTGGTCTCGTCGAGCGAGGTCTTGAGCACCACACCGCCGAAGCCCGCGATCTCCTTCAGCACCTTGTCGGCGGTCATTTCCTTGACCAGCACGAACAGCGCGCCATTGCCGGGCTGCAGGCTGCCCGAAAGCTCCTTCATGAAGGCGTCGTTGATGCCGAAGTCGCTCATCGCACCGCCAAGCCCGCCAGACGCGGCACCAACGGCGACACCGAGCAGCGGGTTGAGGAACAGCACGCCGACGAGCAGGCCCCAGAAGCTGCCTGAGACGGCGCCGGCGGCCGTGGTGTTGACCAGTTGGTTCAGCTTGATCTTGCCGGCATCGTTCTTGGTTGCGATGACCGCGTCGCTGAGCGTGATGAGATATTGTTTCTGCAGCTCGAAAAGGCGCTCGCGCACTTCTTCGGCCTTGGCTTCGGTCGGGTACACGATGACGATCAGGTCAGACATGGTAACTCCTTTTGCTTCAAGATCGGACGATGCGAAGCGTGTTGCACAGCAGCATAGCCTGCGGGCAAGAGCCGGGGATTAGCGGTGCGTCCCAACGCTTTGCATTGCGTTTCATTTTGAGCGCCTCGACTTAAGGTCAAGACCCTCGCCGCCCGCCTTGTCGTAGAAACTGACGCTCACGCGGGCATCGGCCAGGCGCCGGTAGAGTCTCTTTTTTTGGGCTATCGGCCACCAGTCATAGAGAAATATCTCGAGCGGGCGCCACAGCGCCACCCAACCGACGATGATGAGACCTTCCTCGACGAAGTGCCCGATGCGGCCATAGGATGTGAGGGCGACAAACACCTGGCCCAACAGCAGGCAAAAGCCAAGCACGCCAAGCCCGATCAGCAACGCCCGTCGGCCGATGCGGAACTCATCGGACAGTTCGCGCGCCACGACGCCGGCGCGGTAGCCGAAATAGTTGGACAATGACGCGTCGAGGCCACGAACCTCGGCACTGTCGGCTACCGCCGCAGGCAGGTGAATCCTGATTTCCAGCGGCCGGTCGGCGGGCAGTTCACTTGCCCAGCCGCAAATGTACTCGTCCGCGTCCCGCGCCAGATCCCGTTCCCGGAACGGAAACGGGTCCATCGTCTCGAACAGTTGCGACACGTCCTCGAGGCGGATTTCAATGGCACCGCCCTGCCCGTCCGCCGGAAAGTCATCGGTCTCCATGCGAATGCTCAGGCTGGCACACTGGCAGGCTGGGCCGTTGCCTGCGGTGCAGGCGATGCCGGCCGTTCCTCCGGAATGCGGAACCAAAGCACGTAGAGAGCAGGCAGGAAGATCAGCGTCAGCACGGCGGCCACCACCAGACCGCCGATGACGGTGAAGGCCAGCGGCGCCCAGAACGGATCGCGGATGATCGGCAACATGCCGAGAATGGTCGAACCCGCGGTCAGGAACACCGGGCGGACACGTTCGGCCGTGACGTCGATGACGCTCTGCCAGCACATCCCGCTGCTCTCCAGCCGGTTGTCCATCTGGTCGATGAGCACCACCGAGTTTCGCGTGATCATGCCGATCAGGGCGATCATGCCGAGCACGGCGATAAAGCCGACAGGAATGTTGGTGATCAGCATCACCAGCACGACGCCGATCAAGCCAAGCGGCACCACGCTGATGACGAGCAGCAGCTTCTGGATGCTCTGGAGCTGGAACATCAGGATGATGACCATGACGATCGCCATCAGCGGGATCATCTCCAGCACCGATCCCATGCCGGTCTCGGCGCCTTCGACCGAGCCGCCGACCTCGATCCGGTAATTCGGATTGTCTTGGCGCAGCTTGTCGATCGCAACAGAGGCCTGGTCGACGACGCTGTCGGCCATCACGCCTTCCGCTACGTCGGCTTGCACTGTGATCGTGGTTTCGCGGTCGCGCCGCCAGATGATCGGCTGGGTGGTGCGGTATTCGATGTTGGCGATGCTGGCCAGCGGGATCGTCTGGTTCGGTCCTACCGGGATCTGCAGCGAGCGCAGCGTTTCGACATTGGCACGCTCGTCAGCCGCGGCGCGGGCAACGACGTTGACCAGGTAGATGGAATCGCGGACCTGCGTGATCGGCAATCCCGACGCCGTGGCAAACAGCGTCTGGCTGATGGCGGCCGAGTTCAGGCCGACGAGGCGCGCCCGATCCTGGTCGACTTCGATCACCACCTTCCGGATCGGCTCGTTCCAGTCGAGATTGGGAGTGATGACGCCGCTGACATTGCCGACGGCGTCGGCGACCTTCCAGGCGAGGCTGCGGACACCGGCAACGTCGGGGCCGATGACGCGATACTGGACCGGCCAGCCCACGGGCGGCCCCATCTCCAGCGGCGAGACACGGGCGATGATGTCGGGGAACTGCTGGTCGAGTTCGCTTTGCAGCCTTGCCTGCAGGCCGTCGCGCGCCTCGACGCTCTTGGCGATCACCACCGCCTGGGCACGGAACGGCGCCGGCGCCTGGATGTCCATGGGCAGGTAGAAACGGATGGCATCCGAGCCGACATAGAAGCTCCAGCTGACGACGTCGCTGTCGGAGGCGAGCAGCTTTTCGACCTTGTCCACCTCGGCCGAAGTCGCCTGAAGCGACGCACTTTGCGGCAACACCAGTTGCAGCATCAGTTCCGGACGATCGGAAGGCGGGAAAAACTGCCGCTTCATCAGCGGCGCAGCAAGCAGCGCCACGACGAACAGCGCGACCGTGCCGGCGACGACAATGTAGCGCATCCGGATGCAGGCAAGGAGTAGCTTCTTGAAGCCTCGCGCCAGACCGCCCTCGCCCCTGTTTACCGACTTTGCGCCCGACTTCAGCACAGCCAGACCGACGATCGGCGTCAGCAGCACCGCGATCAACCAGGAGACGATGAGTGCGACCGCAATGACCACGAACAGCGAACGCGCATATTCGCCCGATACGCTGCGGGCGAGCCCGACGGGGATGAAGCCGGCGATGGTGACAAGCGTGCCGGCAAGCATCGGAAATGCCGTCGACGTATAGGCATATGACGCGGCTTTTACGCGGTCGTAGCCTTCGTCGAGCTTGGCCATCATCATTTCGACCGCGACCATGGCGTCGTCGATCATCAGCGTCAGCGCGATGATGAGCGCCCCCAGGGACACGCGTTGCAGGGCGATACCGCTGATCTCCATGGCCAAAAAGGTCATGCACAGGACGAGCGGGATCGAGACCGCAACGGCGATGCCGGCGCGGAAGCCAAGCGCCAGGAAGCTGACGCCGAGCACGATGATGACGGCCTGGGTCAGCGAGACGGTGAAGCCCCTGATGGCGCTGGTGACGACCTCCGGCTGGCTCGCGACATGGACGAGGTCGATGCCGAGCGGCAGGTCGTGCTCGAAGCGGGTCATCACCTGCTTGATGTTGCGGCCGAGTTCGAGAATGTCGCCGCCTGAGGCCATGGAAACGGCAATGCCGATGGCGGGCTTACCCTTGACGCGGAACATCGGCTGGGGGGGATCGACCGTGCCGCGCGTGACGGTTGCGATGTCGCCCAGCCGCACGAAACCCGAGGAAGTCGGGATGTTGATCTCGCGGATGTCGTTTTCGTCGCGAAGGTCGCCCGACACTTCGAGGATGGTGCGGTCGGTTGCCGATGTCATGGTGCCTGCCGGCATCACGGCATTCTGCGCCTGGATCGTGCTCATCACCGTCGCCGGGCTGATGCTCAGGCTTGCCAGACGCTGGGTCGAGAACTCGATGTAGATGGTCTCGTCCTGCGTGCCGAGCATCTCGACCTTGCCGATATTGTGGACACGCAGCAGCCGGCTGCGCGCCTCATAGGCCCAGTCGCGCAGTTCGCGATCGCTGAAGTCGGTCGACTGCAGCGCATAGATGATACCGAAGGTGTCGCCGAACTCGTCGTTGAAGAAGGGGCCGCGCACGCCAGCCGGCAAGGTGGCCTGGATGTCGCCGACCTTCTTGCGGACCTGGTACCAGATGTCGGCGACCTCATCCGGCGCGGTCGAATCCTCGAGCGAGACATAGATGATCGACTGGCCAGCACTGGTCAGGCTGCGCAGCGTGTCGAGCCGCGGCACTTCCTGCAGCGTCCGTTCCAGCCTGTCGGTTACCTGGTCGACCGTCTGCTCGATGGTGCCGCCCGGCCAGACGGCGTGAACCAGCATGGTCTTGACGGTGAAGTCGGGATCTTCGCTGCGCCCGAGGTTCAGGAATGAAAATGCCCCGGCGATGGCGCCAAGCACCATCAGGAAGACGATGAGCCCCTGCCGCTTGATGGCCCATTCCGAGAGGTTGAAGCCGCCCTCGTTCATTTGGCAGCCCCGAGAAGGCGCACTGACATGTCAGGGCGAAGCTGCTGCACGCCGGCCACCACGACATTGTCGCCGTCCTGCAAGCCCTTGGCGACGAGGAAGTCGCTGGTTTCGAAACGATGGACCTCTATCGACACCAGCTTCGTGGTATTCGTCTTGGGATCCACCACCCAGACGGCCGGCTGGCTGCCCTGGTTGAACAGGGCCGTCATCGGAAGCCTGGCAACCGGGTCACCGGCAACCTGTACCGTGCCGCGCACGGCGCTGCCGAAGCGGAAGTCGTCAGGCACCGTCTCCAGCCCGACCCGGACCGTGAAGTTGCGGGTCACCGGATTGGCGACCGGAGAAATCTCGCGGACGGCGCCGATTGCCTTGCTGTTTGGATTGCTGAGCAGGCGCGCCTCGACGCGGACATCGCGGCTGGCCGACTGGATCGTTGCCTCCGGCACCTGGAAGACCGCGTCCTTGTCGACGAGTTGCGCGACACGCACGATCATCTGCCCGCCACCGACAACCTGGCCGACATCGCCGCCCACCGCGGTGACCACGCCCGCGGCGTTGGACTTCAGCACGCGGTTGTCGAGATTGTTCTGGGCGACGCGCACGGCGGCCTGCGCGGCGTCGACGCCTGCCCGCGCGGCGTTTGCCTGGGCGGTCGCCGCATCAAGTGCTGCGCGGCTGATGGTGCGCGGATAAAGCTGCTCCTGCCGCCTGCGCGTCTGGTCGGCATTGTCGAAATTCGATTGCGCCGCAAACAGATTGGCCTCGGCCTTGCGCACGGCATCCTGGGCATCTTCTGTGTCCAGCCGCGCCAGAACGGCGCCGACCTCGACGCGGTCGCCGACATCCACGTCGCGCTCCCTGATCTCGCCACCCTGCCGGAAACCGAAATTGGTTTCGGTGCGCGGCTGCACGTCGCCGACGAGCGAGCCGAACGTGTCCTCTGCGCTGAAGGAGACGGCAACCGTCTTGACCGGACGCGGTGGCAGTTCGACTGCCTCCTCGGACCGCTGGCAGGCGGCGACAAGCAGCGAAGTTGTGGCTACAGCGGCTAGCCCAAGGAGGCGCCTGCTGGTGGAAGACGGACGTGATGCCATTTCGGGTTCCTCATCGACCCAAAACCAGCGCACGGCTTTCGCCGCACGCTGGAGGGACAAGCACAGAAGATGACGTCAGTAGTCGACTGCGTCGCGGATGATCGGGCAGGTCATGCAGTGACCGCCGCCACGGCCGCGGCCAAGCTCGGCGCCGGTGATGGTGATGACCTCGATGCCTTCCTTGCGCAGCAGCGTGTTGGTGTAGGTGTTGCGGTCGTAGGCGAAGACGACGCCGGGCGAAGCGCAGACGAGGTTGGCGCCGCTGTCCCACTGGGTGCGCTCGCGCATGTAGTCGTTGCCGCCGGTCTCGACGACGCGCATCTTCTTGAGGCCGAGCGAGTCGCGCACCGTCTCGACGAAGCTGCCCTTGTCCTTGTGCAGTTCGACGCCGCCATTGCCGTCGGGGCGATAGGAGAAGGCGGCGATGCCGTTGACGATGTCGGGATAGAGCAGCACGCAATCGCGGTCTGCGAAGGTGAAGACGGTGTCGAGATGCATCGCCGCGCGCAGCTTGGGCATCGCCGCAACGATGACACGCTCGGCGGCTCCCTTCTCGAACAGGGCAGCGGCAACCTGGCTGATCGCCTGGCGCGAGGTGCGCTCGCTCATGCCAATGAGCACGTTGCCCTTGCCGATCGGCATGACGTCGCCGCCTTCAAGCGTGGCCAGTCCCCAATCCTTGGTCGGGTCGCCCCACCAGACATTGACCTTGCCGGCGAAGTCGGGGTGGAACTTGTAGATCGCGGTGGTGAGGATCGTCTCCTCGTGGCGAGCCGGCCAGTAGAGCGAGTTGAGCGTCACGCCGCCATAGATCCAGCACGTGGTGTCGCGGGTATAGAGCGTGTTGGGCAGCGGCGGCAGGAGATATTCGTTGACGCCTGCCGCGTCGCGGATCAGCACCAGCTGTTCGCCGCCGACGGCCTCGGGGAACTCATGGGTCGAGAGGCCGCCGATCAGGGTTTCGGCGAGCTCGCGATCAGTGAGCCCTTCGAGATAGGAGCGGACTTCGTCGAGCAGGCCAAGGCCGATCTGGTTCGGCGACACCTGATGGTCGAGAATCCACTTCTTGGCCTCGGGATTGGCAACCGTTTCGGCCAGCAGGTTGTGCATCTCGACCACCTCGACGCCGCGGTCGCGCATCTTGGTCATGAAGTCGAAATGGTCGCGTTTTGCGTTGTCGACCCAAAGCACGTCGTCGAAGAGAAGATCGTCGCAATTGGAGGGCGTCAGGCGCTGGTGGGCCCGGCCGGGCGCACACACCATGACCTTGCGAAGCTGGCCAACTTCCGAATGAACGCCGAGGGGAGTGCCGTTTGTCATGACGTTTCTGCCTTTCTGTTCAATGTGTGATGGTGCCGGTCAGCAGACCGTAGACGCCGACCAGTCCGGCAATCAGGGTGACGGCGAACACGATGAGCTCGGTTGGGGTGAACAACTGCAGTTTCTGTTCGCGGCGTGCCCAGAAGTAGAGGATCGTACCCGGCACGAAGAGGACGGCGACGAGCAGCACGTATTTCAGCCCGGCGGCGACGAACATGAAAATGGTGTAGATCGCCGCTATCCAGGCGATGACCTGATCCCGTCCGCGTTCGCCCTGGGATGTTTCGTAGCCCTCCCCGCTGCGCGCGATCAGGATGCCGTAGCCAGCGACCAAAAGGTAAGGGAGCAGCGCAGTCACGCTCGTCATGTCGAGCATGAAGTTGAAGGCGTCGCGGGACCAGTAGGTGGAGATCACGAACAGCGACACGACGATGTTCGTCAGCCACAAGGCATTGGCCGGCACCCGATTGCCGTTCTGGGCGGCGAAGAGCTTCGGCATGTCGTTGGACTTGGCAGCGGCAAAGAGCACTTCGGCGCAGATCAGCGACCAGGCGAGGTAGGCGCCCAGCACCGACACCAGGACACCGATGGAGATGAAGACGGCGCCCCAATGTCCGACAACGGCCTCGAGAACGCTCGCCATCGACGGCTGCTGGACGGCGGCGATCCCCGATTGCGGCATCGCTGCGTAGGGCAGCAAGGTCACTGCCACCATCAGGCCGGTGACGCCGACGAAGCCCAGGATCGTTGCCCTGCCGACGTCGGAGCGTTCCTTGGCGAAGCGCGAATAGACGCTCGCGCCTTCGATGCCGAGGAAGACGAACACGGTGATCAGCATGGTGTCGCGCACCTGAGCGATCAGCGTCTTGGCCGGCATGTCGGCGCCGCCGAAGAAATTCTCGGAGAACTGGGTGTAGTTGAAGGCGAAGACCAGCGCGAGGATGAACACCAGGATCGGCACGATCTTGGCAATCGTGACGATGGTGTTGATGAACGTGGCCTGCTCGACGCCGCGCAGGATCATGAAATGGAATGCCCATATGCCGATCAGCGACACGATGATTGCGGTGGCGCTGCTGCCGTCGCCGAACATGCCAGGGAAGAACCGCCCCAGCGTCGAACCGATCAGAACCCAGTAGAAGACGTTGCCGAGGCAGCTGCCGAGCCAATAGCCGAAGGCCGACAGGAACCCCATGTAGTTGCCGAAGCCCGCCTTGGCATAGGCGAACACGCCGGAGTCGATGTCCGGTTTCTTCTCGGCCAGCGCCTGGAACACCCGCGCCAGCATGTACATACCGGTTCCCGCGATTGCCCATGCGATGATGGCGCCGAACGGACCTGTCGCTGCACCGAAGCGGCCGGGCAGGTTGAAGATGCCCGCACCGACCATCGATCCCACGACCATGGACGTAAGTGCAAACAGCGACAGCTTCTGATTATCGCTTGAAGCCATGGTCCCCCTCCTGGCAGCGAACCCATGTCCGCGATCGAGATGCGAAAGAAATTCAGGATCAACTATAGGATTGCAGGGGTGGGGCTGTGATCAGCATGGAATCCCATGTCTATGCTCCGCGTCCCAAAGTTGTGCAGCGCAAAGGATCAGGAACCGAAGCCGCCATCCGGAAAAGATCGCGCCAATCAAGCAGATGCTCGAATACCGTACAGTTGCTTCTGAGAATGCGCTGCAGGTCGCGGCCATGCCGGGCGCCTTGCGCCTGCGGCGTTGCAACTACCAAGCGACGGGCATGCGCAGGGACTGCTGTCGGCGTTGGCTAAACAACGATGAGACCTGTGGCGATGCCGTAGATCGCAGCCGCCGCGCCGACAGCCTCAACTACGAACATCACCGTCTCCACAGGCGTGAACACCCTGCGCCCCTGCTCCATGCGCGCCATGAGGAAGAGGATCGTGCCGGGCCCGTAGATGGCAGCCGAGAGCAGCAAGTGCTTGGCGCCCGCCGCATAGATGAGGAAGGCCGTGTAGACCAAGGCGATCGCAGCAACGGCGAACTCGCCACGCCGCGCGGCCGGGTCTTTTTCGTAGCTCTCGCCGGTCCAGGCCAGCTTGAAGCCGTAGGCGGCGACCAGAAAATACGGAATGAGGATCATCGAACTGGTCAGTTCGAGCGCCAGCCGGAAGGCATACTGGGCAAAGAGCGTAAGGATCAGGAAGGTCTGGACGACCGCATTGGTGAGCCACAGCGCGTTCGACGGCACGCCATTCTTGTTCTCATGCGCGAGGAAGCGCGGCATGGTTTCGTTGCGGGATGCAGTGAACAGGATTTCGGCCGCCAGCAGCACCCAGGACAGGTAGGCGCCGGCAACCGAAATCAGCAGGCCGACGCTGACGAACTTCGCGCCCCATGGCCCCACCACCGCCTCCAGCACGCCAGCCATCGACGGATTACGCAAGGCTGCCAGATCGGGGCGCAGCATGACACCGTAGGACAGGATCGTTACCAGCACGAGCAGGCAAAGCACACCAAGGAAGCCGAGCAGCGTCGCCACGCCGACGTCGCGGCGGTTGCGGGCGTAGCGCGAGTAGACGCTCGCGCCCTCGATGCCGACGAAGACGAATACCGTCACCAGCATCGTGCCCCGGACCTGGCTTGCGACACTGCGCAGGCTGACGTCCTCGCCGCCCCAGAAGTTGGCCGCGAAGATGTCGGCGCTGAAGCCGTAGATGACAAAGACGATGAACAGGAAGATCGGGATGATCTTGGCAAAGGTGACGATGGTGTTGATCGCCGCCGCTTCCTTGACGCCGCGCAGGATCAGCGAGTGCACGGTCCACAGCAGCATCGACGAGATGACGATGGCCGTGATGGTGTTGCCGTCGCCGAACACCGGAAAGAACAGCCCCAGCGTCGACTTGATCAGCACGAAATAAGAGACGTTGCCGAGAAGCGCCGCCGACCAGTAGCCGAGAGCGGAGAGAAAGCCGAGATAGTTGCCGAAGCCGGCCTTGGCATAGGCGTAGATGCCGGCGTCGAGATCGGGCTTGCGGCGCGACAGCGTCTGGAACACGAAAGCCAGCATCAGCATGCCGACGCCGGCGATGGTCCAGGCGATCAGGGCACCGAACGGCCCGGTCTCGCGACCGAAGGCCTGCGGCAGCGAAAAGATGCCGGCGCCGACCATCGAGCCGACGACCATCGCCATCAGCGTCCAGACCGAGAATTTCTGCTGAGTGGCTAAGTTCATCGAATCGTGTCGTCACCAATTTTTTTGGCCAGCGGCAGCCCCGACAAGTCCTTCCGCCATGACGGCAATCTAGCCCGAGCCCGGCGGCCATGTGATTGGCATGGAATCCCGAGGATATGCTTGGCGTCCCAATCGTTGGCCTCGGCCTGCTTCGCCGGTTGCCGCCACGCGGATTTGCTGCTTCTGATCGCGCGTAAGCTTGCTGGATCGAGGCATGTCGGCGAAGCGTCTGTTTTCCGTTCTGTTGATGGCAGTGCTGCTCGCCGGCTGCGGTGGCCCACGCGCCGTGCTTGGCCTTGGCGTGACGACCGACCAGGCCGCGTCCGCAGCGGTTGTGCCCGTCTACGTCGCCACCACACGCGCCCGATCCGACAACCTGTCGCTGCCCTATTCGGCCCAACGCTCGCAGACGCTCAATTTCGCAAAATTCGACGTCGGCATCCCCAGGAACCACGTCGCCGGCGACGTCGAAAAGACCGGCCGGACGCCTGATCCGGCCAGGCATTTCGTGGCCCAGAGCTACCAGCAGATCGCCAGCCGCAAACAGTTCGTCGCCCAGCTCGATGCCGCCCTGGCCCAGCGCCCGCCGCAAGAGCGCGAAATCTTCATCTTCGTGCACGGCTACAACAACAACTTCGCCGACAGCGTCTTCCGGGCCGCGCAGATCGCCCATGACTACAATGTCCGCGCGGTCACGCTGCATTATGCCTGGCCCTCGGGCGGTGCCTTGCCGCTCTATGTCTACGACCGCGACAGCACCGTGGTCGGCCGCGGCGGACTGGCGGAAACGATCGAGATCGCGGCGCAGACCAAGGCAAACCGGGTGATACTCGTCGGCCATTCGATGGGCGCCTATGTGGTCATGGAAGCGCTGCGAGAGCTGGCGCAGACCGGCCGCCGGCAAGCCCTCAAGCGCCTCGGCGGCGTGGTGCTGGCAGCGCCCGACATCGACATCGACGCCTTCCAGAGCCAGGTCCGCGACATTGGCGAACTGCCGATGCCCTTCGCCATCGTGGTATCACGTCGCGACCGGGCGCTCAGCATTTCCCGGCGCATCGCCGGCGGCCACCCGCGCGTCGGCAGCGGCTCCGACATTGCGCTGCTGCAGCAGAAACACATCACCGTGCTTGACGCGTCCGAGGTCGATGGCGGCTCGCACAACATTTTCGCCAGTTCGCCGACGCTGATCGCCTTTGCCGGGCAGAGTGGACTGTTGCGTCGCTTGATCGAAGGCGACGACGCCAGCGCCGGCGAGACGCTGCTGGCCGACGGTGGCTCGGCCATCGAAGGTGCCGCAGCACTCGTCATCTATCTGCCCAGCCGCATCCTCGGCGGCGTAGCACTTGCGGGTCGCCTATGAACGAACAGGCCCCGACCGATGGGAAAGGAATCCTTGGCCTGCCGGTGCTTTGGCTGCTGCTCTTCATCCTCTGGCTGATCGTCAACGCCTCGCTGGCTACGCCAATCCTCATCACCGGCGCCGTCATTTCCTTTGCCATCGCCTTGATCTTCGCGCGCCGCAGCAATGTCTGGCACATCGCTGTCACGCCGCGCAGCGCCTGGCACTTCCTTGCCTATACCAGCGTCTTCTTCACCGAGCTGGTGAAGGCCAATCTCAACATGCTGCGCTATGTCTATTCGCCGCGCATCGACATCCACCCCGGCATCGTCAGGGTCCGCATTCGCTTGAAGTCGCCGATCGGTAGGCTGGCGCTGTCCAACTCGATCGCGCTGACACCCGGTTCGCTGGTCATGGACGTCAGGGGCGAGACGATGTTCGTCCACTGGCTCGACGTGAAGACGACCGACCCGGACCAGGCAACCGAAATGATCGTGGCTCCGTTCGAAAAGCACCTGGAGGCGGTGTTTGGCTGACATGCTGCTTCAGATTGCCGGCGTGCTGATCTTCTTCGCCATCGTCTTCGGCGTGGCAAGGCTGGTGATCGGCCGCACCGCAATCGACCGTGTCGTCGCCATCGACATGCTGACCGTGGTGTCGATCGCGCTGATCGCGCTCTACGCACATCTGTCAGGCCGCTTCGTCTATATCGACGTCGCCCTCGTCTACGGCCTGCTCAGCTTCCTCGCCGTACTCGCCATCGCCCGCTTCCTCGAAAAGGGGCCGTGACGATGCTCGAGCTGCTCGTCATCCTGATCTGCGGCAGCATCCTGGTCAGCGGCGTGCTGGCCGTCTGGCTCGACAACCTGACGGCAGCAATGGTGAGCGCAGGGCTGGCGAGCCTGTTTGCCGCAGTCTCCTATGTGCTTCTCGCCGCCCCTGATGTCGCCATGGCGGAAGCCGCAATCGGCTCAGGCCTGTCGACGCTCATCTTCCTCTATGCGATCCGCCGCACCGGCGGTGGGAGGGAGTGACCATGGAGCTGACCGGCAGCATCCTGGTGCTAACAGGCGCCTTCTTCCTGTTCTCAGCCGGGCTTGGCCTGCTGCGCATGCCCGACACCTTCACCCGCATCCAGGCCGGCACCAAGGCCTCGACACTGGGCAACATTCTGGTGCTCGCCGGGCTCGGCTTCTATCACCCGGACTGGGCGCTCAAGCTGCTGGTCGTTGCCTATTTCGTGCTGATGACCAACCCGCTCTCGTCGCATGCGCTGTCGCGAGCGGCGCACGCCATCCGCACGCCGATGGCGCCGTCGACCATGGTCGATGCGCTGCGCGAGGAAGACGACCGGCAGGGCAACGGGGACGTGTCATGAAGACGGCCTTTTCCCTGCTCGCAGTGCTTTTGTTCGGGGCGGTCTTCGCCGGCATCGTCGGCGGCTATGCCGAACGCGAAAGCGTGTCCGCGCTCGCGGAACAGTATCTGGCCTTGGTGCCGCGCGAGCTCGGAGCGCCCAATGTCGTCACAGGCATCCTGATCACCTATCGCGGCTTCGACACGCTCGGCGAAGTGGCGGTGCTGTTCATGGTCGCCGCCGGCGTCGGCGTGCTGTTGGGCGGCAAGGATACCGCGACGGCTTCAGAACCCGGTAGGGAGCCGCGTCGCCCGAGCGAACTCGTCGGCAACGGCGCCGAGATCATCCTGCCGCTGATCTTCCTGTTCGGCGCCTATGTCATCAAGAACGGCCACCTCTCGGCCGGCGGCGGCTTCCAGGGCGGTGCGGTGGTCGCCTCCGGAACCATGCTTCTGATGCTCGCCTTGCCGGCAACGAAGCTCAACCACGGCTTCCTCAGCGTGACGGAATCGCTTGCCGGCGTCGTCTATGTCGGCATCGGCATCCTCGGGCTGGTGTTTGCCGCCGGCTTCCTCGACAGCCACATCCTGCCTTTGGGTGAATTCGGCACGCTGATCAGCGCCGGCGCCATTCCGGTCATTTCGGCGCTGCTGGGCGTCAAGGTCGGCGCCGAACTGAGCGTCATCATCGACCGTTTTCGCAACTGAACGCAGGAAGACGCCATGGGCCTGCCTGTCTCCACGCTTCTCATGACCACCGGCTTCCTGCTGGTGCTAATAGGCATGTGGGGTATCCTGCGCCACCGCAACATCCTGCGCATCATCATCGGCTTCGGCCTGTTCGACACCGGGCTGCACATCGTCATGGTGGCGACCGGCTACATCACCGGCGGCACGGCGCCGATCATCGACACCGCACTTGGGATCGAGCAGGCGACCACGCGGGCGGTCGATCCAGTACCTTCGGCCCTGGTCGTGACCGCCATCGTCATCGGCTTTTCGGTCACCGCCATCATGCTGGCCTTCGCCATCCGCATCCACGACGCCAGGAAGACTCTGTCCATCGACGCGCTGACGGAGTCCAAATGGTAGAGGCGCTGTTCCAGCCGCTGAACATCTTCCTGCTCGGCCTCGGCGGCGGCTTCCTCATTCCCCTGCTCTACCGCATCGCCAAGCCGTTGCCGGCACTGGCCTTCATCACAGCCCTCTGCGGCATCGCCGCCGTCTCCGGCGTCAATTTCTGGGCGCTGCGCAACGGCCAGCCAGCCATCGAGGTTTATACCGCAGGTGCTACGCCGCCGATCTCCATCAACCTGCGCTTCGGCGCATGGGAGGGCTTCTTCACCTTCTGCGTCAACATCGCAGCGCTGCTCGGCGCCTGGCAGCTGTGGCCACGGCTGCGCGACAGTTACGCAGCACTGCTGCTCTACCTGATCCTCGTCATGGGCATCAACGGCATGGTGATGACCCGCGACCTGTTCAATCTGTTCGTCTTCCTGGAGATCGTGTCGATCGCGACCTATGGTCTGCTCGGGCTCGAGCGCGGCCCGGCAGCGCTCGCCGCAAGCTTCAAATACATCATGGCGACGGTGATCGCCTCGTCGTTCCTGCTGCTCGGCTCGGTGCTGCTCTACCATGTCACCGGCACGCTCAACATCGACGAGCTGATCGCACGCCGTGAACTCATCGCCGGGCCGATCGGCACCACGGCGCTGATCTTCATCCTGGCTTGCCTGATCCTCGAACTGAAGCCGTTCCCGGCCAATGGCTGGGGCCTCGACGTCTACGAGACGGCACCCGCAGGCATTGCCGCGCTGGTATCGGTCGGCGTTTCGGCCGGCGTGTTCTTTGCGCTGCTCAAGCTCCTGCCGCTGTTCGAAAACCACCTCTCGCTGATCGCGGTGGCGGGTGGCGCCACCTTCCTGTTTTCCAATCTCGTCGGGCTCAAGCAGACCAACGTCCAGCGCATGCTCGGCTACTCCTCTATCGCCCAGATGGGGCTGATGATGCTGGCGCTGGCCTTGCTGCAGAAGCAGGGTGCCGCCGCCTCCATGCCGCTGGTCATCGGCGGCCTGTTCGCCAACCATCTCTTCGCCAAGGCCGGGCTGTTCTGGCTCGCCGGTGCGGTGCAGAGAACGGAAGTCGCAGGCTGGTCGACTATCGCAGGGCGGCCTTTTGTGCTGCTCGTCTTTGCACTTCTGCTTGTCGCCATTGCCGGCCTGCCGCCCTTCCCCGGCTTCTGGGCCAAGTGGGAGCTGGTCATGCAGCTTTCCGGCGCCCAGCTCTATGTCTGGATCGCCCTGATCCTGCTCGGCTCGCTGCTGGAGGCCGCCTATATGTTCGGCTGGTTCAAGCAGGCGACGCGGGCCATGCCCGGCGATCTGCCGGTATCCTTCACGGCGCGTGACCTGCTGCCGGCCGCAGGCGGTGCAGTGCTGCTGGCCATCGGCAGCTATCATGCGGCCCAACTCGCCGGTGCCGCCTCGCTCTGGCTGTTTTCGCCGCTCATCATCGGCATCGTGCTTTACGCGCTCGACTGGCTGCCGGGGCGCGTCAAATGCTGCCTGATGCTGTTGGCCGTGCTCGGCGTGGGCAACTGGCTGATATCTGAAACAACAGGCATGTCAGGGCTTTTTGCTACAGTGCTCTTGGGCGGCGGCCTGGTGGTGGCCTCGGCCGCGCTCTACAGGCAAGATTCCCGCCCCGGCTATTATCCGCTGATGGCGGTGCTCTTGCTTTCGATCGCTACGATGATGCGGGCGCAAACCAGCCTGGAGTTTTTCTTCTCCTGGGAACTGATCACGTTGTCGTCCTACTTCATGATCGCGCAGGGCAGGCATGCCCATCCCCATGCCCTGCCCTTCCTGTTGTTCTCGCTGACTTCAGCCTTTTGCCTGCTCGCCGGCTTTGCGCTCGCCGATGCGGCCAACGGCACCTCGCTGCTGCAGGCGTTCCGGACAGGCGGGACGGATGCTGCGTCCGCCTTTGCCCTGCTGGCGCTCGGCTTCCTCATCAAGGCCGGTGCGATCGGCTTCCATGTCTGGCTGCCCGGCGCCTATGCCGAGGCCGACGACGACCTCTCGGCAATGCTGTCGTCGGTGGTCAGCAAGGTCGCCATCTTCGGCCTGTTCATGGTCACCTATCTCGCCATCGGCTCGCAGGTCGGGCTGGAGCTTGCCCATCTCATGGGCTGGATCGGCATGCTGACGACGGTGATCGGCGCCGCCCTCGCCTTCAGGCAGGACGACGTCAAGCGGCTGCTCGCCTATTCGAGCATGAGCCAGCTCGGCTACATCATCACGGCAATCGCGCTGATGAGCCATCTCGGCTGGGTGACGGCACTTTACCTCGTCGCCAACCATCTGATGGTCAAGGGCATCCTGTTCCTGGCTGTCGCAGGCGTGATCCTGCGTTGCGGCACACGCCGGCTCGAAGAACTCGGCGGCCTCGCCCGCCGGATGCCCGTGACCTTTGTCGTTGCGGTCGTCGCCCTCGTGTCGATGTCGGGCCTGCCCCCGCTCGCCGGCTTCGGCGGCAAATGGCTTTTGCTCAGCGCCATGGTCGACAAGGGCTGGTACGGGCTGGCGGCAGCAGGCATCCTGGCGACGCTCATCGGCCTGCTCTACATGTTCCGCCTCGCCCACGCGTTGTTTCTCGCGCCGCCGCAGGCCGCCGCCGTCCACGTCCGCGAAGCTCCGATGCAGCTTCTCCTGCCCCAAATCGTGCTTGTCGGGGCGATCCTCGTCCTGTCTTTCCAGCCCAAGCTGTTCATGGACCCGGTTTCGACTGCCATCGACCCCTATTTCGCCTCAACACTGGTCTGGGAGGGCATGTCGCTCGAAACGATCTACGGCTACTGGAACCCGGTTCCCGTCATGGCCGCCTCGATTGCCGGCGCCGGCGTTCTATTCCTGATCGGATGGACCGTTTACCGCCTCGACCAGGGCCGCACTGCGGCCAAGGGTATCGCCGAATTCTATCGCTACTACATCAAGATCTCGCAACCCTGGTCGGCGCCGCTGGCAACGAGGGCCTGGGAGAGTATCGCACGCCTTGGCACTGTCTCAGCCGAAGCAACGCGCAGGGTCTACACTGGCGACGGCCAGATGTATGTTCTCGTGGCACTCTTTTACGTGCTGTTTCTGCTGTCGGCCAATTTCATTGCTGGACATGCGGGCTAACTCGATTCCAGCAAGGCACGAGTGAGCTCCCGTCCAGAATTGCGTCAGCAACGCAAACAAGCGTTATTGTGGCTCATACCGGGTCAGCCGCCGGTTCCGGGGGAGATTTTTGCTTGCTGACGTAGCCGCGACACGACATGGGCAAGTTGATCGGGATAATCTGGCGTGAAGGTCCAGTAGTGAACCCCGGAGGCAGCTGCCGCGTCCATCAGGCCGCGCTCGCCGGGAGCCAGGTCATACAGCAGCGTGATAAGCACGTCGCTGCTGACCCAAGGGTCGTCATACCAGAATGAATGCGAGGTTCGGGACAGGCCGGGAATGTTTTCCGGCCTCACCCGAAGCAGTTCGAGGCCGTCGGCTCGTGCGCTTTGCAGAAGCCAGTTCGTGTCATCCGCATCAAGTTCTTCCATATCAGGCCTGCCGGCGCGCGATGCACGGTTTATTACCTGCGATAGCCTGAGCGCGCTGTCGTTGAGATTGGCCGAAACAGTGACGCGTTCGGCCACGTCCGCGTAATCGCGCATGTCGGCCACGAAGCGTCTAAAATCGGCGTCCGGGGCGGCGTGATAAACCTCGCCGATACGCACCGGTTCGGCGTCCGGCTGCTTTGCCTTGCGCCCCGCCAATGCCAGGGCGTCGCTCCCGACCGTGCCGCCGGCGCTGTAGGTCAACACGTCGACCTTGTCAGCAATGGTGTGCTGCGACAGGAGTTCGACCAGCTTGGCAAGCTGGGGAGCCGCGCCAAAAGCGGTCACCATATCTCTCGGGTATCTCAGGAAATTTTCGGCCGTCGGCCAGGCGAATAGAACAACCACGGAGGTCCGGCCTGTGAAATGGCGGAGCTGCGCTGCCTGTCCCGCCGCACGTTCAACGGTGGTGTTGGCACCGTGGACATAGACAATGACATCGCGATCCTGGCTGGCGGCCAACGCTTGGTCGATCTTGTCGAACCAGGCCATCGCTGCGGGTGAAGGCGGCTGATCCGGCTCAATCGCCGCCTGCTCATTCAGATTGCTGAGATGGAGGAATGGCCGCCGGTCGTCGCTTGCACCGGTCGACCAGGCATAGATCCTGTCCCAGGTTGTACCTTCCTCGCCGATTCTGACCGTCGCCTCCCCGAGCTGCAGATCCCTGCCCGGGACGACTGCATAGAGGCGATCGTTGCGCGGTCCGACGGGAAGCCGGTTGGTAGCGTAGAAAAGGGCGATCTCCGGGTCTGACTTGTGCTCCGGATTGGTGGTGAAGGGGCTTGAAAGGCCGCCGAGGAAAACGATCGGGGTAGGCATAAGGCGCATGGGCGGCTGGTAAAAGGATATGGCTATGGTCGCTCCGGCGACGACAAGGCAGAAGATTGCGAGATAGCGGAACATCAATCCCTCTCAGCCGGAGTGGTCAGTTCCTCAACAAGCGCCGAAACAGCTCGCGCATGGTCAGGTGGTGGTCGAAATGTCCATCGCGCAGGAAGTTCAGAACCTGCACGATGACCAATGGATTGTTCATCATGAATGTATGGGACGTCGGCAACACGATATGGTCAGCCATGCCTTCGAGCTTGGTGCTCTCGACCGAAACCTTGCCGTCATTGGGGCCGCTGAACAATTGGAAGAACGCGGGGTTGTTCGATCTGTCGCCGGCTATGATGCCGAGATTGAAATCCGCCGGCCCGAGAGTGTTGAGAATGCTGCCCGGATTGGTGCCAAGTTGCCGGCCTGCCGGTCCGGTGAGCATCTGCAAGATTGCGAGATCGCCGAATGCGTCGATGATCTCGGAGCCGCCATTTGGCGGACCCAGCATGACCACGCGGCCGAGATTTCCAGGTCTATGCTGCTGCAGCCAGGCCCGGACTAGGATTCCGCCGAGCGAATGCGTCACGAAATGGATGTTCCCAGACTTCCCACATCTGGCCACCGACTTGTCGACATGCGCGATCAGCTTTTCGACGGGAGCATTCAGGGACGGATAGCCATCATTCACCACCTTGAAGTCATTGGCCTCCAGGGCCTCCTCGATCAGGAGCAGAGATGGGGCCGAACGCCCAAGGCCATGAAGCAGCACCACGCAATCCTGCGCCGACGCACCAGACCAAAACAGAGACAACATCAATGCAAGCAAACAGCGCATGACCGTAAACAGAACCGTTTGCGGAAGTTGACAGGCCGCCGATCCTCTAGGTGGTCGACAAAGCGTCTACCGGCAAGGTGCGAGATAAGTTACCGGCCTGCCGTAGCGGTCGACCATCGGTCGTCCACGGCTGTCGACCCGCTGGAAACGGCACTGGCCCGGAGCGGTCCCGGCGCCAATCATGGCACCCGCCACGCCCCCGATTGCGGCACCCGCGACCGTTGCCCCGGTATTGCCGCCGATCGCCTGGCCAACCAGTGCCCCGCCTGTTGCGCCAATAGCGGCTCCGCCGAGTGCACGTTCCTGGGGCGTATTGCACGCGCTCGTAGCCAGCGCGATCACAAGGAGAGCCGCAACCTCACTCAATGTTCGTATCATCGATCGATTCCTCCACAACCGTGCACCATGCCGATTGCATGGCACCGACGACAATGCTGCCATTGCTTTAGTCGATTGAACCGTCGAAGTGATTGGCTGAGCGTCCCAATGCTATGCTCTGCGCCTCAATCGTAGCGTTTCGCGCGGTCCGCTGCCTCGCTGAAACGATCGAGTCGACTGTGCTCCATTTGGTGGGCGCCCATGGACGACCAAGGTTGGCGCAGAGTCCAGATACTATGCCTCACGTCCCAAAGACGCTGGCAGGCAAGGACAGCTTGTTGACAACAGGTTCGTGGAGGAACTGACATCGGGCAGATGTCGTTTGTGTAATCGAGGTTCGTCATGAAACGTTTGCTGGCTCTGGGTCTTGCGATCGGCCTTGCAATGCCGCTGGCGGCACCCACTCCCGCTCAGGCGGTAACCGTCAACATCACAATTGGAACCAGCCTGAATCACGGCCGGGCCATTTCTTGCAGCCAAGGCCAAAGGCTACTTCAGAACAGAGGCTTCCGCGATGTCCGACGCATAGACTGCCGCGGCAGGATTTTCATCTACCATGCTCGGCGTGGCAACAGCAGGTTTGAGATCGCGCTGAGCTCACGCACCGGGCGTGTGGTGGATGTTCGACGCATTCGCAGGTGATCCATTTTCCACGTTGCTGTCAGAAATCCTGGATGCGGGCCCTGCGCGGTGGTCTTGTGATGAAACACGGAGGCTTCCCATGACAATTGGCAATGACCAGAGTGTCGATCGTCGCGGCTTCATGATCGGATCCGTCGCAACCGTTGGTGCGGCAGCCGCACTCGTGACCGGAACTGCCCAAGCGCAATCTGGATCGACATCTGCCGGCTTGTCGGCCGCTGATGGAAAAGGCACCGTTTTCACGGGTGATACCATCGGCGGAAAACCGGTCATCAGTTCGCTCGATGTCGCCGACCTCGAGCCAGGCAAGAAGCACAGCTTCTATTTCCAAGGCGTGCAAATGCCGACGGGACAGCACTGGTATGTCTCGGTCATCGTAGCCAAGGGAAGTGCTTCCGGAAAAAGGCTGGGGCTGATCAGCGGGGTGCATGGCGATGAAATGAGCCCCGTCCACACAGTGCAGACTGTGATGAATGGATTGGATCCGACCTCGATGTCGGGGACGGTGATCGCGGTATTCGATGTCTCTCGTCCCGCCCTTGAGGGAATGGCTCGGAGATGGCCGAGTTCCGGACGCGGTATCGACCTGGTCGACATCAATCGCCAGTTCCCTGGCGACGAGAACGCCCCCGACGCACCGTCGCGACATGCCGGTCTGCTGTTCAACAGGCTGTTGCGGTCAAATCTCGACTACGCAATCGACTTCCATACAGCAGCTACTGGCATGGACATGACCGCATTTCATCTCGCGCGGATGGATTTGCCGGAGGTCCGCGCCATGGCGGAGTTGTACCCGATCGACCAGATCTTCGACAACGCTGCTGAGCCCGGCCTCTTGGCCAACGCCCTCATCGATGCCGGCATTCCTGCATTCACTCCGGAGATCGGTCGCCCCCGGATCCTCGACCACGACATGATCGCGCTGTTTGTTGAGGGGACGACCAACGTCCTCAAACATCATGGCATCGTATCGGGACCGATTGGCAGGACGAGCAAGGACTCCAATGTCTTTGTCGCGGACGGGATGATGCCTATCATTGCAACGCATGGCGGCTTTGTTGAGTTGTTGGTTGGCCTCAACGAAGCTGTTCAGGCCGGACAAAAACTTGCTGTCCAGCGAAACACATTCGGTGAAATTGTTGCCGAGTACAACGCTCCCCGGAGCGGTGAGGTTGGCGCGAGGCGTACCGACGCGACCGCTGAGCCAGGGACTCCAATCGTGTTCATGATCTTCGATAGCGCAAGCCCAGTCGGCGGCGATGCACTGGTTGAATGAGCACAGCCAATTGGCGGCTTGTGCACCGCCCTTGCAGCGCCAAACAGTCCGCCAGGATACCTCCATTTCAAAAGGCTCTCCATCTGGTGCGCGGGCAGCGAGCGCGAATACACTAAAATGACAATCTAGCTAGCGCACCTTCCAAGACAGGAACCGGGCGGCCAATGCCTTCCACCGGCCACCTGCGGCATACCCGGTGGAACATGGGTTCCTGTCCGGGATGATGCTGCGCGCCGGTGCCGCGACGTGAGCCGCGGCACCGGCGCTTCGCTCAGCTCTTGCTTTCGTTCTCGAGGCCCCAGAACAGCTTGTCCAGCCCTTCCGCCTGCGCATCCTCCGGCACCCGCAGCCCGGTCGTGGCCTTGAGCACCACCGACAGGATCAGCCCGGTCAGTATCCCGGCGCCAAGGCAGAGCGCGAAGCCCGCAAGTTGCATCAGCACGCTGATTTGACCGTGCTGGAACGCATACGCGCCTTCGGTGACGCCGAAGTAGCCGCCCCTCGGCGTGCCCGACTTGACCAGCCCGACCATGATGAGCGCATAGAAGCCCGCGCCGATAAACAGCGGGAAGAGCTTGTGCTCGTCGATCTGACGCTTCGATGTGAAGTTGTAGACGATCCAGGCTGCAATCGGCGCCCCGAGCGAGACCAGGAACATCTGCCAGGGCAGGTAGACGTCGAAGCCTGGCGCGCCCGAAACGTACCCGGCAAGCGGGCCGAGCAGCAGATAGATGTAGTTCTTCGTACGGTAGGAGATGATTGCGCCGGTGATGGCGCCACCCGCCCAGGAGATGCCGTAGTTGTTGAAGGCAATGCCCACGCTGGTGTTGGCCATGGTCACCGAAACCGCATAGGTCTCGGGGTCGAAAAAGAACAGGCAGGACAGAATGACCATCGGCAGGCCTGCGAAGATCGTGATCAGGCCGGTTGCGGCGAGCCCGATCGAAGGTGCCTTGTAGGACGGCACTTTCGGGTGAGGCGCAAACATGCCCGGGCGCTTGCCCAGTTGCGGCACCAGGACCATCGCGATGCCCGTCGGGAAGATATACACGAACCCGATGCCGAAGAAGTCGTGGAAGCCGGCGTTCGTCAGCGGGCCGACCGACCCCCAGACCGCCCAGCTCAAGACCGAGGAGACCACGGTGGCCACGACGCAGGTGATGTAGAAGGCGGAAGCCTTCATGCGCTCCGACACCGCGAAATGGAGCAGGACGTTCACGATACCTGCGAAACAGGCAAGGAAGAAGATGAAGATCTGGAACGTATTGAGCCCGGGCCAGACCGCCGGATCGACAGTTTGTGCGTGCGCGTTCGACAGCGCCCCGAAGAACCACCAATCCTTGAGCGAATCCATCATGGTTCCGCCAGACATGATGTAATATTGCCCCGCCCAGAAGCCGAAGCCGATGATGAAGTAGGTCGCAAACCCGATGAAGAAGCCCACCATCTTCTCGATCGTGGAATTGTAGAGATTGGCGCTTCGCGTGGTACCCGCATCGATCATCAGAAGACCTGCGACCACGGTCAGCGCGCCCACCGTACCTGAAGCGTAGACCAGATTCTGGACAAGCTGGGTGAGCGTCACCTGTCCCGCAAAAAATGCTGTTGTCGTTCCTTCCATATATTCATCCCCTCTGATGCCGGCTGCCCCTGTCCCCGGCTTTTCTTGTGGCTTTCCTCGCCCCAACTAGGTGGAGGCTTGGACGTTACCCAAGGGCAAGTGGGTCGGACTACTTTGTTTTGGGGCGAAGATTAAATCAAGAGAGTGAAACTATTTTCCTGCCAGGGAAAATCGTCAGGCGATGAAAACCGCCTGGTATCAAAGGATGAGGTTGCACAAACCGGATCCGGCTCCGGCCATTTCGCCTCGCCACACCTCAGGCCGGCGAATGGCGACTTCGGCGCGCATTTCGATCTTCCGCCCAGTACATGCAGAAGTCTTGAGCGCTCGCATATGGCCGCTTGCGCGTCTCAGGGAGCGAGCCATGCCGCCTGCCTTGCGTGTCCGAGAAACCGACATCAGGCCGGACCGCATATGATACCTTGACGGTCGACCTATGGTCCCAATCCTACTGCTTCTGCGAAATATGCCGAAATGCGGCCACTGCCGCGCAATCGAAGTTGGCGAGATCCACGGGGGCAGCGCTGCTTGGCCTCAACGGTCTCGGCCAACACAGGCGTCCAAGGCCAGGCACAACACCAGTATGGCTCGCAAATCAGGCCCGGCCGAATGGACGGACGAGATCTAGGACTTCGCGCGGTTTGAGGAATTTTTCCTCCGACTCCTTTCGTGCAGGCACTTCGCCTAAACTAGTGCGCCAGCTTGGAGGACTATCATGTGGAGAGAACTATCGATCGCAGCAATCAGCGTCCTGACGCTTGCAGGCTTCGACCATCCCCCGTCAGACGCGGCGATCGGTGCAGGCAACCCCTATCCCGTCAGTGACTATAAGTGCGAGGACGGCACGCGCTTGACAGTGCGCCTCCTCGGTGACCACGCCTCGGTATCCATCAACGGAGCGACCGCGATCGATTTGCCCGCCATGGGACCAGACGGAACAACCTACTCGAATGGTCAGCAGACGATGACCATAGTACAGGGACACCTATCGTGGAGCGTTGGAAGAGCAGTGCCATCCGCTTGTATCGGCGGTTGAGTGACTAGTCTCGCTGCATGGAAATTAGGATCGTCACCCAATGCGACGGTTGGTGCTTAGATCGGTTCGTGTTGGTCTTGATCCAGGTCTCGTCGATGAAAACCAGCCGCTTCGGATCGAGGCGCCGTTGCCACAGCCTCCAGCGCCGGTGTCTGAAGGGCGATGTCGGCGCGCCCCTGCTCAACGGCGAGCAGCGCTTTTTTAAAGCTGAGCCCCTTGCGCCGCAGAAACTGCCAGACGGCGTTATGGGAAGCCGTCACGCCGCGCGCCGCCAGATCGTCCTTCAGCCGGTGCAGCATTAGTACCGCCGCGGCGCGCCATACCGCCGCCAGTGAAACGCTTCGTTGCAAGGCCCGCCGGCGGATTAGACTCGAAAAATTCAACTAGAAAAACGTCGTGAGGCGCAAATAGCCGGACAATGCCCCCTCCATCCCGGCTACGCCGTCATACTAATTTCGGAACGAACCTCGAAATCCGTGAGCGGGTTCCATGCCAGCGCGACTTTAGCGAGCTAATTTGCGAATCACAGTGCCCGCCAGACAGGAACAATCAATTGTCGGGAAGCGGCAACGGTGTGTCACTCAAAGTCCGCAGGTAAGCGATGAGGTCTGCTCGCTGCTTCTCGTCCTGCAGGCCCGGGAAAGTCATATCTGTTCCAGGCAACGTGAGTGCGGGGTTTGAGATAAAAAAGTTGAGTTCCTCAAAGGTCCAATTGCCACCAGCGTCCTTTAGAACTGATGAATAGCGGACATCGCTTTGTGAACCCTGCGGCCGACCTACGATGCCCCACAGATTGGCTCGTCCGGGAATCTGGACCCCCGGCGCTGAAAGATGACAAGCCCCGCACGTTTTGTCGAAGAGTTCTTTGCCGGATTGAGCGTTTGCCAATGCTAGTCGAGTCGAAATCGGCGCAATGGCCGGTCGTACGGCGCCATGACTACGCAAGTAGGCCACGACGTCGTCGTGACCACTTAGCTTGGCCAAATGTATGGGCGGACTTCCATTCGATGTCAGTGCATTAACATCTGCTCCAGCATCCACAAGATGGATGACACACTGAAGGCAGCCATTCTCGGCAGCCACGTGCAGCGGGGTCTGCGATTTCGCCAACTGATTTGGATGGGCCCCATTATTGAGTAGCAGCTTCACGATGTCAGCGTACCCACCCTTGTTGGCGGCGTAGAGTGGCGTTCTTTGCCAACTGACAGGCAAGTTAACGTCCGCCCCACGACTGATCAGAAGTTTTGCTAACTCGGCATTTCCATTTTCGCAGGCGATATAGAGCGCCGTAACACCGTCAATTTCATTGATAGCGGCGCCTTTGTCCAAGGCGGATGTCACCGCTGCGACGTCGCCATTCCGGACAAAATCACCTAAGTTGCTCGCTTGGGCGGGCAGTGCAAGAAGCCAAAGGACCCATGTAGCCCTTATCACCCAAATGCGCCCCCGCTTGATCATTGTATCCTCCCTGACGAGAGTTCCATGACGGGTTTATCCTAGAACAAGGGCTTGCTGGCGACAACGCCCCGCACCGGCGGAAGAGATCTTAGATACTTGGTCAGTGACCACTCTGGGGCCGTTACCGGACGTTCCGATTTTAGGTATTGAGGTCCGATAGCTGCCGTTTTGCAGCCGACCCATTTCAGACATCGAAGCGCTAAGCCCGCCCGGCTGAAAGCTGCCACGCGCGAAGTCACAACACCGAGGCTGATGACCCGGCTCAGCGCTCCGTGAGCGACAAACCGTAATTTGCTCCCTTGCAGTGGTGCTTAACCTACTGTGACCGGAAAATCATTGCCTGCGACCGATGTGGGGCCGGTGAACGAATCCGCTGCGGGGGAGTGCCGGGAATCGGGGACACGCCTTGGTCGAATCAACGATCGGGGCCGCAGCGGGCAGGCCTTAAGCCTTTCGGGGTTCGGCTCCTCCTTCGAAGAACTTTGCGTAACCGGAAGCCCCGCCCGTCTGTCCTGCTTGTCAGGCTGCTGACGAACTCGACAAGCAGGTTTGCCACAGTGCAACTAGAGATGAAAATCACCGGACGATTCCGGTTGGTAGATCACCCTTTCGATCAGGATACGTCGCGTACGATCTGTAACCCTCCAGTCGATGGCATCGCCTTCCTGATAGCCCAGGATCGCGGCGCCGACGTCGGAGAGGACCGATAGTTTGCCAGAGCGTTCGTCGGCGTCTTGCGGATAGACAAGAGCCACTTCCTTTTGTTCATCGTCAAGCTGCAGCACGACCCTGGAATTCATTGTCACGACATCGCGCGCGACGTGCTGAGGATCAACGACGATGGCTCTCTCGATCTCGTGTTCAAGCTCGACAATTGCCGCCCCTTGTTCGAACTCAATCAGGCTCTGGAGCCGTGCTTTGTCGATCTCCGTGACGTAGATGTCGGTAGATTTTGCCATGGCGCCTTCGCGCAGGAGTTGGAGATACCGGCCAGAGGTCATGGACAGGGAATTGAGCGTTGGTGTTTCGAGTTTAACAAGAAAACCGCAGCGTTCAAAACCCTTCAGCGAGCGCGTATTGTTCGGGTGAATTTTGGCGATGACGCTCTCGGCTCGCATGTCGAGGAAGGCGAGCTTCAAACCTTCGCGGATGGTGCTGGCGCCAAGTCCGCGCCCCCAGTTGTCATGGTCTCCGACGACCAAGACTATTTCACACTCAGCGCCTGTCTTGACCAGACGGACGAAGCCGATCGGGATATCGTTTCGGTCGTAAGCCATAAAGAAGCGGCCGCCCTGATTGAACAGATGTGTCAGGATCGGCATCTGAGCTCGGTCGACGGCCTGTGCGATGAATCGAGACACACTGCGGGAATCGGGCAAGTAGCGAGTGACGCGTTCATCTTCTAACCAGTCCATCAGGATCAGTGCGTGTGTCCGAGTGATTTCTGGACGCAACGAAACAAAAGGCTTGTTCATCTTCGCTACCTTGGTCGCAAGAATGAAAGCCTGTCACAGTCGCTGCCGTGCTGGTTCTTTCGGATCAACGTTGAAAATTGGAAGGCCAATCTAGCAAAGATCCAGCGGTGAAGGCCAGCGGAGAAGCGTATGAGTGAGGGCATGCCGCAGTCGAAGCGGCGCGGCCCCCTGAGAGGGTTCCTGAACGGGACCGGCAGGAAATCACCCCCTACCGTCAGCTTGGGCGGAAACGATTCGTTCCGGCAGGATGGGGCCGATGCCGGACCGTCCGCTTGCGGCAGAATTGGGCAAAAAGCCGACCTTTCATTTGGGCGTAGTCCGATCGCATTGTTCACCACGCATAGCGCAGCACGCCCTTGCCCGAATATGACCTCGTCACGTTGGAGAACTCACCCTCGAAGCTTGCCGCCGCCGACCAGCCGTTCAGCCATCTCTTCTCAACCGCAGCGGTTATCAAAGCGGAATCGGGCGCCATGGCAGCTCCATTCACGACGAAACTGGCGCCGGGCAGCGTTTGGAAGGTTGCGGTCAGGCTCCGGTCCGGATTGAAGTTATGTGCCCAGGCAAGGCGCCCGCGCAACGTTAAGACGCCATCGGCCATGTCAAACGACTTGTCCATGCGCAGGCCGAGTTCGGCGCGCGTGTCGGTCACGCTTCTACTTTCGTAGGACAGAGCGAAGGTGTTTGAGCCGCCGACCGTCTGCTCGGCATAGGAGGGCATGTCGAAGGCGGTGAACTGGCCAGCCGCGTAAGGCGTGAAGCCAACGCCGCCGACGTCAAGGCGGTAGCCGCCCTCAAGGCGCCCGGACCAGGCATTGGCGTCGAACTCGGCGCGCAGGTGATCGGTGCCGGATACTGTCAGGAACCGGTCCGTCGTAAAATCCTGCCGGCCATAAGCGAGCGCGCCCGTCAGATAGGCGGCCCCGGCATTGTGTCGGAAAAAGGCGCCGGCCTGGAACAGGTCGGAGCTGCCGCTGCCGAGGCCGGCGACGCTGAAGCTGGTGCTGCCGCCGGCCAGCGCAAAGCCGGCGACGGTGTCGGGAGACAGGCTGTAGTCGGCGCCGACTGCAAAGCCGTAGAGGCTGGTCCGGGTATCGTTCGACCCCACCGAGGCATTGCCGTCGGTCAATTGCGAGCCGCCATACCCGGCTACCCATGTGCGCCAGGGCTGTTCCACGGGCAGGTGGGGCGAGGCGTTGGCGGACAGGGCCGCATCGGCATTGCGCTTGCCTGGTCCCCCGCCATCTTCGGCATAGGCTAGGCCGGCCGGGACTTTGGTGTCGGCATCATTGTCGCCGCCGACCGGAACGCCCCGCCCGGTGATGAACGGATCCGTGATCACCCCAACAAACTGGTCCATGGCATAGAACGTCGCCTGCTGCGCGCCGGTGCCGATCTCGCCGGAAAGCTGTGTCAATCCGGCCGGTGTCAGCCCGCCGAATACCATCGGGATGCTGCCATTGGTGTCGAAGAAATCGACGATGGCGTCGCCGACATTCCGCTGGTTGTCGGAAAGTCCTGTCCCGGTCGGCGGAACGAAGCTCAACTCGAGGTCGAGATAGGCCCGCGTGGTGTCGTAGCTCAGTGAGGTGTGGAAGCCCGACGGCAGGTTGCCGTTGTTGGTCGTGGGATTGAACGTGCCGGTGATGCTGCCTGCGGTCAGGATCGTGTATTGCTTGGCGACATAGCTGCCGCTCGCAAAAAGCGGGGCGACGGTGGCGCCGCCTAGCGACGCGTTGCCGGTGACATTGGCGTAAGAGGAGGAGGCAGGATCGACGACCACCGCATAGAAGGCGCCCGGCTGCATCGTCAGGCTCGACAGGGTCATTGACGTTCCCGGCAGGCCGTGACCCGACGCAAATACGCCGCCTGCGCTTACAGTGGTAGCGCCGGCGAAACCGATGCCACCCAGAATGCCGCCGTTTTCGACGGAGGTCAGGGATGACGACGCGATCGAGCCATCCACCACAAGCGTTCCGTCGCTTACAGTGGTCGCACCCGTATAGGTGCTTGTTCCTGTAAGTATCAGAGTGGCGATGCCGGCTTTTGTCACCGATCCGCTGCCGGTGATGGTCTGGTCCAGGGTCGAGCCCGTTGGCTGATCGAAGGTGAGCGAGCCGGTGACCGAGATACGGCCGGTGATTCCGGACGTCGAGTTGGCCAAGGTGAGGAAATTGTCCCCGCCGGTGAAGACGATGGCGTCGGCACGTGTCCCGCCGTCACCGCTCAGGCCTCCCGAGATGATACCGCGATTGGTGACGGTCAAATTGGCGCCGACCAGGCCCGCGCCGCCCAGACCGGGTGGAGATCCTCCACTGCCGCCTCCGCTTGCCCCGCCATTGCCTCCAGCCACCGTGCTGTCGATGGTGATCATGACCCCGCCAAGGCTGGTGAGCAGCAGCCCGGTTCCGCCGCTCCCGCCACTACCGCCGAATTGGGCGGAGCCTCCGTCGCCGCCATCACCTCCGGTCACCGCCGCGCCAACCGTCCCGAGGTTGCCCGAGCCGGTCGCCACGGCACCAAAACCGCCCGCACCGCCGCCCCCGCCGCCACTGACACCCCCTCCTCCCGTGCCGCCATTGCCTCCGGCGCCTCCGGTCGAAATGGCGGCGGGAAGGATGGCGCCGACAGAGCCATGGGCGCCGCCGCCGCCGCCGCCGCCGGAACGTTCCCAGAATGATCCGGCGGCGCCGTTGCCGCCATCCGCTCCGGCCGACGGCCCCCCAGCGCCGCCCGTCCCGCCAAGGCCGGCGCTGCCATTGCCGCCGCTGCCACCCACGGCACCAGCGCCACCGCCGCCACCGCCGCCGCCGATTCCACCCGGTCCGTCTGCGCCCGTGCCGCCGGGGCCGGTCGCGCTGTCGGCTCCGCCTGCACTGTTAAAGATCCCCCCCGTGCCACCACCCGCGATCGCCGGGGCGGCACAGATCGTTGTACCTGCGAGAAGCAACAGGGCGACACTTCGCGTGACGCTTCCCCGAACGAAAGTCTGACACCTATGCGGACCGATGCAGGCTCGTCGAGGGTCCCAAAGGCCCAGCTGCGACCGGCCGAGTGGCACATCCGGCAACAGCGACGACGCGAGTTCAGCTCGCACGCCTGCCGTTTTCGATTCGTGATCCATCATCCGCCCCCCTGCCAACAGCTGGACATTTTGCGGAAGCACTGCGGCCCGCAAGGGTGGGCAAAACGATTGAGACGATATGTCGAGAAAATGAGATGCTCGGCAAAATCAGGCCCGGCTTGCGCGCTCACAAGCGCGCAGCTACGTTCGCGCTGAGGGCTGGATGGAGGGGATGCCATTGGACAAGCCGGCGGCGGAATCGCACGGCAAAAGGCCATCGTCCCGCCTGGACATCTCGGTCAGTCCGGGAAACGCGCGTGATTTCGATCTCCTGCGTATTGGCCTGTCTCCCCTCTACGAGATGGATGCTCCCGATACTTCGGCGCGGGCCTCGTTTGCAGCCGGAATGACGAGTTATCATTTCGCCGATATCGGCATTGCCAACAGCTGGGGGGCCGCCACCAACTTCGAACGGACTCCCCTGACCATCGCCCGCGGCGGGCTCGACAACATCTGCCTGCTGCTCTACGCGCAAGGTGGCTGCGGCCTGACCAGCGAGGGTCATTCGGCCGAGGTCCATCCCGGCGACGTGTGCTTTCTCGACATGACCCGGCAGAGCACGTTAAGCGCTACGCGCTACCGGAATCTCTCCCTGGTGCTGCCTCGCGCCTTGCTTGACCCGCTGGTCGCCGACATCGACGGTTTGCACGGCCGCATCCTGCAGAGGTCAACGTCACTCAACGCGATGCTGGCGAGCCATCTGCGCGCCCTGTTCAACGAGGCCCCCATACTGGCTTCCAAGGACGCGGGCGCTGCCGCTCACGGCACCGCGGCGCTCGTCGCGTCATTCGCCGGTGCATCGGCGACTGGCCGGGAGATGATCGAGCAGGCTTCCTCCAGCGCGTCCCTGCAAACCGCGCGCCGACTGATCGAAGCGAACCTGCGGGAGCCGGACCTGGGTCCGGAATTCGTATGCCAGCGGCTCGGCATGTCGCGTGCCAAACTCTACCGGCTGTTCGAGCCGATCGGCGGCGTTGGCGCGTATATCCAGCAACGGCGTTTGACGCGCGCCTACCACGCGCTGACCGACCCGGCGCAGGCAAACGTCTATATCGGCCTCGTTGCCTCGCAATGCGGCTTCGGCAATGCCTCGGTCTTCAGCCGCGCTTTTCGCCAGGCTTTCGGCATATCGCCGACCGACCTGCGGGCCAACCATCGGCGCGTGGATGCGGACGACACCGGCCTCTCCGGCGATAACGCCTTCACGACCATGAGGCGGCAGCTGCTCGGAATGGGCTCGCGCCACAGATAGCCGGGCGGCGGAGCCGCGCTACGTGCATAGAGTGCTGGCAGCCTTGGGGCCGCGAGCGGAACGGCAGCTTTGCGGGGTTAAGATGGTAGGAGCCGACATCCAAGTTGGAACACTTCACCATTGCTGGACCAATGCCGGCAGGAGGATTCCAACCGATCCCTTCTCCTAAATTCCCAAATGGCGGCCTCATAGCCAAGATCGGGATCCACTTTTTGGGCCAACCTCTAGTCGTCTGCAGGGAGCCCTAGACGCGCCCATTGGTCGCGCGCGATCGTAGCTCCGACGCGGAAGGACAACGACAGGATTGTCGTCGCGTCGGTATCGACCTCGCATCGGAAGCTCAGAGCGTGCCATGCACTTCGTGTACGGAAAGCAGCCTCCGGGACGTCAAGAACATTGCCCGCTTCAGCGGAACAAGTGGTACCAGGTCGGGGGAATAAGAAGCGTCGAGCAATTGCTTCTGCAACGCGCTGGCGCAGAGTTTGGCGGCTCGCTCGTCGCGAGGCACACCAGCCATTGAGGTCGTGGCCGCCGCGTCGCCGGTAGCACCTTGCGATGGGAGCCTTCGAACACCCGGCAATCCCGAATAGGGCGATGTGGCAACATCCACATTCTTGGGGTTTGGCCCCCTGGTGCTCCCGTTTCCGGGTTTCGAGACTTTCGCAAGGCTGGGCTTCAGCGCACTCGCGGGTCTGGGCTGCGGCGCCTTGGCCAAGGCGGGAAGCACTATCTCACCGTCGTTGCCGGCAGCACCCAACGGCATTGATGCCATGGCTGTTTGCTTGTCAGCACCGTCCGCCAGGCCCCCCTTGTTTATCGGCCTCCTGTTTGCCTCGGCTCGTGAAGAGAACCTTACCTCAAAAATGTTACGAAAATAACTCTTGTATATAATGGATATCTGAATACCATTATTTCTAAGTCATCCACTGAAGAGACAACGAGAAAGAACGGATAGAGAAAACGGATTTGCCACGGCAGAAATAACTGCCAAGATAGCAGTTGTTTCTGACTGCTTGATATAAATCAGATACTGTATCACATCTTTATTGAGATTTTTAAATATTATCACGTCAAACCTCTGCAAAAGTCAGAAAATATCGCAAACCGAGGCATTACGTAACGTCCTAGAAGCGAAAAACTACCAAGGAGGAGGTTGAAAATGAATAGGCTGAGCAGCATCATTGCAGTAGCCCTGTTGGGCTGCACTACTGTCGTTTCGGTTGACAGTGCCCCCGCAGCAGCCAAAGACCGTGCCCGCGACCTCGGAATTCCGTTCGTGGGCACACCCGGACCGAACAACGCTATTACCGACGTCGCCGGTGTCACAGTTGGCTATTCGACCATCATTGAGGGTAGTGGCAAGATCGAAGTTGGCAAAGGCCCTGTGCGAACCGGTGTGACGGCTATACTTCCGCGAGGTAAGAAATTCGGACCGAGTTTTGCGGGCTGGTATACGCTGAACGGCAATGGCGAGATGACCGGCACGACCTGGATCGACGAGAGTGGTTTCCTTGAAGGGCCCGTCATGATCACCAATACGCACAGTGTTGGTGTTGTGCGTGACGCGGTTATTTCGTGGGAGGCGGAGAACGATCTAGTCGGCCCTCACTTCCGAGATCTCTATTGGCGCCTGCCGGTTGTGGCCGAAACTTGGGACGGAATCTTAAATGATATCAATGGCATGCATGTGAAGAAAGAGCATGTCTATGCTGCACTCGATGGTGCTAAGAGCGGCCCGATCGACGAAGGCAATGTCGGTGGCGGTACAGGCATGAATCTGTTCAATTTCAAAGGCGGCACCGGTACTGCCTCCCGCAAGCTTACCGCCGAAGAGGGTGGCTATACGGTGGGCGTACTCGTTCAAGGTAATTTTGGATCCCGGGCTGACCTTACTATCGCCGGAGCTCCGGTAGGTAAGGAGATCGTCGATTTGCTGCCTGACGTCTCATGGAAACGTGGTGAGGGCGGCTCGATCATCGTCGTCGTGGCTACGGACGCCCCCTTGTTGCCACATCAACTCAAACGTATAGCGCGCCGAATTCCGCTCGGCCTCGCCAAGACGGGTGGTTATGGCGGCAACGGCAGCGGCGACATCTTCATCGCCTTCTCGACGGCAAACCCAGAGGCCTTCAACCAGGAAACCAACACCAAAGTAGAGATGGTCTCCAACGACAAGATTGGGCCGCTCTTTCACGCAACCGTTGATGGCACCGAAGAAGCAATCATCAATGCTATGGTCGCTGCGGAAACAATGAAGGGGCGCGATGACAATGTCTCCTTCGCCATTCCGCACGATCGCCTGAAGGAAGCTCTCAAGAAATACAACCGAATCAGTCAATGACGCCATTCGTCTCGCCGGGGTGCGCTCGGCGAGACAGTCTCCGCACCATTCTTCGAAAATTTCTTCACCACCAAGTCGCACTTAGGGGCTGCCCGGCGTGTTAAACGGCATCCATTACTAACTGCGTCAGCCCATCCTTCATGTCACAGGGCTAGTTTACTGCTCGAAATCGCCGAATATGTCCTGCAGGCGAGTGAGCATGTTTACTCGCTCGCCCACAGCCTCGCCAAGCACTACAATGACATTGCTCAGCATCAGATCCATGACAGCAGTCATGGTCGCTGCGCCATCCCAAAGCGGGCCATGGGAGCCCGGCACCACGAGACAAATGTCAGCTTCCTCCTTTCCCCAAGTACAAAACTCGTCTGTGAGGAGCACGACAATCACGCCTGCTTGGCGGGCCTCTACGGCTAGTGAGCGCGCCTTTGACGCAAATCGACGGACGTCGTGAAGGAATAGGAGGCGTCCCTGGACGGCTCCGTCTAGCAACTCTGCGTAGGTGCCATTGAGACCATCAACAAAACTTACCCGCGGCCGGGTGTAAGACAGTTGGCTTGCGAAATATTCCGCTATTCCGCGAACGTTCTGATAGGCAGCCACAAAAATCTCAGTGGCTCCGACAAGCGCATCAATTGCCTGCTGCCATTCAGCAGTTGTCGTAAGTTCGTAGACAAGGCTAAGATTCTCCGCCTGCTGTTGAATCAGTCCGGCGAGCAACTTACCTTCTTTTCTGTCCTGTTCGAGGCGCTCGACCTGGCCTTTTACCTGCCAAGCAGGATTTGAATTTCCCCGTCGTAGCTCCTCTTTCAACTGGTCAAGTCCATCGAATCCCATTCTTCGAAGGTAGCGGCCAACGGTCATGGGAGAAACGCCGAGACGTTGCGCTATGGATCGCGCCGACTCGAAAGGCAACTCGAACAGGTTGCGCTGAATATAGTTGGAGATCAGCTTATCGGACTTTGACCGCCTGAGGTCGTCGGACAGAACGAGCTTCAGAATGCGTTTCGACACGTCGCCCCTCTCTTCGAAAAACCCGCCCGTCCCAAGACGGGCGGGGATCAACCACATTCACTGGGCCGTCTTAACCCGCGTCCATACCCGGTCCACCTGACGCAGGGCCGGACCCAGGTCCTCGAATATCTGGAGACGATTCATTGTCTCGACCGGCGGGTTGATTTCCTTGCTATTCTTGATCTTTTCTACCGTCAATTGTCGCGCGGGCATATTGGCCGTGCCGTTGGTCTGCTGCGAAACGTTGAGGGCTACGACTTCCGGACGCGTGTAGAACTGGAGGAACTTGATGGCGTTTTCCTTGTTTGGCGCGCTCTTCAAAACACAGACATCCTCCTGGTACATGGTCGCGCCCTCCTCGGGTATCACGTAGCCAAGGTCCTTTTCGTTTCCGAAAACGTCGATCATGGCACCGACAAAGTACTGGCTGGCAGCGATCTCGCCGGACTGCACCATCGGCCGCGCGTCGTAGGTGAAAGCTGCAACGTCGGGCTTCATGGCGATGATCGTGTCGGCCGCCTGTTGGAGCTCGGCGGGGTCAGTCGAGTTGATCTTGTGTCCGTTGAGGATAAGGCCGACGGCCATCACCTCGCGCATGTCGTCGAGCAGGGTGAATTTCAGTCCCTTGGCCTTCACCGTCTCGATTAGATTCTTCCAGCCGGTGACGTCCTTGCCGAGGATCTTGCGGTTATAAAAAATGCCAACCGAGCCCCACGCATAGGGCAGACAATACTCGCCGTTCGGGTCGCTCTTGGCCCGCAGGAACAAGGGATCGATGTTCTTGAATCCCTCGTATTTGTTGATATCCGTCTTCTCCAGAAGATCTAGCTTGGCCATGATGTCCTGCATGTGCACGGACGGAAAGATAACGTCGTAACCTGACGCGCCGCCCTGGATTTTGGCCAACATTTCCTCATTGGAGGAATAGGTCGAGAGCTTGACCTTGATCTTGGTTTCCTCCTCGAACTTCTTCAGCACCTCCGGATTGATGTATTCGCCCCAATTGTAGATGTTGAGTTCGGCGGCATCCGCCATGCCTGTCGCCGCCAGAAGCGTGGCGAGCGAAAAGGCGGTTCGGCGCGTCCAGGCGCGAAAACCGGATAGACCGGCGTCATGTGATTTGAGCATCGGCAGTCTCCTCTGATGGTTCGGCCCCTCATGGCCGGGCGCTTTTTTTGCGCCATCTTTCCCGTCCCGGCTTCTTTCGACCGTTGACTTGGATAAACAAATGGTATCCAGATATCTAGATCGCACAAGCGTTATTTTAGTAACATTTTGGGGGCGACGATGCGAGAATCCATAGTCCGGCTGGAGGAGGCGGCGAAGGCCTTCGCTACGCCTGAGGGCCAGACCATCGTCGCGCTCGACTGCATCGATCTCGATGTCCGGCGTAACGAATTCCTGACGCTGCTGGGGCCGTCGGGGTGTGGAAAAACCACTCTTCTGCAGGCGATCAGCGGCTTTGTGGAACTCGATTCCGGCCGCATCCTGATCGATGGCGAGAACATGACCGACCGGCCGCCCTATCGCCGCCCAGTCAACACTGTGTTCCAGAACTACGCTCTCTTCCCGCATATGACCGTAGGGGAAAACGCCGGATATGCCCTGGAAGTCGCTGGCGTCGCTACGCCCGAACGAGCAAAGCGTGTAGCCGAAGCGCTTGCCATGGTCGGCCTAGAGGGGCTCGAAAAGCGCAAGCCGCGCCAGCTTTCCGGCGGCCAACAGCAGCGCGTGGCGCTTGCCCGCGCTATCATCGCCCGCCCGAAGCTTCTCCTGCTCGACGAGCCGCTCTCGGCTCTCGACAAGAACCTGCGTCAGTCCATGCAGATCGAATTGAAGACGCTGCAGAACGAGCTCGGCATCTCCTTTATCTTCGTCACGCATGACCAGCAGGAAGCGCTGACCATGTCGGATCGCGTCGCCGTGCTCTCGGGCGGGCGCATCCAGCAGCTCGATACGCCGCGCGCCATTTACGACCAGCCCAAGAATGGCTTCGTCGCCACCTTCGTCGGCGCCAGTAACCTTTTCGCGGGCGAAGCCGGCGGCGGTCAGCTGGTGACGCCGGACGGCATCGCCATTTCGCACGGCAGGCCCGGCGCCATGGGCGCGGCGACGGCGCTCATCCGCCCGGAACAGTTCTTCCTCGCGGAGGCCGGCAACGGCGCGCCGGGCCTCGATATCGATGTCGAGCAGATCGTCTTCGTGGGCTCGACCTTCGATCTCTTCGGCCGCACGGCGACGGGCCGACGCGTCATCGCGGAAATCCCGGCGGCGCAGCGCAATCTCGTCGGCGAGGTCGAGCAGACGCGCCATACCCGCCTCGCCTACGATCCGGCGGCCGTGCATCTCATTCCGGCGGAGACCGCCTGACATGTCGTCGATCGCCTTTCGCCGCCGTGTCCAGCTTGCCGTCCTGCTCGGACCGGTCTCGCTATTCCTGGCAGTCTTCTTCCTCGGCCCGCTCTCCATCATGATCGTGACGAGCTTCCTCGCCCCCGGCCTTTATGGTGGGGTGGAATGGAGCTGGTATCCGCATAACTACGGCCGCATCCTCGGCTTCGCCGATCCGATGTTCGAGGATTTCGATCCAGTCTATATCGCGATCTTCCTGCGCTCGCTGAAGATCGCGGCACAGACCGTCTTGGCAACGCTCCTCGTATGCTATCCGGCCGCCTTCTGCATCAGCCGTCTTTCGGATCGCTGGAAGAATTTCTGCCTCTTCCTCATCACGCTCCCCTTCTTCGCCAGCCTCATCGTGCGGCTCTTCGTCTGGGTGCTCATCCTGCGCCAGACCGGCCTTGCCAACGACGTGCTCTTGAAGACCGGCCTCATCACCCAGCCGCTGGACCTCATCTATACCGAAGGCGCGATCATCCTCGGCATGGTCTATATCTTCATTCCCTTCATGTTCATGCCAGTCTATGCGAGCATCGAAAAGCTCGACTGGACCTTGGTGCGCGCTTCACTCGACCTCGGCGCGGGGCCGATCCGCACCTTCTGGCGCATAATTCTGCCGCTAACGGCGCCCGGCATTGCTGGCGGGGCGGTCATCGTCTTCATTCCCGCGCTCGGCAACTTCGTCGTCCCGACCATTCTCGGCGGCGCCAAGGTGATGATGCTCGGCAATCTCATCGAGCAGCAATTCCTTGCCGCGCGCAACTGGCCCTTCGGCGCGGCGCTCGCGATGATGGTCATGAGCGTGATGCTGGTGCTGCTCTTCGTCTACGTGGTCGTTTCCGGCCGCCGCGGCCTCGATGCTGCGACCGGGCGCTAGGAGGAGGCCCATGAAGATTTTCGCCATCCTCGGCCGCGGCAGCCTCCTTGCCTTTACCGCCCTGTTCTTCGCCTTCATCTATATCCCGCTGGCGCTGATCGCGGTCTATTCGTTCAACGCGAACCCGGTCAACATGATGACCTGGACCGGCTTCACCACCGACTGGTATGTTCAGGTCCTCGGCTTCAAGACGAAGATTTCGGAAAACGCGCTCTATCTGGAATCCACCGACCAGCTTGTGCAGGCCGTATGGAACAGCCTGCGGATCGCCGCTTCCACCACCGCCATCGCCACCGTGCTCGGCACCGCCCTGGCAATCGCGCTCTACCGCTTCGACTTCTTCGGCCGGCGCTTCTACCGCGTCGTCATGTTCATGCCGATGCTGATGCCGGATATCGTGCTCGGCATCGCGCTGCTGATCTTCTTCGTCAATGCCGGCATCAATCTCGGCATCGGCACGATCATCATCGGCCACTGCACCTTCCTGACCTCCTATGTCTTCATCGTCGTCACCGCTAGGCTCGCCGGCATGGACCGGACGCTAGAGCATGCCTCCGCTGATCTTGGGGCGAACGAGTGGACGACCTTCCGCAGGGTGGTCTTCCCGCAGCTCCTGCCGGGCATGCTCGGGGGCGCGCTGCTCGCCTTCATCATCTCGATGGACGATCTCGTGATCACCTATTTCATCGCCGGCGTCGATGTCACGACCCTGCCGATGTTCATCTTCGCCATGCTCCGGCGCGGCATCAAGCCGGAGATCAACGCCATCGCCGTGATGATGCTGACCTTCTCCTTCGTCATCGCCTCCCTCGGCCTCTACCTTCGCTCCCGGCAGAAATGACCATGAACAAACAGACAAAGCCCCGCGCCCGCGACCTCGGCCTTCCCTTCACCGGTCGCACCGGCCCTCTTAACGCCATCACCGATGTCGAGGGCATCGCCGTCGGCTTCCAGACGATCCGGGAGGAGACCCCGCGCCCCGGCCGCAAGCTCCCGGTTCGCACCGGCGTCACCGCCATCCTGCCGCACAGCGACAGCGAAATTCCCGTGCCCGTCTATGCCGGCGTGCACCGTTTCAACGGCAATGGCGAGATGACCGGCACGCACTGGATCGAGGATGGCGGCACCTTCCTCGGCCCGGTCATGATCACCAACACCCACGGCGTCGGCATCACCCATCATGCAACGATCCGCTGGATGCTGGAGCGCTACGCCTCGACCTACGATATTGGCGATTTCCTCTGGCTGATGCCCGTCATTGCCGAAACCTATGACGGGGTGCTCAGCGACATCAACGGCATGCCGGTTACAGAAGCCGATGCCCGCGCCGCACTGGAAAACCTTTCCCGAGGCCCCGTATCGGAAGGCAACTGCGGCGGCGGCACCGGCATGATTACCTACGGCTTCAAGGGTGGCACAGGAACCTCGTCGCGCATCCTTACCTATGCCGGCAAGGATTACACGGTGGGCACGCTCGTGCAGGCCAATCACGGCCAGCGCGACTGGTTGACGGTCTGCGGCGTGCCCGTCGGAAAGCACCTGCAGGACAACACACCGCAAAGCCAGCTGAAGGAACGCGGCTCGATCATCGTCGTCATCGCCACAGATCTGCCGCTCGCCCCGCATCAGCTGAAGCGTCTCGCCCGCCGCGCCGCCATCGGCATCGGTCGTAACGGCACACCGGGCGGTAACAATTCCGGCGACATTTTCCTCGCCTTCTCCACCGCCAACCCCCAGCCGATGGCGCATCGCGCACCCGAAATGCTTTCCCTGGAGATACTTAACGACCTGCATCTGGACGCCGCCTACATGGCCGCGGTTGACAGCGTGGAAGAAGCGGTGGTGAACGCCATGCTAGCCGCGGAGGACTCAGGCGGCACGCCACATGATCGTTTCCGCATCGATGCCCTGCCACACGATGCGCTCTTGAGTGTGCTCCGACATCATGGGCTGCTCGGCGTATAGTCCATCCGAACGTTTTTCTGGCCGCACCATTAACAGAGTTGGCTCATCTTGGTTCGGCTACCAACGATTACGACTCCACTCAGATGTTACCAAAGGCCCTCGACCGAACTAGGGTAATACCTTTCCCTCCGATCAAGGAACAACGTCATGGTAGGAAGACTTCAAGGCAAGGTCGCTATCATCTCTGGCGGTGCGACAGGAATGGGTGGAGCAGCCTCCAGATTGTTCGCAGCCGAAGGAGCCAAAGTAGCCATCATCGATCGCAATGGCGAGCAAGCCGCCGCCACCGCCGGACAAATCCGAGACGCCGGTGGTGAAGCGCAACACTTTGTCGCCGATGTTTCCCAAGAGGCTGACGTGAATACCGCCGTGACAGCAGTAACCGCCGCCTATGGGCCTGCCACAGTTCTGTTTAATCATGCCGGGACGATCGTCATCAAGCCGTTCCTTGAGACTACGGTCCAAGAGTGGGACTGGCTGCACGCGGTCAACGTGCGATCAATGTTCTTGATGACGAAGGCAGTACTTCCACAAATGATTGCTGCGGGTGGCGGATCGATAGTTTGCACCTCGTCGATTTCGGCGGTCGCGGCGACTCCGATGGAAGTACTTTATGATACCACAAAAGGCGCCTGCCATATGTTTGCTCGAGCAATTGCGGTCGAGTTCCGGGATCGTAACATCCGATGCAATGCAGTCTGCCCGGGTTTTATCCGAACACCGCACGGCGTACGTGAGGTGGCTGATCTTGGTAAGCTCGGCATCGATGTATCCGATGATGCCTTGGCAGCACAGCAAGGGCGTATTGGCGAGCCTGAAGAGGTAGCGCGTGCAGCACTCTTTCTGGCGAGCGAAGAGGCAAGCTTCATCAATGGTGCGCACCTGTTTGTCGACAACGGTTTTACGGCAGTTTAACGGAGAAAAACCGACTGGCAGCTCGCACCCAGTCGCCGCATCCATTGTGGATGTCGAGAGAGCCAACAGTTCGGCTGCCATGAAGGTAAGCGGAGTCTGATCGCTGCTAGGCCGCTTGGCCCACGAGCGGTTCCGTTTTGGGCCGCCACGTCAAACTGACCATGGTCAATGCCCCGGCGAGCGAGAACGGCTCCTGCGTGGGATCATCGTCATCTTGCCGGCGCAGATACTGGCTGCCGAGCTATCGGATGGCGGCGGGCCTAACCGATGCCAAATTCCGCTACACACACAGCCAACTCCAAATGTTGTGCGAGCCCATCTCTTTGAGCCGCTTCTATAACTTTGGTCATGAATGCGGACGGTCCCCACCCCGTCCTGACGGTGGTAGAGATCTAAGCGGACTGGCGGCTTCAGGAAATCACCACAGAAAAAGCCGGAATCTTTTTGCCAGAGATACACGCGCGATCCAGTGTACGTTTTGGTGTACACCCGGGCTCGAAACGGACGAAAATACCAATAAAATCAATAACTTATTATATTTTGGTGGGCCCGGAGGGACTCGAACCCCCAACCAAGCGGTTATGAGCCGCCGGCTCTAACCATTGAGCTACAGGCCCCACGCGGGCTGGATAGTAAGTTTTGCGCGCTGGCACAAGTCATCTTCGCGCATCTGTTGCGCGCTGCCGCAATCCACCCATAATCCGCCCCTATTCGACACTCTCGAAGGGCTCAGGACAACGGAGATTATATTATGAATCGCAAATACATGGCGCTCGCTCTTGCAGCGGCACTCGCAGTTCCCGCCGCCGCCGCCCGCGCCGACAACCAGCCGCCGCCGCGCATCATTGTGACCGGCGAAGGCGAAGCTTCGGTCGCGCCCGATCTTGCCCTGCTTTCCCTGTCGGTGATGCGCGAGGCCAAGACGGCGCGCGAGGCGCTCGACGCCAACAACGACGCCATGGCCGCCGTCATCGCCGCGATGAAGGCCGCCGGCATCGCCGAACGCGACCTGCAGACCGCCGGTATCCAGATCCAGCCGCGCTACAACTACACCAACAAGCCCGACGGATCGCAGGAAGCCGAACTCGTCGCCTACCAGGTCACCAACACGCTGTCGGTGCGCATCCGCGACATCACCAAGACCGGCGAGATCCTCGACAAGGCGGTGTCGCTGGGCGTCAACCAGGGCGGCGGCATCAACTTCACCAACGAAAAGCCCGACACGGTGATCACCGAGGCGCGCAAGCTTGCGGTCGCCGACGCCATCGCCAAGGCCAAGGTCCTGGCCGAAGCCGCCGGCGTCAGCCTCGGCAAGGTGATCGAGATCGCCGACCAGTCCTTCGCGCCGCCGCCGATGCCGCTGCAGCAGGCCAAGTCGTTCGACCGCGCGGCGGCGGGTTCGGTTCCCGTCGAAGCCGGCGAAAACGCCTACCGCGTGCAGGTCAACGTCACCTTCGAACTGAAGAACTGACACAGATACTCAAGGGCTGCCGTGGCGGCAGCGGCAGCCCTTGGTCTTTCCGGTTTTCCCGGAGTTCTCAGTGCAGGCAATGAAAAACCCCGGAGGCCAGGCCTCCGGGGTTTTGTTTGGAGCCACGCCCTTTCTTGCGAAAAGGGGCTCCCGCTACTCCGATCGGGCAACGCCCGAAATCATTGTTACCAGCGAACCACCGGGCAGTTCGGGGCCCGGGCGAAGCTGATCGCAACGCGCTCGCCATACTTGCGGCCGCTGACGGTGATGGTGCGGCGGTTGACGTCGACGACGCGGGCGCGGCGCAGGCCCATGCGGTCGGCCTTGTCGAGCGCACGGTCGGGCGTGCAGCGACGATCCCAGCGGCCGTGATCGGGGCGACCGCCCCAGCGGCCGTCATTGCGGTCCCAGCGGCCGTCGTTGCGGTTGTCCCAGCGGTTGCCGTCACGGTAGCCGTCCTGGACATAGATGCCGACGCGCGGCTCGCCCTGGCCGAGGTTCAGGTAGAGGCCGTCTGCCTGCGCGGTAGCGGGAATGGCGGCCAGCGTGCTGAAGCCGATAAGGGCCGAAAGGGCGGCAGTCTTGATCTTGTCGAACATGGTCTTCTCCTTGAACTCCGTGGCGTCAAGCCGTCTTTGCCTGAGCGATGGCTGTAGATTGCACCGCCCAAGCTGAACCGATTTCGAACCGTGCATTCATTTTCGGTTCATCTGGCAAGCTGCTGATTCCGTTAGATAATATGATGCGATCACGCGTTTGTGAGTCGCCGCGCGACCGCGAAATAGCCTGCCGAAATGGTCGGGAATATGGCGAGCCTTACGGCTCTTCTTCGAGAACGTGCTCGAAATAGTCTTCCGGTTCGGCCAGATCGTCCTCGGAGGCCGTAAGCCTGCCGCGCACCGAGATGCCGGCCTCGTGCACGGTTTCGCTGCTGCCCGAAACCAGATGATGCCACCAGTAGAGGTCCTGCCCCTCGGCAACGAGCCGATAGGCGCAGGTGCTGGGCAGCCAGGCGATGGTGCGCACGTTGTCAGGCGTCAGCCCGACGCAATCCGGCACGCGCGCGAGGCGGTTGGCATAGTCGGAGCAGCGGCAGGTGGAGCCGTCGAAAAGCCGGCAGCCGACGCTGGTCCAGTAGATCTCGCCCGTGTCCTCGTCCTCGAGCTTGGACAGGCAGCATTTGCCGCAGCCGTCGCACAGCCCCTCCCACTGGGTGGGGCTCATCGCCTCCAGCGGCGTCGTTTTCCAGTAAGGCTCGTCCATGGCAGGCATTTGGCGCGCATCGCCGGCCGCGTCAAGCACGCAGCCATTGCATTCATCGCCAGTTCAGCGAAGCCACGATATTGCCTTGTTGCCGTCGGGCAAATGCCCCGAAACCATGCGACTGCCGGGCGGAGCGGAACCATTCAGGGTTCCATCTGTTTGGGCCGGGACGGGACCCAAAGTTCACTTCGAGGAGATTTCCAACGATGAAACGCCAACCACGGATTCTCGCAGGCACGGCAATCGGCCTGTTCATGGCATCCGCGCCGTTGGGCGCCTTGCCGCTGCCGAATGGCGCGCTGTCTGATGCGGGCACATCGCTGCCGCTCATCCGCGTGCAGTCGGACTGCCAGGAAGGCGAAACGGCCGAAGCCTGCGCGGCGCGCCAGGGCGCCCAGCAGGCCCCGGCCGAAGAGCCGGCCCCCGAACCGGAGCCGGCACCGCAGCCTGAGCCCCAGCCAGAACCTCAGCCACAGGCCGAACCCGCGCCGGAGCCGCAGGCCGAACAACCGGCACCACAGGCCGAAGAGCCGGCACCCGAGCCCCGCCGCAAGAAGCGCGAGGCACCGGCGGAAGAACCCGCGCCTCAGCAGGAGGTCGCACCGCAGGCAGAGCCGGAGCCGCAGGCGGAAGAGCCCGCCCCCAGGCGCAAGAAGCGTGAGCCCGCCGCCGAACAGCAGCAGCAGGAACAGCCTGCCGCCGAGCCGGAGGCAACACCGCAGCCCGAACCGCAGGCGGAAGAGCCAGCGCCCAAGCGCAAGCCGAAGGAGCAGGCCCCGGCTGCAGAGGAACCAGCCCAGACACCCGAAGTCGCTCCCCAGCCGGAAGCACAGCCCGAGCAAAAGCCGCAGGCCGAACAGCCTGCCGAGCAGCCGGCGGAGAAGCCTGCCGAGCCGACACCTGAGCAGGCCCCCGCACCGGAAACGCCTGCACCTTCGGGCGAAGCTCCGGCCCAGGGCGAGCAACCTGCGGCAGAGCAACCTCAGCAGCCCGCAACGGGCGAGCAACCAGCTGCCGGTGAGCAGCCGGCTACCGGCGAACAGCCTGCAACGGGTGAGCAGCCGCAACAGCCGGCCCAGCAAGGCGAAGCACCTGCAAACCAACCGCCGGTGAACCCGAACGAGGCGCCGCTGCTCGACAGCCAGAAGGAAACGCCGCCCGCACAGGCCGGCGGCCAGCAGCCGGCAGCCGAAGGCCAGCCTGCGCAGCCCGCCCAGGAAGGCCAGCCAGCGCCCGAAGGCCAGGCCGGTGGACAGACCGTCCAGCCGCAGCCGGTACCGGTCGATCCCGGCCCGCCGCCTGTCGACGACAAGGCCGCGACCGAACAGGCCCAGCCGGTCGAGATCCAGGCCGTCACCGCCGAGAAGGGTACCCGCATCGAGCGCATGCCCGAGGTCGACCTGCGCCGCAGGCCGCGTCCTGAAGGCACCGAAGTGCTGCGCGAAATCGGCGACCGGGTGATCATCCAGATCAACAACCAGGTCATCGTCGAGAGCAACGACCGGCCGCGCATGACGCGTGACGCCCAGGAGGTGTACTACGAGGAACTGCCGCGCGGCCGCACCCGGGAGGTGATCGTCCGTGAGAACGGCAACCAGATCATCACCATCCGCAACCGCTACGGCGACGTCGTGCAGCGCTCGCGCATCACGCCCGACGGCCGCGAATATGTGCTGAGCTATGTCGACGACCAGTATTACGGCGAGATGGACGAATGGCGCGATCCAGGCCTCGACCTGCCGCCGCTGCAGCTCCACATCCCGCGCAACGAATATATCCTCGATGCGCAGTATGTCGAAGATGACGACGCCTATTACGACTTCCTCGAGCAGCCGCCGGTGGAGCGCGTCAAGCGCCTCTATTCGGTCGACGAGGTCAAGCGTTCGGCCCGCGTGCGCGACATCGCCCGCCGTGTCGACCTCGACACGCTGAGCTTCGAATTCGGTTCGGCCTCGATCCCCGAGGCCGAGATTGCCAAGCTCGAAGGCGTCGCCAACGCGATGGAGAAGATGCTGAAGAAGAACCCGGCCGAAACCTTCCTCATCGAAGGCCACACCGATGCCGTCGGTTCCGACGTCGCCAACCTGGCGCTGTCCGACCGCCGCGCCGAAGCCGTGGCCGACGCGCTGACCAATGTCTTCGGCATCGCGCCGGAGAACCTGTCGACGCAAGGCTATGGCGAGCGCTATCTCAAGGTGAAGTCGCAGCAGCCGGAGCGCGAAAACCGCCGCGTCGCCATCCGCCGCATCACCCCGCTGGTGGCCCCCATCGCCAGCGCCAACTAGCATACGCGGCATCCCAAAAGGCCCGGCCCGCACCTCGCGGGTCGGGCTTTTTTCTGCCCGTTTGACTGGCCGGATGGCGCCCGGTACCGGGCATCCTGCCGGCGTCCAGACGCCGCATTGCCCGGTAACAATCACGCGATGACCCGGCTTTCGCCATTGATTCGCTGGATTTTGATGCCACTTTGAGAGCGACGTGGTTCCCTGCCCCGTCCCATCTCCGACGTTTCAGGAGAACAGGCCCGGCCGAATCCCCCTCCAGCGGCCGGGCCTTGTTTTATCCCAAAACCTGTTGCATTCGTCGGCACCGCCTCGATTTCCAATCTCAAAATTTCGGACGTCTCATGAAACGCCTCGAACACGCCGTCGAATCCATCATCCTCGCCTCGCGCTGGCTGCTCGTGGTGTTCTATCTCGGTCTCGCTGTGGCGCTCGCCATCTACGCGCTGTCCTTCGCCAAGAAGCTCTACGGGTTTGTCATGACGGTCATGGTGCTCGACGAGACCGACACCATCCTGAAGGTGCTCGGCCTGATCGACGCAGCACTCGTTGCCTCGCTGGTGGTGATGGTCATCATCTCCGGCTACGAAAACTTCGTCAGCCGCTTCGACAACCATGACGGCGAGGTCCACTGGCTCGGCACCATCGACATCAGCTCGCTCAAGATCAAGGTCGCCTCGACCATCGTCGCGATCTCGTCGATCCACCTGCTCCAGGTCTTCCTCAACAACCAGCAATACACCTCCGACCAGCTGATGTGGCTGACCCTCATCCACCTGACCTTCGTGCTGTCGGCGCTGCTGCTGGCCTACATCGATCGTCTTACAGGGCTTGCCAAGGGCGCCAAGAAGGCGGCTACGGAAGACGGCCCGAGCCTCTGAGCGGACGGACGGCATCTCACGGCGCGGATTCATCGTCTCAGCCGCGCCGGCCAACCCACTGGATTGATTCAGCCTTCGGCGGCCCGGACGTCGCTCGACCGGAACGGCGGGAGGCAGGAGGCCACTTTGCGCACTCTAGGATATGTCCTGGCCGCCGCAGGCCTGCTGATCTGTGCGGCCACCTTCGGCATGTGGGTCTGGCTCAATGCCTACGGCTGCGGCACCGGCTGCAACGACTTCCGGCTGCGCTGGGAAGACAGCGAGGCGCTGTCCTATTTCATTCCGCCGTTCATTCTCGGCTGCGCCGTAGCGGTGCTGGGTGCGGCAACGATCGCCATGAACTGGAAAAGGTAAGGGCGAACGAAGCGTAGCGGACTGCCGGTCTCCCACCAGTGCTGCTTGTCGCTCAGCCCCATTTCTGGTTTCCTGGTGGTTCACTCGGGGAAGATCGACAGCGTGTTTTCAGCCTACATCGACGAGATCATCATGGCCTGCGCCGGTGTCTGGATGGCGGCCATTGGGTTCGGATACATTGAGCTTTCCGTTCCACCCCATCAAGCGTGGCTGGGCAATCTCGTAAAACACTTCAAGTGGATGGGCCCGCTACTGCTTGGTATTGCAGCCGTGCTCGCTGTCGTTTCCCCGACCTAGTTGCCATGGCCGAGGCATGATGGTTCAGGCGCCAGGCAGCCCGCCACTCCCTGCCGACGCCGCACGGGCCCCTGCCCTCGTCCGCCGTAGTTCCTGCCACTCCCGCGTAAGCGTTATGCCGCTTTCGCGGTCGCCGATGTCTTGTTGATCGCCGTCACCGCGAGGTTTGTCAGCTTGTTGTTCGTCGCCTTCTCCTGGTCGAGGATTTCGCTCAGGAGCGTGTGAGCCTCGTCATAACCAAGGTCCTTGGCCCATTCACGCAGGGAACCATACCGGGCAATCTCGTAGTGCTCGACGGCTTGGCACGCTGCCAGAAGACCGGCATCCAGTGCGGTGCCAGATGCCTCTTCCATCAGCCCATCGGTCTCCTTGATCAGGCCTTCGATCGCATCGCATTTTTCGCCCGAAGCCTTCTTGCCGATGGATTTGAAGACCAGCTCCAGTTTCTTGATCTGGCCCTTGGTCTCTTCGAGATGATCCTCGGCAGCCTTCTTCAGCTTGGCGTCCTTGGCCGCCTTGGCCACCTTCGGAAGGGCCTTGGTGATGGCGTTCTCGGCGTAATACATATCCTCGAGTGTATGCTCGAAAATCTCAGCCAGCGTTTTCATTTGGGATTGCTCCTTGCCGGAATTGGCAAGGGAGGGAATGGATCACAGGCAAGAAGGTTCCTCCCAAAACAGCAAGAACTCCCCCTCGACCTGCTGGCACCGTGTCGTGCCTCCACAACGGCGGACCGACCACGCTCCCCGCGCAGCGAAGGAACTTTACGCCCCACTCCATGTTGTCCTGCAGCAGCAGGAGACAATCGATGCAGAACGACTATGAAACCGGCGCACGCAGGCCAGTCGCACGGAAAGGCCCGGATCCCAGCGATGCCTTTTCGCAGCAGGCTGCCGAAAACAAGCAGCCGGCCGACCGATACGGCAACACAGAGCCCGTTGGTGAGACCAACGAAAAGGCACGCCATTCAGATGGCCAGAACGCGCCGGGCACCAGCACGCATATCCTCGAACGACCGGGCGGCAGCGAGCAGCCTGGCTACAGGATGAAGCGGGCGCGGTTCTGGCAGTCTTGACCCCGCCCAGCCCGACTTGCATCCGTCAACATCACCCATCAACCGGATCGGATTCGGCGTTCAGGCGTTGCTGCTTCGTTGAAAGGAGCCAATCGCCATGAACGTCGCCAACCTGCAACTCGAAGGCCTGATCATGGCCATCGCAGCTATCAATCACGTCCTCGTCCGCAAGGGTGTGCTGACGGTCGAGGAAATCGACATCGCCTTGCGCAAAGCCGAAGCAAGCGAGACTGCAGAAGATCGATCAGAGGGAATGTCGTCGTCAAATCGCGACGCCATCAACTTCCCGATCAGGGTGCTGGAACTTGCCAATCAATGCCAGCCGGAAGCGGATACTCCCTCATTCTCCAAGCTGGCACGAATGATCGGCCAGATGAAGGAACCCTACAACGACCAGAGGTGACAACATCGCAGTCCTTCCACCGCGGGTGCGAGCTGAACGCAACGCGGATCGATATGGGGCCAATGCGCGTTGATATGTGCTTCCCAGGAGCGGTTGCACGATGAAAGACGTCAGGTCTATCGATTGGACCGAACCGGCCACCTTCTACGAGAGCCGGCTGGGTCCGGGGATGCTGTTCGATCACCTTTCACAGGCAGTGCGGCACGCGGTCAACGTTCCCTTGCGCAGGCAGCACGACACCGCAAGGATCGTCACGCGCTCAGGGTCGCAGTACGGCTGGCAAGAGATCAACGTCCTTCACCATCATTTGCGGGCCATCGACAGGAGTTGAGTTGCGCCGCCCTGCCCCTTTGGAAGTTGACCCAGATCAAGTTCAACGCCTCCGCCTGGCACTATAGTTGCCTCGACAATTCGCAAGGAGATGAAATGTCGAACACACCGCACACCCTGGGTGAGGAATTTCCCGGCAAGCTGGATACCATTCACGCCCTGAAAGCACAGGACGTCGGCTTCGCTCGTATCCTCGAAGAATATGACGATGTGAACGACCAGATCCACAAGGCTGAAACCCACATCGAACCGGTGAGCCAGGAACACGAGGCGACGTTGCGAAAGCGCCGGCTGATGCTCAAGGACGCGATCGCAGGCGCTGTCGCAGCAAGCTGATGGACTGCCCCCGCAGCCGCCGGCCGCGGGACCCGATCAATACGACGATGATCAAGCAGTGGAGGTAGATTTGTACACGCATATCCTCATAACCACCGATGGTTCCGAACTTGCGCAGAAGGGCGTCGACCACGGGCTGACGCTGGCCAAGAATCTTGGCAGCAAGGTCACGGTCATCACCGTCACCGAGCCCTATCCATTGAACAGTCCTGCCACGATGGCTTCGTGGAGCGATGCCCAGCAAAAGCATGCCGATGCAGCGCTGAGCCTCGCCAAAAAAGCGGCCTCCCGGATCGGCGTCAGCGTGGAGCCGGTCCAGGCATTCGGCGAGTCGCCCGCCGAAGCGATCGTCGAGACCGCCGCGGAGCGTGGCTGCGACCTCATCGTCATGGCCTCCCACGGCCGCCGCGGCGTGAGCAGGCTTCTGCTCGGCAGCCAGACGGCAGAGGTCGTCCATTACTCCAAGGCCCCGGTCCTGGTCGTACGATAGAGTATCCCAGGCCGGCTACCGAGGGCTCAGATCCCGCCGAGCGTGGCAGCGACGCGTCGATCTGAGGTTTCCCATCACCTTGAGCGGAACATCAAAAGAGGCGCCTCGCGGCGCCTCCGTTTTCATTTGCGTCAGGCCTCAACCCTATCCGGCACATACATCGCCAGGTACTCGGGGCTCGGCGGGATCTGTGTGATGACGTCGATCAGCACGCCATTGGGATCCCTGGTGATGAAGTGGCGTTGTCCGAAGTCTTCGTCGCGCAGCGAGCGCAGGATCGGCAGCCCTTCCGCGACGAGCCGCGCGTGCACGGCATCGACATCCTTGACCTCGAAATTGATCAGCAGGCCGGCGACCCGCCCGCGCCCCTCCTCGGGGATCGTCTCGTGGTCGCCCTGGACGATGGCGAGATCGACGCCCTTGTCTTCCGTCGACCGCAGATGGACATACCAGCCAGCGTCAAACTCATACGCGAAGCGGAAGTGCTTGATGTAGAAAGCGGCGGTGCCGGCGACATCGCCGGTCATTAGCACGGGATAGTAGCTCGTCGTTTTCATGGCTTTCCTTCTCTCCTCAATCAACATACAGTCTGCATGTAAATGTGAACTAACATACAGGCTGCATGCATGCAAGAGAAAACCGAGCGCCGCTCCAACCGCGACCGCACCGAGGCGACACGCGCCCTCCTGATCGAGGCGGCACGCCGGTTGTTTGCCGAAAAATCCTACGCCGAGACCAGCACACCGGAGATCGTCGCCGCCGCGGGCGTCACGCGCGGCGCCCTCTACCACCACTTTGCCGACAAGCAGGAGCTGTTCCGCGCCGTGGCCGAGCAGGAGGCGGCATCGGTCGCCGCCGAAATCGAGGATGCTGCACCGCAAGCCATGGGCGCCCGCGAAGCTTTGCTCACCGGCAGCAAGGCCTATATCGAAGCCATGCGCTCGCCCGGCAGGACGCGGCTGTTGTTGCTCGACGGCCCCGCTGTGCTCGGCCGCGCCGGCATGGACGAGATCGACAACCGCCACGGCAACCGCACCTTGCGCGAGGGCCTCGCCGCCACGATGCGGGCCGGCGCCATGCGCAAGCTGCCGCTGGCTGCGCTGACCGGCCTGCTTGCCGCCGCCTTCGACCGAGCAGCCTTGGCGATCGATGCCGGCGCCCCACCCGAAGACGAGATTGCCGTCATCTCGGCGGTCATTGACGGGCTGATGCTACGCGAGCGACCCTGAAAAGCAAAAGCCCGGCACAAGGGCCGGGCCATGATCTGCGAGGCAATCGCCGCCAGCCTCAGCCGAACATGCGCTCGCCCTGTTCGTCGACCAGCTGCCGACCCTTGGTCAGCGACACTTCGACGGCATCGTCGAGTGCCGCGAAGCGGTCGGCGCGGATGAACTTGTGCTCCTTGACCGTACCGCCGATTTCCTTGGAAACCACGCCACAGGTCTGGAACTGGCCGCCTTCCTTGTAGGGCATCGCTTTGATCGAAAAGCCCTTGTATTCGATCTCCTTGGCAACGGCCGCAGCGGCGGGCTCGGCCGCACCGCCACCACCGCCAAAAAGCCTCTTCAGAAACGACATGCTTGTTCTTCCCGTTGTTTTTCCGAAGCTTAGACGCTTGTCCTGAATCAGTCGAGGCGTTTCGAACCGGCGGCAGCCAGGGCACACGCACCGCACGTGCGCCCTGCCTCTTCACTGCCGGTCGCTAGCCGAGCGATGCGATGATTTCGCGATAGGCAAGTTCCGGGAATGCCTTCAACGTGCGCGTCCTGACGTTGCCGCCCTGTCCAAGGATCAGCGCGAAGCGCGCCACCACCGCGTCGTCCGGCGCCTCGGCCACCGCCACCATGTCGCATTCGCCCATGGTCAGGTAGAACTGCTTGAACGAGCCGCCCATGTCGCCGAGCAGCTTTTTGGCCGCGTCGAGCCGCTTGGGCGAGTTGCGCACCTCGCGCACGCCCTGGTCCGTCCAATTGAGCAGCATGATATATGTCGTCATGGCACACCTCCCTCCGGTGCCACGGAGCACGGCTCAAATAGCCGGGGCGGGCATCCGGGTCGTCGCCCTCAATGCATCCACGCGCGGGAGTATCCTCCCCCTCCGTATCAGGTGCAAGTTCGTGCTGTGCTGGGGCGGCAGCGGGCCTCTGGCGCTCAGCCGCTGTGGCCTGGGCTGGCGAGGCGCTTTTCCATGAACACGCTGAGCGGGTCTTCGCCGTAGTCGCCGAACGGCCCTCGACGCTCAAACCCGGTGCGCTCGTAGAGCGCCAGTGCCTCGTGATTGGCGATACCGGTCTCGAGCCGCAGCAAGGTAAGGCCGACCGCCCTGGCACGAGCCTCGAGTTCGGCCAGGATCGCCTTGGAAAGCCCTTTGCCCCTGGCTGCCGGTATCACCCACATGCGTTTGAGTTCGGCCCAACCGTCCGCCATGGCGAGTGCGCCGGTGCCGACGGCGGTCCCCTGATCGTCGCGCGCGACGACAAAATGCACATTGTCGGCCCTGAGGGCTTCGAGCGGCAGGAAGTGGTTGCTTTCGGCCGGATAGAGCGACGCGCCATAGGCGTCGCCGTCTTCCAGCAGCGCGATGACCCCCGGCGTGGCCGGATCTTCGCGGCCGATGCTGAACTGCATCACATGGCCCTTCAGCGTTCGGTCAGCGCCAGCTTGGCGCCGAGCATGACGAAGGCCGCAGCAAAGGTCCGCCGCATCCAGGTCATGACCCGCGGGCTGCTCGTCACCTTGTCGCGCATGGCGGCGGCGCACAGGCCGTAGATGGCGAAGATGACGAACGTCGCCAGCATGAAGACACCGGACAATTCGAGCATCCGCCCGAGCACGTTCGGCTCGTTGGGTGCAATGAACTGCGGCAGGAAGGCAACGAAGAAGATCGACAGCTTCGGGTTGAGCAGATTGACCAGGATGCCGTCGATCAGCACCTGCCATGTGCTGCGCGGATCGGCGTTGGCTTCGATCTTGAGCGCGCCATGTTCGCGCAGGCTATGCCATGCCATGTAGAGCAGATAGGCGACGCCGGCATATTTGACGATCTCGAACAGCAGCGCGCTGGTGTGCAGCAGCGCGGCAATGCCGGTCAGCGCCGCGATCAGATGTGGCACGATGCCGAGCGTGCAGGCAAAAGCGGCTAGCACGCTTGCCTTGCCGCCGCGCGAGAGGCCGGCAGCGAGCGTGTAGACAACACCCGAGCCGGGCGAAGCGACGATGATCAGCGTGGTCAGCAGGAATTCGATCGACACGGCAACCTCCCAGGTCGCCAGGACCATAATTGAACAGGCCCGCCTGCGGAAGCCACCCGATTTAGCTACCATTGCCTTTTGTGCCTAGGCCCATTAGGAACGGGCCGCTGCGCCAACGCACGCCGTAAGCGTCTCACGTCAAGCAACGCATTCAACCGGCCCGACCGGGAGGAATGCCATGTCTTGCGCTCTCGTGATTGATGCCGATCTCAGGAAATACTCTCCCATGACCCTACGTTCGAAGCCGCGCGGCAAGCTGCCGGCGCGTTATGCCGCCTTTGCCATGCCGCTGGTTCTGTCGGTGGTGATGACCTTTGTGGTCTCGGCCATCTCGACGCTGAAGAGCCTCGGCCCGACGCCCGCCTTCCTCGCCACCTGGCCGTCGGCTTGGGCGCTGTCCTGGCTGGTGGCGTTTCCCACCCTGCTCTTGGTGCTACCGCTCGTCCGCCGCATCGTCGCACTGGTCGTCGAGTCTCCCAGGGCGTCGTGACCTCCCCAAAGGTGGCGTCCAGGCGCCACCCCACCTCTTCGACGCCAGCGGCAGCTTTGACGAAGGTTCGGCCCGCCAGGCCTCGTTCGGCTTCGGCCGGCCTGTCCCGATCAGCCGGCCACGTGCATCGGCTGGCAGTCGGGGCTCTGGATCGCCGCCAGCATGTCCTCGGCGACATGTCGCCAGCTCCGCAGGCTGGGCCTTGCCTCGGCAATGCGCTGTTGCAGGCCGCGACGATAGTCCTGGTCGGTGGCCAGCCGTTCCAGCAGGCCGGCCAGTTCCCCCGGCGAATCCGGGTCGAAATAGACAGCGAGGTCACCACCAACCTCCGGCAGGCTGGACGATGGCGCCGCCAATGCGGGCGTGCCCAGCCAGAGCGACTCCCCCAGCGGCAGGCCCCAGCCTTCGAGTTTGCTCGGCATCAAGGTGGCCAGCGCGTTCTGGTACAGCCTGATGAGGTCCGCCTGCGACGGGCTGTCGACCATCAGCACATGCGGCGCCACCATCGCATTCAGGCCGCTCTTAAGGCCGGCGACCGTCCTTCGCCGGTTGGCGCCGGCAATCACCATCAGCGGCGGCGTCTTGCCTTGCTCCACCAGCAGCCGCTGTGCGGCGAGAACGACGTCCAGGTTCTTGCGTCCGAGCGTGATGCCAACCCCCATCACATAGGGCCGCGCCGGCAGCTCGAGCTTCGGCTTCTCGCCGTCCGCGCGGCATTCATGCGCCAGGGGAACCACCGAGACCCCGGGAAGCGGAGGCAACAGTCCCTCCTTCACCTTCGCCTGCAGATCCCTCGCAGTGAACTGCGAGTTGGCGATGATATGGCTGGCGTGGCGTATCACCTTGTTGTTGTCGGCATGGAAGTTGAGCTGGAATGCGTCCGGCTTGTCACCAAAATCGTGCAACGGGATGCAATCGTGCAGCAGCGGGTAAAACCGCGTCTCGGAACGGGTCCGGACCAAGCAATCGATCATGTCGACCAGGAGCTTCGGCCGCCCCGCCGACACCAGATATCCATCATTGAGCGCAATCGGCTTCAAATGCGACCGGAGCGCGCGCAGTTTTGAACGGTTGACCGCTCTCAGGAATGCGCTGAACGTGGTCGCAAACATGCGGTTCGGCAGGCTGCGGCCCGCCTTCGGTCCACGCAGCCGGAAAGGCACCGCGCCTTCCGGAAAGCCGAGATCGACGACGCCGTTGTAGGACGCCTTGCCGAAATGCGGATTGACCTCGAAGAAATCGCGCGCGGTCTCGTCGTAGACGACAAATACCACGCCTTTGTCGAGGAGATGCAGCTCATAGCCGATCTCCGCCACCACCCTGGCGATGCCGTAGAATTTGAGCCTGCCCCGGCTCAGCAGATAAAGTTCGCTCAGATCGTAATAGACAGGTGAACTCAAACAGGCTGACCCGATTTTGAACGGTGGAAAGCAAAATGGCCGTCCTGAGGACGGCCATTTTTTGATTTGATGTCAGCTGTCGAGGAAGCTGCGCAGCTTCCGGCTGCGGCTCGGATGCTTGAGCTTGCGCAGCGCCTTGGCCTCGATCTGGCGGATACGTTCGCGGGTGACCGAGAACTGCTGGCCAACCTCTTCGAGCGTATGGTCGGTGTTCATGCCGATGCCGAAGCGCATGCGCAGCACGCGCTCCTCGCGCGGGGTGAGCGAGGCGAGCACGCGCGTGGTCGTCTCGCGCAGGTTCGCCTGGATTGCCGCATCGATCGGCAGGATCGCCATCTTGTCTTCGATGAAATCGCCGAGGTGCGAATCCTCCTCGTCGCCGACGGGCGTTTCGAGGCTGATCGGCTCCTTGGCGATCTTCAGCACCTTGCGCACCTTCTCGAGCGGCATGGCGAGCTTTTCAGCCAGTTCTTCCGGCGTCGGCTCGCGGCCGATCTCGTGCAGCATCTGGCGCGAGGTCCGCACGATCTTGTTGATCGTCTCGATCATGTGCACCGGGATGCGGATGGTGCGGGCCTGGTCGGCGATCGAACGCGTGATCGCCTGCCTGATCCACCATGTCGCATAGGTCGAGAACTTGTAGCCACGGCGGTACTCGAACTTGTCGACCGCCTTCATCAGGCCGATGTTGCCTTCCTGGATCAGGTCTAGGAACTGCAGGCCGCGGTTGGTGTACTTCTTGGCGATCGAGATGACGAGACGGAGGTTGGCTTCCACCATCTCCTTCTTGGCCATCGCCGCTTCGCGCTCGCCCTTCTGCACCTGGTTGACGATCTTGCGGAACTCCAGAATCGAGATCGCCGTTTCTGTGGCGAGGTTCTGGATTTCGGCGCGCAGGTCGCGGATCGCGTCCTTCTCGTTCTTGGTGAACTCCTTCCAGCCACGGCTGGACAGGTTCGAGATCGAGCGGATCCAGTTCGGATCGAGTTCCGAACCCTGATATTCGCGCAGGAATTCCTCGCGGCGCACACCGTAGCTTTCGGCCAGGCGCAGCAGCTTGCCCTCGTTCTGCACCAGCCGCTTGTTGATGTCGTAGAGCTGCTCGACAAGCGCCTCGATGCGCGCATTGTTGAGCGACAGCGACTTCACCGCCTTGACGAGCTGGTCCTTCAGTTCCTTGAGGCGACGGTCCTGGCTCGGCGACAGGGTGCCGGCTGCAGCAAGACGGTTTTCGACCTGCTGGTCCTGCAGCTTGCGCAGCTTCTTGTAGGTGTCGGCGATGACGTCGAGGGTTTCCATGACCTGCGGACGCAGTTCCGCTTCCATGGCCGCCAGCGACAGGCTTGCCTCGTCGTCTTCTTCCTCATCCTCTTCGCCGCGGGTGTCGCCACCCACGTTGGTGACGTCGTCTTCCTCGTCGCGGCCGCCGCGGCGCGACTTTTCGTCGGCCTTCGGCTTGGCGTCCTCGTCGACACGCTCAACGATCGGCGCCTGCTTGGCCTCGGGGCCTGCATAGGTCGCTTCGAGATCGATGATCTCGCGCAGCAGGATCTTGGCTTCGTTGAGTTCGTCGCGCCAGATGATGATGGCCTGGAAGGTCAACGGGCTTTCGCACAGGCCCGCGATCATCGTCTCGCGGCCGGCCTCAATGCGCTTGGCGATCGCGATCTCGCCCTCGCGCGACAGAAGCTCCACCGAGCCCATCTCGCGCAGATACATGCGCACGGGGTCGTCGGTGCGGTCGGTCGGCTCTTTCTTGGTCGTCGTCGCGGCAACAGCCGTACCGGTCTGTTCGGCAAGCTCGTTGGCATCTTCCTCGGCATCGCCTTCGGCGGCCTCGGCTTCTTCGCCCTGCTCGTCGTCCTCGACCACGTTGATGCCCATGTCGGACAGCATCGCCATCGTGTCTTCGATCTGTTCGGAGGTCACTTCCTCCGAAGGCAGCACCGCGTTGAGCTCGTCCATGGTGACATAGCCGCGCTTCTTCGCGACCTTGATCATCTTCTTGACAGCGTCATCGGAAAGGTCGAGCAAAGGGCCGTCAGTTGCGCCTTCGCGTTCGGTCTCGACCTCTTCCTTTTCTTTTGTCGCCATTCTTTGCTTTCTCCAGGCGGCCCGTCAGCCGCTTAAACTCTCGGACAGTGCAAATCAGATGGCTTCATCCAACCTGCGCCTGAACTGCCAGTAGCTGCACCTGTGTTAAGTCCAGATTAACCCTGATATCTGTGGCGGAATATCTTCCTGTCCAGTGACAAGCGCCCCAATCCGCATTCTACAGGCCGTCGACACGACTGGCGGTCTGGCCGCCGGTTAACTTTTCGAATCGACCTGATTCCGTCATTCCGGCGGAAGGTCAAGCGCCTGTCGCATGATTCGCGACAAAAAAGCGAATCAAATGCGGGATTATCGCAATCTCGCTCTAGTTCCGCCCGCCTCGGCCCGAGGACACCCCGAAGCCTTCGATAAGCGCCTCGGTGGCTTGCACGTCGTGAAACTGCGCCTGAATCTCCACCAGATGCCGATAATTCTCGTCGGTCGGATCGGTAGCCAGCGCCGCCTCGGCCTGTTTCAGTTCCTTATGTAAGGTGCGGGCGCTGCGGTGCAAGTGCAGCGCCTGGGCGAAGGCGTCGCGGGCATCTTCGATCGCCGCATCCTCGAGGGCCGTCCACTGTCGCGTCCGCCGCGCCAGCGCCACCGCCCGCTCCCACATCTCGGCGCAGCCGACCCGCCCGATAGCCGCCACCACCGCCTCGCGCGTGTTGGCTTCGCCATGCGCCATGGCATCGATCAGCACCGTATGCAGTTGCCTCAGTTCACCGTGGCTGAGATCGAGCTTTTCGACATGGTCGAAATTCTCGTCGATCAGCGCGGGATGGTTGACCAGCGCCACAACCAGGGCGGCCTCGCGCAACGGCATGATGCCGCCCGCCCGCTTGACCATCGCCGAGCGCGCCAGGCTTTCTGACACGGCAAACCGGCCGGCCGCCGCGCCCGCGCCGCCCTTGTTCCACTGGCCACGCTCGCCGCCCTTGCCGAACGAACCCTTGCCGCGCTCGCCCTGGCCTGGCTGCCTGCCGCGCTGGTTGCCGAAGAAACTCAGTACCCGTTCGCGCATCTCCTGCTGGTAGTGGTAGCGGACGCTTTCGTCCTTGATCCTGCCGGTCAGCTCGCGCAGCGTCTTTTCAAGCTCGGCGCGGCGCTCGGGCGTATCGAACACGCCGCCCGAAGTCTCGCGCATCCAGACCAGTTCGGACAACGGTCGCGCGGCGGTAAGTACCGCGCGAAACGCCTCCGGCCCCTCGGCCTTGACCAGGTCGTCGGGGTCCTTGCCCTCGGGCAGCAACGCAAAGCGCGCGGTATGCCCGGGCGCCACCAGCGGCAGCACCATGTCGGCGGCGCGATAGGCGGCCTTGAGGCCGGCCTTGTCGCCATCGAAGCACAGCACCGGCTCGCCCGACATGCGCCACAACAGTTCGAGCTGGTTTTCGGTCAACGCCGTGCCGAGCGGCGCCACCGCATTGTCGAAGCCGGCCTGGGCCAGCGCGATCACGTCCATGTAGCCTTCGACGGCGATGACCGCCCCGCCCTTCTGTAGCGCCTTGCGGGCGCGGGCGAAATTGTAGAGCACGTTGCCCTTGTGGAAGAGCTCGGTCTCCGGCGAGTTCAGATACTTGGCAGAGACCTCCGCCGACATGGCGCGGCCGCCAAAGGCGATGATGCGTCCGCGCGAATCGGGAATCGGGAACATGATGCGGTCGCGGAAGCGGTCGTAGGAGACCGGCACGTCTTCGAACACCGTCAGCCCGCAGGCTTCCATCTGCACTTTCTCGATGCCCTTGGACGCCAGGAACTCCTTGAGCGCATTGCGGCTGTCGGGCGCAAAACCGAGCCTGAACGTCTGCTGCGTCAAAGGCGTCAGTCCGCGGTCACGCAGATAGGCCCGGGCCCTTGCCCCGTCCGCACTCTGCAGCCGGTCCTCGAAGAATTTCGTCGCCAGCTCCATGACGTCGGTCAGACTGGCGCGTTCCTTCTCGCGCCGCTCCTCATGCGCGTCGCGCGCCGGCATCGGCACGCCGGCCATCTCGGCGATACGCTCGACCGCCTCGGGAAAGGTCATGCCGTCGAGGTCGGTCAGGAAGCGGAAATGATCGCCCGACACACCGCAGCCGAAGCAGTGGTAGCGGCCCTTGCGGTCCTCGCAGTGGAACGACGGTGACTTCTCGCCGTGGAACGGGCAACACGCCCAGAAATCGCCGCGCGGCGCGTTGGTCTTCTTGCGATCCCAGGTCACGCGCAGGCCCACCACGGCCGAAATCGGCACGCGGTCGCGTATCTCGCTCAAGAATCCGTCGGAAAAGCGCATCGGGCCCTGCTTGTTTGAAACTGATATAGGCGCTCGCTCCGTCGGACACGACTCCTATTCGCCGGCATGCCCGCTGTTCACAGGCCAATCGCAGCGACCATCCCAATAGCGTGCACGGAATGTCGCACGGGAACCCGAGGCTCCGCCGGACGTATCTCATATATGAGCAACTCAGATATCTTGCGAGCAGTGCACACGCGTGCAATATGGACGAAAAATATTATCCGGCTAATCTAATCGACATGGTTAAGATAGTGATTCGCATGCGCGTCCTGCCCTTCGCAGCCGCCCTAGACTTCAGCCGGTGCCGCCGATGAGCGGCTCCGTCGTCCTGCTCCACCTCGCCGGCGCGATAGCCTTGCTGCTGTTCGCCACGCGCATGGTGCGCACCGGCGTCGAACGCGCCTATGGCGACGTCCTACGCCACAAGCTGCGCAACACCATGCGCAACCCTATCCTGGCGGTATTGGCCGGCACGGCGCTCGCCATCGCCTTCCAGAGTTCGACCGCGGTCACCCTGCTCGTCGGCTCCTTCGCCGGGGCCGGCATCGTCAGCGGCATCGCCGGCCAGCTTGCCGTGCGCGGCGCTGAGATCGGCTCGGCGCTGGTCATCAAGATCCTGACCTTCGACCTGTCGCTGCTGGTGCCGATCTGCCTCGCCGCCGGAACCACCATGTTCCTGGCCACGGACCGCCGCAGCTGGCAGCAGACCGGCCGCATCCTCGTCGGCATCGGCCTTCTCGTGCTCTCGCTCGAAATGGTCGGCCAGGCCTCCGAGCCGCTGCGCGAAAGCAGGCTGCTGCCCGTCATCGTCGATTATTTCGCCAGCGATCCCATCACCGCCTACCTGCTGGCCGCCGTCGTCACCTGGCTGTTCCATTCCTCGATCGCCGCCGTGCTGTTGATCGTCACCCTTGCCGGCCGCGGCTTCGTGCCGCCCGAACTCGGAATCGTGCTGGTGCTCGGCGTCAATCTCGGCAGCTCGATCATCGCCCCCCTGCTCACCCGCAACGCCGAACCCGGCGTCCGTGTCGTCCCCATCGGCAATCTTCTGATGCGCGGCGCAGGCTCGCTCGTCATGCTGGTTGCCTTCCTCTGGGCCAAGCCGTCGGTCGCCTTCCTCGGCGCGACCGTGTCCGACCAGATCATCAACGCCCATATCCTGTTCAACTGCATCATCCTGGTCGCCGGTATCCCGCTCGCCAAGCTGGTCTACAGCGCCTCGGAAAAGATCGTCGCGCTGGGCACCAAGGCCGACCCGGCCAAGGACATGGCGCTTGCCGAACTCAGCGCGCTCAACGAGGCCGCGCTCGACACGCCGTCCCAGGCGCTGGCCAACGCCACGCGCGAAGTGGTCCGCGTGTGCGAAACCGTCGAGATCATGCTCCAGCGCATCATCGAGCTCTACGAGAAGCCCGAGGCCGACAAGATCGCAGCCCTTGCATCCCTCGACGATCGGGTCGACCGCAAGCATGCGGCGATCAAGCTCTACCTCGCCAAGGCCACCATCCGGCCGATGACCGAGGACGAGGCGCTGCGCTGCCAGGAACTGCTCGGCGCCTGCGTCAAGCTCGAGCAGGTCGGCGACATCATCGTCCGCAACATGCTCGCCCATGTGCAGAAGAAGCTCGACCGCGGCCTCGAATTCACCCCCGAGGGCTGGCGCGAACTGACCGCGTTCCACGCATCGGTGATGGCCAATGCGCGCCTTGCCTTCAACGTGCTGGTGTCGCGCGACGCCAACACTGCCCGCCAGCTCGTGCTCGAGAAGGACAGACTGCGCGACGTCGAGAAGCAGACCAGCCAGAGCCATTTCCTGCGCCTGCGCGACGGCACCATCAAGAGCGTCGAGACCAGTTCGATCCACCTCGACACCATCCGCGACCTCAAGCAGATCAACTCGCTGCTCGCCTCGATGGCCTATCCGGTGCTCGAAGAGCAGGGCCTGCTGCGCGGCTCGCGCCTCAAGGCGAGTTGAGCGGACTCAGACATCCCCTTCTCCCATTGTGGGGTGAGGAGTGGTGGCCGAAGGCCAGGAAAAGCCAACGATTTGGCTGTTCCAACGACGAGCGCCCAGAGCCATAGCGGAGGGCCGGGGTGCCCCGAAGGGGCGGATGAGGGGTGCTGGACGGAGTATGGTATTTCCAAACTCTCTTTGACGGCACGCATTCTCCACCCTCCCACTCCGCCCAGCACCCCTCATCCGTCTCGGCGCTACGCGCCGATCCACCTTCTCCCACAAAGGGAGAAGGCAAGCTCGCGCCCTGGCCCCACGGACAAGCCTTGCCTGCCACCGCCAATCCGAGTGAGGCTCTCCCTCCGAACCCGGGGATCAGCACATGGCCGCGCTCGACCAGAAAACCCTCATCGCCGAGATGACCGCATGGCGGCGCGACCTGCATGCCCATCCCGAATTCGGCTTCGAGGAGAAGCGCACCAGCGCCTTTGTCGCCCGAAAGCTCAGGGAATTCGGCATCGACGAGGTCGTCGAAGGTATCGGCGGCACCGGCGTCGTCGGCACGCTGCGCCGCGGAACCGGCAATCGAGCCATCGCGCTCAGGGCCGACATGGACGCCCTGCGCATCACCGAGCAGGCCAGCCACGGCCACGCCTCGCAAAATCCCGGCGTCATGCATGCCTGCGGCCATGACGGCCACACGGCGATGCTGTTGGGCGCAGCCAAGCTGCTTGCCGGCGACGGCGGCTTCGACGGCACCGTGCGCTTCGTCTTCCAGCCGGCGGAGGAATGGGGCAAGGGCGCGCTCGCCATGCTCGACGACGGCCTGATGAGCCGCTTCCCCTTCGACGAGATTTTTGGGCTGCACAACATGCCCGGCCTGCCGGTCGGCCATTTCGAGACCCGACCCGGGCCGATCATGTCGGCGGAGGACAATTTCAAGATCGTGCTGCGCGGTCTCGGCGGCCACGCCGCCCGCCCGCATGGCGGCCGCGAGGTGCTCGTCGCCGCCTGCGTGCTGGTCACCAACCTGCAAACCATCGTCTCGCGCCGGCTGAACCCGGCCGACATCTCCGTCGTCTCGGTCACCGAACTCATCACCGACGGCACCCGCAACGCCCTGCCCGGCTTGGCCCGCGTGCTCGGCGACGCCCGCAGCTTTCGCCCGGAGGTCAGCGCCGAAATCGAACGGCAGATGCGCATCATCGCCGAAGGCACGGCGCTGACCTACAATTGCAGCGCAGAGGTGGCCTACACCAGGGAGTTCGTACCGCTGATCAACGACGCCGATGCCACCGAGGCGGCGATCGCGGCAGCCCGCACCGTCTTTGAAACCGGCGCGGTCAACGGCCACGGCGAGATCGTCACTGCTTCCGAGGACTTCGCCCGCTTCCTCGATCATGTGCCCGGCTGTTTCGCTTGCATCGGCAATGGCGAAGCCTCGGCGCCGCTGCACAACCCGTCCTTCGATTTCAACGACGAAGCCCTGATCCACGGCGCGCGCTTCCACGCCGCCATCGTGCGCCAGCGCCTGCCGCAGGCGTGACCCTCACCTTCTCCCCTTGTGGGAGAAGGCAGGCCGCGCCGGCATCCTTGACGACATCGACCTTGCCCGAATCGGATTTGTTGGCGACACTCAAGCTGGCCGTGCAGCCTGCCGCTCGCTCCTTCCGGATTGGTGAATGCACCTCACCCTTGGTTTGACCCTCTTGGGTGGCCGTCGGCAATGCGAGCACTGGCGTTGTTTGTCACCCCTTCCAAGGGAACCAATCCATGCCGACGCTTGATCGCGTAAAGTCCATGGCCAAGGAACTGCGCAGCAGCCTGGCCGCACAAAACATCCACCTCTCGCACAGCGCCTGTCTCGAGATCGTCGCGCACCAATTCGGTTTTTGCGACTGGAACATGCTCAAGGCGCACTGCGACACCAAGTCCGAATTCCACGTCTCGATCGTGGTCGAGCACGGCTGCGAGGAAGAAGCGGCCGCGTTCTACCAGCGGGCTTTCGGCGCCGTTCGTGGCGGTGCCTACATGTTCGAGGGCGAGCCGATCTCCATAGACCTTCACATCGGGGATACGGCAATGCAAGTCGGAGGAGCCAACCCCCGCAGGGAACTGGAGCCGCACCGAGGCGGCCCCTTTTATCCCAAGGCCAAGGGCGCGGTCAGTACGGTCTTCATACTTGACGTCGCCAACGCTGAGATCGCCCTGCAAAGAGCGGTCAATGCGGGGGCGACCCAACGGGGAGAGCTGGATGTAGCGACCGACGGCCGACGCGGCGCCACGGTGTTCGATCCGTTCGGCCATATCTGGGCGCTCCAGGACAGGACGCCCCTCCGGCTTCGCCGCGCCGCCTGAACTCCCAAGAAAAAACGCCCCGACTGCATAACAGCCGGGGCGTCTTTGTTCATGCGGTTTGGCCGGCAAAGCCTACTGCAGCAGGTTCTTGACGATGCCGCTCGCCTTGCCGAAGTCCATCTGGCCGGGATAGCGCTCCTTGAGCGCATTCATGCAGCGCCCCATGTCGCGCAGGCCGTCGGCACCGACCTCGGCGATCACCTTCTGCGCCGCGTCGCGCACCGCCCCCTCCTCCATCTGCTTGGGCAGGAAGTCGGTGATGATGGTGATTTCGTCGCGCTCCTGCGCGGCGAGCTCCAGCCGTGAGCCTTCCTCGAAGGCCTTGGCCGATTCCTGCCGCTGCTTGACCATCTTGGTCAGGATCTGCAGGATTTCCTCGTCCGACACCGGGTCCTTGCCGGCGCCGCGATGGGCGATGTCGCGGTCCTGGATTGCGGCCTGGATCAGCCGCAGCGTCGAGGTACGGCGCTTGTCGCCGGCTTTCAATGCAGTCTTCAGCGCCTCGGCGAGCATCTCGCGCATGGCCATTACTCCTGAACGTGTCGCAAACAATAGCGCCGACCTGCCACAGTGGCAAACCGAATGACAATGGCCAACTTCCTGTTTTCATTAGGAAAAATAATTAGCCACGAATCCCGGACCGGTCATTGACCACCCGCCGGCCTTCGCTTATTGTCCGCGCCTTGCAAGGACTAGTTTGTTTTGTGCACGGGGCCCGCCTGACGGTGGTCGTCCGTGCTTTTCGCTGCGCGATATGGCCTCTCCCGAGCCATTTTTCAAGTCGCGGCGCCCGTTACGCAGGAGCATCGCCATGGCCTCAGAGACCGCCCCCTGGGCAACCGAAGTGCCGACCGCCGTTCTGGTTCTGGCCGACGGCACGGTCATTACGGGCCGAGGCCTCGGCGCCACAGGCGCTGCCGTCGCCGAAGTCTGCTTCAACACCGCACTGACCGGCTACCAGGAGGTTCTCACCGATCCCTCCTATGCCAGCCAGATCGTCACCTTCACCTTTCCCCATATCGGCAACATCGGCACCAATGACGAGGACATCGAGGACCTCAACCCGGCGGCCCGCTTCGGTGCTGTCGGTGCGGTGTTCAAGGCCGATGTCACCAACCCGTCGAGCTATCGTGCCGCCGGTCACCTCGACCAGTGGCTGAAGCGCCGCGGCATCGTTGCCATGTCCGGCGTAGACACCCGCGCGCTAACCGCGCTGATCCGCGAAAAAGGCATGCCCAATGCCGTCATCGCGCATGCGCCCGACGGCAAGTTCGACATCGACCACCTCAAGGCCCAGGCCCGTGCCTGGTCCGGCCTCGTCGGCCTCGACCTCGCCAAGGAGGTCACGTCGGGCCAGTCGTCGTCGTGGACCGAGACGCCCTGGGTCTGGAACGAGGGTTATGGCGAGCGCAACGAGGCCACCATGCACGTCGTCGCCATCGACTACGGCGTCAAGCGCAACATCCTGCGCCTGCTCGCCGGCCTCGGCGCCAAGGTCACGGTGGTTCCTGCCAAGACCTCGGCCGAAGACATCCTGGCGATGAAGCCGGATGGCATCTTCCTGTCCAACGGCCCCGGCGATCCCGCCGCGACAGGCGAATATTCGGTGCCCGTCATCAAGGACCTGCTCAAGACCGAACTGCCGGTCTTCGGCATCTGCCTCGGCCACCAGATGCTGGCCCTTGCCCTCGGCGGCAAGACCGCAAAGATGCACCAGGGCCACCACGGCGCCAACCATCCGGTCAAGGACCACACCACCGGCAAGGTCGAGATCGTCTCGATGAACCACGGCTTTGCGGTCGACGCCGGGTCGCTGCCGCAAGGCGTGGAAGAAACCCACGTCTCGCTGTTCGACGGCTCCAACTGCGGCATCGCACTCACCGGCCGGCCGGTGTTTTCGGTCCAGCACCATCCCGAGGCCTCGCCCGGCCCGCAGGATTCGCACTACCTCTTCCGCCGCTTCGCCAACCTGATCCGCGAACGCCAGGGCGAGCCCGCTCTCGCCGAGCGCTGATCGCTGCATCCGACTGAAACGGGAAAGGCCGCCTTGGGGCGGCCTTTTTTGTTGCCCGAGCAACTCGACCCGCCACAAGAGCTGCGACGCACTGGCGTGTGCTTCGCCACGCCCAGCTTTCGGTCAAGCTCGCGCCTAGTTTCGCCCGGCAGCGCAACGATGCCGAGCCTGAGATCGACAAGTAGAGACCGTTCACAAAGAGGCAATATTGTCAGTTCGCGTCTTCAGTACTTGGCGCACAACTTAGACAAGCACGCCATCCTCTTTGAGGCTGGCACGCTTCGTGCATGACGACTACGACTTAACTGAAGAAACGGGGGTAGTCATGGCATATGTGATAGATCTCAATACGCGTGAACAGCTAGAACAACGCAAGGAAGGCCGCCGCCGCACGCTTAAGGGAGCCAAGCTCTCGTTTTACGGCGGCTATTGCTCCTTCGAGGGGATTGTTCGCAACCAGTCCCAAAATGGCGCAAGGTTGGATTTTGACGACACAACAGGTGTCCCGCCAGAGTTCAATCTGGCGATTGCCGGTGAGGCGACGAAACGAACGGCACGCGTGTGCTGGTATTCACCGACATCGGTAGGTGTGCGCTTCATGGAACAATAGCGGTGGCTTCCTGCTGGCCTGACGGCCAATCGGGCCTCGCCTGACTTGGCGAGACGCCCGGCTATGAGGTTGTCGTCACGGCCGCTTGCTCGGTCGTGGCCGGCCTTTCGACCTTGAGCAAGAACACCAACAGCGACAGCGACAGGAAAACCCCACCCAGCACATAGGGCGCGCCGGCGAATGAAACCGGGGCGTCCGGCCCGGTGAACCAGGCGAAGATCCCGGTATAGAGCAGCGGCGTGATGATGCTGGTGATCGAAAACAGGCTGGTCATCGCACCTTGCAACTCGCCTTGCGCCGATGGCGGCACCTTGGCGGCCGAGAGGCTCCGCAGCGGCGGGTCGGCCAGCGCCTCGAGGCAGGTCGCCACGATCACCGCATAGACCAGCCAGCCCTCCCATGCCGCGGCATAGCCGAAGGCGGCAACCGTCGTGAACGCCAGGCCCACCGCCGCCGTGCGCCACTCGCCGAGCAGCGGTATGGCGCGCGGCAGCACCAGCGCCATGACAAGCGCACCGCCGATGCCGAACACGCCGAGCGAGAAGCCGATCTGCTGCTCACTCCAGCCGTAGCGGTAGCTGCCTACGAACGACCACACCGCCGGATACATCATGTGGCCCAGCGTCATCAGGAAGAACACCATGCCGATCCAGCCGATGCCCTTGTAGTTGCGCATCTGCTTGAGCGCCCCGAGCGGGTTGGCGCGCTTGAGCTCAAACTTGCGGCGGTTCTCTTTGGTCAGCGTCTCCGGCAGGAAGAAGAAGGCGACGACGAAGTTCAGTAAGGCAAGACCGGCGGCAAAGAAGAACGGCACGCGCGGTCCGAACCCGCCCAGCAGGCCGCCGAGCACCGGCCCGATCACGAAACCGACGCCGAAGGCGATGCCGAGCAGGCCGAAATTCTTCGCCCTGTTCTCGTCGGTCGAGACGTCGGCGATGAAGGCCGAGGCCGTCGAATAGCTGGCGCCGCTGATGCCGGCCAGCACGCGGCCGATGAACAGCATCGAATACGACCAGGCGATGGCGCAGATCAGATTGTCGATGGCGAAGGTCAGCACCGAGGCGAGCAGAATCGGCCGGCGGCCGAAACGATCGCTCAGATTGCCCATCAGCGGCGCAAACAGGAACTGCATCGCCGCATAGACGAAGAACAGCCAGCCGCCCTCGATCGCCGCGGCACTGACGCCGACGCCGGTCAGTTCCTGCAGGAAGGCCGGCAACACCGGCATGATGATGCCGAAGCCGATGACGTCGAGCAGCAGCGTCGTAAAGACGAGCGCAAGGCCCCTTCTGGCAGTCTTTTCGTCAACCATGTCGAAACCCACCTGGCACAAATTCGCGCATCGGCGATGCCGGTGATGCGCGGCTTCAAGCTGTCGCAGCATGTCTTATTACGGCTGCGTCGAAGGCAGCAGCCGGCATCGAACCGCCGGGGGCAGTGCGGAACGTCGCTTATATCAGCGGCAACGATCAGGAACAATACGTGAACACATCAAAATGTCTGAAGCGTCTTGGGGCACGGACGGAACGTTACGGGACCGCCCTGCCCTCGCTCGCTTCGAGGATCGAAAACCATTGCTGGCGTTCGAGCGTGACCTCGAGCGCGCGCACGAGCTGCGCCAGCCGCTCCGGCTTCATCGTGCCGAGCACGGGAACGAGTCGCGCCGGATGGCGCAGCAGCCAGGCGATGGCGACGGTCGCAACTTCATGGGCGCCGGTCTCCGCCGCCACCAGGCTCAGCGCCGCCCGCACCTTGTGCTCGCGCTGGCCGTCGCCGGTAAACAGCGACCCGCCACCGAGCGGCGACCAGATCATCGGGGCGTAGCGCTGCCTTTGCGCGTGGTCGAAACGGCCGTCCGTCAGCGCCGAGGTCTCGAGCACCGAATGCTCGACCTGGTTGGTGACGACAGGAAACGGCAGCCGCGACGCCAGAAGGTCGAACTGCGCCACCGTGAAATTCGAGACGCCGACGGCGCGCACCTTGCCCGCCTTCACCACCCGCTCCAGCCCCGCCGCCGTCTCGTCGGCATCCATCAGCGGGTCGGGCCGGTGGATCAGCAGCAGGTCGAGATAATCAGTGCCGAGGTTTTTCAGCGACCGGTCGACCGACGCCGCGACATGGGCAGCACCGGTGTCATAGTGCTTCAGCCGGTTTGCCGGCCGCTGCGGCGATTTCAGCATGATGCCGCATTTGCTGATCAGCTCGATGCTGTCGCGCCGACCCTTCCAGCGCGCAAGCCCGGCGCCGAAGGCCTCCTCGACCTCGTAGCCGCCATAGATGTCGGCGTGGTCGAAGCTGGTCAGGCCGAGATCGATCACCGTATCGATGAGCCGCGCCACGGCCTCGGCGCTGGGCCTTTGTCCGTCAAGCAAGCGCCAGGCGCCGAACACCAGCCGCGACAGCGACGGGCCGCCCGGCACCAGTTCGATGCGCTTGTCCGAAGCCATCAGATCGGATTGTTGAACGTATCGCAGGACGACAGCTTGCCGCTCTTGAAGCCGGCGGCAAACCAGCGCTGGCGCTGGTCGGAGGTGCCGTGGTTGAAGCTTTCCGGCACGACATAGCCCTGCATGCGCTTCTGCAGCGTGTCGTCGCCGATCTGCTGCGCGGCGTTGAGCGCCTCCTGGATGTCACCCTCTTCGAGCAGCCCCTTCTGGGCGGTGTAGTGGCCCCAGACGCCGGCGAAGCAGTCGGCCTGCAGCTCGACGCGCATCGACATCTGGTTGGCGTCGGCCTCGCTCATGCGCTGCCGCATCTGGTTGAACTTGGGCAGGATGCCGGTCAGGTTCTGCACGTGGTGGCCGACCTCGTGGGCAATCACATAGGCCTGGGCGAAGTCGCCGGCGGCGCCGAACTGCTTGGCCAACTGGTTGAAGAACGAGGTGTCGAGATAAACCTTCTTGTCGCCGGGGCAATAGAACGGCCCCGAGGCCGACGAGGCGTAGCCGCAGGCCGACGAGACCTGGCCCGAAAACAGCAGCAGCTTGGGCTCCTCGTATTTCAGCCCCTCGGCCTGGAAGATGCCGTTCCAGGTGTCTTCGGTCTCGGCCAGCACGGTCGAGACGAACTGGGTCATCTCGTCGTTTGCCGGCGCGCCGCCTTCGGTCACCTGGCCGCCGCCCGGCGAGCCGTCGCCGCCGGCCAGGATCTGCATCGGGTCGATGCCGCAGGCGCGCAGCGCAAAGAACAGCACGACGAGAATGATGATGCCGGAAAGTCCACCGCCGCCGCCGATGCGCGGTCCGATCGGCAGGCGTCCGCTGCCGCGGCCGAAGCCACCGCCCAGCCCGCCGCCGCCCTGGCCGCGCGCATCCTGGACATTGTCACTCTGGCGACGGCCTCTCCAACGCATGGGCATATCCCTCAATGTTCGTCGTCGCGGGCTTGGCTCCGCTCAGGGAGACAATTAGCCCAACGCTTGATTCAAGTCACAGGGTTTTTGGTTGTGCCACCCGGGCGCGCAACCGCTGGCGGTCAGCTCTTCTGCTTGGTGCCGGCGCTCTTGCCGTCCGAGCTTTTCGAGCGCTCCTCGAAGCGCTTCTCGCCCTTCTTGAAGTCCTGGCCGGTCTTGGCCTCGACCTTGCGCTCTTCCCTGGCCGCTGCTTGGCGCAGGCCCTTGGCGGCTGCCTTGCCCTTCGGCGTCGGGGCTTGTGTGATGGCCATTGTCGCTTCCTCCCGGGCGCCGGTCCTAGCTGGCGCTCAGGCTAACGCAGGCGGGCCGCGCTTGTTCCCGCCGGGTTCGTCATTGCCGGACGGGCGCCGCGTCCCTGCGCCATCGCGGCCAGGCCGCGACGGTCACCGCGCGCAGCAGCCATTCCAGCGGGCCATAGGCGAAACGGCCCATCCACCAACGGCTGAGCGCCAGCTGCCCGGCGAAGATCGCAACGGCGATCAGTTGCGCGCCCAAAGGCGGCACCTCCCCCATCAGCCTGAGTCCATAGGCATAAAACAGCACCGAACAGACCAGCGACTGGAACAGGTAGTTGGACAAGGCCATGCGCCCGGCCGGCGCCAGCATTTCGGGCAGGCGCCTGAACCGCTGGAAGGCCAGCATCGCCAGCGCCACATAGGCCCCGGTCAGCAGCGGTGCGGTCAGCAGGCCGACCGCCAGCCCGGGCAGTTCCCAGCCGGTGCCGATCCCGTAGACCGAAGTCCAGCCGTAGAACGCCGCGCCGGCAAGACCGACGGTCATGCCGGCACCGAGCAGGCGGCGCAGCAACGGCTGATAGTCGTCGAGCTGCACGAACAGCTGACGCTTGCCGGCGACGAGGCCGACCAGGAACATCGCCAGCGCGCATGGCCCCTGCATCAGGCCGATCACCACCCAGACATTGCCGAGTTCGGCGAGGTGCTGGGCGATGACGCTGCCCGGCGTGCCGAGATAGGCCGACTTTGCCGCCTCGCCTTCGGCCAGCAACGCCGCTGCATCCAGCGGCATCGGATCCAGTGTCGCCAGTGCGCCGAGCGCTGCCCAGCCCAATGCCGTGACGACGACCAGCCAGAAGGCGAGCCGAAGCGCGGTCTTCTCCTCGATGTTGCGCAGCACGAGCAGCACCTGCCCAGCACCGCATAGGTCGTCAGGATGTCGCCGTGGAACAGCAGCACCGCATGCGCCAGCCCGATGACCCACAGCCCGGCCTGGCGCCGCAGCAGGCGCGGCACGAAAGCCTCGCCGGCGCGCTCTGCCGAGGCCATCTGCAGCGTGAAGCTGTAGCCGAACAGGAACGAGAACAGCAGGTAGAACTTGGTCTCGAACAGGAAGGCGACGATGAACCGCACCGCCTGGTCGAGCGGCGCGGCAAATGCCGGATCGGCAACGCCGAGCCCGTAATAAGGCGAGGAGAATGCCGTGATGTTGACCACCAATATGCCGAACAGCGCAAAGCCGCGCAGCGCATCGACATTGGTGATCCGCTCTTGTTGAACCGATTTCGCAGTCATTGCTCTCATGCCCCCGCCGTCACGGTCGAGGCATCCGCCTGCGGCCGCAGGAAGCGCCCCAGCAGGACGCGCATCGTTGCGTGCTGGTTCTTGGGCTTGAACTCGCCATCGACCGCGACGCGGCTGAAGATGCCGTCGATCAGCGCCGCCACCCAGGTCGCCGCATCGGCCATGTCGAGCGTGGCGTCGGCCTGTCCGCGCGCCGCCGCCTCGGCCAGCAGGCCTTGCAGCGCCGAGCGCAATTCGCGGTCATTGCGGCCCACGCGCATGGCGATCGCCGGGTCCCGCCCCGCTTCGGCGGCGATCTCCAGCGCCAGAGACGAGAACTCGGCATCGGCAGCCAATTCCAGCACCAGGTCCATGAAATCGAGCAGCGCGGCATGGAGGTCGTCGCGCGCACCCAACGTCTGGAAGAATGCCGCCGTCTCCTCGCCTTCCTGGTCGACGATCGCGCCGATGATCTCCTGCTTGTTGGGGAAATAGTGGAACAGATTGCCCGGGCTCATACCGACCGCCGCGCAGATCTCGGCGGTGCTGGTCTGGTGGAAACCCTTCCTGGCGAAGCAGGTCCTTGCCGCATCGAGGATCGCCTGCCGCCTGGCGGCGTGCTTTTCAGGATCGACCTTCCGCATCGGTTCACTCGCTTCATTAATTAATAGACTAGTCGATCTATTAATTGCCAAGCCCCGTGCAGTCAACCGGGTGCGGCGGCAGCAGGATGCGGAAAGGGAAAAGCTACTCCGCCGGCGCGGCGTGTGCCCCCAGCGGAGCATCGGCCCGCGGGCTACGTCGGTCCGCCAGCCAGGCGGCGAGCGCCTTTTGGGCATGGAATGCCGCGATCCCCGTCAGGATGCCGATTGCCACGCTCAGCGCGGTCGCCACCGGCCACGAGATCAGCGGCTTGACGTGTGGCGCCAACAGCTCCGGCAGCAGGCGATGGAACAGGTAGATGTGATAGCCCGCAGCAGCCACTGGCAGGGCGACGGCGGCGAGTTGCTTCGGCACGGCCACGCGCGGCATGTAGAGCAGCACGGTCACGCAGGCCAGTTGCAGCATGAACTTGACCCAGGACCCGGTCCAGTTGCCGCCCCAATACGCCATGACGGGAAACGCCAGCGTCGCAGCCGCCAGCACCAGCAGGCGCTGCCGCGCTGTTCGGGCGTGGAACACGCACCAGCCGAAGGCAGCGAGATAGAACACGTCCGACACGGTGAAGATCTGCACCGCCCCGACCGCCCAGACCTTGGGCGCCAGGAACTTGATCGCCACCGCCACGACGAGCGCCGCCATGCCGACGCCGAAGGGATTCTTGGCCACCCGCCGTCGCACAGCCGGCAGCGAGAACAGCCCGGCGACGATCAGCATGACCTGCGCGTAGGCCTCAACGAACCAGTAGAGATGGGGCAGCATGTGCTTGGGATCGAAAATGCCGAGATTGCCGACCAGGAAGACCGACGGCCACAGTACCTCGCCGCGCGCGTTCGAATATGCGGCGACGATCGGCGCATAGACGGCCAGGTTTGCGGCCAGCGTCCTGAGCAGCCGCGTCGTCTCCCCGCGCATCAGGGCTGCGCCATGGAAACGCGCCAGCCCGTAGCCTACCAGCATCACCAGCGCCGCAGCCCCGCCGGGGATGGGCCACAGCGTGGCATGGTGGAGCACGACGAGCAGGATCGCCATTGCCCGCATCAGGAGATCGGAATCGACCACGCGCAAACCGCTGGTCTGGCGCCCGAGCCTTGCCAGCGTGCCCACAGGCATCTTCTCCCAGCCCTCGGGGATACGTCCCAGCTTGCGCTCGAGCGTCAGCGACAGCTGCACGAACAACAGCGAGTCGCCCCCCAGCGCCTCGAAGCTGTCGGCCGGCGTCACCTTGCGCGGATAGAAGGCCCGGCTGAACGCCTCGACAATGCCGGGGTCGGTTTTCCCCGCCTGTCGTGCGCGCTGCGCCACCGCCGGATAGTCGACCTTGCCCGATGCCAGCCGCGGCAGGGCTTCGACCGCCACCGCCTCGACATGCAGCGGCGTCAGGCCGCTCGCCGCGATCATCAGATTGCAGACGTCCTCGGGCGCCTCGCCGGAAGAATAGGCCGCCACCAGCCGCCGGTCACAGCCCGTCACAGCCGCCACGATGCCACGCTGCGCCAGCGCATGCTCCACCGCCTCGTGGCTGATCCTGAGGCCGGCGATCTTCGACATGCGCTTGAGCCGCCCGACGACGCGGAAGAAGCCGTTCTCACAGCGTTCGGCGACATCGCCGGTGCGCAATTCTTCCAGTTCCGCGCCTTGTGCCAGATCGGCCCGGCTCTCGGCATAGCCCATCATCACGTTCGGGCCGCGATAGACGAGTTCGCCCGCAGCACCCGATCCCTCGATCCGCGAGCCATCGTCGCCGACCAGCATCAGTTCGCCGCCTGGAATGGCAACGCCGATGCTGTCGAGGTTCGCCGCAAGCGCCTCCGGCGGCACATAAGCGATGCGGGCAGTCGCTTCCGTCTGGCCGTACATCAGAAAAAGGCGGCGGCCGTCTTGCTCGAGCTTGCGCCGAAAAGTGTCGCCAAGCCCGGCGGGAATGCGCCCGCCCGCCACTGTCATGAAACGCAGCGACGGCAGTTCCTCGGGCTGGAACCCGGTCTTTTCCATCAGTTCGTAGGAATAGGGCACGCCGCTGATGTTGGTCACCTCGGCGGCGTGCAGATCGTCGGCAAATCCCTTGTCCGCCACGCCCTTGGCCGAGACGAACACGCTGGCACCGACAGCCAGGTGCGAGTTGAGCACCGACAGGCCGTAGGAGTAGTGGAACGGCAGGAGCAGTGCCGCCCGGTCGTCCGCCGCTAGCCCCAGATAAGAAGCGATAGCGTCGGCATTGCTGTCGATGTTCTTGCGCGACAGCCTGACGAAGCGGCTCTTGCCGGTGCTGCCCGACGTCGCCAGCAGCACGGCGAGGTCCCCGTGCAATGCCTCTCCTGCCCCCTCGTGCTCGACCACGCGCCAGCGCCCGTCGAACAGCCGCACGCTCGCGTCGGGGCGGAAGTCTTCTTCGAAGTCGGCAAAGGCCCTGGCATCACCCGGCGCCAGCAGCGCCACGGCATGGTCCCCGGCGCGTGCCGCGAGATAGGCTGTGATGGCGTGTTCGGAGTTCGCCGCCTCGATGGCCACCAGTTTCCGGCCGTTGCCGAAACTTGCGGCCATCGAGGCTGCGCAGCGTGCCAGCTCGGCATAGCTGATGGCGGGGCGACCCGGGAAAATCAGGGCGGGACGGTCGCCATGCGTCGCCAGTTTCTGCAGGAATTCCATTCTTCGCTCGCCCCGCCGCTTCCGATGCAGCCACCTGAACGCGCGAGCCGATAGCCTTATTCCTGATAATTTGCATCAAGAAAATGCGAGACCTCTAATATGTGCCGGCTGACCGCCCTTAACGGACCGGTGTCAGGCGACCGTTGCGACCTCAGGCCAGGATGCGCGCCTTAAGCCACAGGAACAGCGGGATGCGCGACCACTGGCGCAATTGGTCTGTATCAGCTGTGTCGGGAGTGGGCTCACGCAGCGCCGTGATTGCCAGTCCCGCAGCCTCGAACGCTGCCATGTAGTCTTCGAGCGGCTGCGACCAGCCGGCAAACTGCATCGTCAGGCCGTCACGCTGCTCCTCGCCCTCGAAATACTCCCGGCCGTAATAGCTGCCGTCGATGACGAACGGCGCGTCCGCCTCACGCCCGGCAAAGCGGCCGCGGTCGCGGAACGGGTGAACCAGCGACACGAACAGCGTCCCGTCCGGCTTCAAGACGCGGCGGATTTCGCGCGCCGCTGCCGGCACGTCCTGGACGTCCATCAGCACGTTGTGGGCCATCACCAGGTCGAACGAGCCGTCCTCGAAAGGCAGGTCGCCGACACCGGCGACACGATAGTCGTCGGCCGACTTGGCCTCACGGGCCGCTTCCACCATGGCGGCGACGGCATCGGTCGCAGCCACATGGTAGCCGAGCGCCTTGAGTTCGCTCGACACGCGGCCCTCGCCGCAACCAACCTCCAGCGCGCGGCCAGATCCCTTGCCGATGAAATCCACGAGTCCCTTCCGATAGGCCCAGAAAGCGTCATGTCCCGGCGCGCGGGCCCACGCGATCCATTGCTCGGCCACGTCGGTCCAGTGCTTTTCGTCCTGTTTCATCGCAGCCTCGCTCGCTTAGAAGGCAGCGCTTATGCCACCCGAGACGGCGAGCACCCACGGCCACCGGCGCGCAAATCACCGTGCCACCGCGAGCCCAGCCGAACGGCGTGACAGTGCCAGTACGGCCAGCGCCACCAGCGGGAAGGCCGCCGCGACAAGACCGAGATCCGAGGGCGCGGCGAACTCCAGCACCCGCCCGCCGATGACGGTGCCGAAGGCGATGCCGAAATAGAGCGCCGAAGCGTTGAGCGACAGCGTCAGATGCGCGAGCTCGGGTGCGAAACCGACGATGCGGCTCGCCTGCGCCGGCGGGAAGGCCCAGCCGATGATACCCCACGGCACCATCAGGCCGATCAGCACCGGCCCGGCGATGTGATGCGGCAACAGCTTCAGCGTCAGCGCGATCGCCAGGCAGAAACCCGACGACATCAAGAGCGACAGCACCACCATGCGCGTCGCCCCGATCCGGTCGGCGAGGTAGCCGCTCGATAAATTGCCGATGACCGCACCCGCGCCGAAGGCCAGCAGCATGCCCGGCAGGGCGATGGCCGGCAGCCCCGCCCCCTCCAGCGCCAGTGGCGCGATATAGGAGATGACGGTGAAACCACCGGCGAGATAAAGCAGCGTCACCAGCAACGACGGCAGGATTCCTGGCCTGGCGACGGCGGTGAATCGCTCGCGAAGCGTCAGCTTGATGCCGCGCGAACCCCTAGGCAACCGCACCCACAAGATCGCCGCGCAGGATATGCTGAGCAGCGCAATCGCCACGAAGGTGCCGCGCCAGCCCCACATCGTCGCGATCAGCGAGCCTACCGGCGCGCCGAGCGCCACCGCAAACGTCGTGCCGCCGACGACGACGGCAATGGCGCGCGCCCGATGTTCGGGCCCAGCCAGCGACACCGCGGTCGCCTGCGCGGTGGCCGCATAGAGCCCGGCCGCCATGCCCATCACGATCTGCGCCACTAGCAGCCCGCCGAAGGACGAACTCGTCGCCGCAATGATGTTGCCGGCGACGAACACCAGCATCGTTGCCGCCAGCACGCGGCGGCGGTCGATCTCGCCTGCCAGCGCCGACAGGACGGGAGCGCCGACGGCATAGGCAAGCGAAAACGCCATGATCAGGTAACCTGCGAAGGGCACCGAGACATGGGCGTCGCCGGCGATCGCCGGCAGAAGGCTGGAGAACACGAAGCCGACTGTGCTCATCGCAAACGAGCCGACCGCCAGCCAGATAAAGCGCTTGTCCATGACGCTGTCCTTAGTTCAAAATATGTTGAACTATTGAACTTGTCGCTGCGTCATGTCAATCTGCTTCGAACGCGCTCCTGCCATCGTGGTGTCGGCAGGCCGCGCAAACCTTGAACCGACCGGACAGCGCCGCTACCTTCGAACCATGTCATTGCCGCACCCCAATCCCGACCAGATCAGCCTCGCCAACGTGCTTGCCGTGCTCGGCGACCAGACCCGGCTCGCCATCGTCGGCTATCTCGCCCGCAACGAAGGCGTGGCGATGAGCTGCGGCCAGTTCCTCGATTTCGGCTCCAAGACCAATCTCAGCTACCACCTCGCCAAGCTGCGCGAGGCCGGTATCACCCGCACCGAGGTTTCCGGCACCAGCCGGCTGATCTCGCTGCGCCGCGACGACCTCGACAGCCGCTTCCCCGGCCTGCTCGATTCGATCGTCACCGCCGCCCGCGGCCTGCCCCAGTTGGAGCGGCTCAGGGAAGATAGCTGAACCTCCAAAGTTCGAAGCGGACACGCACCGGCCGCACCTCGAAGCGCCCTCGCACGACGAACCGCGCGCACCGGAGTCATTCTTGCCTGTCTACAATGGCTTAAATGCTATTTTCGGGGTTCCCCCCTCCCCGTCCTTCCCCTATAAGGCGCGCCTAGCCTGATACTTGAATCTCACTTGCGCACCGGCCCGGGCATTGCCCCGTCCCGGTTCTTCGCGCAGGCCTACTGACGGACGCACGCCATGCCAAGACGCACCGACATCAAGTCCATCCTGATCATTGGTGCCGGTCCTATTGTCATCGGCCAGGCCTGCGAGTTCGACTACTCCGGCACCCAGGCCTGCAAGGCGCTGAAGGAGGAGGGCTACCGCGTCATCCTGGTCAACTCCAACCCGGCCACCATCATGACCGACCCGGAGCTGGCCGACGCCACCTACATCGAGCCGATCACGCCTGAAGTGGTCGCCAAGATCATCGCCAAGGAGCGCCCCGACGCGCTGCTGCCGACCATGGGCGGCCAGACCGCGCTCAACACCGCGCTTTCGCTGCGCCGCATGGGCGTGCTCGAACGCTACAATGTCGAGATGATCGGCGCCGACGCGCACGCCATCGACAAGGCCGAGGACCGCTCGCTGTTCCGCGAGGCCATGGCCAAGATCGGCCTGGAGACGCCGAAGTCGATGCTGGCCAACGCCTCCGACGTCAAGGACGCCGACCGCAAGAAGCACGAGGCCGAGCGCGCCGCCCTCAAGCTCGAGGCCCCGGCCGATCTCGACGCCGCGCTCGACGCGCTCGAAACCCAGTGGAACCTCGGCGAAGGCGACCGCAAGCAGCGCTACATCAACCACGGCATGGCGATCGGCGCCCAGGCGCTCGACCATGTCGGCCTGCCCGCCATCATCCGCCCGTCCTTCACCATGGGCGGCACCGGCGGCGGCATCGCCTTCAACCGCCAGGAATTCTTCGACATCGTCCAGTCCGGCCTCGACGCCTCCCCCACCACCGAAGTCCTCATCGAGGAATCGGTGCTCGGCTGGAAAGAATACGAGATGGAGGTCGTGCGCGACCGCGCCGACAACTGCATCATCATCTGCTCGATCGAAAACATCGACCCGATGGGCGTGCACACCGGCGATTCGATCACCGTAGCCCCCGCGCTGACCTTGACCGACAAGGAATACCAGATCATGCGCAACGCTTCGATCGCGGTGCTGCGCGAGATCGGCGTCGAGACCGGCGGCTCCAACGTCCAGTTCGCCGTCAACCCGGCCGACGGCCGCCTCGTCGTCATCGAGATGAACCCGCGCGTCTCGCGCTCGTCTGCTCTTGCGTCCAAGGCCACCGGCTTCCCGATCGCCAAGATCGCCGCCAAGCTCGCCGTCGGCTACACGCTCGACGAGCTCGAGAACGACATCACCGGCGGCGCGACGCCCGCTTCCTTCGAGCCGTCGATCGACTACGTCGTCACCAAGATCCCGCGCTTCGCCTTCGAAAAGTTCCCCGGCGCCTCGCCGGTGCTCACCACCGCCATGAAGTCAGTCGGCGAGGTCATGGCCATCGGCCGCACCTTCCAGGAATCGCTGCAGAAGGCGCTCCGCGGCCTTGAAACCGGCCTCACCGGCCTCGACGAGATCGAGATCCCCGGCATCGGCACCGACGGCGACGACCGCAACGCCATCCGCGCCGCCCTCGGCACGCCCACCCCCGACCGCCTGCGCATGGTCGCCCAGGCGATCCGCATGGGCACCTCGCTCGAAGACGTGCACGCCATGTGCAAGATCGACCCGTGGTTCCTCGAGCAGATCGCCGGCATCATCGCCATGGAAGCGCGCGTGCGCGAGCATGGCCTGCCCGAGGATGCCGACAACCTGCGCATGCTGAAGTCGATGGGCTTCTCCGACGCCCGCCTCGCCTCGCTAACGAAGAGCGAGCCCGAAGCCGTTCATAAGACTCGCCAAAAGCTCGGCGTCCACCCGGTCTACAAGCGCATCGACACCTGTGCTGCCGAGTTCGCCTCGCCCACCGCCTACATGTATTCGACCTATGAGGTGCCATTCGCCGGCAGCCTCGCCGACGAGGCCCAGGTCTCGTCCGCCAAGAAGGTCGTCATCCTCGGCGGCGGCCCCAACCGCATCGGCCAGGGCATCGAATTCGACTATTGCTGTGTGCACGCCGCCTATGCACTGCGCGAGGCCGGCTACGAATCGATCATGATCAACTGCAACCCCGAGACCGTGTCGACCGACTATGACACCTCCGACCGGCTCTATTTCGAGCCGCTGACGGCGGAAGACGTGCTCGAAATCCTGCGCGTCGAACAGGCCGCCGGCACGCTGCACGGCGTCATCGTCCAGTTCGGCGGCCAGACCCCGCTCAAACTTGCCGACGCGCTCGAAAAGGCCGGCATCCCGATCCTCGGCACCTCGCCCGACATGATCGACCTCGCCGAGGACCGCGACCGCTTCCAGAAGCTTCTCAAGAAGCTCGACCTGACACAGCCCAAGAACGGGATCGCCTACTCCGTCGAGCAGGCCCGCACCGTTGCCGGCGAGCTCGGCTTCCCGCTGGTCGTGCGCCCGTCCTACGTGCTCGGCGGCCGCGCCATGCAGATCATCCACAATGAGGGCATGCTGCAGTCCTACCTGCTCGACACCGTGCCGGGCCTGGTGCCCGAGGACATCAAGCAGAAGTACCCCAACGACAAGACCGGCCAGATCAACACCCTGCTCGGCAAGAACCCGCTTTTGTTCGACACCTATCTCTCGGGCGCCATCGAGGTCGACGTCGACTGCCTCTGCGACGGCAAGGACACCTTCGTCTCCGGCATCATGGAGCACATCGAGGAAGCCGGCATCCACTCGGGCGACAGCGCCTGCTCGCTGCCGGTGCACTCGCTCTCCACCGAACTCGTCGACGAGCTCGAGCGCCAGACCTCGGCCATGGCGCGTGCGCTCAATGTCGGCGGCCTGATGAACGTCCAATATGCCATCAAGGATGGCGTAATCTACGTGCTTGAGGTCAACCCGCGCGCCAGCCGCACCGTGCCCTTCGTCGCCAAGACCGTAGGCAAGCCTATCGCCAAGATCGCCGCCCGCATCATGTCGGGCGAGAGCCTCGACGACGCCTTCGCCCACTACGGCGCCAAGCCCGATGCGCGCAATCCCGGCCACATCGCGGTCAAGGAAGCGGTGTTCCCGTTCGCCCGCTTCCCCGGCGTCGACATCCTGCTCGGGCCGGAGATGAAGTCGACCGGCGAGGTCATGGGCCTCGACCGCGACTATGCGCTCGCCTTCGCCAAGGCCCAGCTCGGCGCCGGCGTCGACCTGCCGCGCTCGGGAACGCTGTTCGTCTCGGTCCGCGACGAGGACAAGGCCGGCATCCTCGGCGCCGTCCAGCGCCTGTCCGGCCTCGGCTTCAAGGTTCTCGCCACCTCCGGCACCGCGCGTTTCCTCGTTGAAAACGGCGTGCCGGCCGAAAAGATCAACAAGGTGCTCGAAGGCCGTCCGCACATCGAGGACGCCATCCGCAACCGCCAGATCCAGATCGTCTTCAACACCACAGATGGCCAGAAGGCGGTGTCGGACTCGAAGTCGATCCGCCGCGCCACCCTGATGCAGAAGGTGCCCTACTACACCACGCTGTCGGGCGCCGCGGCCGTCGCCGAAGCCATCGCCGCGCTCAAGGCCGGCTCGCTCGAGGTGCGTCCGCTGCAGGACTACTTCAAGTAACCGCGCTACACCAAAACTGCTGATCTCCCCCCTTGTGGGGGGTGAGATGCGGTCCGCATGGCGGAAGAAAAGCCAATTGCTTGGCTTTTCTAGCATCGAACGCCGGCAGGCCAGAGGGGGTGCGAAGGATCGCGACCTCCCCCCGCTTTTGCGCTCAGCTCCATCCGCCCCCCGCCGTTCAGCTCGCCGGCACACGCCGGAACAGCCCCAGCAAAGCCACCAGCCGGCCCAGACGCGCGGTTTGAACCGAGCATCAATCCGCAAGCAGAAGCTAAAACAAGACCGCCTTCTTTTCGCGGTACTTCGATATTTCTTCACCTCCACCTTTTCACCCGCATAGATTGCAGATAACTCTTCAAGATCGGGTGGGGAGTATTTGAGAATGAAGCTGAACACTATGCGGCTGGCACTGGCATCGGTGCTGGCGGGACTTCTGGTTGCGGCCGTGCCCGGCGCGGCGATCGCCAAGGACAAGGGTTCGCTGGCCGGCCAGGCAGGCAACAAGCGCTATCCGCTGCAGTTCGGCCAGACGACGGGCCCCTGCAAGAAGGTCTATGACGACTACGTCAAGGCGCCTGGGCATTCTGCCTACGCGCAGACCCACAGGGGCGGCACCGAGGCCTTCTTCTGCGGCCCCGCCTACAACGCGCCGTCGCAGAAGGCCGCCGAAGAACAGGCGCTGGCCAACTGCAACTCGGTCGGCAAGAAATACAAGGTCAAGACCACGGGCAAGTGCGCCATCTACGCCTCGAAGTGAACTGGCGCTTCTCACAGCGCCGATAAGTTCACTGCCCTTGCCCTCCATCACATGGGCCGAATAGCGCGATTAGACCTCCCTCCCCCTTGTGGGGAGGGATTGAGGGTGGGGGTATTCCGCGAGCGCAGCGGATCACCGCGCCTATTTGCGGCATTCGGTAGCAAAAACCACCAGACCTATGATGGCATCGCGACTACCTTGGTTCCGGTGAAAACGGAGCCTCGGACCATCGAAAACCAACAGAAAGGCAGAGCTTTGCAAGAGGCAAGCGCATCTTCTGCTGTCAACCAAAGTCATCAAACGTATCCCAGCGCTATCTCTACTATCCCCTGAACAAACTGGCTTTTTTCTGAGGTGTAACGATCTCCATCATATGGAAACTGTGCAGCAAGCCGCCTCTTCAAGAATGAATACTCCTTCGCAGCATCATCGTGGTGGCGAAGGTATTCGCGAAACACCAACCGGCGTTCATGAGTGCGATTTCCCTCGGGACAAAGATAGACTCGAAGTTGAGGGGCCGAGCTTTTCAACAAGAACGCCCAAACGTCATCGTCGTACCGATTTCCCCGAGGCTCATATCCCGCATTGACCAAGCCCGCGCTGCCACGGGGAATTGCTGACAAACTCGACAATGTGACGTCGATATCAATGATAGGCTTGGCGGGGATGCCTGGAATCGCAGTACTTCCAACGTGGTCAATAGCCACAACGCTGGAGCCGAGCGTTGCTCTTAACACCGCTTCAGCATCGGAAAAGTGCTTCGCCCAATTCGGATCATAAGGAACGAGTTCGACCAAAGTTGGCATCGGCATCATCCTCAGACGCGGAAAGCACAACGCTAACTTATTGATGCCCTACAAGTCACCCGCTGTCCGAACAGGATGACCGCTTGTAGAGATATCCGGACAAAGCCACTGAAGACACGTACTGGGCTCGCAGTTAAACCTGGCAAACGTCTTGATACATCCTTACGGACGCGATTTTCTCAATCAATTCAATTAGATACGTTGCTTTTTGTGATCTTTGCGACCTAGTGCCCCCTATTTGCGTATAGAGGCAGTTGCCACCACGCGCCCACTCTCCCCATCCCACTCCCATCCGGCTACCCTGCCCCAAACGCAGGAATCGCCGCATGCCCATCGCCTATGACCCGTTCGACGACATCCGCCGCGAGGCATCGGGCACAAGCCTGATCCCACCGCAGGTGGTGGCCGACAACGCCGCCAAGGGCCTTGCGCTGAGGAAAAAGTTCGGGCGCGGCGGCACCGAGATCGGCGTCGGCCGCGCCGAGGAACTGGTCGCCCGCGCCGAGCTTTCGCCGCACACCATCAAGCGCATGGTCAGCTACTTCGCCCGCCACGAGGTCGACAAGCGCGGCAAGAACTACGGCAACGAGCAGAACCCCTCAGCCGGCTACGTCGCCTGGCTGCTCTGGGGCGGCGATGAAGGGCGGGCGTGGGCGCTGGAGATGAAGGGGCGGATCGCCGCCGCCCCCTGACGCACAGGCGCTGCAGGAACTACTTCTGCATCACAGGAGAGTAACTGCCGTCAGCCTTCCACACGTACCAGGCGACATCTGGCTCCCGGCGATCGCCCTTGGCATCGAAAGTCAGCGGCCCCAGCACCGTCGGGATCGGCGATCCCGAGCGGACGGCCTTGGCAACGGCCTTCGGGTCACTCTTGCCTGCAATTTCAATGCCCTTCGCTACCACCTGCACGGCGGCATAGGCTTTCAGCGTATAGGCTTCCGGCTCGAAACCTTTCGCCCTGAATCGCGCGACGACGGCTTGCGCATCCGCGTGATCCCGGTCTTCCAGCGAGAACGCAAACATTGTCCCTTCGACGCCTGGACCTGCCGCCTTGGGAAAATCGGCAGAGAAGATGCCATCTCCGGCGATGAACTGGGGCTTGAAACCGGCCTCGCTGGATTGGCGCACAAGCGTTGCCATCTCATCGGCAAGGCCACCGAAGAAGACCACGTCGATTTTTTTTTGCTTCATGCTCGCAATCTGCCGCGACATGTCCTTCTGCCCGATCTTGATCTTGGACATCAGTTTCTCCGGCTGCCCGGCCGCCTTCAGCGCGGCCTTTGCCTTGAAGGCAAGGCCGTCGCCGTATGGAGTACCGTCGCTCAGAATGGCGGCATTCTTGCCGGCAAACGCCCTTGCGATGTACTCCCCGGCCAGACGGCCCTGAACGTCGTCCCTGCCGGCCGTCCGGTGCGTGTTCCAGAGATTCTTGCCCTTGCCGCCGCCGTCGGTGAAGTATGGATTGGTGGACGCCGGAGTGATCATGAAGACGCCCATCTTGGCGTACACTTCCGAAGCAGGGATCGAGGCCCCGGAATTGAAATGGCCGACCACGAACCGCACGCCGGACTTGGCAAGGTTCCTGGCCACCGCTTGCGCGGTCGCACCATCTCCCTTGTCGTCGACGACATCGATTTCGAGCTTTTGACCGCCGACCCCCCCATTGGCGTTGATATCTTCGATCGCCAGTTCCGCTCCTCTATGAATCTGTTCGCCCATCGGGGCGAACAGGCCTGACATTGGGGCAGCAACGGCAATCCTGAGTGCAGCTTTTTCCTCTGCAAAAGCAGAAGACAGGCCGCACAGCAGCAATACCACGAGCGCCAAAAGTGACCGACCCGCGTAGCTAACGTCGTTCATCACCAGCTCCCTATCCATCATATCCGATGCCGGCGAAGTTAATTTCATGATGCGTCAAGGCTTACTGCCTTCGCCGCCTTGCTCTTTGCCCGCTCCAATTTCAGCGCGGCCTTCTTGATCCTGGTCGCCGCCTCCTTGGCCTTGTCGCCCTCGATTGTGTCACGCTTGATCACTTCGTTTTCGACAAGCAGGGCAAGGTTCTCGTGCGCCACCTTGATGTCCGGGAATAGCCGCCGGATCTCCCGTCGAAGTACCGAAATCACGGGTTCGGATCGAAGTATCGTAGACACAGTGAACTTGTTGAAAAGCTGGGCTTGCTGGTGGAACGCATCCATCGCGTCGGTGGTCAGGCCTTCCTTGGCGAACAAGAACAATTGCTGCAGATGGTCCTCATTCTTGGCGTTCAAGTCTGTGAAGGCGATCCGGCAAACCTCCTCATGGCTGATCTGGTTGGCCACGTAGATGCGCACCAGCCGCCATTCGACGGCGTTGGTCAAAATGACCCAGTGAATTCCTTGGTGCGCGCCGTAGTCGATCACTTGCCGCAAGTGATTTTCTGCCAAGCTGCTGCCAGCTGACTTGACCTCGATCAGCAGGCGAAGCTGCCCTCCGATCCTGATAGCAAGATCGCAGAATGTCGCCTTGATCTGATGTTCGGCAGTCAGGTCATCATACTTATCGTAGCCGAAAACATCGGCCAGTATGTCTTTCACCAATGTGACAGTGTCAGCTTCCGCCACATCGGCCTTCTGCTGGGCCAAGGCTATCCGCTGATATTTCTTCAAACCCGGCGCAACCCGGTCGACAAATTTCTTAGGTAATTTGTTCAACGTCTCGCCCTCCCTCTCCCCGGGAAATATTTGATGGTGAATTTACTTGGAAGACAAGCATAAATTGCAAAAAGACCGAGCTCTAGCATCTGCAACCAGTGGAGTATTTCTCCATGTACCCAATCAAATCGACAATGCGCTGCTCGTCATCCTAGGGCGGAGCAGGAGCGAAGCGACGTGCGGAAACCCTGAGCTCCATGAGGCCTGACTGTCACCATCTGTCAGCAATCCGCCTGGATAGACCCACCCCGTTTTTCCACGCCCTGAAAACCTCCCGTACAATCATCGCCAGTTCCTCCCGCGGGAACGCCGGTCGCGACGGTGATCTGCGGGGAGGAACCGGCGCCTCCGATCATGGGCTAACGTGGCTCATGGTCCGGGGAGGTTCCGTCCAAGGGTTCCCCCTCGGGCACTACGGCCCGGGTGCGCTGGACGATGCGCTAGTGGGGGCATGGGCGAAAATGCCCGATGCCCCGGAAGCGGAACGGACGGGAACGGAAATCGCCGGCGGTGCGCGGGTTCGCGCCACCATTTAGCATTCGGCAGGCACGGCCCCGCGCCCCGCTTCCCGGACTTTCACCACAATGGCCAGACCGGCAACGGGGCGTGGCAATGGAGGAGTGCGCGATGTTGAAAGTTCTTTCGCGCCTCCCTTTGAGCAGGCAGGCTCCCTCAATCGCCCACCGGGTTCAGGCTCTTGTCCGGGTCGGCGGGGCTCTCCCAGGCAGCGACGAACTTCAGCAGATCGGCCATGAAGAACGTGCCGGGCACATCAGCCGGCAGATGCGGCGTCCATGCGGGATCGGAGAGATAGGAGCCCGCGTCGCCCTGGACGAGGCCGATGAACACCTCGGCGACGATGCGGCCGCCCACCGGGCCGAGCCGCCTGCCCGCGCCGCGCAGCTCGGCTTCCTTGAGGATATAGTACCAGAGCGGCGTCTTGACGTCGAAGCCGAGCGACTTCGCCACCGCGCCGTCCGCTCCGGTGGCGATCTCGGCCGGCGAGATCGGGTCGAAGGCGATCTTCCGGCGCATCAGCGCGGCCACGGCCTGGCCCGACGGCAGCCCGATCTGCACGCCGCGCCTGAGGTTGCGGAAGGCAAGGCTTGCCTTGGCCGAGCCGGACTCCGCCCCGGGCAGCCGGTGCAGCTCGCCGGCCAGCAGCGGGTCGAGCCGGCGCGAATGGTTGAACTCGGCCTTGATGGCGTCGGGCGCCGGCAGCTCGAAATAGCGCCGCCAGTCGATCACCCAGTTGCTCGGGAACGTGCCCTGCCCTGGCGTGCCGCTGTCGAGCCCGCCCGACAGGTTGGTGAAGCGGAAGAAGAAATTGAAGGTGCCTTCGGCCAGATGCGGGTCGGGCGAGCGGAAGATGCGGTTGTGGTTGTAGCGCGGCCTGACCATCGAATGGCCGAGCCGGTAGACGGCGCCGGAAAACTCCCACGGCATGAACGGCTTGGTCTTGAAACGGTAGAACTTGCGCCCCTCATGCAGGATCCGGGCGACGATGCCCGTCTCGGTCAGCCGCTCGACCCAGTCGTGCAGCACCATCCACTGATAGTGCCAGCGCACCGTCCGCGCCGCCTCGGCAAACAGCCTGTCGTCCGGCACCGTGCCCTTGAGGTGGTCGACCACGGCATTGTGGAATTTCAGGAAGGCGAGATGGATCTGCGCGACGATCAGGTTCTCGTCGTTGCGGTGGTCGCCGATCAGCGCCACGCCCTGCGCGTTGCGCGGCAGGTCGTTGGGCATCTCGGGCACCTGGCTGCCGGGCCGGTCGGGGTTCTCGACCGATACTTCGGCAGCGCCGAGCAGCAGCTTCGGCGTGTCGACCACCTGGCCGTCGGCATTTGGCCCCCGCGCAAACAGGAAGCGGTGCGGCCCGGGCCCGGCGCCATAGACACAGTCGAGGTCGAGCCCCGGTGTGCGGAAATTGCGCGTCATCTCCGGATCCGCCATCGCCTCGCTCAGCGGCGTCAGGTCCAGCGTGATGTCGTGGTCGACGAACTGGCCGAGATAGGTGAAGCCGGCGGGAATGTCGGGATTGTCGCGCCCCGCCTGGGCGGGATCGCCAGGGGCGAGGTCCGGCTCCACCATGGCGTTGGCGAGTGCGAGCAGGTCATCGTCCGTGGCCGTCAGCCCCTGGCCGCGCAGTTCGCCGAACATGAAGTCGAAGAAAGCCTCGCCCTGCGCGCCGCCGACGGCCAGCGGCGACACTGCGGCCGGCGCCGCTTGCGCCGCGTCAATGACCGCGCCCTCCGCCAAGATCTGCCGGCTGACGAAGCCGTGCCTGCTACGCTCCCTGAGATTCGGCCCGGCCATGAAAGTGCCTCCCCTGACTGGCGTGAAGGGGAACAGCGTAATGCCGATCGCGAATTATCGCAATCTAGAATAGCATATATCAATTGATGTATACTAATGGTTGTACATTACTCTCCCGACCAGTCGACCTCGGTCATGCCGAGCCGGAGATAGAGCCGATAGGCGGCGGCGTTGCCGAAGCGGTTGGTCTTGAGGTCGACATGGCCGGTCCCGCGCGCCGCGAAGGCCGCAAACACCTGCCGCATCAGCGCCTCGGCAATGCCCTTGCCGCGAAAGTCGGGGTGCACGGCAAGGTCCTTGACGAAGCCGCCGTTCCAGCATTGCGCAGCGCCGGCCAGCCGCCCGCTGCTGTCGTGGACGAGGAAGCACAGGCCGGGATCGAACTCGGCGTCATCGGCGAGCCTGGGCCACCAGACGTCGAACGGGCCGTTCAAGCCGTCGTCGAAGGCAAGCTCGAGCAGATCGTGCAAAGCCCGGGCATCGGATGCCTGGAACGTCCGCATCGCAAAACCGTCGGGCCATTGCGGGGTATACGGTTCGCCGCCCAGCACCTTGCGCAGGCGAACGTCGTTGTCACCTTGCGGCGAAGGCATGTGTCAGCCGCGGTGGCGCGCGCGGTCGCGGCCGAGCCCGGTCTCGTCGAGCAGGCCCTTGCGCTTGGCGTGGTAATAATAGCCGCTCTGGTAGAGCTTGTCGGCCTGGTCCTCATTGCCGTCGGCCACCATGAAGGCGCCGCGCAGGTATTTGACGGCGAATTTCAGGTTGGTCTCCGCGTCGAGCAGGCCGTTGGCCGGGCCGTCATAGCCCATGCCGCGCGCCGTCGCGTGCTTGATCTGCATCAGCCCCCAGTGACCCCTGTTATAGGCCAGCGGATTGAAGGTGCTCTCGCGGTTGACGACACGCCGCACCAGCTTCTCCGGCACCTCGTAAAGGGCCGCGTATTTCGAGATCAGTTCATCGATCTTGCCGCGCGAGGCCAGCGCCGGGCTATCGGGCGCGGCATAGGACGAGGTGGCGAAGCTTTCGGGCGCGACAGTGCCGAGCGACGCCACTTGGTAGCTCTTTGGCACCGGTGCCTTGGCCGGCAGGGCGTAGTCGGCAAGCGTCGGCGCCGGCGGGAACGCGCCGGAGAGCTTGGGGTCGCTGGCGGCGGCAACGATATCGCCACCGGCCATCGGCGCCGTCATCGGGTCGACCGGAGCCTTGGCGGCAGCAACGACGGGCGCATTGGCGGCGGCAGGTGCCGGTGCAGTGGTGGCCGGTGTCTTGGCGGCTTCAGATGCAGTTGCGACTGCGACGCTACCAGCCGCCGGGGCGGTCGCGGCAGCGGCAACGGTGACATCCGATGCATCGGGCTCGATCGCTGCAGCTGCAAGCACGGCCGTTGCCGGCGACGCTTCGACCGCGGCAAACGACGTCGGCACCACGGCAACCGTCTCAGGCAGCGCGAGATCGGCACCGGCCGATGGGGCAAGGCTCGTATCGGCGCTCAAGGCAACGTCCGCGCCTGTCGAAAGGTCTGTGGAGAGCGCCGCTGTGTTTGTCTGGCAGCCCGACAGCAGAGCCGTCGCCAATGCCGCCGAGATCAGCAGATGGGTCTTTATCGCCGGCAAATGCACACTCTGGTTAATGATTTCGTCCCGCCCGAACCTCCTTACATGAAGGCCCCGGCCCGGGCAATCCACAGGCGAATGCGGTTTTCGGGTGGCATAGGGCCGCAGATCATGCAAAAATGTTCCCGATATGTACCGATTTGGCGGCGAATGCTTCGACGAAAGGAACTGATGTGGACAGCGCCATTTCCTTGCCCTTGCCCGGTCATGCGGTGTTCGAAACAGCGCTCGGCTTCATGGCGCTCGCCTGGAGCGATGCCGGCCTGACCCGCGTCTGCCTGCCCGAGAAGACCCATGCGGCAGCCGAACGGCGCTTGTTGCGCCTGGCCGGCACGGACGCAGCAACCCTCGACACTGACCGAATTGCTCCGGCATGGATTGCTGCTCTCGTCGCCGACATCAGGCGCTATGCCGAAGGCACCGATGTCGATTTCTCCGACGTGCCGGTCGACCTCGCCGGCGTCGACGATTTTCGCAAGGATATCTATGCCGCAGCCAGAAATCTCCACCACGGCGAAACCACCACCTATGGCGGACTGGCGGAGCAGGCCGGGCACAAGGGCCTGTTTCGCGAAACCGGCGCAGCACTCGGCAGCAATCCGATCCCCCTGGTCATTCCGTGCCACCGCATCCTGGCGGCCGGCGGCAAGATAGGCGGCTTCTCGGCAACCGGCGGCTCGGTGATGAAGGAAAAAATGCTGGTGCTGGAAGGCGTCCACGTCGGCCCGCCGCCGGTCGCCCAGGCATCGTTCGGCTTCTAAGATCGCAAACAGGGTCATGCATATGCACGGTAGCGCGCCCATCCCGGTCGGAGCGGAATGGGCAAGGCTACCTCGGCACGGAGCCGGCGCTCAATTGTGCGGGAACAGCCGGCGCTTGAAGAAGAATCGATCGCGCTCAATCTGCTTGCAATTGTAGACCGGGCACGATCTCGCATCGGCGGTTGGCACATAGGCCCGCCGCGCCTCCTGGCCCGACGGGCAGAAGCGGTCGTTCCTGACATAGCGGTCGTAGCGCGGCACACCCGAGGTTGGCGACGTCCAGCGCAGGATCGCCACGCCTTCGCCGCGCACGGCGCCCTGCACCTGGGCGCAGCTCATGCTGGTCGAAATATAGCGCGAGACGGCCTGGGCCTCGGCCGCGACCAGGGTCAGGCAAGCAGCAAGCAGAATGATTTTCATGACAGTTCTCCGAAGACTTCGGCAGCGGCACTCACGCATCAACCCGATGACGGGAATCGGATTTCAGGTTGATGCTGCGATACAAGGGGCTGCAGCGTGGCTTGCGCATTCTCCAATCCACGACGCTGTAACGCCAAGCAATATAACACTTTTCGCCCGCCATGGTTGCATGACTATTGATGCCGCTTTCGAGCATCCCGCAACAGGAAGGGCTTGCGTTGAACGACAATTGCCCGTATATCGCTCCCGTTGATATTTCGGCCGACAGATCCGTGCCCCGCGACACACTCGCGTTTGCAGACGTCTATCTCCAAAATTTCGATATCACGGGTCGGGCACATAGCTTGATCAAGACCAAACTGCAGACGACAAGGATTATCGCAATGGCAACTGGCACCGTTAAGTGGTTCAACGCAACCAAGGGCTTCGGCTTCATTCAGCCCGACGCAGGTGGCGCGGACGTATTCGTCCACATCTCCGCTGTCGAGCGTTCGGGCATGGGCTCGCTGGCCGATGGCCAGAAGATCAGCTTCGAGATCGAGCAGGACCGTCGTACGGGCCGTTCGTCTGCCGGAGCTCTCAAGGCAGTCTGATTTAAGGCGCGCGGGAGCGAAAGCTCCGATTGCGTAGCAAGTCACGGATGTACTGGCGGCAGCGCGACAAGCGCGCCGGACCCAAAACCCGAAGGACGATGCGGCAGATTGCCGTGAGCCACGGGCCAAAGGATCCAGGATCAGCTGCTGACAGCGGAAGGCGGGGTTACACCCCGCCTTTTTGTTTTTTGACGGACGGCAAGAACTGCGGATCGACTGAGAACCTGCCTCGCCGTACTCACGAAAAGGCCCGGAGATCATACCGATCTCCGGGCCTTCTTATTTTGTAGCACCAAGCCTAGTCAGGGCAGCCAGCCGATCGGCACGTGGCCAGGGTCGGCCCGGACGCGATCAAGCCAGGCGCTCACCGCCGGGAAGTTCGCCAGTTCAAAGCCGCCCGTGCCAGCATCATGCGTGTAGGCGTAGAGCGCGATGTCGGCGACGCTCATCGCATTGCCCGCCAGGAACGGCGTCTTGGCCAGTTGGACTTCCATCACGCCGAGCGCCTTGTTGCCGCTCTCCAGCAAAGACGCCAGGCGTTCCGGCGTCGCCTGCGCCGCACGCTCGGGATAAACGTACAGCGAGCGCCGCACCGCGACATAGGGCTCATGGCTGTATTGTTCGAAAAACAGCCATTGGTAGACGAGCGCCCGCTCATAGGCATTGGCCGGCAACAGCCGGGTGCCCTCGGCCAGATGCAGCAGGATGGCATTCGATTCGGCAAGAAAGCGGCCGTCGTCGAGCTCGAGCAGCGGCACCTTGCCATTGGCATTCTTGGCGAGGTAGCCGGGCGAACGCGTCGTCCCGTCACGCGAACTGGTTTCGACATGGGTGAAAGGCCGCCCAAGCTTTGCCATGAGCAGGCGTGGCTTGTAGCAATTGCCGCTGTCGGTCATTCCGTAGATCGTGGTCATTGCGCTGGCCCTTGTTCGACCGCGATTATCACCGCGCGGAAACGTCAGACCAGCGATTTGTTCTGCTGCGAAACATCAGCATTTGTGATGCTTCGCCAGGCATCAGCCGAACAGCGGCCAGGTGTCAGCCAAACAATGGAACAACGACACATTCGCCGCGGCGATATTGCGACGCCTCGCGCGGTCCGTCGGCAAAGACGCTGCCGACCAGCATTGCCGGCTCGAGCAGGTCGCCCTGGAACAGCTCGACGCCGGCACCAAGGGCTATTTCAAGACGGCTTTCGCTGTCGATGCCCTCGACCAACACCGCTGCCCCTTGCGCCTTGAACTCCGAGACCACGGGCCGCAACAGCCGGCCGGTAGCGGCGTCGGCGCAGAAACGCTCGAACGACACCCGATCGAGCCTGACGATGTCGGCATTCACCCGACAGGCTGCATGCGCATCCGGCTGCTCTACCCCACGATGAGCAAGCGCGACACGCAGGCCCAGTTCACGCAAGGCGTCGGCAAGGCGCTCGTCGACCCCATCGATTTCGCATACCAGCTGCGACACATCGAAACCTTCGTCCTCAAGGACCCGCACCATGAAGCGCAGGTCGTCCATGGCTTCGCTGCCACCGCTTCCATTGTGACGGAACAGCAACGAAACGCCTTCGACGCCGATATTGTGGACATTGGCGAGCGGCAGGACCTCGATCATGCGCCCGACGATCGCGCGATCTTCGGCAGCCACTTCAGCGAGGAATTCGAGCATCGGGACCGGCTGGCCCTGCAGGTAGGGCACGACATGCGCATCGGCGGTCACCGGCGTCAGCCGGCCCTGCTCATGCCTGAAGATCGGCTGCATGGCGCAGCGCAGGCGGAAATCGCCATGGATGCCGTACTCCAGCCCAACCTCGTCGGCGACGATCTTGGCAGCAAGATCCGCCGGCAGTGCGCCAAAGCCGAAAAACCCGTCACTCATCACGATGTCCTTTTGCCGAAATTTCGGCCTGTTCTCGGCGCGCTGCCTGCCAGCGGGCCAGCGTCTCCGGCCACGGCCGGGGACCCCTGTTGCTTGCCGGCGGCTTCGGGTGCTGCCGGCTCGAAATGCGAAAAATCCGCCGGCACGATCTCCGGCATTGCCAGCACGAACCCCTGCACCATCGAGGCGCCGGAGCGCTCGGCCAGTTGCAGTTGCCAGCTCTCCTCGAGCCCCTCGAAGACGGTGCGAATCCCCTTCTCTTCGAAGTTCGCCACCATTTCCTTGAGCAGGGCGAAGCCTGCACCGGACTCCATGAGGCGGCTGATCCAGTGGGCATCGAACTTGACGATGTCGGGCTTGATGTCGCGGATCCGCTTGATGTCGGATTCGGCCGAGCCGAAATCATCCACGGCGATGCGCAAGCCGTTTGCCTTGAGGGCCCGGACGAAATCGAACAGCGCCTCTTCCGAGGCCGGCTTCTCGGTCACTTCGCAGACGATGCGGCGTGGATCGATGCCGGTCTCGTTGAGAACCTGGCGCATGTCGCGCAGCGCGTGTTCCGAAATCGAGCGGTCGAGAAACACCGACGGATCGAAATTGATGAAGATCGACGCAGCCTTGGGCACGAACGTCGCGGCGTTGAGCAAATGCAGCGTCCGTGTCAGGGTCTCGACCTGCAGTCGCTCTGCACTGTCCACGACGGCGAAGAACATGCCCGGGGGCACCGCGTCCGCTCCACGAAACGGCCTGATCAGCCCTTCGAAGGCCGTGACCAGCAAACGGCCCGACTGAAAGGCGAAAATCGGCTGAAACGCGCTGTGCAGGGCGTGCACGCCCCAGACTCCGGTCGCAGAACCGTCGTCGTGCCGGATGATATGGGCGAGCCCGATGCTCTTCGACACGGTCCGTCCTATTTCCGGAATGCTGGCGAAATTGCTCCGCCAAAATCTCATCGAAGATTTGATCGCCGGTTAACGGAATGTCTCAAACTTGACCCACGTGCGGCAGCCGCCTGCTTATGCACAGCTTCACCAGGTCTCTGGCCCAGCACATCCGGCACGCCAAGGCGTCAATATGCTTGCGATTCCTTGCGTCATGCGACATTACAGCGCCGCGCGTTCCGTTGGACGCGCAAAAGCGGTCGCGCGACCGCGTGTTTTTCCGAACCGGAGACCTGAAGTCATGGCCTTTCTTGCCGATGCCCTTTCCCGCGTTAAGCCTTCCGCGACCATCGCGGTCACGCAGAAAGCGCGCGAGCTGAAAAATGCCGGCCGCGACGTCATCGGCCTGGGCGCAGGCGAGCCTGACTTCGACACGCCGGACAATATCAAGAATGCGGCGATCGAAGCCATTCGCCGCGGCGAGACCAAGTATCCGCCGGTTTCCGGCATTGCGCCCCTGCGCGAAGCCATCGCCAAGAAGTTCAAGCGCGAGAACAATCTAGACTACAAGCCGGAGCAGACCATCGTCGGCACCGGCGGCAAGCAGATCCTGTTCAACGCCTTCATGGCAACGCTGAACCCCGGCGACGAGGTCATCATCCCCCGGCCCTACTGGGTCAGCTACCCCGAGATGGTGGCGATTTGCGGCGGCACGCCGACCTATGCCGAGACCAGCATCGACAACGGCTTCAAGCTGACGGCAGATGCGCTGGCAAAGGCGATCACGCCGAAGTCGAAGTGGCTGGTCATGAACTCGCCGTCCAACCCCTCGGGCGCCGCCTATAGCGAGGCCGAGCTGCGCGCCATCGCCGATGTGCTGCTCAAGCATCCGCATGTCTGGGTGCTGACCGACGACATGTACGAGCACCTGACCTATGGCGACTTCGTCTTCAAGACCATCGCCGAGGTCGAGCCGAAACTCTACGACCGCACGCTGACCATGAACGGCGTGTCGAAGGCCTATGCCATGACCGGCTGGCGCATCGGCTACGCCGCCGGTCCGATCCAGCTGATCAAGGCGATGGACATGATCCAGGGCCAGCAGACCTCGGGTGCCTGCACCATCGCCCAGTGGGCTTCGGTCGAGGCACTCAACGGCCCGCAGGACTTCATCGCCAAGAACAAGGCGATCTTCCAGGCCCGCCGCGACCTCGTCGTGTCGATGCTCAACCAGGCGCGCGGCATCTCTTGCCCGTCGCCAGAAGGCGCCTTCTACGTCTATCCGTCCTGCGCCGGGCTGATCGGCAAGAAGACGCAAGGCGGCACGGTCATCACCGACGATGCGGTCTTCACCTCGGAGCTGCTCGAGGCCGAAGGCGTGGCAGTGGTCCAGGGTTCGGCATTCGGCCTCGGTCCGAATTTCCGCATCTCCTACGCCACCTCGGAGAAGATTCTCGAAGAGGCCTGCACGCGCATCCAGCGCTTTACCGCCTCTCTCGTCTGAGCTCACATATCTGACTGTTGGAAAAACCCGGCTCCGGCCGGGTTTTTCTTTGCCGGCTGTGCGAATCGACCGAAACTGTCATGGGGTTGCCGGCAGGAATCTTCGATTCTCATACGCTGTTATACATTTGCATATTGCCGTGCCGGCCCGAACTCTGTTAATCTAAAGTAACTATATCCGCCGTAGCAGGCGGAGGTATGCAGAGGCGTCCAGAGGCAGCAATTGTATCAGCATAGACAGCAGCAGCAGGGGCGAAGGAGCAGAAGTTTGCTCGCGCACTTGTTCTTGCTGCTGCTACCGGTTTTTGCTGCCCTCACGGCCTCGGTTGCATCGAGTCACGCGCATTTCAGCAATCAAGACGAAAGCCCTCAGCTTTCCGCCGGCGACGCGCCCTACACGGAACCCGCAGATCCTTTCGCGCTTCCGATGTGGAGCGATTCATGCGTCACGCTGGCTGAGGGCAATTGCGACCTCGCGGATGACAGCGGCTTGCTTCGGGCTGCTCACGGCCTGCCGATCGCGGCCATCGACAGCGCCGCATCGCCGGCCGGCTCGCCTTTCAATTTCCTGCGCGCGCGAACGAGCGCACCCCGCGCACCGCCAGCCCAGGCCTGACGGCGCAACGCGCCCCACCTGCGCCGCATGACCGGTCAACTCGCGACACATTCATAGGCTCGTCGCACACCGGTCGTCCTCCCACGGGACTACACGTCCCGACAAGTCTCAGGAATTGTCATGTCTAAGACACACCCACTCGGATTCCGTATCGAACGCGACCTCAAGGAAGCGCTCGTCAAGGCGGCCAAGGACGATCACCGTTCGGTGTCGTCGATGGTCGAAATCATCATCGCCCGGTGGCTGCGAGACCGCGGCTACCTCGTCGAGAAGGAAGAACGGGCCGCCTGAGCCCGCACTTCCCGGCAAATGGCTCGGCGGCGCAATCGTGCCGCCGGGCAGCATCCGCCAATAGCTTTCCGTCTGCGCACGCCGGTGAGTTCGAACAAGGAGCCAGACTGTTCTGGCGCCAGCCACGCATCGCTTTTGCGATGCAGCATCAATGGCTTCGAACACTTCGCGACTGCTTCTACGACTAAGGTCATAATCCCAAAGCAGCGATGGATAACGCCTGCCTCCCGGCGTTATCACTTCGACCGTGGTTAGGTTCGGCGGATTCCCCCGGAGATTGCTCTCCAGGCCTTTACCGCCGGCACTCTGGGAGGAGACAATAATGGCAATTTCGGCAACCGCCGACGCCCGCCGCGGGCGAGGCATGACGCGAGAAGAGAAGAAAGTCATCTTCGCTTCTTCGCTCGGCACCGTGTTCGAATGGTACGATTTCTACCTTTACGGTTCACTCGCAGCCTTCATCGGCGCGACCTTCTTCGCCTCCTACCCCGAGGCGACGCGTAACATCTTCGCGCTGCTTGCTTTCGCTGCCGGCTTCCTGGTGCGCCCGTTCGGCGCGCTCGTCTTCGGCCGCATCGGCGACCTCGTCGGCCGCAAATACACCTTCCTCGTCACCATCCTGATCATGGGCCTGTCGACCTTCTTCGTCGGCCTGCTGCCCGGTTCCGCCACGATCGGCATCGCCGCTCCGGTCATCCTGATCGCGCTGCGCATGCTGCAGGGCCTGGCGCTCGGCGGTGAGTATGGCGGTGCTGCGACCTATGTCGCCGAGCACGCCCCCGATGACCGCCGCGGCTACTACACCTCGTGGATCCAGACCACCGCGACGCTCGGCCTGTTCCTGTCGCTGGTCGTCATCCTGGTGGTGCAGACCTGGCTCGGCAAGGAAGCCTTCGCCGCCTGGGGATGGCGCGTTCCGTTCCTGCTCTCCTTCATCCTGCTCGGCATCTCGGTGTGGATCCGTCTGTCGCTCTCGGAATCGCCGACCTTCCAGCGCATGAAGGAAGAGGGCAAGGGTTCCAAGGCACCGCTGTCGGAAGCCTTCGGCCAGTGGAAGAACGCCAAGATCGCGCTGCTCGCGCTGTTCGGCCTCACCGCCGGCCAGGCCGTGGTGTGGTACTCGGGTCAGTTCTACGCACTGTTCTTCTTGCAGAACGTGCTCAAGGTCGACGCCCAGGCCGTCAACATCATGATCGCGATTTCGCTACTGCTCGGCACCGGCTTTTTCGTGCTGTTCGGCTGGCTGTCCGACAAGATCGGCCGCAAGCCGATCATCATGGCTGGCCTGGCACTCGCCATCGTCACCTACTTCCCGCTGTTCAAGGCTCTGACCTGGGCCGCAAACCCGGCACTCGCCACCGCCCAGCAGAACGTTCGCGCCACCGTCACCGCCGCTCCTGGCGACTGCAAGTTCCAGTTCAACCCGGTGGGCACCGCGAAATTCACTACTTCCTGCGATATCGCGACGTCGTTCCTGACCAAGAACTCGGTTCCTTATGACGTCGTCACCACGGCGGCTCCGGGCACGCCTGCTTCGGTCAAGATCGGCGACGAGACCGTCACCTCCTATGACGCCATCGCCGCTGGCGATGCTGCCAAGGCGAGCGACGCTGCCTTCGTCAAGGCAGTCAACATCGCTCTTCACGACGGCGGTTACCCGCTGGTCCGCGGCGCTGCCAAGGTTGCCGACCAGAAGCTCGACGCCTTCGTTGCCGCCAACCCTGAACTGAAGCTCGACGCCGCCGCCATCCGCGCCGGCGAAAAGACCACCGTTCCGACAGAACAGGCGATCAAGGACAAGATCGTTACCGCTGAAGAGGCAGCCGGTGCTCCGGAAGTCGGCTTCTTCAACATCCCCGCCGGCGGCTCGTTCGCCATGGTCGCCGATCCGGCAGCAGTGAGCTGGCCGATGGTCATCGCCATCCTCACCGTGCTGGTCATCTACGTGACCATGGTCTACGGCCCGATCGCCGCGATCCTGGTCGAGATGTTCCCGACCCGCATCCGCTACACCGGCATGTCGCTGCCCTACCACATCGGCAACGGCTGGTTCGGCGGCCTGCTGCCGGCAACCGCATTCGCCATGAGTGCTGCGGCCGGCGACATCTACTACGGCCTCTGGTACCCGATCGCGATTGCCGCCATGACGCTGATCATCGGCACGCTGTTCGTCAAGGACACGCTCGGCACCGACCTCAACGCCAAGGACTGATCCTCGGCACCAACGCTAAGAAGCCCGGCAGGTGCCAACCTGCCGGGCTTTTTTGTTTTCCGGGGATGGCGTCGCTTCGCACCGGCAAGGCCCTCCCCGCATCTTGCCTGCTTCAAAGGTCGGGCCCCGGGCGCCCTTCCCCTTGCCCTCCCCGCAAAGCCGTGTGACGATATGTTCGACCGGGAGGAAAACACCACACGTCATTGCCCGCGACGGCCGAACAGGCCGGCCGCCGCATTCAGGGAAAAATGCCTGAGTGGAGGTCAGCTCTCATGGGTAGTCGCGCCGGAGGAAGACGCACGGGACCGAAATGCATCGCCATCGTCGGTCCCTTTGCCAGCGGTAAAACCACTCTTCTTGAAGCCCTTCTCGCCCGCACGGGCGCCATTCCCAAGCAGCAACCGGTATCATCGGGCAACACCGTCTCCGACCATTCGGCTGAGGCCCGGGCCCACGCCATGAGCGTCGACGCGGTCTTCGCCACAACGCAGTTCATGGGCGAGAGCATCACATTCGTTGATTGCCCCGGCTCGGTCGAGTTCGCCTTCGAGGCCGACCCCATCCTTGCCGCCTGCGACCTGGCGGTCGTGGTCGCCGAGCCTGACGAGAAGAAGATCCCCGCCTTGCAGCTGATCATGCGCAAGCTCGACGATCTCGGCGTGCCGCGCATCCTGTTCCTCAACAAGATCGACAAGGCGACATCAGGCGTGCGCGATACGCTCAAGCTGCTGCAGCCGGTCAGCCGCACGCCCTTGCTGCTGCGCCAGATCCCGCTGCGCAAGGATGGCGTCGTCGTCGGTTCGATCGACCTCGCGCTGGAGCGCGCTTATGTCTACCGCGAATATGCCGAGAGCGAGATCGCCGAGATTCCCGGCGACGAGAAGGCACGCGAGCTCGAAGCGCGCTTTGCAATGCTTGAAACCCTCGCCGACCACGACGATGAGTTGATGGAACAACTGCTCGAAGAGATCGAGCCGCCGAAGGACGAGATCTTCGACGACCTTGCCGCCGACCTGCGCGATGGCGCGGTCACCCCGGTGCTGATCGGCTCGGCCGAAAAGGGCAATGGCGCGCTCAGGCTGTTGAAGGCCATCCGCCACGACGCCCCCGATGTCGAGGCGACCCGAAAGCGGCTCGGGATAGCAGAGGGCAGTGCAGCCATAGTCCAGGTGATGAAGACCATCCACACCTCGCATGCCGGCAAGCTGTCGGTATCGCGCATCCTGTCCGGCCAGGTCACCGACGGCGCCGAGCTCTGGCTCAACACCACCGACACCGCGAAGGTTTCCGGCATCTACCGCATGCTTGGCAAGGACCAGTCCAAGCTCTCCAACGCCGGCGCCGGCGATACCGTGGCGCTCGGCAAGCTCGACAACGTTGCCACCGGCCAGACGCTGACATCGGCCAAGGGCGGCATGAAGCCCCTCGTCAGGCTCGAGCCGCCGAAACCGGTCTATGCCTTCGCGCTGCGGCCCAAGGAGCGCAAGGACGAGGTCAAGATGTCGGCCGCCATCCAGCGCCTCGCCGAGGAAGACCCCTCGCTGACCCTGCATCACAACCAAGACTCGGCCGAAACGGTGCTGTCGGGCCATGGTGAAATGCATCTCAGGGTCGTGCGCGAGCGTCTCGAAGGCCGCAACCAGATCGCCGTCGAAGGCTATGCGCCGGCGGTGCCCTATCGCGAGACGATCCGCAAGGCCGTCCAGCAGCGCGGCCGCCACAAGAAGCAGTCGGGCGGCCACGGCCAGTTCGGCGACGTCGTCATCGAGATCAAGCCGCTGCCGCGCGGCTCGGGTTTCGAGTTCACCGACACCATCACCGGCGGCGTCGTGCCCAAGCAGTATATCCAGTCGGTGGAGGCCGGTGCGCGCGACTTCCTCAAGATCGGCCCGCTCGGCTTTCCGGTCGTCGACATCGCCGTCAACCTGTCGGACGGCTCGTTCCACAGCGTCGATTCCTCCGACATGGCTTTCCAGATGGCGGCCAAGATCGCGATGAAGGAGGGCATGCCAAGCTGTTCGCCGGTTCTGCTCGAACCTGTCATGAAGGTCGAGATCTTCACGCCGTCGGATGCCACCGCGCGCATCATCGCGCTCGTGCCCCAGCGCCGCGGCCAGATCCTCGGCTACGACGCGCGCGCCGACTGGCCGGGCTGGGACGTGGTCGAGGCGACGATGCCGCAATCCGAAATCAGCGACCTGATCATCGAGCTGCGCTCGGCGACCGCGGGTGCTGCCACCTACCGCGCCGAGTTCGACCACATGGGAGAACTGACCGGCCGCCTCGCCGACGAGGCGATGCAGTCGGCCGGCAAGGCGGCGTGACATTGCAAGGACCGGACGGCGCCAGCGGCCGTCCGGTCCTTGCTGCTCACGCTCTGTTGATCTCGGATTGGGCAAGACACTGAAACGCGGCAGCGTTCGCATACGTATGTGAACGTGACCACGTTGATTTCGCGGTCCGCAGGGGCGACCTTGCGCGCCGACTTTTGGAGAACCGAGCATGGCATTCGTACACCGCCGCCCGTCCTGGGCAATCAGCGAGGCTCAGGCCACGCCCGAGGAGATGTTCCTCAACCGCCGCTCGATTCTCGCCGGCATGGGGCTCGGCCTTGCAGCCGCCGCGCTGCCGCGGCCGGCACGCGCCGAGGACAAGGACCCGACCGCCGACCTCTATCCGGCCAAGCCGAACACGACCTACAAGCTCGACCGCTCGCTGACACCCGAAGAGATCAACGCCAACTACAACAACTTCTATGAATACGGCACCTACAAGGAGATCGCCGCCAACGCCCAGCAACTCAAGACGCGTCCCTGGGAGGTGCAGATCGGCGGGCTGGTCGACAAGCCGATGACGCTCGGCATCGACGACCTGATCCGAAAATTCCCGCTGGAGACGCGGCTCTACCGCCACCGCTGCGTCGAGGCCTGGTCGATGACCATTCCGTGGAGCGGTTTTCCGCTCAAGGCACTGGTGGCGCTCGCCAGCCCCAAGGCAGATGCGAAGTTCATCCGCTTCGAGACCTTTCTCGATCCAGAGATGGCGCCCGGCCAGAACGACTTCGTCTACCCATGGCCCTATGTCGAAGGTGTTACCATCGAGGAGGCGGCACTCGACCTGCCCTTCCTCGTCACCGGCGCTTATGACAAGCCCCTGGGCAAGCAGTTCGGCGCGCCGCTACGTCTCGCGCTGCCGTGGAAGTATGGCTTCAAGTCGATCAAGTCGATCCGCAAGATCGACTTCGTTGCCGAGCAGCCGGTCGGTCTCTGGGAAGCGATCCAGCCGAGCGAATACGGCTTCTGGGCAAACGTGAACCCCGAGGTGCCGCATCCGCGCTGGAGCCAGGCCAGGGAGCGTGTGCTGCACACCGGCGAACTGGTACCGACCCAGTTGTTCAACGGCTATGGCGCCGAGGTCGGCCAGCTTTACGCCGGCAAGGACCCGGCCAAGCTCTACATGTGAGCCCTACCCGGCCTCGACCTCGACGTGCCACCATTTCGGCCGCCCGTCCTCGAACGAATGGGCGGTCGGCATCAGCTCCAGCGCGCCAGGCTTGTCGAAGACACCGAGCAACAATGCCACGACGGGTTCATCGTCGACTGCGCCAAGCGAACTGCCGCAGGCCGGGCAAAAGGCGCGGCTCGAATAGTCCGAAGAGCGAAAGAGCGATGGCACACCACCAGGCCCGGTCCACCTGACCTCGTCACGGGCAAACTCAACCCAAGAGGTGGTCAACGCACCGGTGTGGCGCTGGCAGGAACGGCATGAACATGTGTGCGGCTTGGCGGCAGGCCCGAGAACCTCGAAGCGGACGGCACCGCAAAGGCAGCCGCCGGAATAGGTTGGCAGCTTTGCTACCGATACCTTGCTCATGCTGTCCCCCCACGAATGCTTCTGCCAGTGATCAGGAAAACGGAATCACAGGCTCTCGCCCGACGTAAAACACACGTCCCGGAAAAGACAAAAGCGGTGCCCGAGGCAATCCTCGGGCACCGCTTTTTTGCGGACCGTTCCGCGGGAGGCGGGACGGCAGGTCCGCCGCTACGTGGCCAACGTCTTGGGTCGTTGGCAATCTGCTGGACGCGGCGCTTTGCCTGAGCCCTGGCTCGCACGGGTGATGCCCCCATCTCCCGGCGCGCCATCACCGCGTCCAACCAAAAGCTAGGCGCGTCAGTGTGTTCGGGGAACGTTACCCGGGGTTACATGTCACTGTTACGTGGGCTGGATCGCCTGGAAGCGGGCAACAAAAAAGCCGGATCCAAGAAGATCCGGCTGAGTTTGTTTGGAAGTGCCGATTAAGGCTAACCTCCAGAGGGGAACACTCGAGGGCGCTAATGGGAGGAGGAACGCGCCCTGGAGATGATCAATATATGTGCTCTCCATGCCCAACAAACAAGCATCTATTTTGCAATGCACGCATGCAAAAAGGCACGAGCTGTGGTCCAACAATGTTAGAGGCCCGATAGGACCAGAATTTGCGGCGAAAAACGCAAGATGTCGATGCTGCAATGCACTTTGCAGCGGTGGTTTTCAGCGAAAGTGCCACTAAATTCCGTGCTGCAGTGCAATGGCGCCGGTTCGGGCAGCACCAGGCCATTGTTGCGGCAGAAACGGCACCATGCGCAATCTCCAAGCAACACGATCAATGGGAGTGCAGGCTTTGCGCAAACCATCCGCAGTGCTCGGCAGCGCCGTCTTCTTCCTGGCCGCACCCGGCATCGTTGCCGGCCTGGTTCCCTGGCTGCTCACGGCAAACCATGGCCTGCCCCTGGCCAGCGCGGCGTTCGTCATCTCAGGTTCAATGCTCGTCGCGGTCGGGCTCGGCGTGCTGCTGCATGCCTTCGCCCGCTTCGCTGTGGAGGGTTCGGGCACGCCTGCCCCGGTCGCGCCGACCGAACGGCTGGTCATCGGCGGCGCCTATCGCCACGTCCGCAACCCGATGTATGTCGCCGTACTGGCGATCATCCTCGGCCAGGCGCTGATCTTCGCGCACGGGCCGCTCGTTGCCTATGCGATTGCCATCGGCGCCGCCATGGCCGCCTTCGTGCGTTTCTATGAAGAGCCGGTCCTGGCGCGCCGCTATGGCGCGCAATACCAAGCTTACCGCAACAACGTACCCGGCTGGCTGCCGCGCCTCACGCCGTGGCGCGGCGATGGCTGATGCCATGCCTGGAACCGGGCCTCAGAAGGCCCAGCTGCGTGCCTTGGAGATGACGAAGTCGCGGAACACGTGCAGCTTGGCCTGTTCCTTCATCGTGTCGGGATAGGCGAAATAGGTGTCGAAGGACGGCACCTCGGTTTCGGGCAGGAGCTGCACCAGCCCGTCGTCCTTGCCCACGACATAGTCGGGCAGCATGGCGATGCCGGCACCGGTCTGTACCGCCTTCTTGATCGACAAGATGTCGTTGATCTGCAGCGTCGGCACGCGCTGACCGCCCTCGAAGTCACCGACCGTCTCCAGCCAGTTGAGTTCGCTCAGATGCGTCGGCACCGGCAGGCCGAAGGTGACGATGCGGTGGCTCTTGAGCTCGGCGATCGACGCCGGCTTGCCAAATTTGTTGACGTAGGCCGGCGAAGCATAGAGGTGGAAATGCACGGTGAACAGCCGGCGCTGGATAAGGTCGGGCTGCTGCGGCTGGCGCAGGCGGATGGCGCAGTCGGCCTGGCGCATGGTCAGGTCGAGCTCCTCGTTGGCGAGGATCAGCTGCAGTTGGATGTCGGGATAGAGTGCAAGGAACTCCTGGATGCGCTCGGTCAGCCAGCCGGCGCCGAGGCCGACCGTTGTCGTCACGCGTAACACGCCCGACGGCCTGTCCTTGGTCTCGGTCAGCCTGGTCTTGATCGTCTCGAGCTTCATCAGCACGTCGTGGGCGGTGCGGAACAGCATCTCGCCCTGCTCGGTCAGCACCAGGCCGCGCGCGTGGCGGTGGAACAGAGGCACGCCGATGTCGTGCTCGAGCGCGCTGACCTGGCGTGAGATGGCCGACTGCGACAGCCTCAGCGTCTCCGCCGCATGCGTGAAAGAGCCAGCCTCCGCCGCTGCGTGGAACACGCGCAACTTATCCCAATCCAACGCCATTTTTCCCCTCTTATGTCAGGCGTCTGGCCGGCCTATTCGGCCGCTTCGCGATGCATTTCAATTCCCGCGAGGTACTTTTCAGCTTCGAGGGCGGCCATGCAGCCAAGGCCCGCAGCCGTCACCGCCTGGCGATAGATGTCGTCGGTCACGTCGCCCGCCGCAAACACGCCCGGCACGTTGGTGCGCGTCGAGTTCGCCTCGGTCCAGAGATAGCCGTTCGGCTTCTGCTTCAGCTTGCCGACGAACAGCTCGACCGCCGGCGCATGGCCGATCGCCACGAACACGCCGTCGGTCGCCATTTCGGTGACAGCACCCGTGTGTACGTTCTTGAGCCTGATACCGTTGACCGAAGGCGGCAGCGGCTTCTGCGCCGCAGCACCGACGATCTCGTCTACCGCGTGATCCCAGATCACCTTGATATTGTCCTTGGCAAACAGCCGCTCCTGCAGGATGCGCTCGGCGCGGAAATGGTCGCGCCGGTGCACGACCGTCACCGTCTTGGCGAGATTGGAGAGGTAGAGCGCCTCCTCGACCGCCGAATTGCCGCCGCCGACCACCACCACGTCCTTGCCGCGGTAGAAGAAGCCGTCGCAGGTGGCGCATGCCGAAACGCCAAAGCCCTGGAACACCTGCTCGCTCGGCAGGCCGAGCCATTTGGCCTGGGCCCCGGTGGCGATGATCAGCGCGTCGGCCGTGTACACCGTGCCGGAATCGCCCTTGGCGCGGAACGGCCGCACGTCGAGATCGACATCGGTGATGATGTCGTGGACCATCTCGGTGCCGACATGCTCGGCCTGCGCCCGCATCTGCTCCATCAGCCAGGGCCCCTGGATCGGTTCGGCGAAGCCCGGATAGTTCTCGACGTCGGTGGTGATCATCAACTGGCCGCCCTGCTGCATGCCAGCGACGAGCATCGGCTTGAGCATGGCGCGCGCCGCATAGATCGCTGCCGTGTATCCGGCAGGACCCGAACCGATGATGAGGACTGGCGCATGTTTGGCGGTCATCGTAGGGCCTTCGTGGTCGATGAAAAAAGCAGCACCCCGCAAGACGGGGCGCAGATCGCCTCTAATCTAGGTGTTCACCCCTGCCCCGCGCAAGGCGACAAGATGTTACTCCCCCGAAAGCTTGATCTCCGAGGGAACGCGCCCATGCCCCGCGGCGATTTCTGAAGCTTGGGCTTCCCAATGGCTGCGAGTAGTTTAATTACAAGGATGCGCAAGATTCTTGCGCAAGACCTGGAGCGAACATGCCGATCAAGGCCGACCTCGACGCCATCGACTGGAAGATCCTGCGCGAGTTGCAGGATGACGGCCGCATGACCAATGTCGAACTGTCGCGCCGCGTCGGCATCTCGGCGCCGCCCTGCCTGCGCCGGGTCAAGCGGCTGGAGGACGAAGGCATCATCCAGCGCTACCGCGCCCTGCTCAACGCCCCTGCTCTCGGCATGGACGTCGTCGCCTTCTGCCTCGTCGGCCTCAACCGCCAGTCCGAAGTCGACCTCAAGGCCTTCGCCGACCGCACGCGCAACTGGCCGATCGTGCGCAGCGCCTGGATGGTCTCGGGCGAATCCGACTTCATGCTGCACTGCCTGGCTCCCGATCTCGGCACCTTCCAGACTTTCGTCATCGAGGAACTGACCTCGTCGCCCAATGTCGACACCGTGCGCACCGCATTGACGATCCGGCAGGTGAAGGATGAAGGGCTGGTGGGGATTTAGGGGCGGGACGCTCCTCCGGCAGCGTCCGAATGGACATGGACGGCGGTCTCATCTAGAAGGTCGCCTGCTCCTCAGGCGATAATTTCACCACGATGGAAGTTGGGCCGTTTCCGGCTAGAAGAAACCGGACGAAATGGTCACTGGCTCGGCTCCCAAGGTTAGAATGTGGTTCGCAGTGAGTTACAAGTGTATTCATGAACGTATTTGGCGAACAGGCTGAGAGCGGAGCAGAACGGTAAGATGCCGAATTCAGGTCTGGACAATGCAGTCAATGTGATCTGCATAAAATGGGGATCGCTCTACGGCCCGGAATACGTCAACAATCTGCGCCGCGGTGTCGCTAAGCATCTGAAGCGTCCGCATCGCTTCGTCTGCTTCACGGACGATACCACCGGGTTGGACAAAGATATCGAGGCGTTGCCGCTCCCCACTCTGGACTTGCCCACCGGCCGACAAGACAGACGTTGGCGCAAGCTCGCTCTTTTCCGCCGCGATCTGGCCGACCTGCAAGGCACGACACTTTTCCTCGACCTCGACCTCGTGGTCGTTGATGATCTCGACCCTTTCTTCGAGCAGCCGGGCGAATTCCTCATCATCCGTGACGATGATCTTTTCCGGAGCAAGCCGCTGCGCAAGCTCAATCGAAAGCGCGATCGCTTCCTTGCGTCCGTAGGCAACAGTTCCGTGTTTCGCTACGAGATCGGCGCCCATGCCTATATTCTCGACGCATACGTCGCCGATCCGGCCGGCGCGCTCGACCGGTACGAGATCTCCCAGCAATTCCAGAGCGCGCAGCTTGCGGCGCATGGCAACCTGCAATACTGGCCACGGGAATGGTGCGTCAGCTACAAAAACCATTGCGTGCCTCGCCACTTCAAGAGCTTCCTGCAGGACCCGACCGTGCCGCCAGGAGCGCGCATCGTCGTCTTCGCCGGCAGCCCGAAGATGAGCGAGGTTCTGGCCGGCGGCGGACAGCGCTGGTATCGCCGGATCGGCGACACGGAATGGCTGCGAAAGCATTGGGAAAGCTAGGCGGCATGCTCAACATCCCGGCAAAATTCAAAGCGCTGAAGAAGAGCGTCAGGCTCAAACGGGCATTGAGGGAGATTGATGACCGGTCAGCGTCCCTTGGGGGGGGCCGGACACACGGCCTGCCCAAGCCTCTGATTGTCTCTCTGACGAGCTACCCGGGGCGCTTCAACACGTTGGCGCTCACGCTGAAGTCGATCCTTTTTCAGACTGTCCGACCCGACACGACCATCCTGTGGGTATCCCACGAGGATTACCCGCTGGTACCCGAGAACGTTCTCGAACTGCGCGGGCACGGCCTTGAAATCGCCACCTGCACCGACATGCGGGCCTACACGAAAATCATACCCACACTGCAAAACCACAAGGATTGCTTCGTCATCACCGTGGACGACGACGTCTACTACCGGGCGGATTGCGTCGAAAAGCTCACAGTCGCATACAATCCTTCCAAGAGGCATGTCATATGCCATCGCGCGCACCGGATCGCTGTGACAGGCAATGGTGATCCAGCACCCTACGTGGATTGGCGACGGGATATCGCACCGGCCGCAACCTCTCCGCTCATCTTTCCGACGGGCGTGATGGGAGTTCTCTACCCGCCGGACGCCTTCCATGAGGACGTATGTAACGTCGCGCTCTTCTCGGAGCTGAGCCCGAGCGCCGACGACGTATGGCTATATTGGATGTGGCGGATGAACGGACATGTCGGCGAAAAGCTGCCGGGAAAGGCCAAGATCATAGACTGGCCAGGCAGCCAGACGACGTCATTGCAGGCCGAGAACCTCATCGGCGGCGCGAACGACCGGTGCATCCAGAATATGGTCAGGAAATACGGGTTTCCGCGTTCGCGCTGACAGGTTTGGAGCGAACCAGGACTAAAAGCATGCAGACAAGCGTCATCATCTCCACCTACAATTCACCGCTCTGGCTCCAGAAGGTGCTGTGGGGCTATTTCGCCCAGGACCGCCATGATTTCGAACTCGTGATTGCCGATGACGGGTCCAGTGACGAAACCCGCGAAATGCTCGCAGCGATGGCGCCCAACAGTCCGGTCCCGATCGCACACGTCTGGCAGCCCGATGAAGGTTTCCAGAAATGCCGGATACTGAACAAGGCGATCGCTGTAGCGCAAGGCGAACGCATCCTGCTCACCGATGGCGACTGCGTGCCGCGCCGGGACTTCGTGGAGGTGCACACGCGGTTGGCGCAACCGGATCGCTTCCTGACCGGCGGCTATTTCAAGCTTCCGCCCAACGTGTCCAAGGCATTGACGCAAGACGACATTGCCGGACAGCAGGCGTTCAACGCCTTCTGGTTGATGCGGCACGGGCTTCCCTTCACCTCTAAGCTGCTGAAAGTAGTAGCCACAAGCCCGTTCGACGAATGGCTGAACCGGCTAACACCGGCACGGCCGACCTGGAACGGCCACAGTGCGTCATGCCTAAGGAGCCAGGCGATCCAGATCAACGGCTTCAACGAGGACATGCAATATGGCGGCCTCGACGTGGAATTCGGCCTTCGTCTGCGGCATGTCGGCATAGAACCCCGGCACATACGCTACTCCGCCATTGCCCTCCATCTCCATCATGGCCATGGCTACGTCACTCAGGGGATGAAAGAGCGGAGCCATGGGGTCAAAGAAAATACCCGCCACAATAGGCTGACCTGGGCTGAACGAGGCTTGAGCCAATGGCTTGATTCAAGCAATCGCGCGACCCTCTTGAGAGATGATCGGCTTACACGCTTCTGAAAGACAGGGCAGTGTCGCAAAATCAGAGATGAAATATTCGAAAACGAAACCGAATACTCGCGGATCGTTCATCTTTATCAATTCATTAGAAGTTCAAATTTCTTCAGGAATTCCGTATTCGCACTTCTGCAATCCATTAGTGCACTCTGGTGAAGATTTCCCTTTCCGACATGTTTCCTCCAATCCTTAAAATCCAAGCAATTCTCGTATTTGTATCTAAAGTCTAAGAATTTGCTAGAGTTTTGAATAGCAATCACTTTCTTCCCGAGCAATGTCGCCCAATACAACCCGTGATAACTGTTTGTTACAACATTATCACCGGATCCAATTATATTAATGCATTTTAAGAAGTAACTTTCAGAATTATCCTTGCTTCCTTTGCTAATATTATAGATATTTGGAACGTTTGAGAATTCATCTCCAAATTGACTAGATTCGTGACCGTGAAGAAACGCGACACACTCGTATTGACTAGGAATTTTTTCGTCAAATACAGGATGCAAGCAACTTACACAGGGAACCCAATCATATGGGTTTGGGTAATCACGGAGTCCAACCAGCCGAAACTTCTCAAACGATGATGGATAAGGGCTGGAACCAACCCCGTCCAACCATTCGCGAAATCCCACAGTCCTGTTATGGCCAGCGCCCCATACAACCACGTCGCCTCCACGATCAGCGAACATAGTCAGAAATTCAATGACCTTGTCGTGTACATCGTGACGGTCCAGTCCAATTAGGCCACCGCCGCCAAAACAGACAATTTTCCCCTCAAGGAGCTTCAAAAGAAATTCAGACCCGCCAAATTTAGATACTTCCAATATTTCCTTGCTGCTCAATTCGATAGAGTTATGAGCCGTAAACCTATCAAAATACCTTACCGGGCATGACATGAGGTCGCCAATATTATTGGTAATTGAATGGATGAAAATAAACTCTGATCGTTCGATCTTTCTGTATAATCGTTTGAAATAAACGTCACCAAAGGGCCGGATACCTCTGGCCTTTCGCAATATTTTATCCAGATTCAACGGCAAGATATTACCTACTTCCGCTTAATTTGACCACGCTCAACAGGCGCTCGCAACAGCTTTTTCAGTCCAACTATTTCTCCGACCTTTCCCGACACGCTTGTGATCGATCCGTTCGGAAAAGGCCTGATTTCAGCGACTGCTGCTGCTCATCGTGCTTCTTCACCCAGTTCTCGCCATGCCAACCATCCGCTGCAAGCGAACCGCACGGTTTCAGGCTTCATCCGCGGCCGGCCCACACTCGCTCGTAGACCTCACATATTCCCGCGGCTTCGTCCTCGAGGCGGAATCTTCTCGCCACATCCTCGCTCCCCGCAGCCCCATGCGCCTCGGCCAACGCCGGATCGCCGAGATATGGCCTGATCGCCTCTCGCAGCGCGTTGCCATCGCCGGCCTGCACCACGACGCCCGTCCTGCCGGGCGTCACGATTTCGGAATAGGACCCGGCATCGCTTGCCACCACCGCCGTGCGCGAGGCCATCGCCTCCAGCGGCGTCAGGCCGAACCCTTCATTGCGCGAGGGCGCGACATAGAGCGTCACCCTGCGGTACCACACGGCGACATCAGGCACCTCGCCGAGGAACAGGATCCGGTCGGACAGTCCGGCCGCAGCGATGCGCTGCTTGAGTTCGTCGGCGAAGCCCTTGTGCTCCGATGTCACGCGGCCGGTGATCACGGCCGTCCATTGCGCATGATCGGGCAGAAGCGCAATCATCGCATCGACGAACAGGTCGGTGCCCTTGGAGTGACGGACCCGGCCGAAGCAGCCGATCGCACGTTGGCCGGGCAAGCCGGCAGCGGAAAACGCATCATCCGCCGTGCGCGCGGGATGAAATTTTTCAAGGTCCACGCCATGCATTACGACCTTGTGCGGCACTTCGAGGAAGCCTCCCGACAGCCGGCTGGTGGCGATCACGCCATCCATCCTGCGGATCAACCATTTGGTGAAGGGCCGATGGTCGCGCTGGGCGGCGGAGGTGAACACCAGCCTGAGCGGCGCCCGAAAGACGTGGCGCAGCACCAGCCCGGCCAGCATCTCGACGTTGCGCCGTGCGTGCCAGATGCGCGGCCGCCGCGAGGCCGGCCGCTTCAGCAGCAAGGGCAACTGCCACCAGCGCATTGTCGGCAGGCTGTCGGGCAGGCCCGGCCCGAACACGGCTATGCCGAGGTCGCGCGCCTGCACCGGCACCAGTTGCACGATGGTGCTGGTGACGCCCGAAAGCCGCTTCTTGAGATTGGGCGCGATCACCTCGATGCGCGCCATGTCGACCGCGCCGGATTTTTCGGCGCGGTTGTTTGCTTTGTTCATCGTGTCTGATCCGGCATCGCCACAGCCAATGCCGCCTGTTGCCTCAGATGAACTGCACCTGGACGATTTCGTAGCCGCGTGCGCCGCCCGGCGCGTTGACCTCGATGGCGTCGCCGACTTCCTTGCCGATCAGCGCGCGCGCGATCGGCGAGGAGATCGAGATGCGGCCCGACTTCACGTCGGCTTCCTGGTCGCCGACGATCTGATAGGTCTTCTTTTCCTCGGTATCATCGTCGACGAGCACAACGGTGGCGCCGAACTTGATCTTGTCGCCGTTCAGCTTGGTGACATCGATCACCTCGGCGCGCGCGATCAGGTCCTCGAGTTCGTTGACCCGGCCCTCGTTGAGGCTCTGCGATTCCTTGGCGGCATGGTATTCGGCATTCTCCGAAAGGTCGCCATGCGAGCGCGCCTCGGCAATGGCCTCGATGATGCGCGGACGCTCTTCCTGCTGGCGCCAGCGCAGCTCTTCCTTCAGCGCGACGAATCCACCCGCCGTCATCGGAACCTTGTTCATAGTCGACCTCTCCTGGCCTTTGCCGCGCGGCTTGCCTATTGCTGCCGCGAGGCACAAAAAAAGAAAACGGTCCGGCAGCCTCGGCTAACGGAACCGTCTCACCTCTATCTCCGGCGAATATAGCAATCCTGCCGCAGAATTCACGTCAAAAAATTCGTTTACCACCATAGACCTGTTGGTGCAGACAACCTGAGCCGTCCCCGCTTCACCCGCTTGTGATTGCTTTGATGCTCTATCCCCGTTGCCGCGCCGGCCTTTCCACCTATGTCCGATAGATGAGCAACAGCACGCCGCTACTCGCATTCATGTTCGCCCTGGTTGGTTCGCCGGCCCTCGCCGAGAGCCAAAGCTACAACACAGACAACGTCACGCTGCGCGCCGACGTCATTGCCGATGGGCTCGACCACCCTTGGGGGCTCGACTTCCTGCCGGGCAACGAAGCCATCATCACCGAGCGCTCCGGCAATATCCGCATCCTGTCGCAAGACGGACTGTCGGCGCCGGTGGCTGGAGTGCCGAAGGTCCAGGTCCGCGGCCAGGGCGGCCTGCTCGACATCGCCGTCGCACGCGACTTCGAACGTTCCGGCACCATCTTCTTCAGCTTCTCCGAGCCCGGACGCGGCGGCGCGGGCACGGCCCTTGCCCGGGCGAAGCTGGTCCGGGAAGGTGCTGCCGCGCGGCTCGAAGAGGTGAAAGTCATCTTCTCGATGAACCGCAAGAGCAATGCCGGACAGCATTTCGGCTCGCGAATCGTCGTCAACGACGACGGCACGCTGTTCGTCACCACCGGCGACCGCGGCGATGGCAATCGCGCCCAGGACATGCACGACCATGCCGGCGCCGTCATCCGCATCAATGCCGACGGCTCGGTTCCGGCCGACAATCCCTCGCCCGACGGCAAGGTCATGGCGCCGGAAATATGGTCCAAGGGCCATCGCAACCTGCAAGGTGCAACCTTCGATCCGGTGCTGGGCGGGCTGATCACCGTCGAGCATGGTGCCCAGGGTGGCGACGAATTGAACCGCCCGCTGGCCGGCAGGAATTATGGCTGGCCGGTCATCACCTACGGCAGGGACTATTCCGGCGAAAAGATCGGCGTCGGCACATCAGCCAAGGGTTACGAGCAACCGCTGTATTACTGGGACCCGTCGATCGCTCCTTCCGGGCTCGCCAGCTATCAGGGCGACATGTTCCCGGAATGGAAAGGCGACCTTCTCGTCGGTTCGCTGAAGTTCGAGTTGCTGAGCCGCCTCGACCGCGACGCCAAGGGCAACGTTCTCGACGAGGAACGGATGCTCGACGGCGCGTTCGGCCGAATCAGGGATGTCAACGTCGCCCCGGATGGCTCGGTCTGGCTGCTCACCGACGAAAGCAACGGCACCATCGTCAGGCTGTCGCGGGGGGATTAGGGGCAAGGCAATAAGGCAGTAGGGGAATAGGGCAGTCAGTATTTGCCCTACAGCCCTACTGCCTTACAGCGCCGGCTACCCCCGCAGATAGGCGTCGATCTGTTGTTCCAGCAGGCCGTATTCGCGGCAGCCCTTGCCGCAGCGCTTCCCGATCTCCGACAGTTGCACGCGGGCAGCCGCGACATCGCCGAGCATCAGGTGCGCCTCGCCCATGTATTCGCGCACCAGCGTGTAGTCGGGATTGTTGCGCAGCGCTTCCTGGTAGTAGCCGAGGCCGACGAGCACGCGGCCGGCCTTGCGGTGCGAATAGCCGAGATAGTTGAGGATGCGCGGGTCGGTCTTGTCGGCGGCAAGCGTCAGCACCTTGATCGCCTCGTCATACTTGCCGTCCATGGCAAGTGCACGGCCCGCCGAATAGAGGCTGTCGTCGTCGATCATGCCGGCCTTGGGCGGTTCGCATTTCTTGGTCTTCTTATTGTAGACCATGCCGTTGTTGCATTTCACCTCGTCGCCGCTGCTGCTCCCGCCGCTATCGGCCGAGAACACCGGCGCCGCCAGCAAGGGCAGCGACACGACAACGCCAGCAAGCACTTTCGCAATTCGGGTCTGCATCGCTACCTCCTAAAATTTGCCCATCGCCAGAGTAACGCATTTGAGGCCGCATTTCATCCGAGCCATGTTGCCGAAGCTGCATGCAATGCCGGTTCCGAGCAGCATTTCAAGCCTAGCCCTTGAGATAGGTTTCGATCTGTTCGGCCAGCAGGCCGTATTCGCGGCAGCCTACCCCACAGCGCTTCTCGATCTCCGACAGCTGCAGCCGTGCTCCGGCGACGTCGCCGAGCGTCAGATGCGCCTCGCCCATATATTCGCGCACCGGCATGTAGTCGGGATCGTTGAGGATCGCCTCCTGGTAGTAGCCGAGCCCGACGAGGATTCGCCCGGCCTTGCGGTGGGAATAGCCGAGATAGTTGAGGATGCGCGCGTCGGTCTTGTCGGCGGCGAGCGTCAGTACCTTGATCGCGTCGTCATACCTGCCGTCCATGGCTAGTGCACGGCCGGCCAGGTACAGGCTGTCGTCGTCGATCATGCCGGCCTTGGGCGCTTCGCACTTCTTGGTCTTCTTGTTGTAGACGAGGCCGGTGCGGCACTTCACCTGGTCGCCGCCGTTGCCACCGCCACCGCCCATACCCCCGCCGGAATTGCCGCCGCCTGAATTGCCGCCTCCGCCACCATCGGCGGAGAATGCGGGAACGGCAAACAGCGGCAAGGACACCAGCGCCCCTGCCAGAAGTCTCAGAAATCGCGTCTGCATGGCTACCTCCACCGATGCGTCCCCGACAAGGTCAACGCATCGAAGGCAGCATTTCGTCCTGCCTCAGCCGCGGAAAATCAGCGCCGCCCCGCCGGCAATCAGTGCGAAGCCCATGGCGTGGTTCCAGGTGATGCCTTCCTTGAGATAGAACACCGAGAAGATCACGAAGACACTGAGCGTGACCACCTCCTGAATCGTCTTCAGTTCCGCCGCCGTATAAAACTCGTGGCCAATGCGGTTGGCCGGCACCGCCAGCCAGTATTCGAAGAAGGCGATCAGCCAGGAGAAAATGACCGCCGCATAGAGCGGAGCCGCCTTGAACTTCAGGTGCCCGTACCAGGCGAACGTCATGAACACGTTGGACGCGATCAGCATCAGCACAGGAAGAACCTTGGGCGAAAGCAGAAAAGCCATGGGGAAATACCGTCTGGAGGGGGGAGGAAGGCGCGCTATATCCGCCTCTCCTAAAGTCATGTCAACCACGGCAACCACGCCGCGAATATCGAGGCAGTGACGTTGCCGCCAAATGCGCTATCATCAGCCGGGGGAAGGCAACAGGAGCACGCTCGTGCAGCAGCGGCGCGAAAAAGAGTGGGACCTGACCATCGGCCCGGACACCGTCAGGCTGTTCATCCTCAAGGCCAAGGCGATCAGCGCCGGCGTCAACGAGGATTACGAGGACGGCGCCGAACACGAGATCGAATATGACGGCGACACCCACGACAACCATCGTCACGACGGGCTCGCCGAGGAAGAGGCGGAAAACCTCACGGAAAAAGAGCTGCGCGGGCTGATCGCCGACCTCAATGTCGACCAGGCGGCCGAGCTCGTGGCACTCGCCTGGGTCGGGCGCGGCGACTACGACGCCGCGGAATGGTCGGACGCGGTCGCCGAAGCGCGGCAGCGGGGCAATCGCCGCACCGCCAAATATCTGCTTGGCATGCCGATGCTGGGCGATTGGCTTGAAGAAGGGCTCGAGGCGCTGGGCGCGTGAGCGGCCTCGCCTGCCTTCATTGATGACAGTCCCGTCACCGAATTTGATGACCCTGCATCCCCTGCTTCGGCAACCCGCGGCCGGCCGGTGACGTTGAGCGCCGATGCACAGATGCAAGCGCCGCCTGTTTTCCCTGATCCTGATACTGCCGCTGGCGACTTTCGCCGTGATGCCGCACGGCTTTGCCGATAGCGGAAGGCCCGCCTTGCCCGTTCGCGCACCGGTGCCGCAGGCTGCCCCTGCGCCGCCCCTGCCCGAACTATCGCCGGCAGCCGAAGTGCAGGCGACGGGGCAGGCCGCGATCCCGACACCCCGGCCGCGCCCGCCTGCGGCCCAGCGACCAGAGCGCCCGATGTTCGGCCCGCCAATACCTGAAACGCCGCTGCATGCCGAAGCTGTACCGGCCGCAGTGCCCGTACCACCTGTGCGTCCCGGTCGGGCGCCCGGCAAACCCTCCACCGGGGAGATGTTCGGCCCACCAGCGCCGAAGATGCTGCCCGACAAGCGCTCCCATGCAGAGCGGCCCACCACCATGCCTGCCGACGAGACGGCTTGCCGAGCCCGCCTCAAGCTGCTGGGCGCCGAGTTCGAGGAGGCAGCCCCCCAAAGCGATGACGACGGCTGCGCACTGCCCTTTCCGCTCAAGCTGAAGCGGCTTGCCGCCTCGATCGACATTGCGCCCGACGCCGTCATCAACTGTGCCGCCGCCGAAGCCTCGGCGCGCTTTGCCACAAACGTCATCTCACCGGCGGCAAAGGCCGAGTTCGGCGAGGAGCTGGCAACGGTCGGCCAGGCCTCGGCCTATGTCTGCCGCCCGCGCAACGGCACCAGGAAGCTGTCGGAACACGCCTTCGGCAATGCGCTCGACATATCCCGCTTCACCCTGACCAAGGGCACGGCCATTGATGTCGAGCCGGCACCGCCAGCGAAGAATGCCAAGTTCCTCTCTCAAATCCGCAAGGCCGCCTGCGGCCCGTTCAAGACCGTGCTTGGCCCCGGCAGCGATGCTGACCACGCCCTGCATTTCCACTTCGACCTCGCCCCTCGGCGCAACGGCGGCACCTTCTGCCAATAGGCCCGCGCCGCAATTCGGCCGCAGCTGTGAACCGCAGCGCTGATCTTTCCTTTACCGTTGGCAGCTAGGCTTAGTCCCTCAAGGGGACAGGAGCCTTCGCATGGCCGCAGATTCGCGCGCCGCCAGCCCAGCCGAACCATCGCGCCGTGCCTCGCGCCGGCGCGCCTTGCTGCTTGCCACGACGCTTGTCGTGGTCGGCCTTGGTGTCAGCTCCTGTACGTCGGGCGACGTCTTCGCGCTCCAGCCGGCCGTCGATGTCGGCTCGCAGACCGCCTCGCTGGCGCCTGTCGAAGCCATTCCGCAGGCAAATGCCGCGCCCGCAGATGCCGCCGACCTGACCTATGACATGTCCGATCCTACGATGGCGTCGGTTCCCCCGGCTATCGAACCGACACTGGACGCACAGGCTGAAAATCTCGGCCAGATCGAGCCGCAGCAGCCGCAGCCGGTAAGGACCGCGGCCCTTGTCCCAGCCCGCGGGCTGCAGACGCTTGTGCCCTCCAATCCCTCCATGGTCGCCTATCCCAGGCTCGACGATCCTTCGAACCAGCCGCAGACGGCGCCGATGCGACCGGCAGTCATGCCGGCCGACGAGGTCGATTGCCGCGCCGACCTCAAGAAGCTCGACGTGCAGTATCGCGACCTGCCGTCGATCAGCAACGGTGCTGCCTGCGGCATCGACTATCCGGTGAAGGTCTCGGCCATCGGCTCGGTACAGATGAAGCCGGCAGCCACCGTCACCTGCCAGATGGCAGCCAGCTTCGCGGCCTGGACCAAGCGTGACCTGGTGCCGGCCGCGCGCCTGCGCTATTTCTCCGGCGTCAAGACGATCCATCAGGGTTCGAGCTACTCCTGCCGGAAGATCGCCGGCTCGCGCACCCTGTCGGAACACGGCAAGGGCAATGCGCTCGACATCATGCGCATTGAGCTCAACAACGGCCGCGACATTGACGTCGAAAAGCCGGGCCTGTTTGCCTTCCGCACCCGTGGCTTCCTCAACACCATCCGTGCCGACGGCTGCAGCTATTTCAACACGGTGCTCGGCCCCGGCTACAACTACGACCACCGCAACCACTTCCATTTCGACATCAAGCAGCGCCGCAACGGCTATCGCGCCTGCCGCTGACGCGGCATCGCTGCACGGCGCTCCGGTTTGCTCCCGACCCTGAATAGGGATAGAAATCCGGCTTCATCCATCTCCGGCGGCAGCATCTGATGGCAAGGGGCAAACTGCACAGACAGGCGACCCTGTGGTTTGCGGCCTTGTGCGCGAGCTATATCGCGCTCGCCTATTTCGCCGCGCCCGAATTCTGGTCGTTCCGCATCCTGCGCGATGGCCTCAAGCCCCCGGCCCTGCTGACCACCACGCCGCAAGGCATCCCCGGCGACCCCATCAATGTCGGCCTTGTCGGCACCGAGGCCGATCTGCTCGGGGCTTTCGCTGCGGCAGGCTGGAACCGCGCCGATGGCCTTTCCCTCAAATCGTCGCTCGAAATCGGCGAAAGCGTGCTGCTCGACCGGTCCTATCGCGATGCCCCTGTATCCACCCTGCTGCTCGACGGCCGCCCGCAGGACATCGCTTTCGAAAAGCCGGCCGGCAAGAGCCCCGACACGCGCCATCACATTCGCCTGTGGCTGACATTCGCCCTCGGGCCCGACGGCCGACCGACCTGGTACGGCGCCGCGAGCTTCGACCGTGGCGTCGGCGTCAGCCATGACACCGGCGAGATCACGCACCACATTGCCCCCGACATAGACGCCGAGCGCGACCAGGTGATCCGCGATCTCACCGCAGCCGGACGCGTCCTGTCGGTCGAGACGGTTCCCGGCATCGGGCTCACCAAGACAGGCCGCAACGGCGGTGGCGACCCCTACTTTACCGACGGCAAGGTCAAGGTTGCGGTACTTGCGCCGCACGAATAGCCGCCGCGTCCTGCCCTGACGTAAGAGTATTTTCGCTGCCGTCTTTTCGAAGGGGCGGAAGCAATGCTATGCAGCGATCATTATGCTTTACGCTGAAATCGGTATCGTGGTCGTCCTCATCTGTGTGAACGGCCTCCTGGCAATGTCCGAACTTGCCATCGTCTCCTCCCGCCCAGCTCGCCTCAAGGCGATGATCGACCGCAACATCACGGGTGCTGGTCGCGCGCTTGAACTGGGCGCCAACCCGGGCAGGTTCCTGTCCTCGGTGCAGATCGGCATCACGCTTGTCGGCGTGCTTTCCGGCGCCTTCTCCGGCGCCACGCTGGGCCAGCGGCTGAGTGGCGTCCTTGCAGAATATGGCGTGCGCGCCGGCGCCGCCGACGCACTCGGCGTCGGCATCGTCGTTGCCGCCATCACCTATGGCTCGCTGATCATCGGCGAACTCGTGCCCAAGCAGATCGCACTTCGCGACCCCGAAGGCGTCGCCGTCCGTGTTGCGCCCGCCATGGCGCTGCTGGCCAAGGTCGCCGCCCCCCTGGTCTGGCTGCTCGACATCTCGGGCCGCGGCGTGTTGTGGCTGCTCGGCCAGCGCGGCGAAAGCGAAGAAAAGGTCACCGACGAGGAGATCAAGATGCTCGTCGCCGAGGCCGAGCATCACGGCACCATCGAATCCGACGAGCGCCGCATGATCGCCGGCGTCATGCGCCTGGGCGACCGCGCCGTGCGCGCCGTCATGACCCCGCGTACCGAGGTCGACTGGATCAACCTGCAGGCCGACGAAGCGGCCACCCGCAAGCTGTTGATGGAAACCCAGCATTCGCGCCTGCCCGCCGGCGAAGGCTCGGTCGATGCCATGGTCGGCGTCGTCCAGACCCGGGAAATCCTCGCATCGCTCCTGGCCGGCCGTGCCTTCGATCCGCGCAAGCATGTGCGCACCGCCCCGATTGCCCACGACCAAGCCGACGCGCTCGACGTGCTCGCCACGCTCAAGCAGTCGGAAGTGCCCATGGCGCTGGTCCATGACGAATACGGCCATTTCGAAGGCATCGTTTCGCCGGCCGACATCCTCGAGGCGATCACCGGCGTGTTCCGCTCCGATCTCGACGAGGACGACGTCGACAATGCCGTCCAGCGCGAGGACGGCTCGTGGCTGCTTGCCGGCTACATGCAGGCCGACGAGATGGCCGACCAGCTCAGCATCGACCTGCCCGAGAACCGCGACTACGAAACCGTCGCCGGCTATGTGCTGTCGCACATGCACCATTTGCCGACGACGGGCGAATGCGTCGACGCGCAGGGCTGGCGCTTCGAGGTCGTCGACCTCGACGGGCGCCGCATCGACAAGGTGCTGGCTTCCCGCCTGCCCGGCAGCCACGGCAAGTCTGGGCACTAACCGGCCAACAAAAAAGGGCGGCACTGGGCCGCCCCCAATTCCCTGGGAGGAATGTCGTTCACGTGCTGCTCAGGCCGCCTTGGCTTCCTCAGCCAGGACATCCGACTCGCGCGCGATCTTCAGCGCCTTCGCCCACCAGCTGATCTCTTCGATCAGGCCGTTGGCTGCCTGGTTGAGATGCTCGATGTCCGAGAGCTTCTTCTCGCCCTGGCGCACCGCCAGGAAATCGCCCCAGACGATGTGCACGGCGGCCTTGGTCGGCGCCATCTGCAGTTCCACCGCATGCATGCGCAACTGCTCGACGGCGCGCGCGCCACCGACGCCACCATAGCCGACGAAGCCGGCGGGCTTCTTGTTCCACTCCTTGGCGGCGTAATCGAGCGCGTTCTTCAGCACCGCCGTCGGGCCGTGGTTGTATTCGGCAGCGGTGAAGATGAAGCCGTCGAACTCGGCGACCTTCTTTTGCCAGCGTTGAGCCACGTCGCTCTGCGAGGGCACCCAGGCAGACGAGGCGACCTCATCGAAGAAGGGCAGCGGGAAATCTCTCAGGTCGACAACTTCGACCTCGATATCCGCATGGGATTTTGCAATCTTGGCGATCCACTCCACCGGCGTGTCGGCGAAGCGGGCGGCGCGCGTCGAGCCGACGACTATGGCGATCTTGGGTTTGGACATGACAGGAACCTTTCGGGCGTGGGTATCGAAGCGATACTGGTAACTGATGGATACCGACGCTATATAGGTGACTGTATTTCACGCGCACAAGGAGGCACTTTTTTGATACCGAGGCACCCGCACCGCACCGAGGATTGTCGCGCCGTCAGCGATATCCTGCAGCGTGTCGGCGACAAATGGACCGTGCTCGTCGTCGGCAAGCTCGGCGATGGCCCGATGCGCTTCAACGAGTTGCGCCACGCCGTCGGCGGCATTTCCCAGAAGATGCTGACCACCACCCTGCGCGGGCTCGAGCGCGACGGCTTCCTCACCCGCACGGTCTTCCCGACCATTCCGCCGCGCGTCGACTATGAGTTGACCGACCTCGGCCGCGAGTTGCTGGTTCCGGTCTTTGCGCTGGGCGAATGGGCACGGCACAATCAGGGCCGCGTCGCCGAGGCGCGCATGAGGTTTGACGCAGCGGCTGAGTGAAGGGCTGTGTTTGTGGTGTGTCCTTCGAGGCTCGCCCCCGCACGTCTACTCCGCTGGCACCGGCTTGGGCTTGCCTTCGCCATCCAGCGCCACCATGACGAAATCGGCGTCGGTCACCTTCTCCATCATGTCGGAGAGATAGCGCTGCGCCCAGGCCTCGACCTTGAGCGTCATCGAGGTGCGGCCGACGCGCTCGACATGGGTGTAGATGCACAGCGTGTCGCCGATCTTCATCGGCTTGGCGAAGGCCATTTCCTTGACCGCTGCCGTCACCACGCGGCCACGGGCGCGCTCGGCGGCGCGGATGCCGCATGCAAGGTCCATCTGCGCCATCACCCAGCCGCCGAAGATGTCGCCGGCGGCATTGGCATCGGCCGGCATCGCCAGCGTCCTCAGCGTGAGCTCGCCCGTCGGCTGGCCATCCGCATATTGCACCATCGTCATTTCCCTGTACCGTTCGCTTCCCCACCCGTAACTTTGCAGCGGCAGCGGCGTCAACGCCGCATCTGTTGCATCGGCCAGTCGTATTTTTCACAGGCCATGCCGTAACCGACGCCGAAGCCTTTCGCCGAGGCGATAGTCTGGCCGGATTGTGGAAATAGACAGGCCGCCGCCCGCATGCAGACGTTCGATTACATCGTTGTCGGTTCCGGTTCCGCCGGTTCGGTGGTCGCCGAGCGCCTCTCCGCCAGCGGCCGTCATTCCGTGCTCGTGCTCGAAGCCGGCGGCACCGACCGGCGCTTCTTCGTCCAGATGCCGCTCGGCTACGGCAAGACCTTCTTCGACCCTGCAGTGAACTGGAATTATGCCGCCGAGGCCGATCCGGGCCTTGCCGGCAGCAAGGATCACTGGCCGCGCGGCAAGATCCTCGGCGGGTCGAGCTCGATCAACGCCATGGTCTGGATCCGCGGTGCCGCCGAAGACTTCGACGCCTGGCGCGACGCCGGCAATCCCGGCTGGGGTTTTGGCGACCTCCTGCCCGCCTTCAAGGCGATTGAGGACAACCAGGCCGGCGCGACTGCGCTGCGCGGCAAGGGCGGGCCGATCCACGTCACCGACAACAGGAAAAACGTCCATCCGCTAACCTACCGCTTCCTTGCGGCGAGCCAGCAGGCGGGGCTGCCGTTGAATCAGGACTTCAACGGCGAGGCTCAAGAGGGTGTCGGCGTTTATCAAATCACCACCAAAGACGGCCGCCGCATGTCGGCCGCGCGGGGCTTCCTGCGCCCGGCGATGAAACGTCCCAATGTCCGCGTCGAGACCGATGCGCTGGTGACGAAAGTGCTGTTCGAGGGCAAGCGCGCCGTCGGCGTCGAGTATTTGCAGAACGGCGCCAAGAAGACGGCCCGCGCCGGCCGCGAGGTCATCCTGTCTGGCGGCTCGGTCAACACGCCGCAACTGCTGCAGCTCTCGGGCATCGGCCCGGCGACGCTGCTCGGCGAAGTCGGCATCCCGGTGCTTCACGCCAACAAGCATGTCGGCCGCAACCTTCAGGACCATCAGGGCATCAACTATACCTGGAAGGCCAAGGTGCCGACGCTCAACCAGGTCTTGCGCCCCTGGTGGGGCAAGCTGCTCGTCGGCATGCAATACCTCGCTTTGCGCACCGGCCCGCTGTCGATGAGCATGAACCAGGGCGGCGGCTTCTTCCGCTCCGATCCGTCGCGCACCCGCCCCAACATGCAGCTCTATTTCCAGGTGTTCTCGACCGTCCTGCCAAAGGCCGGCGAGCGCCCGATCCTGACGCCCGACCCTTTCCCCGGCTTCTCCATCGGCCTGTCCAACTGCCGGCCGTCGAGTCGCGGCGAGATCATGATCCGCTCCGCCGATCCGACGGTGCATCCCCGCATCACGGTCAACGCCTACTCGACCGAAAGCGACGTCGCCGAGATGCTTGATGCGGTGAAATTCCTGCGCCGGATCGCCGCGCAGTCGCCCATGTCGGACATCATTGCGGAAGAGGTTTTGCCAGGCCCGTCAATCACTTCCGACGCCGACTTGATTCAGGATTTCCGCAGGCGCTCGGGCACAGTCTACCACCCGGTTTCAACCTGCCGCATGGGCCCTGATGCGACCACCTCGGTCGTCGACCCGCGCCTGCGCGTCCACGGCATCTCCGGCCTGCGCGTCATCGACGCCTCGATCTTCCCCGACAACATCACCGGCAACACGAACGCCGCTGCGATCATGACCGGTTGGAAGGGTGCCGAACTGGTGCTGGAGGATGTGGGGTGACCAGTGTCGAGCGTCAGCGCCGCCCCTCACCCTTACCCTCTCCCCGTGAAGGACGGGGAGAGGGGTCGCCAGCATTGCGGCTGGCCTCCTTCTCCCCGTTCTTACGGGGAGAAGGTCCGGCAGGGGATGAGGGGTAGCCCCAGACGTCAACGATTTCACGCTACCGGGAGGAGCATCGATGAAGATCACCGACGTCAAGACCTTCGTGGTCAACAACCCGCCGCCCGGCATCGGCGGCAAGTATTTCATCTTCGTCAAGCTCACCACCGACGGCGGCGTGGTTGGCTATGGCGAGGCCTACAACGCCACCTTCTCGGCCCATGTGACGGCGCGGATGATCGAGGACATGGCCGAGCGCTATCTCGTGGGACAGGATCCGCACGACATCGAGAACCTGTTCCGCCGCTGCTATTCCTCTGGCTTCACCCAGCGACCCGACGTCTCCGCCATGGGTTGCTTTTCGGCGCTGGAAATCGCCTGCTGGGACATCATCGGCAAGGAGGCCGGCAAGCCGGTCTACAAGCTGCTCGGCGGCCAGGTGCACGAGACGCTGCGCTCCTATACCTATCTCTACCCGCACACCGGCAGCGTCCACACCGAGGACGTGGCACCCAAGAACGTCTACAACGACCCCGACATGGCTGCCGAATGCGCGGCTCTTTATGTCGACCAGGGCTTCAACGCCGTGAAGCTCGACCCGGCCGGCCCGTGGACCGCCTTCGACGGCCACCAGCCCCGGCTGATCGACATCGACCTGTCGGTGCGCATGATGAAGGCCATCCGCGCGGCCGTCGGCACCCGCGCCGACATATTGTTCGGCACGCACGGCCAGTTCACCGCGTCGGGCGCGCTGCGCATGGCGCGCGCCATCGAACCCTACGATCCGCTCTGGTTCGAGGAGCCGGTGCCGCCGGACATGCCAGAAGTCATGGCCGAGGTGGCGCGCGGCACCTCGATCCCCATCGCCACCGGCGAGCGGCTGACGACAAAATTCGAGTTTGCCCGCGTCATCGAGAACCGCGCCGCCACCATCCTGCAGCCCGACCTCGGCCGCTCGGGCGGCATCCTCGAGACCAAGAAGATCGCCGCCATGGCCGAGGCCTACCACATCCAGATCGCACCCCACTGCTATTGCGGCCCGATTGTCGGCGCGGCCAACATCCAGCTCGCCGTCACCTTGCCCAACTTTCTCATCCTCGAGTCGCTCAAGCAGTGGGACGGCTTCCACGCCAAGCTGCTGAAGAAGAAGATCGAATGGCAGGACGGCCATGTCATCCCGTCGAAGGAACCGGGCCTCGGCGTCGAGCTCGACGAGGCGGTGTGCGAGGCGAACCCCTATGACGGTCCCCACCTGCATTTGCAGATGGTCCAGACGCCGTTGATGCCCTGAGAATTGCTGTGACCGAGCCCCTCGCCTACGCCTTCATCGGCCTCGGCCATCTCGGCGCCAACCTCGCGGCGTGCCTTGTGCGCGGCGGCTTCGAGGTCGCCGTCTATGACCGCAACCCCGAAGCCGTCGAACGTCTCGTGGCGCTGGGTGCCCTCGCCGCATCGAGCCCGGCAGACGCCGCTGCCCGCGCCGGCAACGCCATCACCTGCCTGCCATCGCCCAAGGTCAGCGAGGCGGTGCTGGCAGGGCCCGACGGGCTGCTCGCCGGCCTGCCCAAGGGCGGCACCTGGATCGAGATGTCGACCAACGGCCGTGACGAGATCCTGCGGCTTGCCGACCTCGCCGCCGACAACGGCGTTTACACGCTGGAGTGCCCCGTCACCGGCGGCGTGCATCTCGCCGCCGAGGGCAAGATCACCGCACTGGTCGGCGGCGATACCGGCCTCTACGAGCTCCACCGCCCCGCGATCGAGGCAATGTGCGCCCGCGCGTTCCTGATGGGGCCGATCGGCTCGGCGGCAGTGATCAAGGTCATCACCAACATGCTGGCCTTCATCCACCTCGTCGCCGCCGGTGAGGCGCTGATGCTGGCCAGGAAGGGCGGCCTCGACCTCGCCCAGGCCTATCACGCCATATCAGCTTCCTCCGGCAACAGCTTCGTCCACGAAACCGAAAGCCTGTTGGTGCTCAACGGCTCCTACGACATCGGCTTCACCATGGACCTGGCGCTCAAGGATCTAGGCTTCGCGCTCGGCATGGGCCAGGAATTCGGCGTGCCGCTCGACCTTGCTTCCCGGGTCGCCACCATCTTCGAACAGGGCAAGGCTGCCTATGGCGGCGACGCCTGGTCGACGATGATCGTCAAGCTGCTGGAGGATGCCGTCGGCACGGACCTGCGCGCGCCGGGTTTTCCGGCGAAGCTGTGACGGAACGCGCACGTTACCCTTCCCCAAGTGGTGAGGGTCGATCCGCGAAGCGGAGCGGGGTGGGGGTCGGCAAGCACAGAGTTTGGTGAGTACCCCCACCCGGCCCTGCGGGCCACCCTCCCCACAAAGGGGAGGGTAACGCCCGGCACAGCCTGCCCTATTCCCGGCCTTTGACACCCGGCCTTAGCCTGAGATAGCGCTGACCATCCATCTGAAGGATTCTCCGATGCGGCCGAGCCTGAGAGCAAAAATACTCGACGTCTGCGCGCGCAAGATCGCCGCCAAAGGCCCCGAAGTAGGGCTGTCGTTCTACGCGTTTTTCGCCAACAAGAACGACGACCCGGAGCTTCTGATGGAAGCCGCCGAATGGTGGATCCGCACCCACAAGCTCGACCATTTCGAGAAGGCCGCAAAGATCGAGGCAATGGTCAGGGAGATGGACGCCTAACCCTCGCCCCTATGATTTCAGCAGCCTACGCCAGTTCCTAGACTCAGATTCCGAGCCACCTGAATCAACACCTGACCTTCAACGCCCTCGCCATCATCTCGTAGGTCGCCGGAATGTGCCCCGGCGATTCCCCGTCTATGTCGACGAGCGCGGCATTGGCGAGCGGATCGCCCAGCGGTTCGACCACGACCTTTCGTCCGCGCAGGATGGTGATGGCGGGATGGTTGCGGTGGCGCCCACCATAGAGCAGGCGCAGGTCGAAGATCAGCTTCAGCTTGCTCGCCGCGCGCAGGATGACGATGTCGAACAGCCCGTCGTCGGGTTTGGCATCGGGTGCGATCATCATGCCGCCGCCGAAGAACCTTTCATTGGCCACCGCCACCATTGCCACCTTGGCCTCGACCGGTTCGCCGTCGTCGACTGTGATGCGGACGTCCTGGAAACGGTAGCGCACGAATTCGGTCACCGTGCGCCAGAAGAACAGCGTCTTGGCCGAGACCCACCGCTTGCGCCGGTCGGCATTCACCGCCCGCACCGTCGCACCCGACATGCCGAGGCTGGCAATGTTGACGAAATGCCGGCTGGCCAGGCGGCCGTGCTCGTCGATGAACGAAATGAGGCCAGCATCGATGATCCGGTCCTCGCCCTCGGCAATCCGCGAGACAGCCGCCTTGGCGTCCGTCGGAATGCCCATGCCTCGGGCAAAATCCGAACCGGTACCGCATGGCACGACGCCGAGCGCCGCGACGGTCCCGGTCTCCGCCTGCATTTGCAGCAACCCGTCGGCGACTTCGCTGATCGTGCCGTCGCCGCCCGCTGCAACCACCAGCTCGCAACCGAGCGCCACGAGGTCGCGGGCGATCACCGAGCCGTCGCCAGGTTCGTCCGTCTCACGAAATTCGACGTCGCCAAAGCGCTCGGAAAGAGCTGCCGCAATCTCCGTCCAATGCGCGTCCAGCCGGCCACCGCCAGCCACCGGGTTTCTGACCACTCCGATCTTCACCAAACGCACCCTCCCGACGGCATATGCGCCGCCGCCTCCCCGCTTATTGTTGGCCGCGCAGGCGAATGCGCAAGGGAAAGATTGCGAAGTTCACATCCGAAACAGACATGACATTAGCGTATATACAGAAATTCTTGCCCTAAGGAATGTTTTCGTATATACGTTAATTGTCTGGAGGGGCGGACACAAAGCTCGAATGGGATCAGGCAAAGGCTGAGACCAACGAAGCGAAGCACGGCGTTTCGTTCGAGCGTGCGCGCGCATCCGAATTCGACACCGCTCTGATCGTTGAGGACGACAGGGCCGACTATGGCGAAACCCGCCTCGTCGCCATTGGCCTCATTGGCAGCCGTGTCCATGTGATCGTCTACACCGAGCGAGGCGACACGTGTCGTGTCATCTCGCTGCGCAAGGCCAACAGACGGGAGATCGATATCTATGTCCAAAGTTTCTAGATCGGCCTCGGAAAAAGCCAGGATGGCGGAAGCACGTCGACGTGCCTTGATTTCGCTCGAAGAGATTTCCGACGAGGAAGACCGCGCCATCACGGCCGATGCCGTTGCCGACCCCGACGCACAGCCCGCTGATGAGCTGTTTCGTCGCAAGATTGGGCGTCCTCCTTCACTGCACAAGAAGCAATCTATCTTGCTCAGGCTCGACCCCGATGTGGTCGCCCGCTTCAAGGCAGATGGCGAAGGCTGGCAGACCCGGATGAACGATGCTCTTCGCAAGGCCGCTGGGCTCGACAGGTAGACGAAGCAAGCGCGCCTTCTGCACACCCGCAGATAGAAATGCCACAGCCACGGTCATGCCATGATTGCGGCCAACTGGCGCCGCGTTCGAAGCGGAGAAATCACGGCGTCAACAATCCCTGAGGATTCGGACCCGTGATCAAGTCTGCCCTTGTCGCCATGACCATCGTCGGCTGCGACTGCGATGCCAAGCTCTGCGAATATATCGGCGAGACGCCGGCGCAGTGGAATTCGGTCGCCGATTGCGAGGCGGCGATGAAGAGCCGCATCCTGCGCGAAGGCAATCACGACTACCCGCTGGTGACAGGCATCTGCCGCACCACCGTCTTTGCCGAGCCGCAGCTCGCATCAGCCCCGGCCACGCCGCCGGCCCAGCCTGAAATCCGGCCCACCGCCTATTCCGGCATCGTCGAGGGCGGCCAGTCCGTGCTTTACCGCACAGCCAACGGCTACGCGCTGGTCCGTTCCGGTCTCGGCCACGCCGCCAACGGTACGCTGGCCGCCGCCAAGCGCTCGACGAATTGGCTCGCGGAGAACTTTCCCATCGCTTTCTGACGCGTCAAACGCCTCGGAAAAAGAATGGCCGACCCGCGAAGGGCCGGCCAAAAGGTAGCTTGGAAGGTGTCGAGAATGTCACGCGCCTGCCGTTGGCCAATATTGGGGCCGGCAGGCCGCTTTCGCGAACCGGCCTTAGGAGGCCTTTTCGATCGCGGTCACTGCACCTGTCGTGTCGTCCACGGTCACCTTCACTTTGGCGCCAGCGGCCAACTCGTCGACCTTGATGGTCTCGGGGATGACATAGACCTTGCCGTCCTCCAGCGTGATGGAACGCGTCGCCGGGTCGACCGACTGCACGGTACCTTCGATGTCGGCGGCATAAGCGGCACCGATGAAGGCAAGCGAAGCGGCGGCCGTTGCAAGAAACTTGTTCATGTGTGGTACTCCGGTTCTTTCTCGTCCTCGCGGGCTTCACCCTCTCAGCAATGCCCGCCGAACGACCTGGAGATTGACCGCCGGGCCAGCCGGACGCAAATCACGTTGCGTGAAATTATCGAACAGAATCAGCGGCTTATTTCTGCCATATTCAAAAGCAGCCTGCATTGCGCCGAGTGATTTGCCACCCTTGCAGCAGTAAGGATCGCCATGCCTGCCATGGCGTGGAGGCCGTCACATCGCCGTCATCGCACAGCCATCCGATGGTCGGATTTTTCGTCGGCCGATCACGAAACGGGAGATATTCCGTGGCACGACGGCAATGGCCCGCGACGTTTTGCGCCGTCGTTTCGTTGGGCCAGACTTGTGCGTCCGCTTCACAGCCGCCCGCCGATCTGGCATAGCTCGCGCTGCACGTCTTGTGCTTTTTCGAGAGCTCCCGCCTTGAATCCCCTATTCGAAATCGTCGGTGCCGCGGCCGCCATCCTGACCACGCTCGCCTGGCTGCCGCAGATCATGAAGATCCTGCGCGAGCGCAAGACAGGCGACATCTCGCTTGGCACCAACGCGGCGCTTGCCACCGGCATCTCGCTATGGATCGTCTATGGCGTGGCGCTCGGCTCGCTGCCGGTCATCCTCTCCAACTCGATCACGCTGGTCTTCATCCTCGCCATCGTCGGGCTGAAGCTGCGCTTCGGATAACGAACGGCCGACGGGTTCAGGTGCCGATCTTGCGTACCAGTGCTGCGGTCGCCAGGATCGTTGCCATGTCGGCGATCATCGGCTCGATATGGGCCTTGTAGTCGAGCACGACGGTCGAGGCCGGCAGCTCGAAGAACTCCTTCTTGTGCGGCAGGAGCAGGAATCCGTCACGCTCGGTCAGTGCGATCCGCGCCGGCTCGCCCGGCCACGCTTCCTTGAGCCAGTTCAGCGCCTGCGCCATCTGTCCCGACACGAGCGGCTGCGCCGCCTCGACGTTGTCGGTGCGGAAGTCATAGGCGTTGTCGAGTTCGCCGCCTGACGAAATCTCCTGCAGCCCGCCGCCGAACATCTCGCGAAAGAAGCCCATCACCGTGTTGGTCTTCAGTGTCGCCACCAGCGTACCCGGAAAGGGCTTCGCGATGTCGAACGCCACGATGATGCCGTCGAACAGGGTGACGTCCGACTTATCCACCCGTCGCCACAACGCGGTCTCGTAGAGCTCGAACGAAAAGCCCTCATATGTGCCCGAGACGATGTCGTCGAAATGGCTGTCGCTGTAATCGCCGATAGTCTCGCGCGGCAGACGCGCAAAGCTCCCGGGCGTCTCGCCTTTTGCCAGCCGCATGTCCCCGACGAACCCGAACACGATCGGCAGCAGCTTTTCGCGCAACGACGCCTGCAGATCACCCGCCGGCTTGGCCGCGCGGAAATAGACAAAGAACGAGGCGATGAAGGCAACCGCGTAGAGATAGAGATGCGGCGTCGAAACCCAAGTCTCGGCGGGGTCGGCGGCAAGATTGAACACCACCGCCAGAACGGCGACCACCAGCACCAGCAAGCCCAGGTAAAGCGGCACGCGCCACAGCACCGAGCGCTTGGCTGCCTTGCGCCGCGCCTCGTAGGCGTCGAGGTCCCGCCTGATGCCGGCGATGACAGCTTCGTCGGGCATGAAACCTGCGCTCATAGGTGCTCCCCGGCGGCGTCGCGCAACCAGTTGTCGCGTTAGGGACGCCGCAATTTAGACCGATGCACCGGATGCATGGTGCGCCGGCGGCTGGCCGGATGATAGCGGCTTTTCGGCAAATGTCGCGGCGCAAACAAGGGGATGGCGCAACATGCGGAATCAACATGTGAGGGCTGCTCAGCCGCCTTGGCAGACTGCTTCCCAGCGTGCCCGCGCCTGGACGCCTGGCCTGCCTTCGACCTTGTCGAGCGGCACCAGCGTTTCGCGGTCTCCGTCGCGCAGGCGCATGAACGGCACCAGCCGGTAGCTGGCGACCTGGCCGCGCGTCGTGGCATCGGCGCTGACCTCGGCAATGAGGATCGCCCCGATCCGCCCCGGCCACGGCTGGCGCGCGAGCGCCGTGCCGAAAAAGTCGCCAAGCCCGTAGGCGACGAGCGTCTCGCCGATCCGCGCCATCGGCTGCACGACATGGGCATGTTGCCCGGCCACCAGACCGATACCACGTTCGGCCAGACGTTGCGCCCAGGCCTGCGTTTGATCGCGCGGAAAATGCCGGAACTCCCAGTCCCAGTGCGGCACAGCGCACATCAGGTCGACGCCTTGCGCGCCTGGCAGTCCATCCCGGCTATCGGCGAAAAAGTCCTCGGCCATCGCCACCCGGCCAGCAAACTCCGCTGCCGCGGCGTTGCGCCATTGCGTGAACGCGATAAGCCCGAGCGTGAGCGGTCCGACGGCCACCTTGGTCACAGCCGTCGAGGTGCCTATCGTCGCAATGCCGAGCGCACCAAGGGTCGACAGCGTCTCGTCAAAACCTTCGATCCCCTGGTCGAGCACGTGGTTGTTGGCCAAGGACAGCACCAGCCGCTGCGGCGTCATTCCTGTAGCTTCCAGCGCGCTGGCCAGGAATTCGCGCGTCATGGCATGATGCGTTCCGAGCCGCGTCCCGAAACGCGCTCTAGGACGCCGCACCACGGGGCTTTCGCAATTGCCGACCACCAGATCGGCGGAGGCGAGCAGCACCTTCAGTTCCCCGTCGCAAACCGGCGACCGCCGGTTGGCGACCGCCGAGATGTCGCCGACGAAAGCCAGCCGCACGCTCTTTTCCGGTCTGGGCAACAGCACTGCCTCGGCAGGCACCGGAGCCAAAATGCCGCCGCGCAGCGACGGCTTCAGAAACCGGGCCGGCCAGGAGAGCTTGTAGGAGAAGGGATAGTTGCTGGACACGCGTCGCCCGAAATTAGTCGCCCGCACCCTAGCAGCAAATCAGTGTACGCGGCTGGCGCGACACGGCTGCCCCCGGCTATTTTTACGGCAGCTTCTTGCCGGCGCGTTCGATGGCGAGGCGGTATACCCTGTCGATTTCAGGCACGATCGCCTGCGGTGCGAGCCGTTCGGCAATCGTCTGCCTCGCGGCCGTTCCGATCGACTGGCGCAACGCTGCGTCACGGGCAAGCATCGACGCGGTTTCGGTCATCCGCTCGACATCGCCATGCGGGAAGATCCAGCCATTGATGCCGTCGCGCAGCAGTGCCGAGGAGTAGCCTATATCCGCGGACAGCACTGGCAGCGCCGTGGCCATTGCCTCGAGCGTGGCGATCGGACCCTCCTCCATCTTCGACGTGCAGAGATAGACGTCCATGGCGTGCAGCAACCGGGTAGCATCCTGCCGTTCGCCCGGCAGGTGCAGGCGCCCCTTGATCTGTGGGTCGGCGACGGCAGCGCTCCATTGCGCATCGCCGGCCATGTTGCGCTTCTCGCCGATCAGCAGCACTTCCGCATCAATGCCTCGTCCGATCAGCCCTTTCAACACGCGCACCATTTCGATCTGGTTCTTGCGCGCGTCGATTTCGCCGACCGAACCAATGACGAAGGAAGACGCCTTGATCCCCAGCTCCGCCCGCGCAGCACTTCGGCTCGTGAGCGTCGCTGCCACGACACTGCCAACGTCGAACATGTGCCGCACCAGATGCATGTTCCGCCGCCGCACCAGCCGACGCGACAGATAATAATCGGCGGTCTGCTGGCTCGGCGCGATCACCGCATGGGCAAACAGCCATGGCAGCTGGAACTGGCGGGTATGCGCAGTCATGACGATCGGCGTGCCGGCGGCACATCGGAACACCAGACCGAACTTGTTGCCGCGACTGCCATGGGCATGCACCACGTCCACGCCCCAGTCGCGCGCGGCGTAGCCGACGCGGCGCAACTCGGCCGGAGTGGTGGCAAAATCCGAACCCATCTTCTCGAGCGGACCGTCGAATTTCTGGTGTTCGATCCAGGAATTCCGCGAATGCACCAGCAACACGTCGTGCCCGGCATCGAGCTGCGCCTGGATCAACATCCTCGAGCTGGTCGCGACACCGTTCAGCCCGGCATGGCCCACCAGATGCGTGATCCTCATCTGCGCATTTCCGTTGATGCCGTGTTTCCGGACAGATGCGTCTCGACGGCCACAAAGACCGACGCCCTTGGCTCAGAGATAGCTGACCGGACGCCATACCGGCCAATTGACGCTGCGGCAAGTGCGACAGCGCCCCCCGGTCGTGGCCGCGACCGGTGTCACGACCGCAACCCATGCCATTACCCAAGCATAAAGGATAATCGAACCAGTATACTGGCGCGCGGCAAGACAGCTTGTATTTTGGGTCGTTTCGAAATGAATTTCGGCTTGGAGGACTGCCCATGATATTTCGAAGACTTGGCATCACGGCGGCCATTCTGGCCGGGATGATGGCGCTGCCGGCCGCAGCACTTGCCGCCGACGCCTACACCACCGGCAACGTCAATGTGCGCAGCGGCCCCAGCACCGGCTATGCCAAGATCGGGATGCTACATGAAGGCACGCGCGTCGACCTGCGCGGCTGCGAAAGCAACTGGTGCAATGTCTACGGTTCGCGGCTGAGGGGCTGGGTCTCGGCCAACTATCTCTCCGACTATGTCGGCCGTCCGCCGGCAGTCGTCGTGGCGCCGACCATCGTCGTGCGTCCGCCGCATTATCGCCCGCCGCACTGGAACCGGCCCCCACACTGGAATCGTCCCCCCAAGCCACGGCCGCCAAGGCCGCGCCCGCCCGGCGCCAACTGCAAGATCGCCCCGGGCTTCCCCTGCCCGCGTTGACGACTTCCTGACAGCCTGATGTCAGGAGCACGAACGGTCGCGGCCGCCGGTCCGGCATTCCGGCGCCCGTGCCCTTTCCATTTCTGCTGATACCGCCCATATTCCGCTCATGGCCAAATCTGCTGACAAGAAATCGCCCGCTTCGGGGGCTGACAACCGTGCCGCGCCGCGCAAGCGTGGCGGCAATGGAGTGACTGATTTCCTCGATGCGTCCGAGCCGTTGCATCGCCCCGGCTTCGGCGAAGCGCCGCAGGCGGAGCTTTCAGGCGCGCCGCTGTCCGGCTCGATTTCCGACTGGGCCGAAGAGATCGCCAGAGAGGCGGAGAAGCCGCAGCCAAAGGCCAAGAAGATCCCCGAAAAGAGCTCTGCACCCACACGCTCGGCGCGCGGCACCTCGATGGGCGGTGCCGCCTCGGCCAAGGATCGCGCCGCCGCCGGCCTCAACCCGGTCGCCGGCCTCGACATCTCTCTCGAAGACGCCGCCTCGCTGTCCAATTCCGGTGTCACCGCGACCGTCGCCGCCCTGTCGGCGCTGATCGAAAGCGGTAACCCGCTGCACAAGAACGGCGAGATCTGGGTTCCCCACCGCCCTGCCCGGCCGGAGAAGTCCGAGGGCGGCATCCAGATCGTCATGCAGTCGGAGTTCGAGCCGGCCGGCGACCAGCCCACCGCCATCAAGGATCTCGTCGAAGGCGTCAATTCGACCGAGCGCACCCAGGTTCTGCTCGGCGTCACCGGCTCGGGCAAGACCTTCACCATGGCCAAGGTGATCGAAGAGACGCAGCGCCCGGCGCTGATCCTGGCGCCCAACAAGACGCTGGCCGCCCAGCTCTATTCCGAATTCAAGAAGTTCTTCCCCGACAACGCGGTCGAGTATTTCGTCTCCTATTACGACTACTTCCAGCCCGAGGCCTACGTCCCGCGCACCGACACCTATATCGAGAAGGAATCGACCATCAACGAGCAGATCGACCGTATGCGCCACTCGGCGACGCGCTCGCTGCTCGAACGCGACGACGTCATCATCGTCGCCTCGGTCTCGTGCATCTACGGTATCGGCTCGGTCGAAACCTATACCGCCATGACCTTCCAGATGGCGGTCGGCGACCGGCTCGACCAGCGCCAGCTACTCGCCGACCTTGTCGCCCAGCAATACAAGCGCCAGGACATCAATTTCGTCCGCGGCTCGTTCCGCGTCCGTGGCGACACCATCGAGATCTTTCCGGCCCACTTGGAGGACTCGGCCTGGCGCATTTCGCTGTTCGGCGACGAGATCGACTCCATCACTGAGTTCGACCCGCTCACCGGCCAGAAGACCGGCGACCTCAAAAGCGTAAAAATCTACGCCAACTCGCACTATGTGACGCCGCGCCCGACTTTGAATCAGGCCATCAAGTCGATCAAGGAAGAGCTGCAGCACCGCCTGCAAGAGCTTGAAAAGGCTGGCCGCCTGCTCGAGGCTCAGCGCCTGGAACAGCGCACCCGTTTCGACCTCGAGATGCTCGAGGCCACCGGCTCCTGCGCCGGCATCGAGAACTATTCGCGCTATCTCACCGGCCGCCGCCCCGGCGATCCGCCGCCCACCCTGTTCGAATACATCCCCGACAACGCGCTCGTCTTCATCGACGAAAGCCACGTCACTGTGCCGCAGATCGGCGGCATGTACCGGGGCGACTTCAGGCGCAAGGCGACGCTGGCCGAATACGGCTTCCGCCTGCCCTCGTGCATGGACAACCGGCCGCTGCGCTTCGAGGAATGGGACGCCATGCGCCCGCTCTCCGTCGCTGTGTCGGCGACGCCCGGCAACTGGGAGATGGAAGAGGCCGGCGGCGTCTTTGCCGAGCAGGTCATCCGCCCGACCGGCCTGATCGACCCGCCGGTCGAGGTGCGCCCGGCCAAGACCCAGGTCGACGATGTCGTCGGCGAAATCCGCGAGACGACCAAGGCCGGCTACCGTACCCTCGTCACCGTGCTGACCAAGCGCATGGCCGAAGACCTGACCGAATATCTGCACGAGCACGGCGTCCGCGTCCGCTACATGCACTCCGACATCGACACGCTGGAGCGCATCGAGATCCTCCGCGACCTCAGGCTCGGCGCCTTCGACGTGCTGGTCGGCATCAACCTTCTGCGCGAAGGCCTCGACATTCCCGAATGCGGTTTCGTCGCCATTCTCGACGCCGACAAGGAAGGCTTCTTGCGCTCCGAGACCTCGCTCATCCAGACCATCGGCCGCGCGGCAAGAAACGTCGATGGCAAAGTAATCCTCTACGCCGACCAGATCACCGGCTCGATGGAACGCGCCATGGCCGAGACGTCGCGCCGCCGCGAAAAGCAGATGTTGTGGAACGAGGCCAACGGCATCACGCCCGAAAGCGTCAAGTCGCGCATCTCCGACATCCTCGAGTCGGTCTACGAGAAGGACCACGTCCGCGCCGACATCTCGCAGTTCACCGACAATGCCGGTGCGATGATGGGCAACAACCTCAAGGCCCATCTCGATGCGCTCGAAAAGCAGATGCGCAATGCCGCCACCGACCTCGACTTCGAGAAGGCAGCCCGCATCCGCGACGAGATCAAGCGCCTGCGCGAGATGGAACTGGCCATCTCGGACGACCCGATGGCCAAATATGCCGATATGGAAAGTCCGGCGTCGGGGCGCGAAAAGGGCAAGCACAACAAGGGCGTGGCCAAGCATCGCACGGTTGAGGAGCAGGAACGCTTCCGCAAGCTCGACGAGGCACGCGCCGCCGAGGAGGCAGCCAAGGCTGCCCGTCCGAACCTGTTCCGCAAGCCGGACCTCGACGAAATGGGTGCCGATGGCACTGTGCCCGCAGGCAAGTCGCTGTTCGCCAAGCCTCATATCGACGACATGGGGCCAGGCACCGACATGACGACGCCCGCAGGTGCCGTGTCACGCTCGTTGTTCAAGAAGCAGTCGGCAGCCGAAGCCCATGGTTCGGACTACGGCGTCCCCGAAGACGGCAATTCGCTGTTCAAGAAGAACAGCCTCGACGAGATGACCGTCCGCCGCACCGAAAAGCCGGTCGAAGGCGTCAAGCCGGTCAAGCGCGCCAAGATCGGTGCCGGCTCCTACGAGGATCCGGCCGAAGCCGCGCGCGCAAAGAAGAAGCCGGGCAAATCAGGACGGCCGGGGAAATAGGCCGGCCGTTGCCCCCGATTGGCATCATGTTATCTTGTCAGCATGACCAAGCTCGAGCAGATCGAAAAGTCGGTTGAGTCTCTGTCCAAGGACGAGCTGAAGGAGTTCGCCGCGTGGTTCGCAGAACTGCAGGCCGAACGCTGGGACCGACAGATCGAGGAAGACGTCGCCGCCGGCAAGTTGGACAGGTTTGCGGAAGAAGCCTTGGCTGAACTCAAGTCCGGACGGACGCGGCCGCTTTGAACCATCATGCCAGCTCAAGGTTCTGGGCGGCATACGATCTTCTCCCTGAGCCTGTGCAGCAATTGGCCGACAAGAATTTTGCCTTGCTTCGCGCAGACCCGCACCACCCTTCACTGCATCTGAAGTCTGTCGGCCGCTATTGGTCGGTGCGTGTCGGGCGTGACCATCGCGCGGTCGCCGTCAGACTGGAGCACGACTTCGTCTGGTTCTGGATTGGGAAGCACGCAGAATACGACAAGCTTCTTCGTTGAAGCTTGATTGCCCCTGGCCGTGCCGACCCGTCTAGCTCCAATTGACGAATTCACGCGCCACGCATCGCCATGTTCAAATGGCGTTTTGGTGTGCCACGCAAAGGAGCATGTGCAATGGCAAGGTTCCAGCGCTTCGCCTCGGCCGCGATCTTCGCAAGCGCGGTCCTGACCTTCTCCGCCGCGGAAGCGGGCCCGCTACCGGCGTCGAGACCGGCGATGGTGCCGTTCGCCACCGTCGGCAGTGCTTCCATCCTGATCGGCAGCCGGTCGGTCACGGTCTCCAAGTCGACGAGCAAGTCGAGCTCGCGCTCCAGGAGCTGCTCCAACGGCAGTTGCACCACCGACAGCGACTCCCAGAGCAACACCGGCACCAGTTCGTCGACCAGCACCTCGACGAGCACCAGTTCGTCGAGCAATTCGAACACGAACTCGAACTGAACCGGCTCACGCCTGCCAGCACCGCTAGCTTGCAACCCAGGAAGAGCTCGGGGCGGTGCCTCCGGTTGTTCGCGAAAAATATTGGCCGGACATGTAGGTTCCGGCAGGCTTCGTTCGTCTTCAGTTCAAGGCATCCAACCGCCGAGCGCGACACGCACCCGGTTCGATGCCTGAACAGCCGAGTCGCACGCTTTCGCCGGCGGCAACGGCCATCAACGAACGGAGAGAAAAATGCCCGACAGCACTGCACCGACCGCCGCTCCCCCGGTTCTCGGCGGCCTGATCGCCTATCTGCAGGTCGACGGCGCCAGCAAGGCGGCCGAATTCTACACGCGCGCCTTCGGCGCCGAGACGGCCTTCGCCATCCCGCCGGACGAGCAGGGCCGGACCATGCACATCCACCTCTACGTCAACGGCAGCTCGATGATGCTTTGCGACGCCTATCCGGAGCACGGCCATCCGCACGAGAAGGCGCAGGGCTACACCATGCAGCTCATCCTCGGCGACAACATCGATGCCTGGTGGAAGCGCGCCGTCGATGCCGGCTGCGAGGTCGTCGTGCCGCTCGACGTCATGTTCTGGGGCGACCGCTGGGGCCAGTTGCGCGATCCCTTCGGCGTCTCCTGGGCCATGAACGCACCGGTCAAGAAGTAGCGGCCTTCATAGATGAAACCCGTCCGCCGGGCGGCGGACGGGGCGTTCAGCCAACCGGCACGGTCAGCTCGGCCTTCACCCGGTCCATCGCCACCAGCGTGCGAAACCGCCTGATGTTGGGATTAGCGAAGAACAGCCGCCGCGTCAGCGCCTCGTATTCGGCCATGCTTGCGACCGTGACCACCAGCACGAAATCGGCCTCGCCGGTGACGTAGTAGCACTGCTGCACCTCGGGCGCGGCGGCAAAGCTCGCCTTTGCTGCATCGAGCAGGTCGACGCGCTCGCTCTCCACCGCGATCTCGACGATGACGGTGATTGGTCGTCCGACCTTTTCGGGGTCGATCACCGCGACATTGGCAGAGATCACGCCGCCCTCTTCCATGCGCTTGATGCGCCGCTGCACCGCCGGCGCCGACAGGCTGATCGCTTCGCCGATCTCGCGTTGCGGCGTGGTATTGTCGCGTTGAAGAATGGCCAGGATCTTCAGGTCGAATTCATCGAGACCCGGTACCGCCTGCCTGTCCATCATCCCTCGCGAAACAAACTTGCACCAACGACGCCAGAATAGAGCGCATTTCTCGCCGGCGCTGCAATATAAATGCGCCGAAAGAGGAGACATCGGCCCATGCTTATTCGCAACCAACACCCGGACTATCGCCGGCCGCTCGAGCCAATCGACGCCGAGACGCTTGGTGTCGAGGCCGCGGAGGCCGTCGAACGCTTTCTGTCGCACCGGCCCAACCACAAGCCGACGCCGCTGCGGTCGCTGCCTGCGCTTGCCGCTGACCTCGGCCTCGGCGCCATCCACCTCAAGGACGAGGGTTATCGCCTCGGCCTCGGCAGCTTCAAGGCGCTTGGCGGCGCCTATGCCGTCATCCGCCTGGTACTGGAAGCGGCGGAAAGCCAGCTCGGCCGCCCGGTCGGCATGGCCGAACTGCACAGCCCTGAAGTGGCAAAGATTTCGTCAGCCATGACCTTCGGCTGCGCCACGGACGGCAACCATGGCCGCTCGGTCGCGCAAGGGGCACAGCTTGTCGGCGCCCGTTCGGTGATCTTCGTCCATGGCGGCGTCAGCGACGCACGTGTCGCCGCCATCGCCCGCTACGGCGCCGAGATGGTGCGTGTTGCCGGCACCTATGACGATTCGGTCTCCGAGGCCGCGCGGGTCTGCGCCGAAAACGGCTGGACCGTCGTTTCCGACACGTCGTGGCCCGGCTACGAGCGCATCCCCGGCCTCGTCATGCAGGGCTACACCGCGATAATGCGCGAGGCACTGGAGAAGCTGCCGGCGCCGCCGACCCATGTCTTCGTCCAGGCCGGCGTCGGCGGCATCGCTGCCGCTGCCGCCGCCTATCTTTCGAGCCGCTTCGGCGAGAACCGCCCGACCTTCGTGGTCGTCGATCCGGCACGCGCCGCCTGCATCTTCGAGACCGCGCGGACAGGACACCCGGTCAAACTCCAGCACGGCGAGCCGACCGTCATGGCGATGCTCGAATGCTACGAACCCTCGCCGCTTGCCTGGCGCATCCTGTCGCGTGTCACCGACGCCTTCATGACCGTCGAGGACGAAACGGCCATCGAAGTCATGAACCGCCTCGCCCGCCCGCTCGGCCACGACCCGGTGGTGGTCGCGGGCGAAAGCGGCGGCGCCGGTCTGGCCGGACTGCTCACCGCCGCGCGCAATCCGGACATGCGCGCCGCAATCGGCCTCGATGCTCAATCTCGCGTTTTGCTGGTGGTCACCGAAGGCGCCACCGATCCAGATCGCTACCGCGAACTCGTCGGCCTACCGCCGGCCGACCTCATAAGCAGCGGCGATTGACGGCAAGTAGCGGACCATGCCTTCTCCCCTTGTGGGAGAAGGTGAGCCCGCCATGCTGGCGTAATGTCCGACCGGTATCAGCCGGCCATCCGCATGTGGCATGAGGGCCAATCGAACGATGACCGTTTCTGTAGACGCTTCATCTAGCACGCAATTTCCGTCCGATGCCGAGATCAGGCGCATCCTCGTCGAGCGCATCGACCTGCAGCGGCAGAGCCTCGGCATCGTCGTCGGCACCTTCGGCGCGGCAGGCCGCCGCGTCATTGCCCATGGCCAATTCGGCGCCTTTCATGCCCGCCCGGTCGACGGCGACACTGTCTTCGAGATCGGCTCGATCACCAAGGTTTTCACCGCCCTGCTGCTCGCCGAGATGGCCGGGCGCGGCGAGGTCGGGCTCGATGACCCGGTCGCAAGCTACCTGCCCGCAGACGTGGCCGTGCCGGAACGCGACGGCAGGCAGATCACCCTTGTCGACCTGGCGACCCATACCTCGGGGCTGCCGCGCCTGCCCGACAATTTCGCGCCGGCCGACGAGGAAAACCCCTATGCCGACTACACGGTCGAGCAGCTTTATGCGTTTCTATCCGGCTACGCCCTGCCCCGAGACATCGGCAGCCAGTACGAATATTCCAACCTGGCGATGGGCCTCCTTGGTCATGCGCTCGCGCTGCGCACTGGCAAGGACTATGGAAGCCTGGTCCGCGAGCGCATCCTTGCGCCCCTCGGCATGTCGTCGACGGCCGACGCCGTCCTTGGCGACATGAATAACCGGCTCGCCAACGGCCACGACGAGACCCTCGCGCCGGTTCCCAATTGGGACCTGCCGACGCTGGCAGGCGCCGGCGCGCTTCTGTCCACGGCCAACGACCTGCTGAACTTTCTGGAGATGGTTCTTGGCGTGCGCGCGTCGCCGCTTTCCTCGGCACTCGCCACAACCTTGGCGACACGCCGCCCGATGGGCCCGGGCAACGAAGAGAGCGGGCTCGGCTGGGTCATTTCAGGCAGCGGCGACGACCAGATGATCTGGCACAATGGCGGCACCGGCGGCTATCGTTCCTTCCTCGGCTTCCTGCCGGCCAAGGGCATGGGAGTCGTCGCCCTCTCCAACACCTCGACCGAGGTCGGCGTCGACGACATCGGTGCTCACCTGCTCAACCGCGACAGCCCGCTCGCCCCGCCGCCCAGGGTGCGCGTAGCAGTAGCCGTCGATCCGGCGATCTATGACGGCTATGCCGGCAATTACCCTTTGGCGCCGGACTTCGTGCTGACCGTTACGCGCGAAGGCGAACAACTGTTCGCGCAGGCGACCGGCCAAGGCAAGGCCGAGATTTACCCGGAAAGCGAAGTGCATTTCTTCTACAAGGTCGTCGACGCCCAGATCAGCTTCGACGTCGACGGCAGCGGCCGGGCGTCAGGCCTGACGCTACATCAGAATGGCCGGGACATGCCGGCGCAGCGCGTGACGGGATAGCCGCCAGCCGACGGACCGGCTATCCTGCCCGCGTCGAAGCCGATGCTTCGGCGCGATGGGTCCGGTCCCTGATGCAACGGCTGTCCCAGGACGATTTCGCCGCCTCGAAGCAGGATTGCCTGCTGCCGAACGGCATCCGCCTTGCCTATGTCGAAATGGGCGAAGCAGGCGGAACACCTGTGCTGCTCCTCCACGGCTTCACCGACAGCGCGCGAAGCTGGAGCCTGATTGCACCTCATCTTGCCGGCGGCTTTCGGCTCATTGCACCCGATTTGCGCGGCCATGGCCGTTCCGACAGGCCGGAGGGCTGCTACACCATCCCCGAAATGGCCCATGATGTCAGGCTTTTCCTTGCCGAAATCGGCATCGCGAATGCCCATGTCGTCGGCCATTCGTTAGGCGGGCGGCTCGCGCAGGCCCTCGCCGAGCGCTGGCCGCAGATGGTCGGCAAGATCGTGCTGATGTCGACCTCGGCAGTGCCGCGCGAACGCGCCGGCTGGCTGTGGGAAAACATCCTCGCACTGCGCGACCCCATCGATCCGGAATCCGCGTTCATCCGGGCCTGGTGCGCCGGCGCGGTCCCGGTCGACGAGGCATTCCTCTCCCATGTCCGGCGGGAATGCGCCTCGGTTCCGGCCCGCATCTGGCATTCGATCCACTACGAGCAGACGGCCTACGACCCCTTCCCGCTGCTGCAGGACATTTCGGCGCCGACGCTCATCATGCGCGGTGAACACGACGACATCGCCACGGCAGAACATCAGGCCCAGATGCTGGGCGCGATCGGTGGCGCCCGGTTGATCACGTTGCCCGGCCTCGGCCACAACATGCATTGGGAGGCGCCCGGCCTTGTCGCCGGGCACATCAGTGCTTTTCTCCAGGCGCCGTAAGCCGCCTATTCCGCCGCCAGTGCCGGCCTGTGCGCAATCTCGGCGACATTGCCGCGATCCTCGCCCTCGGGCTCTGCCTGCTTCTTCTTCGGCTCCTTGCCGAAGAACAGCGCATATCCGGCCGGCAGAACCAGGATGGTCAAGACGGTCGCCACCAGGATGCCGCCCATCATGGCGTAGGCGAGCGGGCCCCAGAACACGCCGCGCGAGATCGGGATCAGCGCCAGCACGGCCGTCATCGCCGTCAGCATGATCGGCCGGAAGCGTCGCACGGCAGCTCCGATGATCGCCTCGTAGCGCTCCATGCCGGCGGCGATGTCCTGGTCGATCTGGTCGACGAGGATGATCGAGTTGCGGATGATGATGCCGAGCAGCGCGATCACGCCGAGGATGGCGACGAAGCCGAAGGGCGCGCCCGATATCAGCAGCGCCGCCGCTGCCCCGATGATGCCGAGCGGACCGGTCGCCAGCACCAGCATCGCCTTGCCGAAGTGCTGGAGTTGCACCATCAGCAGAAGGACGATCACCAGCAGCATGACCGGCGCCTTGGCGGCGATCGAGGCCTGGCTTTCGGCCGCATCCTCGGCTCCGCCCTGGATCTCGACCTTGTAGCCGGCAGCCAAGCTGTCGCGCAGCGGCTTGAGTTCGTTGAACAGCTTCATCGTCACGTCATTCGGTTGAATGTCGTCCGGCAGCGTTGCCCTGACGGTGATCGTCGGCAGGCGGTCGCGGCGCCACTCGATGCCCTGCTCCATGACGGGCAGCACCTTGGCCACCTGCGACACGGGCACGAAACCGCCGAAGTCGGTCGGCACATAGACCGAGTTGACCGCCGACAGAAGCTGGCGATTGGCCGCCGGCTCGCGGGCGACGATCGACACCGTCTCCTCGCCGTCGCGGAAGTCGTCCAGCGGCGCGCCCTGCATCGTCGCCTGCAGCATCTGGCGGATGCGCTGCGAGGAAACGCCCAGTGCGCGCGCCCGGTCCTGGTCGATCACCAGCTTCATCGCCGGCACCGGCTCGAGCCAGTCGTCGTGAATGGCGTCGAGTTCGGGCGTCGCCGCGAACTTGGCCTTCACCTCGTCGGCGATGCGCCGCACTTCGGTACGGTCCGGACCGACAACGCGCAACTGCACCGGCCAGCCGGTGGGCGGCCCGAGGAACAGGCGGTCGACCTTGCCGCGGATCGAGGGGAAATCCTCGGCCAGGATGGTGCGCAGCTTGACGATCAGCCTTTCGCGCGCCGGCTCGTCATTGGCCATGATCAGCAGCTGGGCGAAGTTCGGATTGCGCAGCTGCTGGTCGAGCGGCAGGAAGAAGCGCGGCGCGCCCTCGCCGATATAGGTGGCGATGAACTTCTTGTCCGGATCGTCCATCATGCGCGCTTCCAGCGCCTCGGCCTGCTTTTCCACCTCCTTGATGCTGGTGCCTTCAGGCAGCCACAGATCGACCAGGATTTCCGGCCGCGACGACTGCGGGAAGAAGTTCTGCGGAATGAACTGGAAGGCGAACAGGCTGCCGAAGAAGGTCACCAGCGTCAGGGCCAGAACGATGATGCGGTGGCGCACGGCCCAGCTCACCGTCGCGCGCAGCCGGCGGTAGAAGCTGGTGTCGAATGCGTCGTGATGGCTGCCGGCGTGATTGCGCTGCTTGAGGATCATGTTGCCGAGCCACGGCGTGAAATAGACCGCGACGAGCCACGAGATCACCAGCGCGATGCCGACGACATAAAACAGCGAGCGCACATATTCGCCTGCCGTCGATTCAGCAAAACCGACGGGGATGAAGCCGGCCGTGGTGATCAGGGTGCCGGTCAGCATTGGAAAGGCCGTCGAGGTGTAGGCGAAGCTCGCCGCCTCGACCTTGACCAGCCCTTCCTCGAGCTTTCGTTCCATCATCTCGACGACGATCATGGCGTCGTCGACGAGCAGGCCCAGCGCGATGATCAGCGCGCCGAGCGAGATGCGCTGCAGGTCGATGCCGAGTTCGTACATGATGGCGAAGGTGGCGGCGAGCACCAGCGGGATGGTGATCGCGATCACCAGGCCCGAGCGCCAGCCGATCGACAGGAACGACACCACGAGCACGATCAGCAGCGCCTCGATCAGCGCCTTCATGAACTCGCCGATGGCTTCGGTGACGACCTCCGGCTGGTTGGAGATCTGGTCGACGGAGACGCCGTAGGGCAGAGATTCCTCGAAACGCTTATAGGTCTCCTCGACGGCATGGCCGACATCAGTGACCTTGAAACCCTTGGCCATCACCACGCCGACCTGGACGCTGTCCTGGCCGTTGTAGCGGAACTTGCGCTGATAGGGATCTTCGAGGCCAGTCGTCACGGTGGCGATGTCGCCAAGCCGGGTGATCTGGTCGCCGGCGCGCAGCCTAAGCTCGCGGATGTCGGCCGTCTTGGAGAGATCGCCCTCGACCGAGATGCGTACCGAATGCGTGCCGGTGTCCACCGCGCCCGCCGGGTCGATGTTGTTCTGGCCGGCAATCGTGTTACGCACGTCGTTCAGCGTAAGCCCGCGTTCGGCCAGCGCCTTGGAGGAGACGTCGATATAGATACGCTGCGGCTGGTCGCCGAGGATGACGGCCTTTTCGACGCCGGGCGTCGTCAAGAGCATGTCGCGCGCCTTGATCGCCTGCGCCTTCAGCTCGGGATAGCTGTAGCCCTCGCCAGCAATCGAATGCAGCGTGATGAAGGTGTCGCCGAACTCGTCATTGAAGAACGGCCCGAGCAGGCCCTGCGGCAGCTCGCTGGAGATGTCGCCGACCTTCTTGCGCACCTGATAGAACGCGTCCTTGACCTCGGCGGTGTCGGTGTCGCCCTTCACCTGGACGGTGATGATGGCGCTGCCGGCGCGGGTGTAGGACTTCACCCAGTCGAGATGCGGGGTTTCCTGCAGCTTGCGCTCGATCTTGTTGACGACCTGGTCCTGCATCTCCTCGATCGAGGCGCCGGGCCAGATCGCCTGTACCACCATGACGCGGAAGGTGAATTCCGGGTCCTCGCTCTGGCCCATGCGCATCAGGCCGAGCGCGCCGGTGATGATGATCAGGCCGAACAGGAAACGCGCAATGCTCGGATGCCCAATCGCCCAACGCGAAAGGTTGAAGGGCTTCTTGTCCTGGCTGGAATTGTCCATGGCCGTGGTTCCAATTGGCGCACGCGACCGGGATCCGGCACAGCAGATGCGCAGGTTCAATATTGAATGGCGTTGGCGGCGGCCCCATCGGCCGCCGCAGCGGGCACTGTTCTCAGCGAATTGCCGCGGTGGCTTCGTTCGCCGCCGCGCGCTGTTCTGGCGTCGGCAGCTTGACCTTCAGGTTTTCGGTCATGAACTGCGTGCCGGCTGCCACCACGATGTCGCCCGGCTTCAAGCCTTCGGCCACCTGCACGCCGTCGGCGGCGAAGCTGGCCACCTTGATGCCACGCGCATGCACGGTTTCCCGGTCGTTGTTGACCACCCAGACGATCTCCTTGCCGTCCTGCTTGGCCAGTGCGCTGAGCGGGATCGACACGACCGCCTTGCCGCTCTGGACTGACGCCTCGATGGTGGCGCTCATGCCGAGCAGGACACGGCTGTCGTCAGGCAGGCTGACCCGCACCGAGAAGGTCCGCGACTGCGGATCGGCACTGCCGGCGACCTCGCGCACCTTGCCGTCGAGCACGAGCTTGTCGTCCGACCAAAAGCTCACCTTGACCGGCTTGCCGGGCTGGAACTGGGCGATCTCCAGTTCGGGGACGGCGATCTGCACTTCCTTGTCGCCATCTACCGCGACCGCGACGACCGGCGTCCCGGCGCCAACCACCTGGCCGGTATCGGCGCTGACGGAGGTGACGATGCCGCTCTGGTCGGCACGAAGATCGGCATAGCCGACCTGGTTCCTGGCCTGGCGCAGCGACGAAAGGGCCGCGTCGCGCTGTGACGATGCCTGCTTGTAGGCAAGTGCCGCCTGCTCGCGCTGCGCCTCGGAGGCGAATTTCTTGGCAAACAGCTGATCGGCGCGTTCATCGGCCAGGCGGGCGGTCTCGACCTGCTTTTCGGCAGCTTGGAGGCTCGCCTCGGCGCTGCTCTCGCCAAGTTGGTAGTCGGTCGGATCGATGCGAGCGAGAAGGTCGCCCGGCTTTACCTTGTCGCCGATATTGACCACCCGTTCGGTGATCTTGCCGGCGACGCGGAAGCCGAGGTTCATCTCGGTCCGCGCCTTTACGGCTCCGGAATAGTCGAGTTCGCGTGTCGCATCCGTGCTGGCGATCTCCACCACCTTGACCGGGCGAATGGCCTCGACGGTCTCGGTCTTGGCTTCAGAGCAGGCGGAAAGGCCAACGCCAAGCAGCGACACCAAAGCCAGGCTGGCCAGAGGACGCAGGTTCGCATTGAAGGTCTTGAACGAAATCATCGTTCGCACTCCTGGTTGTCTGTTTATCTGGATGCCGGCCCGTCGGCCGCTTGTTACTTCAGCGCCCTCAGGGCGTATTCCGTTAGTTCCTCGAACGTCGCGCGGTTCGGTTTGTTGACGCACTGCGACACCATCTGCGGGTGGCACAGTGTCGCCGTTGCAGCACCGAAGCAGCGCGCGGCAATCTGCGGATCCTGCTTGGAGAACTCGCCGGCGGCGATGCCCTGCGCGATGACTTCCGCAATCAGGTCGTGCAGCCGGTCAATGTGCTTTTCAATGACGTGCCAGTCGCGCTCCAGCGCGACGACGACCATCTCATGCACCTTTTCCTGGTCGAGCATGGTCTCGACGGTCAGGTTGTGCTGGGCATAGATGAAGCGGCGCAAACGATCGCTGGCGCTGCCTTCAGCACGCAGGATTTCGCAGGCCATCTGGTAGACCGCACCGAGCATACGGCCGCAGATCGCCTGGTGGATTTCGACCTTGGAGGCGAAGAACCGGTAGATATTGGCCGGCGACATGCCGAGGTCGCGGGCAATGTCGGCCACATTGGTCTTGGTGTAGCCGTAGTGCCTGAACAGCCGCTCGGCGGAATCGAGGATGCGCCCGACAGTCTCCTGTCGCGCTAGATCCACGGGGCTTTCAGCAACGTCGTTCATGTTCAGGTCGCTCGATTTTACGACTGACGAATTTCTAATTTCGTCAGTCGTAAAACTTTATTCGTCTTCCGTCAATCCGCTGCACTGCAAAAACTGACATAAGCTGCCATCTGGCAGGAACCCGGGAGCCCGTTGCGCCCGCGCACTGGCCTTCGAGCTTCGTTGTATGGCGATGCAGTCCTTGGGCGTCACACCGGGAAATTGGCGAGGCGGCAATCGCTCCTTAGGCCGGTTATGGAGACCGCCGATTTCTGCTACACTACGTGGCTTCTGGGGACGGTGCCGAACGTTCCGGCGTGGCTATTCCAGCTACCTGGGACGAACCCGCAAACGACTTGCCGAGACTTGCAAACGCAAGGAGGTGAAGATGTCGGCCGTCAAATGGACCATCAAGGGACGTGAATTCCTGCATTGCAACTGCGCCTATGGCTGCCCCTGCCAGTTCAATGCGCTCCCCACCCAAGGCCACTGCCGCGCCATCGGCGCGATCGATATCGAGCAGGGTCATCATGGCACCACCAAGCTCGACGGGTTGCGCATCGCCATGATCGTGGCCTGGCCAGGCGCGATCCATCACGGCCACGGCCAGGTTGTTGCGATCGTCGACGAACGGGCGACGCCGGAGCAACGGGAAGCGCTGCTCAGGATCATGACGGGTGAGGACACCGAACCCGGCGCGACATTCTTCCAGGTCTTTTCGACGACCTTCGAGAAGGTCCACGACCCGGTCTTTGCCAAGATCGACATCCAGGTCGACATCGACGGGCGCACCGCGCGTGTGAACATTCCCGGCGTCATGGAGGCCCGCGGCGAGCCGATCCTGAACCCGGTGACATCAGAGGCCCATCGGGCACGCATCAACCTTCCCAACGGCTTCGAATACACCGTCGCCGAAGTCGGTCGCGGCTGGGTCAAGACGTCAGGCGCGATCGAGCTCGATCTCAAGGATTCGCATGCGCATTTCGCCCGGATGCACATGACTGAAAGCGGGGTTGTCCGCCCGACTCAATGAGCGCCACTCGCCTCGAACTCCTGTTGAAGCGAGATCGGGCGGTCGTCCTGGCCGCCATCGTGGCCATTGCCGCGCTGGCATGGGCCTATGTGGCCTGGCTCGCTGCGAACATGGGAGCAGCGCCTTCAGGCACTGACATGCCCGGGATGGACATGCCTGGAATGGACATGGGCGGCACGCTCGCCCCTGCCCTGCGGGGCTGGAGCGTCGGCGACTTCGCCTTCATGTTCGCCATGTGGGCAATCATGATGATCGGCATGATGTTGCCCTCCGTGGCGCCCATGCTGCTTGTCTATGCCGGCGTGGGGCGCCAGGCCGGCTCACAGGGCAAGCCCTTCGCCGCGACCGCTTGGTTCGCCGCCGGCTACCTGCTGGCCTGGGTTGCCTTTTCCATGATTGCCACATCTGCTCAATGGATGCTGGAAAGCGTCCTGCTGCTGACGCCTATGACGGGCCTCGGCACAAGGATTGGCGGCGTCGTGCTCATCGCGGCCGGCATCTACCAGTGCACACCGCTCAAGGACGTCTGCCTGTCGACCTGCCAGAGCCCGATGCAGTTCATCATGCGCCATGGCGGCTTCCGCTCCGATCCCCGCAGTGCGATCAATCTCGGGGTCGAGCACGGCACCTACTGCATCGGATGCTGTTGGGCACTGATGGCGATCCTGTTCGTCGTCGGCATCATGAACCTGCTCTGGGTCGCAGCAATCGCCGCTTTCATCCTGCTGGAAAAAATCATCGTTCCTGGCCGCCTGCTGTCGCGCGCGGCAGGCGCCGTCCTGATCGGCGCCGGCGTCTGGATGCTGCTCTAGAGCGTCTTGTACATGATCGTCGTCGGATCGAGACGATCCCCGCCCATCGGATCGCGGGCGAAGCCTGGGATGACGCCGACAGTCCGGTAGCCCAGCGCTGTATAGAGCGGTTCGGCATTGTCGCCGGTACGCGTGTCCAGCGTCATCAGGCTGCGTCCCAATTCCCGCGCCCGCACCTCGAGTTCTTTCATCAGCAGTTGCGCGATGCCCTGGCGACGGAAGCCGGGATGCACCATCAGCTTGTTGACGTCGGCACGGTGCGGCTGGTTGGGCATGGTATCGCAGCCGAGCTGGACGGTGCCGGCGATCCTGTCGTCCTTGCTTGCCACCAGCATGAACCGCGTCCCCTCGCGCACCCCGGGCAGCACCTTGCCTGTCCAGAACGCCTCGGCCTCGGCATGCGAATAGGGCAACACGAAGCCGATGCTTGCGCCGTCATGTACGCAGGCGTGCAGGAGTGCCCCCAACGCGCCGAGGTGGCTTTCGATGTCGTCGGCGGAAAAGGTCGTGATGACGACGGTCATGATGCCTCACACGATAAACAGGAGATACTTCGCGCCCATCTCTTCAGGCGTGGCAAAGGCGCTCGGCCCGAACAGCTGGTAGCGCAGGCAGTCGCCGGCACCGAGTTCGTGCGTCCTGCCGTCAACCGTCACGGCCAGCCGCCCGGTGACAAGAAGCAGATGGTGCTCGAGGCCCGGCCGTGGCGGCGCGTCGTAGCTTATCCTCACGTCCGAATCGAGCTCACACTCCAACGCCTCCCCGGCCAGCGTCTGCGCCGGCGGCGAGATCGAACGTCGACGAAAACCGATTTCGGGGTCCGACCAGGTGGCCTGCACGTCGCGGCGCACGACCGGCGCGAACTCGCCTTCGACCATGTGCATCAGCCGCGACATCGTCAGCCCATAGGCGGCACAGAGCTTGCCGAGCACGCTGGCGGTCGGGCTGACCTCGGCGTTTTCCAGCCGCGACAGCGTTGCCCGGCTGACGCCGCTGCGCTTGGCCAGTTCGTCCAGCGACCAGCCGCGCTCGGCCCGCAACGACCGCAGCCGCTGGGCGATACGCCGGTCGATGCCGGTTTCATCGAGGAGTGAACTTTCCATATATGAGAAATATTCTCACAACAGGGATGAAGTCAAGATAGCGCTCACATCGCGTCGTTCGTCATCCACTGCGCTCATCTTCCGGAATGAAGGGCGAAGGGCCTTTACCCGAACGAAAACACAGCGCTCGGCTTCAACGCCACCGCACTGCCTGTACCGACATCGGCCACCGCATGTTCGGCGACCAGCCTCAGCCGCGTATGCGGCAGGTGCGCGCGGCCGGGGTCGCCGACCAGCACGTCGATGCCTTGGACCACGCATCGGTCGAGGAAGGCGGTGACGCGGCTTGCAAGATCGGCGGCGTAAAAAAGATCGCCGACCAGGATCAGGTCGACATCCGGCGCCGCGCCACCGGTCAGGTCGGCGGCCGCTGTGCTGACATGCACATCGTTGAACTCGGCATTGAGGCGGATCGCAGCGACGCCGTTGCGGTCGGTCTCGGCCGCCAGCACCGACCGTGCCCCCGCTTTCGCCGCAGCGATGCCGACCAGTCCCGAGCCGGCGCCCAGGTCGAGCACGCGCCGCCCCCGCACCGTCTCCGGCCGGTCGAGGATGTGACGGGCAAGCACCAGCCCGCCGGCCCACTGGTAAGCCCAGTAGGGGGGCGCCGGATCCTCGCCTGCTTCGTCCGCATCGGCAGCAAGCCGCCACAGCCCGCTTGCCGGATGGGCACTGTAGAGACGGATCTCGGGCACCGAGGGCACTGTGGCGATGCGCATGTTGGCCCGGATGAATTCCGCCGGATCCGGATGCATCTCGTGTGTTGAGTTTTGACGATTCAAAGTCCGTTCCCACGCCGCGCGCTTGACTGCTGCGCACAATGGCCGACTTCGCGTCCAGCGCAAGCCCGCCTCTGGCGTCGATCGGGACAGAAGCCCGGCAAGCACCGGGGCTCCCGTCCCGCATGGGGAACGAAATCAAGCCATCTTGGCTATGATCTGGCGCATCTCTCCAGCGTCGAACGCCTTGAGTGTCTGGGCTCTGACATTGCCGAGTTCCGATATCGACAGGCTAAGCGCTGTCGCGGTCAAGTCATCGGGCGCCTCGGCAATGCTGATCACGTCGTATTTGCCGAGCGTCCACAACAGCGTGTGCACCTTGGCTCCACCCTTTTCCGCCATCGCCCTGAATGCGTCGGCCCGCTTCGTCGTGTCCCGTACGCTGCGAGCCCCTTGGTCAGTAAAGTTCACCAGGAAAACGTAATATGCCATTTCGACCTCCCTCGATTGCGGAGGCGTGCGGGCGCATCTGGCGTTGCCGCCGTTTCTCCCGTCCGCACGATAGCACGGATCGTCTGGCGATCATGTAGACGGAAGGGCGGCCTGGCATAGGCTTTACGAGCTAAGGCCGCCCTTCCCCCTTGGCTGCGGCTGGGTCAGCTCTTCAGCACACCCGACTTCTTCGCCACCCAGGTGGCGATGTAGTCCATCAGCGCGGGCGACAGGCAATCATAGGGCTCGAGGCCGAGTTCCTTCAGCCGGGCACGCACGCCATCCATTTCGGAGGGATTGACCCCGGCCTCGATGATCGACGAGACGAAGGCAGCAAAGCCCGGTTCGGCCCAGCCTGCTTCCTGGAAACGCTCGGGATGGATAAAGTCGAGGCCTTTGAAGGCGTGGTCGCGCTCAACCGGGCCGTACATATGCACGCCGCAGCCCTTGCAGGCGTGGCGCAGGATCAGTGCGCTTGGGTCGACCACGGCGAGTTTGTCGCCGTTTTCCAGAACGGTGACGTTTTCATGGGCCGTGACGGCCACCACCGAAAACCTGGCGCCGTCGGGCTTCCAGCACTTGGTGCAGCCGCAGGCGTGGTTGTGGGCAACCTGTCCCTTGATCGCCACCTTCACCGGGCGGTCGGCGCAGGCGCAAACCAGCGTGCCGCCGCTGAAGCTGGCGCTGCCCGGTTTGACGCCGCCATCGAGTGCTGGATGTATCGATACTGAAGCCATGACCTGTTCCTCCCAGTTGTGGCGTCCGCCCGGACGCCGTCAAACGCTATGCGGCAGAACTCTATTCGGCTGGTCCCATACGATACATGTCGCGGAGGCTTTTGTGCATATCCGCCGTTCCGATCCGGTCGGACAGTTGTGGCATGAAACGGGCCTTCGCCCGAACCTGCCGGCAAGCAGCAAGAAAGCGGTAACCCTGCCAAGGCGAAATGGCTTCACGGCCACCGCAAGCCATTGAAGTTAGCTGCGCGCAGCGCAATCTGCTGGCTGGTTGTGCCACCCCAAGGAGAAGCCGGATGAAATTCCTGGCCGTTTCGCTCGCCACTTTGTTGGCAGCAGCGATCTTGCCTGCCTCTGCCGCGCCGCTTTCGACGCCGTTCCAGCCGGCGATCGTTGGCCTCGTCTTCAAAGTCGGCGGCTGCCACGAAGACGTGCGTGACTCGTATATCCCCGAGATCGGCCGGCGCGCGTCGCACTACCACGAGCACGACAGTTGCCGGCCGGTGCTGGTCGGCGGCCGGCAGCAACCCGCGCGCCGATCAGCGGACTGCCACCGCGATGTGCGTACGCACCGCGTCGATGGCATCGTCTTGCGCCATCGCCATGTCGGCGACGATTGCCGCGTGCGCGAAGTCAGGCGCGCAAACGACTTTTCGCCGAACTGATCCTAATGGGACCAGCCTCCCTGCGCCGACAGCCGGGAGGCTGGCCGCTGTTCTAGCAGGGGCCGTTGTCGACGACGCGGAAGCCGGCGGAATCAGCCTCGCAGGCATTGGGGAACGTACGCAAGGAACCGCCGCGCTGGCCGCAGACCGGCCGGTATTCCCTGGTGCAGAATTGCTGGTTGCCGCCCCCGCCGCCATTCCAGCCACCGCCACCGCCGTTCCAGCCGCCGTCGCCGCCACCGCCACGGCACTCGCCGCCGCGGATGATGCGGTAGCCGGCGGCCTCCGCCATGCAGGAGTTTGCGAAGGTCTGGCGATCATTTCCCCGCCGCGCGCAGACCGGATCATATTCGCGCGTGCAGAACTGAGGTCCGGGCTCCGGACGCGGCGGCCGCGGGCCGGGCCCAGGCCCCTCTTCCACCACCACGCAGGATGCGAGCATCAGCGACAGCAACGAGGCGACCGTTGCTCTTCGCGCAAAGGTCTTTGCCGAAAACACCATGGAATTAGCTCCCTCTCGTTCCCGCCTCTGCGGGAATTGTTTCAGCCCCTGCCCCGATCCTCGCGATTCTGTCAACGAAAGCAATCCGTCAAGGGCGAACTGCCCCATCAGACGCGGCAATCTGGCCAATGGCTGTTTTCAGAATGTCGTATATTGATGCGACGCTGCGAAGTGCCATCGGCCATTGGCCGCGACATCTTGCAACCTACGCGTTTCCATGCAATATCACATCCAGTTCGGGCGTTTGCTGACCCGGAGACTGGAACGTTTTGCACGACCCTTTCCCCGATACTGTGAATCTCTGACGACCCCGTGACTCGGCGGGGGGTTTTTATCGTGCGCGAATGCATGACCGCCAAGCAAAACCACCGACTTGCCGCCGACGCCAGGCGGCTGGCAGGTCCAGACCACTGAACGGGTGAAGGAGTTCTCCCAATGGCCCAGACCGGTACCGTAAAATTCTTCAACGCAACCAAAGGCTTCGGCTTCATTACGCCGGATGGCGGCGCCAAGGACGTTTTCGTCCACATCTCCGCTATCGAGGCTTCCGGCCTGCGCACGCTCGTCGATGGCCAGAAGGTCACCTTCGACGTCGAGCCTGACCGCATGGGCAAGGGTCCCAAGGCGGTCAACCTCCGCGCGGCTTAAGCCAAGCAAGGTTGCAGTTGTGATTGAAGGGCGCGATGGGCAACCGTCGCGCCCTTTCCTTTTCGTCCATACAATTCCGAATATCACTCGGCCAATCAAGGAGATAGCAGCGCCTGCGCGGCTCGCCACGGTCTGGCGAGGCCGTGACAATCATGGCATATTCCTACGCCGGGAGCTGAAACCGCCCCGCCCTGGAGGAGGCCGACGATGAAATTCCTGAATGCTCTGAGCGCGGCGCTGCTTGTTGCAGGCCTGGGCTACGGCGGCCCCGCTGCGGCCATGCCGACAAGTGACATGCCGCAAGCCGGCCCCGGCCTGCTGGTCCAGGTCCGTGGCTGCCACGGCGATCCCCAGCGCCACTTCGTTCCGCAATTCGGCCGTACCGAATGGCATGTCCACCGGCGGCCCGACTGCCGGCCGGTCCGAGTCCGCCCGCCGATCCAGGTGCGCGACTGCCACCGCGATGTTCGCCGGCACTTCCTGCCGCGCTACGGCAACGTGCCCCACCGCCATATCGGCCCCAACTGCCGCGTACGGGTCTACAGCAGGTTCGATCCGCACCGCCCACGGCCACCTTCTTGCATCCAGATCGGGCCGATCCGCTACTGCGAATACTGAGCCGGAAAACGTCGCCCAGGCACCGCTGAAAGCCGTGTTTTTGCGGGCCAGGCGCCGCTTTCGGGCGGCGCCGGAGAGCAAAACTTTTGCTTGCCGATGGCCCAAAAATGAACGACAAATTTCCACTTCGGGCATTTGCCGGCCCGAAGAACTGGAATTGATGGGATCAGAGGAGTTTCCCATGCCGCAGACCGGCACCGTCAAGTTCTTCAATCATGCCAAAGGCTTCGGCTTCATCACGCCGGACGACGGGGCGAAGGATGTCTTCGTCCACATCTCGGCTGTGCAGGCGTCAGGCCTTCCCGGTCTTGAGGATGGGCAGAAGGTTTCTTTCGACACCGAGCCGGACAAGCGCGGCAAGGGCCCGAAGGCAGTCAATCTGACCGTAGGCTGAGAGCCCGCGATCCGGGCCGGGCTTGAGCACCGGCCACATTTGCGCAGCAGTGCCTGACGCCGCGCCGCATGGCGTCTGTCGGCTTCGATCGGCTCGAATGTTTCGCCGAAAGTCTGTTCAGGCTGCGTTCAGCCTCGGTCCCCTAGACATGTTGTCGACGCTCATTTCCTGCCTCGATACGGGCCGGACGGCGAAGGAGACCCGACATGAACCGCACCATCAAGACCCTCGTCCTTTCGGCAGCCGTTGCCGCCACCACGCTCGCCACCCTGCCGGTGGCCGAGGCCGGTGAGCGCTGGCGCCGCCACAACCGCCACGACAACACCGGCGCGATCGTCGCCGCCGGCGCGCTTGGCCTGATCGCCGGTGCGGTCATCGCCGGCAATGGCAACCGTTCGCAGCCGGTCTACGACGACTATTACGACTACGAGCCGCAGCCGCGCCGCGTCTATCGCGAGGACTATTACCGCCCTGCCCCGGTGCAGCGCCGCGTGGTCTACCGCAACAGCTACGCAATCGAGCCGTGGAGCCCGGAATGGTACAGCTACTGCTCGGATCGGTACCGCAGCTTCAAGCCGCGCAGCGGCACCTTCACCGGCTATGACGGGCTGGAGCATTTCTGCACCGCCAACTAACGTTCACGGGCTTCGTCGAACGGCCTTCCCTGCCCGGCCGTTCGAAAGCAGCCCGACGCGACGACAATAACAAACGGCACCAGCCTTGCGGTTGGCGCCGTTTTTCATTTCGCGCCGGTCGGGACACCCGCGGTCTCAGACCAGATAGGGATTGCTCCGGCGCTCGTCACCGAAACGGCTGCCGGGCCCGTGACCGCAGATGAAGCCGATCTCGTCGCCGAGCGGCAAGAGCTTCTCCTTGATCGAGCGGATCAGCGTCGCATGGTCGCCGCCATAGAGGTCCGTGCGGCCGACCGAGCCCTGGAACAGCACGTCGCCGACATGGGCGAACTTTGCCTCGCGATTGTAGTAGACGACGTGGCCGGGCGCGTGGCCAGGGCAGTGCAGCACCTCGAACACATGGCTGCCGAACGAGACCGTCTCGCCTTCGGTCAGGAACCGGTCGGGCACGCAATTGCGCACCGAGCCGCCCATGCCGAATTTCTGCGCCTGCGTGACGAGGTTGTCGAGCAGCGGCTTGTCGGCCTCATGCGGTCCGATGATGTCGACGCCGAGCGCGTCCTTGAGCTCCATCGCCCCGCCGGCATGGTCGATATGGCCGTGCGTCAGCCAGATGGCCGTGATGTTGATGCCGTTATCCTTGAGCACCGAAAGGATGGTGTCGACGTCCCCGCCCGGATCGACGACGACGCCGGTCTTGTCTTCGGTGTCGAAGAGGATCGTGCAATTCTGCTGGAAGGGCGTGACCGGCACGATCCCGGCATTGAGCTGTCCCATGGCTGTCCTTTCTGATCTTTGCCCCGACATAGTGCATGACCCCGAAAATCGGAATGGATTTTCGGAAAGGATCATGCACCAATTCAATATTTACAGCGTCCTTTGCGCGTCCAATTGGATGCGCGGCGCTGTTGGGTCAGTCGCGACATTCGTCCACAGCGATCAGCCTGGCAGCCTCTGTCAAAAATGAAATGGGCGGCCGCAGCCGCCCAATCCGAATTCCGTCTGAAACGCTTTTACTTCTTCATCGCGCCCATGACGGCGCCAACGATCGCCGTCAGGATGGCGCCGCCGCCTGCGCCGCCGACCACGTCGCCAAGGATGCCGCTGAGCGCGCCGGCGGTTGCCGGATCAGCAGCGCCGCCAAGGAGACTGCCGAGGATCTGGCCGCCTGCAATACCACCGACGCCGCCTGCGATCAGCTTCGTCACCTGCCCCATCGCAGCTGTCTTGATCGCCGCGCCGACGGCCTGTCCACCGATTACGCCGGTTACAATCTGTATGATGATCGGAAGAAGCGATTCCATAACAATTCCCTCCAAATTGCATGCCGGCCCTCAGTCTGCCGACGTCAACATGAGACGCTGAAATCGGCGAATGTCAAATGCGCCACGAGGCAAGCAAAAGGGGCGGTCCGAAAACCGCCCCCTTGCAATCCTTAGCTATTGTATTTGCTGGTTATTCCGCAGCAATGGCATGCTTGGGCTGAACCGCTGCCGAATAGTCGTTCATCAGCGTCTTGGCGATTTCGCCGACCTCGAATCGGTACTGGCCGATCTCCGAAACCGGCGTCACTTCGGCTGCCGTGCCGGACAGGAAGCACTGCTCGAAGCCTGCCAGTTCTTCCGGCATGATGGCGCGTTCGATCACCTCGATGCCGCGATCCTTGGCAAGCCCGATCACCGTGCGGCGGGTGATGCCGTCGAGGAAGCAATCCGGCGTCGGCGTGTGGACCTTGCCGTCCTTGACGAAGAAGATGTTGGCGCCGGTCGCCTCGGCGACCTGGCCGCGCCAGTCGAGCATCATCGCATCGGCATAACCCTTGGCCTCGGCCGCATGCTTGGACAGCGTGCAGATCATGTAGAGGCCGGCCGCCTTCGACTTCGAAGGTGCTGTGCGCGGGTCGGGACGGCGCCATTCGGCGATGTCGAGGCGGATGCCCTTCAGCTTCTGCGCCGGGTCGAAATAGCTCGGCCACTGCCAGATGGCGACGGCAACGTTGATGCGGTTCTTGTGGGCGGCGACGCCCATTTCCTCGCTGCCGCGCCAGGCGATCGGGCGCACATAGGCGTCCTTGAAGCCCTGCTTCTTCAGCAGCTCGCGGCAGGCATCGTCGATCACGTCCACCGAATAGGGAATGGTGAAGCCAAGGAGCCGGGCCGATTCATGCAGGCGCTCGGTGTGCTCCGTCAGCTTGAAGATCTCGCCGCCATAGGCGCGTTCGCCTTCGAACACCGCGCTTGCATAGTGCAGGCCATGGGTTAGTACGTGAATCTTGGCGTCGGCCCATTGGACGAACTCGCCGTTCATCCAGATGAAGCCATCGAGTTGGTCGAAAGGAACGGATGCCATGGTAAACCTTCCCGCAGGCGGGAGCCTGCCTATCGTTTCGTATCGTTCTTAATGGCCCGTAAGGGGCCTGCTGGATAAAGCGTAGGCGGGCTAGAATACCAAAGCAAACTCACGATGTTTCGGAAAAAACCACCGTACCTTGCCTTTTCATTCGCAATCCGCCGAAAAGCTTGGCAAAAATTACCATCGCACCTAATTTATGTCAACAGTGCTGACATAAATTGACGAGCAGGAACTCTATGGCACAACGCAGCGGCGCAGCCGCCCAACCGATCCGAACCGCAGTGACGGCCGACGACGGCATCGACTTCTCGATCATCGAGTTGCTTTACTTCGCCTATCGCGATTTCACTTCGGACCCGGATCAGATACTTGCCGAGTACGGTTTCGGTCGTGCGCACCACCGCGTGCTGCACTTCGTCAACCGCATGCCGGGGCTGACCGTCGCCGAGTTGCTCGACGTGCTGAAGATCACCAAGCAGAGCCTTGCGCGGGTTCTCAAGCAGCTGATCGATGCGGGCTATATCGTCCAGGTCCAGGGTCCGCGCGACCGCCGTCAGCGCGAGCTTTATCCCACGCCGAAAGGCCGGACGCTGACCCTGGCGCTGGCGCGGCCACAGTCACGCCGCATCGATGCGGCACTGGAGGGCGCGGGAGAGACCGAACGCGCCTGGATCGAACGATTCCTCAAGGCGATGGTCAATCCCGAATTAAGGGCGCAGATTGATCATCTGCCCGGAAACACGCCGGGGAAAGACCATGGAGAATAACGACAAGACGGCCAATCCGGCCACGCTGGGCGATGATGCTCCGCACCTGCTCGTGGTCGACGACGACACGCGCATCCGAAACCTGCTCAAGCAATACCTGACCGAGAACGGCTTTCGCGTGACGGTCGCCGGCAATGCCGACGAGGCACGCCGCAAGCTGGCGGGCCTCGACTTCGACCTTCTCATCCTCGACGTGATGATGCCGGGCGAGACCGGCGTCGAACTGACCAGATCGCTGCGCGACCAGAAGGACGTGCCGATCCTGATGCTGACCGCACTTTCCGAGACAGACAGCCGCATCACCGGCCTGGAGGCCGGCGCCGACGACTACCTGCCCAAGCCATTCGACCCGCGCGAGCTGATCCTCAGGATCAACAACATCCTGCGCCGAGGCGGGCCGGCAACGACGCCGAAGGTCGAGCAGCTGGTGTTCGGCCCCTACACCTTCCAGATCGCGCGCCGCGAACTCAAGCGTGGCGGCGAAGCCCTCAAGCTGACCGACCGCGAACAGGAAATCCTTGCCATCTTTGCCGCGCGCGCCGGCGAGACCATCCCCCGCCACGAGTTGGTGACCGGCGATTCCGAAGTCGGCGAGCGCACCATCGACGTCCAGATCAATCGCCTGCGGCGCAAGATCGAGCGCGACCCGGCCAACCCCGTCTGGCTGCAGACGGTGCGCGGCATCGGCTATCGGCTGAGCGTGGAATAACGGTCTCCAGCCTGCGCAGCGAACCTTCCGAGCATCGGCCGGTTGTTGAGACCGGCCCCTCCATTGTAGTATCGCGCGCGCCGGCGACAGACGTGCCGCATTCCGCGGCCCGGCATGGGAGAAACAGCCATGTTACGCGCAATTACGCTTGCATTTGCCCTGTCAGTCTTTCCAGCAACCGCTTTCGCCAATTCCTGCCCGAGCATCATGGCTGCGATCGACGCAGCGCTGCCCGCTTCGACACTCGCGGAGGCGGACATGACAAAGGTCAAGGAGTTGCGCACCAAGGGCGAGCAACTGCATGCCGCCGGAGATCACGCCGGATCGGAGGCTGCGCTCAACGAAGCCAAGACGTTGCTCGGCATCTAAGCGACCGCTTCGTCGTCCTCGTTCATCCTCCAGGCGCCGCTGCAAAGGCGACGCCTGGCCCGGATTTGCCGTGCGCGGCTCGGCTCGTGGCCTGCGAAAACCCTCGGCCAAGCCGCCGGCACCGGCTACAACCCGCGGTGCCGCGCCCGCTTGGACGCGGGACGCCGGGGCGTGCCTTGATCATCTCCACGCAAGTGACCCGACATAGTGTCGGCGCAGTTCCCGTCAATCGTCTTTCGGCGACGACGAACGGCCTGACATTTGGAAACTCAAGAAAAATCCCTATGTTTTCAGCACGGGACAACGCAACGTTTGACAACGTAAGCTGTTGAACTTCAAAGACAGTTTCAGAACTGTCGAGCGTGCACTAGGATCAACGCAGGCCGAGCGGGACGAAGTCCGGCTGGCGGCGAAACGGAAGGGCGGATGGCAACCACCGACATGGAAGGGCCCGGCGGAGGCGGTATCGGCACACGTGCATGGCGTGCGCTGACGGCCGTGCCGAGAAGCTGGAACCGCTTCTGGCGGCGGGTTGCGCTCTACATGCCGAAGCGGCTCTACGCCCGCTCCCTGCTCATCGTCATCACCCCGATGATCCTCTTGCAGTCGGTCGTCGCCTTCGTCTTCATGGAGCGCCACTGGCAGACGGTGACGGTGCGCCTGTCGCAAGCGGTGACCCGCGACATTGCCGGCATCATCGACCTGCTCGACACCTTCCCGCAGCCGGAGAACTACGCCCAGATCATCCGCATCGCCCAGGAGCGCATGCTGCTGAAGATCGACCTGCTGCCGCCCGAACCGCTACCCCCGCCCGGCCCCAAACCGTTCTTCTCCATTCTCGACCAGGCGCTCTCAACTGAAATCCGCAGGCAGATCAACAAGCCGTTCTGGCTCGATACGGTCGGCAACTCGAACGTCGTCGAAGTGCGCGTCCAGCTCGACGACAAGGTGCTGCGCATCTTCGTTCGCCGCAGCCAGGCCTACGCCTCGAACACCCACATCTTCCTGTTGTGGATGGTCGGCACCTCGCTGGTGCTGCTGACCATCGCCATCCCCTTCCTGCGCAACCAGATCCGCCCGATCCTGCAACTGACCGAGGCGGCGGAGAGCTTCGGCAAGGGGCGGCCGATGCCTGCGAATTTCCGTCCGCGCGGTGCCGAGGAAGTGCGCCGCGCCGGCTTTGCCTTCATCCAGATGCGCGAGCGCATCGAGCGCCAGATCGACCAGCGTACAGCGATGCTGACCGGTGTCAGCCACGACCTTCGCACTATCCTGACCCGCTTCAAGCTGCAGCTTGCGCTGTCGGGCAACAAGATCGATCGCGAGGCTCTGAGCCAGGACATCGACGACATGCAGTCGATGCTCGAGGCCTATCTCGCCTTCGCCCGCGGCGAGGCGGCCGAGGATCCAGGGCGCTTCGACCTCACCAGTTATCTCGACAAGCTTGGCGAGGAAGCCAAGCTGCGCAAGCGCAAGCTCAAGGTCACGCTGGTCGGCGAGCCCGAAGTGCATGTCCGCCCCAACGCCTTCGCCCGCCTGCTGCAGAACGTCGTCGGCAACGCATTCCGTTATGCCAAGGAAGTCGAGGTCAAGGCCGTCCATGACCGCGGCATGCTGGTGGTCATGGTTGACGACAACGGCCCCGGCATCCCGGAAGAGAAGCGCGAAGAGGTGTTCAAGCCGTTCTATCGCCTCGATGAGGCGCGCAACCTCGATTCGACCGGCACCGGGCTCGGGCTGGCGGTCGCCCGCGACATCGCCCGCAGCCATGGCGGCGACATCAAGTTGAGCGACAGCCCGCTTGGCGGCCTGCGCGCCATGATCCGCGTGCCGGCCTGACCGGGCTTCAGCCGCGCCGGTCGAGCCGCGTCACCAGCCTGTCGCCGACCCATTGGATGCCGCAGACGAGCACGATGAGCACGATCACCACTGCAACCATCACCGCCGTCTCGAAACGCTGGTAGCCGTAGCGGATGGCGAGGTCGCCGAGACCGCCGGCACCGATCGCGCCCGCCATGGCCGAGGCGCCGACCAACGTCACCAAAGTGACGGTGAAGCCGGCGACGATGCCCGGCAGCGCTTCCGGCACCAGCACCTCGCGGATGATCGCCCAGCGGCCGCCGCCCATGGCGCGCACGGCCTCGATCAGGCCACGGTCGACCTCACGCAACGACACTTCGGCGATGCGCGCATAGTAAGGCGTCGCGGCAATCGCCAGCGGCACGATCGCCGCCCAGGTGCCGATCGAGGTGCCTACGATAAGCCGCGTCAGCGGAATCAGCGCGACGAGCAGGATGATGAAGGGCACCGAGCGGAAGCCGTTGACGATGCCGCCGAGGATACGGTTCAGCCACAGTTGCTCGGCGATGCCACCGCGATCCGTGGCGACAAGCGCCAGGCCGAGCGGCAGGCCGAAGACCAGCGAGATCAGGCCCGATGCCGCCGTCATCAGCACCGTTTCCCAAAGCGAGCGCAGGAGAAGTTCAAACATCATCGGTGACATGACCAAGCACCTCGACCCGGGCGCCCCGGGCATTGAGAAAATCGACGACTTCGGCGAGACGGCCGACCGGTGTCGCAGCACCGAGGAAAAGCGTTCCGACCGGCTCGCCCTGGATGTGGTCGATGCCGCCATGGACAAGGCGGTAGCGGCCGGGAACGGCCGCCGCGAGTTCCTGCAGCAGCGGACGCCGCGCCGCCTCTCCTGCAATGTCGATGCGCAGGATCGCCTCGCGCCCTGAACGCGCCAAGCGTCCGGCGATCGCTGCGGGCAGTTGCGGCCGGATGCCGCCGAGCAGGCTGCGCGTCACCTCCGACTGCGCGTCGGCAAAGACGGACCACACCGCCCCCTCCTCGATGATGCGGCCGGCATCGAGAACGGCGATGCGGTCGGCAATGGTGCGGATCACGTCCATTTCGTGAGTGATCAGCAGGATCGTCAGACCGAGCTTCTGGTTGATGTCCTTGAGCAGCGAAAGGATCGAGCGCGTCGTCTCGGGATCGAGCGCCGACGTCGCCTCGTCGGAGAGCAGCAGCGCCGGACGCGCGGCAAGCGCGCGCGCGATGCCGACGCGCTGCTTCTGCCCGCCGGACAGCGACGCCGGATAGGCCTTGGCCTTGTCGGCGAGGCCGACGAGGTCGAGCAATTCGGCGGCACGGGCGAGCCGCTCGGCCTTCGACCTGCCCTCGATTTTCAGCGGCAGGGCGACATTGTCCTCGACGGTTTTCGCCGACAAGAGGTTGAAGTGCTGGAAAATCATGCCGATGCGACGGCGCAGCGGCTGCAGATCGCGCTCGCTCAACCCGGTGATCTCGCGCCCCTCGACCAAGATCTGCCCGGCGTCGGGACGCTCCAGCCCGTTGAGGCAGCGGATCAGTGTCGACTTGCCAGCGCCGCTACGGCCGATGATGCCGAGGATCTCGCCCTTGCGCACCGTCAGCGACACGCCGTCGACCGCCGGCGTCCGGCCGAACCGACGCTTGAGGTCGACAATGCGCACGACATCGCCGGCGGGCGCAACATCGCCAGGCGGCAACGTCGCGGCGGCGGAACTGAAATGCTGGTTCATGAAATCTCCCCGCAAAGCGGAAGGCGGCCCGCCATGAGCGAGCCGCCTGTTGTCGATGGCCGCTCGCGCTCAGTAGGCGGCGACGCCGGTGCCCTTGTAGACGCGGTCGAACTCGGCCTTGACCGTCTCGTTCTGGTAGGCGGCGACCAGCTTCTTGACCCAAGCCTCGTTCTCGTCGCCGGTCTTGACCGCGATGAAGTTGCGGTAGGGATTGTCGGCCACGGGTTCCTGGGCAATGCGGTTGTCGGCGCTCAGTCCACTCTTCAGCGCCCAGTCGGTGTTGACGACAGCGGCGTCGAGGTCCTCGACCGAACGGCCGACGATGCCGGCGTCGAGTTCCTTGATCTCGAACTTCTTCGGATTGTCGACGACATCAGTGACGGTCGCCAGGATTCCGGTCCCGTCCTTGAGCTTGATCAGACCGGCATCGGCCAGCACCCGCAGCGCCCGGCCTTCGTTGGACGGATCGTTGGGCACGCCAATGACCGCCGCTTCCGGCAGGTCCTCGATCTTGGCGTGCTTCTTGGAGTAGAGGCCGATCGGCCACAGCCCGGTATAGCCCACCGGGGTGATGTGGTAGCCCTGGGTCTTGATCTGGTTGTCGAGATAGGGCTGGTGCTGGAAGGCGTTGGCGTCGATCTCGCCGCGCTCCAGCGCCTCGTTCGGCTGGGTGTAGTCGTTGAAGACGACCGTCTCGACGGTCAGGCCCTGCTTGGCCGCCTCGGCCTTGACCACGCGCCAGACATCCTCGTCCTCGCCGGAGATGATGCCGACCTTGATCGCGGACTTGTCCTCGGCGAAGGCCTGGTGCGGGACGGTGAAGCTGATGACGGTAACGACGGAGGCGAAAAGGGCTGCAAAGGCCGTGCGCCGGCTGATCGCGTTGCGGTGGGAAATCGAATTGATGGTCTCGGTCATTTCGGTGTCTCGCTGAGAGCCGCTGGGAGGATGGCTCGCTCCGCGACATGCGAAGCTTGGCCATATCCTCGGCAAACGCCCCCGCTTCGACAAAGGATCGGATTTCGCGCCGAGCGCGTGGGCAGGAAAATCGTCTCAAAGAAAATGCTTGTTCGGGCAGAAGCAACCTCGTCTTCGCAACTGCGAGAAGGACGGGACGTCATCGGCGTGTCATGCCAATCTGCTCAAAGGCGGCCGCATCGAACGGGAAGCTCGCCGATTCCTGGCTGATCGAGATACGGGCAACAGGGAAGACATCTCTTGCGCATCCTGATGGTCACCGACGCCTGGAAACCGCAGATCAACGGCGTCGTGCACACCCTCGAGCGGCTCGCCGAAACGCTTGGCGCCTTTGGTGCCGAGGCCGACTTCCTGACGCCGAACATCTTCCGCACCTTGCCGATGCCGACCTATCCCGACATCCGTCTCGCGCTGACCACGCCCGGGAATGTCGCCCGCATCATCGAGCAGCGTCGGCCCGATCATATCCACATCGTCACCGAAGGGCCGCTCGGCATGATGGCGCGACGCTATTGCCGAGCCAACGGCCGCCCCTTCACCACCAGCTACCACACGCGTTTTCCCGAATATGTCAGCGCCCGCCTGCCGCTGCCCGAAAGCTGGACCTACGGCCTGCTACGGAACTTCCACAATTCCGGCCAGGGCTGCATGGTGGCGACGAAGTCGCTCGCCGACGACCTCGCGTCACGCGGTTTCGAGAAGCTGAGGCCTTGGACACGCGGCGTCGACATCAACCACTTCCACCCCGGCAAGAAGGTCGATCTCGACCTGCCCCGACCGATATTCCTCTGCGTCGGCCGCATCGCGGTGGAAAAGAACCTGCCCGCATTCCTCGACCTCGACTTGCCCGGCTCCAAGGTGCTGGTCGGCGACGGGCCCGAGATCGAACGGCTGAAGGCAAAGTACCCCGAAGCGCATTTCCTCGGCCGGCGCCCGAGCGACGAACTGGCCGAAATCTATGCCTCGGCCGACGTCTTCGTCTTCCCCAGCCGCACCGACACCTTCGGCAATGTCATCATCGAAGCGCTGGCCAGCGGCACGCCTGTTGCCGCTTATCCAGTCACGGGCCCGATCGACATCGTCGGCGACGGTGTCGGCGGCGTAGTTTCGGAGGACTTGCAGCAAGCCGCGCTCGCCGCGCTCAAGGTCGACCGCGCCGAAGCGCGCAAACGCGCCATGCGCTACACCTGGACGGCCTGTGCCGAGATGTTCCTGGACAATGTGAAGGCGGCGTACACCGCGTAGACGGCCAGGACACGTCGACAATTCAGGTCAGGCCGAGTCGAAAATGGTGAGTTCCGAGAACCGGAACGGAGCGCACATTTGGGTACGTGAGTACCGGAAGCGCAGGAAATCGCCATTTGCAGGCCGGCATCACCCTGAATTGCGGCGTGTCCTAAAACAGGCGGCCGCCGTCGGGAACCTTGCGCTCGATGGCGCCGAGCACGACGTCGCCTTCGGCATCCGGGAAGCCGAGGGTCAGCACTTCCGACATGAACGGCCCGATCTGGCGCGGCGGGAAATTGACCACGGCAAACACCTGCCGGCCCAGAAGCGTCTCCGGCGCATAATATTTGGTGATCTGCGCCGAGGATTTCTTGATACCGATCCCAGCGCCGAAATCGATCTTCAGCTTGAACGCCGGTTTGCGCGCCTCGGGAAACGGCTCGACCTCGACGATCGTGCCGGTGCGGATGTCGACTTTGTCGAAGTCGGCAAAGTTGATTTCGGGCTTGCGCTCGTTGTGCGAACTCATGCGGCAGTCTCAGGCGTTTCCGTGCGTCTCGAACAGCACGCTTGCCAGCGCGTCCTTGGCCGAGGTGCCCGACCAGACGACGAACTGGAACGCCTGGAAGTAGCATTCGCAGGCTTCGAGCGCCGAAGACAACAGCACCTCGACCTGCTGGCTGGTCGGCTCGACGCCGCCGGCGAGCAGCAGCGACTGGCGGAACATGATTGCGCCCTCCTGCTCCCACAGGTCGAAATGACCGAACAGCATCTGCTCGTTGATCAGCGACAGCAGCCGCAGGATTTCCAGCGTACGGCTTTCCGGCACCTTGATGTCGAAGGCGCAGGCCAAGTGCAGGGCCTCGAAGTCTTCCATCCAAGAGAAGGAAATCTGGTAGTCGGTCCAGTTGCCGACGACAGAGATCGAGATTTCGTCGTCGCCGGCACGCTCGAATGACCAGTCGTTGTTGTGAGCCACCTGCTCGATAACATCCACCGGATGGATTTCGCGCGAGAACTCGAGTTCGAGAAGTTCCATAAATGCTTCCTGTCGTTCCGGGAGCGCCATCGCGCTCCGCGCAAAGGGCACACACGACGAACAAACTTATTCTTGAACTCGGACGACCAGCGCTGCCGGACTCAATACCCCCCAGCCGGACCGCGCCATCCGGTGCGTGACCCCGCTAAGAATCATGCAACAAATTCAGTGTATTGATCAGGAGTCGCGTGAACAGCCCAATTTTTCGCACTGCCGCATTCGGGTGTGGAAACTGGCTGCGGCGCACATTCATCAAGCGCCGGTAAGCGATTCACGACAAAGCACTTTTTCGGATGGCGCTTTGTGGAAAAGTTAACGAATTATTTCTTTGTACGAGGCTTCGGCGACGCCGCCGGTGAGGCCTTGCCGGCATCTTCGCCGCCAAGGGCTGCGAGCTTCGACTCGAGTGCCTCGATGCGGACGGCCATCGCCTTGTTCTCGGCGCGCGCCTTGATCGCCATGTCGCGGACGGCTTCGAACTCCTCGCGCTGCACCAGCTCAAGCGTATTCATCGCCCGTTCGGCTTGCGAACGGAACGCGGTCTCGACCTCGCGCTTGACGCCCTGCGCGGCACCCGCGGCATCGGTCATCAGCTTGGCAAACTCATCCAGGATGCGGTTCGGTCCGGTCGTCATGGCAAACCCTCGCGTTGTCCATTCGACGTAGTAGGGCAAGGCACAGATTGCAAGGATATCGTGACCTGCGGCGACAGCCAAACGCCGCGGCAAAAAATGCCGGCTTGCCAACAATGACATCTCGGTGAGCGGCTGCCCCCTGCCTTGACCCTGCCAAAGGGCTGCCGCATGGTCCGCGCCACCGCTTCGACCGGAGATAGAATTGACTGAATATCTTGCCCTGCCTCTGGCAGCCCTGTCCTTTCCGAACATCGATCCGGTCATCGTCCAGATCGGGCCGCTCGCCATTCACTGGTACGGGCTGGGTTATGTCGTCGGCATCCTGTTTGCCTGGTGGTATGGCAAGCGGCTTGTGACCAACACCCGCCTGTGGCCGAACGGCATCCTGCCGATGAAGCCAGAAGCCCTCGACGACTTCCTGGTCTGGGCTGCGGCCGGCGTCGTGCTTGGCGGCCGCATCGGCTACATCCTGTTTTACGACCTCGCTCGCTACATCTCCAATCCGCTCGACATACTCGCCGTCTGGCAAGGCGGCATGTCGTTCCATGGCGGCCTGCTCGGCGTGACGATCGCCATGTTCCTGTTCGCCCGCAAGCACGGCATCCTTGTCTGGTCTCTGATCGACGTGGTTGCCGCCGGAGTGCCGGTCGGCCTGGGGCTCGTTCGTGTCGCCAACTTCATCAATTCCGAGCTGTGGGGGCGGGTCACAGACGTGCCCTGGGCGGTCGAGTTTCCCACCGGAGGACCGTTCCTGCGTCATCCAAGCCAGATCTACGAAGCCCTGCTCGAAGGCCTGGTGCTGTTCCTCGTGCTGCGCTTCCTTACCCACTCCAGGCAGAAGCTCAAGACGCCGCGCTTCGTCGCCGGCGCCTTCGTCTGCGGTTACGGCCTGTCGCGCATCATCGTCGAGTTCTTCCGCGAACCCGACCAGCAGATCGGCTACCTCCTCGGCGGCTGGCTGACCATGGGCATGGTGCTGTCGGTGCCGATGGTGCTGATCGGGGTATGGGCGATGCTGTCGGCCAAACCGGTGACCCAAGCCGCAAAGCCGGCATGACCGCGCTCAAGCAGCGCATTTCAAACCTGATCGCCGCATCGGGGCCGATTGGTATCGCCGACTACATGGCGCTGTGCCTGTTCGACCCCGCGGACGGCTACTACACCACGCGTGAACCCTTCGGTGCGGTCGGCGACTTCACCACCGCGCCAGAGATCAGCCAGATGTTCGGCGAACTCGTCGCCGTCTGGCTTTACGCGGCCTGGCAGGCCGCCGGCAGCCCACGAGGTGCGCTGCTCGCCGAGATCGGCCCCGGTCGCGGCACGCTGATGAAGGACATGCTGCGGGTGCTGCAGAAGCTCGACCCGGCCTTCGCCGCCGATGTCGCCATGATCGAGACAAGCCCGCGGCTGCGTAAAGTCCAGAAGCAGACGCTGGCCGCCAGCGGCACGAACATCGCCTGGCACGAAAGCGTCGCCACCCTGCCCCAGGCTCCTTTGTTCATCGTGGGCAACGAGCTGTTCGACGCCATCCCGACGCGCCAGTTCGTCAAGATCGGCGCCGCCTGGCACGAGCGCGCCGTTGGCATCGGCGAGGACGGCGAACTGGCCTTCGTTGCCGGTCCGGCGACCATCGCGGCCGCCTTGCTGCCGAAGGATGCCGAGACGGCTCCCGAAGGCGCGATCTTCGAGTTTGCCCCGGCAAGGACCGCCACCATGGAAGCAATTGCCGAGCGCATCGAAGCCTCGGGCGGTGCCGGCCTGTTCTTCGACTACGGCCACATCGAGCCGGGCATCGGCGACACGCTGCAGGCCCTGCGCAAGCACAAGTATGACGACGTGCTCGCCCATCCCGGCGAAGCGGACCTGACCTCGCATGTCGATTTCGCCGCTCTTGCCACTGCCGCCCGCCTGCACGGTCTCGACGCGCATATGGCGGCCCAGGGTGAGTTCCTGCTGGCGCTTGGACTGATCGAGCGCGCCGGCAGGCTCGGCGCTTCGGCGGACGCGGCGACGCGCGAAAAGATCGGCGGCGAAGTCGAGCGCCTCGCCGGACCCGATGCCATGGGCACACTGTTCAAGGTGCTCGCGATTGCTTCCGCTGGCACAAAACTTCCCTTCCCCGCCGTCAGTTGACAGCACGCTTGCCGCTGCCCCACTGTCCGCGCTCGCAACAGCAAGGCGGAACGGCGACGCCGCGCCCGGCCTTGACGAAATCGCATGCGGGGATGACAACGCGGCAATGCTGAACGACTCGAAACCGGACCCGATCCGGTCCAACTTGCTCGCCAGCGCGGAGGCCAAAGGCATCCGCCACGGTTATTTCACCCGCATCGGCGGGGTATCCGAAGGCATCTACCAGGGCCTCAACATCGGTGTCGGATCGGACGACGACCAGGTCCGCGTGGCCGAGAATCGCCGCCGCGTCGCCAGCTGGATGGGCGTTGCGGCAGACCATCTGCTCAGCCTTTACCAGGTCCATTCGCCCGATGTGATCGTCGCCACCGGCCCGTTTTCCGGCGACAGGCCCAAGGCCGACGCCATCGTCACCGACCGGCCCGGCATCGCCCTTGGCGCCTCGTCGGCAGATTGCGGACCGGTACTGTTCGCCGATCCTGAGGCGCGCGTCATCGGCGCTGCCCATGCCGGCTGGAAGGGCGCGTTTACCGGTGTGCTCGAAAACACCGTCACTGCCATGGAAGGCCTCGGCGCCAGGCGCGAGCGCATCCTGGCCGTGCTCGGCCCGTCGATCAGTGCTGCCAACTACGAGGTTGGCCCGGAGTTCGTCGCCCGCTTTACCGAGGCCGATGGCGACAATGCGCGCTATTTCGCGCCGACCGAAAACCCCGGTCATTCGATGTTCGACCTCAACCTCTACACCGTCGACAGGCTGCGGCGCGCCGGCGTGACGGCCGAGGCGCTGAACCGCTGCACCTATGCGGAAGAAGACCTCTTCTATTCCTATCGGCGCACCACGCATCGCAAGGAAGCTGATTACGGGCGGCAGATTTCGGCAATTGCACTGGAGGACTGACGGCATGGCGCTGCATTTCGAACGAACCGAATTCGACGCCCGGCGCGACCGGCTGATGATCGAGATGGCCGAAAAGAAGCTCGATGCGGTGCTGCTGTTCGCACAGGAGAGCATGTACTGGCTGACCGGCTACGACACCTTCGGCTTCTGCTTCTTCCAGTCGCTCATCGTCAAGGCCGACGGTTCGATGACGCTGCTGACGCGTTCGGCCGACCTGCGCCAGGCCCGCCACACCTCGATCATTGAAAATATCGTCCTGTGGACCGACCGCGACAACGCCAACCCGACGCTCGACCTGCGCAACCTGCTCAACGATCTCGGCCTGCTCGGCATGCGCATCGGCGTCGAATACGACACGCATGGCCTTACCGCCTTCAACGGCCGCCGCCTCGACGAGCAGCTCCAGACCTTCGGACAGATCGTCGATGCCTCGGGCCTTGTCGGCCGGCTGCGCCTGTTCAAGAGCCCGGCCGAGATCGAAAAGGCCGAAAAGGCCGCCAGCCTCGGCGACGACGCGCTCGACGCGGCGCTGCCGCTGATCAAGCAGGGCGGCGACGAGGCCAAGATCCTGGCCGCCATGCAGGGCGCGATCTTTTCCGGCGGCGGCGACTACCCGGCCAACGAATTCATCATCGGCTCCGGTGCCGATGCCCTGCTCTGCCGCTACAAGTCAGGACGCCGCAAGCTCAACAAGAACGACCAGTTGACGCTCGAATGGGCCGGCGTCTTCAACCATTACCATGCGCCGATGATGCGGACCGCACTGACCGGCAAGATCTCCAAGCGGCACCAGGAGCTCTACGACGCCTCCCTCGACGCATTGCTTGCAGTCGAAAAGGCGATGACGCCGGGCAACACGTTCGGCGACGTCTTCGACGCCCACGCCCGCACACTGGAGGCGCATGGGCTGACCAAGCACCGGCTCAACGCCTGCGGCTATTCGGTCGGCGCGCGATTCACGCCGTCCTGGATGGACATGCCGATGTTCTACCAGGGCAATCCCGAGCCGATCGCGCCCAACATGACCTTGTTCGCCCACATGATCATCATGGATTCGGAAACCGAAACCGCGATGACCCTGGGACGCACCTACCTGACCACCGATTCTTTGCCCAAGCCACTTTCCCGCCATGATCTCGACTTGATCGTGCGATGACTGCGATGAGCGCTGGGGGGCGTTTGCCATGGAGTACAGGCAGATGAAACGTTGGTTTGTGGCCGCGGCAAGCTTGGCCGCGCTCGTCGCACTTTCGGCCTGCAACAGCTCCAAGGACGTGCTCGAGCCCTCGGCCATCGCCCCGACGGACCAGTCGAACGCGCTGGCCAATGCGGAAGGCACGGACGTCGGCGCGCCGACAATCGCCCCCTCTGCCACAGCGCCTGCGCCACTGTCGCCCCAGGCTGCCGCAATCGTCGCAAAGACGCGCGTCCAGTTCGCCCCCATTGTCGGCACCCCGGTCGAGGCGGCAACCCCACTCACCCAGCGGCTCGGCATCCGCGCCCGCGAACGCGGCATCACGCTGGCCGGAAGCACCGACACCACGCCGCCCGGCATCATCATGCGCGGCTATTTCTCCGCCATGACCGAAGGCAAGGATACGACTGTCGTCTATGTCTGGGACGTCTACGACCCGGCAGGCACCCGGCTCCACCGCATCAACGGCCAGCAGACTGCGCCTTCCATCGGCAGCGGCGACGGCTGGCCGGTCGTGGCGCCCGCAACCATGCAGTCGATAGCCGACAGCACCATCGACCAGCTCACCGACTGGCTGGCGGCAAAACCGGGCTGAGCCGCGACATTCCGTTCCAAGATGTCGCTTTTTTGGGATTCAACGGCGAGTCCGCTTGCAATACGGCTCAAGGCCGCTAAAAGCCCGCTCATATTCACTTCCAGGATCGGCGTATGAAACTCTTCGCGGGCAATTCCAACCGGGTGCTAGCAGAAGCTGTCGCTCGCTATCTCAACATTCCCCTGGGCAAGGCCAGCGTCAGGCGCTTCGCCGACCAGGAGATCTTTGTCGAGATTCAAGAGAACGTGCGCGGCGAGGATGTCTTCATCCTCCAGTCGACCTCGTTTCCGACCAACGATCACCTGATGGAACTGCTCATCATGATCGACGCCTTCATGCGCTCGTCGGCACGGCGCATCACGGCGGTCATCCCCTATTTCGGCTACGCCCGGCAGGATCGCCGTGCTTCGGGCCGCACGCCTATCTCGGCCAAGCTGGTCGCCAACATGATCGCCCGCGCCGGCGCCAACCGCGTGCTGACGCTCGACCTGCATGCCGGCCAGATCCAGGGCTTCTTCGACATCCCGACCGACAACCTGTTCTCGGTTCCGGTCATGGCCCGCGACGTCAAGGCCAAGTACAAGCAACTTGGCAACGTCATGGTGGTCTCGCCCGACGTCGGCGGCGTGGTTCGCGCCCGTGCGCTGGCCAAGCGCATCGACGCCCAGCTCGCCATCGTCGACAAGCGCCGCGAGCGCCCCGGTGAATCCGAAGTGATGAACGTCATCGGCGAAGTCCATGGCAAGGACTGCCTGCTGATCGACGACATCGTCGATTCCGGCGGCACGCTGTGCAACGCAGCCGATGCACTGCTGGCCAAAGGCGCCACCAGCGTTACGGCCTACATCACCCACGGCGTGCTTTCAGGCGGTGCTGCTGCCCGCATCGCCGGCTCGCAGCTGCAGGAACTGGTCATCACCGACTCGATCCAGCCGACCCAGTCGGTGATGGACGCCCACAACATTCGCGTCGTCTCGATCGGCGATCTGATCGGCGAAGCGATCTCGCGCACGGCAACCGAAGAATCGGTATCCAGCCTGTTCGACTGAGCCTTCTGCCCCGAGCAAAACCATTTCAAAGCCCCGCCCGGCAATCCGTGGCGGGGCTTTTTCGTACACAGGCGCTACTTCAGGTTAGCTGCCAGGCCATGCCGGCAAGCGCCGAGACGGCCAGCACGGCGATCATGTTGGCGTGGAAGCGGATCAGCGCCACGCCCGCAACGATGGCGATGACCGCAGCAAGCCAGTCGAAACTGCCGAAATCCAGCACCGGCAGCGAGAACGGCCCAACCACTCTCTCCCCGACATTACCGAACAACACATGAAGCGCGAACCACACCGCAAGGTTGGCGATGATGCCGACGACGGCAGCGGTTACTGCGGATAGCGCGCTGGCCAGCCAGCGCACGTTGCGCACCGTTTCGACATAGGGCGCGCCAACGAAGATCCACAGGAAGCAGGGCACGAAGGTGAACCACAGCGTCACCGCTGCACCCGCGATGCCGCCCGCCAGCGGGGCAAGGCTGGACAATCGCGCCCCGCCGAGAAACCCGACGAAGACCAGCACCAGGATCAGCGGCCCCGGCGTCGTTTCGGCGAGGCCGAGGCCGGTCAGCATCTCGTCCGGCTTGAGCCAGCCATGCACCTCGACAGCCTGCTGGGCGACATAGGCCAGCACCGCATAGGCGCCGCCGAAGGTCACAGCCGCCATCTTGGAAAAGAACGTCGCTTCGGCGGTGAAGACGTGGCCGGGTCCGAGAAGTTGCCACATCAGGACCAGCGGCACGAACCAGATGGCGAGCCATATCGACAACGTGGTGATGAAGCGCCGCGTGCTCGGCTTCGTCCACTTGGGCATGGCATAGGCGACGTCATCCTCGTCGGCGGCCTTGGCGCCGGCATTGCCGGCAAAGCCCGTCAGATGCAGCAGTGCCCCTATCGCGGCCGCAGCAAGCACGATCCGCGGGAACGGCAGCTTGAGGAAGGCAATGGCAACGAATGCTGCGATGGCTAGGATGACCATGCTGCCGTTCTTCAGCGCCCGCTTCGACACCTTGATCAGGGCTTCGAGCACGACGGCAAGCACCGCCGCCTTGAGCCCGAACAGCAGCCCTTGCACCAGCGTGACGTGACCGACGGTCAGATAGATCGCCGACAGTGCGGTGATGACCAGCGCCCCCGGCAAAACGAACAGCAGCCCGGCTACCAGCCCGCCTTTGACGCCGTGCATGAGCCAGCCGGCATAGGTCGCAAGCTGCATCGCCTCAGGCCCGGGCAAGAGCATGCAGTAGTTGAGCGCATGCAGGAAGCGCGGCTCGTCGAGCCAGCGCTTCTCGTCGACGAGGATCTTGTGCATCAGCGCGATCTGGCCGGCCGGCCCGCCGAAGGACAACAGGCCGATCCTGGCGAAGGTCCGCGTCGCCTCGCCGAATGAAGGAGGCGCGGCCCGGAAAGGCGTCGTGTCCATGTCAGATCGCCTTTGCCGGCCAGTTGTGGGTTTCACCAGTTGCATAACGACACCAGCCATAGAGCGCATCGTAAATCGCCATGCCCTTCTCAAGCTGGGCGAGGTCGTCCTCTTCGAGCGCCGACAGGCCGAGCGATATCGCAAGCAGGCCCGCCGCCTGCGGCTCGAGATCAAGCCGGGCCGTGTCGGCGCCGCGCACGATGCGGGCGAGGTGCAGAAGTGCGGGATCGGTCAGGCCGAACTCCGAGATCAGGGTATCGAAGGTGCACTCGTCGCCGCGATGCGAATAGTGCACGTCCTTGATGTCATAGGGGATCGCACCCGTTTCGTCGGCGACGTCCTTGACCCATTCGGCCGAGACGAAATGGAAAACCGCCAGCGGATCGATGAAGCGCCGGATCAGCCAGGGACAGGCGATGCGGTCGATCTTGGGGCGCGCGCGCGTCACCCATTCGCTTGGTCGCGGCAGCCCCGGCTCCAGACCAGGCGCCTCGCGTGCCACGACAGGACCGCCGGCAGCCAGCCAGGCATCCATTCCGCCTTCAAGCATCGATGCGTCAGCGCTGGCGGCCAGCAGCTTGGCGAGCGCTATCTCGCTGACATTATGGCCGTGCGCGCAATAGACGGCGATCCGGCGCCCTGCAGGCAGTTGCGGCAGCCAGTCGTCGACCCTCATGTGGTCGCGCCATAGCGCGCCGGCGATCCGTGTCGGAGCAGCAGCAAAGACCGTCTCCCTGCGCACGTCGACGACCGTCGGGCACCGGTCAGTGCCGACGAGGCGGATCAATTCTTGCGATGAGATCATTCGGGGCATGGCAATTCCTCCGCACAAATGGGCGAAGGCGGAACTTGGGCCACCTGGCCTCACGGGGAGTCCACCATGCCCCCGATACGTGAATTCTATTTGAAAGCGGCGCCAGCTGCAATCATCTCAACACGCCATCCAGGGCGGGCAGGCCGACGATCGCAGCCGTCGCGATCAGCCCGTAGCAGATGCGGCGGAACGTGGCCTCATTGGCGCGGCTGAACAGGCACGAGCCGATATACAGTCCCAGCGCGAAAGTCGGCCCGATCGTCAGCGACAGCCCCACCGTCTCCAGGGTCAGGAGCCCGGCGATAAGATAACTCACGATCGACAGCACGCTCGAAATCGCGAAATAGAGCACGATGTTGGCACGCACCGTCTGCGGCAGGAAGGCGCCGCCGAGCCAGTATGCAACGACCGGCGGCCCGCCGACCTGTGCCGCACCGGAAAACAGCCCCGAGGTCATGCCGACGGCGGCAGTCATGGTGGCGTGGGGACGGCCGTGGTAGCGCCATCCCGACATCAGCAGCGCGAGCAGCGCAACCACGATGGCGACGATGGCCCAGCGGATCACCACGCCGTCGAGCTGGGTGAGCAGGTAGGTGCCAGTGGGCACGCCAACCGCCGCCCCGAGCGCCATGACGCCGACATTGGCGCGGTCGGCGTTGCGCCAGGCATTGGGGATGAGGCCCGGGGTCAGCACGAGGTCGACAATCAGCAGCAACGGCACGGCGAGCTTCGCACCGACCAGCGAGCTTGCCACCGGCACGAAGATCAGGGCACCGCCGAAACCCGAGAAGCCGCGCGCGCAGCCGGCGACGAAGGCGACGACGACGAGGACCAGGATTGTGCCCGCCGGCAGGTCGAGCAGGAGAAATTCTTGCATGGCTGATTGCGACCGTGAACGATTCGAACGGGCGTGATACAGGCACTGCGGTGTTTTCGCGAGCAGCCACGGCGGCACCACGACCGAGCCAGCGCCCGGGAGCCCCGGCGGTTGCACTTTTGGCCACCTTCGGATATAGAGCCGCCACCCGCGTAGACACCCTTGGAGGCAACGCGGCGGAAGGCCGCCTCACCCGGCGGCTTTCGACGTTTACGGATCAGGCTTCATGCCAGCCGTAGGCGCTCCATACAACCGAAAGGAAATGCCATGAGCGAAACATACGAGCTCAAGGCCGAAGCACGCGAACTGGTCGGTAAGGGGTCCGCCCGTGAAGTTCGTCGCAACGGTAAAGTGCCTGCAGTTATTTACGGCGACAAGCAGCCTCCCCTGGCCATCGCCCTGTCCTACAAGGACGTCTTCTACAAGATCCATGGCGGCGGCTTCCTGACCACCGTGGCAACGATCGACGTCGACGGCAAGAAGATCAAGGTCCTGCCCAAGGACTTCCAGCTCGATCCGGTTCGTGACTTCCCAATGCATGTCGACTTCCTGCGCGTTGGCGCAAACACCGAAGTCAATGTCCAGGTTCCGGTTCACTTCATCAATGAAGAGAAGTCGCCCGGCATCAAGCGCGGCGGCACGCTGAACATCGTCCGTCACGAGGTCGAGCTCCACTGCCCGGCCAACGCCATCCCCGAGTCCATCACCGTCGACCTCGACGGCACCGACATCGGCGACTCGATCCACATCTCGGCCGTCAAGCTGCCCAAGGGCGTGAAGCCCGTCATCTCCGACCGCGACTTCACCATCGCCACGATCGCCGGCACCTCGGCTTCGAAGTCGGAAGAAGCCACGACCGAGGCTGCTGCCGAGGCAGAATAGCCTTCGCCTCCGGAGGACCCGAACATGCTGCTCTTTGCAGGTCTCGGCAATCCGGGTGCGCAATACCAGAACAACCGGCACAATGTCGGCTTCATGGCGGCGGACGCAATTGCCCGCCGCCATTCGTTTTCGCCCTGGACGAAGAAGTTCAAGGGACTGATCGCCGAAGGCAACATCGCCGGCGAGAAGATCATCCTGATCAAGCCGCAGACCTTCATGAACCTGTCCGGCCAGTCGGTCGGCGAGGCCCTGCGCTTCTACAAGCTCGAACCTTCGGCGCTGACCGTCTTCTACGATGAGCTCGACCTCGTCTCCGGCAAGGTGCGCGTCAAGGTTGGGGGCGGCGCCGGCGGCCACAATGGCATCCGCTCGATCGACCAGCATATCGGCAAGGATTATCGCCGCGTCCGCATCGGCATCGGTCATCCCGGCGTCAAGGAGATGGTGCACGGCCATGTCCTTGGCGACTTCGCCAAGGCCGACAAGGAATGGCTGGAAGTGCTGCTCGACCTCGTGGCCGACAGCACCGACCTGCTGGCAAAGGGCGACGACAACGGCTTCATGAACAAGGTCACTGTCGGGCTGCGCGACAAGCTTCAGCCGACCGGTACTGATGACACCCCGCCGCCGAAAGCCCCCAAGCCGCAGGCGCCCAAGGCCCAGAGCCATATCCGCCAGGCCCGCCCGAACCAGCCCACCGTCAAGGTTCCCGAGACCGGCCCAATGGCCGCAATGCTGAAGAAGCTGCTCGGCAAGGACTGAGGGGCCTGCGAAGACATTCGCCTCCGTTCATGCGATAAGGGCGCGCAATGCCCTTTGATCCGATGCAACCGTCAGGCGAGGTGTCATCGTGCAAGCCCGAACTGCGTCCTGCTCCTGCGGGCAACTGAGCATTGAGGTCGACGGCGCACCGCTCGGCGTCGGCATCTGCCATTGCCTCGCCTGCCAGCGCCGCACCGGCAGTGTCTTTGCCGCCCTGGCCGCCTTCGCTCCGCCCTACAAGGTAACGGGCACGGCAACCGAATACCTGCGCCTCGGCGACAGAGGCTCGCGCTACACCTTCAGGTTTTGTCCGGTCTGCGGCACGAACCTGTTCCACACCGAAGCCGGCGCCGAGAGTGCGTTTGTGGCAGTGGCAGTCGGCGCATTCGCCGATCCGCATTTTCCGCCTCCCGAGGATTCCGTCTACGACTGCCGCCGTCATCCATGGGTTGTCCTGCCTCCGGGAACCAAGGCCTACGACAAGGATCCGGACTGACCCAATGCCCCGTGCGCTCGCTGAGGGCTCCTGACATAACTCCGACAGATCCCATGGTAGGAAACACTCTTTGGCAACAAGAAACGGTTCCGATGGTCTCTTCGGGCATTGACGACGTCATCTACATGTTCGCGATGTCGCTTGACGGCTTCATTGCCCGCGAGGACGGTACGTTTGACTGGCTCGACAACTTTCCACCTGATGACGATTACGACTTTTCCGGCTTCATGGCGTCACTGAGCGGCATCGTCATGGGCCGCGCCACCTATGATGTCGTCCGCCGCGAACCGGAATGGGCCTACGCCCAATACCCTTGCCTGGTTGCCACCTCGCGCCCGCTCGACAACCTACCCGAAAACGCCGAAGCAATGGCCGGCACGCCAGCCGAAATGCTTGCCAATCTTCGCGCGCGCGGCGCCAAAGGCCGCATCTGGCTTCTCGGCGGCGGCGACTTTGCCCGCCAGTTCATGGACGCCGGCATGCTCGACGCGATCGAGATCGGCACCATCCCCATAATCCTCGGCTCGGGCATCCGGGCTTTCGGCGGCAAACAGGCCGATCGCTGGCTCGATCTCGCCTTTGCCAAGCCCTTGGCCAATGGCGCAGTGCATACGCAATACCGCGTGCGACGCTGAAAGACTTGACGATCTTAGGCCCTATCGCCCATAGCCCTGAGCAAATTCCGATTTCCCGATAGGACCAAAAGACCATGGGTTTCAAATGCGGCATCGTCGGCCTGCCCAACGTTGGCAAATCGACGCTTTTCAACGCGCTGACGCGCACGGCTGCCGCGCAGGCGGCGAACTATCCGTTCTGCACCATCGAGCCTAACACCGGCGAGGTCGCGGTTCCCGATCCGCGCCTCAAGCAGCTCGCTTCGATCGCCAAGTCGAAGGAGATCATCCCGACCCGCATCTCCTTCGTCGACATCGCCGGCCTCGTTCGCGGCGCCTCCAAGGGTGAAGGCCTGGGCAACCAGTTCCTCGCCAACATCCGCGAGGTCGACGCCATCGTGCACGTGCTGCGCTGTTTCGAGGACGACGACATCACCCATGTCGAAGGCCGCATCGATCCCGTCGCCGACGCCGAGACCGTCGAGACCGAGCTAATGCTCGCCGACCTCGAAAGCCTCGAGCGCCGCATCGTGCAGTTCCGCAAGCGCGCCGCCAGCAAGGACAAGGAAGCGACCACCGTCCTGCCGATGATGGAGCAGTCCCTGACGCTGCTGCAGGACGGCAAGCCGGTGCGCCTGCTGCTCAAGGGCATCGCTGCCGAGGACCTCGAAATCCTGCAGGGGCTCAACCTTCTGACCTCGCATCCGGTGCTCTATGTCTGCAACGTCGCCGAAAGCGACGCTGCCACCGGCAACGAGCACACCCAGGCTGTCGAGAAAATGGCTACGGCGCAGGGCGCCGGCGTCGTTGTCATCTCCGCCGCCATCGAGGCCGAAGTGGCGCAACTGCCCGACGAGGAGGCGCAGGAATTCCTAGCCGATCTCGGCCTCGAGGAGCCCGGCCTGGATAAGCTCATCCGCGCCGGCTACGAGCTCCTGCACCTGATCACCTACTTCACCGTCGGCCCCAAGGAGACGCGCGCCTGGACCGTGCACAAGGGCGCCAAGGCGCCGCAGGCGGCCGGCGTCATTCACACCGACTTCGAGCGCGGCTTCATCCGCGCCCAGACCATCGCCTTCAACGACTTCGTCACGCTCGGCGGCGAAGTTCCGGCCAAGGAAGCCGGCAAGGCGCGCGACGAAGGCAAAGAGTACGTCGTCCAGGACGGCGACGTGATGCTGTTCAAGTTCAACACCTAGCCCCTGGCCGTCGCATCCGCATACGAAAAGCCCCGCATCGCGGGGCTTTTCCTTTTGGCGCGGTGCGATGAGACGGTCAGTCGCCCGCCTTTGCATACGTGGCTTTCGACCAACTCCTCATCCCGCAGCGTTAACCTTTTGCTAACCAACCTTGGCTACGGTCGCCGGGAGATTTGCAGATCGTCTCCACCTTTGACCACGGATGTACTGGCATCGGATGTCGAGACGCTAGAGAAAGGTCGGGGTAACCCCGGCCTTTTTTGCTTTTGCGCAGTTCGACGTTGCAGGACACGCGAGAAGACTGAGCACCTCCATGTCAGCTGCGTAGCCTACTTCATGTCCGCCAGGGAGCAGATGACCCAGCATTCAACTGTCGAGATCGATCTTCCCTCCACGTTGCGTGAAGCGCTCGCCGGCTACGACTGGCAGCGGCAGACGATCGGCGCCTCAGGTGCAAGCGTCTTCAGGCTTGAGGCATCGGGCAAGTCTACCTTGTTCCTCAAGACCGAAGAAACAGGCGACTTTGCCGAGCTGCCCGACGAGGTGGCCCGGCTACGCTGGCTGGGTGGGCAGGGCGTACCCTGCCCCGAAGTCATCGTCTTCGAGACCCATGCCGGGCTTCACTGGCTGCTGATGACGGCGCTGCCGGGCGGCGACCTCGTCACGCAGGAGGTTCCTGCTGCCGAGGCGATTGCCATCATAGCCGACGCGTTGCGCCGGCTGCATGCGCTCGACATCGCCTCATGCCCCTTCGACCACCGTCTTTCCAGACGCATCCCTCTCGCCAGGGCACGCATGGAGGCGGGCGTGGTCGATGTCGAGGACTTCGACGACGAGTGGCTCGGCCAATCGGCCGAGACCGTGTTCGAGCAAGTGCTCGCGCGCCGGCCTGCCAGCGAGGAGCTGGTCGTGACGCATGGTGACGCCTCGATGCCGAACTTCATCGCCGAGGGCGGCCGCTTCACGGGCTTCATCGACTGCAGCCGCCTCGGTGTCGCCGACCGCTACCAGGATCTCGGCATCCTGTGCTGGAGCATCCATCTCAATCTCGGCCCGGAATGGGTTGCGCCATTCCTCGAGCTCTACGGCCTGCCCGATGCCGATCCGGCGAGGCTCTCGTACTACCAGTTGCTCGACGAGTTCTTCTGAACGGTTGCGCGCCGGCACGAGTCGACAAAAAAGCCCCGCTCAAGGCGGGGCTTCTTTTCATCCTGCAGATTTCCATCAAAACTGATAGTTCACGCCGAACTTGACGGCGTGGAGCTTGTCCCTGAACTTGAAGGGGCTGTCTGGATCTTCAAGATTGTTGTACGTGCTACTGCCAAAATCAGCGTAGAGGTACTCGGCCTTGACGGTCCACTTTTCGGACAGCGCATGCTCAACGCCGGCACCGATCGTCCAGCCAAGCCGCGTCTTGTTGCCAAAGCCGGCCTCGTTGCCGTCAAAGCCCCAATAGCCGTCGTCATTCTCCTCGCCGACGCCATCGAACTCGCCACCGGCGCTCTTGATGCGAGCAAAGGCCAGGCCGCCCTTGCCATAAAAGAGGGTACGATCGGCAGCATAGCCCAACCGACCTGTGGCGGTCCCATAAAATCCGTATTGCGCAAACAGGCCGTCTTCGTTGTCATTAGGGTCAATGTGGGTCTTCTTGATTGAGGCCCAGCCCAGCTCCAGTTCAGGGCCAAAGACCCATGAACCATGCTGAAAATTGTAACCTGCCGTCACACCGCCGACAAAACCGTCGTCTGACAGGCTCATCGTCGCCCCGGGAGTCGCACCACCGTACTCTTCGCCCTCAATGTCGGTGGCAGTCGTCTTGCCGCGCGCCCAGCCGCCAAACGCGCCGACGTAGCCGCCGGACCAATCATAGAACGATGCCACAGGTGCTTCCGGCACGGAGTCACCAACGACGTTATCGGCAGCGATAGCGCCACTTGCCGCTGCAAAGAATGCAGCGGAAAATACCATAATCTTTCTCATGCTAAGTCCCCACACTAAGAATCGCCTCGTAGCACAACCATCTCCGCTATGAAAACTTAAAACAACTTACAACGCATTATCTCTCACCGAATATCCTATACGAACACTATATATCTACTTCAAGACGACATGCGCCCCGTGGCGCTGGCCGCACCTAGACCCGCTACATCCCGCCACCTTGCCGATTTGCAACTTGACGTCGCAGCCACCCGGGTCTATCGCGCCTAGGCGCTGGCCCAGTCCTTCGTGACCCCGCCGGCGCAATCCAGCAACCCGGCCCGCGATCGGGCACGATATCAGCTCCAGTATGGGAGACCGGCGATGATCAAGGCATTCGTCGTGGAAAACGATCGTCTGCGCCTTGCAGACAGCATTGCGGCCGAAAAGGACAAGATCGTCTGGGCCGACCTGCTCAATCCGACGAGGGAAGAAGAGGCCGAGGTCGAGCAGTGGCTCGGCGTCGGGGTTCCGACACGCGAGGAGATGGAGGAGATCGAGATCTCGTCCCGCCTCTATGTCGAGGACGGCGCCTACTTCATGACCGCCACCTTGCCCTCGCAGGCCGACAGCGACTTTCCCGTGATGTCGCCGGTCACCTTCGTGCTGCGCCGCAACCTGCTGGTCACCATCCGCTACCACGAGCCCAAGGCGTTCCTGTCCTTTCCGCTGCGGGCCGAGAAGGCGGCGATCGGCTGCACCACGGGCGAGACGATCCTCGTCGGCCTGCTGGAGGCGATCGTCGACCGGCTCGCCGACGTACTGGAGCGCGTTTCGCGCGAGGTCGAGCTGTTGTCGAAGGACATCTTCAACCCGACGGCGACCAAGGCCTCGAAGCGCGACCGCGACTTCCAGGTGATCCTCAAGGGCATCGGCCGCAAGGAGTCGCTGACGTCCAACATGCGCGACAGCCTGACCTCGCTGCAGCGCCTGGCGGGCTTCCTCGCCAGCGCCACCGGGCAGGCCAAGAACGGCAAGGACGCCAAGGCGCGGGTGAAGACGCTGTCGCGCGACGTGGCGTCGCTGACCGACCACGCCTCGTTCCTGTCGCAGAAGATCACCTTCCTGCTCGACGCCACCTTGGGCATGATCAACATCGAGCAGAACGGCATCATCAAGATCGTCTCGGTCGCGGCCGTGGTGTTCCTGCCGCCGACGCTCGTCGCCTCGATCTACGGCATGAACTTCGACCTGATGCCCGAGCTCAAATGGGCGCTCGGCTACCCGTTCGCGCTCGGCCTGATGGTCGTCTCCGCCATCCTGCCGTTCTGGTGGTTCCGCCGCCGCGGCTGGCTCTGAGCCAACGAGTTGCCCCAAGCCGGCCTTGCGCGACCCGCAGGGCCGGTCCAAGGTTATCGTACAAGCTTGAACAGGATTGCCGATGAGCAGCAACAAGACATGGGCGTATGAGGACCTCGCCGAAGGCGTCGTCATCGACCTCGGCAGCAAGGCCGTCCTCGCCCGGGAGATCATCGAATTCGCCTCGGAGTTCGATGCCCAGCCCTTCCACCTCGACGAGGAGGCCGGCAAGGCGAGCATCCTCGGGGGGCTGTCGGCGTCGGGCTGGCACACCTGCTCGATGTTCATGCGCATGCTGTGCGACGCACTGCTGCTCGACTCGACCTCGCAGGGCGCGCCGGGCATCGACTATGCCAAGTGGAAGAAGCCGGTGCTGGCCGGCGACACGCTGGGCGGCAAGCTGACCATCCTGTCCAGCCGCCTGTCGCGTTCCAAGCCGGGGCTTGGCTTCGTCAGCTGGCGTGCGGAACTGGTCAACCAGAAGGGCGAGCCGGTCTTCGAACTGGTCAATACCTGCATGTTCCTGACCCGCGAGGCCGCGCGATGACCCTCGACGACTATCTCGGCATCGGCGTCACCATCACGCTCGGCAGCCATCACTTCAGCGCCGAGGCGATCAAGGACTTTGCCCGCAAATACGATCCGCAGCCGTTTCATACCGACGAGGAAACGGCCAAGAAGAGCGTCTTCGGCGGCCTCTGCGCCTCGGGCTGGCACACCACGGCGGTGTGGATGAAGCTCAACCTGGCGCATCGCGGCCGCCCCTGGGACGGCCCCGGACCGAAGCCCGAATTCGGCCCCTCGCCCGGCTTCAAGAACCTGAAATGGCTGAAGCCGGTGTTTGCCGGCGAAACGGTGACCTACACGCGGCGCGGCATCGACCACCGCCCGCTCGCCTCGCGCCCCGGCTGGCGCATGATGACGCTGCATTCCGAAGGCTTCGACTCGACCGGCGACAAGGTCGTCGAGTTCGACAGCGCCGTGCTGGTGAAGGTGGGATAGCGGGGTCTTCCCCTTCTCCCCTCGTGGGAGAAGGTGCCCCGAAGGGGCGGATGAGGGGTGCTGGACGGAGTGCGGCTTCACCTGAACCCGCTCATTCCTCCCAGCACCCCTCATCCGTCTCGGCGCTGCGCGCCGATCCACCTTCTCCCACAAGGGGAGAAGGTGAGTCCGCGCGCTTCATCCAGAGCGGAAACCTACGGCCGGATGTTCTGGTTGACCCGGAAGAGGTTTGCCGGGTCGTATTGGCGCTTGACCGCGACCAGCCGCTCGTAATTGGGGCCATAGGCGGCACGTACGCGCGCCTCGCCCTCATCGTCCATCATGAAGTTGATGTAGGCGCCGCCATGCGCATTGTGCTTGTGCACCGCCGCCCAGTAGGCGCTTGCCCAGCGCCTGAGCTCCGGCGCCTTGGCCGGGTCGGGATCGATGCCGGCGATGACCATGGACCAGCGCGCGCGCCGGGCGCCCCAGGCAGTGGCCTCGGGAGCCACGTCGTGGACCGCGCCGTCGATGGGATAGAGATGCATCAGCGACAGCTCGCTCGGGGTCTTCGAGCCGTGCTCGACATGGGCGGCGATGGCCGCATCGGACAGCTCGTCGACATAGTCGCCCTTCCAGTACCACTGCAGCCCCTTCGGCAGCAGCGGGTCGAACAGGCCTTGCAGATCGGCGAACGGTAACTGCATCATGCCGTCCATCAGCGGCTTGGGAAGCGCTTCACGCACGGGCTGCATCGCCCGCATGCCGTCTTTCTCGGTGCCGTTGTAGCAGCTGATCAGCGCACAGATGCGCTTGCCCCAGATTTCGCGCGGGAACGGATCGCAGGACGGCACCGTCTTGATACCGAAGAACATGCCGAGTTCGCGCGGCGCCACCGGCAGGAAGCCGCGGTACCAGCGCATGATCTCTGCGGCATGCGCGATGTCGTAGAAGATCGGCCCGGCATAGACATCCTTCGCCGGATGCGCCCGGAAGGTGAAGCGCGTCACGACGCCGAAATTGCCGCCGCCGCCGCGCAACGCCCAGAACAGCTCTGGGTGTACGTCCGCGCTTGCCGTGACAATGCGACCATCGGCCAGCACGACCTCGGCTGCGAGCAGATTGTCGATGGTCAGGCCGTGCTTGCGCGTGAGATAGCCGGTGCCGCCGCCCAGCGTCAGCCCGGCAATGCCGGTGGTGGAGACGATGCCGGCCGGCACCGCCAGCCCATGAACGCTGGTAGCCCGGTCGACCTCCCTTTGGGTGCAGCCGGCCTCGACACGGACCGTGCGCGTGGCGGGATCGATGTCGACCCGCTTCATCGGCGACATGTCGATGACCATGCCGCCGTCGCAGCTGCCGAAGCCCGGTCCGTTGTGACCGCCGCCACGAATGGCAACAAGCAGTTGTTTGTCGCGGGCATGATTGACGGCCGCGACCACGTCGGCGACCTCGGTGCAAGGAACGATCCAGCGCGGCCGCTTGTCGATCATGGCGTTGTAAAGCGCGCGCGACGCCTCATAGTCGGGATGGTCCTGGCCAATGAGGCTCGCGCGGAGCCGTGCGGGAAAATCTTGCGAAGCAGTTGACTTCAGCATTTTGGAACACTCGTGTTTCGGAGCAAGACGCGTCGGCACCTCGGCCAGGAAGTCTTGGGGGCCTGGCAGCGGGGATGCGCGTATCGCCGGTTGAACCTGCCGCACGCGCGGCACGTCCTGTCCTACGCCGCCGTCATTTCAGGCGTTTTTCTGCAAGAGCTCGGGAGTGTTTCGTTTGTTTCAGCGGCGCGGCCGCATTGCGGTGCCCGTCGGGCCGAGGAATCGCGCCGGCATGAGTTCGAACGGCGACGGCGCCGTTGCCGGATCCGCGGCTGAGATCGCCGAACAAGCGACCTCAGGGCCGCGCTACAGCGGCCCGGCAAGTCGCGCGAAAAATGATGGGAAAAGCGCCAAGCGTGGAGAACGTCTCTACGCTGCCAGAGACCAGTAGGTCCCTCAGTGCCCGTCGAAGGAGATCAGCGTGCGCACATCGACGCCGAGCGCTTCGAGTTTCTTGCGGCCGCCGAGTTCCGGCAGGTCGACGATGAAACAGGCGGCGACAATATCGGCGCCGATCTGGCGCAGCAGCTTGACCGCGGCTTCCGCAGTGCCGCCGGTGGCGATCAGGTCGTCGATAAGTATGACCTTCTCGCCCGTCTTGACCGCATCCTTGTGCATCTCCATCTCGTCGAGCCCGTATTCGAGGCTGTAGGCGATGCGCACGGTCTCGTGCGGCAGCTTGCCCTTCTTGCGGATCGGCACGAAGCCGGCCGACATCTGGTGCGCGATGGCGCCGCCCAGGATGAAGCCCCGCGCCTCGATGCCGGCCACCTGGTCGATCTTGGCACCGGCATAGGGATGAACCAGTTCGTCGATGGTGCGCCGGAAAGCGCGCGCATTGCCGAGCAGCGTGGTGATGTCGCGGAACATCACGCCGGGGCGCGGGTAGTCCGGAATGGTCCTGATGGCGCCGAGCAGCGTCTGTTCAAGCGAGGTATTCATCGGTGGGGGCTCCGTTACCCGACAGTTTTGACGGCTCAGGCGGCAAAAGAAAAGGGCGCCTTGCGAGCGCCCTTCGATTTCATGTCGGCCAGCCCAGATCAGTGGGCGTTGGCCCAGACCTTGCGCTTGGTGGCGTAGATCAGGCCGGCAAACAGCACCAAGAAGATCATGACGGCAAAGCCGGTCTGCTTGCGCGCCTCAAGGTGCGGCTCGGCAGCCCACATCAGGAACGCCGAGATGTCCCTGGAGTACTGTTCGACCGTCTCGGGCGAACCGTCCTCGTAGGTCACCTGGCCGTCGGAAAGCGGCTTGGCCATGGCCAGCGACTTGCCGGCGATGAAGAACGGGTTGTAGTGCGTGCCCTCGGGAACTTCCATGCCGGCCGGCGGCTGTTCGTCGTAGCCGGTCAGAAGCGCGTGGATATAGTCCGGGCCGTTCGACGCGTACATGGTGAATATGTCGAACACGAAGGTCGGGAAACCACGCTCGACGCCGCGCGCCTTGGCGATCAGCGAGAAGTCGGGCGGGGCAGCGCCGTTATTGGCCGCGGCAGCCGCGATCGCGTTCGGGAAGGGCGACGGGAAATGATCGCCAGGCAGAGCCTTGCGGGTGAACATCTCGCCATCGCCGTTCGGGCCGTCCTGCACTTCGTACTCGGCAGCGAAGGCCTTGACCTGCGCTTCTGAGTAACCGAGGTCCTCGAGCGTGCGGAACGCCACCAGGTCCATCGAGTGACAGGCCGAGCACACTTCCTTGTAGATCTTCAGGCCGCGCTGGAGCTGGCCCTTGTCGTAGGTGCCGAACGGGCCGGCGAAGGTCCAGTCCATTTCCTTCGGCTTGTGGATCGGGAAGTGCGTCGGCTCGGCCGCATTGTGCGCTTCCTGAGCCAGCGCCACGCCGGCCGTGCCGGCGAGCACGAAGCCGATGGCAGCCAGACCGTTGAGAATCTTTTTCATTCCAAAATCCCTCTCAGATTCTCTTTGGTTCAGCCGCGGGTCTCGGGTGCAGCGGTCGCACCTGCCGGATGAGCGGAGCCGCCCTTGTTCTTCTCGAGCACGGCTTCGGTGATCGAGTTGGGCAAGCGGCGCGGCGTCTCGATCAGGCCGAGAACCGGCATGATGACCAGGAAGAACGCGAAGTAGTAGAGCGTGGCCAGCTGCGACATGATCACGTAGGCGCCTTCGGCGGGGCGGGAACCGAGCCAGCCCAGGAAGATCGCGTTGATGACGAAGATCCAGAAGAACAGCTTGTACCACGGGCGGTAGACAGCCGAGCGGACCTTCGAGGTGTCGAGCCACGGCACGACGAACAGCACCGCGATCGAGCCGAACATCGCCAGCACGCCGCCGAGCTTGGAGTCGATCGGGCCGATGTTGAAGGTGATCGCGCGCAGGATCGCGTAGAACGGCAGGTAGTACCATTCCGGAACGATGTGTGCCGGCGTCTTCAGCGAGTCGGCCATGATGTAGTTGTCGGGGTGGCCGAGGAAGTTCGGGATGTAGAAGATGAAGTAGGCGAACACGGCCAGGAACACGACCATGGCGAAACCATCCTTGATGGTTGCATAGGGCGTGAAGGCGACGGTGTCGGTCTTCGACTTGACTTCGATGCCGGTCGGGTTGGTCTGGCCGACGACATGCAGCGCCCAGACGTGCAGGACGACGACGCCGGCGATCATGAACGGCAGCAGGTAGTGCAGCGCAAAGAAGCGGTTCAGCGTCGGGTTGTCGACGGCGAAGCCACCGAGCAGCAGCTGCTGCACCCATTCACCAACCACCGGAATGGCGGTGAAGAAGCCCGTGATGACGGTAGCACCCCAGAAGGACATCTGGCCCCAGGGCAGGACGTAGCCCATGAAGCCGGTTGCCATCATCAGCAGGTAGATGATGCAGCCGAGGATCCACAGCAGCTCACGCGGCGCCTTGTAGGAGCCGTAGTAGAGACCGCGCATGATGTGGATGTAGACGGCGATGAAGAAGAACGACGCACCGTTGGAGTGCATGTAGCGCAAGAGCCAGCCGGAGTTGACGTCGCGCATGATCTTTTCGACCGACTGGAAGGCCAGCGTCGTGTCGTTGGCGTAATGCATGGCCAGCACGACGCCGGTCAGGATCTGTGCAACGAGCATGATCGAAAGGATGCCGCCGAAGGTGTAGGCGTAATTCAGATTACGCGGCACCGGGTAGGAGACGAATGAATCGTGCACCAGCCGCGGCAGCGGCATGCGCGCATCGATCCAGCGGCCGATGCCGGTTTTGGGCGAATAGGTCGAGTGTCCACCGCTCATGGAATTAAGTCCCCCTGCCTCAGCCTATCCGGATCATGGTGTCGGAAACGAACTGGAATGTCGGAATATGAAGGTTCTCGGGCGCCGGGCCTTTGCGGATGCGGCCAGCCGTATCGTAGTGCGAGCCGTGGCAAGGGCAGAACCAGCCGCCGAAATCACCCTGCTGGCCGAGCGGCACGCAACCCAGATGGGTGCAGACGCCGACCATGACCAGCCAGTTTTCCTTGTCCTTGCCGGCCGTGCGATCGACGTCCGTCGCCTGGGCGTCGGCAGCGATGTTGGCGTTGCGTGCGACCGTATCCTTGAGGTCGGCGAGCGGCACGTCCTGCGCTGCCTTGATCTCTTCGGGCGTGCGGTTGCGGATGAACACCGGCTTGCCGCGCCATTTCACCGTCAGCGACATGCCGGGCGTCAACGACGTGACGTCAACCTCGATCGAGGACGCGGCCAGCGTCGACGCGTCCGGGCGCATCTGATCGATGAAGGGCCAGGCAATGGCGCCTGCACCGACCACGCCGGCCATGCCGGTGGCCACATAGAGAAAATCGCGGCGATTGGGCTCGCTCGTATCGGTTGCGCTCAAGGGACCTGATCCTTCTGCCTCAATACCACCGAAGGCTGAGCACTTGTCCCCGCTCAACAATGCCAGCCCGACGGCGCATGGCAACCAGGCTAGCGAATTCCTCCGGCATTTGGACTTCGGTTTATGCGTGAAGCCTCTTTTTGTCCAGACGCGACAGGGCACATGGGCAGATTGTCGCGGGGACAACGCAAGGCGGTGGAAAACTGGCTGGAAATGGCGGAAATCAGCGGATTTTGCGACACCGGGCATGCCTGCAACACCAGGGAGGCCGGGCTCGCCCCGGCGAGGCCAAACTTGCGCCGGGAAACGACCGTGGGCCGATCAGGCAGCGCCGAGTCGCACCAGCACCTCGCGCGGGATGCCATAGTCGCGAATGGCGTCGTCATGCTTGCGCAGGCCGCAGAGCTCGCGCTGAATGAAATAGGCGTAGACCGCGTCAGCCGCCGCCTTGAGCAAGACGCGCCGTTCGTCGCCGTTGCCCTGATGCGCATTGAGCTTGCCGAGCGCCTCGCCGACCCGGTCGCCAGCGCGCCCGAGCGCTGCCGCTTTTTCGGCGAGGAACTCGTATTCGAGCACGTTGAGCGTCTGCTCGGAACGGTTGGACAGGATGGAAGGCGGGCGGACAGAAGACATGACTCGATCCTACTCCGCCGCGAGCCGGTCGGCCAGGAAGCCGCCGGACTGGCGCTTCCACAATTGCGCATAGAGCCCGTCCCTGGCGATCAGCGCATCGTGGCTGCCCTCCTCGACGACGCGGCCCTCGTCGAGCACGATCAGCCGGTCGAGCGCGGCGATGGTCGACAGCCGGTGGGCGATGGCGATGACCGTCTTGCCCTCCATCAGCTTGTAGAGATTGTCCTGGATCGCCGCCTCGACCTCGCTGTCGAGCGCCGAGGTCGCCTCGTCGAGGATCAGGATCGGCGCATCCTTGAGCATCATCCGGGCGATCGCCACACGCTGGCGCTGTCCGCCTGACAGCTTGACACCGCGCTCGCCGACATGCGCGTCATATCCGCGCCGGCCACGCGGATCGGCGACGTCGACGATGAAGTCGTGAGCGGCGGCGCGCCGGGCGGCATCAACGATCTCGGCCTGCGAGGCCCCTGCCCGGCCGTAGCCGATATTGTCCGTGATCGAGCGGTGCATCAGCATCGCCTCCTGGCTGACGACGCCGAACTGGGCGCGCAGCGACGCCTGGGTGATGTCGCGCACGTCGCGGCCGTCGATCAGGATGCGGCCCTCCTCCACGTCGAACAGGCGCAGCGCAAGGTTGACCAGCGTCGTCTTGCCCGCACCGGAGGGGCCGACCAGCGCGACACGCTCGCCCGGCTTGATGTGCAGGCTGAGCTTGTCGATCACGCCGCTGCCCTTGCCGTAGTGGAACGACACGTTGTCGAAGACGATGTCGCCGGTCGCACGCGGCAGCACGGCCGCGTTCTCGACATCGCGGATCGCCGGGCGCACCGAGATGGTGCGCGTGGCGTCCTGCACGGTGGCATAGTTGCGCACCAGGCCGTTGATGTTGAACATCATCCAGCCGGACATCTGGTTGAGCCGGAAGACGAGGCCGAGTGCTGCGGCAATCGCCCCGGTCGAGATTTCGCCTCGGGTCCAGCTGACGATGCAGATGGCAGCGACCGCCGCCATCATCGCGCCATTGATGACCGCGACCGCCGCACGCACGGTGGTGATGGAGCGGGTCAGCCGGACGACGGCGCCGAGATAGCTCTCGAGCCCGTCGCGCACATAAGCATGCTCGCGCCGCCCGCTGTCGAACAGCTTGACCGCCATGATGTTGGTGAAGGCATCGACGAGGCGCCCGTTGAAGATCGAGCGCTGGTCGGCGGTGGCGCGGCCGGCCTGGCGCATCTCGGGCAGCAGGAAATAGATGATCGCGGCATAGCTGGCGAACCACAGCATCACCACCGCCCCCATCAGCGGGTCGAGCGAGACCAGGATGGTCAGCGACAGCAGCACGAAGGTGAGGAAACTCCACATCGTCTGCAGCACATTGACGATGAAGTCGCCGACGGCTTCGCCACCCTGCACGATCTTGGTCGCGATGCGGCCGGCGAAATCGTTCTGGTAGAAATCGTAAGGCTGCTCGATGACGCGCCGGAACGCCTGCCAGCGCACCATCGAGAAGAAGCCGGGCACGACGATCTGCTGCTCGACGATGGCCGAGCCGATGATGATGACGGCGCGGACGACGAGGATCAGCACCAGCAGGCCGGCGAGTTCCGGCCAGTGCTCGGCGAACAGCCGCTGCGGGCTGGTGGAATCGAGCAGGTCGATGAGCCAGCCGACCGACCAGTAGAGCGCCGCGTCGATCGCACCGGCCAGGAAGCCGCTGATCAGCAGCAGCGTGAACGGTCCTCTCGCCTGCCGGGCGAAATAGAGGATGAAGGCCCATGCGCTTTCGGGCAGCACCTCACGATCGGTGTCCTGGAACGGGTCGATGGCGCCTTCGAAGCGACGCCAGAACTTTTCGCGGAAGGGCTCGGGAGTCATGTGGCGAAAGCCTTCCTCATTGCGAACAAGGCCCCCTCACCCGGCCTCCGCTTCGCTCGGCCACCCTCTCCCCACCGGGGAGAGGAGATTGTCGGCGCCTCAGCCTTCCTCTTCTCCCCAGCGGGGAGAAGGTGCCCGAAGGGCCGGATGAGGGGGCCATGAAAAGCGCCATCACGCTGGCCTCGATTCGTCGAGCACGCTGTCTTCGTGAAACAGGAAACCACCGGACTGGCGCTTCCACAGCCGGGCATAAAGCCCGTCGAGCGCAAGCAACTCGTCATGGGTGCCTTGTTCGGCAATGCCGCCCTGGTCGAGCACGATCAGCCGGTCGAGGGCCGCGATGGTCGACAGGCGGTGCGCGATGGCGAGCACGGTCTTGTTTTGCATCAGCGCCTGCAGGTTCTCCTGGATCGCCGCCTCGATGTCTGAATCGAGCGCCGAGGTCGCCTCGTCGAGGATCAGGATCGGCGCATCCTTGAGGAACACCCGCGCAATCGCCACGCGCTGGCGCTGGCCGCCCGACAGCTTGACGCCGCGCTCGCCGACGAAGGCGTCGTAGCCCCTGCGGCCGCGATTGTCCTCGAGCGTGCCGATGAACTGGTGCGCCTCGGCCTTGCGCGCCGCGGCGATGACCTCGTCGTCGGTGGCGTCGGGTTTGCCGAGCTTGATGTTGTCGCGCAGCGAACGGTGGAACAATGCGGTATCCTGGCTGACGACCCCGATGGAGGCCCGCAAAGAATTCTGGGTGACGGTCGCGATGTCCTGCCCATCGATCAGGATACGGCCGCCTTCGAGATCGTAGAGACGCAGGATGAGATTGGCGAGCGTCGTCTTGCCCGCACCCGAAGGACCGACGATGCCGACCTTTTCGCCCGGCTTGACGACAAGGTCGATGCTGTCGAGCACGCCGCCGCCCTTGCCATAATGGAACACCACCTTGTCGACATGAATCTCGCCGCCCGTCACCTCGAGCTGGCCAGCGCCCGGCCTGTCGGTCAGCCCGAGCGGCTGGCTGATCAGCGCCTTAGAGTTTTCCAGCACGCCGAGGTTCCGGAGAATGCCGTTGAGCTGCATCATCAGCCGGCCGAGCAGCATGTTGAGCCGCAAAACCAGGCTGAGCGTGAAGGCGACCGCGCCGACCGAGATGGCGCCCTCGATCCACAGATGGATCGAGTACCAGGCAATCGCGGTGATCATGACGCCCGACAGCGCCGTCAGCGCCAGCCGCACGCCGGTCAGCCGGCGCGTGAACGGGCGCAGCGCATCGAGATAGATGTCGAAACCGGAACGAATGTAGCGGTCGTCGCCATCGGCGGCGAACAGCTTCAGCGTCTGCACGTTGGAATAGGAATCGACGATGCGCCCGTTGATCATCGAGCCGGCTTCGGCGGTGGCCTCGGCATGCTTGCGGATCGACGGCAGGTAGTGATTGGCGAGGAAGCCGAAGGCGACGATCCAGATGACGACAAGCGCGGCGAGCCGCCAGTCGAGACCCGCGACCACGGCAAGCGTGGTGATGGTGTAGACAAGCATGAACCACACGACCTCGATGAAGCTTTCCATCAGGTCGCCGGTCGCCTGCCCCGCCTGCCAGACCTTTGTGGCGATACGGCCGGCGAAGTCGTTCTGGAAGAAGGAATAGGATTGGCGCGAGACGTGGCGATGCGCCTGCCAGCGCACGAGATTGTAGAAGCCCGGCGTGATCGTCTGCTCGTCGACAAGCGCCGACAGGCCGACGATCAGCGTGCGAACGACAAGCACTACGACTGCCATGAACAGCACTTCGGCGCCGGCGACGTCCCAAAGGGCAGCCCAGCTGCGGTCGGTGGGCAGCCCGTCGAGGATGTCGACGAGGCGGCCGACGAAGTAGAAAAGCCCCGCCTCGACGAGCGGTGCGATGCCGCCGATGACCAGCATGGCGAAGAAGGCGAATTTTGCCTGGCCGACATAGTGCCAGAGGAAACCCCAGACGGTGGCGGGAGGCCGAAGGCTGTCAGGCTCGCGGAAGGGATAGACCCAGCTTTCGAACCATTTGTAGATTCTGTTCATGAGCACTCTGGGCTATCCCGCGGCAACGACTCGCTATTTTCGGCCCAACCGATGCACGAGGCAACCGCAGCTTGGCAGGAGAAACGTGCCGCTAAGCCGAGCGAATGTTGGGCGGTGTGTTCACATTAAGAGGAGGATGCGCTGGGTGTGGGGTCGCCGTGGTTTCCCCTCCCCACAAGGGGGAGGGAGGGCGTCGGCCTCGCGGCACCTCGCCCTACTCCGCCGCCTGGCCCTTGGCCTCGGCGTCGTTGGCCGCCTCGCTTGCTACGTCGTCCAGCAGGAACCCACCCGACTGGCGCTGCCACAGCGAGGCGTAGAGCTCGCCCCTGGCGACCAGTTCGTCATGGCTGCCCTGCTCGACGATGCGGCCCTTGTCCATCACCACCAGCCGGTCCATGGCCGCGATGGTGGAGAGCCTATGCGCGATGGCAATGACGGTCTTGCCTTCCATCAGCCGGTAGAGGTTTTCCTGGATCGCCGCCTCGACCTCGGAATCGAGTGCAGAGGTCGCCTCGTCGAGGATCAGGATCGGCGCATCCTTGAGCATGACGCGGGCGATGGCGATGCGTTGGCGCTGGCCGCCGGACAGCTTGACGCCGCGTTCGCCGACATGCGCCTCGAAGCCCTTGCGGCCCTTGGGATCGGACAGGGTGGAGACGAAATCCAGAGCTTCGGCCCGACGGGCCGCCTCGACCATCATCGCCTCCGTGGCATCGGGACGGCCATAGAGGATGTTGTCGGCCACCGAGCGATGCAGCAGCGACGTGTCCTGCGTGACCATGCCGATATGCGCGCGCAGGCTGTCCTGCTGCACGGTCGAAATGTCCTGCCCGTCGATGACGATGCGGCCGCCCTCGATGTCGTAGAAGCGCAGCAGCAGGTTGACCAGCGTCGACTTGCCCGCGCCGGAACGGCCGACAATGCCAACCTTCTCGCCCGGACGGACATTGAGGGTGAGATCCTCGATGACGCCTTTCTTCTTGCCGTAGTGGAAGCGCACGTTGTCGAACAAGATTTCGCCCTTGTCGACGACGATCTCCCTGGCACCGGGCTTGTCTTCGACCAGGCGCGGCATCGAGATCGAGGTGATGCCGTCCTGGACGGTGCCGATGCTTTCGAACAGGCCCGAGACTTCCCACATGATCCATTGCGACATGCCCCACAGGCGCAGCACCAGGCCGAGCACGACGGCGACCGCGCCGATGGTGACGACACCGCCGAGCCACAGCCAGATCGACAACGCGCCGACCGACAAGAGCAGCGTCGAGTTGAGCAGATAGAGCACGCCGTAGAGCGAGGTCACCAGCCGCATCGACCGGTAGACCGTGTCCATGAACAGCGACATGCCTTCTTTTGCGAACGTCGCCTCGCGGCGCGAATGCGAGAACAACTTGACCGTCTGGATATTGGTGTAGCTGTCGACGACCCGGCCGGTCATGGTCGAGCGCGCGTCGGCCTGCTCTTCGGCAAGCTTGCCGAGGCGCGGCACGAAATAGCGCAGCAACAGCACGTAGCAGAAGAGCCAGACGATCAGCGGCGCGGCGAGGCGCAGGTCGGCCGAGCCGACGATGAACAGCACGCCGAGGAAATAGACGATGACGTAGTTGAGCACGTCGATGAGCTTGACCACGCATTCGCGCACGGCGAGCGCGGTCTGCATCAGCTTGGTGGCGATGCGGCCGGCGAACTCATCCTGGTAGAAGCTCATCGACTGCTTGAGCAGGTAGCGATGGACCTGCCAGCGGATGCGCATGGGATAGTTGCCCATCAGCGTCTGCTGGTTGACCAGCGACTGCAGCACCACCATGCCCGGCAGGATGACCATGACGATGAACGCCATGCCGGCGAGCTTCCAGCCCTCGTTCTCAAGGAAGGTCTCGCGGTTCTGGTTCGACAGCCAGTCGACGATGTTGCCGAGGAAGCCGAACATCCACACTTCGGCGAGCGCGATCAGCGAGGTGAGCACGGCTGCCACGATGATGTAGGGCCAAGCACCCTTGGTGTAGTGCAGGCAGAACGCCACCAGCGTCCTCGGCGGCTCGACCGGTTCCTCCACGGGGAACGGATTCAGTCTGTTTTCAAACCAGCGGAACATATGAGTCTCTCAATCGGTATGTGACACGCAGCGAATTCCGCGTGGACGTGTCTTGGAGGGCCACTGGCACGGCCATTGTTCGCCGGATCCTGTGTGGGATGCGACGGGGGCCTCAGGAATGTAGGTGACCGCTGAGGATTCGGCGAATCCTCAGCGGTTGCCTCCTGACATCGTTCTGGCAGCAGGCCGGGCCTGACCCGACCGGCCGGCAAGCCGGCCGATCAGGGCGAAGACGCGGCCGAAGAACGGCCGGTGGTTGGGGTCGGGCACGACATTGCTCATGTCGACATCGGGCAACATGCCGCGATGCAGCTTTCTCGGCGGGCCCGAGACTTGCGGGCTTGCGCCGATCGACAGCGACCAGGCCTTGCGCCTCGCTTCGGCGAGTTGGCTCAGCCCCAGGGAATTTGCAGAGTCGGGTTCGTTACGGGCGTCGGGCCCGTGTGGGATGTTGGCAAACATCGGAATTGTCCTTCGAAAACCGGATAAGGGCTTCTGCGGACCGCGATGCGAAAATGCCTGGAAATGTCAGGAAAGTCGTCGAACCGGTCCGCCGTCAGGCAGTTCGTCGCCCACAGGTGGGGCGGTGAATATCAAGATGCATCATGTACCCCTCCATCGGTCCGAGTTGACAATGCCGGCCGTATACGCCCATTCGCGGCGGAATGCCACGGCCTCGTCTTCATTTTTTGCTTTGGCTCGTCTTGCTGTTGCCTTGCCGCCACAGATTAGGAACTCAAAATGGACGAAAAACTGCGCATCGCGCTCTACCAGCCGGATATCGCCGGCAACACCGGCACGATCCTGCGCATGGCCGCCTGCCTCGGCCTCGCCATCGACCTGATCGAGCCCGCCGGCTTCGACATTTCCGACCGGGCGCTCAAACGCGCCGGCATGGATTATCTCGAAATGGCGGCCCTGACCCGGCACGTCGATTTCGACCGCTTCGAGGACTGGCGGCAGGACGAAGGCCGCCGCCTGGTGCTGATGTCGACCAAGGCCGCCCTGCCCTATACCGATTTCCGCTTCCAGGCCGGCGATATCGTCATGCTGGGCCGCGAATCGGCTGGGGTGCCGGATCACGTCCACGATCTCGCCTTCGAGCGGCTGTTGATCCCGATGCCCGGCGGCGGCCGCAGCCTCAACGTCGCGCTGAGTTCCGCGATGGTTGCCGGAGAGGCACTGCGCCAGATCGGCTGACCATGCGTCTGCCAGCTCCATGAACACGGCAGCAAACCTCCGCCCCGGCGGATTGGTGCTTCGGTTCATTTTCGGATTGCACGCCATGTCCTGGTCCTTCCTTGCATCGTGAAGGATACCCTCGTACAACCTCAACCAACCTTGAGGTCAAGCAGGAATCTCCATGGCAAGCGAACTGACCGTCGGCGAGGTGGCGAAGCGCAGCGGCGTGGCCGTTTCGGCCCTGCATTTCTACGAGGCGCGCGGGCTGATCCACAGCCACCGCACCTCGGGCAACCAGCGGCGCTATGCGCGCGACGTGCTGCGGCGGGTGGCAGTGATCAGGATCGCGCAGGACGTCGGCATCTCGCTCGCCGACATTGCCGCCGCCTTTGCCGCGCTGCCGGACGGGCGCACGCCGACGCGCGAGGATTGGAGTCTGCTATCAACGGGTTGGCGCCACGACCTCGACCACCGCATCGAACAGCTGAAGAAACTGCGCGACGGGCTGACCGACTGCATCGGCTGCGGCTGCATGTCGATCGACAAGTGCCCGCTGCGCAACCGCGAGGACCGGCTGGCGCGCCAGGGCCCGGGACCGCGGCGGCTGATCGTCCCGGCGGAATAGAGCAATCTGGGCGGCGTGGTTGCCGGGTCCGTCAGTAGCTCCGGCCGACCGTCATCGCCGCGCGAAACGCCTCGTCGCTGTCGATGAAAATTGCCTCCGGCCCGGCACCGACCGCATCGAAGAAGCGGCTGACGAAACAGCGGAAGGACGCACAAAGGGCGATGTCGCAGATCTGCTGGTCGCTGAAGCCTGTGGTGCGCAGACGGTCGATGTCGGCTTGCCTCACCTGCGAGGCATCGATGGCGATCTGCTCGGCATAGGCCAGCATCGCAACGTCGCGTTCAGTCAGCCCCGCATTTCGGAAATCCTGCTGGAGGGCCAGCACCGCCTCCTTCGAGCCGAGATCGGCGATCAGCTGCTTGCCATAGACATGGGAGCAGTAGGTCGACGGGACCTGCTTGGCGGCAACCAGCGTGATCAGCCGCCATTCGTGCATGCCGAGCGAGAAGCCGGCGCGCATCTGGTCGTTGAAGTCGGTATATACCGGCAGCAAGTCGGGACGCGCCGTGAAGCATTGGGTCGCTTCCATGACGAAGCCCAGTTGCGCTCGTGCCTTGTCGTAGATCTCGGCGACGCGGCCCTTCGCCTCATCCTCGGCGATCGTCTTCAGGAACATCTTTGCACCCGCGCTTGAGAATCAGTCCGACGTCGGCAGGCGGCGGATGGTGAACTCGATGACGTCGCCGGGACGCTCGAACCAGCTCTCGATCTCGGTCCAGTAGGCCTGCTTGGGCCAGCGCGAGAACCACTCCTGCGCCTTCAGCCGTGCATCGTTGCGCGGCAATACGAAGGTCTCGCGCAGGAACCCGTCGCGCGGCTTGAGTTCACGTTCGGCCCGGCTGCGGTGGAGCCTTTTTCTGAGGTCATCCAGCGGCGGTCTGGTCGGGGTGCCCATAAAGAACTCCTTGACCCATACGAGAAGGAGATTAGGGATCGCGCCGGACAATTACGAGTCATTTGTGCGGAGCCTAAATTGCAGCGTCCTGAAATCCCGGCGGGACTGCCGGCCGACATCGAAGACAGGAAGGCGCGCGCCCGCGCCTGGTTCGAGGAGCTGCGCGACCGCATCTGCCTCGCCTTCGAGGCGCTGGAGGACCAGGTCGAAGGACCGCTGGCCAGTTGGGCGCCGGGTCGCTTCGAGCGCACGCCGTGGCAGCGCGACGAGGGACGTGGCGGCGGCGGCATCATGTCGATGATGCATGGCCGGGTGTTCGAGAAGGTCGGCGTGCACACCTCGACCGTGCATGGCGAGTTCTCACCCGAGTTCCGCAAGCAGATGCCCGGTGCCGAGGAAGACCCGCGCTTCTGGGCCTCCGGCATTTCGCTGATCGCCCATCCGCAGAACCCGAACGTGCCGGCCGTGCACATGAACACGCGGATGGTTGCGACCTCACGCTGGTGGTTCGGCGGCGGCGCCGACCTGACGCCGGTGCTCGATCGCCGGCGCACGCAGGAAGACGCCGACACGGTTGCCTTCCACAAGGCGATGCAGTTCGCTTGCGCCAAGCACCCCGGCATCGCCGACCATCAGAAGTACAAGGACTGGTGCGACGAGTATTTCTTCCTGCCGCACCGCAACGAGCCGCGCGGCACCGGCGGCATCTTCTTCGACTGGCAGCATTCGCCGGAGGAAAAGGGCGGCTGGGATGCCGACTTCCGCTTCGTGCAGGATGTCGGCCGCGCGTTTCTCGTCGCCTACCAGCATCTCGTCCGCCAGAACTTCAACACCAACTGGACCGACGGCGACCGCGACGAGCAGCTTGTCCGCCGTGGCCGTTATGTCGAATTCAACCTGCTCTACGATCGCGGCACGATCTTCGGGCTCAAGACCGGTGGCAACATCGCCTCGATCCTGTCCAGCATGCCGCCCGAGGTCAGGTGGCCGTAAGCGATTGCGAACTCTACGCTGATAGCGTATAATTGCGACAGCTGACGGATGCCGCATGAAGATCTCGTTCGATCTGGGCAAGGACGAATGGACCCGGGCCGAGCGAGGTTTCTCGCTGGCACTCGGGGCGGACGTGATCCGCAACAGGGTCGCCACCCTGCTGGACGACCGGCGCGACTATGGTGAGGATCGCTTCGTCGCCTTCGGGTATGTCGACTTACGGCTCCACGTCTGCGTGTTCACGATACGAGACACGGTCTTTCACATCATTTCGGTGCGGAAGGCCAACGACCGGGAGATTGCCAGATATGGTCGATGATGCCGACAGCCACGACTGGACCGAGGAAAAGACGCGGGCGCTCGATGCAAGCGCCAAGCTGAAGCTGACGCGCGGCCTGCTGGAAATGAGCCAGGGCGAATTTGCCGCCTTGCTCGGCATACCCGTCACCACGCTCCAAAACTGGGAACAGCGGCGTACCGAACCGGATGCCGTCGCAAGGACCCTGATCGACCTGATCTATGACGATCCCAAAGAGATGCGGACGCGCATGATGCGGCGCAACGCGGCTTGAGCCCTATGCATGGCTGCCCTGCCCGCCGTCGCATTGACGTGCGGGCAGCAAACCTTTAGAGAGCCCGCTTTCCTTGGCCCTCGTCCCGCTGTGACGGGCCTCGCTCTCATTGGAAGATTTTTGTGACGATTTTCGACAACATGGTTCCGGCGCTGGCCGGGGCGCTCACCGCGCGTGGCTACGAAACGCTGACCCCGGTGCAAACGTCCGTGCTGGCCCCCGAGGCCGACGGCGTCGACCTTCTGGTCTCGGCGCAGACCGGCTCCGGCAAGACTGTAGCCTTCGGCATTGCCATCGCCCCCACCCTGCTTGACGGCCGCGAGCGTTTCGACCGTGCCGGTGCCCCAAGCGCGGTGATCATCGCGCCGACCCGCGAGCTCGCCATCCAGGTGCGCCGCGAGTTCGAATGGCTCTATGCCGCGACCGGCGCCCGCATCGCCTCCTGCGTCGGTGGCATGGACATGCGCAAGGAACGCCGCGCGCTTGACGAAGGTGCTGACATCGTCGTCGGCACGCCGGGCCGCCTGCGCGACCACATCACCCGCGGTTCGCTCGACATCTCCGGCCTGCGCGCCGTCGTGCTCGACGAGGCCGACGAGATGCTCGACCTCGGCTTCCGCGAAGACCTGGAGTTCATCCTGGCGGCAGCGCCTCAGGAGCGCCGCACGCTGCTGTTTTCGGCAACCGTGCCACCGCAGATCGCCCAGATGGCGAAGCGCTTCCAGCGCAACGCGCTGCGCATCACCGCCGCCGGCGAGAGCCGCCAGCACGACGACATCGAATACCGCTCCGTGCTGGTGGCGCCGCCCGAGCGCGAGAACGCCATCATCAACACGCTGCTCTATTTCGACGCGCGCAGCACCATGGTGTTCTGCGCGACGCGCGAAGCGGTCAAGCATTTCTCGGCCCGCCTTGCCAACCGCGGCTTTGCCGTGGTGGCGCTGTCGGGCGAACTGAGCCAGGCCGAGCGCAACAACGCGCTGCAGGCCATGCGCGACGGCCGCGCCCGCGTCTGCGTGGCGACCGACGTCGCCGCCCGCGGCATCGACCTGCCGAACCTGGATCTCGTCATCCACGCCGACCTGCCGACCAACCCGGACACCCTGCTGCACCGTTCGGGCCGTACCGGTCGCGCCGGCCGCAAGGGCGTCTGCGTGCTGATCGTGCCGTTCCACCGCCGCGGCAGCGCTGCACGCCTGCTCAAACTGGCAAAACTCGAAGCGACGACGCAGTCGGCACCGGGACCGGCCGAGATCGACGCCCGCAACCGCGAGCGCATGCTGGCCGAGCTCAACGACATCGAGGCCGCTGGCGAGGATGAGGCGGCGATCATCGCCGAGGTCCTGGCCGCGCATTCGCCTGAGACGCTGGCTCTCGCCTGGCTGCGCCAGCAGATGGCTTTGCGCCCCGCGGCTGAAGAGCTTTCCGACCGCCCGATCCCGGCCTTCGATGCCGCCAGGGCCGAGCGTCCGGACAACCGCTTTACCGATGGTGTCTGGTTCTCCGTCTCGGTCGGCCGCAAGCAGCGTGCCGAACCGCGCTGGCTGCTGCCGCTGCTGTGCAAGGCGGGCCATGTGACCAAGAACGAAATCGGCTCGATCCGCATCTTCGACACCGAATCGCATTTCGAAGTGGTGGCCAACCGCGCCGACAACTACGCCAGGACCGTCGAACAGAACGGCACCGGCGAAAAGGGCGTCGACATCAAGCGGCTCGAAGGTGCACCTGGCGGCGGCGACCATGGCGCCAAGCCGAAGAAGCAGCACCGCAAGGGCCAGTACGATCCTTCCGACAAGCCGCCCTTCAAGAAGAAGGCTTTTGAAAAGAAGCCCTACGAGAAGAAGCCGTACGAAAAGAAACCGTACGAAAACCGTGCAGGCGACAAGCCCGCCTACGACAAGCCGGCGGGCACCGGTGCGCCCAAGAAGTACAAGCCGAAGAAGAAGTTCGGCGAGTAAGGCGGTCCGATAGCCTGCGGCTTTTGGCTGCATCAGCCTTCGCCACAATCGATGCCACAAAGCGAAAATCTGGCGTCGATTGTGGCTAAGTCACCGTTTCAAAATATGTTTTTCGTCTAATATTCCCCTGACAAGACAGGTCTATTTCTATCGCCGGGGCCGGGAAACGCCGGCGGTTCGAACCGCGACGCGACGTGACCGGACGGCCCTTCACAAGGTGGGTTAGCCCATCGGGCGCCCGCATTCGTCGGAGAGCATGCCATGCGCAAGCTTCTTGTTCCGGCAGCCGCAGCTGCCATTCTCGCAACATCTGCCGTAGCCTTCGCCGCCGTCCAGCATACGGACGGGACGATCAAGACGTTCGACGCCAAGGCGATGAGCCTGACCTTGGCCGACGGCTCGTCCTTCGTGCTGCCCAAGAAGTTCAAGGACCCCGGCCTGAAGGCAGGCGAGAAGGTATCGATCTCCTGGGACATGAGCGGCAAGAACAAGGTCGCCGAAGCCATCAAGATCCTGAAGTAGCGCGTTTTTGCGATTGAATTTCCGGAAGGGCGGAACGCAGGTTTCGCCCTTCCTTTCATTTCGGCCTGCACCATGCGGATTCCGTTTCGCAGCAAGCCGGCCCAAGCTTTTGCAATGGCTCCGCTTTCCGTCCCTGGCCGGGCGCTGCATCAGCCGAATTTCGCGCTGGCTCAAGTCCCGCGCAACCAATCGCCGGATTGCATGTTATAGTTCACCCCCGAACCGGACGAGGAAGGAGACATCCGATGAAGGAATTTCAATGCGGGTCACTTGTCCCCGGCTGCCAGTGGCACACGCGCCACGAGGACGAAGCTGAAATCATGCGCCGCGTCGCCGAGCACCTGCGCGAGACGCATGGCGAAACCATCATCCGCGAGACGATGATCGAGGCGATCCGCTCGCGCATCGAAAAGGTCCGCGACGCGGCCTGACGGACTTCAGGCCCGAGGTTTCAGGCCTTGAGCCTTGCAGCGGCGCGCCCGAGCAGCGCGTCGCGCCCCAGCGAAAAGCCGCTGTCGACCCACTCCGTTTCCAGATGCTTGAGCAGCGCGCCAAGGGCAGCACCCTCGACGCCAAGCTCTGACAGATCGCCGCCGCGCAGCGGGAAATCAGGCTTCTGCCATTTGTCCGCAAAGGTGAGCAGCCGGAAATAGCCGCCGGCTTCGATCAACGCCTTGTCGTCCTGCTCGGCGCGGCCCCGCGCCGCGGCGAGATCGAGACGCAGGCGGTCCCTGAAACCTTCGACATTGCCGCGATAAAGCCGCTTGGCCAGTTCGCCTTCGGAGACAGCCGCTTCCACCTTCGCTGTCGCCGCCCACTGCACCAGCCTGTCGGTCTCGGAATTGGACAGCCGGAGCCGCTCGCCAAGCGTCTTCATGCGCACCGCATCCGGCGGCACGATCGATGCCAGGCGCAGCAGCGGATCGGCAGCCCAGCCGAGATCGTTTTCCGCCCTGACGAGCGCATGGATGGCGTCGATGCCCCATTTCTCGCTTTCCGGCAGCGCTGCCGTCAGCACGCCGGCCTGGCGCATCCACAACAGCGCGCGCGACGGATCGGAGGCCGCAAGCAGCCGCTTCAACTCCGACCAGACGCGCTCGGCGGACAGCCGGGAAAGCCCGTCCTTGAGCCGCGCGCAGGCCTTCAGCCCTTCGGCATCAGGGCGGCCCTTGCCGTACCAGGCGAAGAAGCGGAAGAAGCGCAGGATGCGCAGATAGTCCTCGCGGATGCGGGTTTCGGCGTCGCCGATGAAGCGCAGGATCCGGCCTTCGAGATCGGCAAGCCCGCCGACCAGATCGACCACCGTGCCGTCGGCCTTGGCGTAAAGCGCATTGATGGTGAAGTCGCGCCGCTCGGCGTCGAGCTTCCAGTCGCGGCCGAAGACGACCTTGGCGCGGCGGCCATCGGTCTCGACATCGGCACGCAGCGTGGTGACCTCGAACGGCCTGCCGCCGGCGATGACCGTGATCGTGCCGTGCTCGGCGCCGGTGGGCACGGTCTTGAAGCCGGCTGCCTCGGCACGGCGAACGGTCTCTTCCGGCAAATTGGTGGTGGCGATGTCGACATCGGCGACGGGTTCGCCGAGCAGTGCGTTGCGCACAGCCCCCCCGGCGATGCGCGCTTCTTCGCCATCGGCATTGAGGACTGCGAGCAGTTTCTGCAACTGCGGATCGTTCAGCCAAGAGGCTCCGGCGATCGTTGCGCTCATGTGTAGAGCCTTTCATAGAGCGCGCGGATGATGCCGGCGGTGACGCCCCAGATGTAGCGCTCCTCGTAGGGCATGGCGTAGAAAAAACGCTCCTTGTCCTGCCAGGTGCGACTGGCGCGGTTGTGGTTGGCGGGGTCCATCAGGAAGCCGAGCGGCACCTCGAAGATGTCGTCGACTTCATCCGGATTGACGGTGAACTGGAAGCCGGGGCGGACGACGCCGAGCACCGGCGCGATGCGATAGCCGCTGCCGGTGACATAGTCCGGCAAGCGGCCGATTATGTCGATATAGTCTGACGTTAGCCCGATTTCCTCTGATGTCTCGCGCAGCGCTGCCGCCTCCGGCGAGACGTCGCCCGGATCGATGCGGCCGCCGGGAAAGGCGATCTGGCCGGAGTGGCTCTTCAGCTTCTCCGCCCGCTTGGTGAGGATGACGGTCGAGGCGTCGCCATGGTCCACCACCGGGATCAGCACGGCCGCATCGCGCAACCGGTCGTGCACGAACAGCTCACGCATGTCGGGGTTGAGCAAATGGTCGCCATAGTCGGCGACGGCATCGTTGAGATGCTCCTGCGCCGCACGCTGGCGGAAATCCTGCGCCGAATAATGTGCTGCCGGGGAACGGACCATCACGCGCTCAGCCGCTCCAGCCTGTCCCAGGGCATCACAGGATAGACCTCGCCCTTCGAACGCACGGCGAACATGTCGTTGCCGTCGATCTCGATGCGCTCGCCATGTTCGACGAGCTCGTACATGACAGGACGCGCGACCAGCGCCTCCAGACGACCGCGCACCAGCAGATAGGGCTTGAGGCCTCCGGTCTCGGGCTCGTCGACGAAGCGCAGCCGATGCTCCGGCCCGGCCTCGACGACATCGCCGACATTGGTGCGGAAGGTCAGCACCTGGTCGGCGCCCTCGCCCGTGACGTTCATCTCGACGGCAACGAAATGGGCGTCGACGACGCGGATGCCGACTCTTTCCACCGGGGTGACGAGGTAGGTCTTGCCGTCCTCGTCCTTGCGCAGCACGGTCGAAAACAGCTGCACCAGTGGCATGCGGCCGATCGGCGTGCCCAAATAGAACCAGGTGCCGTCGGGCCTAATTTCCATGTCGAGATCGCCGCAGAAATCGGGATTCCAGCGCTCGACCGGCGGCAGCCCTTTGCCGGCGCGGGCGGCGCGTGAGATCAGCGCCTCGAGGCCGGCCGCGTCGCCGGCGCGGGTCAGCCCAGGGTCAGTCGTCGCCTCGCGGCTATGGTCAAGGTCGCCAGTCATGGTCACGAAATAGTCACTGTTGTTGCGCTTGTCAGCATAGGCAAGTGATTTAAGTTCAATGCCATGACCTCGCAAAGGTGCGGGCCAAGGTGTGGGCATCGAGATCGCGACGCCCGGGATCGTTTGACCTCTGGGGATTGGGCGGCAGGCACGACGTCCACACGGACGACGCACCGGACCAAGGGGCAAATAATCCAGGTAGATTTACGAAGCGGCATCGCGTTCGGATGGACGAGAGAGGCACGCTGTAGCATTTTGAGTGAGCGCATCGGCGGTCCGGGAATCGGTTTCGATTTCAGGGCCCCGCGCCAGAAGAAGGATCCGGCCCGCATGAGCGTGATGATCAAGGAAACGGCGATGAGCGAGAGCGAGATGATCGCCGCAGCCGAACGTGCGCTTGCCGACATCGCCAAGATCCGCGCCGGCGTCGGCCGCGTCATCTTCGGCCAGGAAAGTGTGGTCGAACGCACGCTGGTTGCGCTCCTGGCCGGCGGCCACGCGCTGCTGGTCGGCGTGCCTGGGCTCGCCAAGACCAAGCTGGTCGAAACACTCGGCATCGTGCTCGGCCTCGACTCGCGCCGTATCCAGTTCACGCCCGACCTGATGCCGTCCGACATCCTCGGCTCCGAGGTGATGGAGCAGGACGACCAGGGCAAACGCTCCTTCCGCTTCATTTCCGGGCCGATCTTCGCGCAATTGCTGATGGCCGACGAGATCAACCGCGCCAGCCCGCGCACCCAGTCCGCGTTGCTGCAGGCGATGCAGGAGTATCACGTGACGGTCGCCGGCGAGCGCCACGACCTGCCCGCCCCTTTCCATGTGCTGGCAACCCAGAACCCGCTGGAGCAGGAAGGCACCTATCCGCTGCCGGAAGCCCAACTCGACCGCTTCCTGATGCAGGTCGACATCCTCTATCCCGAGCTCGAGGCCGAGCGCCGCATCCTTCTGGAAACCACCGGCATCGAGGACGCCAAGGCCCAGAACGTGCTCGATCCGCAGCGGCTGAAGGACATCCAGCATCTGATCCGCCGCATGCCGGTGCCCGAAAGCGTGGTCGAGGCGATCCTCAAGCTGGTGCGCTCGGCCCGTCCGGGCCAGGGCAATACCGAGACTGACAAACACGTGTCGTGGGGTCCCGGCCCCCGCGCCAGCCAGGCGCTGACGCTGTGCGCCAGGGCGCGCGCGCTTTATGACGGACGCCTCGCGCCGTCGATCGACGACATCCGCGCGCTGGCCGAGCCTGTCCTTCAGCACCGTATGGCACTGACCTTCGCCGCCCGCGCCGAAGGCATGACGGTCCGCGACGTGGTGGCGCGGCTGGTCAAGGACATCTGATGGCGCGCATCGGCGAGTCATCGGCACCGGTTGCGACCAGCGATGCGCTTGCCCGCGGCAGGCTGCGCGCGTCGCTGGTGCCTGACCTGCTGGTCGAGGCCCGCCGCATCGTCAACACCGTGATTGCCGGCTGGCACGGCCGCAAGAAGCGCGGCATCGGCGAGAATTTCTGGCAGTTCCGGCCTTATGTACAGGGCGAGGCGATGGCCCGCATCGACTGGCGCCGCTCGGCCCGCGACGACCACACCTATGTCCGCGACCGCGAATGGGAAGCCGCCCACACCGTCTGGCTGTGGGCCGACCTGTCGCCGTCGATGCTGTACAAGTCGAAGGCGGCTACGGTGTCGAAGGAATCGCGGGCCCTGGTGCTGGTCTTCGCGCTGGCCGAGCTTCTGTCGCGCAGCGGCGAACGCATCGCCTGGCCGGGGCTGACGGACCCGTTCAGCGCCCGCAGCGGTGCCGAGCGGCTGGCCTCCCATCTGGCGCAAGCCATGTCGCTGCCGGCGAAGCCCGACCTTTCCGGCATCCGCCGCTTTTCCGACATCGTCATCATCGGCGACTTCCTCGACCCGGTCGAAGAGACCATGGCCTGGCTCGATACGCTGGCCCGCCACGGCGCCCGCGCCCATCTGATCGAAGTTGTAGATCCGGCGGAAGAAAGTTTCCCCTATGCCGGCCGGACCGAGTTCACCGACCCTGAAACGGGCGACAAGCTGACCGCCGGACGTGCCGAACAACTGGCCGAGGCTTATCGCAACCTCTATTCGGCGCGCCGCCAGGAGCTTGCCGCCTGGTGCAAGCGGCTGGGCTGGAGCTACACTGTCAATCACACCGACCGCCTTGCCTCGGACGCGCTGGTGCATGTGCACATGGCGCTGACCGCCGAAGGCCACGGACCGGGAGGCCGCCGATGAGCTGGCTGCCGCTGTCCTTCGGTGCGCCCGCGGTCCTGTGGGGCCTGCTGGCGCTGCCGGTCATCTGGTGGCTGCTCAGATTGACGCCGCCTAAGCCGCAGGCCGAAGTGTTCCCGCCGCTGAAGATCCTGGCGCGGGTGTTCAGAAAGGAAGAAACGCCACACCAGAGTCCGTGGTGGCTGACGCTGCTGAGGCTGCTGATGGCAGCGCTTGTCGTGCTGGCTCTAGCCGAGCCGATCTTCAACCCGCGCGAAAAACTGCCGACCGGCGGGACGGCGCTGGCGCTGGTGGTCGACAATGGCTGGGCGAGCGCGCCGGACTGGAAACGCCGCACCGCGACCGCCGAACGGCTGATCGCCGATGCCGGGGCCGCAGGCCAGCCGGTCGTGCTGGCCTTTACCTCCGAAAAGCCGAATGCCGAGATCGGCCCCTTCGACGCCCAGGCCGCACTCGACCGGCTGCGCGCCGCCGAACCGCGACCGGTGCCGACCGACCGCGGCCCGGTCTACGCCCGTGTCGCGACGGTGCTGGCCACACTGCCCGGCGCCAGCATCGCTGTCCTCGACGACGGGCTGGCAAGTGCAGGCGACGAACAGGCGTTCGCCACGCTGCTCGGCCAAAACCCGCCGAACGTGCTGTGGGCATCGCCGGAACGGCTAGACGCCAAGGGCCTGACATCGGCCGAAAACGAGATGGACGGATTTGCCCTGACCGCGATCCGCGCGCCCGGCGATCCAGCGCCTGGTGCCGTGACCGCCGGCGCCTTCGACGACAAGGGCCGCCGCATCGCCGACGCCACGCTGACCTTTGCGCCGGGCGAGACGGTGGCGACCGGCACGATGACCGTGCCCTTCGAGCTGCGCAACGATTTTGCCTCGATCGCGCTCGACGGCCAGGCCCAGGCAGGCGCGGTGCGGGTGCTGGACGACAGCTCCAAGCGCCGCCGCGTCGGCCTGCTGTCGCAGTCGGATGCCGACGATTCGCAGCCGCTGCTGGCGCCGCTCTATTACATTCGCCGCGCGCTCGAACCCTTTGCCGACCTGAGCGAGCCGACAAGCTCTGATCTTGCCGAAGCGATCCCGCAGCTGATCGACCAGAAGCCGGCGATGATCGTCATGGCCGATGTCGGCACCATTCCGCCGCAGGCACGCGAAAGGCTGCTCAAGTGGCTCAACGACGGCGGCACGCTGGTGCGTTTCGCCGGTTCGCGGCTGGCGGCCGCCGGCAATGACGAGGAACTGCTGCCGGTCAGGCTGAGGCTCGGCGAACGTTCGCTCGGCGGCGCCCTGTCGTGGACGGCACCGCAGCCGGTGAGCGACTTTCCCGGCAGCGGCCCCTTCGGCGATCTTTCTCCGCCCAACGAGGTGACGGTGAGCCGGCAGGTGCTGGCCGAGCCGACACCCGATCTCGCGCAAAGCACCTGGGCCAACCTCGCTGACGGCACGCCGCTGGTGACCGGCGCGCGGCGCGGCAAGGGCACGCTGGTGCTGTTCCACATCGCGCCGCAGGCGACATGGTCGAACCTGCCGATCTCGGGCAGCTTCGTCGAGATGCTGCGCCGCATCGTGCAGCTGTCGCGCAACCAGGGCACGGCGACGGCCGGTGCCGACGACAAGCCGGCATCGCTGGCACCTTACCGGATGATATCGGCAGAAGGGCGTATCGTGCCGCCGCCGCCGGACGCCCGCCCGTTGCTCGCCGGTTCAGGCACCCTGCCGGTGACGCTCGAAAATCCACCCGGCCTCTATGGCAGCGAAGAAGGCGTGCTCGCCCACAACCTGCTCAAGGCCGACGCAGCGCTTGTGCCGATCGTCCGGCCGCAATTCTCGGCGCCGGTGACCGAAATACGTTACGCTTTCGACGAATCGCGCGACTTGAAAGGCCCGCTCGTGGCAGCAGCCCTGGCATTGATGGCGCTCGACACGCTGGCCGTCCTGTGGATGGGCGGGATGTTCTCGCGCCGTGGCACCCGGCGCGCACGAACGGCCGGAACTGCGGCTGCGGTCCTGCTTTGCCTGGGTGCGCTGCTTGCGCAGCCCGACGTCGCGCGTGCCGACGACACCAAGCCCGGCGACCTCGAAGCCGTGGAAGCGATCTCGCGCACCCGCATTGCCTACGTCCTGACGGGCGAAGCCTCGGTCGACGCGATCAGCCGGGCCGGCATTACCGGCCTGACAAAATTCCTCGTCGAAAAGACAGCGCTGGAGCCGGGCGAGCCGGCCGGCGTCGACATCGCCAAGGACGAGCTTGCCTTCTACCCGCTGATCTACTGGCCGATCGATCCGGCAGCCCCGATGCCGAGCGAGGCGGCCATCGCCCGCGTCGACGCCTACATGAAACAGGGCGGCACGGTATTGTTCGACACGCGCGACCAGTTTGCCAACGGCATCGGCGCCGATTCGGCGAGCCCTGCCACCGAGCGGCTGCGCGACATCCTGGCCAATCTCAATGTGCCGCCGCTGGAGCCGGTGCCAGCCGACCACGTGCTGACCAAGGCATTCTTCATCCTTCCCGAGTTTCCGGGCCGCTTCAACGGCAGCCCGCTCTGGGTCGAGGCCTCGCTGGAGGCTTCGAATGCCGAAGGCCGCCCGGTGCGCACTGGCGACGGGGTCACCCCGATCATGATTACCGCCAACGATTTCGCCGGCGCCTGGGCCGTCGACGAGAACGGCGAACCGATGCTGCCGACCGTGCCGTCCGACCCGATGCAGCGTGTCTATGCCCTGCGCGCCGGCGTCAACGTCATGATGTACATGCTGACCGGCAACTACAAATCCGACCAGGTGCACGTGCCCGTGCTGCTCGAACGGCTGGGGCAGTGACATGAACTGGTCCGTCGCCTTCGAACCCCTTTTGTCGTGGCCCGTTCTGGCCGCCCTGCTCGTGCCGCTGGCGCTGCTGGCGCTCGTCGGCCTGTGGTTCCGCCAGCGCGGTGGATGGCTGAGGTTGCTTGCGCTTGGCGCACTCGGCCTGGCACTGGCCAACCCTGTGATTCTCGACGAGGAGCGCGAACCGCTGAAGAGCGTTGTCGCCATCGTCGTCGACCGCAGCCAGAGCCAGCAGATCGGCGAGCGCACCGTCCAGACCGATGCTGCGGTCGAGGGCCTCAAGGAGCGCCTGGCGCGCTTCCGTCAGTTCGAGGTGCGCGTGGTCGAGGCCGGGCGCGCCGATGCGGCCGACGACCGCACCGAGACACGCCTGTTTGCAGCGCTCGAAAGTGCGTTCCGCGACGTGCCGCCGTCGCGCATCGGCGGCGCGGTCATGGTGACGGACGGCCAGGTACACGACGTGCCGGGCGCGCCGGCGATCAATGCCCCGCTGCATGCGCTGATCACCGGCGAGGAGAACGAGCGCGACCGCCGCATCCGCTTCGAGAACGCGCCACGCTTCGGCATCGTCGGCAAGCCGCTCGACATGACCTACCGGGTGATCGACACCGGCGGCGAAGCCGGTGCCGTCGATGTGCGTGTGTCGATCAACGGAGTGCAGGTTTCGGTCCAGCGCGCCTTCGTCGGCCAGCAAATGCCGCTGCAGATCACCATACCGAGTGCCGGCCGCAACATCGTCGAACTGTCGATCGAACGCATCGACGGTGAATTGACAGACACCAACAACCGCACGATCGCGCTGGTCGACGGCATCCGCGAAAACCTGCGCGTGCTGCTGGTCTCGGGCGAGCCGCATGCCGGCGAGCGTACCTGGCGCAACCTGCTCAAGTCCGACGCTTCCGTAGACCTCGTGCATTTCACCATCCTGCGGCCGCCGGAAAAGCAGGACGGCACGCCGATCAACGAGCTGTCGCTGATCGCGTTTCCGACCCGCGAGCTGTTTGTCGAGCGCATCAACGACTTCGACCTGATCATCTTCGACCGCTACCAGCACCGCGACGTGCTGCCGATCCTCTATTACGACTACATTGCCGAGTATGTCGAAAAGGGCGGTGCGCTGCTGATCGCCGCAGGCCCGGAATATGCCGGCGACCAGTCGATCGCCAACACGCCGCTGATCTCGGCCCTGCCCGCCATGCCCAATGGCGACGTCATCGAAAAGGCGTTCTATCCGCGCCTGACCGAACTCGGACAACGCCACCCGGTGACCCGGGGCCTTGAAGGCTCAGGCCAGGAGCCGCCGCGCTGGAGCCGCTGGTTCCGCCAGATCGGCATCGAGCGGCCGGACGGCGAAGTGGTGATGAAGGGCGCCGACGATCGCCCCCTGCTGCTGCTCGACCGCAAGGGCGAAGGCCGGGTCGGCATGTTCCTGTCGGACCAGGGTTGGCTGTGGGCGCGGGGCTATGAGGGCGGCGGCCCGCACGTCTCGCTCTACCGACGCATCGCCCACTGGCTGATGAAGGAGCCGGAACTCGAGGAAGAGCGCCTGACCGCCGATGGACGCGGCATGGTGCTCGACATCCGCCGCCAGACCATGCGCGACGAAGCAGGCTCGGCACGTGTCATCACGCCTTCGGGCAAGACGCTGGACGTGCCGTTGACCAAGAGCGATCCGGGCATCTTCCTGGGCAGCGTCGAGACCAGCGAAATCGGCCTCTACCAGGTCGGCAATGGCGACCTGACCGCGCTTGCCCATGTCGGGCCGGTCAATGCGCCGGAATTCGCCGACGTCGTTTCGACCGAGAACGTGCTCAAGCCGGCGGCCGATGCGACCGGCGGCGACGTGCGCCGGTTGGCGGCAACGGGCATTTCGGCCATTTCGAGAGGCATCTCCGTGCCGAACGTCGTGCCGGTGCGCGGCACGGCTGAAGCCTCGGGCCGCGATTGGCTCGGCTTCCGCACCACCGACGACAGCGTGCTCAAGTCGGTGTCGCGCGTGCCTTTGTTCGGCGGCTTCCTCGGTCTGGGACTGCTGCTGCTGGCGCTCGGCGCGATGTGGTACCGCGAGGGACGCTGACCGCCCTCGCCATGGAGTCCGTCAGCGCAGGCGATTGTCTTCAACGAGCTGAAGCTGGCGCCGCCGCGCGCCGTCGGTGTCGGCAAGGCGTCGCCGCGCGGCCTCGTCCTTGCGCACCGTCAGGCGACTGGCTGGCTTGGCGACAGGCACGGACATGGCCAATAAGGGCGCAGGAACGGTTGGTCGTTTCGTGAAAAACATGGTTTGTCCTCGCATGGGGAAATGCATCCCGCCGCCAAGGGTCAAGCGACCCGACAGGAATGCAAGTGCTGATTTTCTGCTAGTTGCCGAAGCGTAACAGCATTCCGGCGCCCATGATAGAAGCCGTGCTGCGAAAATAAACTCGCAAATAAAAGCGGCTCCGGAAAAAACTCCTTACATAAACCTCAATTAACAGCTATAAGTAAATTATCGTTTTTTGGGCCAAGCTTGGCTATCGCGGCGTCAGAGGCTCTCGACCCGCCGAACTCACTCCAAATCGTCGATCCTTTGATGTGCGGCATTACTTGCTGCACGACGACTTTTCTCATTCGAAAGACAATCTAATGAACACTGGAACCGTAAAGTTCTACAACGGCCAGAAGGGCTTTGGCTTCATCGAACAGGCTGACGGCGGCAAGGACGTGTTCGTTCACGTCAGCGCGCTTGAACGCGCAGGCTTCTCCGGCCTCGCCGAAGGCCAGAAGCTCAATTTCGAGCTCGAGCGCGACACCAAGGGCCGCGAGTCGGCCACCAATCTTCAGCTGCTCTGATTGATCGGATCGAAGGACGCTGACCACGGATGTACTGGCAGCGTCTCTCTCGGTTCGCTTCCGAGCACGGCTGAAGTGAGGAAAGCGGGGCATTGCTCCGCTTTTCGTCCATTAACGGAGTTGCTGTCATGACCGGGCGCACCAAGCACTCGACCGTCCATTTCGACAAGCCGTTCGCCTTGCGTGGATTGGAAGAAATCCAGCCGGCGGGCGACTACGATATCGACGAGGATGAGGAAATGATCGACGGCATATCCTGGATCGCCTACCGGCGCGTTGCCACCTACATCCACCTGCCCGCCCGGTCTCTCAATCTGCTCACCAGCCAGGTTCTGGCCATCGACCACGCCGAACTCGAAGCCGCGCTGCGGCAGGACCAGGAACAGCTCGCATGATCAGGTTCACCAAGGGACCGGCTTCAGCCCCGCGCGTGGAAAAGCCGTCGCATCGCTTCGCGGTCGGCCAGATGGTCCGGATCAGGAGCCGGGTCGGCATCGCGGTGAAGGACGCGGAGACCTTCCACGTCAAGGCGACGTTGCCGGCCAAGGACGGCTCACCGCAATACCGGATCCGCAGCGACAGCGAGAGCCACGAGCGGGTCACCACGGAAGACAATCTCGAGGGGGTCGAAGCGGCGGCCGGATAGGCGCGACGTTTCACTGGCAAGGAGGAAATGATCATGGCCAAGGGCCAACAACGCAGCAACCGCGAAACCAGAAAACCCAAGAAGGAAAAGGTCGCCGTGAAGGCGGCTGCTCCATTCGGCTCCCAGGTCAAACAGGCAGAAACCGCCCCCTACAAGGGCAAGCCGAAAGGCTGACGCACGGCCCCGAAAATCGTCTGCGATCTCCGGGATCAGGCGGCTGGAGGCGAATGTGAACTTCGTCATCGAATTTTATCGCCTGCGCGAAGAAGACGGCGCGCACGCCACCCTCGACCGGGTTCCGCTCGAAGCGGCGAACCTCGAATCGGCAATCGACATCGCCGGCTCGCTTTTCCACACACTCGCCATGCCGCAGATCCCGGACCACGTCCGCGTCTGCGACTGGTCCGGCCGTGAGCTCTATGCCGGACCGGTTTCCGGCGAAGAACCAATCTGGACGTGACTGATCGGCGATAGGGCGGTCGCCCTTACCTCCAGTTTCGGCGCCATGGTCCCCTGCCCTGCAGGCGTTCGACGCTCGATAAGCCAAATATCGTCGACCGGCCTTGCGGATGCCTCTCATTCCTCCGGTTCGGTGGTGAATTGCAGCGGGTAGCCCTTGGCCTTTCCAGCCTCGGTCGCCCGCGTCGCCTTGGTCTCGGCGACGTCCCGGGTGAACACCGCGACCACGCAGACGCCACGCTGGTGGGCGGTGATCATCACCCGATGCGCTTGGTCCTCCGACATGTGGAACTCGCCCTTCAGCACCGTGACGACAAAGTCGCGCGGCGTGAAGTCGTCGTTGAGCAGGATGACCTTGTGTAGCTTCGGTCGCTCGGTCTTCGGGCTGACCTTGGTGTGGGGAGCAGTGGTGATTTCAGGCATGGCAAGCGAGCCTCATGCGCGGGCTTCCACAGTATGGGATCGATCGACCCGCTCCGCAACGCCGCACCCAGCCCTGTGGCCGGAACCATCGCCGCGCCCGGCCATTGAGAGGCAGGCCCGACGAAAAAAGTTGGACACGGATGTCGGAAAGGGCACCGGCCGTTCGTCCTTGCAATGTCACAACACGAGGAGAAGAAGCATGTCCTATGTCGATGGGTTCCTGCTCGCCGTGCCGAAAGGCAAGATCGAGGCCTACAAGGAGATGGCGCGCACCGGGAGCGAGGTCTGGAAGGACCACGGCGCAATCGCCTATGTCGAGTGCCTGGCCGACGACGTGCCCTATGGCGAAGTCACCTCGTTTCCCCGCGCGGTGCAGGCCACGGACGACGAGATTGTCGTCTTCTCATGGATCGTCTACCGCTCGCGCGAGGAACGCGACGAGATCATGAAGAAGGTGATGGCCGACCCGCGCTTGCAGGGCGATCCGGCGTCATGGCCGTTCGACGGCAAGCGCATGATCTATGGCGGCTTCAAGCCGTTCATCGAAAGCTGAAGGCGCCCGAAGCAATGGCGGTTGCCGGCAGCAGCCGGCGGCCGCCCGCTTGACCGCATCAGACGTTCCGTCAATAACGGCAACCCGCATAGGCTGAATGCGCAATTCGTTTCGCGCATAGGTAGATCATGCTCGCTGAGATGGAACCGTTCGATGCAGCGCCTTACGACTTTTGACGTTCCCGCACGAGACCGCCTGTCCTACCTGCACGATTTCGTCGCCCGCCATGTCGCGGGCCTGCGCTTCCGGCCAGCCGATGCCGACAGCTTTGCGTTTGACGTCTCCGCCTACTTCCTCGACGCCGGCACGACGATCGGCACCGCGTGCTATTCGGCCGTGCACGGCGAACGCCCCAGGGACCTGATGGCCGCAGACGGCCGCCAAGACTATCTGATGACCATCCATACCACGGATTATGAGGTCGCAATCGCCGGCAAGCCGCCGCTGTCGATCAGGGCCGGCGACATCACCCTGGTCAACGAGGCCACGGCCATGGCTTTCGCCTTGCCGAACACGCTGCTCAAGGTCGTGGCCCTGAACGAGGCGCGGCTTGCAGCGATAGCGCCCCGTGTCCGCACGCAGGCGTTTCACCACATTCCGGCGCAAGCCGGGGGTGCCGCGCTGCTGACTGGATATGCCGACCTGCTGCGCGCCGCAGCACCCGACGGCGAAGCCGGTCGTACGCTTGCCGGCAATCATCTCTACGACCTCGCGGCCCTCGTCGTGCAAGGCGCGACGAACGCCGCCGCCGAACCGGTTCGCGCCAGCCTGGGTGCCGCGCGGCTGGAACTGGTCAAGGCCGAGGTGCTACGCCACCTGACCGATCCCGAACTGAACGTCAGCGTAATAGCCCGGCGTCAGGGCGTGACCCCGCGCTATATCCAGCGGCTGTTCGAGCAGGAAGGCTCGACTTTCTCCGAGTTCCTGCGCGATGCCCGGCTCGACCTCGCCGTCCGGTCCCTCGGCAATGCCAGCGCAGCCACGATCTCGGCCATTGCCTTCGACGCCGGCTTTGGCGACCTGTCCTATTTCAACCGTGCCTTTAGGCAGCGCTTCGGCACGACGCCGAAGGAGATCAAGGCCACAGCCCTGCGCCGCCGCCAGTAGTTCGGGCCTTTCCGGTTCGCACCAGTCCGCATCTGTTCGTCCCCAGCCAAGACCGCGCCAGCCGCGCCGTCGTAGAGCAGTGCCGTGGCGGACCGATGCATCCGACGGGCGGGGGCGCTCTTCGAACGCATGCGTGGCCGGCCATCGCCGGACCGCCGACTGGGCAGAGTCGGCGGTCCGCGCATGGGCCGTCTCCACGGAGTTCGCGCCATCTCCAGCGAAATCGAGAGATCCATGAAAACAGCGATTGCATTGATGTTGTGCGGCGTGCTCGCCGCCTGCAGCCAGACGACCTCGACAACCAGCACGACGACAACAGCCGGAGCGCCTAAGGCGGCGGCCCAGGTCGCGCCCAAAGGCAAAGCCGGGAAGATGACGGCCGAACAGCGCTGCGAGGAAGCCATGCGCAAGGCGACCAAGGCGCAGACCAACGCCGCCATGCTCGGCGGCGCGCTTTCGATGGTCGGCGGCTTTGGCGGCCTTGGTCGCGGCGGCGCGATCGCCGCGCAGGCCGCGTCGGTCGGCGGTTCGCTGATGCAGGCCAAGGCCCAGGACGATGCCGGCAAGGCACTGGAAGCGGAGTGCATGGGATGACCGGGCTTTCCCTGCTCAAGCGCCACCTCGCCGGCAGCCTGCTGGCGGCAAGCCTCGCCCTCGGCGCGTTCGTGCTGCCGGCTCGGGCATTGACGTTCGATGAGGTCGGCAAGGTGGTGCAGCTGCTCACCGAGTTGGAGCCGGAACTCGGCCGCCTCGCCTATGACGAAGAGGAGGCCGACCAATGGTTCGACGACGATGCCGGCCTCGAGGGCCGCATCGCCAAGGCCGGCTTCAGCCGCGAAACCTGGAAGCAGGCGCTCGACGCCACCTTCCGGGGTTATCTCGCGACAATCGCCACCGAAAGGTTCGAAGCCACATTCTCGGGCCTGACGGAAAGAGTCGATGCCAGCGATCTGAATGACGAGCAGAAGGCCGAGATGCGCAGCTTCGTCGAGACCAAGATCGCCGAGACACGGGCCCTGCGCGCCGAAGGCAAGAAATATGTCGACGCCGTGCAGCCTTATGCGGTCAGGCTGAACGAGTTGTTGGGCGATCAGGAAGAGTGAGGCTTCTTACCTTCTCCCCTTGTGGGAGAAGGTGCCTGAACGAAGTGAAGGCGTATGAGGGGGTTGGACGAAGCGCGACGCATGACACCCCGCGCTGAGGGGTGGTAGCACTCCGGCCAGCACCCCTCATCCGTCTCGGCGCTACGCGCCGATCCACCTTCTCCCACAGGGGGAGAAGGAAAAGATCGCTACCGCCTGAGCACCGCCGACAGCACATCGCGGATACCGATGGCGCCGACGAAGCGCGACTGGTCGTCGAACAGCGCCACAGGCGACGTCTGCGAGCGGTGCATGGCGAGCATCACCAGCTTGAGCGAGGTGCCGGGCTTGGCCCAGAACACGTGCGAGGCCTCGTCGGACGATTTTTCGATGTCGTCGACGGAGACCCATACAGCCGGCTGGCCGTTGCGCTCGGCGGCGGCGACGAGACCCTGTGCGTCGATCTTGAAGCGTGTCGTCTTGCGCCGGTCGAGCCAGACCCAGCCCTTCCCCGCATCTTCGAGATCGCGGCGGTCGCGCATGACGTTCCACGCCGTCAGCACCGACAGCGGGTTCACATTGGCGATGAAGTCGCGGACATAGTCGTTGGCCGGACGCAACACGATGTCCTCGGGCGGTCCGGACTGGACGATGCGCCCGCCTTCCATGATGGTGATGGTGTTGCCGATCTTCAGCGCTTCCTCGAGATCGTGGCTGACGAAGATGATCGTCTTCTTCAGCGTCTTCTGCAGCTGCAGCAGCTCGTCCTGCAGCTTGGTGCGGATCAGCGGATCGAGCGCCGAAAACGGCTCATCCATCAGAAGGATCGGCGCCTCGGTGGCGAAGGCACGCGCCAGGCCGACGCGCTGCTGCATGCCGCCGGACAACTCGTGGGCGTATTTCTTCGCCCAGGGCGTCAGGTTGACGAGGTCGAGCTGCTTGCCGACCTTCTGCTTGCGCTCGGCTTCCGGCATGCCGGCAAGTTCGAGGCCGAGGCCGACATTCTCCTCGACCGTGCGCCACGGTAGCAGGCCGAACTGCTGGAACACCATGGCGACCTGATGCTGCCGCAGCCGCCGCAGCGTGGCCTCGTCGCAGGACACGACGTCGACCATCTTGTCGCCGTCTTTGACCATGACCTGGCCGCGCGAGACGATGTTGAGGCGGTTGACGGCACGCAGCAGCGTCGACTTGCCCGAGCCGGACAAGCCCATCAGCACCGAGATCTCGCCCTCGTTGACGGTGAGATTGGCACCCGCGCAGCCGAGCACGTTGCCTGTCTTTTCGAGGATCTCGGCGCGGCTGGCGCCGCTGTCGATCAGATTGAGCGAGCCCTTGGTGTCGTTACCGAAGACGATGTCGACATTCTTGAAATCGACGGCAATGTTCATTTCTTGCCTCCCACGCCGATACGCGTCATCCGGTCGAGCACGATGGCGAGAACCACGATAGCCAGCCCCGCCTCAAGCCCGAGGTCGATCTTGCGTGAGCCGAGCGCGCGGTTGATTTCCGTTCCGAGGCCACCGGCGCCGATGAGGGCGGCGAACACCACCATCGACAGCGACAGCATGATGCATTGCGTAAGCCCCGCCATGATGGTGGGCAGCGCCGCCGGCAGCTCGACCTTCCACAACAGCTGCCGCTTGGTAGCGCCGAACGCCTCGCCGGCCTCGATAATGGCCTTCGGCACCGAAACGACGCCGAGATGGGTGAGACGCACCGCCGTCGGGATGACGAAGATGATGGTGACGATCAGGCCCGGCGCGTTGCCGAGGCCGAACAAAGTGAGCACCGGGATCAGGTAGACGAAGGTCGGCAGCGTCTGCATCAGGTCGAGCACCGGCAGCATGACGCGGTAGACCTTGGGCTTGTGCGCGGCCCAGATGCCGAGCGGCACGCCGATCAGCATCGAGGCTGCGGCTGCGGCGACGACCAGCACCAGCGTTTCGACCGTCTGCTTCCAGAGGCCCTGGTTGATGATGAACAACAGCCCCAGTGCGACGCCGATCGCCAGCGCCCGCGAGCGCTGGAGATACCAGGCCAGCAGCGCGATGAGCGCGACCAGCGCGACCGGCGGCAACAGCAGCAGCGCATCGACCAGCCCGTCGAGCAGCAGGTTGAGGCCGTTGGAAAAGCCGCGGAAGATGGCGTTGAAATTGTCGGTGAGGAAAGTGAAGAATGCCTTGCCCCAAAGGCCGATCGGAATCTTGTAGGCGGCCAGCAAGCTCGATACCGGATCCATCTGTCCCCTCTCTATTGCTTTCGCAGGCACCGGTCGCGCCGGCGCTTCTCGCTTAACTTGATACGAAAAAGGGCAGCTGTCTCGCTTCGCTGCCCTTCATCATGTCATTTTGTCGGCAAGGACGCAGGCTTAGCTTGCCAGCGCCGCCTTCACCGCAGCCGAAGCATCGCCGCCATCGAAGGTGGTGACGCCGTCGAGCCACTTGGTGGCCGCGTCGGGATTTGCCTTGAGCCACTCCTTGGCGACGTCATTGGCATTGCCGCCTTTCAGGATCGCGTCCATCATGGTGTTTTCCATCGACAGGTCGAACGACAGGTTGGTGATGAACTTGCCGACATTCGGGCACTCGGCGACGTAGCCCTTGCGCACGTTGGTGTGCACGGTGGCAGCGCCGAAGCCCGAGTCGCCCATGCCGTCGAGATAGGCGATCTTCATCTCGCCCATGACAGGATGCGGCGTCCAGCCGAGGAAGACGATCCACTGATTGTCCTTCATCGCCTGCTCGGCCTGCGTCAGCATGCCGGCTTCGGACGATTCGACCAGCTCGAAGCCGGCGAGATTGTTCTCCGCCTTGCCCAGCATTTCGAGGATGATGCGGTTGCCGTCATTGCCCGCTTCGATGCCGTAGATCTTGCCGCCGAACTTGTCCTTGAACTTGCCGAGGTCGGTCAGCGTCTTGACGCCGCCTTCAGCGACATAGGTTGGGACGACAAGGCCGTAGCCGGCGCCGTCGAGGTTCTTGCTGACGGTCTCTACCGAACCTTCGGCGGTGTAATCCTTGATGTCGCTGGTCATCGACGGCATCCAGTTGCCGAGGAAGACGTCGAGGTCGTTGTTCTTGAGCGAGGCGTAGGTAACCGGCACCGAAAGCTGGATGACCTCCGGCTCGTAGCCCATTGCGGTCAGCAGCACCGAGGCAACGCCGGTGGTGGCCTGGATGTCGGTCCAGCCGACATCGGACAGGCGCACTTTCTTGCAGCTCTCGGCGTCCCCCGCGTAAGCGGCACCGGCAGTCATGACCGCCGACACGCCGATGGCGGCGGCGAGTGTTATCATGCGCGACATATGTAGATTCTCCCATTCGTATTTTTAACGGCAACGCGATAGTGTTGTTGTTCGTCTTTGTCGCGAGCCAAACACCATTTTCCTTTGGATTCAAGTGACATGACGCAGCGACACACGCCGCGGGCTGATCCATCAGCGACATCGCGAAGGTTTTTTGCGGTGGATGGCGAAGCTGCCCTCTCCCCGCGCCCGCCAGCTTGGGCTTAAGGAAGCACATGGCCAAGCTCTACTTCCACTATGCCACGATGAACGCCGGCAAGACGACCATGCTTCTGCAGGCGTCCTACAACTACCGCGAGCGCGGCATGACGACGATGCTGTTCGTCGCCGGCCACTACAGCAAGGGCGACACCGGCTACATCTCGTCGCGCATCGGCCTTGAGGCCGGCGCCGAAATGTTCCGCCACGGCGACGACTTGTTCGCCCGTATCGCCGAGCACCACGATCATACGACAGTGCATTGCATCTTCGTCGACGAGGCGCAGTTCCTTGAAGAAGAACAGGTCTGGCAACTGGCGCGGGTTGCCGACCGTCTGAATATCCCGGTCATGTGCTACGGCCTGCGCACCGATTTCCAGGGCAATTTGTTCAGCGGTTCGCGCGCTTTGCTCGCCATCGCCGACGATTTACGCGAGGTGCGCACCATCTGCCGTTGCGGCCGCAAGGCGACTATGGTGGTCCGCCTCGGCCCCGACGGCAAGGTGGCGCGCCAGGGCGAGCAGGTGGCAATCGGCAAGGATGTCTATGTCTCCTTGTGCCGGCGCCACTGGGAAGAAGAGATGGGCCGCGCCCAGCCAGATGATTTCATCGGTTTTGCATCGCGGAGCTAAGTAGCTTCGCCTTAAATGTTTTCGCCGGGCGCTTGCGTCTTTCAATCGATAGATGCGGCACATATATTCGGCGCCACTGTCCCGCATTCGACACCGGAGGAACGTATGGCAACGCTGCAGAATTTCGATGCCGAAATCGCCAAGACCAAGCAGGTCGTGGAAGAAATGCGGACCAAGATCGAAAAATCGGGCACCGTGCTCGACACCATCGCCAAGACTGACGAGAAGATCGGCGCCAGCGATTTCGACATCGAAAATGCGCGCATCCAGGACGTTCTCAAGCAGCAGAAGGTGATGGAAGGAAACATCGCCGACCTGATCATCGGCCTTGAAGACGCCACCAACGTGTTCGGCTCCGAATTCGAGAGTATGAAGAGCTTCACCGGCTGGGAAACCTTCGTCGGCATCTTCTCCGATTCGAGCAAGCAGCGCATGCGCACCGACCGTGTGCGCAACATGTCGCTGGCCGGCAACCTGCAGGAACTCCTGGTCAAGTCCGACACCATCGTCGGCATCCTGAAGGCACAGAAGGACGTGCTCGACGCGCGCTACAAGACCTCGGAGACCAGCCTGTCCCAGGTGATCGAGCGCCGCAAGTCGACGATGTCCAATCTTGAGGCGGTCCAGAAGCGCATCGAGGAGTTGAATCCGCTTCTCCTCGACATCGAAAACAAGATCGCGGCGTCGACCAGCCAGAAGGAGCGCACCGACCTCGAATCCGAACGCTCCAAGCTCGCCACCGAATACAACGAGAAGCAGGCCAAGGAGCAGGAACTGCTGGCCGAGAGCCAGACGCTCGAGCGCTACACTTCGATGTTCCAGACCTTCGTCGATTCGCTGAACAACCAGATCGCGGCGCAGAACACGCTGATCAACAAGCTGACCATCGATACCGAACAGCGCATCGTGCTCTACAAGGCGCTGGAGGACTCGCTGAAGACCGCGGCCCAGCAGGACGTCGCCCACAAGATCAACACGCTGGGCTCCAAGGTCGACAACACCGCCGAGGAGACGATGGCCGGCATCGGTGCGGCCGCCCAGAAGCACATCGGCGACCTGCTCGAAATGCACGAGAAGAACATGGTAGCGACTGCCGACATCCAGCGCCGCAAGAAGCTTGCCGACGACGCCTTTGCCCGCCGCTTCGACGATGTGCTGAAGAAGCATAACGCTTCGGACTACGTGCAGTCGTAACGACTATTCAGATGAGAGCCCTGCGCTCCGTCGCGCCCCCCTCTGGCCTGCCGGTCATCTCCCCCGCAAGGGGGGAGATCAGGCGGCGGCTCAGACTTCGCCAATCTTCGGCGTTGAAAGTGGGGCAAAGGCGCAGATGGCGGGTGATCTCCCCCCATGTGGGGGAGATGTCCGGCAGGACAGAGGGGGGCAACGTCGAGCCCATGCATTCGAGATTTCGCCCATGACCCCCACCGACGACCCGGCCGTCCGCTATTTCGATGCGATCAAGGCGGCGCTGAGCGGGCTGGAAATCTTCATGCGCGACGACCGCTCGCCGCTCTACAGGCACGGCATCGTGGCGAAGATCGCGGCCGAGTACATCTCGCGGCTGGAGCGGTCGTTCGCCTGCTGGCGCAATCGGCTGGGCTTCATGGAGACCTTCAAGATTTCGCGCGCCGAAAGCGGTTTTCCGGTGTTCCAGAACGTGCTGGAACTGGAAAACGACCGCAAGACGGCGGCGCAGCGTCTGGCCAGCATCCCCCCGCCCGGCGAGCTGCGCGAGGAGATGGCCGACTTCATCCTGCGCCACAAGGAATTCCCCGAGGCGCTGCAACGCTCGATGGCCGAGCGGCTGTATCTCGAGGACGTCAAGGACGGCGTGACCTTCAGCCCGTTCATCCTGGCGCAGACGGCCAAGGTGTCGGTCAACCCGAAGTCGATGCGGCCCTATTATCTCGTCCATTGGGGCAGCTTCGACGGCAGCGCCAACCTGCCGATGATCTATATGGCCACGGTCGAGGATTCGTCCGAGGCGATGGTCGAGCAACTGGTCGACAACAACGGCAAGCTCAACGAGAAGATCGACATTCCCCTGCCCGTCGACGGCCTGCTCAATCCCGACCTGGCCCACCGCTTCGACGACTTCACCGAGAAGAACTCGGCCTATTCGCTGTCGCCGCTGACCATCGCCACCAATCTCGACAAGGATTTCCCCGACCTGCACCCCAAGCAGCTGCGGCGGCTCGTGCTCGGCCCGTTCTATTCGGCCGGCATCACCGAGCACAATTCGGCGGTGGCCGAAGTGCTGTCCAAGGTGCGCAAGGCCGAAAACGCCTGGCTGCTGACCTGGACGATCCAGGAGGTTTATTCCAAGGCCGAGAAGCCGGGGCGCAAGGGCCTGTGGTCGAGCGAGCCGGCGAGCGAGGAGTTCTTCATCAACACCGACGATCTCGAAGCCGCGCGCCAGGGCGTGTCGAGCTACGAGAAGCACGCGTTGATCCCGCACGAGGCCTACCAGGCGCTCTATGCCGCCGGCGAGGCCGAGAAGATCTTTGGCGGGTACAAGGTGCACATCCTGTCGAAGGGACAGGTGATTAGCGATGTGTAGCGCGCGACCGGCTTGGGTTGGCTCAGCCCCTCACCCTTACCCTCTCCCCGTGAAGAACGGGGAGAGGGAGGCGTCGACGGCGCGGTCAGCCTCCTTCTCCCCGTCCTCACGGGGAGAAGGACCGGCAGGGGATGAGGGGCAGCGCCAACGCTCCCCTGAACGAGCGAGGGTTCAATGGACACCGGCCTGACTGCGATTTCGGAAGCCGACATCGAAAAGCACCGCGCCATCGCGCAGAGCTTCATCACCCGCATCGTCGTGCTGGAGGATTCCTCCGGCCAGTCGGGTACGGCACTGGCCGGCACCAACCGGCGCTTTGTCTCCACTGTGTCGACCGGCTCGATCCGCAAGACGCGCGAGGTCGAGCTGCAGAAGACCGTCGCAGCCATCCGCCCCGACGACCAGCTGATGTCGATCCCCCAGCACACCCTGCTGTTCCGCGCCCGCCGCGGCATTGCGGTGGCGCTGGCCGTCTCCGACGTGTTCTCGCGCTCGACCGATCTCGAGGCGCTGCAGGCCAAGAATGCGCGGACGCCGCTAGAAGGCGACGAAGCCAGCCATTTCAAGAAGCTGCTGTCGGCCTCGGCCTATGTCGCAGCCTTCACACTTGCCTCCTATCTCGCCCAGCTGATCGACAGCGACGGCGAAGCGCCCAACGATGTCACCGAACCTGACTTCCTGTTCGACACGCCGCAGGATGCGGTGAAATCGATCGTCTCGGGCCTCGACCGCGCGCTTTCGGGCGCCAAGGACGATGCCGATCTTCTGACGCGCGGCCGCGCCTTCGCTCGTGTCGCGATCGAGGGCCTTTTGCAGCGCAAGGGCCGCTTCGACGGGCTCGGCGCCTTCGAGAACGCCCATATCCGCATCGACGCCGACGACTTCACCCTCGACGGCTTCGACGTCGCACCGGGCAAGAAGTCGAAGCCGCTGGTGATGACCTTCAAGAAGCCGCAGGAGGTCGTCGGCAACCACATCGCCAAGTTCCAGTCGGTCAGGCTGGCCAAGATGCTGATGGCCTATGATTTCGACCGCGAGCTGAACCCGTTCGTCGAGCTTGGCGGTTTCCTGTTCACCTTCATCGGCGACGGCGCGCCCGGCACCGGCAAGACGACGCTGATCCAGATGATCGCCGGCCTGGTCAACAATTACTGCCAGGTCGCCGGCTACCCCTTCGCCTACGAGAATTTCGGCGTCGACCAGATCTCGTCCTACCAGGGCAAGTCGGGCCAGAACTGCCGCCAGTTCATCAACAACGTGCTCAACCCGCGCGCCATCGGCTTCGGCACCATCGACGACATCGACCAGGTGGCGGCCAAGCGCTCCGACGACCGCGCTTCTGCCGGCCAGCAGGAAATCACCGGCGTGCTGATGGACGCCTTCGCCGGCGCCGGCACCGTGGTGCGCGGCAACTGCTCCTTCGGCATGTTTTCCAACTATCCCGAAAATGTCGACGACGCGCTGCGCCAGCGCGCCGGCGCCCGCTGGCTGGTCGACGGGCCGCAGACCCGCGACGACTACATCGACATCTTCGTGCTGCTCGCCGGCAAGAACCACAAGATCCCGCTCGGCGAGCACGAGCTCTATGCCGCGCAGGAGATCCAGCGCGCCGTGACCGAGGCCTATGAAGAGCATGCCAGGCCGCAGGAAGACGGGCTGGAAAAGGTCTACGACCGCTTCATGAAGGACAATGGCGCGCCCAAGTCGCTAGCTGACGTCGGCACCTACCTGCACATGATCAAGGAAGCCGAACCGCGCTTCACTGGCCGCGCCATCAAGAACGTCACCGACGCGATCAAAATGCGCGCCATGGACATCGAGCTGCCGGAGGACTGGTTCGAAAAGCCGGAAGCCTTCATGCACAAGGGCTACGATGAGAAGAAGGCGATGATCGAGGAGCTGCGCGGGCCGTTCTCGATGGACATGGTGATGCAGGAGATCAACCGCTACGCCGACTCTGAGTTCCGATACTCCGACAAGTCGGACGATGCCGCGGTGTCGAAGCTGCTCCGCGACGCAAGGCTACGCGAACGCGCGGCGAAGGAGATGGAGGAGCTGAAGGCGAAGGGGCTTTGGAATGCTTGACTGGCTATCAGGCTCATCTCAGGATTTTCCAAGATTCGTTGAGCACGTCGGGATGCGAGACCTATATCTCTTGTGGGTGCAGGCGACGATAATAACCATATATTTGAATTTTCCTGCGATAAGAAGTGTGGTTGGTATTAGATATAAAATAAAATATGCATCAAAAAGCTTGAATATCGAAAATAAAAATGTCGAATTTTACGGAGAAGCCGCAGAGATATTTGGAAAATTTGTCACAAATCTGGTCTGCTTGGCGCTAGCTTACATACTCGCGTTGCTTCTTTGGTTTGGTGTCTAGATGGACCTCCTCCGCGACAACGAGCTCATCTACGGCCGCCTGCTGCCGGTCGACGAGCCGCATCTGATCGACCGTTACAACAAGGCGCTCAAGGCGTTCGGGCTCGAACCGACAAAGCTGAAGAGTTTCGAGATCGACCGCACCGGCTTCTCGCCCGAGATCGCCGAGGAGCTGGGCGACTACCAGTATCTCGACCCCAACGAGGTCAACCGCCGTTTCATCATCCTGACGCCGTCGCAGATCGACCTGCCGGTGGTGCACACGGCGTTCTCCAACACCTCGCAGCTTTTGTTCGAATTCATGTCGAAGAACCAGCGCGCCATCGACGCGCTGACGATCAAGGACGTGATCTACGGCGAGATCGAGGATTCGGTGTCCAAGGTCGAGGACATCGAGGACCTGTTGTCGATCAACCAGGTCGAGTTCCGCGTGCTGTCGGCCGAGGACGTGCTCGGCAAGGCCGCCGAGCTCGGCAAGCTGGTCGACAAGCTGAAGCAGGAGCCCGAGGCCTGGCGCGACGACGAAATGCTCACGCGCATGGTCGAGCTCGCCAAGGTCTGCGGCGACATCCGCGAGAACGCGCTGGTGCCCGACCAGGTGATCTTCCGCCACAACGCCTTCTGGACCAGCCATTTCGGCGGGCTCTACGTCTTCGTCGACCGCGACGTGACGACGGTGATCTCCGATCCATCGGCGCCTGGCTTCCGCCGCTCGCGGCCATGGCAGGTGAGCTACCTGTCGATCCGCGACGCCGACAAGGTGTTCAAGTTCCTGGCCTCTACCGGGCGCCTCGACCTGCCGCGCGCTTCGTGGATCGAAAGCTCCGGCTATCTCGAGCACCGGGCCGAGATGGCGGTCAGGGCGCTGATCCGCGCCGCCGAGCCGAAGCGCGACCTGGGCAAGGTCGACAAGGTCTGGCTGCAGACCTGGATCCACAGCCATGCCGACGCGATCAACAGCGACGGCACCTTCCCCTTCCTCAACGGCGCCAAGCGCGAGATCTCCCAGCTCGGACAGCTCAGGCTCGAAGACGTATTTCCGCTGCATCGCTTTCTGGTGGTGCGCGCCAAGCCCGATCATCCCGACGCCTGGCTGACCAACCGGCTGATCTCGGAATTCGTGCCGTCCGACTTCGTGTCGCGCTATGTCTTCAACAAGCAAGGCTTCTACAAGGACTATGAAGAGCTCAGCGAGACCTGGCGATCCAATGTTGTGGACACGTTGAAAAGCTCATATCTGAAAGACAAGGCAGCGTTCCGCGCACAGCTTTACGGCCTGACCGACTGAGGGGGTTCCATATGCTTGATCCGATCGTGAGTTTCTTCACCCGGATATTCCAGTTGATCGGCCGCGGCCTCGGCTTCGTCATCGGCATCCTGCTCTTGCCGTTCATCTGGCTCGGTCGCTGGTACGTCCAGCGCGGCTGGATCCTCAAGAGCGCGCTCGGCGCGGCCATCCTCGGCCTGGTGGCACTCTACGGTTACTTCGTCTGGAACACGCAGGTCTGGACCAACTTCAACCCCGACTATGTCGCGGCGCATAATTTCGAGAACCGCAACGTTTCGGCCGGCGAGCAGGTCGTCGCCGGCGGCGGCACCGACACCGCGCGCACCTGCGGCCGTTCGGCCATCGCCGACATCTCGGCCGAACTGACCAATTTCAACGTCAACGAGAATGCCTGGATCTCGTCGATGATCCTCTACAAGACAGGCTTGTTCGGCCTGTCCTGGGACAAGACGCCGTTCCTCGACAACAAGGCCTCGTTCCAGCGCGGCATCAACCAGGCGATCCGGCGCACGACGACGGAGCTGGCCGACAATCTCGGCCGCGTGCGCGGTACCAGCCAGGTCGATTCCGACCTGCAGGACGCCCGCGGCAACATGCAGTTCGACGAATACACCTGGTATTTCGGCCTGACTCCGTTCGGTCCGAAGACGCCGACCCCGAGCTACTACCGTTCGGCGATCAAGAGCCTCAACAGCTTCAACGCCCGGCTGGAGAAATGCGAAGCGGTGTTCGACGCCCGCGCCGACAACCTGATCCAGTTCATCGACCGCATTTCCAACGACATCGGCGCCACCTCAGCGATCCTCAAGGACCGGGCCGAGAACTTCAACAATGGCTGGTTCGACCCGCGCGCCGACGACCGCTTCTGGTTCGCCTATGGCCAGCTCTACGGCTATTACGGCCTGCTGAAGGCGACCCATGCCGATTTCGAGGACGTGCTGCGCACCCGCAACCTCGACAATCTGTGGGACACGATGGAGCAGCAGACACGTTCGGCGCTCAACATCCAGCCATTCATCATTTCCAACGGCGCCGAGGATGGCTGGTTCATGCCCTCGCACCTTATCACGATGGGCTTCTACATCCTGCGCGTGCGTTCGAACCTCGTCGAGATCAGCAACGTGCTGAGCAGATAAGCGAATGGCGAACAGTGAGTAGCGAATAGGGAGTAGTACGGTAACGCAACACGCTCTGCGCGCCCGCCACCTTCCCTGCTCGCTATTCCCTACTCCCTATTCGCTCTCTTGCCCTGTCGCAATCCGTGCATTGGGCGGCTGTTTTGAGACGGCAGCACGGAGTAGTGTCGCGTTTCTATGCGCCCACGAGCATGGGTGCTGCTGCCCGCTCACGCAAAGTCTGAATTCCGGAGGAGCCGTCATGGCCGAGCACAAGACCGACATCCAAATTGCCCGCGCGGCAAACAAGAAACAGATCCAGGAGATCGGCGCCAAGATCGGCATTCCGACCGAGCATCTGCTGCCCTACGGCCACGACAAGGCCAAGATCTCGGCCGAGTTCATCGCCAATGCGCGCAAGAACAAGGACGGCAAGCTGATCCTGGTCACCGCGATCAACCCGACGCCGGCCGGCGAAGGCAAGACCACCACCACCGTGGGCTTGGGCGACGGCCTCAACCGCATCGGCAAGAAGGCCGTGGTCTGCATCCGCGAAGCCTCGCTCGGACCCAACTTCGGCGTCAAGGGCGGTGCAGCGGGTGGCGGTTATGCCCAGGTCGTGCCGATGGAGGACATGAACCTCCACTTCACCGGCGACTTCCACGCCATCACCACCGCCCACAACCTTTTGTCGGCGCTGATCGACAACCACATCTACTGGGGCAACGAGCTCAACATCGACACCCGCCGCGTCGTCTGGCGCCGCGTCATGGACATGAACGACCGCGCCCTGCGCGAGATCAACTGCTCGCTCGGCGGCGTCGCCAACGGCTTCCCGCGTGAAGCCGGCTTCGACATCACGGTTGCCTCGGAAGTCATGGCGATCCTGTGCCTGGCGACCGACCTCAAGGATCTCGAAAAGCGCCTCGGCGACATCATCGTCGCCTACCGCCGCGACAAGAGCGCCGTCTATGCCCGCGACCTCAAGGCCGACGGCGCCATGGCCGTGCTGCTCAAGGACGCGGTCCAGCCGAACCTGGTGCAGACGCTGGAAAACAACCCCGCCTTCGTCCATGGCGGCCCGTTCGCCAACATCGCGCACGGCTGCAACTCGGTGGTCGCCACCACGACCGCGCTGAAGCTCGCCGACTATGTCGTCACCGAAGCCGGCTTCGGCGCCGATCTCGGTGCCGAGAAGTTCTTCGACATCAAGTGCCGCAAGGCTGGCCTCAAGCCGGCGGCTGCGGTCATCGTCGCCACCGTGCGCGCCATGAAGATGAACGGCGGCGTCAAGAAGGAAGACCTCGGCAAGGAAAACGTCGAGGCGGTGAAGAAGGGCTGCGCCAACCTTGGCCGCCACATCGAAAACGTCAAGCAGTTCGGCGTGCCGGCGGTGGTGGCGATCAACCACTTCTACTCCGACACCGACGCCGAGATCGCGGCGATGAAGGAGTATGTCGCGGCGATGGGCGAAGAAGCCATCGTCTGCAAGCACTGGGCCCATGGTTCGGCCGGCATCGAGGAGCTCGCCCACAAGGTGGTCTCGCTTGCCGAGAGCGGCGCCTCGCAGTTCGCCCCGCTCTATCCCGACGACATGAAGCTGTTCGACAAGATCGACACCATCGTCAAGCGTATCTACCGCGGCTCGGAGGCGATCGCCGACAAGTCGGTGCGTGACCAGCTCCATGCCTGGGAAGCCGCCGGCTACGGCCACCTGCCGGTGTGCATGGCCAAGACGCAGTACTCGTTCTCGACCGACCCGAACCTGCGCGGCGCGCCCACCGGCCATGTCGTGTCGGTGCGCGAGGTCAGGCTGTCGGCCGGTGCCGGCTTCATCGTCGCCATCTGCGGTGAGATCATGACCATGCCCGGCCTGCCCAAGGCTCCGTCGTCGGAAAAGATCTTCCTCAACGAGGCAGGTCAGATCGAAGGCCTGTTCTGAGATAAAACGGACTTCCCTAAAAGCTCGGCCGCCGCGACATCGCGGCGGCCGACTTCGTTTGCGCGGATCAGAAGATCCCGTTCACCGGCAATCCCAACGCCATCGCCCCGGCATACTGCGCCTGCGGGCCGGCCTGGAGCGGATGGAAGCGCGCGCCCTGCATGTCGCGGAAGCGGCGTTCGAGCCCGCGTTCGCGGTAGAAGGACGCCCCGCCCGCCAGTTCCATGGCAAGGTCGACGACTTCGAGGCCGTGGCGCGCGACCAGCGCGCGTCCGATCATCACGTCATTGACGCTTTCGGCCGAGGGTGCATTGCGTTCGATCGTCTCGATCATCGAGCGGTGGGCCATCTGGGCGGCGCGCAGGGCCGTGTCCATGCGGCCGGCAAGATTGAGCACGCCCTCGCCTCCCGGCTTCTTCCGCGCGATCTCGACGGCGATGTCGCGCGCACTTTCGGCGACGCCGAGATAGACCGCGTAGATCAGCGGGAAGGCAACGGTGGCGATGATCTGGAACACCGGATGCCATTGCCGCGGCGTGCGCGAGAAGCTGACCGCCGCATCGGGGATGAACAGTCCGTCGATGACGACGTCGTTCGAGCCGGTGCCGCGCATGCCGAGCGTGCGCCAGTTGTCCATGACGCTGACCTCGGGCGCCCGCATCGGCGCGCCGAAATGGATGACCTTTTCGGTGCCGTCCTCTTCGCAGAGGATCGCGCCGGTCATCAGGATGTCGCCAGCGACGGCACCCGAGGTGAACGCCTTTCGCGCGGTGATGCGATAGCCGCCATCGACCTTCTCGGCCTTGCCCGAGCCGCCGATCCAGTCGGACCCGCCACTGGAAAGGAGAATGATCTTCTCGGCCGCGATACGCTTGAGCAGGGGCTCGACCGCCGCCACCTTCTGGTGACGCCAGCGCCAGGCGGGGATCGCCACCTGATGTGTGTGCATGGCAAAGGCAAGCGCCGTCGAACCGCAGGAATGGGCGAGGATGCGCAGCATGTCGCAAAGTTCGGACACCTCGGCGCCGCCGCCGCCCAGTTCGAGCGGCACGCCGGCTTGAACCAGTCCGGCTTCTTTCAAAAGCACGTAATTCTCGGCGACGAACCGATCGCTCTCGTCGAACTTGGGAGCACGTTCCGCAAGGATCGGAGCCAGTTCATGGGCCGCGCCCACGACATCGGTGGCAACCGGAATGGTCCCACCTGCACTTGCCGTCGCGATGTTTTCAAGACTTCTCATCAAGTCGTCTCCTGGTTGACTGGCAGGTCGGGGTGAAGAATTGCGCCAAAGCCATCGCCGGTCCAGTTCAGGAACTGTACCGGTGCGCCGGGGCGGCTTTTGCGCTATGATCGCCAATTCCTCAGGGAGCGATGCGAGATGAGCGATCGCGGCGGCTACGGCCAGTTCTGCCCGGTTTCGATGGCATCCGAGGTGCTGTGCACGCGCTGGACGGCGCTGGTGGTGCGCGAAATGCTGATGGGATCGAGCCGATTCAACGACTTGCGGCGCGGCGTGCCGAGAATGTCGCCGGCCCTTTTGTCCAAGCGCCTGAAGGAACTCGAACGCGCAGGCGTGGTCCAGACCGGGCGCGGATCGGCTGGGACGGTCGAATACCGGCTGACCGATGCCGGCGAAGACCTGCGCCCGATCATCCTCGGCCTCGGCGAATGGGGCCACCGCTGGGTGGAAAGCCAGCTAACCCTCAGGAATCTCGACCCTTCGCTGCTGATGTGGGACATGCGGCGCAACCTCAATCCCAAGCCGCTGCCGCCGCAACGCTGCACGATTCACTTTCTGTACCCCGAAGTGGCGAAATCACAGCAGAATTGGTGGCTGGTGGTCGATGGCGGCGCGGTCGACCTGTGCAATTCGGATCCTGGCTTCGACATCGATCTCGAGGTCAAGGGATCGCTGCGCAGCATGACGTCGGTTTGGATGGGGCTGAGCGCGCTCAGGCAGGAGCTCGATTCAGGTCGCCTCGAGGTCGACGGCGACGACAGGATCGCCCGCGCCATGCAGGCATGGCTCGGCCTCAGCAGCTTCGCGCCGATGGCGCGGAACGTACCTTAGCTCGAGGCCTTCCCCGCTTCCGCCCATGCCCGGTACTCCCGCATCAGCGGCTCGAGTTCCTCCATCGCGGGGAACTCCGCAAAGCTCCTGACGGCACCGGTTTCGGCGAAGGGCAGCCTGGTTTTGGTGAAGGTTTCCATGTACGGGCGGAACCACGCCGTCTCCTCCAGCATGGTCGGCCGCACGTTGACGAACCACTCCACACCCGCGACGCGGGTGAACATCCATGTCTTGCAGTGATCGCAGAACTGGTGATGCAGGTCCTGGCCATGCCGCCCGCCGATGACGGTCTCGCCTTTGGTGACCGCAAAGCCGTCGGCCGGCACCATCGCCGTCAGCGAATAGGCCGAGGACGACATCTTCTGGCAGCCCGGGCAATGGCATGCGGCGGTGCAGATCGGTGCTTTCGACACCTCGATCTCGACCCGGCCGCAACGGCAGGTTCCCTTGAGCGGCAGCGGTATGGATGACATGGCGGACCTCCCGTCTGAAGTTCCGCGATCATGCAACCCCGCCGCATCGCCGTATAGGGCCAGAGCCGGGTTTCAGCGTGGCGTGTGACAGCCCGACGGTCCGCCCGGCCCTCCCCCTGAGGGGAGAGCCGGGTTCGTCCGATGGTGTCAGGCCGCGACCAGTTCGCGTGCCTTGAGCAGTTCGACACAGGCATGGGCCGCTTCGGCACCCTTGACCTTGAAGTGGTCAAAGAAGAAGCGGTGATGCTCGGCGCTGTCATGATAATTGTGCGGGGTCAGCACAGCCGACAGAACCGGCACGCTGGTCTGGAGTTGCACGTTCATCATGCCGTCGAGCACCGCCTGCGCGACGAATTCATGGCGATAGATGCCGCCATTGACGACAAAGGCAGCGCCGAGGATCGCCTGATAGCGGCCGGTTTCGGCGAGCGTCTTGGCAAACAGTGGGATTTCATAGGCGCCGGGCACGTCGAAGACGTCGACGGCGATGCGGCCGCCGCCCAGCTTCTCGATGTCGGCAACGAAGGCATTGACGCATTCATCGACGATGTCGGCATGCCAGCGTGCGCGGATCACGGCAACGCGGCGGGTATCGAAGTCTTTCGGGGATTGCTGATTCATGGGTCCATCCTTCCGTTTCGAACCAGAATCAGGACGCACGAGACGGAATCCCGGCAGCATGCGCCACCGCTTTCCCGTTCGTTCTCTTCCATCCGGACTATGACCGTCGGCTCCGGAATCACACCGGATCTGCTGACCCTCCCGTTGCCGGGAAGCGCTCGCGGGCTTGAGTTCGAAAACCCTTACCGCCGGTGGGGACTTTCACCCCGCCCTGAGAACATTAACGCCTCCGATATGGCGGCACGGACCGGCGCTGTCAATCGCAGGAATAATAGTTTCAGCGAACTGGCCGCGCCGGATTGCCGACAACGGTAGCGCCTGCTGGCACGTTCTTCGTCACCACCGTGCCGGCGCCGACGATGGCGTTGTCGCCGATATCGATGCCGCCGAGGATGATGGCGCCGCCGCCGATCCAGACATTTTCGCCGATTGCGACCGGCCGGGCGATCTCCAGCCCGGCGCGGCGATGGACCGGATCCTTGTGGTGCTCGGGGCAATAGACCTGCACGTTAGGCCCGAACATCGTGCCGCCGCCGATGCGCACGGGCGCAGTGTCGAGGATAGTGCAGCCGGCGTTGAGGAACACGCCCTTGCCGAGATGGATGTTGAAGCCATAGGCGCAATGGAACGGCGCTTCGATACGCGCGCCCTCGCCCGCCGTACCCAGGAGCGCCTTCAGCTTGGGCGCGATGTCCCCGCGCAATGAAGGCGCAAGCGAATTGTGCTCGAAGATGGCGTTGGCAGCGGCGAGGCGCAGTGCGTCGAGCTCGGCATCGACGCAATTGTACCACGCGCCGGCGGCCATCTTCTTGCGTTCGCTCATGGCACGATCTCCTCTTCGGTACGAAGCAAAATCACAGAAGGACGAGGCTGCAAAAGCTGCCATCTCTGGCCAAACGGACAGGCTGTGCTAGCCTGACGATCTGGCGGCGAGCCGGCAACTGGCGAACTGCACGACAAGAGCATTTTCGGACCAGTCACATCCACGGGGGACACCGGATGATCTACCTGCTCGCGCTTCTCATCGGAATTGTTACCGGCCTCAGGGCCATGACCGCACCGGCGGCAATTGCCTGGGGCGCCTGGCTCGGCTGGCTGCCCTTGGCCGGCACCTGGGCCAGCTTCATGGGCCACTGGATCACGGTGGCGATCTTCACCGTGCTGGCGCTTGTCGAATTCGTCACCGACCAGCTGCCGTCGACCCCGAGCCGCAAGGTGCCGCAGCAGTTCGGCGCCCGCATCGTCATGGGCGCCCTGGCCGGTGCTGCGATCGGCACCGCCGGCGGCATAATGGTCGGCGGATTGGCCGCCGGCATCATCGGCGCGATCTTGGGCACGCTCGGCGGCGCGGAAGTGCGCGGCAGGCTCGCTGCCGCCTTCGGCAAGGACCTGCCGGCCGCGCTGATCGAGGACGCAGTGGCGATCCTCGGCGCCCTTCTGATCGTGAGCGCCGTCGCATGACGGCCGCCCGGAAATTCGACGCCGTCATCATCGGCTGCGGCCAGGCCGGCCCGCCGCTTGCCGGGCGTCTGACGGCAGCGGGCCAGACAGTGGCGCTGATCGAACGCAAGCTGGTCGGCGGCACCTGCGTCAATACCGGCTGCAAGCCGACCAAGACCATGGTGGCCAGCGCCTATGCCGCCCATCTCGCCCGCACCGGCGCCGACTATGGCGTTTCGACCGGCGATGTCTCGGTCGACATGAAGGTCGTGAAGGGGCGCAAGGACAAGGTGACGCTCGATTCCCGGACCAGCCTGGAAGACTGGATCGGCGGCATGAAGGGCTGCACGCTGTTTCGCGGCCACGCCAGCTTCGAAGGACCGCACGAGGTGCGCGTCGGCGACGAGCTGCTGCACGGCGAACGCATCTTCATCAATGTCGGCGGCCGCGCCAACATCCCCGACATGCCGGGGATCGGCGACATCACCTATTTGACCAACACGTCGATGATGGAAGTCGACTTCCTGCCGGAGCATCTGGTTGTGGTCGGCGGCAGCTATATCGGGCTCGAATTCGCCCAGATGTTCCGCCGTTTCGGCGCAAAGGTGACGGTGGTCGAAAAGGGGCCCCGTCTGATCTCGCGCGAGGACGAAGACGTCTCCGAGGCGGTCAAGGGCATCCTCGAAAACGAGGGCATCAAGCTTAGGCTCAATGCCGAGTGCATCAGCTTTGCGCGCCATCCGGGCGGCGTGCAGGTCGGCGTCGACTGCACCAGCGGCGACCGTGCCGTAGTCGGCACCCATATGCTGCTTGCCATCGGGCGAAAACCCAACACCGACGACCTCGGTTTGGACAAGGCAGGTGTCGCCACCGACAAGCGCGGTTATGTCGAAGTCGACGACCAGCTCCGGACCAATGTCCCGCATATCTGGGCTTTGGGCGACTGCAACGGCAAGGGCGCCTTCACCCACACCTCCTACAACGACTTCGAGATCGTCGCCGCCAATCTGCTCGACAAGGACGAGCGCAAGGTCAGCGACCGCATCGAGGCCTATGCGCTCTACATCGACCCGCCGCTCGGCCGCGCCGGCATGACCGAGACTGCGGCGCGCAAGTCGGGCCGCAAGGTGCTGGTCGGCCAGCGACCTATGACACGCGTCGGCCGCGCGGTGGAGAAAGGCGAGACGCAGGGCTTCATGAAGATCCTGGTCGACGCCGACAGCAGGGACATCCTCGGCGCCTCGGTACTGGGCACCGGGGGCGACGAGACGATTCATGCCGTGCTCGACCTGATGTACGCCAGGGCGCCGATCGAGACGCTGCAGCGCGCGGTGCACATCCACCCGACGGTATCGGAGTTGCTGCCGACGATCGCCATCGAACTGAAGCCGCTGGCATAGGATCGACCCATCCCGTTGCACCGGGATGGGCCCTGGTTTGTTGGGCTATTCGAAGGCCGCCCTCGCCTTGGCTTCGAGCCATTCAGCCATCTGGCGATACGGCACCGGACCGTAGCTGATGCGGGCGACGCCGAGCTCGGCAAGCTTGGCCTTCGGCGGCACATGCGCGAGCGCGATGATGTTGACCGGAAGCTCGGCCTTGCGGCAGAGCCGGCCGATCAGCTTTTCGTCACCGAGACCCGGTGCAAAGAAACCGTGCGCGCCGGCCTTGGCGTAGGCGCGAGAGCGCTCGACGGCCTCGTCGACATGCTTCTCGCCGTGGGTGTCCGGCTTGTTCTTGAGGAAGATATCGGTGCGGGCGTTGAGGAAGGCGGGCACGCCCGAAGCCTTGATCGCCGCGGCAGCCGCAGCCACGCGCTCGGCCTGAAGCGCTATGTCGTGCAGACCCTCGCCGCCGACGATTTGGTCCTCGAAGTTGAAGCCGATGGCACCGGCCTCGATGGCACGCGAAACCGTCTTCGCCACCTGCTCCGGCGCGACGCCGTAGCCGCCCTCGAGGTCCATCGTCACTGGCAGGTCGACGGCCGCGACGATGCGCCTGATGTTGTCGAGGGCGACGTCGAGCGGGATCTTTTCGCCGTCGGCGAAACCGAAGGCAGCGGCCACGGGCCAACTGCCGGTGGCAATCGCCCTGGCGCCGGCCTTGGCCACGATGGCAGCACTGCCTGGGTCCCAGGCGTTGTAGAGCACGACGGGATTGCCCTTCACATGCAGGGCGTGGAAGGCTTTCGCCTTGTCGGTCTGGCTGGTCATGGAATCTTCCTCGCGGGTTCGGGAGGTTTGCAGCCTAGCAGCGCGGCCCGGCTTCGCCATGGCGCAGAACGCGATATCAAGGTGGCCAGCACCCTCAGCCAGCGTCCGGGTCAGCGCTCAGCAGCCGCCCCTCAAGCCGCTCCAGCAAGCTGACGGCGGTCCTAAGGCCCGCGTCGTCTTCGCCGGCGAGCAGATCGGTACGCAGGCGCTCGAGAATGCGCTCGATCTCGACAACGCGGGCACGGCCGGCATCGGTCAGGGACAGTATCTTGGCGCGCCGGTCACCGGGGTCGCCGACCCTGACGACCAGGCCGTCAGCCGCCAGGATATCGACGATACGCACCAGCGACGGGCCCTCGAAACCGAGATGGTCGGCGATCACGCCTTGGCGGATGTTGTCGCCTAACCGTGACAGCGTCACCAGCGGCATGGCGGTGGCGTGCGACAGCCCGCAATCGTCGAGCGCGCGGTCGGCGGCGTGCCGCCACAACCGGGCAACCGATACCAAATACTTGCCGAAACTGGCGCGATCGGTGGCCCCATTGGACATTGCCGAAAGATAACATACTATCTATTAGGATACGATCAGATTCTCGCACAACGCATCGTGCCTGGCGAAGACCAAAACCGGTTTTCGCCTCGACGATGCGCAGGCCGCCACGGGCGGCACCGGTTCCATGCGGACGCAGGGCGAGGAAGCGCCCGCACAGCACCGGCATGACGATCGCAGCCGTCGTCGCCCACAAGGGCGGTGGCGATATGTTCAATCTTCACAGGTAACTACAAATGGCAGAACAACGGACAAGCGGAGGCGCGGCTGGCTCCTGGTTCTCTTCGGCCTGCTCATGGTCATCATCGGCGCGCCGCTCGTTTATGGCGGCGTCCAGCTGATTGGCCTGGGCGGCTCCTGGTATTACGCACTCGCCGGCCTCGGCGTCATCGCCTCCGGCATTCTCTATGCGCTGCGCCGCAAGCAGGGACTGTGGCTCTACGCCATCGTGTTCCTGGCGACCGTCGCCTGGGCGATCTGGGAATCCGGCCTCGAATTCTGGCCGCTCGTGCCACGCCTCGTGGCACCCGCCGTCATCGCCATCCCGGCGCTGCTCCTGGCTCCGCTGTTTCCGTCAAGCAAGGGTAAGCGCGCTCCCTTCGCGCTCGCCGGCCTGCTTGCCGTGTCGCTGGCCACAACGGCCTTCTACGCCTTCACGCCACATGGCGTGACGCGCAACGAATTTGCCAAGGAGCCCGCGCCTGCCGTTCCCCCGGCCGCTGCAAGCGCCGGTGACTGGCGCTATTACGGCCGCACGCCGGCCGGCACGCGCTATGCCCCGGTCGACCAGATCAACCGCGACAACGTCAACCAGCTCGAAGTCGCCTGGACATTCCGCCATGGCGACACTCCGCAAGGTTCGGCGCAGGACCAGAGCACGCCGCTCTTCGTCGGCGACACGCTCTACACCTGCTCGCCCAACAACATCGTCCACGCGCTGAACCCGGACACGGGCGAAGTGAAGTGGAAATACGATCCCAAGGCCAAGTCGCCGCTTTGGCAGCGCTGCCGTGGCGTCAGCTACTACGAGCCGGCACTAGCTCCGGTCCAGGCCGAAGCCCCGGCGCCCACCGATCCGCTGGCCCCGACCAGCGTTATCGCGCCCGTGGCCCCCGCCGCCCCGGCATCGAACGCCTGTGCCGCCCGCATCGTCATGACCACCATCGACGCCCGCCTGATCCAGCTCGACGCCAAGACCGGCGAACTGTGCCAGGACTTCGGCAATGGCGGCATCGTCGATCTCAAGCAGGGCATGGGCGAGATCAAGGACGGCTTCTATTTCCAGACCTCGGCGCCCACCGTCATGCGCGACCTGATCATGGTCGGCGGCTGGGTCTGGGACAATGTCGAGACCGGCGAGCCTTCGGGCGCCGTCCGTGCCTTCTCGGCCCGCACCGGCGAACTGGTCTGGGCCTGGGACCTCGGCAACCCCGCCATCACCAAGCTGCCGCCGGAAGGCGAGAGCTACACGCGCGGCACGCCGAACGTCTGGTCGACGCCGGCCTATGACGAAGCCCTCGGCCTCGTCTACCTGCCGACCGGCAACGCCACCCCGGACTTCTGGGGCGCCCACCGCAGCAAGGCAGCCGAGGAATATTCGGCCGCGGTCGTCGCCCTCGACATGGACACCGGCAAGGAGCGCTGGAAGTTCCAGACCGTGCACCACGACATCTGGGACTATGACGTACCCGCCCAGCCGGCACTCTATGACGTGCCAGACGGCAAGGGCGGCAAGACCCCTGCCCTGATCCAGCTGACCAAGCGCGGCCAGATCTTCATGCTCGACCGCCGCGACGGCAAGCCGATAGCCGAAGTCGAGGAACGTGCCGTGCCACAGGGCGCGATGGAAGGCGACTGGACGGCGCCGACCCAGCCTTACTCGGTGGGCATGCCGTCAATCGGCACCGAGCCGTTCACCGAGGCGCGGATGTGGGGCGCGACGCCCTACGACCAGCTGTATTGCCGCATCGAGTTCAAGAAGCTGCGCTATGACGGCGAGTTCACGCCGCCGAGGACCGACCGCAGCCTGATCTACCCGGGCTATTATGGCGGCATGAACTGGGGCAGTGCAGCGATCGACGAGGCCCGTGGCCTCTTGATCGTCAACGACATCCGCATGCCGCAGTTCGTTCAGCTCATCGCCCGCGAGGAGGCCGACAACTATGGCGGCTCGGCAGCTCATGACGGCCTGTCGCAGCAGAAGGGCACGCCCTACGGCGCGTTGAAGAACGGCTTCATGTCGCCGCTCGGCGTTCCCTGCCACCAGCCGCCCTACGGCACGATCAGCGCGGTCGACCTCGAGTCGCGCACGCTGGTCTGGCAGGTTCCGGCCGGCACGCTCGAGGACACCGGCCCCCTCGGCATGAAGACCGGGATGCAGATTCCGATCGGCATGCCGACGCTCGGTGGCCCCGTTGCCACCTCGGGCGGCCTCGTCTTCTACGCCGGCACGCAGGACTACTACCTGCGCGCGATCGATGTGGAGACCGGCGAGGAATTGTGGAAGGGCCGCCTGCCAGTCGGCGCCCAGGCCACGCCGATGACCTACGTGTCGCCTGAGACCGGTGCGCAATATGTCGTCATCTCGGCCGGCGGCGCCCGCCAGTCGCCCGATCGCGGCGACTATGTGGTCGCCTACAAGCTGCCCAAGACGAACTGAGTTCTGACGGCATCGATACCGGAAGGGGCGCCCAGGCGCCCCTTCTTCATTTCTGGCCGACGAAGGCTGTGGAGGCACGCCTGATCGGCAGGCGCCAGCCAAGCTTGACGCCGAGCGTCGCAACCGCAATGAGCGCCATGCCAACGCCTTGCGCCAAGCCGATAGGATGAGCGTAGATCGCCCAGTCGATGATGATGGCGACGACCGGATAGATGAAGGTGAGCACGCCGATGACCGGCGTCGTCAGCCTGGGATAAGACGAAAACATCATCACATAGGCAATGCCGGTGTGCAGCACCCCGATGCCGGCCAGCCAGCCCCATGAGGCGGGCGCGATGTCACTGGCGAAATTGGCGAAGGGCGCGAGCATGACCACGCCGACCGCCGTCTGGCACAACACCGTGACCTCCGGCCGCTGCTCGCCCAGGCCCTTGGCCAGGATCGTCACCACCGCGTAGAGGAAGGCGCCGCCGAGCGCCATGGCGATGCCGATCATCCAGGTCGTCGTGACCGGATTGTCCGAGACGACGAGGCCGCTGGCCAGCACGACGCCGAAGAAGGCAGCCGCCATCCAGGCGACCTGGTCGGCGGTGATGCGCTCCTTGAGAAACAGCACCCCGATCAGCACCACGAAGAACGGCTGGATGTGGTAGACGATGGTCATCACGGCGATCGAGGTCTTGGCGAAGCCCGCGAAGAACGCCGTCCAGCTCAACACCATGCAAACGCCGCAAAGCGCAGCGCGTCCGAGGCGGCCCCAGGACAGCGAGCGATCAGGCAGGTAACCGCGCACGAGGCACCAGGTGCCGAGGAACAGCGAGCCGAACAGGCAGCGCCAGAACACTGTCGTGACCGGGTCGACGCCGGCCTCCGTGACGAAGGCGCCGACGGTGCCGGCAATCGCCATGGCGACGGCGAGGTTGAGGGCGGGAAAGCGGGAAGCGTTGATCATGCTGGTCTTCCTTGGCGATGATCAAGCAAGCCCGCATTGACGATTTCATTCAAACGAATAGATTTGGCAAACCCTATTCGAAATACTGATACCGCCATGGCTTTGCCGCTCGACCTCGATCTGCTCAGAACGTTTGTCGCCGTTGCCGACAGCGGCAGCTTTTCCCATGCCGCCTCACGGGTCGGGCGCAGCCAATCGGCGATCAGCATGCAGATGCAGCGGCTGGAACAGACTGTCGGCAAGCAGCTTCTGGTCCGCGGCCCGCGTGCGGTCCTGCCCAACGCCATCGGCGAGGAGCTTCTGGTCTATGCCCGCCGGCTGCTGAAGTTGTCCGACGAAGCCTGGGCCAGCGTCACCCGTCCCGAGGAGGCCGGCAGCGTGCGGCTCGGCGTGCCCGACGACTACGCCGCCTTCCTGCTGCCGCCGGTCCTGTCGCGCTTTGCTGCCGCCCACCCGCTGGTCAACGTGGAACTGATCTGCGAGCAGTCGACCTCGCTGGTGAAGACCTTCGCCGACGGACGGCTCGACCTCGCCATCATTACCCGCGGCCCCGAGCAGGCGATCGAGGTGCTGCAGCGCGAGCGGCTTGTCTGGGTCGCCTCGCCCAACCATGTCGCCTGGGAGATCGATCCCCTGCCCGTCGCCCTGTTCGAGCCGGGCTGCGTCGCGCGTAAGAGCGTGCTGCAGGTGCTGGGTGCGGCCGACCGATCGTTCCGCTGCACCTACTCCAGCGCCAGCCTGCTCGGGCTCATCGCCGTGGTTCAGGCGGGATTGGCCGTCGCCGGCCTCGCCCAGCGCAGCGTGCCGCCCAGACTGCGCGTCATCGGCGAAGCCGAGGGCCTGCCGCCGCTGCCCGAGATGGAGATTGGCATCCTGCGCAACCCGCAGACCGGCAATTCCGCGGTCGAGCGGCTCTACGAGTTCCTCCGCCGCGACCTGACACAGCAGTCCTGATGTAAGCCGGCTTGCTGCCAGCGAATGGCTGCCATGCACAGCACGCATTGCTGCAATGCACCAACATCGCTTGTGCCGCGAGCGACTTGAGGAAACTGTAGACCTAAATCGTTTCAGCCTCCCCCGAGTCCGACATGCCCTTGCCGATCCTCGCCCTGGCCGTTGCATCCTTTTGCATCGGCACCACCGAATTCGTGATCATGGGCCTGTTGCCCGAGGTCGCGGCCGACCTCGGCGTGTCGATCCCGGCCGCCGGCCTGCTCGTCACCGGCTACGCCCTCGGCGTGGTCATCGGCGCCCCCATCATTGCCGTGGGCACGGCAAAACTGCCGCGCAAGCCGGTGTTGATCGGGCTTGCGATGATGTTCGTACTCGGCAACCTGCTCTGCGCCATCGCCCCGACCTACTGGACGCTGATGATCGCCCGCGTCATCACCGCCTTCGGCCACGGCGCCTTCTTCGGCATCGGCTCGGTGGTGGCGGCAAGCCTGGTGCCGGCCAACAAGCGCGCCAGCGCCATTGCCCTGATGTTTGCCGGCCTGACGCTCGCCAACATCCTCGGCGTGCCCGGCGGCACGGCACTGGGCGAGGCCTTCGGCTGGCGCATGACCTTCTTCGCCGTCGTCGCCATCGGCCTGATCTCGGTCGCGGCCATCGCCTTCCTGGTGCCGGCGGGCGTCGCCCCTCCCGGCAAGGGTGGCGTGGCCAGCGAGGTCAAGGTGCTCGGCAAGCTGCAGGTGTGGCTCGCCATGATCATCTCGGCGCTCGCCTCGGGCAGCCTGTTTGCCGTCTTCACCTACATCAAGCCGATCCTGACCGACGTCACCGGCGTGTCGGTTGCATCGGTCACCTGGATCCTGCTCCTCTTCGGCGGCGGCATGACCATCGGCAACATCATCGGCGGCAAGCTGGCCGACTGGAAGCTGATGCCGACTGCCATCGGCGCGCTGGTGGTGATGGCCGCGATCCACGTCGCCTTGGCCCAACTCGGCTATTCGGCGCCCGCCGCGATCCTGCTTATCTTCCTCTGGGGCGTGATGACCTTCGTCATCGTGCCGCCGATGCAGATGCGGGTCGTCGAAACCGCCTCGGAAGCGCCGAACCTTGCAGCGACGCTCAACCAGGGCGCCTTCAACGCCGGCAATGCCGCCGGCGCCTGGGCCGGCGGTGCCGCGATCTCGATGGGCGTCAGCTATGCCGACCTGCCTCTCGTCGGCGCGGCGATCGCACTGTCCGCCTTCGGCGTCGCGCTGTTTTCCTTCGCGCTCGACCGGCGTGACGCAATTCAGCAGGCGGCATGACGCTTTAGCGATTGTCAGCACTTCGCAGCTGCTGTAGCCACCTCATTGATGGTTCCTGCTGCCTGACTCGGGCAGCGGATTAAATGGGAACACGGTGAGACGTCCCTGACGCGAAACCGTGGCTGCCCCCGCAACTGTGAGCGGATAGCAAATCGGAAAATGCCACTGGCCAAACGGCCGGGAAGGCTCCGAGGAGTGATCACCCGCAAGCCAGGAGACCTGCCATCATCCGATTAACTCAACCGGCCGGGGTGTGCCGCGGAGATGATGATGGTTGCGACTGCCTTTTTCCGTACCGGCGCGCTCACCGGATCGTTCTGCCACCTCCGCCTGACTGCGGAGACAGGGCATGCTCGATCGCGTCCACGCCGCTAGCCGCCTTGTAGGCACCACCCCGGCACTGCTCGAACTCGACGGCGTCAGCTGGGGGCCGCGCGCCTCCAGGCCTATCCTCGAGCCGGTGACGCTTGCGGTCGCTCCGGGCGAAATGCTCGCCATCGTCGGCCCCAATGGCGCCGGCAAATCGAGCCTGCTGCGCTGCCTCTACCGCTACCACAGGCCGATCTCGGGAACGGTCCGGCTGGATGGCACCGACATCTGGACGATGAAGCCGCGTGACTGCGCCCGCCGCATCGCCACCGTGCTGCAGGAAAGCGCCTCCGACTTCGGCCTGACCGTGGCCGAGATCGTCGAGCTGGGGCTGACCCCGCACGCAACCGGCATTCGCACCGGCGATCAGGACTACGACCAGGTCGAGGCAGCGCTTGCATTGCTCGGCCTGACCGCGCTCGCCGCGCGCGACTTCAACTCGCTGTCCGGCGGCGAAAAGCAGCGCGTGATGATTGCCCGCGCGCTGGTGCAGCGGCCCGATCTGCTGATCCTCGACGAGCCGACCAACCATCTCGACATCCGCCACCAGCTCGAAGTTCTGGAGCTGCTCGGCAATCTCGGCTGCACCGTCATCGTCTCCCTGCACGACCTGGCGCTCGCATCGGCCCATGCCGACCGCGTGCTGGTGATGGACGCGGGCCGCGCGGCGGCTTGCGGCAGGCCGGCAGACATCCTGACGCCCGAACGCATCCGCTTGAGCTTTTCCGTCGGTGCGATCCTCGACGACCATCCCATCACCGGTCGCCCGCGCTTTTCCTTCCACCTCGAACGCTGACAACAACCCAAGGAGCCCCAATGCGCCTGCCCATCATCGCCGCCGCCCTGCTCGCCACCTGTGCTTCCGCCGCTGCCAGCGGCTTTCCCGCCACCGTCAAGAGCTGCAACCGCGACGTGACCTTCGAGGCCGCACCCAAGCGGGCTGTCTCCCACGACGTCAACCTGACCGAGATGATGCTGGTGCTCGGGCTCGCCGACCGCATGGCCGGCTATTCCGGCATTTCCGGCTGGAAGACGCTGGACGAGAACCTGCGCAAAGGCGTCGGCGAACTGCCGGAGCTCGCGCCGAAATACGTCACCAAGGAAGTGCTGCTGGGTGCCGATGCCGACCTGTTCTTCGCCGGCTGGAACTACGGCATGAAGGTCGGCGGCGACGTCACCCCCGACACGCTCATCCCCTTCAACATCCCGGTCTACGAGCTGACCGAGAGCTGCATCCACATCATGAAGAAGGACAAGTCGTCGCTTCAGGACATGTATGCCGACCTGCTCAATCTCGGCGCGATCTTCGGCGTGCGCGAAAAGGCGGAAGCGCTGGTGGCAGGCTACGAGAAGGAGCTCGCCGATTTCCAGGCGTCGCTGCCCAAGCTGGACTGGCCGGTCAGCGTGTTCCTTTATGATTCCGGCGAGCAGAAGCCCTTCACCGCTGGCCGCTACGCCATGCCGACGGCGATCATCGAGGCAGCCGGCGGCAAGAACATCTCCGACGACGTCGAGTCGAGCTGGGTCGAGATCGGCTGGGAGCCGGTCATCGAGCGCAACCCGGACATGGTTGTGATCGTCAACTACGGCGAGGTCACCGCCGAGCAGAAGATCGAGTTCATGCGCTCCAACCCGGCCTTCAAGGACATTGCCGCTGTCAAGAACAACCGCTTCTTCGTGCTCGAATACATCGAGGCGACTCCGGGGCCGCGCAACATCGCCGCCATCAAGCGGCTGGCCGCCGCCATGCGCGCCGACTGACCGTGTCGCACCGCCACCTCGTCGCGGGGCCAAGGCACGCCCTGATCCATGCCATGCCGGCCCTGATACCGGGGCTGGTCATCCTGCTCGTCGCCGCCATGGTCATCGCCGTCGGCGTCGGTCCGGTCGCGATCCCTCTGGAGACCGTGTGGGGCGTGATCGCCAACAAGCTGGTGCCGGGAAGCGTCGAGGTGGCCTGGTCGAGCGGCCGCGAGAACATCGTCTGGGACGTGCGCGCGCCACGCGTCATCCTGGGCGCGGCAGTCGGCGCCTCGCTGGCGCTGGTGGGTGCAGCGCTGCAATCGGTGACGCGCAACCCGCTCGCCGACCCGCATCTGCTCGGAGTCTCGTCCGGTGCTGCCTTCGGCGCGATCATGGCGCTGATCCACGCCGGCATGATCTTCGGCGCCATCACTGTGCCGGTGTTCGCCTTTGCCGGAGCGCTGGCGGCGACAGCGCTGGTGCTGGCGATCGCCAACTTGGCACGGGCGCAGTCGGCCGGCCAGCTGATCCTCGCCGGCGTGGCGGTGAGCTTCATCATCAGCGCCGCCGGCAATTTGTTGATCTTCATCGGCGACCCCAAGGCCGCCCATGTCGCGATCTTCTGGATGCTCGGCGGGCTCGGCCTGGCGCAGTGGAGCCACCTGCCCTACCCGCTTGCAGCCCTCCTTGTGGGCGGCGCCTGGCTGATGACGCAGACACGCAACCTGAACGCCATGACGCTCGGCGACGAAAGCGCCACCGCGCTCGGCATCCCAGCCCGGCGATTTCGGCTCAATGTGTTTGTCGTCTGCGCGCTGTTGACCGGATGTGCCGTCGCCTATTCCGGCGCCATCGCATTCGTCGGCCTGATGATCTCGCATATCGTGCGCTTCTTCGTCGGCGGCGACTATCGCCGCGTGCTGCCGCTGTCGGCGCTGGTGGGAGCCATCTTCCTGATCGCTGCCGACATGGCCGCCCGCACGGTGATGCCGCCGCAGGACATGCCGCTAGGCATCGTCACCGGACTGATCGGAGGCGTGGCATTCGTGGTGCTGATGCGGCGCCGGACGACAAATTGAGCGTCAGTTGGTAATGCAATGCAAGACGACGCAAATCCAGTTGCACCCCCCGTTTTTCCTAGCTATGGATTTGCCATGAACACGACTTCGCTCCAGAACATTTGGTGGCGGGCCAGCTGACAGCGGCCTCTTGAAGCGCGTGCGCGTGAAAATTGTGATGGCCGCAACGGGATTTCCGGGCGGCCATTTGCTTTTTTCGAACCAGGCTCCGGACGCTCCCACGGCAACAGATGGAGACGGGAATGACGTTGGAACTGCTTGATAACGGTGCCGAGCGCTACGTGACCGGAGGTGGTGTTTCCATCACCAGGCAGCGCCATGAGACCGCCTATGCCGGGGCGATCGAGACCTATCTCGACGGACTGAACAGCCGGCGCGGCGCGGTCTTCTCCTCCAACTACGAATATCCCGGCCGCTATACCAGATGGGATACCGCGATCATCGACCCGCCTGTCGTGATCTCGGCACGCGGCCGCGCCATGAAGATCGAGGCGCTCAACGCCCGCGGCGAGGTGCTGCTGCCGGTCATCCACGCGGCACTGGCGCCGCTCGAGGAACTGACCATCGGCGAGACGACGAAGCGCCTGATCGCGCTTCAGGTGGCAACGCCCGGGCGTGTCTTCACCGAAGAGGAGCGTTCGCGCGTGCCTTCGGTGTTCACCGTTCTGCGTGCCATCACCGCACTGTTCAAGTCGGACGAGGACAGCAATCTCGGCCTCTATGGCGCCTTCGGCTACGACCTCGCCTTCCAGTTCGACCCGGTCGAGCACAAGTTGGAGCGCAAGGAGAGCCAGCGCGACCTGGTGCTGTTCCTGCCCGACGAGATCCTGGTCGTCGACCACTATTCGGCCAAGGCCTGGCACGACCGCTACGACTATTCCGGCAAGGGTTTCTCGACCGAAGGCATCGCCCGCGACAGCGCTGCCGAGCCCTTCAAGGCTTCCGACCGCATCCCCCCCCGCGGCGACCACGAGCCGGGCGAATATGCCCAGCTGGTGCGCCGGGCGATGGACAGCTTCAAGCGCGGCGACCTGTTCGAGGTCGTGCCCGGCCAGATGTTCTATGAGCGCTGCGAGACCGCACCGTCCGAAATCTCGCGCCGGCTGAAGACGATCAACCCCTCGCCCTACTCGTTCTTCATCAATCTCGGCGAGGGCGAATACCTGATCGGGGCGTCGCCGGAGATGTTCGTGCGCGTCAACGGCCGCCGCGTCGAGACCTGCCCGATCTCGGGCACCATCAAGCGCGGCGACGACGCCATCTCCGACAGCGAGCAGATCCTCAAGCTGCTGAACTCGAAGAAGGACGAATCCGAGCTGACAATGTGCTCGGACGTCGACCGCAACGACAAGAGCCGCGTCTGCGAACCCGGCTCGGTGCGCGTCATCGGCCGCCGCCAAATCGAGATGTATTCGCGGCTGATCCACACCGTCGATCACATCGAGGGCCGCCTGCGCGAGGGCATGGATGCCTTCGATGCGTTCCTCAGCCATGCCTGGGCGGTGACCGTCACCGGCGCGCCCAAATTGTGGGCGATGCGTTTCATCGAGCAGAACGAAAAGAGCCCGCGCGCCTGGTATGGCGGGGCGATCGGCATGGTGCATTTCAACGGCGACCTGAACACCGGCCTGACGCTGCGCACCATCCGCATCAAGGACGGCATCGCCGAGGTGCGTGCCGGCGCCACCCTGCTCTACGATTCCGTTCCCGAAGAAGAAGAAGCCGAAACCGAACTGAAGGCCTCAGCCATGCTTTCCGCCATCCGCGACGCCAAGACCGGCAACTCCGCAGGCACCGAGCGCACCACCGCGCGTGTCGGCGAAGGGGTCAAGATCCTGCTCGTCGACCACGAGGACTCGTTCGTCCACACCTTGGCCAACTACTTCCGCCAGACTGGCGCCGACGTCTCCACCGTGCGCTCGCCGGTGCCGGAGGAGATCTTCGACCGCATCAAGCCGGATCTCGTGGTGCTTTCGCCCGGACCGGGCACGCCCAAGGATTTCGGCACGGCGGCGACGATTAAGAAGGCACGCGACCGCGACCTGCCGATCTTCGGCGTGTGCCTGGGCCTGCAGGCGCTGGCCGAAGCCTATGGCGGCGAATTGCGCCAGCTGGCGGTGCCGATGCACGGCAAGCCGTCGCGCATCCGCGTCTCCAAGCCGGGCATCATCTTCTCCGGCCTGCCCAAGGAAGTGACCGTCGGCCGCTACCATTCGATCTTCGCCGATCCGGTGCGCCTGCCCAGCGATTTCGTGGTCACCGCCGAGACCGAGGACGGCGTCATCATGGCGTTCGAGCACAAGAAGGAGCCGATCGCCGCCGTTCAGTTCCATCCCGAATCGATCATGACCCTCGGCCACGATGCCGGCATGCGGATGATCGAGAACGTCGTCGCGCACATGCCGCGCAAGGCCAAGGACAAGGCGGCCTGAGCGGCCGCCGGGACTGCAAGCAGAGATCATGAGCGAAACCGAAACACAGAGCTTGTCGGCCACCCGCGGTGGACAGCCATCGTCCAAGCGGCGTGTCGCCAGGCTCGCCTTCTGGTCGATCATCATCGGCGCGGGCGTCATGGGCCTGAAATTCGTCGCCTGGTGGCTGACGGGTTCCGTGGCGCTGTATTCGGACGCGCTCGAATCGATCGTCAACGTCGTCGCTGCCATGGCCGCCTTCTGGGCGATCAAGATCAGCCACAAGCCGGCGGACATGGGCCACCAGCACGGCCACCACAAGGCGGAATATTTCTCGGCCGTGCTCGAAGGCGTGCTGATCGTAGTTGCCGCCTTCCTGATCCTGTTCGAGGTCTGGCGCAGCTGGGGCGTGCCGATGGACGTCGAACAGCCCTGGTTCGGCCTCGGCATCAACGGCGTCGCAGCAGTGATCAACGCCATCTGGGCAGGCGCGCTGATCCGCGTCGGCCGGGCCGAACGCTCGCCCGCCATGGTTGCCGACGGCCACCACATCATGACCGACGTGGTGACCTCCGCCGGCGTGCTGATCGGCCTCGTCGCTGCCGTTGTCACCGGCTGGAAGATCCTCGATCCGGCACTGGCCGTGATCGTGGCGCTCAACATCCTGTGGCAGGGCTGGCACGTCATCAGCTCGTCGATGGACGGGCTGATGGACCGCGCCGTCGAGCTCAACGAGCACATGCGCATCCGCGACATCATCTCGGCCAATTCCAAGGGCGCGATCGAGGTCCACGACCTCAAGACCCGCATCGCCGGCCGCGCCACCTTCATCGAGTTCCATCTGGTCGTCGACGCCGACATGACCGTCGGCGAAAGCCACGTCATCTGCGACCGCATTGAGGATGCGCTGCGGGCCGACATCCCGTCGGTGCGGGTCATCATCCATGTCGAGCCTGACGACGAGGCCAAGCTGCCCAGGGGCACTGTGGCGGTGCCTTTCGCGTGATCTTGAGCTGATGTAGCCCGGCCTGGCATGGGACAACGCGAAAACAAAGAAGAACGCGCACCGGCACGAGGAAACGCCCCGCTCGAACCGATGCGCCCGGCCCCCCGCCGGATTAGTTGAACTGCCAGCTCACTCGCGCCATGATCGCGTGAAATGCGGTGTCGACATTGTGGGTCGAGCCGCGGGTGTCGATTTCGCCCGTTTCGGAATCTCTGGCAAAGCTTGAAACAGTGAACGACCCAAGGTCGACATAGTTGTAATCGAGCCCGAGGATGATGTTGTTCGTCCAGGCGTAGTTGACGCCTGTGCCGATGGTCCAGCCTGGCCGGGAAAACGTCTTCGTAACATCAAACCTGCCCGCGTCGCTGTAAGTATCGATGCGGCTGCGCACCTGGCCATAGGCCAGGCCGCCCTTTGCGAAGACCAGCCATCTGTCGGAGGCATAGCCGAGCCGCGGCGTCAGCATCCCAAGCCAGTCGAGCCGCGTCGATATGGTGTCCTGCCGAGTGTCATTCCAATTGAACGGACTGTGGATGCCGGACCTGCCGACATTTGCGAGGGAAAGCGACCCCTCGAGGCCGAGCACGAAATTTTCGTACTGCTGGTTGTAGCCGGCATGGACACCGAGCAAGCCTCCGCCCATCCGATGTGAGAAGGTGTCTCCAGCTTCCCAGTTGAAGTAATTTTGCGAGGGAAAATTGATCCCTTCGTCGTTGGCGAAGGTGTAGTCGGCGTCACCCCAGCCAACCCCTGCATGGCCACCGGCGTAGAAGCCTGTCCAGTTGAACGGGACCGCCGGCTCTGTTGCGAGGGGCTCTGCTGCAGACGCGATTGCGACGCTGCCAACCAGGATCGTCGCCGCCAAGACCAGTTTATGCATCTTACGCACTGCATTTCCCCCTGGACGCCGCAGCCGGCGTCCTGTCCCCGAATCCGATCGGCCAATCCCTATTGCCGTGCTGACCGATGCGTCTCGCACAGCGAGCGGAAGTCTCCGGAATTGAGCGGAAATCGGGGCAAAGCATCTGTCAGCAGCCTTTCAGCCCAGCCACTTGCGACACTGGACATGAAGCTCCTGCACGCGCTCAATCGCCTGCGGCGGAGATTTGGATGCGAGGATATCGGGTATGTTCGGATTGATAGGCAAGATGCGCGCGCAACCCGGCAAGCGGGACGCGTTGCTGGCAATACTGCTCGACAGCACCGGCAGCATGCCCGGCTGCCTGAGCTACGTCGTCGCCAAGGACCCGGCCGATCCCGACGCCATCTGGATCACCGAAGTGTGGGACGACAGGGAAAACCACAAGGCATCCTTGCAGTTGCCCGAAGTGCGGTCCGCGATCACTTCGGCGATGCCGTTGATTGCCGGTTTCGACAGCAGCACCGAGGTCGAGCCGGTTGGCGGCGTTGGGCTGCCGCGTTCCTGACCCCCCTCGATCAGACCTTCACCAGCATCGCAGTGAGGTACATGAGGCCGGCGCCTGCGGCGAGGCCGGTCATGGCGGCGGGACTGAAGAGCCCGCCAACGTCAACGCCGTCGCGCCGGCGCAACAATGCCGTCACCTCGACAATGACCTGCAGGATGGCCCCGGCGCCGATGGCGAGCGCCAGTGCCGACCATTGCGGCGCAAAGGCGAGGCTGCCGATCCACAGGCCAAGCACCGCCGGCCCGCCGGCGAGCAGCGTCAGCCAAACGAAGGTCCACAACGTCACCCGCTGGCGCAGGATGGGTGCGGCGATGCCGATCCCTTCGGTGACATTGTGCAGCGCAAAGCCGATCACCAGGAAGGTGCCGAGCCCGGCAGCACCGGCGGCGAAGGCGGCACCTATGGCGAGCCCCTCGCCGAAATTGTGCAGCCCGATGCCGATGGCGATGTAGGTGGCGAGCGCAAGACCCTTCGGCGCGCCGTTGCGCCGGCCGATCCCCATCAGGATCAGGAAGCTGGCCGTTGCGGCCAGCACCACCATCACCTGCCCCTGGAAAATCGCGGCGGATTCTCCTGCCAACTCGAGGGCTTCGCTCAACGCATCGACCATCAGGAAGGCGAGCAGGCCGACGGTGAGCGCAAGGAGGAAACTCATGCCGGAGCGGCCGACGCCGCGCAGCGCCGGATAGAACATCAGCCCAACCGCAACCGGCACGATTCCGACGAAGATGCCGAGGATCGCCTGCGTCAGCAGGCTCGAGCTGTCGGGGACCGGTGTCGCCACGGCAACGGGAATTTCGTGAGCGAAGGTGGCACCCGTGCTGGTCACCAGATTGACCGCGTGCGCTTCACCAAGCACCCACGGGAAAGGCACGTGGATCCAGGCGGACGACCCTCGCGCCAAAGGCCCGGGGGGATCTTGCGTGAATTGCCAATAGGCATCGTCGACCTGGACCTGTGCGATGGTCATCGGTTCGGACCCGCCGGCACGGACCAGGACGCTGATGCCGTCGCCGGCAAGGATGACGCGTTCGAAGGCAATGTCTTCAACCGGCGGCGCACCGCTGTTGAACCTCGCCATCGGGTTGGTCGCAATCAGAACCGCGATGGCAGCGGCAAAGGCCAGCAGCGGCAGGACGACCCACCACAGCGCCCGGCGCGGCGAAGGCGTGCCCGGCAATTCGGCTTCGGTTTCGACGATCGGAGCGTCCCTCATGCGACTTCCTCCACGACGTCGAACATGCCGACCCAGCCAAGCTCGGTGAATTCCGACTGATGCGGATGGAACATGTAGAGGCCTGGCTCGTGATCGGCGAAGCTGAACTCGATGATGCCGCGCTGGGCCTGGCATTGGGTGATCAGGTCGACGGTCTTCAACGTCGGCGTCAGCGTCGTTCCCTGGTCGAAATAGTCGAAGAAGTTGCCGTGCAGGTGAAACGAGTTGATGGGATCGAACTCGACGACGTTGATCAGGTAGATCCGCACCGGCCTGTTCTTTGCGATCCTGATCGGCGAATTCATGTAGGTGTGCGCCACCGTGTTGACGGCATAGAACTCGTTCTCGCCGTCGAAATTGGTGTCGAAGGCGTTCATCACCATGACGAACTCCTGCCACTGCCTGTTCTCGGGCGTGCCATAGAGCCGCGAACGGGCGACATCGGCCTGCTCGGGATGGCGTGCGGGATCGGGGTCGATGACGAAGGTGCCGTACATGCCCTTGTGGATGTGCCGTTTCAGCGGCAACGCGTGGCAGTGGTAGAGGTGGCAGCCGAAGGGCTTGGCGTCGAACTCGTAGACGAACTCCTCGCCGGGATTGATCAGGCCGGCCCCAGGCACGCCGTCCATGCGCGCCGCATGAATGCCATGGAAATGCATCGAATGCGGGTGCGAGCCGTAGTTCTTGAAAACGATGCGTAAGCGCTCGCCTTCGGTCGCCCGCAGCGCCGGGCCGGGAACGCGTCCGTTGTAGGTCCAGGCCGGGAACATGACCCCCGGGGCGATCTCGATCTCCTTGTCCTCGGCAAGGACCTCGAAGGTCCGGAGCGTGCGACCGTCGGGCAGGACCAACGTCGTTCCAACATCCCAGTCGGTAAGCATCTTGGCCGGGTCGAAGCCGTTGCGGACACTGTCGACCTCGCCGACCGTGACCATCGCGCCATGGGCGCCGCTGTGCCCGGATATTGGAGCGGCCTTATAGGCGCTGTCGGCAGCAGCCGCGCCAGCGGCATCATGCCCGCCGTGCGCCGCCTGGCCCACGGCCGAACTGACGCTGACGGCGGTCGCGCCAGCCGTGCAAATGCCGCCGGCCAACAGCAACCTGCGGCTCAGCCGTTCCCGCAACCAACCTGGTGTTTCCACCTTACCCTCTTTTGCAAATGAGAATGATTTGCATCATGCACTCGCAGTCGCCAGTGCACAAGTTGAATCTGAGCGGCAGCGCCATGGCTCAAACCAGTGCCGTGCAAAGACAATCCAGCACGGGCGGAGAGACGCCCTCGCAAGCTACAGAGGAGAGGAGTTGCCTGTATTGCGCACATCGCTGGTTTCAGAGCCGCAGCCGACCGCGACAAACACCTGTTCCGATTCATCAATTCGGCGTCCACAGGTCGCGAACCGCAATTGCCTTTGTTGCCGCCAAACGCATGGCGCTCACGAAGATAATTACCCTTGGACAGGGCTGACACCGTCGGCCGAATAGGTCTAAGACGGCCGCATGAAGCCAGACCCGCAGCCTGCCGCCCCGCTGTCCGAAACGAAGCCCTGGCTGCAATGGCTGCTGCTGCTGGCTTGCTCGGCCCTGGTTGGCGGCGTGCTGGAAATGGTGCACCTGCCTGCCGCGCTGCTGGTCGGCCCGATGCTGGTGGCGATCGCACTCGGCAGCAGCGGCGCCACGGTCCGCGTGCCCAAGCCACTCTTCGTCGCAGCACAGGCGCTGTTGGGTTGCCTCGTCGCCAACTCGATCTCGCCCGGCATCTTCACCACATTCGCCGCCGAATGGCCGCTGTTTTTGGGCGCGGCGATTGCCACGGTTGCCGCCAGCAGCTTCCTTGGCTGGTTCATCTCGCGGCTCAAGGTGCTACCGGGCACGACGGCGGTTTGGGGTTCGGCGCCGGGAGCGGCAACAGCGATGGTTCTGATGGCCGACGCCTTCGGCGCCGACGCCCGGCTTGTCGCCTTCATGCAATATCTGCGCGTCATCATGGTCTCGCTTGCCGCCGCGGTCGTCGCCCGGCTCTGGGTCGACACGTCGGGCGTCGAAACGCCGCCGATCGAGTGGTTCCCCGCTTTCCAATGGCCCGCCTTCTCCGCGATGATCGGGGTCGCCGTGGCCGGCAGTGCGCTTGGCGTTCTGCTGCGAATCCCCTCGCCCTACTTCGTCGGCAGCATGATCGTCGGTGCGACCCTGCATCTCGGCCTGGGCGTGCCGCAGCAACTGCCGGAGTGGCTGCTCGCCATCGGCTATACGCTGATCGGCTGGTCGATCGGCCTCAACTTCACCCGGCCCATCCTGCGCCACGCCGCGCGTGCCTTGCCTCAGGTGGTCGGCTCGATCGCGGCCTTGATGGCCTTCTGCGGCGCCCTGGCCTGGGGGCTGCACCAAATCCTCGGCGTCGATCCGCTGACCGCCTATCTCGCCACCAGTCCCGGCGGCATGGATTCGATCGCCATCATCGCCGCAGCGGCCGACAATGTCGACCTGTCGTTCGTGCTGACACTACAGATGCTGCGCTTCCTGATCGTGCTGATGTTCGGACCCGCCCTGGCAAAGCTGGTGGCCAAGTCGATCAAGGATTGAGACGCCACGCGCATCGGCCAGCGCTCCCATTTCGACAAAATCGATCGCCCCTGTAGCATCGGCCACTTGTCGCTCGTCCTTTGGTCACGGGCACTGAAACCAACGGAAGGGACAATGGCGATGGCGCGCAACGGACCAGCAAGAGTCGAACTGGAAAACGTCAATCACCCCGGCCAGGTCAATTCAGCCGATGCCGCCATGTATCATGCGATGAAGCAGGCGATCCTCGAGGTACTGCCGGCGAAGTCGCCTGGGCTGACCGTGGCGCAGATGCAGGACGGCGTGCGCGGCCACCTGCCTGAAGACCTTTATCCCGGCGGCGCCAAGGCAGGCTGGTGGGCCAAGGCGGTGCAGCTCGACCTCGAGGCAAAAGGCATCATCGCCCGCGAGCGGGTGAGCCCCCTGCGCCTGCACAAGGCCTGACGCCCGACGGCATCACGCCGGAGTTGCCCGGCTGACATCCGCCCTGTCGCGGACGGCCGCCCTTGCGCGCGCCATGCGCCTCCTGTAAGAGAGCGGCCATGACTTCGCGCAAGATCACCGAAATCTCCCGTCCGGCCGCTTTTGCGGGCGAGACGCTGCGCGCGCTTTCTTCGGCTCTTCTTCTTCTCGGCCTTATCGGCGATCGCCGGGCTCGTTAAGGGAGCGTCCGGCGGTCGAATTGCCGCCGAGGCATCTGCTCCTTTGCTCTTCACAACAGATCCGAAATTCTGATTTAAGACCGCTGAAGCATGCGCGCTATGTCGTGCATGGCGGCCAAGAGAACGAGACCGACAATGAGCAAGACCACCCCAGCTTCCGGCCGGAGCGCCGGCATGCCAACCGCCGCCGTCAAGTATCAAGCCTATCACAAGATCAACCTGCCCGACCGGACCTGGCCGTCCAAGGTCATCGACAAGGCGCCGATCTGGTGCTCGGTCGACTTGCGCGACGGCAACCAGTCGCTCGTCGACCCGATGGGCCACGACCGCAAGGCGCGCATGTTCCAGCTGCTGCTCGACATGGGTTTCAAGGAAATCGAGATCGGCTTTCCCTCGGCGTCGCAGACCGATTTTGATTTTGCCCGCTGGTGCATCGAAGAGGGCAACGTCGCCGACGACGTGTCGCTGCAGGTGCTCGTGCAGTGCCGGCCGGAATTGATCACGCGCACCTTCGAGGCGCTGAAGGGCGCGCACAAGCCGATCGTGCATTTCTACAACTCGACCAGCGAGTTGCAGCGCCGCGTGGTGTTCGGCAAGGACGTCGCCGGCATCAAGCAGATCGCCACCGACGCCGCCAAGATGATCACCGACATGGCGGCCAAGGCCGGCGGCGGCTACCGCTTCCAGTATTCGCCGGAAAGCTTCACCGGCACCGAACTCGAAGTCGCGCTGGAGATCTGCAACGCGGTCACCGAGATCATCAGGCCGACGCCCGACAACAAGCTGATCATCAACCTGCCCTCCACCGTCGAGATGGCGACGCCCAACATCTATGCCGACCAGATCGAGTGGATGTGCCGCAACCTCGACAATCGCGAGAACCTGATCATCTCACTGCATCCCCACAACGATCGCGGCACCGGCATCGCTGCCACCGAGCTCGGCCTGATGGCGGGTGCCGACCGTGTCGAAGGCACGCTGTTCGGCAATGGCGAGCGCACCGGTAACGTCGACGTGGTGACGCTGGCGCTCAACATGTTCACCCAGGGCGTCGACCCTGAACTCGACTGTTCGGACATCGAGCGGATCAAGGCCGTCTACGAATATTCCAACCAGATGGTCATTCCCGAACGCCACCCCTACGTCGGCGAACTGGTCTACACCGCCTTCTCCGGCTCGCACCAGGACGCTATCAACAAGGGCATGAAGGCGATCAAGGTCGCCAACAAGCCGTTGTGGGAAGTGCCTTACCTGCCGATCGACCCGCAGGACGTGGGCCGCAGCTACGAGGCGATCATCCGCATCAACTCGCAGTCGGGCAAGGGCGGCATCGCCTATGTGCTCCAGGCCGACTACGGCCTCAACCTGCCGCGCAGCCTGCAGGTGGAGTTTAGCCAGGACATCCAGGCGATCACCGATGCCGAAGGCAAGGAAGTGTCGGTCAAGCGCATCCATGAACGCTTCCTCGAAGTCTATGTAGACCAGCCGGCCGCACGCCTCAAATTCGTTGATCACCAGACCTTTCCCGATACTGTGATGAAGGGCCGCCGCGTCGTCGAGGCGACCATTGTCGACAACGGCAAGGAAGTGGTGATTTCCGGAACCGGCAACGGCCCGATCGACGGATTCGTCGATGCCCTGTCCCGCCATATCGGGATCGACCTTTCGGTGCTCGACTATTCCGAGCATTCGATCCAGCGCGGCTCCAACGCTTCGGCCATCTGCTACATGGAGGTCGAGCATCCGCGCGGACGCCTGTTCGGCGCCGGAATCAACACCAATATCGTGGCGGCTTCCCTTGAAGCGGTGGTTTCGGCGGCCAATCGCATCCTGACGCGTTAGGGTTAACGCCACTCCGGACACGCCTCGCCCGTGGATAACGGGCGAGGCGTTTGTGCATCGGTGCGCTGCGTGCTTGTGCGCCACCGCCAGCCGACTATGATCCGAACATTCGTACCGGTTCGAAAAGGGTCGATACTTGGTTGCCTCCACGCCTGCCGCCCCCGCAGTGCGCGAAGCGCTTGAGCGGCTTGTTGCCAGCGAGACCTTCGGCCGGTCCGATCGGGCACGAAAACTGCTGCGCTATCTCGTGGAGCGCGATCTCGCCGGCGAAGCCGAGCGGCTGAAGGGCTTTGCCATCGCCGTCGATGTCTTCGGTAAGGACGCCGAATTCGATTCGGCAACCGATGCCGTGGTCCGCGTCCAGGCCGGACGCCTGCGCGAACTTCTGGCTCAGTACTATGCCGTCGAGGGCACGGCCGACCCGATCCGCATCACCATTCCCCGCGGCAGTTACGTGCCCGCCTACGAGGCGGTTGCCGAGAGCCCGCCCGACGTGCCCTCCCCTGGTGAAATCGAGGGAAACGAGGCAATTGCGTCACCAACCAATGTCGAGCTGGGGGCGCCGCCGCTACATGCCGAGGACCAGATGGACCCGGTGTTGCAGGGCACCAGCGTCAAACGGCAACTCAGGTATTTCTGGGCGGCGATGGCACTGGTCATCGTCATGCTCGGCATCTTGGTCTTCCGCAACATCGGCGGCCCGTCCGCCACCAATTCCGCCAGCGTGACCGACTTCCGCAACTCCACCGCCAGTATCACCGATGCAGTCGACCAGTTGCCGGCCGTGCATATTCACCTCGGCCCGGAGGGCGGCGACACCGCGCGGGTCGCGACCGTGCTGCGGACGGCGCTGTCGGGCTTCGACACCATCGATCTCATCGCCCGCGACCGTTCTGAACGAGCCAGGCGTGCCGACGCAACCGATTTCGATTTCGCCGTGAATGCGGGCCCCTCGCCGGGCTCCGTGCTGATCGAACTGCAGCACATGGCCAGCGGCCGCATCCTCTTGTCGCGCGTACTGTCGCCTCAGGAGGTCCAGCCGGATGCGATCGACGACCGCATGGCCGAAATCGTCACCTCGGCGATTCCGGTTTCCGGCATGATCTATGGCTACATCGAGCAGAACGGGCTGCAGCTCGGGCTGGTGGCCTGCCTTCTGCTCAGCGACGACTTCTACATGGACCAGACAGCCGCGAGGCACCGCGCCGCTTATCAATGCATGGAAGAATTGTCGCGGCGCGGCGCCAAGTCTCCCATCGTCTATGCCGAACTCGCTTCGCTGCAACTCGAAGCCGTGACCGACAACTACCGCTATCCGCCCAACGCCACCGCTGACGGAGCCTATGCGCAGGCCCACAACGCGGTACAGACCGGTGCCACCAGCCCCTATGCGCATCGTGCCTACGGCTATCTGCAGTCACGCCTCGGCGACCGCACGGAGTCCATCCGCTGGATGCGCAAGGCCTACGAACTCAATACCTACGACCTGACCATGGCGGCCGCCTACGGCTATGCGCTGGTCCTGTCGGGGAGCTACAGCGACGGCGTGCCGATCATGAAGCGCGCGGTGGAAAGCACCAGTGCCCGTCCCGGCTGGTGGGACTATGGCCTGTTCCTTGGCGAATTCATGCTCGGCAACCGCTACGCCGCGGCGCGCGCCGCCAATTCGCTTACCGCGAACAAGAAGCCGCACTATCTGGCTGCACGCCTCATCGCCGCGGATTTCGCCGGCGACGAGAAGCTCACCGCATCGCTGGTGAAGGAGATTTCTGCAACCTACCCTGCCTTCGCCACCGACCCGGCCACCGCCTTCAACAAGGGCAAATATCCCGCGGAGCTGATCAAATCGCTGACGAAGGCGCTGCGCGCGGCCGGACTGGGCAACCAGACTTGAGTTTCGGTTTATTTTTGGACTGTTTTTTTGCATATTGGGCGCGCTACAAACGTCCAACGGCATTTTAAATCCAACGAATTATACTTATAGTTGCAGTCGATTTCAGGCTTCGGGTTATTTCAGGGAAGATGAATTACTCCATCCATGCGGCCGTTCGGGGAAACGGCACCAACGTGGTGGTCTTGCTTCACGGCTTCGGCGGTTGCTGCGACATCTGGGAGGATGTCGTCGACACGCTGGGTGATGCATTCAGGACCATTGCCTATGACCTGCCGGGACACGGCCGTTCGCTCGACTATCCCAAGGCCGGCTCGGCCAAGGTGGCGGCGAAGGCCGTTCTTGCCGATCTTGCGGCACGCGGCATTGCCGGCGCCCACTTCGTCGGCCACTCGATGGGTGGCGCGGTGGCAACGCTCGCAGCATTGCTCGACCCCGCGCGCGTCGCGTCGCTGACACTACTTGCGCCAGGTGGCTATGGACCGGAGATCAACGCTCCCCTACTCCGGCGCTATGCGGCTGCCGCCTGCGCCGACGAGATCCGCGCCTGTCTCGCCGAAATGTCGAGCCCTGACAGCACAGTGCCGGATGCCGCCATTCGCAACCTTACCGAGATGCGCGCCCGCCCCGGCCAGACCGAAAAGCTTGTCGCCTTTGCCGAGGCAATGACGGCCGACGGCAGGCAGGGAGTCATCCCGCGTCAAGACCTTGCCTCGCTGGCCATGCCGGTGATGGTGGTCTGGGGCACCGACGATGCCGTGCTGCCTTACAGCCATGCCGACGATCTCCCGCCTGGGTTCCTCGTTCACCACGTGCTGGAGATCGGTCATATGCTGCCCGAGGAGACGCCAGGTCTCGTTGCCGACATCGTGCGCCGCATGAGCCGCCGGCGCCAGCGGCGCCAGCCGACATTCACCGACCACAAGGCCTGATGAATCGGATTCTGCACGGCTACCGATAAAGGATTGTACAGAAACCGTTTTGACCGCGTCGCATCTGCGGCAGGACATTTCGGCGGGATACAATTCCGCCGCGATCGTGATTATGTTAACTCTTGCTTAACCGACACCAGAGGCAAGAGGCGATGAGCGACGACAACGTGACCGCGATGAAGCCGGCACGCGTGCTGTCGGACGCCATTCGCGATGTCAAGAACGCGACAGCGGATCGCACCGACGTCGTCGTCGACCTGCGCGAGGCCCATCGCATGCGGCTCGAATTGCTTGCCGCCGAACTCGAGCAAGTCTTCGCCGACGTGCCGAAGGATATCGACAATTTCGACTTTGCCATATCGTCGGGCCTGCAGCCGCGACTGTGGATCGACGCGGTGAGCCATGTCGCCCTCGGTCGCGACCGCCGCACGTTCCGTTTCGTGCGCGACACGCGCATCGGACGCGTGGTCCTGGCCGAGACGACCGACACCAAGCGCGTCGCCGCCCAGGTCACCCGCTACATCGCCGAGAGGATCGTGGAGCGGCAGCAGATGATGGACGGAGGCGCCGAGCTGGCGTTGCCGAGCTTTGCCAGGGACCCTGTCGCCGAAGCGGAGCCGCCTTTGCGGCCCATCGCCAGGCCGATATGGCCAAGCTTCCTGTCCGGCTTCGGCCTGCTTGTCGCCGGCGCCGTCGCCGGCATCGCGGTGATGGCCGCGCTCTACTGGCTGCGCCTCGCCGCGACCGGCGTCAGCTTCTGACCTCGACGATCGAACGCGGAACCATTGCCGTCAGGTCAAGGCTTGCGATCTCCGCAGGCGCCATCGCAGGTCCCACCAGGCCGCGGCGGGTCAGTTTCACATTCCAGCCGCCTGGCTCGCCCGAGATATCGATCAGGTTGAACTGCGCTGCCGGCCTGTGGCCGCCGGGCGCCTGCCCAGCAGCTGCAACGCCGACCACCGGCACCCGGCCGGCCGGCCCGTGGATCCAGTGCAGCGTCGGCAAATGCGAATGGCCGTGCAGCACCAGCTCGGTGCCGTAGCGACTGACCAAGCTCTGGAACTTGCCGATGCCGAACAGCCGCTTGTGCTGGCCCACGGCACCGCGCACCGGCGGATGATGGATCATCACCACCCGAAACAGCCCCCGCCTGCCCGTCTCCTCCAGAATGCGCGCCAGCCGTGCGGCCTGGCCTTCGCGGAAAAAACCGCTGGCCATGAAGGGTGCGGTCGCGCGCGCCGTCGACACGCCGATCAGCGCCACGTTCTTGCGCACGCGAAGATAGGGAAAAGTGTGGCGGCCGACGGGACCATGGGAGCCGTCGCCATTCATCCATGGAGCCCAGGCGTGACAGGCCTTGTCGAAGGCACCGGGCACATAGGCGTCGTGGTTGCCCGGCACGACCGAGACGTCGGCCGGCGCGCCAAGCGTTTCGAGCCACAGCCGCGCCAATTCGATCTCGCCGTCGAGCGCCAGGTTGACCAGATCGCCTGTGACCGCGAGATGGTCGGGCGCCTGCGCCTTGAGGTCGGCAACAATCGTGTCGACGATGCCGTCGTGATGGTGGCGGCTCCGGTTTCGCTGCCAGTTGACGTAGCCGACCATGCGCTTGGAGGCGAGGTCGCGATAGGTTACATCCGGAAGCGGACCAAGATGGACGTCTGAGATATGCGCAAGCCTGAACATCCTTCCCTTTTAGGTGACGCTGCTCCGGCTTTCCACCCATGGCGGCACGCCTGATGGGGAATGGCATCAAGGCCCCTCCGCAGCGCCAGAGCCCGTGGGCGCGGCTGCGCGGCAGGCTGTTTCACCTCTATTTCCTGCTGCGAAGGCCGATGACGCTCGGCGTGCGCGGCCTCGTTCACGACAAGGCGACCAACGCCGTCTTCCTCATCCGCCACACCTACGTGCCCGGTTGGCAATTGCCTGGCGGCGGCGTCGAGATCGGCGAGACTTTTGTCGAATCGCTGACACGCGAACTGGAGGAGGAAGGCAACATCAGCCTCACCGCGCTGCCCGTGCTGAAATCGATCCACCTCAACAAGCAGGCGACCCGGCGCGACCATGTCGGGTTCTACCTGATCGAAGCATTCAGGCAGGACCGGCCCAAGCTGCCCGACCATGAGATCGCCGAGGCGGGATTCTTTCCGCTCGACGCCCTGCCCGAGGGAACGACGCTAGCGACGCGGCGGCGCATCGCCGAAATCTTCGGCGGCGAGCCGCCCTCGCCCTATTGGTAAGGGCAAGGGCTGGGACGATCAGGCCGCCTTGGCCAACTTCCCGCGGTTATGCGGCGCAGAAAAATCGACCTCCGGACCGACGGGCACGATCCCGGTCGGATTGATGCCGGTATGGCTGCCGCAATAGTGCGACTTGATGTGATGCAGGTTCACCGTCTCGGCAACACCAGGCACCTGATAGAGCTCGCGCAGATAGTTCGACAGGTTCGGATAATCGGCAATTCGCCTGAGATTGGTCTTGAAGTGGCCGACATAGACCGGGTCGAAGCGAACCAGTGTCGTGAACAGCCGCCAGTCGGCCTCGGTCAGCGTGTTGCCAACGAGGTAGCGTTGGCGCGACAGCCGGTCCTCCAGCGTGTCGAGCGCCGCAAACAGCTCGCCGAAGGCCTCTTCATAGGCGGCCTGGGTGGTGGCGAAGCCGGCACGGTAGACGCCGTTGTTGATCGAGGGATAGACGAGGTCGTTCATCGCATCGATCTCGCGGCGCAGCGCCTCGGGGTAGAAGTCGAGCGCGGCATCGCCCCATTCGTCGAACGCCGAGTTCAGCATGCGGATGATCTCGGACGATTCGTTCGAGACGATCGTCTTTTCCTTCTTGTCCCACAGCACCGGCACGGTGACGCGGCCCGAATAGGTCGGGTCGGCCTTGGTGTAGAGCTGGTGCAGGAAGTCGAGCCCATAGAGCGTGTCGCCGGTGGCGCCGTCGTCGGTGCGGAAGGTCCAGCCGTTCTCGCCCATGAAATGATGCACGACCGACACCGAGATGATGTCCTCGAGCTTCTTCAGCGCGCGGAAGATCAGGGTCCTGTGCGCCCACGGACAGGCGAGCGAGACATAGAGATGGTAGCGCCCCGGCTCGGCCTTGAAGCCGCGCGTGCGGCCTTCCGCCGGCTTGCCGTCAGCGGTGATCCAGTCGCGCCATTGCGCATGCGAGCGTACGAATTTGCCGCCTGTCGACTTGGTGTCGTACCAGCGGTCCTGCCATTTGCCTTCGACCAGCAATCCCATCGTGAAATCCTTTCGTTTGCCAGCATGTAGGGCATGACACCGGCAATCCGAAGGTCCGCATCCTGAACGCATCGTTCAACGTTGCGCGCACGTCGGCGAAATCCGCGATGGACGACCGCGCGAAATGATGATAGCGGGCATTTCGATGTCACATTGCTTTGCAAATATCCGGATTGACCGACGACGAATGAGCGCACGCGCCTGAGGCGCTGACTTGCGAACGCTGCGGCTTGGCTCGCGGCACCTCATCCCAGGACACCGGACTGCAACGAACATGACCCTCGCCGACGTCACCTATATGCCGGAAGCTCCGGCGCACGACCTCGAAATCGACGACATCAACGCCGAGGCCTTCGGCCCGGGCCGTTTCACCCGCGCTGCCTACAAGATCCGCGAAGGCGGCCCGCACGACCGCTCCTTGTCTTTTGTCGCCATGCACGCCGGCCAGGTCGTCGCCTCTGTGCGCATGACGCCGATCGCTGCCGGCGAAGGCCGCGCCCAGATGCTGGGGCCGCTCGCCGTGCGGCCCGACTTCAAGAACCTTGGCATCGGCCGCAAGCTCGTCGCCATGGCGCTGGCAGCAGCCGCCAAGGCCAATGAGCCGGCGGTGATCCTGGTCGGCGACGAACCCTATTACGGACCACTCGGTTTTGCCCGCATTCCACGCGGGCAGATCGAGATGCCGCGCCCCGTCGACCTCAACCGCCTGCTCGCCCACGAGGTCGTTCCCGGTGCGGTCGCGCTGCTGTCGGGCGAAGTCTGCCACGCCGACCTGGCCAAGACCCCGCAACGCGTGGCCGAGCCCGCCTGAACCCGACTGCCCTTTCCGTGCAGAGCGCGGTCTTAATACCGATTTCGGTTTTCAGGCCGATGCGATAGACCATCCGTTCACAGCAAGAAGAGGACAGGCTGACATGAATCCAAACGGGCAGATCGCAGTGGTCACCGGCGCCGGCTCCGGCCTTGGCGAGGCAACCGCACGCGCACTCGCAGCCAAGGGCGCCAAGGTTGCGATCTTCGACCTCAGCCTCGAACGGGCCGAAAAGGTTGCCGCTGACATCGGTGGCGTGGCGGTTCGCTGCGACGTCAGCAACGAGGAAAGCGCTGTCGCCGCCTTCGCCGAAGTCGCCGCCAAGCTCGGAACCCCGCGCATCCTGGTCAACTGCGCCGGCATCGCCGTCGGCGTGAAGACGGTCGGCAAGGACGGGCCCCACCCGCTGAGCGTCTTCCGCCAGGTGGTCGAGGTCAATCTGATCGGCTCGTTCAACATGATCCGCCTGTTCGCCGACGGTGCGGCCAAGCTCGAGCCGTTGCAGGGCGGCGAGCGCGGCGTCATCATCAGCACGGCATCGGTTGCCGCCTATGACGGCCAGATTGGCCAGGCCGCCTACTCCGCATCCAAGGGCGGCGTCGTCGGCATGACGCTGCCGATCGCCCGCGACCTCTCCCGTTCGGGCATCCGCGTCGCCACGATCGCGCCCGGCATCTTCAAGACGCCGATGATGGCAGCAATGCCGCAGGAGGTGCAGGATTCGCTCGGTGCCGCCGTGCCGTTCCCGCCGCGCCTCGGCGAGCCGTCGGAATATGCGGCCCTTGCCCTGCACATCGTCGAGAACCAGATGCTCAACGGCGAAACCATCCGCCTCGACGGTGCCATCCGCATGGCGCCGAAATAAGCTCCTGACGTCTGCAATTCGTCTATCGTACAGCCCCGGACGCGCAAGCTCCGGGGTTGTCTCGTCTTGGACAAGGCACGCCCTTGCCAAACCTGCGAGGATAAAGATAAGTAGATTGAATTATTCATATTTGATGGTGAAGGTGTTGGAAGAGCGCAAGAAGGATGTCATCCGCGAAACCGATGCAGAGGCGATCGCGCTGGCGCGTTCGCTGATGCGCACCGCGCGGCATGGCGCGCTCGCCGTCATCGAGCCGGAAACCGGCGCCCCTCTCGCCAGCCGCGTCGGCACCGCAACCGATGTCGACGGCACGCCGCTGATCCTGATCTCCGGCCTCTCCGCCCACACCAAGGGCATCGTCGCCGATCCGCGTTGCTCGCTTCTCGTCGGCGAGATCGGCAAGGGCGACCCGCTCGCCTATCCGCGCATCACGCTGTTCTGCCGGGCGGTTCGCCTGGAGCGCGGCACGCCGGAGCAGGCCCGCGCCGAACGCCGCTACATCAACCGCAACCCGAAGGCCAAGCTTTATGTCGGGCTTGGCGACTTCGCCATTTATCGGCTCGAACTGGATCGCGCCAACCTCAATGGCGGCTTCGGCAAGGCCTATCTGCTCAGCCGCGACGACCTGCTGCTGCAAGGCCCGGCGGTGGACGCCATTGCCGGCGCCGAACAGTCGGCGCTCGATCACATGAATTCCGATCACCGCGAGGCGATCGCCATCTACGCCAGCCATTTCGGCAAGCTCACCGACGGTGCCTGGACGCTCAGCGGCTTCGATCCGGAGGGGATGGATCTTGCCGCCGGCGACGAAACCGGACGGGTAGTTTTCCCGGAAATGCTTGTCGAAGCCGCCGATCTCAGACGCAGCCTTGTCGAAATGGCAAGAGTAGGCCGCGAAGCAAAGTCTTGATTTTTTAGAGGAAAGCTGATTTCTGCTGGTTTTGTTAGATCATTCATTGATTCCATTGAGGATCTGGCGTGGTAATTCGGTGTTGTTGCCCCCATGACGCCGGAAAGCATTGAAGATACACGGGGTTCGCATGAAACCGAAGAAATTGACGGCAAACGCGGAAGCCGCAGCCTCATTGCTCACGCTTATGGGCAATGAAAAGCGGCTGATGATCATGAGCCACCTGCTCGACACGGAGATGTCGGTCGGGGCCATCGCTGAAAAAGTGTCGCTGAGCCAGTCGGCGCTTTCGCAGCACCTTGCGCGGCTGCGCAACGAGGAGCTGGTCGAGACACGTCGCGACCGGCAGATGATCTATTATACCTGCAAGTCGGAAGCCGTGCGCAAGCTGCTCGGCACGCTGGAAGGCATTTTCGACGACGCCTGACGGGCATCCATGCCTTTTCGGCTCCCATAGCGGCCTGCCCTCCGCTATGGAGCAAGCCATGAACATCATCCGCATCGAAGACCCGGCAGACCCTCGTGTCGCGCCCTATCTCAGCATCCGCGAGCGCGATCTGGTCGGCCGCGAAGGGCGCTTCATTGCCGAAGGCAAGGTTGTGCTGAACGTACTGTTCGCCGCCGGCAGGTTTCAGGCAGAATCGGTGCTGGTCCTCGAAAACCGCCTCGCCGGCATGACCGAGACGCTCGGCTTCGCGCCCGAAGGCATGCCCGTCTACGTCGCCTCCGCTGCCGTCATCGACGCCATTGCCGGCTTCCACATGCATCGCGGCATCCTCGCCATCGGCAACAAGGGCTCAGCCCCTTCGGCCGACGAGATGCTGGCCGCCCTGCCCGAGCGCGCGCTGGTCGCGGTTCCGGTCGGCATCTCCAACCACGACAATGTCGGTTCGATCTTCCGCAATGCCGCTGCCTTCGGTGCAGATGCGGTGCTGCTCGACGAAACCTGCTGCGATCCACTCTACCGCAAGGCGATCAGGGTCTCGGTGGGCGCCGCACTCAAGGTGCCCTTCGCCATCGGTGGAACGGCCGGCGAACTCGCCGACGCGCTGTCGCGCCATGGTTTCGAGCAACTCGCGCTGTCGCCGGCTGGAAAAGCTGATATCCGCGACATTCGACGCCCGAAGCGCCTGGCGCTCTATCTCGGCACCGAAGGCGACGGCCTGCCGGAACCGCTGCTGAAGCGGCTGACGACGGCAAGGATCAGGATGGCGCCGGGCTTCGACAGCCTCAACGTCGCGGCCGCCTCGGCGATCGCGCTGCATCATTTCACGGATGCAACCGGATAGACCTATTCGGCAGGCGGGGACTTCTGCAGAGCCCTGACCCGATCGGCGAGGCTGATCATCGCCGGCTCGTCATCATTGGTCGGAGCCGGGGTGCCGCCCGCCTTTGCGAGTGCGTGGGCGATGGGCGATTCCGGTCCCTCGAGCCGCGCCGTGAGTGCCACGACTTCGGCCGCGAGTTCGTGCATCTGCTCGCGCAGCACAGAGTCTTCGCCCGCAACCGGCGCAGATCGCCCTGCCCGGGCAAGTTCGCCCTTCAGCCGCTTGTTCTCGCGCAGGAGCGTAGTCAGCCGGCCTTCGAGACGTTCGCGCTCGGCCGATGGAGCGGTTTCATTGTTCATGCTGCCGGCCTCCTGCGCCGCCGGCGCGCTTTTCAGTTGCGCGCGTACGCGGGCAAGTTCGCCCTCGCGCCGCTCGATCTTGTCGTCGCGATCGCTCAGCGACGTCACCATTTGCTGCAACTTCTTGTCGAGGTCCGCAGCGCGCCTGGTTTCCGCCGTCAACGCCTCGCGCACGGCCTTGTTGTCGGCTTCGAGCTCGCTCACGCGCCGATCCGTGTCTTTTCGCTGATGGCGCAGCGCCGACATGTCGTCCGACAGCTTTCCCATCTCGCTCTCGCGGCTCACCAGTTCGATCTGACGATTGCTGGATGAAAGGCTGGCTTCGTCATAAAGCCTGCCCATCTCCTCGATTTCCTCGGAGCGCTTCTCCAGCAGCCGCTCGGCCTCGGCGAGCTGGGCGGCGAGCGCCTTGACCTGCTCGTCGCGCTTGCCGACCTCTTCATGCAGATTGCCGCGCTTGGCCTCGAGCTCGCTGACAACCCGGTCCTTCTCGGCATGGCCGTCGGCAACCAGCTTCTTTGCCTCGCGGTGGCGGCTGAGCTCGATGGCTTGCGCCAGCACCTTTTCCTGCGAAGCCTTGAGTTGGACCTCGACCTTGCGCAGGGCCATGGCATGTTCGGCGCGGAGACTGTCCTTGTCGGCGCGAATCTCGTCCAGTGTCATGGGAAGCTTCGCCTGGACCCTTTGCCGCGTAACCGAAACGGCGCGCCGCCATACCGACGGCGCGACCAGCAGCACGAGAAACCCGGCGGTCAGGAAGCCAAGAACGAAAAACAGGATCGACTGGACCAAGGCACATTACCCGTTACGGACAGGCCGACTTTGCCATGTTCCCATGGCAGGAATCCAGCACCGCTGCAAACGCTATGGCACCCGACCAGCCTGTTCTTCACACAATCAGAAGGGATTCCACGTCGGCTGCTGCGTCAACTTCAGGTAGCCGAGATTGACCCCCAGTCGCGCCCCCACGCCCGTGCGCACCGGCACCAGCAGGATGTTGCCGCGCTTGAGCACGTTGAAACCGACGCCGGCAACGATATAGGCCGAACCGGCAACACCGCCGTAGCGGTCGTAGAGATTATTGATGTCGTCCAGATTGTAGACGAGGATCATCGTCCGCGAGCCTTGGCCACCGAAATCCCAGCCAAGCGAAGGCCCCTGCCAGAACACCTTATGGTCGCCGGCATTCTTGGTATAGAGCGTGCCTTCGCCATAGGTCAGGCCGCCGACAAAGGCGCCGGAACCCTCTTCGCCCAGTACATAGCCGTTAGGCAGGCCGTAAGACGCGAAAACCTTCTCGACGACGCTGGCGAGACCGCCCGAGGTCGAGCCGAAAAACCGGTGTCCGGAATCGAGGATCTCCTGCGCCGTGTATTGCTGCGCGCGAGACGCAGATGTCGAAAATGCCAGAACGCCGACAAGGACGAACATCGCGGCAACTAGCCGGGCGAACGTCCGGCCATAGAATCGGGAAATCATGCTTCCAAATCTCCGTCAGGGAGCACACTTTCTCCGACGCCCCGGACTGCTGCTGCTCTTGATCGGCAGCTGGCTCGTCCAACTCCGGCAAACTATGCCGTAATCCTTTTTCAACCATTAAACTGCCTGATGAAGATGGCGGATCGAAGGCATAAAACCCTGTGGAAAGGCCGGATTTGCGCCCAAATGTAGGCGTTTTAATCAAGTGCAGTATGCTGATTCTTGCCGCCGTTACCGGCGCTGTGTAACCAAGAGTACCGTCGACCAGCCCTGATTCGCATTGGTGGGTCCTGGTCTCATTTTGAACTTAAGCTGCTGCCGAGGGATGTCGTTCATGGCCGAATTGATGATGCTTTCCGCCCCCGATCTCGCGGCGCTGCTGTGCAGCCGGGTCTGCCACGACATCATTTCGCCGGTCGGCGCCATCAACAACGGCCTCGAACTGCTTGACGAGGGCGGCGCCGACGAAGACGCCATGCGCCTCATCCGCACCAGTGCGCGCAACGCATCGGCGCGATTGCAGTTCGCCCGCATCGCCTTCGGTGCTGCCGGTTCGGCCGGCATGCTGATCGACACCGGCGACGCCGAAGCGGTCGCCACCGCGTTTCTCAAGAACGAGAAGCCGGAACTGGCATGGTCGGGCGGCCGCGCTCTGTTGCCCAAGAACAAGGTCAAGCTGCTGCTCAACCTGCTTCTGGTTGCCCACGCCGCGATCCCGCGTGGCGGCAAGCTCGGCGTCACGCTCGAAAACGTCGAGACCGCGCCGAAATTCACCCTGTCGGCCAGCGGCCCGATGCTGCGCGTGCCGCCGAAGTTCCTCGAGTTGCATTCCGGCCAGAAGCCGGAAGAGCCGATCGACGCCCATTCGGTTCAGCCCTATTACACGCTGCTGCTCGCACGCGAGGCTGGCATGACGATCTCGATCCACGCCACGCCGGAAGAAATTCTGCTGACTGCCGAGTGAAAAGGCTCCGCGCGGCCAGTATTCGCAGAGTAAAATTGGCCGCCCTGCCCCTTCTGGCGGCATGGAACCTGGTGGCACCGCGTCCTGCACGATCGCAGCCCTTGTTGACCGGCGTCGTTTCCACGAATTTTACCATTCGGGTTTTCAGCTTCTTTACGAGGTCGCGCTAGGGTGAGTGCATCACCCCGGCGCGCCTGGCGCGTTCGGCCCCCGCAAGAAGGACCGGGCCATGAAGCGCTGCCTGTTCGTCGATGACTCCAGCGTCATCCGCAAAGTCGCCAAACGCATCCTCAACAGCCCCGATATGGCCGTCGTCGAGGCGTCGACCGGCGCCGAAGCGCTCGACATGTGCGCCTATGACATGCCTGACATCATCGTGGTCGACGGTGCGCTCGAGGACATGGCGACCGCCGACTTCATCCGCCGCGTCCGTGCCCTCAACAGCCGGGTCAAGCCGCAGATCGCGATCTGCCTGACCGAAGTGGACATCGGCGCCATCATGCGTGCCAAGCGGGCCGGCGCCCAGGGTTACCTCCTGAAGCCGTTCACCAGGCCGCAACTGCTCGACCGCTTCCGCGCCTTCGACGTCGCCGCCTGATTCGCGGCAAAGAAAAACCCGGCACGCAGGCCGGGTTTTGACTGAAATCGGAACAAGAAATCAGGCGATTTCGCGAAGCTCTTCCGGCTCGCGCAGAACATAGCCGCGACCCCAGACAGTTTCGATGAAGTTCTGTCCGCCGGATGCGGCGTCGAGCTTCTTGCGCAGCTTGCAGATGAAGACGTCGATGATCTTCAGCTCAGGCTCATCCATGCCGCCATAGAGGTGGTTGAGGAACATTTCCTTGGTCAGAGTCGTGCCCTTGCGCAGCGAGAGCAGCTCCAGCATCTGGTATTCCTTACCGGTCAGATGCACGCGCTGGCCACCGACCTCGACCGTCTTGGCGTCGAGATTGACGATCAGGTCGCCGGTCATGATGACCGACTGGGCGTGGCCCTTCGAACGGCGGACGATGGCGTGGATGCGCGCTACCAGTTCGTCCTTGTGGAACGGCTTGGTCATGTAGTCGTCGGCACCGAAGCCCAGGCCACGCACCTTGTCCTCGATGCCGGCCATGCCGGAGAGGATCAGGATCGGCGTCTTGACCTTGGACAGGCGCAAAGTGCGCAGAACCTCATAGCCCGACATGTCGGGCAGGTTCAGGTCGAGAAGGATGATGTCGTAATCATAAAGCTTGCCGAGATCGACGCCTTCTTCGCCGAGATCGGTCGTATAGACGTTGAAGCTCTCCGATTTGAGCATCAGTTCGATGCTCTGTGCGGTTGCACTGTCGTCTTCTATCAGCAGAACGCGCATTCAAATCCCCTTTTCTGCTGCCGGAACATCTTCGCGGTCTCGTCCATACCGGCCCAGTGCTACTGAATCGGAGGCTGCCATCGAATGGTTAACAAAACCTAATTTCGTATGGAAGACCATATCAGAAATTTTAACCGGCGCATACACCCTCTTGAATCCAAACATGAATCACACGGTCAACATCTTAACGCGACGCATTAACTAGGTTGACTAAGCGCTCCAGAGAAGGACCGATCACATTCGCGGCGAAAACCAGAATCTTTACCGGGCCTTAAGTCTCGATGGGTATGATTAACGATGCCCGTAAACGAATGGTTACCGGCGGAGAAAAACTTTAAAAGTTTGTTTTCCATAGCCGGGAGTTCAGAACCGGTTCGGGTGCGGCAGGGTCCCTCGGGGCCAAAGTAGGCGAGTACAAGTGCGTTTTTCGTTGTTCGGGAGTGTCGGGTCATGAAATCACGTGAGAACCTGGTCAGGCTCAAGCAGTTTCAGGTGAACGAAAAGCGCCGCCAGCTGATGCAGCTTGATTCGATGATCGCCGAGTTCGACCGGATGGCGAACGAACTCGAGATGCAGATCGTCGCCGAGGAAAAGAAGGCGGGGATCACCGATCTCAATCATTTCGCCTATCCGACCTTCGCCAAGGCGGCGCGGCAACGACGTGACAACCTGAAGAACTCCCAGCATGACCTGGCGCAACAGCGCGCCGCTGCCGAATCCTTACTCTCCGAAGCTGAAGCGGAGCTGTCCAAGGCGGAAATGCTGGAATCGCGCGACCGTACCACCCGCGAGGCCGAGACCGGTGGCCGCAACGCGATGATCGGCTGACAAGCCGCTCCTTCAGACAGATTCTGGCCCGGCAGCGCCCGGCCGGCAATTACACGACGAGTTCGCCTTCGAGCGACCTTGCCCGCGCGTCGCGAATATCGGGCGCGTGCTGCTCCGACCACACCCTGATCTGATTGAGCAGGTCCGCCAGGTTCCGGCCGAGGTCGGTCAACTCATATTCGACCTTTGGCGGAATGACCGGGAAGATCTCGCGCCGGACAAGCCCGTCCCGTTCCAGCACGCGCAACGTCTGCGTCAGCATCTTGGGCGTGATGCCCTCGACCTTGCGCTGCAGCTCGCCATAGCGCCGCTTGCCCGGCTTCAACGCCCCGACAACCAGATAGACCCACTTGCTCGCCAGCATCTCGAGCACGGTGTGCGACATGCATTGACGCCGGAAGGCGTCGTAGCCGAATGGGGTATCGGGAGCGCATTCACTATCCATGGGGTACCTATATATCATTGAGGTACATTCTCGACAATCGATTGATACTATCCATTTGATAGTGGCACATGCATCATCCCAAGGAGGACAATCCCATGCGTGCCATTACCCAGGCCACAGTCGGCGGCCCAGAAGTGCTTGAGCTTGCCGAACGCCCCGCCCCGCAGCCCAAATCAGGCGAAGTGCTGATCCGCGTCAGGGCAGCAGGCGTCAATCCCGTCGATGCCGCCGTGCGCGGCGGCTATTACCCCCTGCTCGGCGAACCGCCCTTTGTGCTCGGCTGGGATGTCTCGGGTACGGTCGAGGCGGTAGGCCCCGGCGCCAATGGTTTCGCCCCCGGCGACGAGGTCTTCGGCATGCCCAACTTCCCGGCGGAGGCCGCGGCCTATGCCGAATTTGCGACCTCACCGGCAACTGAGGTCGCACACAAGCCAGCAGCGCTTGATCATGCCTCGGCTGCGGCCCTCCCCCTCGCCGGACTGACCGCCTGGCAGGGTCTCGTGACATCAGGAAAACTCAAGGCCGGCGATCGCGTCCTGATCCATGCTGCCGCCGGTGGTGTCGGCCATCTCGCCGTGCAGATCGCCAAGGCGCTCGGTGCCCATGTCGTTGCCACGGCAAGCCCGGGCAAGGTCGATTTCGTCCGCTCGCTCGGTGCCGATGAGGTGATCGACTATACATCTCGCGACTTCGTCGCCGTGGCCGGGCAGGTCGACCTGGTGTTCGATCCGCTCGGCGGCGAGCATGCCGAAAAATCGCTCAAGGTGCTGCGCAAGGGCGGCGTGCTCGTTGCCCTGCTCGACCCCAGCGAGAAGGCGAAGTCGGACGCCGAGGCCCTGGGCATCCGGCTCGAGCGCATCCTGGTGCGGCCGGATCGTGAGGGGCTCGAGGAACTTGGCCGATTGGCCACCGCCGGCGAGCTCAAGGTGCATGTCGCCAAGAGCTTTGCGCTCGAGGACGCAGGCGCAGCCCACGCTTTCCTCGCCACCAAACCGAGGGGCAAGGTAGTGCTTGCGCTCTAACGCTGCAGGAAGCCTGGGCTCAAACGAAAAAGGGTGCGGCAAGCCGCACCCTTTCTTGTTGGTTGGCCGTAACGGCCGGTGTCAATGACGGTATTGCTGGATGCGCGTGGTGCGCAGTCCGGCAAGGCCATATTCGTCAATGGAAGCCTGCCAGGACAGAAACTCCTCGGTCGTCAACTTGTAGCGTTGGCACGCTTCGTCGAGACTGAGCAGCCCTCCCCTGACCGCTGCGACCACTTCCGCTTTGCGGCGGATAACCCACCGGCGCGTATTGGTCGGGGGCAGATCGGCAATCGTAAGCGGGCTGCCGTCCGGCCCGATAACATATTTGACACGCGGTCTAACCAGATCGGTCATCGTACTCTCTACTAAAAACTCAAAGACCCAATCACCTGCCACACTAGCGCCACAGCTTTAAAAATTGCCTAAGCGTGTCCTAAGAGCTAAGTAACGAACGTGAACAGAACGTTAGACTCTCAATCCGCAATTTAACCACCTGCCCAGTTGGCGGGTTTGCCGCCGAAAAAGGTGGACCAGACCGCTTCGGGTGGCACTGCGGCGAGGCTTGACCTATATTGCAGCCATTGGCATGCAGCCGACCTAAAGACAGCGGAACGCAATCCCGATGAACAGCCTGGACCTGCCCGGACGCCCCGAAGACACCCGCGTGGTTGTAGCCATGTCGGGCGGTGTCGACTCTTCAGTCGTGGCCGGCCTGCTCAAACAGGAAGGCTATGACGTCGTCGGCGTCACGCTACAGCTCTACGACCACGGTGCGGCCACCCATCGCGCCGGTTCGTGCTGTGCCGGACAGGACATCGCCGACGCCCGCCGCGTCTCCGAGACGCTCGGGATTCCCCATTACGTGCTCGACTATGAAGAGCGCTTCCGCAAGGCCGTCATCGACCCGTTCGCCGAAAGCTACGTCGCCGGCGAGACGCCGATCCCGTGCGTGTCGTGCAACCAGACGGTCAAGTTCGCCGACCTGCTCGCCACCGCACGCGAGCTCGGCGCTGATGCGCTGGCCACCGGCCACTACATCCGCTCCAGGCAGAATGGCGCCCATCGCGCGCTGTATCGCCCGGTCGACGCCGACCGCGACCAGAGCTATTTCCTGTTTGCCACCACCCAGGAACAGATCGACTACCTGCGCTTTCCGCTCGGCGGCATGTCCAAGCCCGAGGTTCGCGCCGCAGCCGAGCGCATGGGCTTGACGGTTGCCGCCAAGCAGGACAGCCAGGACATCTGCTTCGTGCCGCAGGGCAAGTATACCGACATCATCGCCAAGCTGAGGCCCTCCGCCGCCAATCCCGGCGACATCGTCCATATCGACGGCCGCGTGCTTGGCCGCCACGAAGGCATCCTGCGCTACACCATCGGCCAGCGCCGTGGCATCGGCATCGCTTCCGGCGAACCGCTCTACGTCGTCCATATCGACGCCGAACGCGCCCGTGTGATCGTCGGCCCGCGCGAGGCGCTGGAGACGCACAAGATCTTCCTGCGCGGCATGAACTGGCTGGGCGACGAGGCGCTGTCTGCCGTTCCCGCGGGCGGCCTCGAGCTCTACGCCAAGGTGCGTTCGTCGCGCCCGCCCCGCCCCGTGGTTCTGCATCATCGCGACGGCGCGACCTGGGTCGAACTCGTCGATGGCGAGTCGGGCATAGCGCCCGGCCAAGCCTGCGTGCTTTATTCCGACGAGGTCAACGAAGCACGCGTCTTCGGCGGCGGTTTCATCGAACGTTCCGAACGCCATGCCGACGCCGAGGCGATGCTGTCGCGGCTGGCGGCAACGCCGGGCTCCATAGCCGCAGAATAAGCTCGATATCCGTGCTGGAAGCGGCCAAGCGTTGGGCGCGGCTCCTCAAGCGCGATGTCGTGGCCCTCTACCTCGCCGCGCGCAGCCGGTCGACGCCCTGTTATGCCCGCGTGGCAGCCGCCTGCGTGGCGGCCTACGCGCTGAGCCCGATCGATCTCATTCCCGACTTCGTGCCGATTCTCGGCTATCTCGACGACCTGCTGATCGTGCCATTGGGCATCTGGCTGGTCATCCGCATGATCCCGCCCGAACTGATGGCCGACTTCCGTGCCAAGGCAGCCGAAATCAACGCCAAGCCCAGGAGCCTGGCAGGCCTCGCTTTCGTCGTGACGGTATGGCTGGCAGCTCTCGCCCTTGCCGGGTGGTGGGTGATGAGGGGAGTAGGGGAGTAGGGGAGTAGGGGAGTAGGGGAGTAAGGGAGTAAGGGAGTAAGGCAGTAAAAGGGACCGGGCAATACTGCTCTATTCCCCTATTCCCCTACTCCCCTCACTTCAGTCGTGCGTAACCGTGCCCGCAGTCAGGATGCGCAGCACGCCCAGCGCCTCTTCGGCGCCGGTGCGCGGCTCTTCGCGCGTCTGGATGCAATGGATGAAATGCTCGAGTTCACGCGTCAGCGGCATGGCATTTTCGAGCGCGATATAGGTCGGCTCGTTCATCGTCGACGTCCACTGCCCTTCGTCCCGCCACACCGCATGCCGATAGAGTGCAAGCTTGCGCTCCTGCGGCTCGACGTCGTCGAACACCGCCATGCCCTTGGTCCCGACCACCGTCAGCCGGCGCTCGCGATACGGATTGAGGCGCGATGCAAACAGGTGCCCGCGCAGGCCATTGGGGAAGCGCATGTGCAGGTGGGCAAAATCGCTGAGGTGGTTGAGCACTGCAGCGCCCTCGCCGCGCACCTCGATCGGGGCTGTGCCGGTGATCGCCAGGATCATCGACAGGTCGTGCGGAGCGAGATCCCACAGCGCGTCGTTTTCGGCGTGGAACTTGCCGAGGCCCAGGCGATGCGAATGAATGTAGCCGACTTCGCCGAGTTCGCCCTTGTCGACCAGCGCCTTGAGCCCTTCGAAAGCCGGATGGAAGCGCAGCACGTGCCCGGTCATGAACACGCGGCCATTGTCGCGCGCGGCTTTCACCGCGCGCTCGGCGTCGGGCACGGTCAGGGCAATCGGTTTTTCGACCAGCACGTCCTTGCCCGCCTCGACGGCACGAATCGCGAAATCGGCGTGGAACTGCGGCGGCAGCGCCATGACGACGGCGTCGACGTCGTCGCGGGCAAACAATTCGTCCGGCGTCAGCGCAAGGCAGCCCTGCTCGGCGGCAAATCGTTCGGCGCGGGCCGGGTCGACGTCGGAGACGGCATGAAGGGCGCCGAGCGACTTCAGGGTGCGGATATGATTACCGCCCCAATAGCCGCATCCAAGAACTGCAATACGCGGATTCATCAGGCTCTTTCCAGGGGGATTTATGTCGGCAGACATAATGTCCGAGCCTCTCTAACTCAACCCCGCAGCCTGCGCCAAAATCACCTAGCTCGCATGCACTCGGGCTCAAGCATACGCCAAAGATCGTTAACCGCACGCTCTACAGCCAGGCTCCCATCATGCGGTGCATATTAAAGTTGCGGGCCGGCGCAGGAGCAATACCGCCCAAAAACCAACCGCAAACAGGCTGAATAGCAACCGGCGATGCGTCCTTGGCAATTATCCGGAATTGCGCAATGTCACTGCTTGACAGGTTCGTCATCCAGACATTATATCCGCCCGACCTTGGCGAACGCATCGACGCCTGCCTCTTCCGAGACAGTTTTTCGAGCCTTCTCCACCCTGGCGGGATAGCTCAGTTGGTTAGAGCACGGGAATCATAATCCTGGGGTCGGTGGTTCGAGTCCACTTCCCGCTACCATTTCCCCTCCGGAATCATGCCTCTAAAGTGTGAAGCCTCTCGGCATCTGCGAGGCGAACTGACCGCGATGATTCCGGCCAAGCGCACGATCGCGGATCTCACGCCACGGACATTCGTCGGACCCGAAATATTCTGGCAACGATTTTTACACCCGTCGGCAGGGTGGCATGCCTGTCCATGATACTTGCCGCTATAATGTCGCTTGGGTCGAACGCCCTGGATGGTTCGGCATCGGCGCCGGCACGCATGTGAGGCAAGATACTGGTGGGTTTCCTGAATTTCCGACAGCAGAACCGGCCTCAGGGGCGCGAACGGGTCGAACTCGACCTGTCCGGCACGGTCGTCTATGCCGTCGGCGACGTGCATGGCTGCTTCAGGGAGCTGCGCGCGCTCGAGGCGAAGATCGTTGCCGACGCGGCAACGCTGCCAGGGCGGAAACTGATCGTCATGCTGGGCGACTACATCGACCGCGGCCCGGATTCGGCGCGCGTGCTCGACCACCTGATCGCCCCACCGCCGGCCGGTTTCGAGCGCATCTGCCTGATCGGCAACCACGAGGCCCAGGCCCTCGACTATCTCGACGGGAAACTCTCGCTCGAACGCTGGCTTGCCACCGGGGCCCGCAGCGCCTTGTTTTCCTACGACATCGATGCCGAGCACCTTGCCGAACTCTATGGCAGCAGCGGCAAGCTCGACGAGTATATCCGCGCCAACATCCCGCGCGACCACATCCGGTTCATGCGCTCGCTGCCGATCATGGCCTATTCGGAACGTTTCCTGTTCGTGCATGCCGGCATCCGGCCAGGCGTGCCCCTCCTCGACCAGAAGGACGACGACCTTCTCTACATCCGCGAGGAGTTCTTCGAGGCGTCCCGGCGGCTCGACCGCTGGGTGGTGCACGGCCACACGCCGACCGACTTCCCGCGCATCGAGGGCCGCCGGCTCGGCATCGACACCGGCGCCTTCAAGACCGGCCGACTGACGGCGGTGCGGATCGCCAACAAGGGCGGCCGACTGCTGTTTTCCTAGGCCACGCCCCGAAAGGCGGTCCCGGTTCTCGGGAGGCCCATGCGGGCTCCGTGCCTCAGCTGGCGACCTTCACCTTGGGCTCGCTCTTGTCGACATAGTAGCTGGAATATCTTTCCAGGAACTGCTCCGAGCCGCCATAGGCGCCGTAGCGCGGCAGCTTCTTGAGATCGACCTTGTTGAGCACCAGGCCAAGGATCTTGCTGGCGATCTGGGGTTCGGCGTTGAGCGCCGAACGGACGAGCGGCCGCGGCGTCGCACCCCATTCGGCGACCAGCACGAAGCCGTCGGCGAGTGGCGCGAACGCCTTGGCGTCGACCACCGGGCCGAGCGGCGGCAAGTCGACGATGATGTAGTCGAAGGTCGCCTTGGCATCGTCGATGAAGCGTCGCATGCCGGCGGACGACAGCAATTCGCTGGTGTGCGAGAAGCGGCCCCGAACCACCGCGGGAACGATCGCCATCTTGGTCTGGCGATCGACCTTGACCACCGACTGCCAGCTCTGGTCGTTGACAACCGCCTCGACCAGCCCCTGCTCGGCATCGATGCCGAGGCTGCGGCTGAGACCGGGATTACGCAGGTCGGCGTCGATCAGCAGCGTCTTGGCGCCATTGCTGGCGATCAGGCCGGCTAGATTGGCTGCGACCGTCGACTTGCCCTCGCCCGGAAGCATCGAGATGATCCCGATTACCTTGCAGCCCACATCCTGAAGCACGATGTCGCCGGCGATTTTGGTGCTGCGCAGCGTCTCGGCGAACATCGAGGCCGGGGCATCGACGGCGATGCGCATCTTGGCCCTGCGTTTCGCCGCCTCGGCGGCGCGCGTCGGAGGCTGTGGCGGCGGCGTGCCCATCTTGCCCGTCTCGGGTTTGGTCGCGTCCTTCTTGTCGTCGCTCGACCCGAGCAGCGGCAGATAGCCGAGGAACTTGACGCCAAGCCGCTCGCGCACATCCTCGGCGGTGCGGAAGAAGCGCTCGTTGAACTCGTTGAGCGCGCCAAAGGCCGCACCGATGACGACGCCGAGCACGAGCGCCAGGCCGAATACCATCGAGGTTCGCGGGCTCGACGGGCCGCGCGGCGTCGTCGCCTCCGAAATCACCCTGACCTTGGCGATCGGGAAGGAGCGCTGCTGCGACGCCTCCTCATAGCGCGACAGGAAGGTCTGGTAGAGCGTGCTGAGTGCGGTCGCCTGCTGCTGCAGTTCGCGCAGGCGCACCTGTGCCTGGTTGGCGCTGGAGTTCTGGCCGGTCGCCTCCATCACGCTGTTGCGCAGCGCGGTCTCGCGCGACTGTGCTACTTCATATGCGTTGCGGTAGGTCTCGGAAAGCTGGCTCAGTTCGCGAAGAATCTGGTTGGACAGGTCCGCCTGCTCCTTGCGCAGGGCCACGGCCTGGGGATGGTTGGGCCCGAAGCCGGCCGAAATCTCCTGCTCGCGCTTCGACACGCCGGAATAGCGTTTCTTGAGTTCGGAGATCAGCGGATTTCCCGCCTCTTCCGCCGACAGGGTCGAATTGCCGACGGCAGCTTCCGGCCCGCTTTCGACGATGGTGCGGTATTGTTCGTAGCGCGCCCGGGCCTTGGCGGTGTCGGCCTGGGCCAGGATCAGTTGGGCATTGAGATCGGACAGCTGCTGTTCGGCGATGGTTTCGCCGCGCGCCGCCGCAAGACCGTTCTCGGCGCGGAACTTCTCGACCTCGAGTGCCGCCTTCTGCGAACTCGTGCGCAGTTCCTCGAGCCGGCCCTGGAGCCAGACGGCGGCCTTTTCGGTGGCGTCGAAACTGGCGTCCAATTGGTCGGCGACGAAGGCGTCGGCATAGGCCTTGGTGATGGCTGCCGCCAGTTGCGGATCGTGCGAGCGGTAGCCCATGGAAATGACATAGCTGCGGCCGGAGCGCTCGGCCATGATGTCCGCCTGGAGCATCGCCACCGCCTGCTCCTTGCGCGACGCTGCCGCCATTGCCTTGCGCTGCGCTTCGGTGAGTTCCGCGCCGCCCGCAACATCTGGGGCGGAACGGAAGATCTGCAGGAAGCCGCGTGCGTAGCCCACCAGGGTCGACAGCAATGACTTCGGCGGCTGCATGAAATTCTGGTTCTGGTCGAGCTTTTCCTTGTCGACGACCACCGCGGCCAGGCGCGCCGACTTGATGATCTCGATTTGGGAGAGGATCGCCGCGTCGGTCTGCATGTTGACCGGCGTCGCCGAAACCTCGTCGACCATCTTGTTCATGCCCTCGTCGATCAGCACGCGGGTGGAAGCGGTGAAGGTCGGCGGGGTGGTCTGGAGGTAAACGAGACCGAGCAGCAGGCCGATGATTGCGCCGACGCCGACGACCTTGGCCTGACGCTTGGCCATGGAAAGAAGGCGTTCGAGATCGATGAAGTCGCTGCCTTCCCGCGGGTCCTCGCGAGACGCGGGTATGCGGTTGTTGAAGGGAAAGCTGGCGTAGTTCATCTGCATTCCAGTTCTTGCTGAGCAGCGTCTGCCGCTCGATGGGTTCTGGCGGAGCCGACTTCAGCTACGCAACTGCGGTGCCGATCGGGCACGCGTTATCTCAAATGTCGTCGAAGGCGAACCGTTTCGCCCGCCTTCGACAACGGTTCATGGCTTTAGGCCGCAGCGACGTGATCGTGCTCGGCGACCATGTCGCGGATGGCGTCGAGCACGGAGTCGCGGATGTCGGCCCGCTTCAGCGCAAAGGCGACATTGGCCTGGATGAAGCCTTCCTTGGACCCGCAGTCGAACATCCGGCCATTGAACGGCCGGGCGAAGAAGGCCTGGCTCGCGGCAAGGCGAACCATGGCGTCGGTCAGCTGGATCTCGCCGCCGGCGCCGCGCTTCTGGGTGCCCAGCAGGTTGAAGATCTCCGGCTGCAGGATGTAGCGGCCGTTGATGTAGAAGTTCGACGGCGCGTTGGCCGGCGCCGGCTTTTCGACCATCGCCGTCACCTCGAATCCCGAGCCGACATCGGGCCCCTTGCCGACGATGCCGTATTTGTTGGTTTCGCTCGGATCGCACTGCTCGACGGCAATGACGTTGCCGCCTGTTTCGGCGTGCAGGTCCATGATCTCGGCTAGGCAGCCGCGCTTGCCGAACGACACCATGTCCGGCAGCAGAAGCGCGAACGGCTCGTCGCCGATGATGTCACGGGCGCACCAGACGGCATGCCCGAGCCCGTGCGGCGCCTGCTGGCGGGTGAAGCTGGTGGCACCAGGCACGGGCAATAGGCTCTCCAGCGATTTGATCTGCTCGACCTTGCCGGCCTGTTCGAGCGTGCCCACCAGTTCGGGATGAAGGTCGAAATAGTCCTCGATGACCGCCTTGTTGCGGCCCGTGACGAAGACGATGTGCTCGATGCCGGCTTCCAGTGCCTCGTCGACGGCGTACTGGACGACGGGCCTGTCGACGACGGGCAGCATTTCCTTGGGCATGGACTTGGTCGCGGGAAGGAACCGCGTGCCGAGCCCCGCCACCGGGATCACCGCTTTCCTGACTTTCTTCATCGTGCCAATCCTCTCGCTCATTTCAGTCTCCTCGTCTTGGTCTTGGCCGTCCCGGCTGTCGCATCATTTGCCGGGCCGGTATGCGAACTGCCTGGCAACCCGGCGCAACCGGACTGCGATCGGCATTCGCAAATGGCGAACCGCCGCCGGGTCCCCCAGGGCGGTTCTGATCGCCTTGAGCGGCGACCGCTGCTTGATGTGCTCAACCAGTGACAGGAATGAGGCAGCCTGAGAGAGGCTGCGCGTCCGTCGCGTGAACGCTTTTCGTGCCTCGTCGTCGAGCGTGCTGGATGCCTCGAAAGCGGCGTCAGCACGCTGCATCGCCTCGATGTGGCGAAGCTCCAGAACCCTTGAAATCGAGCCGCTGCGGACATGATAGGCATAGCCTACGGCAGGTTCGACGGTGCAGCGCCCACCATTGGCGAGCGCGCTGGCAAGCAGGATGTAGTCCTCGCCGATGCGCAATTCCTCATCATAACGCAGGCCATGGCGCTCGAGATATTCACGCAAGAATATCGGCTTCATGTAACCAAAATTGAACGTGGATTCAAAGACGACATTGCCGCCGATGAAGTCGGCCAGCGTGAGTTCTGCCAGTTCTTCGAGATAGCGCTCGGGAAACATCACCTCGGGCGGCGTGCCGTCTTCTCGAATCACGGCGATGTTGTCGACGGCCATCTCGGCAGAGCTCTGTTCGGCTCGGGTGATCATTGCGGCAAGCCTGCCCGGCAGCACCGCGTCGTCGGAATCGAGCACGGCGACCCAGCGGCCCCGCGCGGCATCGAGACCGGCATTGCGCGCCCCGCCCGGCCCGCGATTTTTCTCCAGCGCCAACACGCAGACGCGCGCGTCGTCACAAGAGCGCGCAAGCTTTAGCGTTGCGTCGGACGAGCAGTCGTCGACGACGATCACCTCGACGGTCACGCCACGCTGCGCCAATGCGCTGTCGATGGCGCGACCGAGCGTCGCCTCGGCGTCGTAGGCGGCGATGACGAAGCTGACGTCAGGCTGCATCCTGGCCTCCTTCGTTGCCGTAGAGGCGCAGTTCGCGTGCGCCGACCAGCCCGCTGAGCACGCCGACATGCATGACCCCGCGCAGCAGGCTGCGGTTGCGGCTGACCGGCTGGAACGCGGTCAGCCCTGCAGCGGCGAAGCAATAGCTGGCCTTGGCCGAGGCGCGAGCCAGTTCGCCGACCCGGCCCATGCCCGGGCGCTTCGAGCCGAGCAGCCGGCCATGCGTCTGGCCGACGCGGAAGCGCCTTTTGGTGAGCCAGCCGAACGAGGCACGCGACGATGGAACAGGCTCCTCCACCCAGGCCTCGGCGGCATAGGCAATGCGCCCGCCGGCGCCGTGGACCTGATCGAAGAACTCGGTGTCCTCGCCGCCAGACTGGCCGCGCGCCAGGCTGAAGCGGCGGCCGGAGATGCTGGGCGAAACCATCCTGAGCAAGGCATTGCAGGTATAGCCGGTGCGTATCTCGCCCTGGACGAATACCGGATAGGTCGAATGGAAGTCACCGACCTGCATCCAGCCCGGCGCCCCTGCCCCGTAGCGCGCCTTGACCGGTCCGAGCACCACGTCGGCGCTGGTCGCCTGGGCGGTCTCGACCAGCCGTTTCAGCCACGTGCCCGTCGCCTTTTCGTCATCGTCGATGAAGGCGACGAAATCGGCCGCGCTGGCATCGAGGCAGGCATTGCGGGCGAGCGAGATGTTGCGTGCCGGGCAATGGATGTAGCGGACCGGCAGCGGCAAGTCCTGCGCAAGCTCCGAGACCAGCGGCGAAGCACTCGGCACCTCGTCATTGTCGGCGACGACGATGCCGATGCGATATCCCTCGGGCAGGTCCATCGCCGCCAGCGAGCGCAGCGTGTCGGCAAGTTCGCGGCGCCTGAAGGTGCAGACGCAGATGTCGATGCCTGGCATCCCGGTCATGCGGTTCGCCCTCCTGCCGGCATGCCGAGCAGCTGGAGCCAGAAGCCGAGCGACCATGCGAAATGCATGACCATTGCCGACACGCCGGCAAGCGCCAGCCCGGGCCTGCTTTCGCGCAAGGCAAGGGCCGCGCCATAGCTAAGGCAGATCGCCACCCAGACGAGCAAAGGCACTGTGAATATCCAGTGGACGACGGCAAGGCTCGCCAGAAGTGCCGTGGGCACCACCATCAGCGGCACCATCTGCCGGAGCTTGGGGATGACCCGGTGCTTCAGCACGTTCTTCGCCCGGCCCCGGCCGTAGCCGAGATATTGCCGGAACAGGCCGGCAAGGGAGGCCCGCGGAAAATAGGTCATGCGGGTGCTGCCGCTCATCCAGATGCGGTAGCCGGCCTGACGCAGGCGATGGTCGAACTCGGCGTCCTCGTTGTGGCTGAAGCTTTCGTCATAGCCGCCGACGTCGCGGAACGCGGCTATGCGGATCAGGGCGTGGTGGCCGTGGTCGACCCATTCTCCCGCCGAGCCATGCCTGTGCTTGGAGCCGCCAGTGCCCAGTTTCGAGTTCTGCGCCGCGGCCGCGGCCTGCTGAACCGTGCCGGTGCCTTCAGTCAGCATCGAAACCACGACGGAATCCGCACCGGTTTCCAGCGCTTCTTCGAGCAGCCTGTCGCAATAGTCGTCGGGGTAGCCGCCATGGGCGTCGATGCGGATCAGGTAGTCGACACCATCGCCGAAAAGCTCGACCGCACGGTTGATGGCAGCACTCTGGATGCGCGCGGGATTGTCGATCAGCACGACATTGTCGTCTTGTGCCACAACGCCGGAAACGATAGCGCGCGTGGCATCACGGCTGCCGCCATCGGTAACGACGATCCGGGCCCCAAGCCGCCTTGCAGCCGGGCGAAGCCTGCCTAGCAGGCCGCCGATATGGCGCTCCTCGTTGAGGCACGGAATAACGATGATGGTGGAGGACGTCTCAATCATGAAGCTGCTTGTCTTGGATGGGTTGGGAATCAGGCGGCGATAGCGCGCGCGTCGACTTGCCCGTTCTCGGCAGCGACGCGTTCGAGCCTCCCCACCAGCGCGCGGCAATCGGAGCGGCTGCACACCCATGTCGCGGGATCGCGCGCAAGCACTGCCCCGTGCAAGGCAGCGCACCGCTCCGTCGTCACGTCCGAGAGCGTTTGCGTCAGCGCCGCGACCGACGGCTCGGACAGCACCAGTCCGACATTCTGGCGTTCGAGGAAGCTGGCTGTTTCGGTGCCGGCCATGGCGATCGGCACCGTGCCGAAACGGCAGCCTTCATAGAGCCTGTTGGGCAGCAGCCATGTCGAATTCTGGCCTTCCTCGAAGAAATCGATCGCCCAGGAGAAATGCACTTGCGAATAGATGTCGGCCATATCCTCGGGGTTTCGGTAGGCACCCTTAAAGGCCAAATGGGGCTCGGATTCGACGAAACCATGGAAATCCGGAAACTCCGAAAGCGCCGGGCGCCCGCGCATGACCAGTTCGAAACGGCCTTCCGCGCTGCGGGTGAAATCGGCCAGCAGTTCGAGCGACTTGCGGCAGCGCAGCGCGCCGAACCAGCCGATCTTCCAAGGCAGCTGCGGAACCTGTGACGGCCGCAAATCGAATCGCGGCTCCAGTTCCAGCAGCTTGTTCTCGATGAGTTCGATGGGTGCGTCGATCTGGCCGAACCTTTCGAAATAATGCCTGACGAAGGCCGGCGAACTGGTGAGCAGCAGACTGACATTACGCCCAAGCAGGCGCTCGGCACCGCGCAGGCCCTTGCCGAGCAGATCCTCGCGCAGCACCAGCCGATGGATGTCGAGGCACTCATAGACGATCGGCACGGACGAAGAGAACGCACTCCGCGCGCGCTGCGCCAGCGCCAGCATTTCAAGATTGCGGGCTACGATCACGTCTGGCGCCGCGACTGATTTCAGCGACGCGGCAATGCTCGTCGCCGCCATGGCGACCGCGCCCAGCCGCTGCGCAAAGCGGCCATCGCGCGTGATACCAAGGTCGATCGGCGTCACGCCTTCGACGTCTTCGAGTTCTTGCGTCCGGCGGAAACCAGCGAGCGTAACGCGCGCGCCACCGGCCTTGAGCATGATGATCCGTCGGCGAACTGCCGGGTCGGAAACATCATGCACCAGGTACAGAACATGCAGCATGAATTCACGCTCGCAGTTTGGCCCACCGATGACGAGGCTAGAGCACCCATTGCTGCATCGCAACAATTATTGACTGGCAGGACCTCAAATATTGTTGCGCCGCAAAATGGCCCGGTTAGCCTGTACTTAATTTCCCGACACGACCAATCCGAGGAGGCCAAGGCCCATGAAGACAGTCATCGTCGAAAATACCGTCTGCCTGAACACCGGCGATGCGGCGATCCTGCTGGCGATCCGGCACATCCTCAAGGCAGCCTATCCCGGCGAGCTGCGCTTCCAGGTGTTCGACAGCCAGCCCGAAGTGGCGTCGCGGCTCTACTCCAGGCAGGCCTATCCCGACATCGAGATTCGCAAGCTCTTGTCGGAATCGATCTTCAAATACCCCTATGACGACAACCGGCTGAAGAACCTGGCCAAGCCGATCTACAACCGTCTCGCACTGAGCGCGCTGCGCCACTACGGCAAGAGCCGGGCGCTGGATGAGACCATGTTCGGCGCCGAGGACCGCCGCAGCCTCGACATGTACCATCGGGCCGATTTGGTCGTCACCACGGGCGGCACCTATCTGGTCGAGAACTACAATCTCGAACGCCGCCTCAACCAGTTCCGCATCGATGCCATCTTCGGCAAGGATCCGGTCTTCTTCACCCAGTCGCTGGGACCGTTCGACAAGGACTACAACCGCCGCGAACTGAAGCCGGTGTTCGACCGCAGCCCGCTGATCCTGCTGCGCGACGAACGCTCGCGCGCCCACCTTGCAGGCCTCGTCGACAACCCCGGCAAGTGCCATGTCGTCGCCGATTCGGTGTTCGCGCTCGCCGACAGTGCGCGCATCGAAGCGCTGCTCTCGACCGGCACGCCGCCCCGGCCGACCGGTCGTGTCGGCATCTCGGTGCGGCACTGGAACTACGTCAATGACGGCGCCGACGGCATGCGCCGCTACATGGATTCGATCCGCGACATCGCCACCTCTCTGGTGCGCGACCACGGCAAGCAGGTGACCTTCGTCTCGACCTGCCAAGGCGTGCCCGAATACGCCCACGACGATTCGAAGACGGCGCGGGCGATCGTCGCCGAACTGGCGCCCGAGATCGCCGCCCAGGTCAGCGTCGACGCCGGCTTCCACACGCCCGAACAGCTGATTGAACTGGTCAAGGGCTTCGACTTCGTCGTCGCAACGCGCATGCACATGATGATCATGTCGCTGTGCGTCGGTGTGCCTGTGCTGCCCATCGCCTACGAGTTCAAGACCCGCGAGCTTGCCAAGCGTGTCGGCCTCGCCGAGCTGCTGCTCGACATCGACACGGTGACCCCCGACGAAGGCGGCCAGAAGCTCGCGCGCTTTGCCGGCAACCTCGACCGTTATCGGGCGACGACCCTTGCCGCGGTGCTGGAAGAACATGCCTCGGCCATGTCGGCCGCCGATCTGGTCAGGCCGCTTCTGGCGGACGCTTCAACGGATGTGGCGGGCGACGGTCTTCCAGGTCTCGACAAGGGCGCGGCGGGACTGCGGGACGGCGACCATGAAGGCAAGCGCCACCGCGTAGCTTAGGGTGGCGGCCGTAAGAGCTGCCACGAGATTGGACTGCGCGGTCAGCGATGCCGGCAGGTAGCCGTAGCCGAGCCAGGCCACGGCAGCCGCAACGATCAGCAATCCCTGGACCATCAGGAAGTCGAGCGCCGAGACCGGGCCGGTGCGCCCGAGCATCACCGCCAGCACCGGCAATCTGAGCACATAGCCGCTGATCGCATAGGCGGCGGCGACGCCGACTGCGCCCCATTTCAGCCCGACGGCAAAGGACAGCACCGTGGTCAGCGCCGAATAGACGCCCCAGCGGAACATCGTCTTCGTTTTGCCCTGGCAGATGAAGATCCAGCCCGTCGTGCTCGACACCGGCTGCATCAGCCCGGCGATGCCGAGCCAGGCGAAGATCGGCGCCACCGCCAGCCAGCGTTCGCCGAACAGGATGGCGACCACCGGCTCGGCGGCGATTGTGAGTGCGGCGATGCCGGGCACAGTGACGAAGGCAAGCAGCCAGTTGGTGCGCAGGTAAAGCTCGCGAAAGCGCGGCTTGTCATCCTGAATGCGGCTGAGCAGCGGCACCATCAGCCGCGACAGCGGCTGGTTGATGTTCTGCAGCGGAAACAAAAGCAGCTTGTAGGCGCGGTCGTAATAGCCGAGCTCGACCGGGCCGGAGAACTTGCCGATCAGGATGTTGTCGAGGTTGCGCGAGAAGAAGTTGACGAGGTTGAAGCCGGTGAGATTGGCACCGAAGGACAGGATCTCGCGCTCCACCTTGACGCTGGGCCTGCCCGGCTTCCAGCGCGTCGCCAGCCAGGCGCCGAGCAGCGTCACCACCGCACCGGCCGCAGGCCCGATCACCAGCGACCAGTAGCCAAGCCCGGCATAGGCGGCGGCAATCGCCGCCCCAAGGCCGGCGAGTGCGGTCGCCACGTCGTTGATGGCAAGTTGCCCGAACTGCAAGTTGCGGTTCATCAGCGCCAGCGGCAGCGCGGCGAGACTACCGAGCAGCAGCGGCATTGCAGCGGCGAGCGTGATGCCAGTCATGCGGGCGTCGCCGTAGAAGGCCGACACCGCCGGCGAAAGTGCCGCGATCACGATCGTGCAGATCAGGCCGGCGAGCGCGCTGATCCAGAACACCTGGTTGATCTGCGGCTGGCTGATCTCGGGGCGCTGGATGACCGCCTGCTGCAGCCCAAGATTCTGGAACAGCCCGACAAAGGCGATGATCGGCCCGACCGAGGCGACAAGGCCGAAATCCTCCGGCGCCAGCATTCGCGCCAGGATCACCACCGAGATGAACTGGATGCCGATCTTGATCGCCTGGGCTGCTGCGGTCAGCGCTCCGCCACGCAGGGCGATGCGGCCCAGTTGCTGGGATTCGGCCGTCATGCCGCCGCCTTGGTGGCAGCAAGGCGGAACAGCGTGTCGGCAAATGCGTCGTTGAGCCGGACGGAATCGAAGTCGTCTTCGATCTTGCGTCGCGCTGCGACGGCCAGGTTTTCGCAGGCGCCGGGGTTGTCGGCGATCCAGATCAGCTTTTGCGCCAGCGCGCCGACGTCCCTTTCAGGTGCCAGCAGGCCGGTCCTGCCGTCTTCGATCAGTTCGGGGATGCCTGAATGATAGGTGCTGACGACGGTAAGGCCTGCCGCCATCGCTTCCATCAAAGCCACGGGTATGCCCTCGAGATCGCCGTCCCTCGCCCTGACGCTGGGCAGCACGAAGACATGCGCCTTGCTCAGGCGCTGCTTGACCTCGCTGTGCGGGCGGGGCCCTAAGAAGGCGACGCGATCGGATATGTTGAGCCTTGCCGCCAGTTGCTTCATGGCGTCGAGCAGTTCGCCGCCGCCAATGATCGTGTAGGACCAGTCGATGTCAGGCCGCACAGCCTGCACTTCCGCGAGTGCACGCAGAGCGAACTCGATTCCCTTCTTTTCAGTCAGCCGGCAGACCGAAACCAGCGAAAGCGTAGCGTCACTGCGCGCAACCGCCTGAAAGCCGATCGCGTCGGTGTCGACCCCCATGTGATGCACCGCGACGGTTTCGGATGCCGCACCCGCTCCAATGAGCGCGTCGCGGAAGTAGCCGTTGACCGGCAGCTGCAGGGCACCTTGCTGGAACACCACCTCGTAGCGCGACAGCGTGCCGTCATGCATCGGTGCACCGACATCGTGGCCGTGAAAAATCGTCACCAGGGGGGCAGCAATCCGTCGCCGCTTCATCGATCTTGCGACGCGCAGGCCGTTGTTGCCGAAATGCGCGACGATGACGTCGTATTTTTCGAGCTTGCCGGCAAAGGCGATGTCGAGCGCCGTCGATGCCTTGTCCCAGAGCTTTCCCGACCACCTGCGGAGCCTGGGCCGCAGCGGCCCGAGCGCGCCCCACCATTGCTCGACACCGCCAGGGAGATTGCGCCAGCGCGGGTCATCGATGTTGCGCTCCTTGCCGAACGTCGTCTCGTTACATACGACGCCGACCTCGATACCGCGCTCGAGACAGCCCTCGATCTGGTTGAGCACGAAGGTCTCGGAGAGCGAGGGAAACTTGTCGACGACGAAACAGACCTTCATCGATCCGCTCTCCTGGAACCCAGCCGGACAATCGCCAAGTCAGGCAGCCTTGTGCAGGCTTTGCGCCGCTGCGCGTTCGAGCACGCCCATGAAGGTGGCGAACTGGGCATCGGGTTCGAGTTGGGGGCGCTCGGAAAACTCGCGGGCCGCCGCCGACAGGCGATTGTACGCGACCCTGTCCTGCCACAGCCGGCGCACGGCATCGACCCAGTCGTCGAGCGGCGCGTCGTAGTCGAGAACCACGCCGCCCTTGCCGATCGCCTCGGGCAGTCCGCCGCGGCGCGAACCGACGACGGGAATACCGCTGCAATGCGCCTCGGAGGCGACACGGCCCCAGGCCTCTTCCCATTTGCTCGGTGCGAGCAGGATCTTCGTGCGGCCATAGACCGTCTTCATGTTGTTGGTGCGGCCTTCAAGCCTGACATTGCCGAGCGGGGCGATGGTCTCTTCGATGCGGGCGCGGTGGTCGTCGGCCAGTTTCCAGCTTTCGACGAACAGGAAGGGAATGTCGGAGCAGCGCCCGGCGATCCGCACCGCGAGCTCGAAACCCTTCTCTTCGTAAGGGTTGATCAGCGTCACGAATTCGCCTGATGTCGGCGTGGCATAGAGCGCGGGATTGATCGTCGGCGGAATGACTGTCGATTCGATGCCGAACCTTTGCCCGTAGGCGCGGGCGGTGAACTCCGAATTGGCAATATACTGCGCCGAGCGCAGCTCGCTCAGTTCGCCGGCGAGTTCATGGAATTCGACATTCCTGAGATAGACGACCAGCGGCACGCCCTGAGCTTCCAGCGCCTTTCCGATCGGCACCGACTTGTGGCACTGGACCACAGCGACGTCGGGCTTGAGCTTCTGCACGGCAAAGCCGGCGGCCTCCCACGGGAACCAGGCGCGGACCACAGGGTAGCCGGGAAAGCTGTCGATGACGGCGCGTTGCCGCGTCAGCTTCATCTTGGCGCGGGCCTTGAAGCCGAACATGCCGTCACCGAACAAGGCGGCGAGGACGGAAGCCTCGTGGCCATGCGCGCGCAGCTGCTCGACCAGATGATGCGTGCTCGACTGAACCCCGCCGCTGAATTCGGGCGTGTAGCCGTTACCGCCGGCAAAAAGGACCCTCATGCTGCCAGTTCCTTTGTCGCTCTCGAATTCAGTTCGCCAACCTTCCGGCCGATGGAGACGTAGTGGAGGCCATGGCGGGCGACGACCGCGGGGTCGTAGAGATTGCGGCCGTCGAAGATCACCGGCGTCGAAAGCGCCTGTCTGATCGTCTCGAAGGACGGTGCCCGGAAGTTCTTCCACTCGGTGGCGATCAGCAGCGCATCGGCGCCGCGCAGCGCCGCCTCCTTGGTGCCGCAGAGCAGCAGGTCGTCGCGCTGGCCATAGATCTGCTGCGCCTCGTTCATCGCCTCGGGATCGTAGGCCTGGACCTTGGCGCCAGCGGCCCACAGCGCCTCCATCAGGACGCGGGCCGGCGCCTCGCGCATGTCGTCGGTGTTGGGCTTGAACGCCAGTCCCCACAGCGCAAACGTCTTGCCCGCGAGATCGCCGTTGAAGTGGCCCTTGAGCTTGTCGAACAGCACCGCCTTCTGGGCGTTGTTGCGTTCCTCGACCGACTTCAGCAGCACCGGCTCGAAGCCGACATCGTCGGCGGTGCGGATCAGCGCGCGCACGTCCTTGGGAAAACACGAGCCGCCATAGCCCAGGCCGGGATAGATGAAGTGGTAGCCGATGCGCGGGTCCGAGCCGATGCCCTTGCGCACCTCCTCGATGTCGGCGCCGAGCAGCTCGGCCAGGTTGGCCATCTCGTTCATGAAGCTGATCTTGGTCGCCAGCATGCAGTTGGCGGCATATTTGGTGAACTCGGCCGAGCGCACGTCCATCACGATCATCTTCTCGTGGTTGCGGTTGAACGGCGCATAGAGCTCGCGCATCACCGCCTCGGCGGCCTCGCTTTCGGTGCCGACGATGATGCGGTCGGGCTTCATGCAGTCGGCGACCGCCGAACCCTCCTTGAGGAACTCCGGATTGGAGACCACATCGAAGGCAAGCTCCTCGCGGCCGCGCGTCTTCAGCGCCGAAGCGATCGCCGCTCGTACCTTGTCGGCGGTGCCGACCGGCACGGTCGACTTGCCGACGACGATCTTGGGTTCGACCATCTCGCGGCCGATCGTCTCGGCTACGGCCAGGACATATTTGAGATCGGCCGAGCCGTCCTCGCCCGGCGGCGTGCCGACCGCGATCATCTGGATCTCGCCGTGGCGCACGGCCAGCACCGCATCCGTGGTGAAGACGATGCGGCCCGCCGCATGGTTGTCACGCACCAGCGCCTCCAGCCCCGGCTCGAAGATCGGCACGAACCCCTGGTTCAGCCGCTCGACCTTGGCCGCGTCGACATCGACGCAGACGACGTCATGCCCGACCTCGGCCAGCACCGCTGCCTGCACCAGACCGACATAGCCAATTCCAAATACCGTGAGCTTCATACGGTCCGTTCCTGTTCGTTGATGATGTTGGGGCGCGGACGGGCCACGCCTGGGTCTCTGCCGGTCATTGCAGCGTGCAAGCGACCGACTCCTCGAACTGGCAAGGCTCGCCCAGCGCGGTGAAGGCGACGCGGTCGACGGTCATGGTCACCGGCTTGCCGGGATCCGAGAAGGCCCCCATCCACTCACGCAGCGTGTCGGTGCCCCACAGGCTGAAGAAGATCTTCTGCGGGTGGCTTGGCAGTTGCGAGGGCTCGGTCACCTCATGCACCAACTGGCCGTTGACGTACCAGCGCAGCCGCTCCTTCTCCCAGACGAAGGCATAATCGTTGAAGGCCTGGTCGGCGCCGCCGGGCACGTCGACGAGCTTCTCGTCGTTGGACTTGCCGCCGACATAGGCATTGACCTGCACCTTGGAAGGATCCTTGGTCAGCACCTCGAAATCGATCTCGTCATGCGGCTGTTTGTGCACCGGGCCGATATAGGTGAAGAAGGCTGCATTCAGCCCCGAGCCGGTGCCGCTCTTCATGCGCGCCTCGTAGGTGCCATAGCTGAAGCGCTGCTTGGTCTGCACTTCGCCGCAGGAATAGTCGCGGTCTTTCAACGGCTTCTTCTCGAAGCTCAGCGTCAGGTTGCCATCGGCGACCTTGACCTGTTCCTTCGACCAGGTGCAGTTTTGGTGCTTGCCGTTGTCCCAGCCGTCGGAGACGAACCAGCGCGAACCGCTCAGCGTGTCGAACGTTTCCACGAAGGACTTGCCGGTGGCATCCTGTGCCAATACGCCGCCCGAAGCGGCAAGCAGGCCGGCCAGCGCGACCGACAGGCGCAAGCCCCATGAGCGGCGACCGATCCGGCCGGCTGCGTGATGTGTGACGTTTGCGTTCATAGCCAAGTCATCCTTGTGCCTTCGCGCCTCCCGCCCGAGAACCGCATTGCAACCGCCGGCCAGGGGTTTCGCCCCGACCGGAAAACAACCTCCCATCCTCCCGAAAATGCTGGCCCGTCAGGGCCGGTGCCGGACCTCCTCCGGCGCCGAAGCTGCCGACGATCCCTCATCGGCCTTGCGACCCTCGTCGACAAACGTGTCCAGCGCATGACGAAGCCCGGCGATCAATTCGGTCTGCCGCCCCAGTGCCTCGATGCGGCGCAGGCAGGTCTTCAGCGACTCCGTCCATCGGTCCATGTCATCGGCCCGTCGCGACGAGGCTTCGGAATTGTCCATCGCCTCGACCAGGAAGGCCGCGTTGGCCGAGACGGCCTCGTATCGGTTCCGGATGCCGGTCCTCTCGGCCTCGATCTCCGAGGTCAGTTGATCGAGCGAACGCGCCAGCTGTTCGAAGCGGGTCACGTCGGTTTCCCGGTCGCGGTCCGGGCTGCGTGTGCGGAAAGCGAAGATCGATGCCATGCTCTGCTACTCCACGTTTGCCCGAGCGTGCCAGTTCCAGGCGCTCGACACAATCGCGGCGAGGTCATGGCGCGGCGCCCAGCCGAGAACGTCGCGCGCCTTCGAATTGTCGGCGACGAGCGACGGCGCATCGCCTTCGCGCCGCGGTGCCAATTCGACCAGGAATGTCCGGCCTGACACCTCCTTCACCATCGACAGCAATTCGTTGACCGTCGTGCCCTGCCCGGTACCCAGGTTCAGCGCGACGCTGTCGCCGCCGTCGATCAGATACTGCACGGCGCGGCTATGCGCGTCGGCAAGGTCCATGACGTGGATGAAGTCGCGGACGCAGGAGCCGTCGCGGGTGTCGTAATCGTCGCCGAACACGCTGAAGCCGGCGCGGCGGCCGCGCGCTGCGTCGATCGCCAGCGGGATGGCATGCGTCTCGGGCTCATGGCGCTCGCCGATGCGCCCCTCGGGATCGGCGCCGGCGGCATTGAAATAGCGCAGCAGCACCGAGCGGAAACCCTCGTAACGGTCGAGATCGCGCAGCATGTCCTCGACGATCAGCTTGCTGCGGCCGTAGGGATTGATCGGCTGCTGCCGGTGCGTCTCGCGCATCGGCGTCTCTTCCGGCTCGCCATAGGTGGCGCAGGTCGAGGAAAACACCAGCCGCTTGCAGCCCGCAGCACTGGCTGCGGCGAACAGGTTCAACGAACCCGCGACATTGTTCTCGAAGAACGCCATCGGATTCCTGACCGATTCCCCGACCTGGATCAGGGCGGCGAAATGGATGACTGCCGCCGGACGGTACTTGGCAAACACCTCGTCGAGCCGGGCGCGATCGCGGACATCGCCTTGCTCGAGCGGTCCCCATTTGACGAACTCGGGGTGGCCGTTGCTGAAATTGTCGTAGACGACGGGGCGAAAACCCTTGCGCGCCAGATCGAGGCAGGTGTGGGAACCGATATAGCCGCCGCCGCCGACGACCAGAATGTCTTGCATGTCTTGTGGCCTCACTTCTGGGCACCTGCGTTCTCGGCCGTAATCAGGTAGCGCAGGCGCGGTTCAGGAGCCGACGGCACCGATCCGGATTTCGCAAGCGCGTCGAACTTGTCCATGGCCACCCCGCGAACGACCGCCAGAAAACTGGCAGGAGACGAGGTTGCAAACCTTATCGCCGCAGCCATGCCGTCGGCCGCCTTAAGGTCGAGGAAGCGCCGCAAACGGTACTTGTCGCGCACATGCCGCTCGTGGCGGCGAAGGATGCGTTTGTTCTCTGCCGCCAGCCCCGGCTGTGCCAGCAGCCCGAGATCGGCATCGGCCAGACGCTGCAGATCCTCCGTGCGGTGCTGGCCGCTCAGCGAATTGGGCCGCACCACGGCGCAATAGCCGCAGGACCTGACGACTTTGAAGCGGGCGCCCATCAGCATGGCCCGCGCATAAAGGGCATAATCTTCGCCGAGCCGCAGTTGCTCGTCGTAGCTCAACCCGTGCCGCTCGAGCATGGCTCGGCGCATCACCGGCTTGAGGAATCCGAGTTCGCCGCGCTTTGCGCCACGGCTGGAAATGTTGCCCGCGATGAACTGCGCGAATCCGAGCAGCGCCGGATCGGCGTCGAACTGCGCGACGCTGCCCGACAGTACATCACGCACCGAAGCGTGCTCGACGAACACGATGTTGTCGGCGACAAGATCCCAGTCGTCGCCACCGACAAGGTTCGCAAACCGGCCTGGCAGGAAAAAATCGTCGGCATCCAGGATGCTGATCAGTGCCGATCTGGAGTTGCGTATCGCCATGTTGCGGGCGAATGAGGGGCCGCGGTTGACGTCCAGCCGCAGCACCAGAAGCCGGCCGCTGCCATCGTCGGCGGCGCGCGCCACGGCTTCGGTCGCATCGGTCGAGGCATCGTCCACGACCACGACCTCGGCCACTTCGGGCTGCCGCAGCGCCGAGGTGATGGCCGTCGTGATCGTTTCCGCTGCGTTGCGCGCAGCAATGATGACACAGACGTCAGTTCCGCTCACGTCGGTTGCCTTTCCGTCATAGCCCGCCGACGCCAGAGCTATATTGCACCTGCGAACAAGGAAACCCCAACTTTTGTTACGGCGCTTCACCGTTGGGGTCGTGAAGACCCGGTGCCGACCGCCGCGACATGCGGCTTTCCAAGGGCTGCAGGCGCGTTGCCGCGATCACGCCGGATGCCTCCATAATCCGTGGCGACGGCAACGCGGCATCACCTGAAGGCAGCAAGCCTGGGCATGAAAATGGCCGCGCAAATGGTCGGAAAAGCAGAACCGATTCCTGCGGAAACCCAGTCCGTGCGGGGCCTTGAGCCCACCACAGCGGCCTAGTGCGCGCTGCCCTTTGGCGTCAGGTCGTCGGCCGGAACTGCCGGTGCGCCTTCGGCCACGGTCTTTGTGTTCTTGATTTCAGCCGCTTTGGGGCTCGTACGCAGCACCATGGCCAGGATGACAAGAAAGTATCCGACCTGAAGAATGACGGCGCAGGCCAGCACGCGCAGCAAGATCGTGCCCCAGCCGGCAGCATCCAGATAGGACCACAGCGCCACGACGGCGATTACCATCGCCATGCCGAACACGAATTTTGGCAAGGTCATAGCCGTTGACCGTCAGGCCCGAGGAATCGGCACTGATTTTGTCGCCATGTTGCTTGCAACTCCCCTAGCCCTGAAAGCTCCACCCGCATCGTTCCTTCGTTATATTTTGATGCCGACATGCTGGTTGGCGGTCGACCGGAAGAACGTCGTTTCATTATATTGGCCCGCCCAGCAGTCAGCAAGCGGAGCCCTCTTTCGCCGAGAGTCTTGCCGCCGACGCCAGATGCTGCATTGCACTTTCACAGCTGGTCGAAAGTCGATAACATTTTCATTCAGGATGCCATTATTTCAGAATATTTTGGCGAATACCCACGTGATGCATAATATGTTTTATATTTTGGCGCGCATTGCTGGAACGTTTACCAACATGGTGCAGATACAATTTTCGACATTTCACCTGTATTGACACATTCGATTCTGCTCATGCATGCGGCCATTGGACATAAAACTGTCGCATTGAGATTTTCTTGTGCACGCCATGCACGGATTTTGGTCATCTACTGGTATAAATATTTCACGCGTCAAAAAAACGTGTGTTGCAGCGCAGCATGTCGGCCGTATCCTGACACAGGGCGATTCTGGGGCGATTCATCGACCAATTGGAGTTGCAGCATGAGGGATCTTGCCAAGTCGACGAGCTTGGAGTTTCCACACGTCGCCACCGACCTCCCCCCTCTGGGTGGCGTGGCCAAGCGCGGATTCGACATCATCGGTGCGGGTCTCGGGATTATCGCATTAAGCCCGTTGTTCCTGCTCATTGCCTTGCTGGTAAAGGCCTCGGACGGCGGCTCGGTCTTCTATGGCCATCGCCGGATCGGCCGTGGCGGCCGTATCTTCCAGTGCCTCAAGTTCCGCACGATGGTCCCTGACGGGGACGCGGTACTTGCGGCGCATTTTCGCAATGACCCGGAAGCCAGGGCCGAGTGGGAGGCAACGCGCAAGCTGAAGGACGACCCTCGGGTCACGCGTGTCGGCACGGTGCTGCGCAAGCTCAGCCTCGACGAGCTGCCGCAGATCCTCAACATCCTTCTCGGCGACATGAGCATCGTCGGCCCACGCCCGGTGGTACGCGACGAGCTCGATTATTACGGCAAGGCGGTCGTCTTCTATCTCAAGTCGCGGCCCGGTCTCACCGGACTGTGGCAGGTCAGCGGACGCAACGACGTCTCCTACGACAGCCGCGTTGCGTTCGACCGTCACTATGTCGAGAACTGGTCGCTGGTCGAAGACATCCGCATCATCCTGAAGACGGTCCCGGCCGTCTGCATGTCGCGCGGCAGCTACTGAGCCTGCCGCAAACGAGTCTGCGCCCATGTGGGGGCGCGCAGCTTCTCCCGCCCGCGGGCTCCAAGAGATCCCCGCGGCCCACGAACGGACGATGAACTTGAACCCAATTCTCGGCTCCCATCCCCGCACCCGACGCCTGCTCAAGCTGGGCGGCGCGCTCTGTCTCACGCTGGCCATTTCGGCATCCGCAGTGTTTGCTGAAGACTACCAGCTCGGAACCCAGGACAAGCTGACCATCCGCGTCGTCGAATGGCAGACCGTCGAGGGCGCCTTCCGCGACTGGTCTTCGGTGAGCGGCGACTACACGATCGGACCATCCGGCAATCTTTCGCTGCCATTCGTCGGTGAAACGCAGGCCGCGGGCAAGACGACGGCCGAGATCGCCGAGACGATCGGCAAGACCCTGCAGGACAAGTTCGGCCTTTCCGACCGTCCGGAAGCGTCGGTCGAGGTGGCGCAGTTTCGTCCCTTCTACATCTCCGGCGACATCCAGACCCCGGGCCAGTATGCCTATGCCCCGGATCTCACCGTGCTCAAGGCAATCAGCATCGCCGGCGGCATGCGCCGCGGTGCCGACGGCGCCCGTACCGAACGCGACCTCATCACCGCAGAAGGCAGCCATGCCGTGCTCTCCGACGAGCAGCTCCGCATGATGGTCACCCTGGCGCGGATCGATGCCGAGCTTGCCGGCAAGACTGAAGTCGAAGCGCCGAAGGAGATCGCGTCCCTGCCGGCGGTATCAGGCATGATCGCCAACGAAACCGCCATCATGGCCTCGCGCCAGAAGAAGCTCACCCTGAGGCTGCAGGCACTTGAAGAGCTCAAGGGCTTACTCGAGCAGGAGATCGTATCGCTGGGCCAGAAGTCCGAGACACAGAAGCGCCAGGTCGAACTCGCCAGGAAAGAGCTCAGCGGCATCGACACGCTGGCCCAGAAGGGTCTCGTGGTGAATACGCGCGTGCTGTCGACCGAGCGCTCCATCGCCGAGATGGAGGGCAAGATCCTCGATCTGGAGACCGCCATGCTGCGGGCCAAGCAGGACATCAGCAAGGCCGAACAGGAGGCGATCGACCTCAAGAACGACGGCGAGTCCGAACTGGCGGTCGAGCGGCAGAAGACCGTCGGAGAACTCAATGCCGTCACGCTCAAGCTCGGAATGCAAAAGGGCCTGATCGCCGAGGCCGGAGGCACGGCACCAACGGCTGCGGGCACCGAACAGGCGATTTCTTATGTCCTCGTCCGCAAGGGCAGCGATGGCAAGAGCAAGGAAATCGCGGCCGCCGAGGACATGCCCGTTCTGCCCGGCGACGTACTCAAGGTGGAGCGGACAGACGGCCCGCTCGTCCAGTAGCCCGGCGGTCAGACGCGATGCGGATCAGAAAATCGGCGCTGGTCGAACCCGGCCGCAACACGCTCTACGGCGCCTTCGCGGTTGCCGTATCATTTTTTGTGTTCGCCTACTCGTTCCGCATCGGCCAGATCTCGATCCTGATGTACTACGCGGTCTGGCTGCCGTTGGTCCTGGTCGACTACCGGTTCACGCTCGGCCGCCTCGGCGCATCGCCGCAACTACTGGCCTTCGCGCTGCTCGCCTGCCTGTCCTACTTCTGGTCCGACGCGCCTGATGTGACCAGCCGGGCGGCACTTCAATATCTGTCGCATGTGGTCTGCGCCGTGATCGCCGCCAGGGTGATCGACGCACGCACCCTGTGCATCGGCGCCATGGCCGGCATCGCGGTCATTCTCGCCTATTCGATGCTTGTCGGCGGCTACGTCTATGACGCGCTCGACGGCACCTACAGTTTCGTCGGCGCGTTCGGCTCCAAGAACCAGCTCGGCTTCTACGCGTCGCTGGGCGTGCTGTTCGGCTGCTACTTCGCACTGTTTCTGACGCGCGGGCGCATCGCCCGCCTTCTTGCCCTCGGCGTCGTCCTGCTCTCGGCCGCATCGCTTGTCATGTCGCAGTCGGCAACCTCGATGCTCGCCACCCCTGCAGCAATTGCCATGATCGTCGCCATCGCCGGGCTGGAGGCCTTCTCGCCGACCCACCGCCGTATCTTCTTCGCTGCCGGCCTCGTGCTTGCCGGCACAGCGGTTCTGGCAGCTCTCAATGTCGGCGCTATCGACATGGTTCTTGGCGCCTTCGGCAAGGATTCGACACTGACCGGCCGCACATATCTCTGGCAGCAAGGCATCGACGCATCGGCAAATACGCCACTGCTCGGCATCGGTTATGCCGCCTATTGGGTGCAGGGCTTCTCCGAAGCGGAGCGGCTGTGGAACGAGTTCTACATCACCTCCCGCACCGGCTTCCATTTCCACAACACCTACATCGAGGCGCTGGTGGAGCTCGGCTATGTCGGCGCGGCGATGATCGTGCTGCCGCTGCTCGCCATCCTCCGGCTGTGCATCTCGCGTCTTCTGAGCGAGGGCGACTGGACCGAGCCGCTGCTGCAGACAGGCCTGCTCGCTTTGCTGGTCATCCGCTCGTTCTTCGAAGTCGACATCCTGCAGCCCTACGTCATCGGCTCGTTCCTGCTCTACTACTGCTGGGCACGCGCCAAGGAGCCGGCGACACGGCAAACCGTGCCAGCTTCGCCGCCTCGGCAAATGACGTTCGGGCGCAGCGACGGCATCCAGTACAATCACTGAGCCTCGGTCGAAACGCTGAGCTCGACCCTGTCGGCAACGAAGCGCGTTTCGGCATATTGGATCGGCAAGCCCTGGGTATCGACATTGACGGCGACCGCGACCAGCACGATGGCACCGGCTGAAAGCTTCAAGTCGGCAAGGTCGGCGGCATCGGCATGGCGCGCCGAGACCAGGGTCGATTTGCGGAAATAGTCCTCGATGCCGTAGCGCTGGAAGCCGAGCGTGATCGAGCCCGTCTCGGCATAGGCCTCGGCATAGCCGGGAAACCGCTCCGCATCGAACCAACTGGTCGCGCGCGACACCGGCCGTTCGTCGGCCTCGCTCAGCGTCTCCAGCCTGACCACGGGCGCACCCTCCGCAAGGCCAAGCCCTTCGGCCACACGCTGTGACGCCTGCTCCACCGCATGGGCGAGAAGGATGCTGCGGCGGTCACGGGTCTGGCTGCGCAGGCCGGTCGAAAAACGCGTCCGCGCCGAGATCGGGTAGGACAGCTTCTGGCGGCTTTCGACGAAGGTGCCCCTGCCCTGCTCCGCCCTGAGAACGCCTTCCTGCACCAGCGCGGCGATGGCGCTGCGCAGCGTGTGGCGATTGACGCCGAATCTCTCCGACAGCACCATCTCCGGCGGCAGCCGGCCGTCGGCACCAAGCGTGCCGGCTGAAACCGCCTGCCTGATCTGGTCGGCGATCTGGCGCCACAGCGCCACACCGCTTTTTCGCGTCACCGCCTGTTTCGGTCCCTGCCCACTCAAATCCACCGCCCCCTGTTTCGCGATTTGTCATGCGACCGTCACGAGCCTCGCTACAAGCCCGTTGTATGTTGTTCGATTGTATAGAACAATAGACAAATACGAAGTGGAGCGGCAATCGAAATGGACCGACGGCAGGAAAGAGAAACGGAGACGCAGCGCAAGGCGGCCATGGCAGCGCTTGCCCTGGCGCCGGCGGACGAGTTGAAGCGGCTGTGCGCGGCGGCAGGGATTTCAGGCGAAGCCGAGATGCTGCGCGGCCCCGAGACCGGCCTGGTATCGGTACGCGGGCGCATCGGCGGCGGCGGCGCGCCCTTCAACTTCGGCGAAGCGACAGTGACCCGCGCGACGGTCCGTTTGCCCGGCGGCGAGATCGGCCACGCCTATGCGCTTGGCCGCGACAAGGAAAAGGCCCGCCTTTCGGCCATCGCCGATGCGCTGTGGCAAGACCCCGCCCGCCGCGCCGAGGTCGAGGACAAGATCCTTGCCCCACTGCGCGCTGCACAAGCTGAAGCCGACGCGATCAGCCGCGCCGAGACGGCGGCGACCAAGGTCGACTTCTTCACCATGGTTCGCGGAGAGGATTGATGGAACAGATGGATGTCATCGACGGCGGTTTCGCCGCCCCGGTTTTCGACGCCCAGACGGTTTTCCGCGCTGTCATGGACGCCATGGCCCGACCGGGTACGATCCAGCCCGTCGCAGGGCTCACCCAGCCGCCCGCCCCGCTGTCGGCGACCGCGGGTGCCGTGGCGCTGACGCTTTGCGACCACGACTCCCCGCTCTGGCTCGATGCCGCGCTTCAGGTCTCGGCGGCAAGATCCTGGCTCGGCTTTCACACCGGCGCGCCGCTGGCCGCGACACCTGCCGATGCGCATTTCGCGCTCGTCGCCAACCCGGCCAACCTGATCTCGCTCGAGAACTTCGCGCAAGGAACGCAGGAATATCCCGACCGCTCGACGACGCTGATCCTGCAAGTCGAAAGCCTGACTGATGGCGCGCCGCTGCATCTCGAAGGTCCCGGCATCGAGACCTCGGCTACCATCGCGCCGACGCCGCTGCCGCGCCACTTCGTCGAGCAGTGGAAGCAGAACGGCGCCCGGTTCCCGCGCGGCACAGACGTTATCCTGGCAGCGCCCGGAGCGGTCGCCTGCCTGCCCCGCACCACCCGCATCAAGACGATGGAGGCCTGACATGTATGTAGCTGTCAAAGGTGGCGAAGCCGCCATCGCCAATGCCCATCGCCTGCTTGCCGACCGTCGCCGCGGCGACCGCTCGGTGCCCGCGCTCCGCATCGACCAGATCGTCGAGCAGCTGGCGCTCGGCATCGACCGCGTCATGGCCGAAGGCTCGCTCTACGACCGCGAACTGGCCGCCCTTGCGGTGATGCAATCGCGCGGCGACCTGATCGAGGCAATCTTCCTCGTCCGTGCCTATCGAACGACCCTGCCGCGCTTCGGCTACACCAGGCCGATCGACACCGCCGCCATGCAGGTCGAACGCCGCGTCTCCGCGACTTACAAGGACTTGCCGGGCGGCCAGTTGCTCGGCCCGACCTTCGACTACACCCACCGCCTGCTCGACCCCGAACTCACCAAAGATCCCGGGGTCGCCACGCCGGAGCAGCGCGAAACAGACGACCAGCGTATGATACGCGTGTCGGAAATCCTCGCGCATGAAGGCCTGATCGAGGCCGATGGTGAGCTGCCGGAGGATCACCTCACCGGCGACATCACCCGCGAACCCTTGGAATTTCCGCTGGCGCGCGACAGCCGCCTGCAGGCGTTGTCACGCGGCGACGAGGGTTTTCTCCTTGCACTCGGCTACTCGACCCAGCGCGGCTATGGCCGCAGCCATCCCTTCGTCGGCGAGGTCCGCATCGGCGACGTCGAACTTGAACTCGACGTGCCGGAACTGCCCTTCCCCGTCACGCTTGGCCGCATCCGCGTCACCGAGTGCCAGATGGTCAACCAGTTCAAGGGCTCGTCCAAGGCGCCGCCGCAGTTCACCCGAGGCTACGGCCTGGTTTTCGGCCGGTCCGAGCGCAAGGCCATGGCGATGTCGCTGTGCGACCGCGCGCTGCGCGCCGGCGAACTCGGCGAGGACATCACCGCACCCGCCCAGGACGAGGAGTTCGTGATTTCGCACTCCGACAACGTCCAGGCCACCGGCTTCGTCGAGCACCTGAAGCTGCCGCACTATGTCGACTTCCAGGCCGAACTCGACCTCGTCCGCCGCATGCGCTCAGAGCACGAAAAGCGCAACAAGACCAACGACACCGAACAGCGGGAGGCGGCGGAATGAGCTCTCGAATTCAGGCCATTTCGTCAGGCAGCATCGCGGACGGAAACCACGATTTCTTTGCCCAACAACGCCAACGTCGCCTGCAGCAACGGAAGTTTGGTCGGATGATCCGGGGCAAGAATGCGGCGTGCCTCGGTCTCCGCCTTGTTGAGTCGACGCGCCAGCTCTCTCTTGGAAATGCCCGATTGAGCAAAAGCCTCGACAACCGCCAACTTCAGCGCCGTGTCGGGCGCGACAGCAATGGGCACAAGTCCTTTGCCCGTGGCCTGAGGCTTCGGCAGCGGTTGCCCCATCGTGGCGACACCACGCAGCGCAAGCCCCAGAGCCTCAGCTCCGCTGGCGCGCGCCTCGGCAATCGTCTCTCCACAGGTAATCGCCTCGGGCACGTCCGGAAAGGTCACCAGGAAACCACCCTCGGGATCAGCCTCAATTTTCGCCCCGTAGATGTAGTCCATCTCAACCTCCATCGGCGCATTTCATTCTACGCCGAGTTGCTTCTTGATCGTCCGGACCATCAATGCGGACAGCTCGCCCGACTGGATGGTCGTGATTTTTTCGCCAAGTCTCACGCGATAGTGGGACCCCTTGCCCCGGTCGGTGAAGACTTCAAACTGCAAGTTTCGTTTACGCGAGAGAGCACGAAGCTCTCTTATCAGAGCCTCCCGTTTCATCCGCCACATCCCCCCAGACGCACAGAGTGCGCACATAATTGCGCGCCTATCAAGCACATTAATGTGCGCATTTGTCGATCGGATTGCGCAACGACCTCCGGAAAGCCTGCGTCATGACAGACATCGCAACCTACAACTTCGCCTATCTCGACGAGCAGACCAAGCGGATGATCCGCCGGGCGATCCTCAAGGGCATCGCCATTCCCGGCTACCAGGTGCCGTTCGCGTCCCGCGAAATGCCCATGCCTTATGGCTGGGGTACCGGCGGCGTGCAGGTGACTGCTGCGATCATCGGCCCCGACGATGTGCTCAAGGTCATCGACCAGGGCGCCGACGACACCACCAACGCGGTGTCGATCCGCGCCTTCTTCCAGAAGGTCGCCGACGTTGCCGTGACCACCGAGACGGCGAAGGCGACGATCATCCAGACGCGTCACCGCATCCCCGAGCATCCGCTGACCGAGGGCCAGACGCTGGTCTACCAGGTGCCGATCCCCGAGCCGCTGCGCTTCCTCGAGCCGCGCGAGACCGAAACGCGGAAGATGCACGCGCTCGAGGAATACGGGCTGATGCACGTCAAGCTCTACGAGGACATCGCCAGGCACGGCCGCATCGCCACGACCTACGCCTATCCGGTCAAGGTCGAGGGCCGCTACGTCATGGATCCCTCGCCGACGCCGAAGTTCGACAATCCCAAGATGCACATGTCGCCCGCGCTCCAGCTGTTCGGCGCCGGCCGCGAAAAGCGCATCTATGCCGTGCCGCCCTTCACCAAGGTCGTCAGTCTCGACTTCGAGGACCATCCTTTCGAGATCCAGACCTTCGACCAGCCCTGCGCCCTGTGCGGGGCCGAGCAGGTCTATCTCGACGAGGTCATCCTGGACGATCACGGCGGGCACATGTTCGTCTGTTCCGACACCGACCACTGCGAGACGCGCCAGGCCTGCGGCCATCGCGGCCATCTCTCGCCCGACATCCTGGAGCCTGCCCAATGACCGACGAACCGCTTCTGCGCGTCACGGCGCTGTCCAAGTATTACGGCTCGCGCATCGGCTGCGAGGACATCTCCTTCGACCTCTGGCCGGGCGAAGTGCTGGCCATCGTCGGCGAGTCCGGCTCGGGCAAGACCACCCTGCTCAACTGCCTGTCGACGCGCCTGCTGCCGACGTCGGGCACCGCCAGCTACCGCATGCGCGACAACCAGTGGCGCGACCTCTACCGCATGAGCGAAGCCGAACGCCGCTTCCTGATGCGCACCGACTGGGGTTTTGTTCACCAGAACCCGGCCGACGGGCTGCGCATGACGGTGTCGGCCGGCGCCAATGTCGGCGAGCGGCTGATGGCCATCGGCGACCGCCACTATGGCAACATCCGCGCCACAGCGGTCGACTGGCTCGGCCGCGTCGAGATCGATGAGGAGCGCATCGATGACGAGCCCCGCGCCTTTTCCGGCGGCATGCGCCAGCGCCTGCAGATCGCCCGTAACCTCGTCACCGGCCCGCGCCTGGTGTTCATGGACGAACCGACCGGCGGCCTCGACGTGTCGGTGCAGGCGCGCCTGCTCGATCTCCTGCGCGGGCTGGTCACCGATCTCGGACTCGCGGCCATCGTCGTCACCCACGACCTCGCCGTCGCCCGGCTCCTGTCGCAGCGCATGATGGTGATGAAGGACGGCCACGTCGTCGAAGCGGGCCTCACCGACCGCGTGCTCGACGACCCGCGCGCGCCCTACACCCAGCTCCTCGTCTCCTCCATTTTGCAGGTGTAAGCCATGGCCACCCCACTCATCGTCTCCGAGGTCGCCAAGGCCTTCACCATGCACCTGCGCGACGGCATCCGCCTGCCGGTCGTCGCCAATGTCTCGTTCTCGGTCAGGGCTGGCGAATGCGCCGTGCTCGGCGGCCCCTCGGGCGCCGGCAAGAGTTCGATTTTGAAGATGGTCTACGGCAATTACGGCGTCGACCAGGGCCAGATCATCGTCGACCACCACGGCCAGCTGGTCGACCTCGCCACCGCCAACCCGCGCACGGTGCTGTCGGTGCGCCGCGACACCATCGGTTATGTCAGCCAGTTCCTACGCACCGTGCCGCGCGTCTCGGCCCTCGACGTCGTCGCCGAACCGTTGGTGGCACGCGGCACTGACCGCAAGCAAGCGCAGGAGCGCGCCGCCGAATTGCTCGACCGGCTCAACCTGCCCGAGCGGCTTTGGAGCCTGCCGCCCGCCACCTTCTCCGGCGGCGAACAGCAGCGCGTCAACATTGCCCGCGGCTTCATCACCGACCATCCGGTGCTTTTGCTCGACGAGCCGACGGCCTCGCTCGACGCCACCAACCGCGAGGTGGTGATCAGCCTGATCGAGGAGAAGAAGCTGAAGGGCGTGGCCCTGCTCGGCATCTTCCATGATGCCGACGTGCGCGAAGCGGTCGCCGACCGCATCGTCGACGTCACGGAATTCGCCGCAGGAAAGGCCGCAGCATGAGCCGCAAGCTTTCCGAACAGCCCTGGATCCACCCGACCGCCGAGGTGACGCAGTCGACCCTCGGCCGCTGGACCGAGGTCTCCGAACGCACCCGCATCAGCGAGAGCGAACTTGGCGACTATTCTTACGTCATGCAGGACTGCAGCCTGTGGTGCACCACGGTCGGCAAGTTTTCAAACATAGCAGCAAGCGTGCGCTGCAACGCCACCAACCACCCGACCTGGCGACCAACGCTACACCACTTCACCTACCGCGCTTCGGACTATTGGGACGACGCCACCCACGAGACCGAGTTCTTCGAGTGGCGCCGATCCAATGCCGTCACCATTGGCCATGACACCTGGCTCGGCCACGGCTCGACGGTACTGCCCGGCGTCACCGTCGGCGACGGCGCCGCCGTCGGCTCCGGCGCTGTCGTCACCAAGGACGTCGCGCCCTACACCATCGTCGCCGGCGTGCCGGCCAAGCCACTACGCGAGCGCTTCGATCGCAAGACGGCCGAACGCTTCCAGGCGCTCGCCTGGTGGGATTGGGACCACGCCAGGCTGCGTGTCGCCCTCGACGACTTCCGCAATCTTTCTGCGGAGGAATTTCTGGAGAAGCACGAGGGCTGAGATCAGCGCGCCAGGAAAAACTGGATCGCGACCACGTTGACCAGGTCGACGAAAAACGCTGAGACCAGCGGTAGGATGATGAAGGCGTTCGGTGACGGGCCATAGTGCTTGGTCACCGCCGTCATCGACGCAATGGCGGTGGGAGTGGCACCCAGCGAAAGGCCGGTAAAGCCGGCGCTCAGTACCGCCGCCTGATAGTCCCTTCCGAGCAGCGGAAAGAGCACGATCACGATGAATGCGACCGCGAGAAGCGCCTGCAGGGCAACGACCACCAGCAACGGACCAGCCACCCCGGCAAGTGTCCAAAGCTGCATGCTCATCAGCGACATGGCAAGAAACACTGACAGCGAATAATCGGAGATCAGCGACATCGACGGTGAGCGCGCCGGCCAGGGCAGTCGCGGAAAGATGAAGGGGATCGTATTGGACAAGACGATCCCCATGATCAGACAAGGCACGAACAACGGCAGCTTCACGCCCATCGCCAAGAGCGGTCCGTGAACCAGGTAGCCGAGCACCACGGCGACGTTGACCAGCAAAAGCGCCTGCATGAAGCTCGACTTGTCGATCGGTGCCGCCTCCGCCTTGGCGACTGCCCCTTCGTTCTCTGAAACTGTCGCGTCGGTGGTCAGCTTGCCGCGCTCGATGAGGAACTTCGCCACCGGCCCACCCAGGACACTTGCCAAGATGAGGCCGAGCGTCGCTGCGGCGGTACCGACTTCTACAGCCGCAGGAAAGCCGTGCTCGGCCGCGATCGCAGGCGCCCACGCAATCGTAGTGCCATGGCCGCCGACAAAGGCGATCGATCCCATGATGACGCCTGCGGCAGACGGCAAGCCGAACAGCCAGGCCCCGAGCGTGCCGACGCCATTTTGCAAGAAGACGAAAAGCACGGTCAGCACGCACAGCACGGCCAGTGCCCGCCCGCCGACCAGCAGATCGGACAGCCGCGCATTGACGCCAACGGTGGCAAAGAAGATGACCAGCAGCCTGTCGCGCGTGGTCATCTCGAAGACGATTTCCATGCCCGAGAGCTTGTAGAACGCCCATATGGCGGCAGCCGCCAGAAAACCGCCGGTGACCGGCTCGGGGATGTTGTAGTTGCGTAGAAAGGCAATGCGGCGGGTCAGGATCACGCCGACGAAATAGACAACCAATCCAAGCGTAAGGGTGAGGAAATCGGGCGAAACGAGAGAGTTGGCTGCCGTCGTCATCCGAGCCTTGCTTGGTCAAGGGAACTGGAAATCCTGGATCGGCAGACCCCAGCCTATCCAGCTTGCAACCTTGCCTAGAATGGGCACCAGAGCAATCGGCAAATCGTAACGCGGCCACAGGCGATTGTTGAAACGACAACGCCCGCAATCGACACCTCGAAAGGGCGACTGCGGGCGCTGAAAAGTAAATTGCAGAGGTAGATCAGGCTTCCTGGATCGCCGACAGCTGCCAGTCGCCGCCGTTCTGGCGAACGAACGTCCAGAGCTCCGTCGTCTCGGTCGGCTCATTGGCGTCGCCTTCGACGATCTCACCCGTGGTGCGGTTGCGGGTCACGTCGATGGACGAGTAGTTGACCGCGGCGGTCGCATAGTCGCGATCGCCTTCGCTCCAGCTTTCGGCGATGTCGGCCTGAAGCAGTTGGACATCGGTCACGTCGTTGCGCACGCCGTTCTGCGCGTTGTCGGCCAGTTCTTCCGAGAGGTAGGACACCATCTCGGGCGTCACCAGTCGGCGCAACGCCTTGTGGTCCTCGCGGCCGAAGGCTTCCTGCACCTCGGTCAGCATGCGCTGGAACGTGTCGAGGTCTTCGCCGGATACGGTGATGTCCTTGCTCACTGGCTGCTGCGGAGCAGCGTCGGCGCGGCTGCCGCCGATGCTCGGTATGCTGAACGAACGGCTGCCGCCATTGGCCTTGCCGGCGTCAGCCGGTGCGGCATCGCGGTAGTTGAAGTTGCCGCCACCGGCACCCGCGCCGGCCATCGCCGGGCCGGACGCCTGCCGCGAGCGGAAAAAGCGCAGGGCGAGCCAGATGGCGCCGCCGATCAAGAGCACCTGCATCAGCATGCCGAACATGCCGGCGAGACCGCCAAAACCCTGGCCCATCAGCATGCCGAACAGGCCGCCCATCAATAGGCCGCCGATCATCGCGCCGCCGAAGCCGCCCATGAAGCCGGGGCGCTGCTGGGCAGCAGCACCCGGACGCGCGGCATTGGTGGCCGGGTTGGTCGCCTGGCCGGTGTTCGGCGTCATCGAGCGCTCGACCGGTGCCGACGGCTGCGGCGCGGTACGGGTCGGCGGTGCCGACTGGAAGGTGCGCGCCCCCCGGCTGCCGAAGCTGCCGCCGCGGCGAGCGTCGGCCTGGTCGACGGCGACCATGGAGAAGGCAAGGAACAGGCCCGCAAAAAGCGTGGCAAAGCGGGTCGTTCGGGACAGTTTCATCGGCGGTTCCTCAAAGTGAAGTCCGCCCTCATATAATGACTAACAAGTGTAGTGTCAGGGTTTGGGGGCCAAGTTTTTGCAGAATCTTTCCAGCTCCCTCCAAGGCACTGAATAGATTTGGTTTTACCCGCACTGCCTCGAATCGACGCCAGTGGCCTGAACATGAATCTTGGCCAAACACGGTCCCAAAAGACCGTTGCCGATCAAATAGATGGAACGCCAATCCGATTCAGGTCGGCAAGAACTGGCCCTGTCGGCTCGCTGCCTGCGCGCGCATCGCATTCGGGCCGCATTTTTCGCATGCCTGCCTGTGCATCGTAACAAAACTGACATGGTCCCGACATTGCAGCTTCACGTCCCGGGTCTAGGCCCAAGCCTGAAAAAGGGGCGCAAAGCCCCAAAGGGACAGGGAAGCCACGATGCTCGAAATCCGCAACGTCAGCCGCCGCTTCGGCAAGAACGTCGCCGTCAACGGCGTCAATCTCCAGATCCAGCCGGGCCAGATGGTCGGCATCATCGGACGCTCCGGCGCCGGCAAGTCGACGCTGCTGAAAACCATCAACCGGCTCATCGATCCGAGCCAGGGCTCGATCGTCTTCGACAACACCGAAGTGTCGTCGCTGCGCGGCCCGGCCCTTCGCCGCTGGCAGCGCGATTGCGCAATGATCTTCCAGCAATTCAACCTGGTGCCGCGCCTCGACGTGCTCACCAACGTCCTGCTCGGCCGCCTCAACCATCGCTCGACCAGCCTCAACCTGCTCGGCATCTTCTCGCGTGAAGACCGCATCCGCGCCATCGCCGCGCTCGAACGCCTGGACATTGCCCGCACCGCGCTCCAGCCCGCCGGCACGCTGTCGGGCGGCCAGCAGCAGCGCGTCGCCATCGCCCGCGCGCTGATGCAGGAACCGAAGCTGATCCTCGCCGACGAGCCGATCGCCTCACTCGACCCGCTCAACGCCAAGGTGGTGATGGACGCCCTGCGCGACATCAACCTGCGCGAAGGCATCACCGTCATCACCAACCTGCACACGCTCGACACCGCCCGCACTTATTGCAACCGCATCATCGGCATGTCGGGCGGCGCGGTCGTCTTCGACGGCGCGCCAGAAGAGCTGACCCGCGAGGCCGTGCGCAAGGTCTATGGCGCCGACAGCGACGGCGCCGAGATTTCCGAAGCCATCACCTCGACCAGCATCCGCCCGGTCAAGGTCGTGGTTCCTGCATCCGCCGCACCTCTGGAACCGGCCTACGCCCCGGCTTGAGGCCGTTCGCGGTCGTCTCGCCCGCGTCAAGGGCCCGCAATCAGCAACGGAAATGACCCGGCAAGGTGCCGGGCCAAACTGGAGACATGCCATGTTCAAGAAAGCACTTCTGGGTGCCGTTTCGCTCGCCGTCCTGGCGATCGGCCAGGCCCATGCCGCAGACCTCAAGGAATTCCGCATCGGCGTGATCGGCGGCGAAAATGAAGCCGACCGCCTGCGCAACTTCCAGTGCCTCGTCGACCAGCTGCCGGCCGTCCTCGGCGTCGAGAAGGTATCGCTGTTCCCGGCTGCCGACTACGACGGCACCATCCAGGGCCTGCTCGGCGGCACGCTCGACTACGCCGAACTCGGCGCTTCGGGCTACGCCAAGATCTATCTCGAGAACAAGGAAGCGGTCGAGCCTATCCTGACCACCGTCCAGACCGACGGCGCCACCGGCTACTACACCATCATGGTCGCCAAGAAGGATTCCGGCATCACCAAGCTCGAGGACCTCAAGGGCAAGAAGCTCGGCTTCGCCGATCCGGACTCGACCTCGGGCTACCTGATCCCCGTCACCGCCCTGCCGAAGGACCTCGGTGGCGTTGCCGTCAAGGACTTCGTTGCCGAGACCGGCTTCGGCGGCGGCCATGAAAACCTCGTCCTCGAAGTGCTCAAGGGCACCTTCGACGCCGGCACGACCTTCGGCTCGGGCGTCGGCGAATTCAAGGACGGCTACACCTCGGGCAATCTCAAGAAGATGGTCGACAAGGGCATCCTCGACATGGACGACCTGGTCGAAGTCTGGAAGTCGCCGCTGATCCCGAACGGCCCGATCGTCGTTCGCAGTTCGCTCGACGCCGACACCAAGACCAAGTTCAAGGATTACATGGTCAAGCTGCCGGAAACCGACCCGGCCTGCTTCTCGGCCATCCAGGGCGGCGACTTCAAGGGCTACACCGAAGTCACCCCGGACTTCTACCAGCCGGTCATCGACGCCCGTAAGGCGCAGATCGGCAGCTAAGCCCGCAGCCGACATCGACGCGTCGCGGCTTGCCCGCGGCGCGTCTTTCTTTGATCCGGGATCGGACGGAACTTTTCATGACCATGCCACTCTCGGAAGCCGGCCTCGCGGTCGAGCGCCACTGGCGCGAACTCGCTGGCCGCCGCCGCCTGTACACCGCCGGCGGATTGATCTTCCTGTTCATCGCCTTGTCCGGTTCGCTCTGGTTCGCCAACGAGAGCAATGCCGGCAAGTTCTTCGACCGGCTGCCGCATTTCTTCGACTTCGTCGACCAGATGATCCCGCGCGACGGCTTCGAGGTTTGGCGCGCCTTGTTCGACCTGCCCTCGCCCTACGACGACGGCAGCCTGAAGTTCGACTACCCCGATGGCCGGATGTACATCTTCGGTTCGTTCTACCTGCCCGAATACGTCTACAAGATGCTCGAGACGATCAACATCGCGCTGGTCTCGACACTGATCGGCTTCGCCTTCGGCTTCCTGCTCTGTTTCCTCGCCGCTTCAAACCTGGTGACGCAACGCTGGCTGCGCTTCTTCGTCCGCCGCTTCCTCGAGATCCTGCGCGCCTTTCCCGAAATCGTCATTGCCGGCTTTTTCCTCGCCATCCTGTCGATGGGCGCGATACCCGCGATCATCGCCGTTTCGCTGCACACCATCGGCGCGCTCGGCAAGCTGTTCTTCGAGGTTGTCGAGAACGCCGACATGAAGGCCGACGAAGGCCTGCGCGCCGTCGGCGGCAACTGGCCCGAGCGCGTCTGGTTCGGCATCGTTCCGCAGGTCATGCCCAATTTCCTGAGCTACGCCTTGCTACGGCTCGAGATCAACGTGCGCGCTTCGACCATCATCGGCGCGGTTGGAGGCGGCGGCATCGGCGAGGCGCTGCGCCTGTCGATCAGCCGGACCCACGAAGCCAAGACCATCGCCATCATCCTCCTCCTGTTCTGCACCATCGTCGCCGTCGACCAGCTTTCCGCCTGGCTGCGCAAGAGGCTGGTCGGCGAGCAGGCCTTCGGTCGCGGGGAATAAGATCATGACCAGCCTTTCCATGTCCGATATGCAGTCGGTCGCCGACCGTCACCCCGACGTCTTCACCGGCTCGTGGCGCAAGAGCCTGTCCGGCTGGGCAATAGGCGCCGGCCTCGTTGCCTATCTCGGTTTCGCCTGGTGGTTCTTCTCCGTCGGTGCGGTAATCGCCGGCGGCAACTGGGGCATCGCCGGCACCTATCTCGCCGATTGGGTGTCCTACGAGGTGCGCCCGCAGATCGACTTCAGGGATGACCGTCTCGACATCAGCTATCCGCGCTTTGCCTCCTATCGCGCCGATCGGCATCCCGAGTGGCTGAGCTTCGACCCGCCGGCGGCGACCGCAGCCGCGCCTGCGGCCAACAAGGCAGCTGCCAGCCTCGTCACGGTCGAGATCGACGGCCGCGACCGTATCGAGATCACGCCGACCAGCGTGCTCGTGTCGCGTGGCGATGAAACGCTCGACATCGCCATCGTGCCGGAAAAGAGCATCACCGTTGCCGGTGCCCTGCCGTCCTGGGCGACGCAAAAGGCGCCCGGCGAAAAGATCACTGTCGACTTCGGCTTTGCCGGCAGCGCCCAGATCGACGCCGACGACGTCAAGATCCGCCACCGCTTCCTGGGCTGGGAGAACTTCGTCTTCGACGCCAACTCGCCGTTCTGGGGCAAGTCGACGAGCGAGGTGTTCTCGCTGATCGTCTCCGGCGAACGCCTCGATCCGGGCGTTTCGAACGCCGCCCTTGCCTGGGACAATATCGTCAACAATTCCGAATGGCAGCATGGCGACGTCTGGACCAAGATGCTGCAGACCATCGTCATGGCCTTCGTCGGCACGCTGTTTGCCAGCCTGCTTGCCTTCCCGCTGGCTTTCCTTGCGGCGCGCAACATCACGCGCAACCGCCTCGTCAACCAGGTTGCCAAGCGCTTCTTCGACTTCCTGCGCTCGGTCGACATGCTGATCTGGGCACTGTTCTTCACCCGCGCCTTCGGCCCCGGCCCCATCGCCGGCATCTCGGCGATCTTCGTCACCGACACCGGCACCTTCGGCAAGCTCTATTCCGAGGCGCTGGAAAACATCGACGACAAGCAGCGCGAGGGCATGCGCTCGGTCGGCGCCTCGCCGGCCTCGGTCCAGCGCTACGGCGTGGTGCCGCAAGTGCTGCCGGTGCTGATCAGCCAGTCGCTCTACTTCTGGGAATCGAACACCCGCTCCGCCACCATCATCGGTGCGGTCGGCGCCGGCGGCATCGGCCTCAAGCTGTGGGAAGCGATGCGCACCAATTCCGACTGGGAGAACGTCGCCTACATGGTGCTGCTGATCCTGATCGTGGTGTTCATCTTCGACAACATCTCGACCGCGTTGCGCCACCGCCTGATCGGAGGCAAGTCCAGTCACTGAACTTTTGCGGCCGGCCCTTGCAAAGCCAAGAAAGTCGGCCACTACTTCGTCAAACTGTCACGCAAATCATCTATCGGGCGAACGCCTAAGGAACCGCGCCATGCGCTACGCCGTCTATTTCACGCCAGAGCACGATGATCCGCTGTGCCGCATCGCGGCCGGCTGGCTCGGGCGCGACGCGTTCGGCGGTCACGTGACCCCCGCCAAGGCCTTTGGCGAATTGTCGGCGGCCGAGGTCGCGTTCCATGCCGCCGCGGCGCGGCGCTACGGCTTTCACGCCACGCTCAAGGCGCCGTTCCGCCTCGCCGACGCCGCTTCCGAGGCCTCGCTGATCGATGCGGTTGCCACCTTCGCAAGCGAGGCGACGCCCTTCGCCATCCCTCGCCTGAAACTCGCCCAGATCGACGGCTTCTTCGCGCTGGTCCCGGCTGAACCGCTGCCTGAACTCGACAGCTTGGCCGGCGATGTCGTCAGGGCCTTCGAGCCGTTCCGCGCACCGCTGAGCGATGCCGAGATCGCCCGCCGCAACCCCGAAGCGCTGTCGCCGCAGGAGTGCCGCCACCTCAGCCGGTGGGGCTATCCTTACGTCTTCGACACGTTCCGTTTCCACATGACGCTGGCCGGCCGCGTCGCCACCGAGGAAGTGGCGCGCGTGCGCACTGCCATCGAGCAATGCCTGGGCAACGTGCTCGACAAGCCGGTGCCGGTCGATGGGCTGGCGCTGTTCGTCGAGCCCACGTCGGGCGCGCCGTTCGAGGTCCGCTCCTACCATGCGCTGGGCAAGCAAGCTGAAAGAAAGACCGCCTGAGATGACCGACCTTGTTCTGAAAAACGCCCGCATCGTGCTTGCCGACGAGGTGGTCGACGGCTCCATCGTCGTGCGCGACGGCAAGATCGCCGAAATCTCCACCGGCCCCAGCGCCATCGGCGAGGACATGGCCGGGGACTTCGTCATCCCCGGTCTCGTCGAGCTCCACACCGACCATCTCGAAGGCCACTACGCCCCGCGCCCGCGGGTACGCTGGAACCCGATCGCCGCCGTGCTGGCACATGACGCGCAGGTGGCCTCCGCCGGCATCACCACCGTCTTCGACGCGCTTCGCGTCGGCATGGACGAGGATGCCGACTTGACCGCAGCCGACATGCGGCTGCTTGCCAACGCCATCGAGGACAGCGTCCGCGCCGACCGTGTCCGCGCCGACCACTTCATCCACTTGCGGTGCGAAGTTTCGGCCGGCGATTGCCAGGAGGGTTTCGCCGTCTTCGATGGCGACGACCGCGTCAAGCTGGCCTCGCTGATGGACCATGCCCCTGGGCAGCGCCAGTTCGTCGACTTCGAGACCTATGCCTACTACTACCAACGCAAGCTGAAGCTCAACGACGTCGAGTTCAAGGCCTTCTGCGACAAGCGCATGGGCGAATCCGCCCGCAATTCCAGGCCGAACCGCGACGTCATATCGGCCGCGTGCCACGCCCGCGGCATCGTGTTGGCGAGCCATGACGATGCGACCACGGCCCATGTCGACGAGGCGATCGCACAAGGCATTCGCGTCGCCGAATTCCCGACCACGCTCGAAGCCGCCAATGCCTCCAAGGGCGCCGGCCTCGGCGTGCTCATGGGTGCGCCCAACGTCATGCGCGGCGCCTCGCATTCGGGCAATGTCTCGGCCCGCGCCCTTGCTGAACACGGCCTGCTCGACATCCTATCGTCGGACTACATCCCCTTCAGCCTGATCCAGTCGGCGTTCTTCCTCGGCGAGGTCGTCGACGGCATCTCGCTGCCGCAGGCGATGGCGATGGTGTCGAAGAATCCGGCGGACGCCGTCGGCCTCACCGACCGCGGCGTCATCGAAGCCGGCCGCCGCGGCGACCTCGTGCGCGTACGTGTCGACGAGCATGTGCCCGTCGTCCGCACCGTCTGGCGCGAAGGTCGCCGGGTGGCTTAAGCCGTTACCGTGCCTCGTTGTCGTTGAGGCTGAACAGCGTCTTTTCCATGTCGGGCTCCTCGCCCGAGCAGACGCACAGCATCTCGGCATCGCCCTCGCCTATCGAGAGATAGGCGTGGCCCATGGTCGAGTCGATATAGACGCTTTCGCCCGCCTTCAGCCGCACCGGCGCATATTGATCGGTATGGAGTTCGATCTCGCCTTTCAGCACGATCAGGAACTCCTCGCCGGCATGCCTGGTCAGCGGGCCGAACTCCTCGAGCGTCCGCGCCCTGGCGTGGGCGAGGATCGGCACCATGCGCTTCTTCACCAGGTCGGTGGCGAGGTAAAAATAGTCGTAGTTGCGCGTCAGTTGGCGCAGCGTATTCACTGGTGAGGCGACCGAACGGCGGGTGCGTGCCGAAGGCTGCTTGCTGTCGCCGCTGAGCAGTTCGGTGACGTGGATGCCGAGCCCGCCGCACACCTGCAGCAGCTTATCGTAGGTCAGCGACATCTGGTCGTTTTCGACCTTCGACAGCGTCGACACTGCCACGCCGGTCAGGTGGCTGACATCCTGCAGCGTCCATCCATGCTGCTTCCTGAGGCTTCGCAGGCAGTCGCCGAGATTCGGCTGTTCCGACATGGCTATCTCCATCACCCGTCCTCAGTAGCTAATCGAACTCCTCCGGCATCGCAAGATTCGCCAAAATTTTTCCTATGCGCTAAATATTGACCGCATACGAAAATGATTTTACGGATAGCTATGCACGAAAATTCCCGTCCCCAGAAAGTGATCGTCATCGGCGGAGGCATTGCCGGCCTCTCGCTCGCAGCCAGCGTCCAGCAATGGGCGGAGGTGACAGTGATCGAGCGCGAAAGCCAGCTTGGCTACCACGCCAGCGGGCGTTCGGCGGCGCTGTTTTCCGAGACCTATGGCAATGCCCTGGTGCGCGCGCTGTCGGTGGCGAGCCGGCAGGCGATCATCGACGGCGGCTTTGTCGAGCACACGCGCGGCGCCTTGCATTTCGGCGGCCCCGACGACGCCGATGCCATCGACCGCATGGCCGAAGAGCAGAAGGCACTGGTACCGAGCGTCCGCCGCCTGTCCGCCGCCGAGGTGAGTGCGCTCGTACCGGCCATCGCACCGGACAGGACCTGCGGCGGCGTCCATGAACCCGACGCCAAGGACATCGACACCGGCAAGATGGTCCAGACACAGGCATCCCTGCTCAAGGCCGCCGGCGGCACCGTCATCAGCGGAGCCGAAGTACTGGAGATCTCGCGCGGGCCCGAGCGCTTCCGGGTTACCACCAGTTCAGGCGTCCACGACGCCGACATCGTCGTCAATGCCGCCGGCGCCTGGGTGGACGTCATCGCCGAACGCGCCGGGCTTTCCGGCCTCGGCTTCAAGCCCAAGCGCCGCACGGCCTTCCTGTTCGACGCCCCAGAGGGCATTGATCCACGCAACTGGCCGCTGGTGGTCGACCTGCACGAGCGCTTCTATTTCAAGCCCGACGCCGGGCGCCTGATCGGATCACTCGCCGACGAGACCGACAGCGAGCCCTGCGATGCCTATCCCGAGGACATCGACGTCGCCACCGCCGCCTACAACATCGAGGAAGCGACCGGCCTTGCCGTCGGCCGCCCGCAGACGCCATGGGCCGGCCTGCGCACCTTCTCGCCCGACCGCAGTCCGGTCGCCGGCTTCGATCCGCGCCTGCCCGGCTTCTTCTGGCTCGCCGGCCAGGGCGGCTACGGCTTCCAGGTGTCGTTGACGCTGGCCCGACTTTCCTCGGCGCTGATGCGCGGCGATCCCATTCCCGCCGACCTGGCCGATCTCGGCGTCAGCCACGCCGCGCTGTCGCCGGAACGATTCTTGGACACCTCGCGCGCTGCGGAAACGCGCTGAGGCTCGACACGACCATTCCGCAAATCGGTTGGCGCGGGGAGGAGACCCGCCGCGCGGTTACGTCAACAGGAAAGCAGGAAGCTTTGCGATGAAATCCTTGGGTATTCTGCGTACGGCGCTCGTCGCCTCGACAATCCTTCTCAGCGGCCAGGCCTATGCCAAGACGCTGGTCTACTGTTCGGAAGCGAGCCCCGAGACCTTCAACCCGATGATCGGCACCGCCGACTCGACCATGGACGCTGCGGCCAAGACGATCTTCAACCGTCTGGTCGAGTTCAAGCCGGGCAGCACCGAAGTCGGTCCCGGGCTTGCCGAGAAATGGGACGTTTCCGAAGATGGCAAGGTCTATACCTTCCACCTCCGGCACGGCGTGAAGTTCCACGCAAACGAGACCTTCACGCCGACGCGCGAGTTCAACGCCGACGACGTGCTCTACACGTTCGATCGCCAGCGCGATGCCGACAATCCCTACCACAAGCTGGCTAACGCGGCTTACGAGTACTTCAACGCGCTCGGCCTCGGCTCGATGATCGAAAAGATCGAAAAGATCGACGACTACACCGTACGCTTCACGCTGAACGCACCGAACGTCACTTTCCTGCCCGGCATAGCGCTCGACTATCTGTCAATCCTGTCAGCCGAGCAGACCGAAAAGATGGTCGCGGCGGGAACGCCCGGACTGATCGACCAGATGCCCGTCGGCACCGGTCCCTTCATGTTGCAGGCCTACCAGCAGGATGCCCAGATCCGCTACGCCGCCAACAAGGACTACTGGAACGGCGCGCCGAAGATCGACACGCTGGTCTTCGCCATCACGCCCGAACCGACGATCCGCGTCGAGCGCATCAAGGCCAATGAATGCCAGGTTGCGGCCCCTCCGCCGGCAGCCGCCGCAGCAGCGCTCAAAGGTGATCCCAACATCACCGTCCACAATCTTGAGGGCCAGAACATCGGCGTTGTCGGCTTCAATGTCGAACACCAGCCGCTCGGCGACGTGCGCGTGCGCACGGCACTCGCCAAGGCCGTCAACCGCAAAGCGATCATCGAGTCGGTCTACCAGGGCGCCGGCTCCGTCGCCGGCAGCGTGGTTCCGCCCGCACAGATCGGCGCAGTCAAGGATGCCGGCATCGACTACGATCCGGAAGGTGCCAAGGCGCTGCTGAAGGAAGCCGGCCATGAAGCCGACCTGTCGGTCAAGCTCTGGGCCATGCCGGTTTCGCGCCCCTACAACCCGAATGCGCGACGCATGGCCGAGATGATCCAGGCCGACTGGGCAGCAGTCGGCGTCAAGACGGAGATCGTCACCTTCGAGTGGGGCGAGTATCTCGCTCGCACGGCCAAGGGCGAGCATGACGCCCTGCTGATCGGCGGCAGCAGCGACAATGGCGACCCCGACAACATGCTGAGCTACCTGCTGTCCTGCGACGGCGTGGCCGGCGGCTCGAACCGCTCGCGCTGGTGCAACCAGGATTTCGAGAAGCTGCTTCAGCAAGGACGCGTCACCGCCGATCCGGCGAAGCGCGCCGACATCTATAAGCAGGCGCAGGCGATCCTGAAGGCCGAGGTGCCGCTCGCGCCGATTGGCCACTCGGTCGTTTCGATCCCGGTGCGCAAGAGCGTCATCAACTACGTGCTGGATCCGTTCGGCCGGCAGAATTTCGCCACCGTCGACATCACCGAGTAAGCCGTCAAATAGCCGAGGAGAGCAGATCGTCATGCTCGAACAATTGAACAATCTGCTCGCAACCTATCGCGCCAATGGCGCGGTGGGTGCCTCGCTTGCCTTCTCGCTTGGCGACGGCGAGACCATCGCCGTCACTGCGGGACTTGCGGATCGGCCAAACGACATTCCGGTTACGCGCGACCGGCTGTTCAAGATCGGCAGCTGCACCAAGACCTTTGTTGCCGCGGCGCTGATGAAGCTGGTCGAAGAAGGCAAGGCCGAACTCGACGCTCCCATCGCCGGATGGTTTCCCGATCTGCCGCGCTCCGGCGAAGTGACGGTGCTCCAGCTGGTCAACCACCGCGGCGGCCTGCCGGAGTTCGAGTACGACATCCCGATGGACCCGAGCCTGGTCTGGACGCCGGCCCAGCTCGTCGATCTCGCCTTCAAGGTCGGCGGCCAGACCACCTCAGGCGGGGCCGCCGTCTACAACAACACCGGCTATGTGCTGGCCGGCATGCTGATCGAGGCCGCGTCGGGTCTTTCGCTCGGCGAATATGTCCGCCGCAAGGTGCTCGACCCGCTCGGGCTCAAGGATACCTGGTCACCGGCAACCGAAGGCTTCCCGGAAACACGCATGGTGCGGGGCTATTACCACCGCCCGAAACCTGCCGCCGACGCCAGCTCGGCATTGGCCGAAGGCGGCGAGATGTGGCGCATGGACGGCGTGCTGCCCTACTCCGACGAGTTGCAGGATTCCTCGGATTCGTTCCCGTTCTCCGGCGCCTATGGCTGCGGCGACATGGTTTCGACGCCGAGCGATCTCGTCGGCTTCATGAACGGCTTGCTGGAGGGCCGGCTGCTACCGGCGCCGCTGCTCGCCGCGATGAAGGACAGCCGCTCCAGGGTCAGCTACCCCGGCACCCGCCTGCGCGAGACCGGCGCCGGGCTCATTGCCAGCGAATATGCCGGGCGCCTGGTGCTCGGCCACCAGGGCAGCATCCCGGGATATGTCACGGTGATGGAGCACGATCCGGTTTCGCGCCTGACGATTGCCATGACCAGCAATGTCGGCTCCGGCAACCGCCTGTCGTTTTATGCCAGCGGCCTGCACCCGGTGGTCGACCAGGCGATCGAGATCATCCTGCGGTGATCAGACGCCGAGGCCGGCGGCCTTCTGGCGAAGGTCGACGCCAAGTTCGGACGTCACCTCCAGCGCGCGGTCCTCGCGCGCTGGAGCGCCATTTTCGGGCCGGTGTCCGGCCAGAACCTTGTCGCGATCGCGGATCAGTATCTTGATCTCATCCGCATAGAGCGCCAGCACGACTGCCAGCCAGCGATTGACCAGATAGCACGGCCTGGCGAAATGCAGGTCGAAGCGCGGCAGGAGCGCCACCGTGCCTTCGGCTTCCAGCCAGTTGTCGCCAACGACCCACTGGTTGACCGTGAACAGCCTCACCAGCTTGCCATAGGCATCGACGCCGACTGCAACGAGATGGTGGATTGGCCCGTTCGCGCCATCGGGCCGGACGAAGCAATGGAAGTGGCCGTGCTCGGCCAGCCCTTCCTGCGGCGGATGGCTGTGATAGTACCACTGCGCGCCAGTCTCCGGATCGAAGACGTCACCCGGGGGGAAGTGCTCCCACGCCGCAACCGACTTGGCTTCGCGCAGCGTCTCGAGCAGCACGTTGCTGCCCGACTTGGCCAGTACCTGTTCGCAGAACAGCGCCTGCCGCGCCGCCTCTGATCTTGTCTCGTCCATCGTCGGCCTCCAGGCCGCAGCTTGGCCTATTGCGGCTGGGCCGCGCAAGGCGAGGCTGCGGGAGCGGCAGCGCATGGTGATGCAGCCGGCGCGGCAGCACAGGGCGAGGCTGCCGGCGCTGCGGCGCAGGGCGAAGCTGCCGCCGGAGCAGGAGCCGCCGAGCATGGCGAGGCAGCGGAACAGGGTGCGGCTGCAGCGCACGGAGATGCTGCCGCACACGGGGACGCGGCCGCGCAAGGGGCGGCGGCTGCACACGGAGACGCCGCCGCACAGGGAGCCGCTGCAGCGCAGGGCGAAGCGGCCGAACAGGGCGAAGCTGCAGCGCAAGGCGAACTCGCCGCACAGGGCGAGCCTGCAGCGCATGGGTTGCCGGCAGCGCAAGGCGTCGCCGGCGCACTCGCGGCCGGAGCCGGCCTCGGCGCGGCAAAGCGGTAGTGGTCGACCGCGACCGCCGACGTGGCGGCGAGGAAGGCGGTGCCGAACAGGAGAGTGTTGCGCGCGCTCATTTCTTGAACCCATCGAGACCGAAGAGCGGACGCAGCGCGACACCGCCAAGACTGCCGACGAAGGCCGAGGCGAACCACAGCCAGCCATGGACGCTGCCCGAGGCGATGCCCGAGAACAGCGCACCGACATTGCAGCCGAAGGACAGCCGCGCACCGTAGCCCATCAGCACGCCGCCGATGGCTGCCGCCAGGAACGAGGCGAAGGGCACATGCACCTTGGGCGCGAACTTGCCGGCAAGGCCGGCCGCGAGCGCTGCCCCCAGGATGATGCCGAAATTCATCACCGAGGTGACGTCGGCGAGCACGCTGGAACCAAGCGCCTTGGCCGGTCCGGGCCAGCTCCAGAACGCCCAGGTCTCGACCGGCACGCCGACAGCCTGTGCTGCCTTGGCGCCCCACAGGCCGAAGCCGAAGGTCACCGACCAGGGATGGCCTGCGGTCAGCAGCGTCGCAATGTTGAGACCGGCGAGCCCGAGCCCGGCAGCAACCAGCGGCCACGGGCCGTGCAACAGCCGCGCCACGCCGTGACGGGGTGCCGGCTTGGACTTTTCGAGCCCGCCATGCGCGCGCCGTTCCACCAGCACGGTCAGCACGGCAACAGCGCCAAGGCCGAGCAGCGTGACGATCACCCCGCCAGGCACGCCGAGCGTCCTGCCGAGGCTGATTTCCGGCAGCGCCGGCAGCTCCAGCCACCACGGCAGATGAGCCGTACCGATGACCGCGCCGACGATGAAGAACACAAGCGTCACCAGCATGCGCGAACTGCCGCCACCGACGGTGAACAGTGTGCCCGAGCCGCAGCCGCCGCCGAGCTGCATGCCGAGCCCAAACATCGCAGCCCCCACCAGCACCGACACGCCGACCGGTGCAAAGGCGCCGACCAGTACCTGGCCGTTGGCATTGCCAAGCGCCAGAAGCGGGATGAACACGACCGACGCCGCCGCGATCATCAGCATCTGCGCGCGGATGGCATTGCCGCGCCGCTCGACGACGAAACGCCGCCAGCCGCCGGTGAAGCCGAATGAGGCGTGGTAAAGGGTCAGCCCGAGCAGGCCGCCGATGAGAAACAGCAGCGCCTGGCGCATGCTGATCGCCTCGCCGATGGCAAGTGCGCCAAGCACCAAGGCCAGCCCGACGAAGATGACCGGCCCCTTGTCGAGACTGACGGGCACCGACGGCGCCGGAGTTGCGAGATTGATCTGTATCATTTCAATTCTGTCGTGAACTTCAATTGATGTGGAATGACCCGTTCAACGAAAGATGTCCAGGATCGCTCCCGGACATCTTGTAACTCGGATCTGCCTTGCGCGAGATCAGGAACCGGGCTGCACCGGGCGGGCCGGATCGGCAGCCCATTCGGCCATCGAGCCGTCATACATCTTGGTGTTCTTGTTGCCCTCGATCTCGCTCAGGCCGAACCACACGACAGAAGCCCAGTGGCCGGTGTTGCAGAAGGCGATGTTCTGCTCGTCCTTGCCGAGGCCCACGGACTGGGAAAGGTTGCCGACGGTTTCCTTCGAAGCGAACGTAGCCTTGTCGGCGTCATAAAGCTTGCTGTTTTCGAGGTTCTTCGAGCCGGGAATGGTGCCGGCGGCGCGGACGACCGGGCTCTTGGCCTCGCCCCTGAACTGCGCGGCCGGGCGGCCGTCGATCAGCTTGATGCCGTCGGCACGAGCCTTCTCGACATCGGCGGTGGTGGCGAGAAGCTCCTGCTTGAGCTCGCCCTTGAAGGTGGCCGCCGCGGGCTTGGCCGCTTCGGCCGAAACTTCGCCGCCTGCGGCTTCCCAGGCGCGTGCCCCGCCGTCGAGGATCGACACGGCGTCGTGGCCCAGCACCTTGAAGGTCCAGTAGACGCGGGTGGCGCCGCCGAATTCGGAGGAGTCGGTGCCATTCGGCACGATGACGACGTGGCTGTCATTGCTGACGCCGAGGTCGCCAATGGTCTTGGTAATCGTGTCGAGCGGCGGCAGCATGCCGGGAACACCGTTCACTTCGGCGCGCCAGCCGGCTGTCGAATAAGGAGCGCTGACCGCACCGGGAACATGGCCCTTGGCATAGGGGTTGGCGCCGTCCTTGGCTGCGTCGCGCACGTCGATCACGACGAGGCTCTTGTTGCCGAGGTTGGACTTCAGCCAGGCTGCATCAACCAGCGGCTGGTCAGTCAGGCGTTCAGCCTGCGCGCCGGTGGCGAAGGCCAGGCCAGCAGTAATGACAGCGGCAAACAGAGAAAAACGCATCGGATTACTCCCCGGAAAAAGATTCTAAAAACAGGCGTTGACCACATTTGTAATCCAACAACCCGACCCGCACACGGCATTCTCGACCTAAATTTCCTGCAAGTCCGGAATGGGATGCGGCCAAACAGCCATGCATTGGAATTTCATTCCAAGCGCCGAATTCGATGTTCACATGCAGAATAAAGAATATAACCACTTCACAAATCGGCCCTTTAAGACGATTTTCTCACCAACGCCGCCGAGCCGATAGTTTGGGCCGAGCAAAGGCTCATGAGGGGACTGGTATGCGTTTTCTGAAGGCCATGGCCGGAGCGATGTTCGGCGCGGCTCTTGCCGTGTCCATCGCTTTTGCCGAAACGCCCGCGAATACGCTCATTGTCGCCGACGCCATCGACGACGTCATGACACTTGACCCCAACGAGGTGGGCGAGGTCGGCGGCGTGCTTGCCAGCACCCAGATCTACCAGTCGCTGGTCAGTTTCGATGTCAACGACCCCACCAGGATCATCGGCGTGCTCGCCGAGAGCTGGACCATTTCGCCCGACGGCCGCACCTTCACCTTCAAGATGAACCCTGCGGCGCGCTTTGCTTCGGGCAATCCCGTCACTGCATGGGACGCCGAATATTCGCTGCGCCGGGTCGTCCATCTGAAGTCGCGCTCGGCCTTCATCATCGGCCAGTTCGGTTTCTCGCCGGAGAATGTCGATGACCGCATCAAGGCCCTCGACGACCAGACCCTGATTATCGAGATCGCCGACACCTACGCGCCGAGCTTCCTGTTCTATTGCCTGTCGTCCTATATCGGCGGCATCGTCGACAGCAAGATCGTCAAGGCGAACGAAGTCGACGGCGACTTCGGCAATGGCTGGCTGAAGGCCGACAATTCAGCCGGTTCCGGCCCGTTCGCGCTCAGCAAGTGGCAACCCAGGCAGTCGATCCTGCTCAAGCGCAACGACAACTACTGGGGCACGGCACCAAAAGTCGACAGCATCCTGATCCGTCATGTCGCCGAGAGTGCGGTCCAGCGGCAATTGCTCGAGGCCGGCGAAATCGACATCGCCAACCGCCTCGGACCCGACGATTTCGACACCATCGCCAACAACCCTAAGCTTGCCGTCGTCAACGGCCGCTCCGGCAACATCTATTACATGGGCCTGAACGTCCGGAACCAGTATCTCGCCAATCCCAAGGTGGTCGAGGCGATGAAATACATGATCGACTACCAAGGCATGGTCGACACCGTCTCGCGCGGCATGATGGAGGTGCATCAGACGCTGGTACCGAAAGGTTTTCTCGGCGCGATCGACTACAGGCCTTTCAGTTTCGATGTCGCCAAGGCCAGGGAACTGCTGGCCGAGGGCGGCGTCAGCGGCGAGTTTTCGCTCGACATGGTGGTGTGGGACACCCTGCCCTACACCGAATTCGCCAAGGCCATCCAGGCCAGCATGGCCAAGGCCGGTGTGAAGCTCAACCTGCAGATTGTCGGTGGCCGCGAATGGCTCGACCGCTACCGCAATCACGACCTCGACATCTGGCTTGGCCTGTGGGGGCCGGACTATCCCGACCCGCATTCCAACGCCAAGGCCTTCGCGGTCAACAAGCAGGATGCGCCCGACGGCTCGGAAGGCATCACCGACCGTTTCGGCTGGAACGCGGGAGCCCTTTCACCCGAGGCCATGGCGGCCGTGCGCGAACAGGACACGACGACGCGCAAGGGCATGTATGAGGCGATCCAGAAAGTGCACAGCCGCGTTTCGCCTTTCATCTTCATGTTCCAGGAAGTGCGAAAGGTGGCGGTGAATGCCAGGGTCAAAGGTCTTGTGATGGGCATGACCCTGTCCGACGACCGCTACTCGGCCGTTTCCAAGTAGTGCCGAAGCGGCAACAAGTCCCAGCCTGCATGCAGAACTGACCAACAAAAAGCCGGGCGGCAATGCCGCCCGGCTTACTGAGCTCATCAAGTGATCAGGCGCGTGATCGATCAGCTGCCGCCGCCGGCACCACCGCCGCCGCCACCGCCGCCGCCACCGCCGCCGCCACCGCCACCGCCGCCGCCGCCGCCGCCACCGCCGCCGCCGCCACCGCCGCCGCCACCGCCGCCGCCACCGCCGCCGCCACCGCCGCCGCCGCCGCCACCGCCGCCGCCACCGCCGCCACCGCCACCGCCGCCGCCACCGCCGCCACCGCCGCCGCCGCCGTCGCCGCCGTCGCCGTCGTCGCCGTCGTCGCCGTCATCGCCGTCATCGCCATCGTCGCCGTCATCGCCGTCGTCGCCATCATCGCCGTCGCCGCCGCTGTCACCGTCGCTGCCAGTTCCGCCGTCATTGCCATCGTTCTCGCTGCCGGCCAGTACGGCCGAGACCAGCGACGTCGTCAGCGGCGGGCATTGCGCCAGCTGGTCGTCCGACATGATGCTGCCGCGGTTCAGCGCAATGCAGCACATCTCATAGTTGCCTTGGGTAAGGGGTTGGCACTGTGCAGCCGACATGACCGGCCGGATGTTGCTTTGTGCCGATGCGGGGGTGATGAAGCTGACGGCCACAAGTGCCGAAGAGACCAACAGAATCGAATGGATCCCGCGTACGCAGGTTGGGTACGTCGTCATTTCTTCCTCCTGAGGGAAAAAATGCGCCCGTCCCCAAACTGGCGCTATGATCAAATGTTCCGACCATCGGAAACACTTTTTTAATCATACATCCTTTTGAAAACGGTGCAAAGTCCTCCCGTTGGGGTTGATTTATCTAGCTCTAATATGCTGTTTGCTGGTCACCCATTGAGAGAGGGGACAGCACGTGCAAAAACTCGTGGCGCTCTTTGCGATCGCCTTGATCGCTGCTGGCTGCAGCCAGTCAACCACTCCCGGATCAAGCATGACGACCGTCGGTTATGCCTTTGCGCCGCCGGCGGCAAACACCTTCTGCGCCCGCCAGCCTGGGCTATGCAGCACCGCGGGCAAGACCGCGGTAATGGCTTTGACGGACGAACGCATGAACGACCTCAAGCAGGTCAACGCCTCGGTCAACCGACGCATAAGCCAGCGCAATGACGCAGTGACCGCCAGCGGTTCGGACAACTGGCGACTGCCCACGACGGTGGGCGATTGCGAGGACATTGCCATCCTCAAGAAGAGCGAATTGCGCAAGCGGGGCTGGCCGGCATCGACCTTACTGCTGACCGTTGCCCACTATCGCGGCGCCGGACATACGGTGCTGACCGTGCGCACCGACAAGGGCGATCTCATCCTGGATAATCTCACTGGCTCGGTCAGGAACTGGAAGAGCACGCCCTATCGCTACTTTGCTCGTCAGTCGCAGTTCGAAACCGGCAGGTGGTCCCGCATCGGCGTATGATGCGCCGGCCCGCAGCGCCGCGCCCAGCGAGCCTTGGCGCAGCGTTCAATGCGGAAACGCATTGTCCTCGACGATCTTCCATATCTGCCGGTTGATGTCGCGGATCGCTTCGATCGAGGCGGAGATGCGGTGCATCTCGTTGTCGTCCAGCTCTTCGTTCTTGCCGTAGCGGACGGAATCCTTGCTGTCGAAAATGCGCATCAGCTGGGTGCTGGCCCGCGTTCCGGTCTCGTCGAACGAATAGATACAATGGCTATATTTGTTGCGCAGCTTGCCCTGGTGGGTCAGTTGCTCCGACACGGCCAGCACCGCCTCGCGGCAGGGCAACGGCGTCTTGGCCATCTTGGCCAGCCGCTCGACGAGGTCGAGCCGCGCGCGCGTCGTATTCAGCGTCAGGAAGATGATGATCGCCGTTTCCTTGTCGACCTTGGCAAGGCCGGCGATCAGATAGATGAGCAGGCTCTCGGTGTTGGTCCAGGTATAGTTGAGCTGGCCAACGGTAAGCAGGACATCCTGGAATCGCGGCATTTCGCGCGCTCACACCCCCAACGGCAGCTGCGCCTGGATCGCACCTGCACCGATGTCACGTTCGCCGATCGTCTCCCCCCTACGCCCGTGAAAGATGGCGGCCGCTTCGGTGCGGTTGTGCGCGCCGAGCTTGGTGATGATGTTGTGCAGATGAATCTTGACGGTGTGCTCGGATAGCCCGAGAGCCGCCGCAATGAGCTTGTTCTGCAGGCCGCGCGCGACCATGCCCAGGATCTGCAACTCGCGATCCGTCAGTTCGTCGAAGTCGTCGGTGTCGCCGTCCGCCTGGACCACGGCCTTGGGCACCACCACCTCGTTGAACGTGGTCGCGACTGTCGTTCGCCGTTCGATGATCGGCTCGAACAAGGAGAGCGGAAAGTATTCGCCGCCCCGCAACACCAGGCGAACCACCGAAAGCCAGACGTCGAGCTTCAGGTTCATCGGCAGGACGCCGCGCACGTTGCGGGCTGTCACCACGTCGCGGATCGAAACCTCATGCCGCCCGTCCTCCTGGATCAGCATGATCTGCGCTGCCGGGTGCAGGTGCGAGATGCGTTCCGAGTGGCCCGCCACGTCAGGTAATTGACCGGCATCGAGCAGTATCAGCGATACCGGGCACTCGAAGGAAACGCAGGCCTCCGCCAAGGTCGCCACCTGTTCGACGGCAATCGACGGAAACTCGCGTTCAATAGCAAAGACCAGGCACTCCGACACGAAGTCCGCCGGAGCGACAATCAGCAATGTCTTGCAGGTTTTCTGCACGGAGCCACCAGCTCCGTTAGCGCGGCGCGCGCTGGGAATTGCCACCCGATACATGAGATCTCCCGCCCAATGTTCGCAACTATGCGCGATTTTCCCCACGTGCCGCCTGATGGGGAACATTATTGGTTGATCATACACCTCCTGTTAACGGTTCGGTATAAGCAAGATGAGCTATCGGGCGCATTTGTGTAGTCCGTCCGGATTGTCGGGCATCCGCGTGATCTAGCCTCTAGCCCGGCCGGAACTTCTCTCAAAGCATTCGACCCGGCAGATTTTTCGCGGGTACAAGCAGCCGGAACCACGGCGCTCTACCTGCGAATGACTGGCAATTGTACATATACGGCAAGCATCTAGTAATTCGGGCCGAAATTCCGGCGGCAGTATCTAGATCATCGCCGCAAGTTCTTGAGCCGCTTAGCCGAACAGCCTAGCGCGAACTGTCAGCTACCAATTTCACGGTCATGGTCGCACCCTTTGCCGGTTCAGCCAACAAGGGTGTGGCGCTTCCGGAACTCCGATTGCTCGTGACCAGGGCCTTATGTAAACGCCCGACAATCACGAAATTGTGAGAATCCCAGCCTCCGCCCAAGCCAAAAAAGGGAGGTTTTCAGCCATCCAGACAGCTTCGGGGCCTCCGGCTGCTCAGTCCCCTTCAGCCTTCAGACCCCTTCATTCTCGAAAATCAGTGCATTCGTAAATCAACCCGTAGTCCGCGTGACCCCAAGACCGTGTGAAAGATGAGAACGGTCCGGTAATCGCGGTCCCAACCGAGGACAAGACGATGTCTGATCGTAACAGCAACAATCTTAATGCGTTTGGCCTGCAGTTCGTCGGCAACGAAATCGAACTGGGCGGCGACAGCGAGAACGAAAACAAGAACGAAAACGAAAACGAGAATAAGAACGAGTCCGAGAATAAGAACGAGAACGAATCCAAGAACGAAAACGAAAACAAGAACGAGTCCGAAAACAAGAACGAGAACGAGTCAGAGAATAAGAACGAGAACGAATCCAAGAACGAAAACGAAAACGAAAACAAGAACGAATCCAAGAACGAGAATGTCAACGAGAACAAGACGGAGACCAAGGTCGACGTCGACGTCGACGTTGATGTCGACCTCGAAGGCCGTCTCGGCGACTACAAGGAAGACAACGACTTTGCCGACATCGACACCGGCGGCGGCGACATCAAGGGTGATGTGCTGTTCAGCAAGGACGGCGACGTCACTTACGATCCAGGCGACGACATCAACTTCAAGGACATCCTGAACGGCTCGATGGGCGCCAACAGCAACGCCTTCCTCATCAACCAGACTGCCGACATGGTCGACAACGACAAGCTTGAAGAAGCCACCGTCAAGAACGACGGCGACTTCAAGCAGGAGTTCGACAACAAGGGCGGCCATGCCTCTGCCGGTGACGGCATCGACGCAGGCGGCGGCGGCGCGAGCGGTGGCAAGGCCGACGGCGGCAGCGCCGACGGCGGCAACAGCGGCGATGCCAAGGGCGGCGAAGCCGACGGCGGCAAGGGCGAAGGCGGCCTGGCGCTGAGCGCAGCTTTGGGTGGCGACTCCAAGGGCGACACCAAGGCCGAAGGCGGCGACAGCAAGGGCGGCAGCGCCGACACCGACGCTGACGGCGGCAAGGGCGACGGCGGCAGGGGCGGCGACGGCGGCACAGGCCTCGGCCTCGGCCTCGGTCTCGGTCTCGGCGCAGGTCTCGGCCTCGGCGCAGGCGGAGCTGAATCGGGCGATGCCAAGGGCGATGGCGGCAATGCCAAGGCCGACAGCGGCGACGCCGATGCCGATTCCGGCAAGGCAGACGCCGGCAGCGGTGGCGACATCGACGACAACGAAGCGGGCGACGCCAAGGGCGACGGCGGCGACGGCATCGATGCGTTCGTGCCGATCATCCCCGTGCTGAACTTCGGTGAAGGCGGCGACGCCAAGGGCGACGGCGGCGACGCCAATGCCGACAGCGGGCGCGGCGGCGACGCCGACTCCGGTAACGCAGATGCCGACAGCGGCGATGCCAAGGCAAATGCCGGCGACGCAAATGGCGATACCGGCGACGCTCTCGGCTTCGGCCTCGGCGCAGGCGTTGGCTACGGCGACGGCGACGGCGATGGCACGGGCTCTGGCGGCGGCGGCGGCGGCGGCGGCGCAGGAACCGGTGGTTCCGCTACGGCAGGCGCAGCGACCGGCGGCGCCAGCACGAGCGGCGGCACCTGGGCCTATGGCGATGGCGACGGCGGCAACGCGCTGAGCGGCGCCTGGGCTGACGGCACCGGCGGCAACGCAACTGGCGGCGGCGCCTGGTCCGGCGGCGCCGGCGGCGGCGGCACTGCTGGCGATGCATGGGGTGGAGCTGGCGGCGCCGGTGGCGCTGGCGGCACCTGGGGCTCGAGCAATGGCGATGACGGCTATGTCACTGGCTCAAGTGAAGCCAGCGCCGATGCGATCATCGACACCAGCGCCTTCAACCAGCAGATCGTGATGGGTGCCAACCTGCAAGGCAATACGGTCGACATGACCGTAGTGGGCGGCAACTTCCACGAGACCCTGACCGGCGAAGACGCCAACGACCACAGCACGCTCTAGCCATCGGCATAAGGCTCCGCGCTTGCGGAACCAGTGAGCCGGACTGCGCGGGTAACCCCCGCGCAGTCCATCTTGGCCGGTGGAGCACATTTGCGCCTCACCGTGCCTGAAATTCGGGCGGAGGCACTACGATGTATGCCGCGTATTTCGACAGAATTACCGAGACGATCGCTCACTTCATTGGCCTGTTCGACACGGCGAGTGAGGAGGCCCGCCTCAAGCAGGCCTACGACGAATTCAGGGCCAAGCAGCAGGCCGACGAGCAATTGCCGGAGCACCAGACCGCCGCCCTCAAGGTCGACGCCTCCCACTCCCTGGAAGACTTCGACCCGAGCGTGAAGTATGTCGGCGTCAGGCCCGAAATCGAGCAAGTCACGGTTTGGACCAACGTCGCCTTCACCCCTCCCGACGTACCGGTTCCCGATGGACCGTTCCTCCAAAATTACACCAACCTGCCGGAAGGCACGACGGTTGGTTCGGGCGGCATCGTCCTGCCAAAGATTGTGCCGCCGGGCGACCTGGCTGCCATCGTCAACCAGGAGATCCGGCTTTCCGACAACGACTATGTCGGCTTTGGCGGCAGTGGCTTGAAGTTCAATGCGCCGCCCGTCGACGAAAGCCCCATGGCCGACATGCAGCAGGCAGCGGCCGACCTGTCGCCGATCGACGACCTGACGCTTCCGGGCTCGACCGAGGAAATGGCGACGTTCGTCACCACCGCGCAAGCCCGCTTCAACGACTTCGAGGCCGACGACCACGGCAACGCCGACGTCTTCTGCGTCAAGGCCGAAACAATCGAGGGCACCTATTTCAATGGCCAGTTGATCGACGCAGCCGACGCCCCGAAGATGGAAGATTACGTCAACTTCCTGAAGGAACAGGACGACGACGCCAAGGGGCCTGACGCTCCGCTCGATACCGACACCCCTCCGGACTCCGGCAATTTCATGGACGGCTGGGGAGACGGAACGGCCAACCCGAGCGTCGAGATCAGCACCGGCGGCAACACCGTCATCAACAACGCAGTCGTGGTCAACGATTGGGCATCGGCCGAGGTCATGGCCGTCATGGGCGACCATATCTCGCTCAACGCCATCATCCAGATCAACGGCACGTGTGACACCGACAGCGTCGGCTCGGCGGTCGGCGGCTGGCCTTTCGACCCGGGCGGCGGCGACAACCTCAGCTTCAACATCGCGATGTTCAAGCACATCGACACCTCCGCCGGCGACGAAACACCTGCCGAGGCCCCCACAGGGTTCCCCGCCTATTATGTGGTCACCGAGATTTCGGGCGACCTCATCATGATGAACTGGATCGAACAATATGCGTTCGTGACCGACAACGACGTCTGCATTGCTTCGTCGTCAGGTGTGCAATCGGTCGTCTCGACCGGCGACAACACCGCGTTCAACGGGCTTAGCCTCAACGAGATCGGCAATTACTACGACCTCATCATCATCGGCGGCAACGTCTACGACGCGAGCATCATTCACCAGATCAACCTGCTGCTCGACAACGATGTGATCGGCGCGGTCTCCGGCTTCCAAACGACCGGCGAAGGCTCGGTCTCGACGGGTGACAATCTGCTCTGGAACCAGGCAAGCATCGTCAACGTCGGCAACGCGACCGCCGAGGCGTTGCCCGATGGCTACAGCCAGGCGGGGGGCAACCTCGCGGGCGGCAACAAGGAGCTGCCCGACGCCATTCTCCAGGACGCCGCATTCGCCGGCATCGGCGTGCTGCGCGTGCTCTACATCTCTGGCGACATCTACAATCTGAATTACATCAAGCAGACCACCGTGGTCGGTGACAGCGACCAGGTGGCGCTTGCCATGAACAATCTGGTCGCCAATCCCGACGCCGAATGGACCATCACCACCGGCGGCAACCAGTTGGTCAACGACGCGACCATCGTCGACGTCGATGGAATGTCCAAGATCTATGTCGGCGGCGACAGCTACTCCGACGAGATCCTGATCCAGGCAAATCTCGTATCGAGCGATCCGGACCTCGGTGCGCAGAACCCGGACATACTCGTCACCGAAGCCGTCGTTTTTCTCGATGATGGCACCGACGACACCGGCGACGCCTCGAATACCAATCCGATTGCACCGCAGCCGGCCGATTCCGGATCGGCTGATGTCATGCAACACATGCTGGGCTGAGCCGTTTCAGAGGGGCGCAAGATGACCGACGACCGTGAAGGCTGGAGTGGTTTTCATAACGTGCCGGACGACGGCGACAGCCAGGACAGCCCGCAGGCGCCGAGGCATTCGGAGGCAAGGCCCGCACAGGCAGAAAGCAAGCCGGTAGCGGCAGCAGGCAAACCTGCGGCGGAAGCGAGACTGTCGACTGCCGTGGCCTCGCAGGAACGGGCGCTCGACCACCTCGAAAGCTACATCGACAAGGTCGTCGGGCGGCTGCATGAAGAAGCGGGCGACAAGCCGTCTGCACCGGTAACCTCTCCGTCGTCTGGCGTTCCCGTCGCTTCGCCCGCGCCTGCAACACCCTCGCAGGCGACGCCGCCAAGCACCCAGCAGCCATCAGGAAGGCCGCCGATGGCCGAGCCTTCGATCATACCTCCGGAGCGGAGCGCTACGGCTCAACGCCCCCCAGCGTCTGCGCCCGCCGCAGCAGCGCCGAGCATGCGGTCCCAACCAGCCCCGCATGCAACTCCGGAGGAACCCATCGCAGCCGCAAAACGCGAGGATGCGCCCCAGGCCAGGACCACGTCCGCCGAGGCGCCGTCGCCAACCCCTGCGGCAGCAGCGGCCTCCCCCCGTCCCGAGATGCGGGTCAGCGAACCGCAAGAGCCGGCGAAGACTGAAATGAAAGACACCTCGATGCCGGTCGGCAAGGTGATCGACGCCGACAACGGACCGATCAAGGCAAAGGAAAGACTGCCCGAGGCCAAGGGCCCCAACGGGGGCGATATCGACAGCGGTGGCGGCGGTGGTGGCGGAGGCGGTGGCGGCGTCTTCCACAAGCGTCTCGGGCCGATCGATTTCTCGGCCTCGCTCAAGACCGGCCTGAAGGTCGTCAAGCGCAACCTGCTGATCGTCATGCTGTTCACGCTGGCCAGCAACGTGCTGGTGCTGGCGATACCGCTCTACCTGTTCCAGATTTCCGACCGGGTGCTGACCAGCCGCTCCGTCGACACGCTGGTCATGCTGACGGTCGTCATCGTCGGCGCAGTGGTCCTGCAGACCATCTTCGACGCCATCCGCCGCCTTATCCTGATGCGCACGGCAGTCGAGGTCGCGGCCCAGTTGGGCGCCCCGATCCTGAGCGCTGCAGCCCGCGCGGCCCTGAACAGCAACGGCCGCGAATACCAGACGCTTGGTGACCTCCAGCAACTCCGGTCGTTCCTCGTCTCGGGCACCCTGCTCACCTTGCTCGACGCACCGCTGGCGCCGTTGTTCGTCCTGGCCGTGTTCCTCGTGCACCCGCATCTCGGCTTCATCGTCGTCACAACGTCGCTGATCCTGCTGGTCATCACCATCATCAACCAGCGCTCGACCGCAGCGCCCTTCAGCGAGGCCAATACGCACCAGAGCAAGGCCAACCTGCATCTCGACTCGATGTCGCGGAACTCGCAGATCATCAACGCGCTCGCCATGATCCCGGAAGCCGTGCGCATCTGGGGCAAGGACACCGCAAGCTCGCTGCGTGCGCAGGTCATCGCGCAGGATCGCAACATCGCCTTTGCCGCGACGTCGAAGGCAACCCGCTTGCTGACCCAAGTCGCGATGCTCGGCTGGGGCGCGCATCTCGCGCTCGACGGCCATCTCAGCGGCGGCATGGTCATTGCCGCGTCGATCATCGCCAGCCGTGCGCTGGGCCCGATCGAAGGCGCCATCGAAGGCTGGAACCAGGTCGTGCAGTCGCGCGCCGCCTATGGCCGCATCGCCAGCCTGCTGCAGTCCTCGCCGCTCAATTTCGAACGGCTCAACCTGCCCCGCCCGGAAGGCCGGCTCGATGTCGAACGCCTGCTGTTCGTGCCGCAGGGTACCAAGCGCGTCGTGCTCAACGGCATCACCTTCGCGCTCGCCCCCGGCGACTCGCTCGCAGTCATCGGCAATTCCGGCGCCGGCAAGACGACGCTCGGCAAGATGCTGGTCGGCTCGATCCTGCCGACCTCGGGCAACGTGCGTCTCGACCTGATGGACCTGCGCAACTGGGACCAGCGCCAGTTCGGCGAGAACATCGGCTACCTGCCGCAGGACGTGCAGCTGTTCCCCGCCTCGATCAAGGCCAACATCGCTCGCATGCGCGATGACGCCACGGACGCGGAGATCTACCAGGCGGCCCAACTCGCCGACGTGCACGAAATGATCGCCACGCTGCCGCATGGCTACGAGACATTCGTCGCCGCCGACGGCGCACCGCTCTCAGGCGGCCAGAAGCAGCGCATCGCGCTTGCCCGTGCCTTCTTCGGCAACCCGCGCATGGTCGTGCTGGACGAGCCGAACTCCAACCTCGACGCCGCCGGCGACGCAGCCCTTGCCCGCGCGCTCCAGCACGCCAAGGAAAACAAGATCACCGTCATCACCATCACCCAGCGGCCGGCCCTGTTGCACAGCGTCGACAAGATTCTGCTGCTGGTCAACGGAACCGTCGCCCTGTTCGGCCAGCGGCAAGACGTGCTCCAGGCACTCGCCCAGCGCGGCCTGAGCATCGAAGGCGGATCGTTCGGCCATCAGATTCCGTAAGGGGGCAATGTCATGAGCGACACGGCAGTCGTAAAGGTCCACGATCTCGAATGGTACTCCGAGGTACCGCGCTCGATCGGCAAGCAGACCAAGGTCGGCCTGTTGCTCATCGCCCTTACCTTCGGCGGCTTCGGCACCTGGGCCTTCACCGCCCCGCTTGCAGCGGCAATCATCGCCCAGGGCTCGTTCGTGGCAGCCGGCCAGAACAAGATCGTGCAGCACCTGGAAGGCGGCATCATCAAGGAATTGCTGGTCAGCGAAGGCGACCGTGTCCGCTACGACCAGCCGCTGGTGCGCCTCGACGAAACGGCAGCGCAAGCCAACGAACGGCAGCTGTTCCTGCGCCAGGTGCGGCTGGACGCCATCGCCGCGCGGCTGAATGCCGAGATCAATGGCGCGCCGGAGATCACCTTTCCCAAGAATGTCACCGACAACATCGACGATCCGGAGATCAAGCCGATCGTCGATGGCCAGCAACTGAACTTCACGGCCGCACGCGGCAAGCTGCAAAGCGAAATCGGCCTGCTGAAGCAGAACATTGCCGCCTACCGCTATCGCGCGGACGGCTACCAGCAACAGCACGACGCGGTGCAGCGGCAGCTCGCCCTGATGAAGGAAGAATATGCCGGCAAGAAGTCACTGCTCGACAAGGGCCTGCTGCGGGCAACCGAGATCAAGGCAATCCAGCGCGCCATGGCCGACGCCGAAGGCCAGATCGGTCGCCTCGGCGCCGAAGTCTCCGAGATCGGCTCCGAGATCATCAAGCTCGACCAGCAGATCACCCAGGCCCAGGAAGCCTACAAGCAGGCGGCGCTCGAGCAGTTGCAGAATCTTGAGGGCGATCTCGATACCATCCGCGAACAGCTGCGCCAGGCCAAGAGCGTACTCAACCGCGTGACGATCAACGCTCCCGTCGCCGGCACCATCGTGCGCATGTACTATCACACCTCCGGCGGTGTCATCGAAAGCGGCAAGCCGATCGTCGAGATCCTGCCGTCCAATGTTCCACTGGTCATCGAGACGCTGATCTCGCGCACCGACATCGACAACGTGCGTGTCGGACAACTTGCCACGGTGCGGCTCACCGCGCTCAACCGGCGCACCACGCCGGTGCTCGACGGTCAGGTGATCTACGTCTCCGCCGACGCCCTTCCCGACACCTCGGGTCCCGTGGCACGCGAAGTCTACGTCGCCCGGATCAGCCTGTCGCCGGACCAGATCTCACGTGTTCACAGCTTCTCGCCAACGCCCGGCATGCCGGCGGAGGTTTTGGTCCAGACCGAGGAACGGACCTTCTTCAGATACCTGACCAAGCCAATCGCCGACAGCATGTCGCGCGCATTCATGGAGCGGTGAACCAGGGGCAAGCCATGACTTTGAGGGGGATGCAGATGCAGGTCGATGTCATTACCGATCTTGATACGCTGGCGAAGTTGCAGAAGGACTGGGAGCGCCTCTACGAGGCCGATCCGGAGGCACAGTTCTTTGTCTCTTGGAACTGGCTGGTGCCGTACATGCGCTTCTACAAGGGCGCCTGGTTCGTGCTCGCGGCCCGTCTCGGCAATCCAGGTTCGCCCTATGTCGCGCTGATGCCCTTGCGCATGCGCACCCGCATGAGCGGCAAGACCGGGCTGTTCTTCAACGAGATCAGCATGGCCGGCAACAATGCTGCCGACTACACCGGCGCGATCTGCGATCCCTTGCATGCCGAAGAGGCGTTGAAGGCGTTTGGCCGGCACGTCGCCCAGATGGGCTGGGCCCGTCTCAATCTCGAAAACCTGCGCATGTCGCGGGAACGCGTCTTCGCGTTCATCGGCCAGTTCTCGCGCGACATCTTTGCGATGCGCGAGTTCAGTCGCGTCAATGCCGCCGACAACGTCGACAATTGCCGCTGTTTCTCGGCCGCCCTGCCCGATACGTTCGACGGCTATCTCGACAATGTGCTCAGCACCAATACCCGCCAGAAGCTGCGGCGCTTCATGCGCAAGATCGATGCCGGCGAATTGCGCATCGCCCGGGCCGACGTCACCACCTACGAGCGCGACATCGACACGCTGCTGGAGTTGTGGCGGGTGAAATGGGGCGCACGCAAGGGAGACCGGCTGGCAGGCATCCTTCACAACAACCGCCGCGTGCTGAGGGAAAGCTTCAAGAATGGCACGCTGTTCCTGCCGGTCCTCTGGCAAGGCGACCGGCCGCTGGGCGCGCTCGCCATCTTTGTCGACCCGGTCAAGAAGGCCTTGCTGTTCTTCATGGCCGGCCGTGACGAAGCCGTGACCTCCATCCCGACCGGCCTGATCCTGCATGGCCATTGCATCAAGCTGGCAATCGAGAACGGCCTCACCACCTACGACTTCCTGCGCGGCGACGAGCCCTACAAATTCGCGTTCGGCGTGACCGAGAGCAAGGTCAACTGCGCGATGATCTACACAAAGAGCGGCCGCAATGCCGGCGACCGGCTCGACCCTCGCTCGCTCGGCAGCATCTTCGCCGAGGTCACCCGCTTCCACCAGGAGGGACAACTGGCAAGGGCGGAAAACGGATACCGTCAAATCCTTGCCAGCGAAGCCACTCATTCACGCGCGCTCTATGGCATTGGCCAGCTGCTGTCATCCAAGGGCGAGCACCGCGAAGCTTTGGCACATTTCCAAACCCTCGCAACTTCGGTGCCCAGTTCATCGAAAGCATGGCTCAGGCTGGGAATGGAGATGCAAGCTCTGTCTCGACACATCGAGGCAGCGGATGCATTCCGCACGGTGTTGTCGCTTGCACCCGATTTCGTAGGCGCCGAATTCTCGCTGGCCAGGAGCCTCGCGGCACTCGAACGCAGCGAGGAAGCCATCGAAACGCTGGAAGGATTGCAGCACAAGCTTGAGGCCGCATCGCGCGACGACACGCTGCTGGCCAAGACCAGGGCAATGCTCAAGCGGCTGAAATTTGAAAACCGGCCGAGCTACATCATGCTCAATCCGGATAGGAAGGCGGCGACGCGAGTTCTGAGTACCGCGCTCTAGGGCGCTGGAATGCGAACCGCCTTCCGGAGCGGGCAGGCCTAGGCCTGCCCGCTCAGAAAATCCTCGAACTTGCGCATTTCCTCCGCGTCGATGCCTACCCTATGGCTGGCATCTGGATAGGCGCCGCTGGCAATGTCGGTGGCGTATTCGGCAAATGCCGCAATCCGCTCCTGCTGGATGCGGCCATATTCGGCGGCAAGGTTGCGATAAACCTTGGCATGACGCGGATAGGGGCCGCGATTGAGGCCGAGCACGTCCTCGGCGAAGAGATACTGCGCATCGCAGCCGGCGCCCGCCCCCATCGAGATCATCACCAGTGGCGTACGCTTCGAGATGGCGCTCGCAACCTCCGCAGGCACGACCTCGATCTCGGCGGCGAACGCGCCGGCGTCTTCCAGATCCTTGATCTGCTTCCAGACGAGCGCTGCCGTCTCGGCGGTCTTGCCCACCGCGCGGAACCCGCCCGTCCAGGTCGAATGGATAGGAATCAGCCCGACATGGCCGCAGACCGGGATGTGCTCGTCGGCCAGGCGCCGGATGGTCTGCAGGCTTGCCGAGCAATAGACAGCGTCGGCGCTCGCCACCTTGAGCTTGACCGCCGTGCGCAGGATCTCGTCGGTCGTAGCCCCCATCATGCCATATTCGTCGCCGGGCACCGCAAAGCAGGTCGGCGCCGCATCGCGGAAACGCGGGTCGAGCATCAGCCCATAGGTGACCGACAGCAGATCGATGCCGGCGCGCTCGGCCGCTTCCGCCTCCTCCAGCGTCGTCACCCTGAGCTTCGACAGTTGGCGCTTGCCTTTGAGCGCGCGCAGATCCGCGACCGTTGGCCTGTTGCGTGCCATCGTTCGTCCTCGCTTCCGGATTGTTGGCCTTGGGCGGTCAGGCCTTCAGCAGCCACTCGTGTTCCTTGGCGTTGTGGAACTTCCACGTCCGCTTCGGCCCTGCCATGACGTTGAGGTAGTAGAGATCGTAGCCGTGGCAGGCAGCACAGGGGTGATAGCCCTTGGGCACCAGCGTCACGTCGCCGTCCTCGACCGCCATCGCCTCGTCGATATCGCGGTGGCCGGCATCGTTGAACTCGGTGTAGACGCGCTGGAAGGCAAAGCCCTGCGGCGGGTTGAGCCGGTGGTAGTAGGTCTCCTCCAGCAGTGACTCAGCCGGCAGGTTGTCTTCGTCGTGCTTGTGCGGCGGATAGCTCGAGGTGTGGCCGCCGGGCGTGATGACCTCCACCACCAGCAGCGAATCCGCCGGTTCGCCTTCCGGCAGGATGTTGGTCACATACCGGGTGTTGGTACCCTTGCCGCGTACCTCCTGCTTGACGTCGTCGGGCCCGATGATCCGCACCGGCAGGTTGCCGCCCAGCCCCGGCGCCGTGCACACTGCCAGCTCGACATTCGTCTCGGCCCGCACCGACCAGTCGCCGCCGGCAGGTACGTACACCGACCACGGCTTGCCTTCGAAGGGCGACATGCGTTCGCCCAGCGTGCCGAGATCGTCTTCGCCGACCCGGACATGCGCCTTGCCGGAAACCAGAACCAGGCAGGTTTCGCGGTCTGCGGTCCAGTCGCCATAGGTGTCGCCGGGTTCCAGCTTGTGCAGGTCGAAGCCGACATAGGTCCAGCCAGCCGTCTCCGGCGTGACATGAGTCACCCGCCCCGTGCCATGCTTCGGCTTGATCAGAAGTTTCGACATGGTCTCTCACTCCTTGTCGGTGGCGGCGTCGTCACCAGGCTTGTAGGCGTACAGGAACTGGTAGGCGCCGAGTGCCGCCATGCCCCCGGCAAGCGTGCCCCAGAACGCCGCTCCGGTGACGAACTCGAACACCGACCACGCAGCGCAGAACGCAACCAGCGCAATGCGCCGCCACAGCGGCTTCAGGAACGGGTGGTTCTGGTCGTTCATCAATTGCGCACCGCCTTGCCGATCAACATTGTCGGATCGTAACCGGCTCGGCGATCGGCCTCAAGCATTACGGCGCCGCGCGTCGGAGACGCGCAAAGGACGCCGTAACACTTTGAATCGGCGCATGACCTCTTCCGAAAATCACTGTCGATTTTCGGGGTCATGCGGCGGGAAAACCCTGCGTTTCGACAGTGTAGCCGGCGGCAGTCATCACCCGCATCAGCTCGGCATGGCCGACTTGCGCCATCTTCAGCGGCGGGTTCTTCCTGGGATCCTGCTCGGCCTCGACGACAAACCAGCCCTCATAGCCGTAATCGGCGAATTTCTGCATGATCTTGCCGAAGTCGAGCGAGCCGTCGCCGGGCACGGTGAAGGCGCCGAGCGCCACAGCGTCGAGGAACGACTGCTTTGTCCAGTCGAGCGCCTTGATGACGTCCATGCGCACGTCCTTCACATGCACGTGGCTGATGCGCTTGTGGTGGTTGTCGATGGCGCGCAGCACGTCGCCGCCGGCGAATGCGAGATGCCCGGCATCGAGCAACAGCGGGATGCCCTCGCCCGAATGCTTCATGAAAGCGTCGAGCTCATGCTCGAACTGCACCACAGCCGCCATGTGGTGGTGATAGGACAGCGGCATGCCCTGGCCGGCGCACCACTCCCCGAACTCGGTAAGCTTGCGGGCGTATGCCTTCATCTCGTCATCGGAGAGCACGGCCTTGCCGGCAAGCGGCTTCGAGCGATCACCCTGGATCGAGCGGCCGACCTCGCCATAGACGATGCACGGCGCATCGACCGCCTTGAACAGGTCGATCATCGGCTGGATGCGGTCCTTGTTGGCGGCGAGGTCCTCACTAACCAGCGTGCCCGAGAACCAGCCGCCGCACAGCGTAACATCGGCGGCTTTCAGGATCGGCAGCATCGCCTCCGGCGTGCTGGGGAAGCGGCGGCCCTGCTCCATGCCGGTGAAGCCGGCCGAGCGCGACTGGCGCAGGCACTCCTCCAGCGACACGTCATCGCTCAGTTCCGCAAGGTCGTCATTCCACCACGCGATGGGGGACATGCCCAGTTTGGCTTTCACGTCAGTTCTCCATTCTTACCTCCCCCTTGTGGGGAGGTCGCGCCGCAGGCGCGGGTGGGGGTAATGATGAAAGAACGCGACGCCGAGTACCCCCACCCCGTCGCTTCGCGCCGACCCTCCCCACAAGGGGGAGGGTAAACTCCTCAATCCCCCACGTGCTGCAGCTTGAGCTTTTCCTCATAACCCTTGCGCGCGGCATTCACTTCGGCGCGGGCGCTGACCTCGGGCACGGCGACGTCCCACCAATGGCCGCCTTCGCCTGTCGAGACCAGCGGATCGGTATCGATCAGCACCACCGTCGTCCGGTCGCTCTTGCGCGCCCGGCCGAGTGACGCTTCGAGATCGGCGATGGATGCCGCTTTTTCAGCATTCGCGCCCAGGCTTTTCGCATGCGCCACGAAGTCGATGTCGGGCAACGTTTCGTGCTTCGTATCGCGCAGAAGGTTGTTGAAGTTGGCGCCGCCGGTCGCCATCTGCAGCCGGTTGATGCAGCCATAGCCGCGGTTGTCGAGCAGCACGATCGTCAGCTTCAGCCCGAGCATGACGGATGTCGCGATCTCCGAGTTCAGCATCAGATAGGAGCCGTCGCCGATCATGATGACGACCTCCTTGTCCGGCCGCGCCATCTTGGCGCCCAGCCCGCCGGCGATTTCGTAGCCCATGCAGGAGAAGCCGTATTCGGAGTGGTAGGAGCCCGGTCCGCCGGCCTGCCACAGCTTGTGCATTTCGCCCGGCAGGCCGCCGGCCGCATGCAGCACGATGACGTCGGAGCCCAGCGTGCGCTGCACGGCACCGATCACCTGCGCGTCCGACGGCAGTGCGACGTTGGTCGCAGCCGTCACCTTGGCCGCCGCCTTGCGCCACTCGGCCTTGCCGGCCTTGGCGTTCTCGGTCCACGACGCCGGCGCCTTGTAGCCGGCAACCGCGGCACCCAGCTCAGTGAGCCCCTCTTTCGCGTCCGAGACCAGCGGCAGCGCCATGTGCTTGCCAGCGTCGAACGGTTGTACGTTGAGCCCGATGATGGTCTTGCCAGCGTTCTTGAACAGCGACCACGAGCCTGTGGTGAAGTCCTGCAGGCGCGTGCCGACCGCCAGCACCACATCGGCCTCTTCGGCCAGGCGATTTGCCGCCGACGTGCCGGTCACGCCCACCGCCGCCATGTTGAGCGCATGCTCGTCGGTCAGAGAAGACTTGCCGCCCTGCGTCTCGCAGACCGGGATGCCGGTCGCCGCGACGAAGCGATCGAGTTCTTCAGAAGCGCCGGAGTAGAGCACGCCGCCGCCGGCCACGATCAGCGGCTTCTTCGCCGCCTTCAGCACCTCGGCCGCCACAGCCAGTTCATCGCGGTCAGGCCGCGGCCGGCGCAGCGTCCACACGCGCTCGGCAAAGAAGCTCTCGGGATAGTCATAGGCCTCGGCCTGCACGTCCTGGCACAGCGACAGGGTCACCGGCCCACATTCGGCCGGATCGGTCAGTACCTGCATCGCACGCGCCAGTGCGGGAATGATCTGCTCGGGTCGGGTGATGCGGTCGAAATAGCGCGACACCGGACGGAAGCAGTCATTGACCGAGACCGTGCCGTCGCCAAAGTCCTCGACCTGCTGCAGCACAGGATCGGGCACGCGGTTGGCGAACACGTCGCCGGGCAGCAGCAGCACCGGCAGCCGGTTGACATGGGCGAGCGCGGCCGCGGTCACCATGTTGACCGCGCCCGGGCCAATGGAACTCGTCGCCGCCATCATCCGCTGGCGGAAATTGGTCTTGGCATAGGCGATCGCCGCATGCGCCATCGCCTGCTCGTTGTGGGCGCGATAGGTCGGCAGTTCCTCGCGCACCTGATAGAGCGCCTCGCCGATGCCGGCGACGTTGCCATGACCGAAGATCGCCCACACGCCGCCGAACAGCGGCACCATGTTGTCGTCGATCACGGTCATCTGCCGCGTCAGATAGCGCGTCAGCGCCTGCGCCATGGTAAGGTGAACGGTCTTGGTCATCTCTTCTCCTCCCGCTGGAGCAGTGCATCCAGGGGATGCCGGCCTCGCTTCAGCTGTCTTTCGATTTATGCGGCCCGACGGTCCCGCGCCGCAAGCCATGCCTTGGTCAGCTGTTCGAAACGCTGGGCCATGTCGTCGACCGCCGCCTGGTCGTTCATCCGGCCGGACATCCACTCTTCCGCCGCATGGGCGAAGATACTGCGCCCGACGGCAAAGCCCTTGACCACCGATGCATCGGCGGTCGCGGCGAACGCCACCTCCAGCTCGGCCAGCGGCGCTTCCAGCCCGAGCAGCACCACGCCACGGCAATACGGATCATTCCTGGCGATGACCGCCTCGATCTTCTTCCATGCTGCCGCCGAAGCCTGCGGCTCGAGCTTCCACCAGTCAGGCTTGATGCCGAGCGCGTAGAGTTCCTCGAGCGCGCGTGAAATGGTGTCCTCGGCAAGCTTGCCGTGCTTGCCGGCGATGATCTCGATCAGCAGCTCGCGCCCCACTTTCCGCGCCGCCTCGAACAAGGTGCGCAGTTTCTGCTGCTGCTCGGTCTTCAGCTCGGCCGGGTCGTCGGGATGGTAGAAGCACAGGCACTTGATGGTGTGATCGAGCGGCCATTCGACCAGCTGCGAGCCGATGTCCTGCGAGAACTCGAAACGCAGCGGCCGCGAACCCGGCAACTCCACCGGCCGACCCATCCACGAGAACGGATGGCGGGCGAATTCGAACATCGCCTCGCGGCCGAACTTCTCGTCGATCAGCATGCCATAGCCGTCACGCCCATCGGCCACCTTGGCTGCGGCCTTCACCGCCAGCACCTTGAAGTCGCGGATGCGCTGGACATCGGCGCCGGTGCGGGCGGCGATGTCTTCCAGCTGGATGCGGTGGTCGCAGGCCAGCGCCATCATCGACGGTATCTCGTGCCGGCGCGTCGTCGCCCAATGCACGTGATTGATCGCCTCGTCCTTGCGCAGCGCCCGCTCCGTGCTGCCGTTCTTCAGGAAGAACTGCAGCTCCTCGAAGGTCGGGATCTCCGGCGAGCACAGCAGCCGCGACACGGCGAAGGCGCCGCAGGCATTGGCCCAGGTCGCAGCGGTCGCCAGGCTCTCTCCGCCCAGCCAGCCGCGCAGGAACCCGGACATGAAGGCATCACCCGCACCCAGCACGTTGTAGACCTCGATCGGAAACCCCTTGCCGACGATGCCGGCTTCGAGGTCGTCAGTGATCGGCCCGTCATAGACGATGCAGCCCATCGGCCCGCGCTTGAGCACGATGGTCGCCGAAGACATCGCCCGGATGGTCTTGAGAGCATCGAGCAATTCGCTCTCGCCGGAGGCGATCATCACCTCTTCCTCGGTACCGACGATCAGGTCGCAGTCGGCCAGCACGCCCTTGAGATGGTTCGACACCTTGTCGGAAGCGATGTAGCGGCTTTCGCCGGCAGCGTGGCCGGCCAGACCCCAGAGGTTCGGGCGGTAGTCGATGTCGAACACCACCTTGCCGCCGGCCTGCTTGATCAGCTTCATCGCCTTGCGCTGGGCGGCGTCCGTGTTCGGCCTGGAGAAATGCGTGCCGGTAACGACGATGGCCCGCGCCGAACGGATGAAATCAGCGTCGATGTCATCTTCGTTCAGCGCCATGTCGGCGCAGTTCTCGCGGTAGAAGATCAACGGAAACGTCTTGTCGTTCTCGACAGACAACAGCACCAGCGCCGTCAGCCGCTCCGTGTCGGTCACCAGCCCCTTGTCGGACACGCCCTCGCGCAGCATCTGCTCGCGGATGTAGCGCCCCATATGCTCGTCGCCGACGCGGGTCAGAAGCGCCGAGCGCAGGCCGAGCCTAGCCGTGCCGATGGCGATGTTGGCCGGGCAGCCGCCGACCGACTTGGCAAAGGACGCCACGTCCTCCAGCCGCGATCCGGTCTGCTGCCCATAGAGGTCGACCGACGCGCGCCCGACGGTGATGACGTCGAGTACAGGCTGGTTCTTGGGGTCGGTCATTTTGTCCTCCCGGTCGCTCCGCCGCGCCGGCCTGCCCACAAAATCAGATAGCAGGCCACACAATGCAATTTCAATTCCAATAATCAGTAAACCGGAATTTTCATTCCATCAACTGATTGCGACTATGCGCCCCGGAGGCCAATGGCCCCGAGGCGACTGTCCGCCCGTTGGCCTAAAGCCGTACGGTCTTGCCTTCCTTGGCCGATTTCAGCGCCGCATCCGCCAGCCTCAGCGCCATCAGGCCGTCCTTGCCATCCGGCGAAATCTTGGTGCCCTTGGTCACCGAGGCGATGAAGGCCGCGATCTCGGCGGCATAGGCCTCCGTATATCGGGTCATGAAAAAGTCGTGCAGCGGCGGACGGGTGTAGCCGAGCGCCCCCGCGACCTCGATCGAAACGGCACGCTGGTTCTCGGCCGAAACCATGCCGTCGGAACCGTGCACCTCGATGCGCTGGTCGTAGCCATAGGTGGCGCGGCGCGAATTGCTGATCACGCACTGCCGGCCGCTGGCAGTGACAAGGATCACCGAAACGCTGTCGAAATCGCCGAGCTCGCCGATCTTCTTGTCGACCAGCACCGAGGCTGTCGCCGTCACCGCCACCGGCTCCTCGCCGAGCAGGAAGCGCGCCATGTCGAAGTCGTGGATGGTCATGTCGCGGAAGATGCCGCCAGAGCGGGTGATGTATTCCGCCGGCGGCGGGCCGGGATCGCGCGAGGTGATGACCACCTGCTCGACCTTGCCGATGGCGCCGTCGTCGATCGCCTTGCGCACGGCGGCGAAATGCGGATCGAAGCGCCGGTTGAAGCCGACCATCAGCGTGCCGCCGGCCTTCTCGACCACCCCCAGGCATTTTTCGACACGGGCGGCGTCGAGGTCGATCGGCTTTTCACAGAACACCGCCTTGCCGGCGAGCACGAAGCGCTCGATCAGGTCGGCGTGCGTATCGGTCGGTGTGCAGATCACCACCGCATCGATGTCCGACGCCTTCTCGATCTGGTCGATGGAACGGACCTCGCAGCCATAGGCCCCCGCAAGATCGTTGGCGGCTTTTTCAAAAGCATCTGCCACCGCAACCAGCTGCGCCTGTGGATTGGAAGCCACGGCCTTGGCGTGGACCTTGCCGATGCGGCCTGCACCCAGGACACCGAACCGAACTGTCATGACAACCTCATTTCCTTGGCCCGCGCCGTCCGGGCCTGTAATCTTGATCTGTAGGGATGGGGCCACCCACTGACGGGATGACAGGCGGCCCGGGTTTACTTCAAGCCTTCTTGCGCTTGTTCTGGCGGTGCTGGTCGATGATCACGGCCGCCACGATGATGATGCCCTTGATGATTTCCTGATAGTAGGCACCGACCTTGAGGAAGGTGAAGCCCGAAGTCAGCACGCCCAGGATGATCGTGCCGATGACCGTGCCGGTGATGCGTCCGACGCCGCCGGAAAGCGAGGTGCCGCCGATGACCGCCGCAGCAATCGCATCGAGTTCGTAGGCCACGCCCATGCCCGGCTGGCCGGAGGCGGCACGCGCCGCGGTCATCACGCCTGCCAGCCCCGAAAGCAGGCCGGCGATGGCATAGACCTTGACCAGGTGGCCGCCGATATTGATGCCCGACACGCGCGCCGCCTGCGGGTTGGCGCCGATCGCATAGGTGAACTTGCCGTAGCGGGTATAAGTCAGCGCGATATGGAAGATGACCGCGACGAGCAAGAAGACGATGACCGGCAGCGGCAGCGGGAAGCCGAGAATGTTGAAGCTCTTGCCGAACCAGGTGAAGCTGTCGTCGAGCAGCGCCACCGGCTGGCCGAGCGTGTACCACTTGGCGAGACCCCGCGCCGACACCATCATGCCGAGCGTGGCGATGAATGGCGGTATCTTGGTTCTCGCGATCAGCGACCCGTTGACGGTGCCGGCGAGAAGGCCGACGCCGAGACCGGCGAGGATCGCCCATATCGGCGACATGTCCGTCAGCGCAGGATAGACCGCGCGCGGATTGGCCGATGTCTGCGCCAGGCTTGCCGCCACCATCGCGGCAAGACCGACGACCGAGCCCGAGGACAGGTCGACGCCGGCGGTGATGATGACTTGCGTCACGCCCACCGCGATGATGCCGATTACCGACACCTGCAGGATGATGATCGACAGGCGCTGCTTGTTGGCGAGGAAGCTGTCGCCGACGAATATCCAGCCGAGTATCTCGAAGACGATGGCGATGCCGATCAGCACGCCCAGGATCGACACCTCGGGCGGCAGGCGCTTCTTGCTACCGATGACGTTTGCGGGGCTCGCAATCTCGTTCGTCGACATGGTTCTTCCACCCTTGAGCTCGTTGGCGCCGTCAGTGCGACGCGAGTTCCATGATCTTGACCTGGCTGGCCTCGGCACGATCGAGGAAGCCGGTGACGCGGCCCTCATGCACCACCATGATGCGGTCGCTCATGCCAAGCACCTCTGGCATCTCCGACGAGATCATGATGACGCCCACCCCTTGTCCTGCGAGCTTGGAGATCAGGCGATGGATCTCGGCCTTGGCGCCGACGTCGATGCCGCGGGTGGGCTCGTCCAGGATGAGGATTTTCGGCTTGGTCAGAAGCCAGCGCGCGATCAGCACCTTTTGCTGGTTGCCGCCGGAAAGATTGATGATCGGCTCGGCCATGTCGGGCGTCTTCACCCTGAGCGCCTGGCTGATCTCCATCGAATCCTTGGCGAGCTGCTTCTGCTTGACGAAGCCGTTCTTGACGTAGCCCGACTGCAGCACAGCCATCTGGGTGTTTTCCTGGATGTCGAGCAGCAGGAAGCAGCCGGTTTCCTTGCGGTCCTCGGTCAGGAAAGCCATGCCGTGTTTCATTGCTGTCGACGGACTGTCGATGCGCACCCGCTTTCCAAACAGGTCGATGGTGCCGGCATTTGCCGGCGTCACCCCGAACACGGTCTCGGCGATATTGGAACGGCCCGAACCGACCAGCCCGGCGATGCCGAGGATCTCGCCGGCGCGCACGTCGAAGGAAACGTCCGAAAACACCCCCTTGAGCGTCAGCCCCTTCACCGACAGCACCACGTCGCCGATCGGCACCTCTTCCTTCGGGAACATCTGGGTGATCTCGCGACCCACCATCATCCTGATGATCTCGTCGCGGGTGACCTCCGTCGAAGCCTTGGTGGCGATGTACTTGCCGTCGCGGAACACCGAGAACTCGTCGGCGATCTCGAACAGCTCGTTCATCTTGTGGGTGATGTAGATGATGCCTTTGCCCTGGGCGCGCAGCGCCCGGATGATGGTGAACAGGTGGTCGACCTCGCGCTCTGTCAGCGCCGAAGTCGGCTCGTCCATGATCAGCACGTCGGATTCGTAGGACACCGCCTTGGCGATCTCGACCATCTGGCGGCTGGCGACCGAAAGCGTGCCCACCTGCACGTCCGGGTCGATGTCGATGTTGAGCCGCTTGAACAGTTCCGCCGTCTTGCGGCGCATCTGGCCATGGTCGACGAAGCCGAGGCGGGTCAGCGGCTCTCGACGGATCCAGATGTTCTCGGCCACCGACATCGGCGCCATCAGGTTGAGTTCCTGGTGGATCATGGCGATGCCGTGCTCCAGCGCGTCGAGCGGGCCTCGGAGGTTGATGTCCTCGCCGCGCAGCTTGAAGCTGCCGGAATCGGGCGTGTAGATGCCGGCGACGATCTTCATCAGCGTCGATTTGCCGGCGCCGTTCTCGCCCATCAATGCATGCACGCTGCCGCGCTTGAGGCGCAACTGGACATTGTCGAGGGCTACGACGCCCGGGAATTCCTTGCGGACGTTCTCGACCTCGAGAAGATAGCCACCGTCTACAGCGGCACCGCCCGCAGGCGCCGCTTCCATCGTGCCAGTGTTTTGCATGGATTGGTCCTCCCAGGCCGGCCCGGCTTTTCGCGCGGGCGTGGTCCTTGTGGGGAAATGCGCCGCCGTTGGCCGACGGCGCATTGGTCAGATCATATCAGTTCTTGGTGGTGTACTGGTCCATATTCGCCGGGGTCACCAGCTCGAACGGCACCCACACAGGCGACGTCACCGCTTCGCCCTTGGCGAGCTTCATGGCCGTTTCGACTGCACCACCGCCCTGTGCCGCAGCGTTCTGGAACACGGTCACGTCGAGGTCGCCGGCCTTCATGTAGGCGAGCGCTTCCTGAGTGGCGTCGACGCCGGCCACGATCACGTCCTTCATGTCCCAGCCGGCCGCCTTCATGGCGTTGATGGCGCCGATGGCCATGTTATCGTTGTTCGAGATGACGGCGTCCGGCTTGTGGCCGGCAGCGATCCAGTTGGTCATCAGGTCCTGTGCCTTGACCGGATCCCAGCCGGCGGTCTGCTCGTCGATGACGTTCAGCTTGACGCCGCATTCGCTGCCGGCATTCACGTCATGGATGTCCTTGGTGCGCATCACGGCTGCCTGGTTGGCAAGGTCGCCGACCATGATCAGGATGCCCGCCTCGGTCTTGCCGGCTTCCTTGAGGATACGGCAGACTTCCTTGGTTTCCAGCGTGCCGGAATCGACTTCGTTCGAGCCGACGAAGGCGCCCTTCGCGCCCAACGCTCCGACGTCGATCGGCTCGCGGTTGACATAGACGATCGGAATGCCGGCGTCGTTGGCGAGCTTGGTCATCGGCCCGGTGGCCGAGGTATCGACCGGGTTGACGATGATGGCGTCGACCTTGGCGGCGATGAAGTTCTGGACCTGGCTGAGCTGCTTGTTGACGTCGTCGTCGGCGATTTCGATGACGACCGGCTGGCTGGCATCGGCCGCGGACTTCTCGATGCCCTTGCGCAGGACAGTCAGGAAGGTGTCCGAATTGGCCATGCTGACACCGACGTCGCCGGCAAACGCAGAGCCGGCCATCAGCGCGGAAATGGCAGCGCCGAGCAAGAATTTCTTCATGATCACTCTCCTCCAACAATGGTGTCCGGCTGCACCCCGTTGTGCCGGAAGCCGCGGTCGTGCCGCAGGCTCGTCTCTACGAGCGCCACCATCGCTCCTCCGCGATGCAAAATGTGCCACCCGCTTCCCGATGCCGGCCCGATTTCAGAATGTTCGGGCCGTGTTTTTTGTATATGAAATGTTTATTCCATATTCCGGATGAACGTCAAGAGGCATTCCATTGCTGCCCGATCAATCTTTGCGTGAAAGAGCATGCGTCGGCCGGCTGCAGCTGGCCTGACCAAGATCGCCCGGTCGCGGCCGATGCCTCACACCTTTGCGCGGATGAATTCGATGCTCTCGGCCAATGCTGTGCGCGGGTCGGCAAGCTTCTGCACGACCGGCGAGAACGGCTCGAACGACAACAGCCCCTCGTAGCCGCCAGCGACCAGCGCTCGGATCTGGCCGACATTGCCCAGCCTGTCGCCGGCATCGACCAGCACGCGGTGCGGATCGCGCATATCCGGCACTGTGACAGTCGGATCGTCGACGCCCGAGATATGCACCAATCCGGTCATGCCCGGAAAGATGTCCGGCTCGCCGGCAAGATGGTGGTGGAACGTGTCATGCACCATGCGGAACGCAGCGGTGCCGTCGACATCCTCGATGGCCTCGGCGGCCTCGCGCTTGGAGCGCAGCGAGCAGATCTCGAAGCCGAGCGGCTCGACCAGGCCGCGCACGCCGCGATCGCCGAGGATGGTCTTGAGTGCAGCCAGCGCCGTCCTGAGGTTGCGCTGGCGCTCGCCGTCAGCCTGCCCCGTGCCGTCATTGACGGGCACCAGCACCAGTGCCTGGGCGTCCACGTCGCGGGCGTAGTCGGCGAGTTCGATCGCCTCCGCCTCGCGCGTCGCATTCCACTCGTTGAAGCGCTGCAGCGCATTGATGCTCGTTATGGATATTCCATTTTCCACGGCCAGCGCGCGGACCGCACTGGCGGGCGTGCCGTCGATGATGGCGTTGCCGGCGAGGTCGTTGCGGATTTCGACCGAAGTGATCCCGAGCGATTTGGCCAGCGCGAAAAAGCGCTCGATCGACAGTCCCGGCGCGGCCATATGGTTGAGGGCGAACGAAACGACAGACATTGGTGAAATTCCTCCAGCCATAACGGAACATTTATTCCATATCATGGTGGAGCGATATACTTCATTCTCTGCAGGCCGGTCAAAGCCGCATCAACCTTCCAAGCTATCATTTCTGATAGATTCAACATCATCGGCGGCAAAGGAGCACAGGCGCGCGCGCAGAGAACCACAAATCCTTGCAACGGCCGTAGTGTTTCAGAGCCACACGTGGCAAACCGTGTCGCACTCTGGAGGAGCTTGATCATGAGCGCTGGCCCCGAAAATCGCCACAACATCCTTGAGGCAACTCTTGCCGCGGCCATGCAGGATCAACGCACCGTCGATGAACAGCGCCGCAGCACGGCACCTCTGCTTGACGGCATGTCGTTCTACGACAGCATCCGCCACGACGATGACCGCGGCAGCGTCACCGAGTTGTTTGACCCGCGTTGGGGATGGCATCCCGACCCGTTGGTGTTCTCCTATATCTTCACGATCCGGCCAGGCATGGCGAAGGGCTGGGGCCTGCACAAGCTGCATGAGGACCGCTACTTCGTGATCAGCGGCGAACTGGAGCTTGTCCTTTACGATCCACGACCCGAATCCAGCACTTGCGGCAAGGTTTGCAAGGTCTACCTCTCGGGTAGTCGCCCGCGCTTGATCAATGTGCCCAGGTTCGTCTGGCATGCGGACCGCAACATCGGCACGTCAGACGCTGTAGTCGTCAATTTCCCGACCATCCAGTACGACCATTCAAGCCCCGACAAATATCGCCTTCCGCTCGACACGGACCTTATTCCCTACAGCTTCGGGGACACCACTGGGTGGTGAGTCGTCCACGCATCTCGATCTTGATGCCCACGCACTGCCGGCCGGACGTTGTCGGGCTGGCCGTGGAATCCGTCCTCAACCAGACGTTCGGGGATTTCGAACTTTTGGTCGTCGGCGACGGTGCAACTCCCGGCACGGCGCAGGCGGTCCAGCAGTTCGACGACCCGCGCATCCGCTACTTCGACCTGCCCAAGGCCCCGTATTTCGGCTACGCCAATCGCAACGTCGCCCTGAGCGAATCGCGTGGCGAGTTGATCGGCTTCGCGGCCGACGACGACCTTCTGTTCCCCGACCATCTCGAAACCCTGCTCCGCGGCCTGGAGAGCGGTGCAGCCATCACCTATAGCCAGGCGCTCTGGGTCTCCACCGATGGCATCGTCGCGCCCTTCCTGACCAATCTGGAGTTTCAGGACGAGATGGATGCCTTTCGCCGGGGCAACACCATCGCGGCGAGTTGCTTCCTTTACAGAGCCGACGCCCTCCCAAATCGCGATGCTTGGCCGGAGGATGTGCCTTCCGCCGCAGACTGGCGCCTGTGGAACCGCATCCTGGATGCCAATCCCCAATCACGCATTGCCTATTGCCGGACGCCGACCGTCCTGCATTTCAGCGCCCGCAGGAAGGCATCTAGGCATTCGGCCATGCCTCAGTTGGCGGAGTTCATTGCGATTGCCGATTCCGCAGCGTGGTGGCCCGATGCCCTGCGCGTGCCGATTGATCCGGACCGGACCGAACAGGAAACATTTGCCGATCTGATGGGCAGCACGCCCGGATGGTGCAGCCACATTCGGCAGGCATCCGCCGATCTTGCTGCCCGCCTTGCTTGGGATGAGATCCGGCACAACCGGGCTGCGACAAACCGGCGGCTTCAGGCCCTGACGGGCCAATTGGCGGCGAAGGATGCCGAACTTGCAGCGAGGGCCGCCCCACCGGCGGTGCGGCCTGTCAGGACACCGGCCCAGCGGATTGCCGCAGAGATCCGGCGGATTCCACGGAACATCATCCGCCTCTTCAGGGGCTGATCCTCAGATATTCTCGGGCAGATAGATGTCGAACGGCAGGAAGGTCTGCCCGGGGGCGTTGGCTGCCCCCTCCTCGATCGAATGCGCCATTAGTCCGACGAGCTCGCGGCACAGCGGCGCGAGCGGCGTCGCGATCGCCATGACGGCAAGGTTGTCGGCGAGTGCTGCGCGCGTGTCGACGGTGATCTCGTTGCAGATCAGCACCGGCAGTGGAGCGGGCCTCACCTGCCGCAACGCCGAGATCGCTCCTTCGATGCCGCCGCCGGCCACATAGCACCCGACGAGATCGTCATGCTGACCGAGCAGCCCGGCGACAGCCTCATGCGTGATCTCGTAGGACTCGTGGTTGACGATGGTCTCCAGCACCGTGAACTCGGGCGCGTGCTCGCGGAAGAAGGCGCGGAAGCCGATCTCGCGCAGCTCGTGCCCATGGAAGCGGTGGCTGCCGACGAGCAGCGCCACCTTGCCCGGCTTGCGCGCGCATCTGGAAATCATCCAGGCAGCCGTCCGCCCGACCTTGAGATTGTCGATGCCGACATAACCCTCGCGAATGCCCGTGGCGAAGTCGGACAGCAGCGAAAAGACGGGAACTCCCCGCGCCTTCACCTCCGCCACGGCAGCCGTGACCGTCGGATGGTCGGGGCTGACCAGCGCCACCGCATCGCAGCTTGCCGCCAGCCGGCGCAGTTTGTCGACGATCTCTTCCGGCGCGAGCGATTCTGCGAAGTCGATGACCGCGGTGCCGCGGAAACCGGGCGCCTGTGTGATCGCCTTTTCCAACTCGCTGGCGAAGGCGCGGTAGAACACGTCCCTGGGGCGCAGCAGCACGAAGCCGAGCCGGTATTCCGGCAGTTCCTTGCGCATGCGCTGCGCGATCAGCCCGGCAGCGTGATAGCCGATGCCGGTCGCAGCCTCATAGACGCGGCGCTGCGTCTCCTCGCGCACCGGCAGTCGCCCGTTCAGCACCCGGTCGACGGTGGCGACGCTGACGCCCGATGCGCGGGCGAGATCGGTGATGGTGGGCCGCTTGCTCATGTCCGCTCCCAGGATTTGCGCTTACGGTAACCCATCATGATAGAAAATGATAGAAACTATCATCTCGTGATTGAAAAAATCGCATCATAGGCTACCATTCTTCCAGTGAACGATCTCCGACGCCTACCGTGGAACCGTTCCCGACTTCCAGGGAGAGAGCCATGACCGTCACGCCTTCGGCGCGCGACTACAGTCTTGTGGGAGAGAGCGCGCGCCGCGCCGTCGAGAGCGGCCTCGCCGCCGCCGAGTGGTACCACACCCACATTCCGCGCAAGCAGATGAAGGAGCTGATGCAGCGCTCCGACGGTCCGGCCATCCGCGACACCGCGATCTGGCTCGGCCTGCTCGTTGCCTTCGGCGCCACAGGTGCCGCGCTTTGGGGCAGCTGGTGGTGCGCGCCCTTCTTCCTCTGCTACGGCGTGCTCTATGGCTCGGCCACCGATGCCCGCTGGCATGAATGCGGCCACGGCACCGCCTTCAAGACGCCGTGGATGAACGATGTGGTCTACCAGATCGCCTGCTTCATGATCATGCGCAATCCGGTGACCTGGCGCTGGAGCCACACCCGCCACCATACCGACACCGTCATCGTCGGCCGCGATCCCGAGATATCAGTCATGCGCCCGCCGGATCTCTTACGCGTCGTGCTCAACTTCTTCGGCCTGATCGATGCCTGGCACGCGATCGTCGACATGGTCCGCAACGCCGCCGGCCTGATCGGCAAGGAAGAGAAGACCTTCATTCCCGAGAGCGAACAGCCCAGGGCCATCCGCATCGCCCGCATCTGGCTCGCCATCTACCTGGCAACCATCGCGCTCGCCGTCTATCTCGGTTCGTGGCTGCCGCTGATGCTGGTCGGCCTGCCCCGCCTCTACGGCGCCTGGCACCATGTGCTCACCGGCCTGCTGCAGCATGGCGGACTCGCCGACAACGTCGTCGACCACCGCCTCAACAGCCGCACTGTACTGATGAACCCAATCAGCCGCTTCATCTACTGGAACATGAACTATCACGTCGAACACCACATGTTCCCGATGGTGCCCTATCACGCGCTGCCGAAGCTGCACGAGATAATCAAACACGACCTGCCGGCGCCGAACGCTTCCATGTGGGCGGGCTATCGGGAAATGCTGCCGGCCTTCATCCGCCAGCTCCGCAACGAGGACTATTTCATCAAGCGCGAGTTGCCCCCCACGGCGCGGCCCTACCGCGAAGAATTCCACAGCGAGGCAGCCCTCGCCGCCGAATAGCCTCCCAAGGCGCCACCCCGGGGCGGCGGCCCCCAGCCGCCCCGTATTCCAAAATCCCAGGGAGAGAGACATGAGCGACTGGATCGAGGCCTGCGCGGCCAACGACATCGACGAGGAAGACGTGATCCGCTTCGACCATGCGGGCAAAAGCTTCGCCATCTACCGCAGCCCGGAGGACGAATTCTTCGCCACCGACGGCCTGTGCACCCACGAGCAGATCCACCTCTCGCAGGGGCTGGTCATGGGCGACATCATCGAGTGCCCCAAGCATAACGGCCGCTTCAACTACAAGACCGGGGCGGCCCGCGGCGCGCCCGTCTGCGTCAACCTCCAGACCTATCCGGTCAAGGTCGACGCCGGCAAAGTCTTCATCCAACTGGGCAACTGACATGACGGCGGGAATGGTCATTATCGGCGCTGGCGAATGCGGCACGCGCGCGGCCTTCGCCCTGCGCGAGGAAGGCTACGGCGGCGGCATCACGCTGGTCGGCTCGGAGCCTCACCTTCCCTATGAGCGGCCGCCGCTCTCCAAGGAGGCGATGACAAGTGGCGAAGCGCCAACAATCAAGGCCATCGCCGATGCCGCCCGCCTGGCCGAACACCGTATCGACCTCAAGGGCTCGACGACCGTCATCTCCATCGACCGCGCCAACCGCTCGGTGCGCCTCGGCGATGGCTCCGACCTGGCCTACGACAAGCTGCTGGTGGCCACCGGTTCCATCCCGCGAAAGTTACCTATGTCGGGCCTCGGCGCGCGCTGCGTCTATCTCCGCACCTTCGACGATGCGCTGCTGATCCGACAGCATTTGCGCGAAGGCGTCCGCATCGCCATCGTCGGCGGTGGCTTCATCGGCCTCGAACTCGCAGCCTCGGCCCGCAAACTCGGCGCCGATGTGACGGTCGTCGAGGCGCAGCCCCGCATCCTGATGCGCGGCGTACCCGAGGAGATCGCCGCCATCGTGCATGAGAGGCACGTCACCGAAAGCGTTGAGATCGTCTGCGGCGACGGCGTCGCAGCCATCGAAGACGACGGCAACTCGGTTCGCATCGCGCTGTCGAGCGGCCGGACTGTCGTGGCCGACCTCGCCATCGTCGGGATCGGCGCCGTCCCCGTGACCGCCCTTGCCGAAACCGCCGGCCTGGCGCTCAACAACGGCATCTCCGTCGACGCCCGGCTGCGCACCAGCGACCCGCAAATCTTTGCCGCCGGCGACTGCTGCTCCTTCCCGCTCGCCGTCTATGGCCACCGCCGCGTCCGCCTCGAGGCATGGCGCAGCGCCCAGGAACATGGCGCGCTTGCCGCCCGCAACATGCTCGGCGCCGAGGAAGCCCACGCCTCGGTCCCCTGGTTCTGGTCCGACCAGTACGGGCTCACCCTGCAGATCGCCGGCCTGCCCGACGAAGGCGAACGCACTGTCCGCCGCGATCTCGGCGACGGCGCCTTCATCCTCTTCCACCTCAAGGATGACGGTCGTCTCGTTGCTGCCAGTGGCATCGGCCCGGACAACGCGGTCGCCCGCGACATTCGTCTCGCCGAGATGCTGATCGGTAAGTCGGCCCGCCCCGATCCCGAGGCCCTGGAGTCTTCGGTCGTCAAGCTGAAGAGCCTGCTCGCTGCCTGATTCTTTCGGGACAAGCCGCTTGAGAATCGATCCTGTTTCCTGGACTCTGGACCGAGGCAGGTCCCTGCCCCGGCGGTTCTCCTGCCCCGAGGGCTCGCTTGCCCCGACTGCGGAGGTGTCAAGCAATGGCGGTCAGCGAATTCGGTCGGATGCCCGACGGCTCGATGGTGGAAGCGGTCAGCATTGCTGCCGACGGCATCGAGGCCACAGTTCTCACCTTCGGCGCCACGCTCGCCGATCTCGTGGTCGCCACGCCAGCCGGTCCGCGTTCGGTCATCCTCGGCTTCGACGACCTCGACGGCTATCTCGCCCATGGCGGCTATTTCGGTGCCATCGCCGGACGCTGCGCCAACCGCATCGCCGGAGGCCATTTCAGCCTCGACGGTGTCCAGCATCAGGTCGACGTCAACGAGGCCGGGCGCACCCACCTGCACGGCGGTGGCGACGGCTTCTACCGCCGCAACTGGACGGTCGTCGATGCCAGCGAAAACTCCGTCCTGCTCGGCCTGACCTCGCCCGACAGCGACCAGGGCTACCCCGGCAAGGTCATCGTCACCTGCCGCTATTTGCTCGACAAGGGCCGGCTGCGCATCGCACTCGGCGGTCGAACCGACGCCCCGACCCTGATGAACCTCGCAGCCCACGCCTATTTCAACCTCGACGGCTCAGGCTCGATCCTCGACCACCGCCTCAAGATTGCCGCCGAGGCCTATACGCCGGTCGATGCCGCGAGCATCCCGACCGGCGAGGTGCTGGCGGTGGACGACACCATCTTCGACTTCCGCGAGTTGCGCGCCATCCGCAACGGCCAGGACGACGCTCACCAGGCGTACGACCACAATTTCGTGCTCGCCATGCAGCCGGCACCCGAGCCCTGGCACGCCGCCCGGCTGGAAGGGTCCCGCTCAGGCATCCGTCTCGATCTCTGGACCACGGAGCCCGGCCTGCAATTCTACGATGGCGCGTTCCTGCCGGTCGCCCCGCCTTTGCGCGGCGGCATCGACCCCGTCCGCTTCGGCGCGCTATGCCTCGAGCCGCAACGCTTCCCCGATGCGGCCAACCATCCGCACTTCCCGAGCACGGTGCTCAGGCCGGGCGAGATCTATTCGCAGGTGACGGAATACAGGTTTTCGACGGTGGAGTGAGAAGGGCGCCCCCTCACCCACCCTCCGCTACGCTCGGGTGACCTCTCCCCGGTGGGAGAGGAGATCTGAGGCGTCGCCGCCCTTCCTCTTCTCCCCAACGGCGAGAAGGTGGCCGCGGAGCGGCCGGATGAGGGGGCTGCTCGAAGCCGGTCGACCCCTCAAACCCTTGCGCAGATCGCCTCGAAGAACGCGACATTGTCGAGGTCGAGCGGATCGTCCACCGGCAGCGCCTGCGACGACATCTTGGAAATCACCACCTCGGCCTTGGGGTCGACATACAACCACTGGCCATGGATGCCGATGCCGCAATAGGCGCCGCTTGCGTTGGCGCTCTGGTACCACTTGTTGCGATAGCGCCCGTGGGCGAACAGGTTGGTCATGGTGCCGCGCTGCCAGGCGGCAGCGTCGCCGCCATGGATCGTATCCTCCACCCAGGCCTGCGGCACGATCCGTCCGCCCTCCGCCACACCGCCCTGCCGCATCATCTCGCCGACGCGGGCAAGGTCGCGCACTGCAACCGAAACACCGCCCGCGGCACGCGCCGAACCCTCCTTGTCGACGGTGACGAAGCCATCACGCCTGGCGCCCAATGGCCTCCACAGCCTGTCGGACATCAGCTCGGCATAGCGCTGGCCGGAGGCGCGCTCGACGATGATGCCGAGCAGGTCGGAATTGGGCGAACGGTAGCGGAAGGTCTGGCCATGCGGTTCGTCCAGCGGCTGCAGGGCGACCAGAAACTCACGCAGCGATTCCGCCCCGCCGCCGGGGTTCCACATCGTGGCGCGGCGATAGCGCGCAAACAGGCTCTCGGGATCGAGATAGGCCTCTTCGAAGTCGAGGCTGACCGTCATGTCGAGCACATGGCGCACGGTGGCATTGGCATAGACCGAGCCTGCCGCTTCCGGCACGTAGTCGGTCACCGACGCGTTCGGGTCGAGCCTGCCTTCGCCTTCCAGCGCACCGGCCAGGATCGCAGTCAGCGATTTGGAGATGGAGAAGATGATGTGCCGCGCATCGGGTTTCATCGTCGGCGCGAACCAATCGCCAACGAAACGGCCCTTCTTCATCACCGCCAGCGCATCGGTCGACGAGCGCGAGAGGAAGCCGGCGACGGTTTCGTCATTGCCGTTGATCGCAACGCTATCATCGAGAAGCCCGCCCAGATCGATCGGCGCATCCTCGACGAGGCCTTCGCGCGCGGCGATGCGCGCACTCGGCACCATCTCGCCAGCGTTCTGGAACGACCAGCTATTGTATGGCTGCTCGCGCCAGTTGCCCAGGCTCACGTCCTTGCGGGCGAAGCCGAACATGCGCTTGAACGCGGTGGATGACGTCATGATCTTTCCTTGCTGCTGAATATTCCCGTCAGGCCAGTGCGGCGGCGATTGCATGCACGGCCTTCAAGGTCGCCACTGAATAGGGCACGGAGGTGAAGTCAGGCCAGGTCGACAGCTTCACCGTCACCATTCGGGTCGCCCAGTCGATATGGATCAGCTGCCCGAACACGCCCCGGCACATCAGGGCGCGCGAGCGCGGATCCTCGATCCAGAACTGGTTGTGGTAGCTGGCCTCCGGCATCGAAGTGCTGAAGTTCGGGCCGTGCATGCCGTTCCGCGTCTCGGCAATCCAGTCGGCTGGCATGATACCGGCGCCATCTTCCAGGATCGCCTGGCCGAAGCGGGCATAGTCGCGCAGCGTCGCGTTGAAGCCGCCATCGGCAATCGCATAGCCGGCGCTGTCGACCGTGAAGAAGGCGCTCTCCTCGGCGCCGATCTTCTGCCACAGCTCTTCCGATACCAATTGCGCCAGCCGCTTGCCGGTCGCCCGCTCCATGACGAAGGCGAGCACGTCGGTCTCGATCGACCGGTATTCGAACTCGGCGCCATGTGGCCGGGTGGTCTCGGTCAGGCGCAGGATAAGTTCGAACATATGCTGCGGCCAGTGGAAGCTGGGGTCCGTATCAGCGGGAACCGGCTTCCAGCCGCCGGCGACATCGACCTGGCCGATGTCCGAATAGGGGTCGGTATAGGCTTCGCTGAAGCGCACGCCCGTGGTCATGTCGAGCACCTGCTGGAGGGTCGCACCTTTCCAGCCGGTCGTTGCCAGTTCAGGTAGATAGTCGGTCACCAGCTTCTTCGGATCGACGATACGCCTGCCGGCAAGGATGCCGAACACGGTGCCGGTCACCGACTTCGCCACCGATTGCGACAGATGCGGGGTGCGCGGCGTCATGCCGTTGAAGTAGCGCTCATAGGCGATCTTGCCGTCCTTGAGCACCAGGAAGCCGTCAGTGTAGGTCTCGTCGAGCAGGCCCGAAAGCGTAGTCGGCTTGCCCTCGCTGTCAACGACCGCCAGCCCGTCCAGGTCAGTTTCGGCGCGTGGCAATGCACGCACAGGCCCCTCGCCGCGCCACACTTCCGCCGTCGGCACGATCTCGCGTACATGCTGGAAGGCCCAGCGGTTCCACGGCGGCATGTCCCACGCCGCTTTCGGCACCGGCATCCTGGGCGGCGAGCCCTGCATGATCGGCGGCACGGTTTCGCTGTTGCGGTAGGAGCTCATGGCATCACCCTCGCGCTGTTTCTGGGGTTCGGCGCGGACGCCGAACCCCATCGTCGAAACACTTACTTCTGCAGATCGGTCCAGATCCGGGTGTAGAGCGCATCGGCTTCCGGCGAGCACATCAGTGCCATCGTGCCATGCGCCTTGCTGGCCTCCGGAATGACGATCTCCGGTGCATCCTTCATGTCATCAGGCATGAATTTCTCCGACCCGGCAATGCCGTTGGCATAGCGATGAAACGCCGAAAGCCCGGCCGCGACCTCGGGATCCATGATGAAGTTCTGGAACAGCTTCGCGTTCTCGACATTCGCGGCGTCCTTGAGCACGACGACGTTGTCGCTCCAATAGGTGAAGCCTTCCTTCGGATAGCCGAAATGCACTTCAGGACGCTCCAGGCGGATACGCAGTCCTGCGCCGTTCCAGGTACTGGAGGCCTTGAAGTCGCCGGCCTTCATCTTGTCGACGGCGCCATACTCCATGGCCACCCAGTTGGGCTTGGCGGCAACCAGCAGGTCGCGCGCCTTCTTCAGCACTTCCTTGTCGGTCGTGCACTGTTCGCCGCCGACATAGCGGACCGCAGCCGTGACCACGTCCTTCATTTCGGGAACAACGTTGACCTTGCCCTTCAGCTCGTCCGGCGTCTCGAAAATGATCTTCCAGCTGTTGATGTCGCCCTTATAGGCCTCGGTGTCGACCACCACGCCGACGGTGCCCCAGGCCCACGGCACCGAATATTTGCGGCCGAGGTCGAACTCGGGGTTGGCCCATTCGGGCGCGACGTTCTTGAAGTTCTCCATGCCGCCGGGATTGGTTTCGAGCAGCAGGCCTTCATTGATCCAGATCGGCAGGTGCGTCTGCGAGGGAACCACGATGTCGAAGCCGCTGCCGCCCTGGCGCGCCTTGGCGAGCGCGGTCTCGTTCGAGTCGTAGTCGGTGACCGTCACCTTGACCTTGTACTTGTCCTCGAATTTCTTGATGACCTCGGGGTTGGTGTAATTGCCCCAGTTGTAGATGTTGAGCTGCCCTTCGGCGCGGCCAAGACCGGTCGCCGCAAGCAGCGCGATCGCCGCGACAGTGGTGGACATTAATGGTTTCACAGCGGGACTCCTTTTTATCTGAGCTGTGATGACCCTGCCAGCGGCAGGCTAAAAGTCCATCGCAGCCGGACGGGGTCCGGTTGCGATGGTTCCTTGGCGAATCCGGGCAGAATTTACTTCTGCAGTTCGGTCCAGATCTTGGTGTAGAGCGCCGTCACTTCCGGCGCGCAGGTCTGCAGGATTTCACCGTTCTTCTTGAATTCCTCAGGCACCACGACTTCCGGCGCCGAGGTCATGTCGGCCGGCATGAACTTCTCCGATCCGGCGATGCCGTTGGCGTAGCGGTGGAAGGCCGAGTTCATCGCCGCGTTTTCCGGATCCATCATGAAGTTCTGGAACAGCTTGGCATTCTCGACGTTCGCGGCGTCCTTCAGCACCACGACGTTGTCGCTCCAGAACTGGAAGCCCTCGACCGGGTAGCCATAGTGGATGGCCGGATTGGCCAGACGCTGACGCAGAACTGAACCGTTCCAGTCGCTGGTCGCCTTGAAGTCGCCGGCGCCCATCTTGTCGATGGTGTTGTACTCCATGGCGATCCAGTTCGGCTTGGCGGCCACGAGCACGTCGCGCACCTTCTTCAGCACTTCCTTGTCGCCGGTGCACTGCTCGCCACCGACATACTTGATCGCGGCATGCATCACGTCGTTCATCTCGGGGACGACGTTGACCTTGCCCTTCAGCTCGTCCGGCGTATCGAAGACGATTTTCCAGGTGTTGATGTCGCCCTTGTAGAACTCGGTATTGACGCCAACGCCAACGGTGCCCAGCGCCCACGGCACGCTGTAGTGGCGGCCCGGATCAAAGGCAGGATCCTTCCACTCGGGCATGACGTTCTTGAAATTCTCCATCTGGTCGGGACGGGTCTCGAGCAGCAGGCCTTCCTGGATCCAGATCGGGATGTAGGTCTGCGACGGCATGGCGACGTCGAAGCCGTGGCCACCCTGGCGCACCTTGGCGAGTGCCGTGTCGTTTGAGTCGTAGTCGGTCACCGTGACCTTGACGCTATGCTTCTCCTCGAACTTCTTGATCATGTCGGGGCTGATGTAGTTGCCCCAGTTGTAGATGTTCAGCGCGCCTTCTGCCGAGGCAAGGCTGGTGGAGGCCAGCAGCGCCAGGCCGACCGCCGTCGACATGGATTTCAGGTTCATCATTTCACTCCCGTTGATTAATCCCGTTTCCTGCTCAAGAAGAAGAACAGCGTGACGATGACGACCGACAAGAGCAGGAAGACGGTCGAAATCGCATTGACCTCCGGCGTGATGCCGCGGCGGATTTGCCCCAGCATGTAGGTCGGCAGGGTATCCTGACCGCCCGACTTGACGAATTCGGTGATGACCACGTCGTCGAGAGAGATGACGAAGGCGAGCATCAGGCCGGCGATGATGCCCGGCCAAAGCAGCGGCAGCGTCACGCGGCGGAACGCCTTCCACGGCGTGGCGTAGAGATCGGCGGCCGCGCGTTCGAGCGTCAGGTCCATGTTCTCGAGCCGCGCCCGGATCGGCAGATAGGCGAAGGGGATGCAGAACGCCGTATGCGCGGTGATCAGGTAGCCGAGGCCCGAATAACCCGTGGCGATCTTGATCTGCGCAAAGAAGATCAGCAGTGCGACGCCGGTGACGATCTCGGGCACCATCAGCGGCTGGTTGATGAAGGCGTATTTGAACGTCAGCCCGCGATAGGCTCGCGTCCGCGTCGTCGCCAGCGCCGCCATGGTTGCCGCAATCGTCGCGATCACCGCCGCAGAAGAAGCAATCTTCAGCGAACGCAGCGAGGCGTCGATGACCTGGTCGTTGTTCCAGGCGGCGGCGAACCAGCGCAGCGAGAAGCCGCCCCATTCCGACACGGAGGTCGACTCGTTGAAGGCATACGCCACCAGCACCGCGATCGGCACGTAGAGCAGCACGAAGCAGGCCGCAGCGATTGCGGTAAAGCCGGTCTGCTGGCGGATCGAAAAACGCTTAGCCATGGCGCGCCTCCGATCCGGACGTGTTGCGGACATAGACCACCAGCGCCACCATCACGATCGCCATGACGGTGATCGACAGCGCAGCGCCCAGTGGCCAGTTGCGGCCCTGCCCGAACTGCAGCTCGATTAGGTTGGCGAACATCATGTTCTTGCCGCCGCCGAGAACGCTGGGCGTGACATAGGCGCCGATGGCCGGGATGAAGACCAGGATCGAGCCTGCGATGACGCCGGGCCTGACCATCGGGAAGATGATCCGCTTGAGCACCTGCCAGCGCGTGGCATAGAGGTCGTATCCGGCCTCGACCAGCCGGAAATCGAGCTTTTCCATGCTGGCATAGAGCGGCAGCACCATCAGCGGCAGGTAGACGTAGACCATGCCGACCATGATGGCGAAGTCGGTGTAGAGCATCTGGATCGGCTGGTCGATGATGCCGAGATTGATCAGCGCCGTGTTGATGATGCCTTCGTTACGGATCACCTGCAGCACGGCAAAGGTGCGGATCAGAAGGTTCGTCCAGAACGGGATGGTGATCAGGAACAGCCAGATGTCACGCGTCCGCTCCGGCCGCGTGGCGATGAAATACGCCGTCGGAAAGCCGAAGATCAGCGTCGCCACCGTCGCCATGATGGCAAGCTTCAACGACCGCCAGAAGATGGTGAGGTGGGCACCGGCAAACGACAGCGTGTCGTCGAAGATATCGCGTTCGAGAAAGACCGCCACCCAGCCTTCGGTCGAGAACTTCCAGACCACGTCGCCGTAGGGTCCGGGCGTCAGGAACGAATAGAGGAGCACGATCAGCAGCGGGCCGGATGCGGCCAGCAGGATGATGATCAGCGCCGGCCCCGACAGAAACCAGCGATTCCTGACCTCCCGCGCCTCTGCCTGCTTTTCGATTTCGGCTGCGGTCGCCATGGCTCAGTCCTTCAGGATCTGGGCCGCATCGTCGCCGATGACGATGCCGACGCGCTGGCCGCGCTCGAAGCTCGTTCCAGCCCCCCGCGCGTTCTGCTGGCGGACCGTGAACGTCTCGCCGTCGTCCAGCCTGATGTGAACATGCGTATCGGTGCCGAAGTAGACGACGTTTTCGACCACGCCCGAAATGTCGCCACCGTCTTTGACGGCCTTGGCATGTTCGGGCCGGATCACCACCGTGGCTTCGCCGTCCGGCTTGAAGCCGTCGGGCAGCGTCGCCGAGACCGTTGCGCCCGACTTCAGCGTCACCTTGGCTCTCCCCTCCTCGATGCTGTCGATCCGCGCATCGAGGAAGTTGGTCTCGCCGATGAAGTCGGCAACGAAGCGTTCGGCCGGCCGGTCGTAGATGTCGCGCGGGCTGCCGACCTGCAGGATCTTGCCCGACGACATCACCGCGATGCGGTCCGACATCGTCAGCGCCTCCTCCTGGTCATGCGTGACGAAGATGAAGGTGATGCCGGTCTCGTGCTGCAGGCGCTTGAGTTCGATCTGCATTTCCTTGCGCAGCTTGTAGTCGAGCGCCGACAGCGGCTCGTCGAGCAGCAGCACCTTGGGCTGCGGCGCCAGCGCACGGGCGAGCGCCACGCGCTGCTGCTGGCCGCCCGAGATCTGGCTGGTGCGGCGCTTGGCGAGCTTTTCCATGCGCACCAGCTTCAGCATCTCCGTGACGCGCGCGTCGATCTCGGCGCGCGGCTTGCCCAGCATCTCCAGGCCGAAGCCGATATTCTGCGCCACCGTCATGTGCGGGAACAGCGCGTAGGACTGGAACACCGTGTTGACCGGCCGCTTGAACGGCGGCAGCGGCGCGATGTCCTCGCCGTAAAGCATGATCTCGCCATCCGACGGAAAGTCGAAGCCGGCAATCAACCTCAGAAGCGTGGTCTTGCCGCAGCCGGAAGGCCCGAGCAGCGTGAAGAACTCGTTTTCCCTGATCGACACCGAGACAGTGTCCAGCGCCGCGACCTGCGCCTCTCCCGTTCCAAAGACCTTGCGAACCCCGCGAACTTCAATCGCATTCTTACCCGGTGTAGCCGGCACGCAAATCGCCCCATTGTTTCCGTCCACCTTCACAGTGGAACTTTTTTCCCCGTTCGATTGTCACCACACGCCGCTAGGCTTGGCAACAACGGCTCGCAGTCCACATGCCACGCCATCGCCGGCCCCATCAGGCCTGGTAGGTCACCCTGCCGCCACAGACCGTCGTCACCGGCCGCACCTCATGCAGCACGGCAGCATCGATCGCTTCGATGTCGGCCGACAGCACGACCAGATCGCCGAAGAAACCCGGCTTCAACCGGCCCTTCCTGTCTTCCATGAACTCGGCATAGGCACCCTCGACGGTGTAGCCGGCCAATACCTGGTGCAGCGAAACGCTCTGGTCCGGCATGTCTTCTGCCCAAGGCTTGCGCAGCATCGCCGCCTGCATGCCGGCGATCGGATCGATCGGCGCCACCGGCCAGTCGGACGCGAACACCACATGTGCTCCTGCCTCGATCAGCGTCCGTGTCGGATAGGCATAGGGCCAGCGCTCGCGGCCGATGCGCGAGACCGTCGGCTCCAGCGGAAAGGTCATCGCGCCGGGAGGATGCGGTGGCTGCATCGAGGCGATCGCGCCGAGGTCGACGAAGCGCTGGATGTCGGCCGCCGTCGTCAGTTCGACATGCTCCACCCGGTGGCGGCTGTCGCGCTTGCCGTTTGCCTTCTGTGCTGCCTCATAGCCGTCGAGCACGGCGCGCGTCGCCCCGTCGCCGATCGAATGCACGGCGATCTGCAGGCCGCGCCTGTCGATCTCGACGGCGATGCGCTTGAACTCTTCCGGCGAAAACAGCGGCTCGCCGACCCAGTCCTGCCGGTCGGCATAAGGCTCGATCATCACGGCTGTCCAGGAATCGAGCACGCCGTCGTAGAACAGCTTGACCATGCCCGACGACAGCCACTCGCTGTCATAGCGGTTGGCCATGTCGGATGCCTTTTCCAGCATGTCGAGGGTCATGAAGTTCTTGTAGTGGAACGGCACCTTGACCCGGCAGATCAGGTCGCCCTCGGCCTCGACCTCCGACAGAAGCTCCAGCTGGTAGTAGTTGCCGTCCATGTTCTGGATCGAGGTGATGCCGTGCCGGGCGCACCAGTCGAGGCCGCGGCGCATGATGGCGCGGTCGCCGGCGCGTTCTTCGGCATTGGGCATCGGGTCGGGCTCGCCGCCGGTCGACAGGCCGAGCCGAACGCGCCCCTCGCCGGCGAGCTTCAGCACCGGGTTGAACGCCTCGTTTTCGCGCAGCTCGCCCTCGGCCAGGCCGTCGGCGCCCATGACGATCTCGTTGCCGGGCGTCAGTTCGCGCCCGTGCAGCACGTCGGCCATCTCGAGCGCACGTGTGTTGGCCCAATAGGTGTGATGGTCGGGCGCCGCCATCAGGAACGCCCGGTCGGGAAGGATGGCGTCGAGGTGATGCCGCGTCACGCGCTCGCTGCCAAGAATGGTGTAGTCGGCGCCTTGCCCCACCAGCATCCGCGCATCGGGCCGCGACTTGGCGTAGGCCTGCACCGCATCGCGAAGCGCCTCGAAGCCATGCACGCCGGAAAGTTGCAGATGGGCGAGTTCGGCAGCACCCGAAAACAGGTGCATGTGCGCTTCGATGAAGCCCGGCACCACCGACCCGCCGCGCGCGTCGATGACCTTTGTGTCGGGCCCGCGCAGTGCTTCGATTGTCGTCTTGTCGCCGACAGCGGCGATCAGGCCATCCTTGATGGCCACCGCTTCCGCAGCGGGCTGGGCCGGGTCCATGGTCAGCACGCGGCCGTTGATGACGATCAGGTCGGCATTGCGAACCGTTTGGACAGACATCGCGACTCCGCGCACTTGACTGACTGAGGCCGTTCACCCCCGCATCGGGCTGCCCCCAATTCCCAAGGGGATGGCGCAACCAGACTGGAAGGCTGAAGCCGATCCGCTGACCCCAGGAATTCCTCGCGTTTCCCTGAAGACAGCAACGCGAAAAAATGCGACTAATTATTCGCGTTTGTCAATATGCGGGATTTTTCGGATGCGTTGTGGAGGACGCCCCCGTGTATGATGCGCGCGCCTAGGGAGCGAGAAGATCATTCCGTGAATCGCAGTCTCAACTGGAAAACCAGGACAGCGCTGAAACCGCGCAAGCAGCCGCGACAGGAACGCTCGAGCAAGGTGGTCGACCGGATTCTCGATGCCGCTCTGATTCTCACCAGGGAACAGGGGACCAAGACCCCGACGACGCTCGCCATTGCGCAGCGCGCCGGCTTGTCCGTCGGTTCGGTCTATCAGTACTTCCCCAACAAGGAAGCCATTCTTCTGGATCTCGCCCGGCGCTGGCTCGCAGCCTTTCCCGAGGTGATCGCCAGGCGCATCAACGCCCCTCGCCCCACCAGCCACGAGACGTTTCAGCAGGAAGTCGACAAGCTCTTCATCGACACCTCCAGGCTCTATCTCGACAATGCCAACCTGATGCCGGTCATCGAGGCCATTACCGGCAACCCCGACCTGAGGCCCATCCAGAACGAATACGACGACCAGATCATCGCCCTCTACGCGGCCTGGCTGCAGCATGTGAACCCCGCACTTGAGGACCAGGTCGCCAGTCGGCTGGGCGTAGTGATGATGGAAGTCGGCCACGTCTGCCGGCTCGTCGGACTCAAGCGGGACCGCAAGGCGTTCGATCTCATCCAGGACGACGTCAAGACCATGTGGCTCGCACTGGTCATCCCCTATCTCGACCTCGACCAGAACAAGGAAGGATTTTCATGAAGACAGTCTTTTCGCCGCTCCATGCCGGCCACGGCGGCCAGATGGAGCTTGTCGCCGGTGCCATCGTGCCCGGCTTCGAGAAGCCCTCGCGGGCCGAGATCATCAGAAAGCGGGTCGAAAGCGAGAAGCTCGGCCCGATCCTGGCGCCCGAAATACATGACCTCACCGCTGCAAAGCGCGTACACACTGCCGACTACATCGACTTCCTGCCGACCGTCTGGCCGCAGTGGGAAGCCGCCGGCAAGTCGGGTTCGGCGATCCCCTTTGCCTGGCCGACGCGCGGCCTGCGCGGCGATGTCCCCCCGCGCAACATCGAGGCCCTGCTCGGCTTTTATTCCTTCGACGGCGGAGCGAGCTTTGTGAAGGGTACCTGGGACGCCATCAAGTCGTCTTATGACGTGGCGCTGACCGCAGCCCAGCTGGTCAAGGCTGGCGAACGCGCTGCCTTCGCGCTCTGCCGCCCGCCCGGCCACCATGCCGGTGCTGCCTTCATGGGTGGCTACTGCTTCATCAACAACGCCGCCGTCGCCGCGCAGTGGTTCCGTGATCAGGGCGCGACGCGCGTCGCCGTTCTCGACGTCGACTATCACCACGGCAACGGCACGCAGGAAATCTTCTACAATCGTCCCGACATCCAGGTCATCAACCTGCATGGCGACCCGATGACCGAGTACCCGTTCTTCCTCGGCCACGCCGACGAGCGCGGCGCGGGCGCAGGCGAAGGCTTCAACCTCAACTACCCCCTGCCTTTCGGCACCTCGTGGGCAAAGTGGAACGAGGCGCTCGAGGATGCCTGCCAGAAGCTCGCCGCCTATGCGCCGGACGTCGTTGTCGTCTCGCTCGGCGTCGACACCTTCGAGAAGGATCCGATCAGCCAGTTCAAGCTGACCAGCGCCGACTATCCAAAGATCGGCGCTCGCATCGCCAGGCTCGGCCTGCCCAGCCTGTTCGTCATGGAAGGCGGCTACGCCGTCGACGAGATCGGCATCAATGCCGTCGGCGTGCTCACCGGATTCGAGGGCGGCTGACCGTTCAGGCCGTCGCGCCCGCCTGTGGCGGCGCGGCGGCCACCTTGCGGCGTCCGAGCCGCGTCAGCAGCAGGGCGACCGCCAATCCAGCCACGACGATGCCGATTGCCAGCAGCGGCCTGTACCAGAACCACGCCACCGCGATCGTCGCCGTTCCCACCAGCAGCGCCAGCACGAACGCGATCAGCCCCGTGCCCATGCGCACGATCGAGCCGACGAACGGGATCACGTCGGCCAGCACGCCAAGTGGCGCCAGCAACAGCCCGAAGCCGAGCGCCAGGAGCAGCAGGCAGCCTGCGCGCACCAGCCAGGTGACGATCGTGTTGACGCTCACCGCCTCGGCAAACATCTTCTCCGCCGGCACCCTGCCGGTGTCGACCATCAGCAGTTCGTCGCCGGCCACCGTCTGGTAGGGCGAAAACCGGTCGCCGGTCTGGCGCCCGATGACGCTGATCTCGCCCAGCGGAACCAGCTGGTAGCCGATGCGGTAGTCGCCGATGGCAGGCGAGGTCGGACTGGCGCCGATGAAGATGCGTCCATCGACAATGCTGACGCGCTCCGTGCCGGAATAGGCTGCGGTGATGTCGGCAAGCTGGCTTGGTGTGATCGTCAGCGGATCGGTGTCGCCGATGCGGTCGAGCATCGGCTCGTCGAGTGTGAACGCGCCGAGCTTGCCTTCATGGATCTGGAAAGACCGCGAGCCGAGCTCCATCGACGGGTTCTGGTGGTTGGCCGGCTGCTTGAACTCCGCCGAGGCGATCGGCCGGTCCTGCCACTCCTTGGCATAGCTGTAGGTGGTGACCGTCTCTTCGCCGCCGCCAAGCTTCGTGTTCGTCTCCGACTTGGAGTTCTCGACCCACTGGAACATCTCGACATTGCGCACCAAGCGCACGCCCTTGGCCTCGATCGCAAAATCCGGATCGCCGACCCCCTCCGAAGAGGTCAGCGGGCCCGTGGTGTGCACCAGCTCGCCTTCGTTGACCGCATCGACCTTGTCGACGGGCACCGACACCACAGCACCCGCACCCTCGGCGAGCGAGCGCGCGGTGGTCACCGCCCGGCCCTCGTTCCAGAACAGCACGGCCACCATCGCGACGGCCAGGATCAGACCGACCAGCACGCCGCCGACCGCGCGCTTGATCCGCCCGAACCAGGACACGCTGGTCACTTCACGAAATTGGTCGCTCATTGCATTCCCCTGCCGCAGTGGACGCAGCGTTAAGCCGAATGCCCCGACCGATCAATGGCGATTTTCGACCGCACTTCCCCAGCGTTTGACGGGCCTTCGGAACCGCGCTGAGTCTGTTGGAGGACTCTGAATTAACTTTTTGTCAATTCTGTTTGCGGAGCGATTCGCGAGGGGTTAGATTGAACCCGAATCAGCCGGTCCTCGGGGGGCGCGGCGAACCACCAACTCTCTGAAATGCCGGGAACTTTCCCGGTGGAGAGCGCGTCAGGCTTCGCGCGACCAGCACGGATTCGGCCGATGGGTACCTCAGGTGTCCGCGTCGCGTTTTTTCGCCCAAGTGAAGTGTTTTTCGACCCGGTTCAGGCACCAGCCTTTTCCGGCCTCAAATGGATTCTGGCCAAGTACCGCATGACCGCCCTCGCAGCCCGCAACGAACAGACGACCGTCGCAGCAAGGCTCGCATCGCGCAGCGATCTCACGGCCTTTTTCATGAATATGACCGACGAGATCGGTGCCGACGGCTACATGCTCGTCGCGATTCCCCAGGACCAGGACCGCGACAATCTCCAGATCATCGCCTCGAACTGGATCTACGACGCCATCCAGATCGCCGGCCACGCCCTGATCGCCGGGCTTGCCCAGAGCCCCTTCGCCAGCGCCCCGGGCGTCCGCCCGCAGAGCCTGATTGCCGCGCAGGCTCCCGCCGTCCTGGGCGGAGAGGAAGCCCGCCTGCTCGACGTCCTCGGCCATGCCGAGATTTTCGCCCTCAGGCTGCATGTCGGCCGCCAGCGCCTGTTCGTGCTGTTCTCCGCCGCCGAGGCCGGCCGCATCGATCCCGCCGCGATGCCGCGCACCCAGCTCGAATGCTGCTATGCGCTGTCCCAGGCACCGGCCATCCTGGCCGCAGCGACGATGCGGGACCCGCTCTCCGACCGCGAGCGCGAGTGCCTGTTCTGGGTGTCCGAGGGCAAGACCACCGATGAAGTCGCGCTGATCCTTGGCGTCTCATCGAACACGGTCAACAGCTACATCACGCATGCGATCCAGAAACTGTCGGCCTCAAATCGCGCCATGGCGATTGCGACCGCGATCAGGAGCGGCATCATTTGAGCTACGCCCAGTCAAGGCAGCCTGGCCGCGCACTCGACCTCAGGCAGGACGTTTCGGCCGCTGGTCGTCCACCCAGCCAGCATGCCGTCACCCTTGCCGACGCTGCCAAGCGTTGCCGATGGATAGCGATCGATCTCGGCGCGCGCGACTTCGCGCTCTGCCTTGCCGGCTCGTCCGCCGACAGCAGCCGGCTGACGCCTGTCTTCGATTCCGACTATCCCAGCAGCATGTCCGCGGCCCGACTGCTCGGCGGCGGCATACGCGAACATCTGATGCGCCACATCAGGCAGTCGACGGCGCCCTGCTGGTGGGCCGACGATGCCGGCGCCGAGGCTGCCTTTTCGCAGCTCGTCTGGACGAGCCGGATCGAGCCCCTGGCGCAGAGCGGCCGCGGCATCGCCTTCCCCGTCTATACCGACGCCGGTCAGGCGGGACTTCTGATCTTCGCCGGTCCCGATCTGGCACCCAGCCCGCATTCGCTGCACGACCTCCACGGCCGCTGCTTTGCGCTGTTCGGCGCGGTTGCCAGCCTCGCTCCCGGCCGCTCGTCCGACATGCCGGCAATGTCGCGCCGCGAGATCGAATGCCTGAAGCTCACCTCGCGCGGCTACACCAGCGAAGAGATAGCCAAGCTGCTCAAGCTGTCGGTCCACACCGCCAACCAGTACCTCACCCAGACGACGCAGAAGCTCAATGCGGTCAACCGCATGCATGCGGTCGCCAAGGCCCTGCGCATGGGCTTGATCGACTAGGCTGTATCGAGAACCAGGTCAGGCAGCACCTGAACCCTAGGCCGCCTCGGCCCGCGGTTCCGTTCCCCGGATCATCGCGTGCTGGATGGCGGCGGCGAGATATTCGGTGTTCTTCTCGGGCTCCAGGTCGGGCTTTTCGAACGACACGTAGTGCACCTCGACCGAGGCGTTGTTGGCCGTCATCGACAGCTGGAAATAGACCACCGCCCCTTCCGGCCTGAGTTCGAGGTCGAGCACGATGCGCGGCGCGCCGGTCCAGCTGACATGCGCCTCGCCGCCAAGTCCGAGCCGCAATGCGCCCGGCATGAAATAAAGCTCCGCCGCGGAGTCGACGAGATCGGCCACGTTGCCGAAATGCTCCATCCGGATGAAGGCGATGTAGTCGGCAATGTCGATGAGGCGCAATTCGCGCACCACCGGCTGGATAGCTGTTGCGACAAGGACTTCGCGGGACAAAGCATGCGTCTGGTTTTTCATGGCTGATTGCGCTGGGCCCTGTTTCCGTAAACGATCCGCACCAACTCGGCGACGGCCTGGTAGAACTGAGGTGGAATGACACTATCCACCGAAACTTGCTTGTACATGGAGCGCGCGAGCGCCACGTCCTCGAACACCGGGACGCCGTTCTGCTCGGCAATCTCGCGGATCTTCAATGCCACCAGGTCCTGCCCCTTGGCGAGCACGACCGGGGCCGCATTCTCGTCGCGGACATAGCGCAGCGCGATGGCGAAGTGGGTCGGGTTGGCGATGACCAGCGTCGCCTTCGGCACCGCCGTCATCATCCGCTGGCGGGCACGGTCGCGGGCGATCGAGCGCAGCCGCGACTTGACGATAGGATCGCCTTCCGACTGCTTCAGTTCGTCCTTGACCTCCTGCTTGGTCATGCGCTGTTCCTGGAACCAGTGGAAACGCGACCAGACGAAGTCGGCAACGGCGATCGCGCCCATGACGAAGACGATTGCCACCAGGATGTCGACGGCGATGTTGCGGATGACGCTGCCATAGGCAACCGGATTGGTGATCATGCCGGTCAGCAGCACGCGCAGGTCGTCCGAAAGCACGAAGATCAGCACGATGATCGCGAAACCGAGCTTGCCCAGCGATTTCAGGAATTCGACGAATCCCTGCACGCCGAACATGCGCTTCCAACCCTGGGTCAGCGAGATCCGCGAGGCCTGCGGCCGGACGCGTTCGCCAATGAATTGCGGGACGTTCTGCACCAGCGACGCCCCGACGCCGGCCACCACCAGCATCAGGAACAGGCTGGCGATTGCCCGGCCGACCTCGACTGCCACCGCCTGGTAGAGCTCGACGACATCGCGTTCGGTGCCGAGCGGCCAAGCTTCCGGTTTTTCCAGGAAGTTCGACAGGAAGACGCCGAGTTCGGCCACCGAATTGCTGGCGAAGAACACGGTGTAGACGAGGATCGCCAGGAACGACGTGAAGATCGCCACTTCCTTGGAGGCGGGCAGTTTGCCCTTCTCCATCGTGTCGCGGATTTTCTTCTCTGTCGGTTCTTCTGTTTTGGAGTCTTTGTCCTCGCCGTCCGCCATCGCTCAGGAACCCTGGCGCGAATTCAGGCGGCGTTCTGCGCCGACGGCAATTCGAGGAGACCCTCGTTCGCCATGCGCAAAGCGGTGGAGGCAATGGTCTTGCGGGCGCGCAGGATCTCCGCCGGCTGGACGCCTTCCGAGCCCTGGCTGAGCTCGGATTCGATCATGCGCCGCGTGCGCGCGCCGATCGACGAAAGCACTGCTTCGGCAAGCGGCAGCGCCGTGCCGCGCAGGGCAAGGGTAATCAGTTCGCTCGACAGGCCGTCGAACAGCGCCACGCGCGCCTTCTGCGACATGACAGGAACATCGTCGAACGAGAACAGCCGGGCGCGGATGGCATCGAGGTCGGCCATGCCGACCTCGCGCAGGTCGTTCATCACTTCCTCGAGCTGCGACTTGTCGAGTTCGTTGAGCACGCTGGCGACGCGCGTCTGGCCGGCCGAGGTATCCTTCTGGGCGCTTTCGGTCAGCACGCGGTTGCGGATCTGGTCCTCCACCAGCTTGGTCGCGGCCGGGGGCACGCTCGCCAGTTCCATCATCCGCTTGATGATTTCGCTGCGCAGGGGCTTGTCCAGCGTCAGCACCACGCTTGCCGCATAGGTCGGGACAAGGTTGGAGAGGATCATCGCCGCCGTCTGCGGATGTTCGTTGGAAAGGAAGGTGCCGATCTGCGCCGGCTCCAGCTTTTCGAGCTGCGGCCAGACCGGCGGCGTCGTGTCCTTCTTTGCGGCGGGCTCGTCCTTGCCCATCAGCGCGCTCATTTCTTCGGGCGACAGCGACTCGTTGAGGATCGTGTCCATCTTATCGGCGGAATCGAGCAGGCCCGCACCCTCGGTGAACTCGGCCTCGAACTCGGCGACGATCCGTTCGAGGTCGGCCTGCGGAATGGTGCGCAGCAGCCGTGCGCCTTCGATCAGCGCCTTGAGCTCGTCCTGCTTGAAGAATTTGAGCAGCCGGCTAGCCGACGGCTTGCCCATCGCCACCAGAATGGCCGCCGCCTTCTGCGGCCGCGTCAGCGTCGCCAGCAATGTCATGCGGAGGCCTTTCTCGAAGCAGGGGAAAGCACGGTCGGGCTCCTCAGGCGCTCTTAGTTGCCGCGACGATCTCGGTCAGCCGGATGCCGAAGCGCGACGGGTCGCTTTCGAGCACGGTGATCTCGCCGCGCGCGATGCGGCGGCCGTTGACCACCACGTCGACCGGTTCGCCGATGCGGCGGTCGAGCGCCACGGTCGAACCCTTCTGTAGCGTCATCAGGTCGGACACCGGCATCTCCGTGCTGCCGAGCACGATCTGCACCTCGACCGGAATGTCGAAGATGACGCTGTTGCCGGCGGCGGCGGGAGCGGCGCCTGGGCGCTTCTCTTCCTCGCTCAGCACGCCGCGCAGTTCTTCGATGGCGCGGTTGAGCTGGTCGTCCTCGACTTCGATTTCGGGCTTTTCGACCTCGGGCTTGGGCTGCGCCTTGCTCATCGGTGTTCTCCAGTTCTGTCGTTCACGGTGCCGGGCGCTGCTTGGCAGCGCATCGCCTCAACCCGCGACGATCCCTTCAATTGTTTCTTCGGTGGCATCGAACGGACGCCTGATGCGGACGGTGTAGTTCTGGCCGAGCTTTCCGAATTCGCACGCAAACAGTGACTTGCCGCGCGCCGAGATCACGGCATTGGATTGGGTGTTTTCGGCGAGTTCGATGACCTGCCCCAACTCGAGCACGGAGAGATCGCCAAGGGTCATGCGTCCGAGCGGCATCGACGCCTCGAGCCGGACCGTCGAGCGCATCAGCTCGTCGGAGAAGCGCGAGCTCCATTCCGTGGCCGGCGCGGACTCCGCCTCGCTCTTGTCGCGGCGATCCTCGACCAGCACGCGTTGCGGCAGCGTCAGGGTCAGCGTCCCGCGAGACACCGCCGTCGAGACCGACAGCACGACGCGCGCCGAAGGCCCGTCGCGGAACACGTGCTTCTTCATCACCGTGCTGGTAATCGCTTCCGGCACCGGCAGCTTGACACCAAGGCCGCCATTGGCGCCCTGCGCATTCATCGCCCGTGCCACGTCCTGGATGAGCAGCGAAACGACACCGAGTTCGATCGACGACAGCTCGCGCTCGATGGCTGCGACTTCGCGGTCCGGATCGCCGCCGAACATGACATTGACGAGGATCGCGATCGCCTGCGGGTCGAACGTCATCACCAGCCCGTCCGGCGAGGTGCGGGTCGCCGCCACGCACATGGCCTGGTTGTTCTTGCCGGCCTTGGCGTCGGCCATGCGGCCGAGCTTGACCTCGGCGACTTCGACGAAGATCGGCGACGGCAGCACCTCGTTGACGGCGGCGGCAATCGCGGTCGCCGAGCGTTCCGCCAGGCGTCGGGCGGCGGCATGCACCTTGGCCGGCTCGCCGGTGTCGCCCAGCAGGCGCTCGATGACGAGGTCGCGCGGTTCCGCCGGGCTTGCGGTGGTATTCATGACTGGCGATGCCCTTTGTCAGCGTCCCGCATTGGCTCAGGCCGCCTTCTTTTCGAGATTGCCCGTGTTCAGCGTGCTCTGCTCCACCGCGTCGATCGACGGGCGGTCGTAGGACGAGATCGTCTTGCGGCCGAATTCGATCGCCACCTGCGGCAGCGAGCCGTTCATGTAGGCCAGAAGCGTCTGCTTCACGACGATGTAGAGGCGGTTCTTTTTCTCGCGCACCGTCTTGATCTTGGTGGCGATCGGCGCGACCACGGCATAAGACAGGAAGATGCCGAGGAAGGTACCGACGAGTGCGGCACCGATCAGGCCGCCGAGGATCTCGGGAGACTGGTCGAGGGCGCCCATCGCTTTCACGACGCCGAGCACCGCAGCAACGATACCCAGCGCCGGCAGGCCGTCACCGACAGCGATCAGCGCGTGATAGGACTTGAGCTTATCGGCGCGGATGGTCTGGATTTCCTCGTCCATCAGCGCTTCGATCTCATGCGAGCGCGCATTGCCGATGATGATGATGCGGCAGTAGTCGCAGATGAAATGCGTCAGGTCGTAATTCTTCAGCACCGAAGGAAATGCCTGGAAGATCGCCGACTCGTCGGGGTTGTCGATATGCGCTTCAACCTCGGAACGCGTCTTGGTGCGCAGCTCGCGCATCAGCGAGTGCAGCACGCCGAGCGTCTCGAGATAGTCCTGTTCTTTCGGCACCTGCTGCTTGAGCGCCTCGACCATCGCCTTGCCGGTGTCCTTCACCGTGGCCATCGGGTTGGCGACGAGGAACGTTCCGAGCGCCGCACCGCCGATGATGACGAGTTCCCACGGCTGCATCAGGACGTTGAGGTGTCCGCCCATCGCCATGAAGCCACCAAGCACGCAGCCCAGCGTCACGACGAGTCCGATCAGAATACCCACAAGCCGGTCCTTCCGCATTCAAAGCACTATGCATGCACAGATAGCGGCTGTGCCTTGTGTGAGGCTTGAAGGGACGACGCGAAAACGATTCAGCCTCGCGCAAGCATTTGGGCGTAGCCTTCCCAGTCTATCCTGCGGCGGAAGGGCGTGTCGTGCTCAATACCTATACAAGCTACCAGCTGATCGCGAGAGACATCGGCAAGGCGCTCGAACGCGTGGAAAAGCAGCCCATCATCGAGCGCGAGACCGAATATTACCTCAAGAACATCACCAAGGTGAAAACCATTGATGAGTTCGTCAAGAACGACCGGCTGTTCAAATATGCCATGAAGGCCCACGGCCTGCAGGACATGGCCTATGCCAAGGCGTTCATGGTCAAGGCGCTGAAGGAAGGCGTCGCCGACAAGGACAGCTTCGCCAACAAGCTGACCGACAAGCGCTACGCCGAATTCGTCAAGAGCTTCAACTTCGCCGAGCTCGGCGAACGCGCCACGGTCTTCAACAAGGCCCAGCAGGGCGCCGTCGACAAATACCTGCTGCGGGTCGGGATGGACGGCGGCGATCCCAAATCGGAAGCCGTCCAGAAGGAAGTGAAGTACTACCTCGACAACATCGTCAAGGTGACGTCGGCCAAGGATCTGATGGCCGACACCAGGCTCTACGCCTTCGCGATGAGATCCTTCGGCATCGAAGCCTCCATCCCCAACAAGGAGATGATGGAGAAGGTCCTGGCCGGCGGTGTTCGCGATCCCAAAAGCTACGCCAACGAGATGGCGGACAAGCGCTACGCCGCCTTCGCCACCGCCTTCAACTTCGAGGCCCATGGCGCCGATGCCACAACCATCAATCCTTCCCAGCAACCGGCAACCGACAAGTTCCTGCGCCAGACGCTGGAAGAGGACGCGGGCAGGGACAACGAAGGCGTCCGGTTGGCGCTCTATTTCGAACGCAAGGCATCCTCCATCGGCAGCTTCTACGACGTGCTCGCCGACCCCGCTCTGGCCAAGGTCGTGCGCACCGCGCTCGGCTTGCCAGAAGCCTTTGCCTCGGCCGACATCGACCGCCAGGTCAAGCTGTTCGAAGAGAAGCTGAAGATCACGGACTTCTCCAACCCCAAGAAGCTCGGCGAATTCCTCAAGCGCTTCACCAGCCTTTGGGAGATCAACAACCCGTCGTCGCCGGTGCAGGCGTCAGTCGGCATCCTGTTCGGCATGCCGCCGGCTTACGGCGTGTCGACCGACCTGATGTTCGCCATGCAGAAACTGAGGTTCTGAGGTCACCATGCAGAACAGTCTATACGTCGCCCTTTCCGCCCAGGTCGCGCAGGAAAAGCGCCTCAACACCATCGCCGACAACGTCGCCAATGCCTCGACCGTCGGCTTCCGCGCTACGGGGGTGAAGTTCGAGGATGTCGTCTCCGGCCTTGGCTCGAAATCGGTTTCCTTCGCTTCGGCCGGCGACACCTACCTTTCGACCCAGCATGGCGGCATGCGCGAAACCGGCAACCCGTTCGATTTTGCCATTCGCGGCGACGCCTGGTTCGGCATCGATACGCCGGCCGGCACCGTCATGACCCGTGACGGCCGCTTCACCATGACCCAGGACGGCCAGTTGGTCTCAGTCGAGGGCTACCCGGTGCTCGATGCCGGCGGCGCGCCGATGCAGCTCGACCCGCGTGCCGGACCGCCTACGGCCGGCGCCGACGGCTCGCTGCGCCAGGACGGTCGCCTGATCGGCGCCATCGGCCTCTACGAATTCAACCCCGGCGCCAATTTCGTCCGTTACGGCAATTCCGGCGTCGTGCCGCCGACAACGCCGGAGCCGGTGGTCGACCGCATGGAAGCCGGAATGGTCCAGGGTTTCGTCGAGGAGTCCAACGTCAATCCGATCAAGGAGATGACCAAGCTCATCATGGTGCAGCGTGCCTTCGAGAACACCGCAGCCCTGATACGCCAGACCGACGCCTCGTTCTCCGACGCCATCAAGACGCTCGGCTCGAAGTAAGTGAGCACCTCCCTGACCGCCATACGCACCGAGCCCCCGCTCGTGCACGACAACCGGCTGGAGGCGCTGGAGCGCATCATGCACCGCTTCGCCGACGACCGTCTGCTGGTCAGGCGTGGTGGCAGGGTGACCGAAATAGCGCCGACCCACTACAAGGTCGGCGGCCTGTCATCTAGCGCGCGCCTCGGCGACATCGTCGAGCATCGTGGCCAAGGCCGCAACCGCCGCGGCGAGATCGTCCAGATTGGTCGCGACGAGGTGCTGGTCGCCCCCTATGAGAGCAGCGGCGAGGTCGGCGTCGGCGACGCCATCTTCACCCGTGGGCCCATCGCAATCACCCCGCACCCGAGCTGGCGCGGCCGCGCCATCGACGCGCTCGGCCGCCCCATCGACAGCGGCGCGCCTCTGGTCCGCAATGCCAGGCAGGACGCTGCCGAAGCCGTGCCGCCGGCAGCGCTCGCCCGCCAGCGTGTCGAAACCGGCTTCATGACCGGCGTTCGCGTCATCGACATCTTCACCCCGCTCTGCTTGGGCCAGCGCATGGGCATCTTCGCCGGCTCCGGCGTCGGCAAGTCGACCTTGCTTGCCATGCTCGCCGGCGCCGACGCCTTCGACACGGTCGTCGTCGCCCTGATCGGCGAGCGCGGACGCGAAGTGCGCGAATTCCTCGAAGACACAATCGGCGTGGCCTCCATGGCCAAGACCGTCGCTGTCGTTGCCACCAGCGACGAGAGCGCCATGATGCGCCGCCGCGCGCCCGATACGGCGATGCGCGTCGCCGAGCATTTCCGCGACCGCGGCGACCGCGTGCTGCTGGTGCTGGATTCGATCACCCGCTTCGCCCACGCCCTGCGCGAGGTGGCGATCGGCGCGGGCGAGCCGCCGGTAGCGCGTGGCTATCCGGCCTCGGTCTTTACCGACCTGCCCAAGCTGCTCGAGCGCGCCGGTCCCGGCATGGAGGGCAAGGGCTCCATCACGGCGATCATCTCCGTCCTCGTCGACGGCGACGACCACAACGATCCGGTCGCCGATTCCGTCCGCGGCATCCTTGACGGCCACATCGTGCTCGACCGCTCGATCGCCGAACAGGGCCGCTATCCCCCGGTCAATCCGCTGTCGTCCATCTCGCGCCTTGCCGGCAAGGCCTGGACGCCGGAGCAGCGCCAGCTCGTCGGCAAGCTCAAGGCGATGATCTCGCGTTTCGAGGATACGCGCGACATCCGCCTGCTTGGCGCCTACCAGGCCGGCGCCGACCCCGAACTCGACCTGGCCGTACGCCAGGTTCCGGTGATCTACGAAGCGCTGGCACAATCGCCCGCCGACGGGCCGTCGCCTGACCCGTTCTCCGACCTCGCCAGCTATTTGAGAGCCAAGGAAAGACCCCATGTTCAGGCGGAATGACCCAGCGCGCGAGCTTCTGGACATCATCGAGGCGAAGGACAAGCCGCGTTCGCTGTTCCAGCGCCTGCGCCCGGCGGCCCCGATCAGGCCCATGACGCCGAAACGCAAGAAGCGCGACCGCAGCAGCGACTTCGTCGTTGCCTGCCTCGGCATCACGCTCGGCCTCACCTGCGCGCTGTTTCCCTGGTACATCTTCTTCAACCAGGAGAAGTTCGGCATCCGCGCCATGAAATTTTCAGGCGGCGGCCAGAACGAGCAGCCGATCCCGCTCGCCATGGGTCAGCAGCCCGAGCGCGTCGGCGCGCCGATGTCGGTCGAGGACATTCCGGCGATGAAGCTCGACCTCTTCGCCACCGGTTCGTTGCGCCGTGGCAAGGATGACGAGGTCGGCGTTCCCGGCGCTGCCGAACAGCCGTTTCCAGGCCCCAAGATCGACTTCACCCTTGTCCACGTCGCCAACGGCCGCGCCATGATCCAGGACAATGCCGGCCTCTGGGTCGTCCAGGCCGGCTCGGTCCTGCCGGATTCGAGCAAGGTCGCCTCGATCGAGCAGCGCAATGGCAAGTGGGTGCTGGTCACCTCGCGCGACGAGGTTCTCCAGGTCTCGCGCTGAGGCCCGATGCGCCGGCCCCCCGCGCAAGGCCCGCGCAAGACTGACCCAATAGTGTCCGGAAATCTGCTCGGAGATTTCCATGGAACCCGTCAATCTGTTCGATCTGGCCGCCCAGCAGGCACGCTGGCTCTCGGTGCGCCAGAACGCCATCGCCGGCAACGTCGCCAACGCCAACACCCCAGGCTATCGGACCAACGAGATCGAGCCGTTCGAGCGCGTGCTTGACCGTTCGCGGGTCGCCATGACGTCGACCCAGGCGGGCCATCTCACCGGCGGCGCCACCGAAGCGGGCTTTGCCGTGAAGCCGGAAGAGCCCAGGCACGCGGTGCTTCCCTCCGACAACACGGTGGCGATGGAAGACGAACTGATGAAGGCCGGCGAAGTCCGCCGCTCCTTCGAGCTCAACACGGCCATCGTCAAGGCGTTCCACCGCATGATCATGCTGAGCAGCAAGGGCTGATTGAATGGATCCGCTCGTCGCCGCCCTCAAGGTCGCCGGTTCCGGTCTCGGAGCCCAGTCCGAACGTCTCCGCATCGTCTCGGAAAACCTCGCCAACGCGCAATCGACCGGCAACACGCCCGGCGCCGAGCCCTATCGCCGCAAGACCGTCAGCTTCGCCGCCGAGCTCGACCGCGCGACCGGCGCCTCGACCGTCGAGATCGCCGCGATCGGCCACGACCAGTCAGCCTTCCCGCTGGAGTTCCAGCCGGGCAACGAAGCCGCCGACGCCAATGGCTACGTCAAGATGCCGAACGTCAATGTCATCATCGAGATGGCCGACATGACCGAGGCCAACCGTTCCTATGAAGCCAACCTGCAAGTCATCAAGCAGGCGCGCGATCTTATTTCCATGACCATTGATCTTATGAGGAGCCAGTCATGATCGGTGCCATCAGCCCGCTCGGCCAACAGATCCTGACCAAGCCGACGAGCGTCGTTCCCGACGCCGGCTCGACCGCGGCCGCAGGTGTCGCCTCGTCCTTCGCCGCGGCTCTTTCGGACGCCGCCGCCCAGACCCAGGCCACGCTGCGCCAGGCCGAGCAGTTGTCCATCGCCGGCCTCCAGGGCAAGGCCGACACCCGCGAGGTGGTCGACGCGGTGATGAGCGCCGAGCAGGCGCTTCAAGCAGCCATCGCCATCCGCGACAAGATCGTCACGGCCTATCTCGAAGTCAGCCGCATGGGCATCTGAGGAACATCCCGATGAAAGCACTGGCCATAGCTGCAACGGGCATGAATGCCCAGCAGACCAATCTCGAGGTGATCGCGAACAACATCGCGAACATCAACACCACCGGCTACAAGCGCGCCCGCGCCGAATTCTCCGACCTGCTCTACCAGGTCGACCGCATGCAGGGGGTGCCTAGCCGCGCCAACTCGTCGGTCGTGCCCGAAGGCGTCAGCATCGGCCTCGGCGTCAAGACCGCTGCCGTCCGCAACGTCCACATCCAGGGCGGCCTGACCAATACCGGCAACCAGTTCGACCTCGCGCTCACCGGCCGTGGCTGGTTCCAGATCGAGGGTGCCGACGGCCAGACGCTCTACACCCGTGCCGGCTCCTTCAACACCAATGCCACCGGCCAGCTCGTCACCGTCGACGGCTATGTCGTCAGCGGCGGCATCGCCATCCCGCCCGATGCGCTCGAAGTCATCGTCAACGACGCCGGCCAGGTCTTCTCCCGCCTCTCCAACCAGACGGCGCTGCAGCTCGAGGGTCAGTTGGATCTGGCCAACTTCGCCAACGAGGCAGGGCTCGCGCCACTGGGCGACAATTTGTTCTCCGAGACTGAAGCTTCTGGTGCCGCAGTCACCGGCCTGCCGGGCAGCCCCGGCTTCGCCACCATCAAGCAGGGTTATCTCGAGAACTCCAACGTCGATCCGGTCAAGGAAATCACCGAGCTGATCTCGGCGCAGCGCGCCTATGAGATGAACTCCAAGATCATTCAGGCGGCCGATGAAATGGCTGCCGTCGTATCCAAGAATATCCGGTGATTGTCATGCGGCGACGGAACGCCCTCCCTCGGCTACGCGCGGCAGTGCTCGCCTTCGCCATGCTTGGCGGCTCAGCACTGGCTGCCGAGCAGGAGGTCGTGCTCGTTCCCAACCGCGTCATCTATCCCGGCGAGACGATCGTGCTGTCCGCGCTCAAGGAAATCACCCTCAGGCCGGGCAAGGTGCGGCCGGACGCGGTCGCCACCCTCCCCGACGAGCTCGACGGCAGGGTCGCCAAGCGCACGCTGCTGCCTGGTCGCTACGTTCCGGTGGCAGCGCTCCGCGAGGCCTGGCTGGTCGACCGTGGCTCTTCTGTCCAGGTCGTGTTCGCAGCTGCCGGGCTGATGATCTCCGCCGCTGCCGTAACCCTCGAGCCGGGTGCCGCCGGCGACGTCGTCAAGGTCCGCAACCTCGACAGCGGCAAGATCTTCACTGGTGTCGTCATGGCCGACGGCTCGATCCGCGTGGGTGCGTCATGATCCGCAGACTGGTGCTCGCGGCAATTGCCGTTCTGGGTCTGCAGGTGGCCCATGCCGACGGCCCCGACGGCGTCCCCGCATCGCAGCTCAAGGCACGCGGTGCCACGGCCGCTGGAGGTGGTGCGGTTGCCGAGCTCGGCGAGAACTTCGCCATGACCGGCGACGGCGGACGAATGACCACGCTCAACAGTGGCACCGGCGCCAACCTCGTCAATGTCCGCATCAAGGATGTCGCCTCGCTTCAGGAGGCCCGCGACAACCAGCTCGTCGGCTACGGCCTCGTCATCGGCTTGAACAGCTCGGGCGACAGCCTGCGCAATTCGCCGTTCACCGAGCAGTCGATCCGCGCCATGCTGGAAAATCTCGGCATCGCCTCCGAGGATGGCCGCGCCCGCGTTCGCAACGTCGCCGCCGTCATCGTCACCGCCAACCTGCCCGCCTTCGTCCAGGCCGGCGCGCGCATCGACGTCAACGTCTCGTCCCTCGGCGATGCCTCCTCGCTCGCCGGCGGCACACTGGTCATGACCCCGCTCAAGGCTGCCGACGGCGAGATCTATGCCGTGGCGCAAGGCTCCATGCTCGTTGGCGGTTTCACTGCCCAGGGTGCGGCCGAGCAGGTCACCCAGGGCATTCCCACCGCTGGCCGGGTACCCAACGGCGCCATCGTCGAGCGCGAGGTCAAGGCTCGCTTCGGCGACGAGAACATGCTGACGCTGCAGCTCTTCAATCCGGACTTCTCGACCTCGGTGCGCATCGCCGACGCCATCAACGACTACGCCCGCCATCGCTTCGGCAAGCGTGTCGCCGGCGAGCAGGATTCGCGCACCGTCACCATCCGCAAGCCGGAGGGCATTTCGACGGCGCGCTTTTATGCCGAGTTGGAAAACCTGCTGGTCATGTCCGACACGCCTGCCCGCGTCGTCGTCGATGAGCGTACCGGCACCATCGTCATCGGCAACGAGGTCAAGATCGCGCGCGTCGCCATCAGCCACGGCACTCTGACCGTCCGCATCACCGAGCAGCCGCGCGTCGTCCAGCCCGAGCCGTTCTCGCGCGGCGAGACCGCCGTCGAGGATTTCACCGTCATCGACGCCGAGCGTCCCGGCTCCAAGCTGGCGATGCTCGAAGGCCCCGACCTGCAGACGCTGGTCGCCGGCCTCAACCGCCTCGGCGTCAAGCCGGACGGCATCATCGCAATCCTCCAGGGCATCAAGTCGGCCGGCGCGCTCCAGGCTGACCTGGTGGTGCAGTAAGCCATGGCCTTGATCCGACACTCCAGGACAACCAGCAGCCGCGCACTTGCAGCGGCAGTGCTTGCCATCGCGCTGTTCGGCAGTGCTTCCGCCCTTGCTGAGGAAGCCACGGGCGAAGCCGCTGCTGCTCCCGTCCAGGGCGTGCCCACCCGCGTCGTCGAGCGCGAAATCCCCACCGAGCAACCCGCCGGCGAGATGACCGCCGCGCTCGAGCCGAGCGAGGTCGAGCGTTTCTGCTCCAACATCGCCGACGCCGCCCGTGACCGCCGCTATGCCCTCCAGGCCGAGGAGTTGAAGAAGCTTCAGGCCGAGGTCGACAAGCGCATCGCCCTGCTCGAAGAGCGCAAGACCGAATACGAAACCTGGCTCAAGCGCCGCGAGGTCTTCCTCGCCCGCGCCGAGGAAGGCGTCGTCCAGATCTATTCGCGCATGAAGCCCGATGCCGCGGCCGAGCGCCTGGCCGTCATGCATGTCGATCTCGCCGCCGCCATCCTGATGAAGCTCGACGCCCGCAAGTCGAGCGTCATCCTCAACGAAATGGAAAGCAAGTCGGCCGCCGAGCTGACCCGCATCATGGCGAGCGCCGCCCGCCGGGAAGACCCCTCATGATCAGAAAAGCCCTCCTCGCGGCCATGCTCGCCAGCCTCGCCGGCTGCGCCACCGACCTCAAGGAAATCGGCAAGGAGCCGAAGATGTCGGCCGTCGGTTCCGGCATCGAGGATGGCAGCTCGACGATGTACCGCTATCCCGAGGCGCCCTCGGCACCGCCCAAGCGTTTCTCGCTGTGGCAGGACAAGCAGAGCCGCATGTTCACCGATCCGCGCGCGCTTCAACCCGGCGACATCCTGACCGTCAAGATCGAGATCGACGACCGGGCCCGCTTCCAGAACGAGTCCGAGCGCAACCGCACCACCAACAGGACCATCGGGGCAGGCCTCGACATGGAATGGGATGGTGTCGGCACGGGCGGCTCGGCCGACGGCAGCGCCGGCTCCAAGTCGGTCTTCTCCGGCGACGGCGCCACCACGCGCTCGGAAAAGCTCAACCTGCTTGTCGCCGCGGTGGTCACCGAGGTTCTGCCCAACGGCAACATGATGATCCGTGGCTCGCAGGAAGTCCGCGTCAACGCCGAGCTGCGCGTGCTGACCATTGCCGGCATCGTGCGCCCGTCCGACATCGGCCCGGAAAACACCATTCCCTATGAGCGCATCGCCGAGGCCCGCATCTCCTATGGCGGCCGCGGCCGTATCACCGAGGTCCAGCAGCCACCTTATGGCCAGCAGTTCCTCGACCAGGTCCTCCCCTTCTAGGTCAGGTCATGTCAGCGATCGAACAGACCCCCGCCCAGAAATCCGGCCCCTCGCTCGTCGTCCAGGTCGGCATCCTGCTGCTGATGACCGCTGCGGCCATCGGCATGGGCTGGCTCTCCGGCGGCTATCTCTACGGCGAAGCCAAGCCGGTCGAGCAGGCCGCAGCCGAACAAGCCAAGCCCCACGCCGCGAAAGAGGGCAGCACCGACAACGGCGCGACCGAAGGCGCAGGCACCCTGGTGCAACTGCCCGCCATCACCTCCAACCTCGCCGCCCCCGACAGCATGTGGGTGCGCCTCGAGCTTTCCCTGGTGCTCGACGCACCGCAACCGCCGGACCTCGCCGAGCGCGTCCACCAGGACCTGCTCGCCTTCGTGCGCACGCTCCGGATCCATCAGGTCCAGGGCGCCAGCGCCTTGCGCCACCTCAAGACCGACCTCGACGAACGCGCCGCGATCCGCAGCGACGGCCACGTCAAGGAAGTGCTGATCAGAACGTTGCTGTTCGAATGAAAAAACTCCTGGCCACCGCAGCCATCCTTGCCGGCACCGCCCTGCCCGCGAGCGCGCAGCAGCTCGACCTCGGCGCCATCGGCAATGCCGACGGCGCCACCATCGGCTACATCATCCAGATGTTCGGCCTGCTCACCGTGCTTTCGGTGGCGCCGGGCTTGCTGATCATGGTCACGAGCTTCACCCGCTTCGTCATCGCCTTCTCGATCCTGCGCACCGGCATCGGCCTGCAGTCGACGCCGGCCAACCTGATCCTGATTTCGCTGTCGCTGTTCATGACCTTCTACGTCATGTCGCCGACATTCGACCAGGCCTGGAACAACGGCGTCAAGCCGCTGATGGACAACCAGATCACCCAGACCGAAGCCGTCGACCGCATCTCCGATCCGTTCCGCACCTTCATGATGCACAACGTCCGCGACAAGGACTTCAACCTGTTCGCCGACCTCGCCCGCGAGCGCGGCCAGACGGTATCGGAAGACAAGGTCGACCTGCGCATCCTGGTTCCGGCCTTCATGATCTCCGAGATCCGGCGCGGCTTCGAGATCGGCTTCCTGATCGTGCTGCCCTTCCTCGTCATCGACCTGATCGTCGCAACCATCACCATGGCCATGGGCATGATGATGCTGCCGCCAACCGTGGTCTCGCTGCCGTTCAAGATATTGTTCTTCGTCCTGATCGACGGCTGGAACCTGCTCGTCGGCAGTCTGGTCAGATCGTTTACGTAGACCACCGCGCGTCTGAAGGACGCGCTCTGCCCTCGCCGGAACCGTCAGGAGACAACGCCCGCCTTCGCAGCGGGCGTTTTCGTTTCCGCGCAAATATCAACAATTTTAGCGGGTTAACGCGCATTAACCATAACATTTAGACGTTTGGTAGTAAGTATCGGCCAGATTGCCCGGCATGGTGGATGACCCTCCTTGAAGCGGTCATTGGCATGATGCCTCTCCGCCATACCGGCCGATCCGGTATGTCCCTGTACCTTGCGCATATTTTAGGGGCGTATTTCCCATGTCCAGCATCAACACCAATGCGTCGGCAATGACGGCGCTGCAGACCCTCGCAGCCACCAACAAGGCGCTCAACACCACCCAGGGCCGCATCGCCACGGGTCTCCGCGTCGCTGAAGCTTCCGACAATGCCGCTTACTGGTCGATCGCCACCACCATGCGTTCGGACAACAAGGCACTCTCGACGGTCCAGGATTCGCTCGGTCTCGGCGCTTCGAAGGTCGACACCGCCTACACCGGCATGAACAAGGCCATCGACACCCTCAACGAGATCAAGGTCAAGATCGTTGCCGCCAGCGGCGCCTCGGACGCCGACAAGGCCAAGATCGACACCGAAATCAAGGCCCTGCAGAAGCAGCTGAAGGCCTATGCCGACGGCGCGACCTTCTCCGGCGCCAACATGCTTTCGGTCAGCAGCGGCGCCGCCGTGGCTGCCGACGTCAAGGTCGTCTCGGCCTTCACCCGCGATGCGTCCGGCACGGCTTCGATCTCGACCATCGACATCAACGTTGAGGGCATCAAGCTCTACGAAGCCGGCGCAGGCGTCGCCACCACCGGCAAGGGTATTCTCGACTCCAACCGCACCGCCGCTGGCGTTGAAGGTGCTGCAGCCGCTCCGACGCTTGGTGCCGCTGCCGTTGCCGCCGACACCTACACGGTCGCCACCATGCAGCTGACCAACGGTACGCTGTTTGCCAGCGACACGCAGATCGGCGCCATGCTCGGCGTCGTCGAAAGCGCGCTCAAGGACATGAACACGGCTGCCACCAACCTCGGCGCCGCCAAGAACCGCATCGAACTGCAGAAGGCCTTCACCTCGAGCCTGATGGACTCCATCGATCGCGGTGTCGGCCAGCTCGTCGACGCCGACATGAACAAGGAATCGACCCGCCTGCAGGCCATCCAGGTCCAGCAGCAGCTCGGCATCCAGGCTCTGTCGATCGCCAACGGCAACTCGCAGTCGATCCTGTCGCTGTTCCGCGGCTAACGCCGAACCGCTCAGGCAACAAACGTCTAGGATCGGGCCGCATCGCAAGATGCGGCCCGATTGTTTTTGCGGACCAAAAGTAAGCAATTACAATAAGTTAATTAAAATTAACTACAATTGTTAGCAATTTGGTAGCCACGCCTAAGCTACATCTGCTGCATGGCGGATGACTTGCTTGAAGCGGTCATGGGCATGATGCCTCTCCGCCATACCGGCCGATCCGGTATGTCCCTGTATTTTGCATTTTCCTAGGGGCGTTATTCCCATGTCCAGCATCAACACCAATGCGTCGGCAATGACCGCGCTGCAGACCCTCGCCGCCACCAACAAGGCGCTCAACACCACCCAGGGCCGCATCGCCACCGGCCTCCGCGTCGCCGAAGCTTCCGACAATGCCGCCTATTGGTCGATCGCCACCACCATGCGTTCGGACAACAAGGCGCTGTCCACGGTCCAGGATTCCCTCGGTCTCGGCGCTTCGAAGGTCGACACCGCCTACACCGGCATGAACAAGACCATCGACACCCTCAACGAAATCAAGGTCAAGCTCGTTGCCGCCACCGGCGCTTCGGCTGCCGACAAGGCCAAGATCGACACCGAGGTCAAGGCGCTGCAGAAGCAGCTGAAGGCCTATGCCGACGGCGCGACCTTCTCCGGCGCCAACATGCTTTCGGTCAACAGCGGCGCCACCGCCACCACTGCGGCCGACATCAAGGTCGTCTCGGCCTTCACCCGCGATGCGACCGGCACGGCTGCGATCTCGACCATCGACGTCACCGTCGAGAACATCAAGCTTTACGAAGCCGGCACCGCTGCCGGCGTCAACAAGGGCATCCTCGACTCCAACCGCGTTGTCAGCGTTGCAGGCGCTGTCTCCGAGGTTGCTGCGGTTGATGCCGTGGTGCTCGGCACCTTCAGCCAGACCGACACCTTCACGGTGGCGTCAATGCAGCTGACCGACGGCACCGACTACGCCAACGACGCGCAGATCGGCCAGATGCTCAGCGTTGTCGAAAGCGCGCTCAAGGACATGAACACGGCTGCCACCAATCTCGGCGCCGCCAAGAACCGCATCGAGTTGCAGAAGGCCTTCACCTCGAGCCTGATGGACTCCATCGATCGCGGCGTTGGTCAGCTCGTCGACGCCGACATGAACAAGGAATCGACCCGCCTGCAGGCCATCCAGGTCCAGCAGCAGCTCGGTATCCAGGCCCTGTCGATCGCCAACGGCAACTCGCAGTCGATCCTGTCGCTGTTCCGCGGCTAACACCGAACCGTTCCAGGCAACAGACATCTCGGATCGGGCCGCATCGCAAGATGCGGCCCGATTTGCTTTTGCACAGCCTATTTTGTGGCGAATCCGGCCAAAGCGGCACCCCGGCCGGGGGTTAACCATGCCGCTTAGAGCTTTGGTAGCGAGTCTCCGACAGGTTACCCGGCATGGCGGGTGATCGTTTCGATCATGGGCATGATGCCGCTCCGCCATACCGGCCAACCCGGTATGTCCCTGTATTTTGCATTTCCTAGGGGCGTTATTTCCCATGTCCAGTATCAATACCAACGCGTCGGCAATGACGGCGCTCCAGACCCTCGCCGCCACGAACAAGGCGCTCAACACCACCCAAGGGCGCATCGCCACGGGGCTTCGCGTCGCCGAAGCCTCCGACAATGCCGCCTACTGGTCGATCGCAACCACCATGCGTTCCGACAACAAGGCTCTGTCGACGGTCCAGGATTCGCTCGGTCTCGGCGCGTCGAAGGTCGACACCGCCTATACCGGCATGAACAAGTCGATCGAGACCCTCAACGAGATCAAGGTCAAGCTCGTCGCCGCCACCGGCGCTTCGGCTGCCGACAAGGCCAAGATCGACACCGAGGTCAAGGCGCTGCAGAAGCAGCTGAAGGCCTATGCCGACGGCGCCACCTTCTCCGGCACCAACATGCTCTCGGTCGATTCCTCGGCCGCGGCAACGGTCGGCACCGCCGCACCGGTCAAGATCGTCTCGGCCTTCAACCGCAGCGCAGCCGGCACGGCCTCGATCTCGACCATCGACGTCGACGTCAACGCCCTCAAGCTCTATGACGCTGCCGGCGCCGCCGACAATGCCCATGCCGGCCTGCTCGACGCCCAGCGCACCAGCGATGGCGTGCGTGTCGCCGATGCCGACATCCAGGCACCGACCCTCGGCGTCGCCTCGGCTGCTGGCGACACCTACAGCGTCGCCACCATGGCCCTCGTCAGCGGTGCCACGGCGGCGAGCGACACCCAGATCGGCGACATGCTCGGCGTCGTCGAAGCGGCTCTCAAGGACATGAACACGGCCGCCACCAACCTCGGCGCCGCCAAGAACCGCATCGAACTGCAGAAGACCTTCACCTCGAGCCTGATGGACTCCATCGATCGCGGTGTCGGCCAGCTCGTCGACGCCGACATGAACAAGGAATCGACCCGCCTGCAGGCCATCCAGGTCCAGCAGCAGCTCGGCATCCAGGCTCTGTCGATCGCCAACGGCAACTCGCAGACCATCCTGTCGCTGTTCCGCTGACCTGACCGTCTCTTTCGATTGATCAGAAGATCGGGCCGCATCCCTGGATGCGGCCCGATTGCTTTTGGCAGGTCAGGACTCCTGCAACGGAAGACTGAGACCAAACTGCGCCTTCGGAAGTATCCAAAGTATATAATCTAAAAACACTTCGCTAATCTATCGAATATACACAGTTTGGTAGGGATTATCTGGGAACACTCCTGTCCATGGCGGGTGATCTTTTCGATCATGGGCATGATGCCGCTCCGCCATACCGGCCAACCCGGTATGTCCCTGTACTTTTTGCATTTTCCTAGGGGCGTATTTTCCCATGTCCAGCATCAACACCAACGCGTCGGCAATGACGGCGCTGCAGACCCTCGCAGCCACCAACAAGGCGCTCAACACCACCCAGGGCCGCATTGCCACCGGCCTGCGTGTCTCCGAAGCTTCCGACAACGCCGCCTACTGGTCGATCGCGACCACCATGCGTTCGGACAACAAGGCGCTGTCGACGGTCCAGGACTCGCTTGGCCTCGGCGCATCCAAGGTCGACACCGCCTACACCGCGATGAACAAGTCGATCGACACCCTTAACGAGATCAAGGTCAAGATCGTCGCCGCCACCGGTGCCTCGGCTGCCGACAAGGCCAAGATCGACACCGATATCAAGGCGCTGCAGAAGCAGCTGAAGGCCTATGCCGACGGCGCCACCTTCTCAGGCGCAAACTTTCTGTCCGTGTCTTCGGACAAGACCGCGGCGGGCGCAGCAGCCGCCGCTGCCGGCACCGCGGTTCAGGCCGATGCGAAGATCGTCTCGGCCTTCAATCGCAACGCGGCCGGCACGGCTTCGATCTCGACCATCGACATCAAGGTCGAGAACATCAAGCTGTTCGACACCAACGCCGCAAACCCGACCTACATCAAGAATGCCGGCATCCTCGACCGCCAGACCGCAATCTGGGATTCGGCCGCCGCGCAGGCGGCCTATGACAAGGCCTATGCCGCCTCGGTCGCCGGCGGCGGCGCCGATACGGCCGCGCACACGGCCGGCGCGGCTGCCGCCGTGCTGCCCGCATCGGGCGGCGTCGTCGGTGCGACGTCGACCGCAGGCGTTTCGGTGTTCAATTTCAACATCACCACTGTCGGCGACCAGTTCTTTGCCGGCCTGCTCGGCAAGGTAGAAACCGCGCTCAAGCAGATGAACACGGCTGCCACCGATCTCGGCGCCGCCAAGAACCGCATCGAACTGCAGAAGACCTTCACCTCGAGCCTGATGGACTCCATCGATCGTGGTGTCGGCCAGCTCGTCGATGCCGACATGAACAAGGAATCAACCCGCCTGCAGGCCATCCAGGTCCAGCAGCAGCTCGGCATCCAGGCCCTGTCGATCGCCAACAGCAACTCGCAGTCGATCCTGTCGCTGTTCCGCGGCTAGCACCGAACCGTTCCAGGCAACAAGCTTATGGCATCGGGCCGCATCGCAAGATGCGGCCCGACTGCTTTTTGGACAGTCTATTTGTGGAAAATCCAAGCAAAGCGGCACCCCGGCCGGGGTTAACCATGCCGCTTAGAGCTTTGGTAGCGAGTCTCCTACAGTTTACCGGGCATGGCGGGTGACCTTCGGGTCATGGGCATGATGCCTCTCCGTCATACCGGCCGATCCGGTATGTCCCTGTATTTTGCATTTTCCTAGGGGCGTTATTCCCATGTCCAGCATCAATACCAACGCGTCGGCAATGACCGCGCTGCAGACCCTCGCCGCCACCAACAAGGCACTCCAGACCACCCAGGGCCGCATCGCCACGGGTCTCCGCGTCGCCGAAGCCTCCGACAACGCTGCCTACTGGTCGATCGCCACCACCATGCGTTCGGACAACAAGGCACTCTCGACGGTCCAGGACTCGCTCGGTCTCGGCGCTTCGAAGGTCGACACCGCCTACACCGGCATGAACAAGGCCATCGACACTCTCAACGAGATCAAGGTCAAGCTCGTCGCCGCCAACGGCGCTTCGGGTGCCGACAAGGAAAAGATCAACACCGAGATCCAGGCGCTGCAGAGCCAGCTGAAGGCCTATGCCGACGGCGCGACCTTCTCCGGCACCAACATGCTCTCGACCAACGGTGCCGCCGCCGCTGCCGACGTCAAGATCGTCTCGGCCTTCAACCGCGACGCATCGGGCGCTGCCTCGATCTCGACCATCGACGTCAAGGTCGAGAACATCAAGCTGTTCGAAGCCGGCGCTGCTCCGAAGGGCATCCTCGACAAGACCCGTACCGCCACCGGCGCCGCCGGCGCCGGCACGGCCGTTTCCGGCATTGCTCTGACCGCTGCCACCACCGACACTGAGGTCGGTGAACACCTGCAGCGCGTCGAAGCGGCGCTCAAGGAAATGAACACGGCCGCCACCGACCTCGGCGCTGCCAAGAACCGCATCGAACTGCAAAAGACCTTCACCTCGAGCCTGATGGACTCCATCGATCGCGGCGTCGGCCAGCTCGTCGATGCCGACATGAACAAGGAATCGACCCGCCTGCAGGCCATCCAGGTCCAGCAGCAGCTCGGCATCCAGGCTCTGTCGATCGCCAACGGCAACTCGCAGACCATCCTGTCGCTGTTCCGCTGACACGATCGTCTCTAACGATCTGAAGATCGGGCCGCACCCCTGGATGCGGCCCGATTTGCTTTTGTCCCCTGCCTAAGGCCGCCGCCCCACGACGCTAGCCCCGCGCAAGCTCCCCCCGAGATAAGTTCCGCCGCGTCATCGGCCGCGCGTGGGCATGCCACCCTTAATCGCTCGTTAACCATGAAACGGTAGTTATGGTTAACCAATTGCTAGGGCGGTCCTGCGCAGCGCGCGGATTTCAGAGGGGGTATTTCGATGTCCAGTATCATGACCAACGCTTCGGCCCTGACCGCGCTTCAGAGCCTCAACGCCACAAACAAGGCGCTCCAGACCACGCAAGCCCGCATCTCGACCGGCTACCGGGTCGCTGAAGCGATGGACAACGCCGCCTACTGGTCGATCGCCACCACCATGCGCTCCGACAACCAGGCGCTCTCCACCGTGCAGGATGCGCTCGGTCTCGGCGCCTCCAAGGTCGACACCGCCTATACCGGCATGAACAAGGTTCTGGAGACCGTCGACCAGATCAAGATCAAGCTCGTCGCCGCCTACAGCGCCAGCGATTCCGACAAGGCCAAGATCCAGACCGAAATCGAGGCCCTCCAGGGCCAGATGAAGTCCTATGCGGATGCCGCCACCTTCTCCGGCACCAACATCCTGTCGGTGACCTCGAAGCAGATTGCCGCCGCCAACGACGGTGTGCAGCCCGACGCCAAGATCGTGTCCGCCTTCAACCGTGGCGCCGACGGCAAGGTCACGCTCGGCACCATCGATGTCGATGTCGAAGGCGTCAAGCTGTTCGATTCCGGCCTCGCAGCCGAGGTCAAGAATTCCGGCCACCTCGACCGCAAGACCTCCGTCTATGCTACCGCCGCGGCGCAGACCCAGTACGACACGGCCTATGCCGCTTCGCTTGCCGGCGGCGGCACCGACATCGCGGCGCACACCGCAGGCCTGGCCGCAGCCGGCGCGACGACAAGGGTCGACAACGTGTCGGTCCATAATCTCGACATCATGGCGACGGGCGTGACCAACGACATCATCAACCAGATGATCTCCAAGGTCGACGAAGTACTCAAGGATCTGACCGACGTCGCAACCACGCTCGGCGCGGCCAAGAAGCAGATCGACCTGCAGAAAAACTTCACGACCAGCCTGATGGACTCCATCGACCGTGGCGTCGGCCAGCTCGTCGACGCCGACATGAACAAGGAATCGACCCGTCTGCAGGCGCTCCAGGTGCAGCAGCAGCTCGGCATCCAGGCATTGTCGATCGCCAACTCGAACTCGCAGAACATCCTGGCGCTGTTCAAGAGCTGATCGGCATCTGAAACGCCCCTTCTTTTTCAATGGGCCGCGCCTCGTGCGCGGCCCATATCATTTTCGCACAAGCTTCGAGGTCTAGGGTCTCCGCGGAAGATATTGCGGGGAGCCTACGCACGTGCCCGAACAGCTACAGAGCATAGTTGCCAATTTCAGGAGTTTTGGCCCGCGCCGGCTCGCCATACTCGGCGGCATCACGGCGTTGGTCATCGCCGTCGTCGGCGTGGCTTCCGTCTATCTCAACCGCCCGGCCTACGAGACGCTCTATGTCGGGCTGGAACGCTCTGACGTGAACCAGATCGGCATGGTCCTCGGCGAGGCCGGCATCGGCTTCGACGTCGCCTCCGACGGCACGACGGTCCTGGTCCCCGCCGGCAAGACCGCGCAGGCACGCATGCTGCTTGCCGAAAAGGGCCTGCCGACAAGCGCCAACGCCGGTTACGAACTCTTCGACAATGTCGGCTCGCTCGGCCTCACCTCCTTCATGCAGCAGGTCACCCGCGTCCGTGCGCTGGAAGGCGAGATCGCCCGCACCATCCAGTCGATCACGGGCATCAAGGCCGCCCGCGTCCACATCGTCATGTCCGAACGCGCCAACTTCCGCCGCGACGAGCAGAAGCCTTCGGCCTCCGTCGTCATCCGCGCCTCCAGCCTCGATGCCGACAAGAGCGCCATGTCGATCCGGCATCTGGTCGCCGCTGCGGTGCCTGGCCTCGATGCCGAGCGGGTGACCGTGCTTGATTCGAGCGGCAACCTGCTTGCGGCGGGCGACGATCCCAACAATTCGAGTGCCGCCCGCTCCATCGGCGTCGAGCGCACCGTCGAGACCCAGATCGAGGACAACATCCGCCGCGCGCTTGCCGCCTATCTCGGCCCGGACAATTTCCGCGCCAGCGTCAAGGCCGACGTCAACACCGACTCGCGCCAGACCGAAGAGACCATCTTCGATCCCGAGTCGCGCGTCGAACGCTCCGTCCAGGTCGTCCGCGCCAACGAAAACAGCAACCAAAAGCAGTCCGCCACGCCTGCTACCGTCGAGCAGAACCTGCCCGATGCCGAGGCCACCGCGACGGACGGGCCGCAGTCGACTTCGGCCAGCGACCGCAAGGAAGAGATCACCAACTATGAGATGAACTCGAAGCGTATCGCGACCGTCTCGAACGGCTATTCGGTGACCAAGATGTCGATCGCCGTCGTCGTAAACCAGCAGCGCCTCGCTACGATCCTCGGCAAGGACGCCACGCCGGAGGCGATCGCCACCCGCGTCGCCGAGATCCAGAAGATGGTAATCTCGGCCACCGGCTTCGACGAAAAGCGCGGCGACCTGATCAACGTCTCGGCAGTGGAGTTCATCGACGGCCTCGACGGCGAGGAGATCGCCAGCCCCGGCGTCCTCGCTTCGGTTGGCCAGCACGCCGGCACGCTGATCAACGCTGCGGCCTTCATCGTCGTCGTCTTCCTCGTCGCCTTCTTCGGCCTGCGGCCGCTTGCGTCCGCCCTTTCCAAGCCGGTCCCGGCCGCCATCGCCGGGCCCAGCTTCGACGAGGTCCAGCGTTCGCTGCCGACGCCGGATGCCGGTTCCGCCTCCGCCGAAGCGCCTGCGGCCCTGCCCGGCGCGCGTCCCACCGCCATCGACGACCTGCGCAACAAGCTGCGTCCCGCCCCGCAGGACCGCCTCGCCCGCATGGTCGACATCAATGAAGAGCGCACCGCACTGATCCTGCGCAAATGGGCTGCCCAGGAAGTCGCCGCCTGATGTCGATTGCCGCACTTTTCGAAAGGCTGACCGACTTCGCGCCGCTGGCCGCAAATGCCTCCGACGTCGAAGCCCCGGCACCGAATTCCTATCCCAAGGCGGTTCCAGATCCGGACATCCCGGCCATCGTCGCGGCAGCAGTCGCCACGGCCGAGGCCGAACTGGCGATACGCCTGGACACCGAGCACCAGGCCGCCCTTGAAGCCGAGCGCCAGCGCCATGCGTCCGAAATCGCCAACCTGGGCGCCCGCTTCGGCACCGACATCGGCGCCGTCATCGGCGCGCGCATCGCCGAGATGGAGACCCGCGTCGTCCATCTCGCCACCGACGCCGCCGCCCGCGTCGTCGCCGGCCTGGTCAGCGACGACATCGCCACCCGCTCGATCGATGCCCTTGCCACCGCGATCCTCTCGGCCACCGCCGACCGCGATGCCGTGCGCATCAAGGTCAGCGGCCCGCAATTCCTGTTCGACGCGCTGGCAACCGCCATCGGCGGCCGTGCCGAAAACATAGACTTCAGCGAGGGGGTCGGCTTCGACCTCAGCGTCTCGATCGATGACAACCTGTTCGAGACCCGCCTCGGCGAGTGGTCGACTGCCCTGACAGAGACCTTGCCATGAGTGTCGCCGACGGCACCGAGCCGCGCCACGAGATCGTCATCGTCCGGCGTGCCCATTCCGATCACGACGAAGGCCACCACGGTGGTGCATGGAAGATCGCCTTCGCCGACTTCATGACGGCGATGATGTGCTTCTTCCTCGTCATGTGGCTCATCAGCGCCGCCAACGAGCAGACCAAGGCTGCGGTGGCGAGTTACTTCAACCCGGTCAAGCTCGTAGACCGCAACGCCAGCCGCAAGGGACTGGAAGAGCTCGGCGACGGCCCCAATTCCGTCGGCCTGACCGCCGAGAGCCCGCAGGAGGCCAGCGGCAAGGCTGGTACCGACGGGCGTGGCAATGCCGGCCCCGCGACCGAACAGAATTCCAGGGATTCCGCACACGTCGTCAAGCGCTCCGACGAACACCTGTTCAACGACCCCTATGCCGTGCTGGCCGAGATTGCCCAGGACACCGGCACCAAGGCCAATGTCTCCGAACGGGGCGAAGGCGGCGCGCAGAATGCCGGTCCGTCCAGCGGCGCCTCCGGCGGCGAAGCCTATCGCGATCCCTTCGCGCCCGATTTCTGGACCGAGCAGGTCGCCACGCCTATCGCCGAGGCAAGCGCCGAGCGCGCGGCCATCGAAGGCGATCCGGCAAAGCCCGGCGACAAGACCGAGCGCTCCGCCACATCCGAGCCGGTGAAAGTGCCGGAGCCCAAGCCTGAGGCCGCCGAGCAGAGTTCGCCGCTCGACATCGCTCCCGGCGCCCTCGCCCGCGACGGCGCCAAGCCGGGCGACGCCCCGAAGGCCGAGACCGCGGAAGCCGAGGCAATGGCCGAAAAGCCGAAGCCCAGCGCCGCACCGAGCGAACACACCATCGGCGAGGCCGACGCCATCCGGCGCGAACTCGCCGAGGCGATCAAGTCGGGCAAGAACCTGCCCGACGGCCTGTCCGTCGTCGCCACCGACAAGGGCGTCGTCATCTCGGTCACCGAGCAGTTCGATTTCGGCATGTTCGAGATCGGCTCCGCCGTGCCGCGCAAGCAGCTGGTGCTGGCCATGGAAAAGATCGCCAGGACCATCGCCGCCCACGAAGGCAACGTCTCGATCAACGGCCACACCGACGCCCGCCCCTTCCGTGGCGGCGGCTACGACAACTGGCGGCTGTCGACCGCGCGCGCCCACTCGGCCTACTACATGCTGGTGCGCGCCGGGCTCGACGAGAAGCGCATCGTCGAGGTCGCCGGCTTCGCCGACCGCAAGCTCAAGGACACGGCGGAGCCGTTCTCGGCCACCAACCGTCGTATCGAAATCCTGCTGGAGCGGGCTGAATGAGGCTCGCGGCGACCCTCTCCGGCGCCGCGTTCGTCGCTTTGCTTGCGGTGACGGCGCCCGAGCACGCGCGCGCCGCCGAGGCGCCGGCGCTCGAGCCCTACCAGATGGTGCGCTGCCTGCAGCTGGTGCAGGACCGCATCGCCGCCGGCGACCAGGCCTCGCTGCCGATGCAGCGCCGCCTGCTCGAAATGACCGACGAGAACATGCGCGCGGCCAGTCCCGACGCATTCAAGGAACCCAAGAATTTTCGCGCCCTGCTGATCTACGCCATGAGCGGCGGCAACCCGCTGACCATCGAGCAGGTCGTCTCGCGCCTCAGCCTCGAAGAGGCCGACCAGGCGCTGGCGCAAGGCATCATCGACTATCTCAGGGGCAAGCCCAAGAGCACCGTCGACGCCCTCGCTTCGGTCGACCCGCTGACGCAGATTTCCGAACTGGGCGCCTTCCTGGCGCTGGTCAAGGGTTCGGTCAGCATTGCCCAGGAGCCCGAACAGGCGATGAAGCTGTTCGACCAGGCCCGGCTGCTCAGCCCCGGCACCCTCGTCGAGGAGGCCGCGCTGCGCCGTTCGGTGGCGCTCGCCCCCCGGCTCGAGGACGGCGCCCGCTTCCTGCGCAGTTCGACCCAGTATGTCCGCTATTATCTGCGCTCGCCCTATGCCAGCCAGTTCGCCGACGCCTTCGTTGCCGGCATCGTCGCGCTGCATGCCTCGATCAGCCTCGATGCCTTGGGCGAGATCACCGCGATGATGGATGCCGAGCAGGAACGGGTCGTCTACCTCCGCGTCGCCCGGCGTGCCGCGATCGACGGGCTTACCGAGCTTTCCGCCTTCGCCGCCGCCAAGGCCGAACGGGGACGCGACGGCCAGCGCAACGATGCCGACCCGCGCACCCAGCTCTATTCCGGGCTGTCGTCTGTCACCTCAGGCTCGGCCGACGACATGCTGGGCAAGCTCAGCGGCATCGATCGCGACAAGCTGTCCAAGGGCGACCGCGCCTTGCTTGATGCCGTCGAAGCCGTCGCTTCCGGACTGACCTCGGCCCTGCCGGCTTCGCCGAACGCCAAGCCGAAGCCTGTCGACATCGAAGACCTGCCGCCGGCGCCGATCGACATCGCCACGCCGGCAGCCGATCCGATGGTTCCCGATGCGGCCGAGACGCCCGCCCCCGAAACACGGCCGGTGACCACGATCCAGGAGCCGGCAGTCGCGGCCGCGCCCAGTCTCAAGCCCAGGATAGTGCCCCTGACGGCGGCGGCGCAGCCGGCTTCCGCCGAAGCCCCGCCTGAAGCGGAAGACCCAAAGATTACCGAAGCGCGCCGTACGCTCGAAGCCATAGACGAACTTCTCGGAGGCTCCCCCAAATGACCGACGCCATCCGCTCGGCTCTGGTAAGCCCGCTCGCATCGCAGTCATCCGCCACCGATCGCAACGCGTTCGCCGGAAACGACGACCAGGCCGATTTCGACCGCGCCCTGGCAGCATCGCAAAAGGGCGACCAGAAGCCCGAAGAAAAGCGCCTCGCCCCCGAGGCACCGCATGAAAAGCACTGGCTCAAGCTGGCCGAACGGCTAGCCGTGCGCAGCCCGCATGTGGCGGAGCCCAGGGACGACACTGTCGACGCCAACCCGGCCGGGCACGGCGAACAGGTCGAACACGCTGAACCGCCACTTGCCGAAGTATCGGCCAAGGAACCTGCCAAGCCCGATGCGTCAGCCGACACGGCTTTGCCGTTGGTGCTTGCGTTGAGCGAATTGCGCAAGGCAGGCAGCCAGGCGGCCAGTGCCGGTCCGGCCGACGCACCCGCCACAGAGGCGGAAGGCGTCCTCGAACAGCCGAACCTCGCCACCGATGCACTGGAGACGGAGCATCCGTCGCGCAGCGCCGGCACCGCGCCTTCCCGGGCAACAGCCTCCGGCACCGCATTGCCGCCCGGCATGACGGCCGCGACCGAAGCACCGACGCGCGCCGAAGCCTCGTCCGCGCCGGCCTCTGCCGTGGGTTCGGCAACCGGCGATGCAGCCACCGAGGCCGACAAGCCGTCGCGCCCGACACCCTCCAGGCAGCCGGAACAGTCCGCCGCGGCCACCCGCGTCAGCGTCATTTCCGAACAAATAATCCCTGCCCCGGTCGCCTCCGGCGCCACCGGCACGGCCGGCGCGCTGGCGATGGAGATTGCCTCCTCGGCACCCCGTCACACCGCCGCCGCGAGCGCTGTCCAGCAGCTCCAGGCCAGCGCCACAAACGCGCCCGCGGCCCAGGTTCTGAAGATCCAGTTGCGCCCCGTCGAATTGGGCATGGTCACGGCGAACCTGCATCTCGTCGGCGAGCAACTTTCGGTTGAGATCGAAGTCGAGAATGCCGAGGCCTATCACCGCCTCTCGGCCGACCGCGAAGCGATCAACACCGCCCTTCGTGGCCTCGGCTTCGACGTCGACCGCGTCACCATCCTGCAGCCTCAGTCGCCCGCGCAGGCGCAGACGCGCAGCGACGGCGGTGGCCTTTCCTCCGGCTCCGGCGGCCGCGAACAGCCGGCTTTCCAGTCGGACGGGATGGGCGGCGAAGGTGGCAATTCAGGGAGTGGACGTCCCGGTGGGAGAGCGGCAAATGAAGAAGCCAATGCACGCAACATCTCGTCGCCTCGCACGGATCGCCCTGGCAGCAGCCGCTATATCTAGTGCCGCGACCGGTCTGGCCGCAGCCGCGGCCAATCCGTGCGAGCCGGAGATCCTGCGCGCCGCCGACCGCTATGGCGTGCCGGTCGGCATCCTTTATGCAGTCGGCCTGACCGAAACCGGCAGGAAGGGCAGTCTTCAGCCCAACGCATTGAATATAGAAGGAAAAGCTGTCTTTCCAAAGAGCGCGGCCGAAGCTCTTGCCGCCTTCGATACAGCCCGCAGCGAAGGCAAGACGCTGATCGACCTCGGCTGCATGCAGATCAACCACCGCTATCACGCTGCCGAGTTCCGCAGCGTGCGCGACATGCTCGATCCGCGCCGCAATGTCGACTATGCCGCGCGTTTCCTGGTCAACCTGCACAGCCGCCACGAGTCCTGGTCCATGGCCGTCGCCCGCTATCACGCCGGCCCCGACAACGACCCCGCGCAGAAGCGTTATGTCTGCCGCGTCATCGCCAACATGGTCGCCACCGGCTTTGGCCGCTGGACCGAAAACGCCAAGGTCTTCTGCAACCCCTAGGCGGTTTTGCGCCACGCTGACCCGGCCACGACCGCGACCTCGACCTTCATCGCCGACCTGAAACCCGGATGCACGCATGTCGTGCAACCGCTTCAACCCATGCGATTCCAGACTCCCTAAAAAATAGCGGCAAGAATTCACGATTGGTCGCCTTGGTCTCGACCCATTACCGATTGGTTAACGGGGCATTTTTTCTGATTCGGAGGCGGGGCCGATGATTGTTGTTGTCGACGAGCGCGAGCTCGTCACTAAAGGCTATAATTCACTTTTCGACCGGGAAGGCGTGGCTTGCGCGGGCTTCCGTTCGGGCGAGTTCGGCGAATGGGTGACCAGCGCTCCCGAAGAGGATCTGCGCTCGGTGCGCGCCTTCCTCATTGGCGACTGCAACGAGGGTTCGATCTCTCCGCGCCAGCTGCGGGACCGCTCCAAGGCGCCCGTGATCGCGCTCAGCGAGCAGAACAATCTCGAGAACACGCTCAAGCTTTTCGAGTCCGGCGTCGACGACGTCATTCGCAAGCCGGTCCACATCCGCGAAATCCTGGCCCGCATCTCGGCGATCCGCCGCCGCGCCCAGGAAGACACCGGCTTCACCCAGATCGGCGCCATGCGCATCTTCATGGATGGCCGCGATCCCGAGATCGACGGCCAGCCGATGCCGCTGCCGCGCCGCGAACGCCGCATCCTCGAATATCTGGCAAGCAACAGCGGCCGCCGCGTCACCAAGACCCAGGTGTTCAACGCCATCTATGGTGTCTTCGACGAAGAAGTCGAAGAAAATGTCGTCGAAAGCCACATCTCCAAGCTACGCAAGAAGCTGCGTGAGCGTCTCGGCCACGATCCGATCGACTCAAAACGCTTCCTTGGCTACCGGCTGGTTGTCTGACCAGCCTCGCGCAAGACATGTTGCGTAGTTTTGCTTCGTGGCATGAGAATTGGAGAGACCACCGATGAGCCTCTATGGAATGATGCGGACTGGCGTGTCGGGGATGAACTCCCAGGCGAACCGCCTCTCGACGGTCGCTGACAACATCGCCAATTCGAGCACGACCGGCTACAAGCGCGCCTCTACCGAATTCTCGTCCCTGGTCCTGCCGAGCACTGCCGGCAGCTACAATTCCGGGGGCGTCACCACCACGGTGATCAACTCGATCAGCAAGCAGGGCGCCCTGCAATACACCACGTCGGTCACCGATCTCGCCATCGACGGCGACGGCTTCTTCGTCGTCGAAGACGCTGGCGGCACCACGTTCCTGACCCGCGCCGGCGCCTTCGTGCCCGACAAGGACGGCTATCTCGTCAACACCGCCGGTTTCAGGCTCCAGGGCTGGGATCTGAGCCAGGGCCCCAGGCCGGGTGCGCCAATAGACCCCAGCCAGATCGACGCCATCAAGATCGACGACACGACGCCCCAGTGGGCGGCGAGCGAGAACGGCACGTTCGCAGCCAACCTGCCGCGCGATGCGACCATCGTCCCGGCTGCCAATCTGCCATCGGCCAACGCCGCCACAGCTGCCTATACGGCCAAATCGTCTGTCGTCGCCTACAACAGCGCCGGCGGACAGGTGATCCTCGACGTCTACATGAGCAAGACGGCGGCAGGCACCTGGGAAGTCACGGTCTTCGACCAGTCGCAGGCAACGGCGGGAGGCTTCCCCTACACGGGAGCTGCACTTTCCACCGAAACGCTCGATTTCGACGCCACCGGCAAGCTGACCGCCACGAGCGCGACCGACATCACGCTGACCGTACCGGGCGGCGCCGCGCTGACCATCGACCTGTCGAAGATGACGCAGGCCGATGCCGATTACAGCGTCGCCAAGGCCGTCATCGACGGTAGCCCGCCCAGCAAGATCGAGCGCATCGAGATCGACAAGGACGGTACCGTCTACGCCCAATATGCCAACGGCTCGATGAAGGCGCTGTTCTCGATCCCCATGGCCAACGTCCCCAGCCCCGACAAGCTGACCGTCATCTCCGGCAACGTCTTCAGCCAGGGCGCGGAATCGGGCGCAGTCACTATCGGCTGGCCGACCGAAGGCAAGAACGGCAAGGTCGTCTCCGGCGCGGTAGAGAATTCCAACGTCGACATCGCCGAAGAACTCACCGCCATGATCGAGTCCCAGCGCAATTACACCGCCAATTCCAAGGTCTTCCAAACCGGCGCCGACCTCATGGATGTCCTCGTCAACCTGAAGAGATAGGACTGACGGGCCTCAGCCCGCGAAAGATCCCGCATGTCCCTGACGTCTGCCCTCAACATCGCCCAATCCGCGCTTCTCCACACGTCGCGCCAGACCAGCAACGTTTCCCGCAACGTCTCGGAGGCGCAGAACCCCGACTACGCGCGCCGCTCGGCCATGCTGGCAAGCACCGGCCCTGGCGCGCGCGTCGTCGAGATACAGCGGGCGACCAACGAACTTCTGTTCCGTCAGAACCTGTCCGCGCTCGCCTCCTTCTCCGGCCAGAGCACGCTCTTCGAGGGCCTGCAGAAACTCACCCTCGACGTGAACGGCAGCGACAACGCGGGCTCGCCGGCAACGGCGCTCGGCAAGTTCCAGCAGGCGCTGCAATTCTACGCCGCCTCCCCGTCCAACCAGAACCTCGGCGTGGCCGCTATCGACGCCGCCCGCCAGGTGGTCCGCACGCTCAACGACGGGTCCAGCGCGATCCAGCGTTTCCGCACCGAGACCGACAGCGAAATCGCCACCACGGTCGACGATCTGAACCGGCTTCTGGCCGATTTCGAGCAGGCCAACAAGACCATCATCGCGGGCACCCGCACCGGCCGCGACGTCAACGATTCGCTCGACCAGCGCGACGCCATCCTGAAGAAGATCTCCGAGATCGTGCCGATCTCGACCTTCAAGCGCTCCGACAACGACATGGTCATCACCACGGCCGACGGTTCGACATTGTTCGAAACCGTCCCGCGTGCTGTCAGCTTCTCCCCATCGGCCGGCTATGCCCCAGGTGCCGCGGGCAACAAGATCTACATCGACGGCGTGCCGGTTCAGCCCGGCACCGGCGCCAACACCGATGCGGCGGGCAAGCTCGCCGGCCTCGTCCAGTTGCGCGACAGCGTCGCCGTCACCATGCAGGCCCAGCTCGACGAGACGGCGCGCGGCCTGATCACGGCTTTTTCCGAAACCGCGCCCGCGCTTGCCGACCAGGCCGGCCTGTTCACCTGGTCGGGCGGACCGGCGGTCCCCGGCGGACTGGTCAACGGCCTCGCCCGCTCGATCCGCCTCAATCCGGCCGTCGACCCGGCTGCCGGTGGCAACCCCAAGCTACTGCGCGACGGCGGCATCAATGGCGCTGGCTACATCAAGAACCCGGCAGCGAACGCCTCCTACGCCGACCTGCTGATCTCCTACGGCGACCGCATCGACCAGACCATGAGCTTCGATCCGGCCGCGGGCATCAGCGCCTCGTCGAGCCTCAGCACCTTCACCACCAACTCGATCGGCTGGCTCGAGGGCATGCGCAAGCAGGCTTCCAGCGCGTCCGAGACCAAGGAAGCGCTGGCCGTGCGCACGGCCGAGGCGCTGTCCAACGAGACGTCGGTCAATGTCGACGTCGAAATGTCGCTGCTGCTCGAACTCGAACAATCCTACCAGGCCTCGGCGCGCCTCATTAAGGCGGTCGACGAGATGCTGTCGGCGCTGCTTGCGGCGGTGAGGTAGCGATGAAAACCACCTTCGTCTCTTCCGCCGCCGTCACCAGCGCACTGCGCTACTCGCTGCTGCGCCAGCAGTCGGAATTGGCCAAGGCACAGAAGGAAGCCTCGTCTGGATTCGTCGCCGACACCGGACTGGCGCTCGGCGCCCGCACCGCCCAGTCGGTCACGCTCCATCGCGACCTCGAACGGCTTGGCGGCATCGTCGATTCCAACGGGCTGGTTTCGGCCCGGCTATCGGCGACGCAGAAAGCCTTGACCCAGGTTGGCGCCGCCGCCCAGTCCTTCCTCTCGAGCCTGACCAGCAGTGCCTCGGGCGACGCCGCCTACGCGCTGACCCAGAAGAGCGGGCGTGCCACGCTCGACACGCTGACCTCGGTGCTCAACACCAGCCTCAACGGCGAATATCTGTTTTCCGGCACCAACACCGACGTCAAGCCGATCAACGACTTCAAGCCGGGCTCGCCAACCAAGGTGGCCTTCGACGCCGCCTTCGCTGGCTATTTCGGCTTCAGCCAGAACCATGCCGACGCCCAGGACATCACCGCGGCCGACATGAACAATTTCATGTCCACCATCGTCGAGCCGATGTTCCTCGGCGCCGACTGGCAGACGCCACCTCCAGCCGGCAGCCCGTGGTCGAATGCCACCAATCAAGGCATCACCAGCCGCATCACGCTCAACGAGACCACCGAGACCTCGGTCAGCGCCAACAACGAGGGCATTCGCAAGATCGCCATGTCGGCCGCCATCATCAGCGACCTGCTCGACAGCAATGTCGGCAACGCCGCACGTGGCGCGCTCGTCACCCATGCCGTGTCGAGCATCGGCGAGGCCATCAGCGACATCGGCCAGTTGGAAGCGCAGACCGGCATCATCGAACAGCGCGTCAAGAGCGCCACCGACCGCATCAACGTGCAGGTGGACCTGTACGAGCGCTACATCCTCGACACCGAGGGTGTCGATTACTACGTGGCTTCGGCGCGCGTCGCCGACCTGGTATCGCAGATAGACAGATCCTACGCGCTGACCGCGCGCATCCAGCAGCTCAGCCTGATGAAGTATCTCTGACCTGACCGGCAACAAACGGGACGCATATGTATCAATTCTCCTATGCCGACATCCAGACCGACTCCGTCGCCGATGCGCGGGATCGCGAACGTCAGCTTCTCACGCGCTCGATCGACATGCTGACCACGGCCAGCGAGGTCGGAGCCAATTCCAACGAGGCCATACAGGCGCTGAACTTCACCAACCGGGTGTGGACATCGCTGCTCGACGACCTCGGCAGCCCCGAGAACGAGCTGCCGAAGGAACTCCGCGCCAACCTCATCTCCATCGGCCTGTGGCTGCTGCGTGAAGCCGAAGACATCCGCCAGGGCCGCACCGACAGCTTCGAAGGCCTGATTGAGGTCTCGCAGATCATCCGCGACGGCATCCAATGAAAAACACCCTGAAGATTTCGCTGAAGGCCAACGAGAAGATCTACATCAACGGCGCGGTCGTCCGCGTCGACCGCAAGGTCTCGCTCGAACTGCTCAACGACGTGCAGTTCCTGCTCGAAAGCCATGTGCTGCAGCCCGAGCAGGCATCGACGCCGCTGCGCCAGCTCTACTTCATCCTGCAGGTCATGCTGGTCGATCCCGTCGGCGCCGTCGAGGCCCGCGATATGTTCCGCCGGTCGCTGCCGCTGCTGCTTGCCACCTTCGACAATCCCGAAATCCTGTCGAGCCTCAAGCATATCGACCGCCTCGTCGCCGAGGACCATGTCTACGAGGCGCTGAAGACCATCCGCTCGCTCTATCCCCTGGAAAAGCGCGCCATGGCCAGCAACGACCAGCCGCAGTTGGCCGAGCACGCCATCGCAGCCGGAGGTACATTCTGATGGCCATCGACTACACCGCCTCGGTGCCGGGCTCCACCAGCACCAACAAGACGGCCACCGGCACGCCGGCGCCGTCCAAGACCCAGGTCGACTACAATTCGTTCCTCAAGCTGCTCGTCGCGCAGATGAAGAACCAGGACCCGACCAAGCCGATGGACTCGACCCAGTATGTGGCGCAGCTCGCCACCTTCTCGCAGGTCGAACAGTCGGTGCAGATGAACACGCGCCTCGACCAGATCCTGCAGGGCTCGGCGCTCGCCCAGGCCGACGCGCTGATCGGCCGGACCGTCACCTCGCCCGACGGCAAGACCTCCGGCGTCGTCGCCGAAGTCCGCCTGTTCAAGGACGGCGTCGTCGCCGTCCTGACCGACGGCAAGCAGGTCGTCATCAATCCCGGCGTTTCGATCAAGGCCACGCCGGCGTGAACGAGGCCGATGCCCTCGACCTTGTCCAGTTCGCCATCTGGACCGTGCTGACCGCCTCGGCGCCCGCCGTGGCCGCAGCCATGCTGGTCGGCGTCGGCATCGCCCTCATCCAGGCGCTGACCCAGATCCAGGAAATCACGCTCACCTTCGTGCCCAAGATCGTCGCCATCTTCCTGGTCGTGGCGCTGACCGGCCCGTTCATCGGCGCCCAGATCTCAGCCTTCACCAACGTCATCTTCGAGCGCATCGAAACCGGCTTCTGAGCAGGCCGCGGGCCTGCGCCCACTGGACCGCCGGCGAAGCGGCCTTGGCCTATGCCGGCCTTCGACAAATGGGTTCACCCCGCTCGCCGATCATGGTCTAGTCGCACGACGACGATTCACACGAGGGCATCCGGCTCGGCCGGCTTGGCGCATGGACGACGACCACCAGTACGAGCGAGGTTCTGCACTCGAGCCGTTCAAGCACGGCATTTTCCGTTCCGTCTGGCTCGCCAGCCTGGCATCGAATTTCGGCAGCCTGATCCAGTCGGTCGGCGCCGCCTGGCTGATGACCTCGATCGCCACCTCGTCGGACATGGTGGCGCTGGTCCAGGCCTCGATCACGCTGCCGATCATGCTGTTTTCGCTGGTCTCGGGCGCCCTTGCCGACAGCTTCGACCGCCGCCGCGTCATGTTGACGGCCCAGTGCTTCATGCTGGCGGTCTCGGCGCTGCTGACGCTCGTTGCCTATCTCGGACTGATCACGCCGTGGCTGCTGCTCGCCTTCACCTTCCTCATCGGCTGCGGCACGGCGCTTAACAACCCGTCCTGGCAGGCCTCCGTCGGCGACATGGTTCCCCGCCCGGTCATGCCGGCGGCGGTGGCGCTCAATTCGATGGGCTTCAACATGACGCGCAGCGTCGGCCCGGCCATCGGCGGCATCATCGTCGCCGCCGCCGGAGCGGCTGCCGCCTTCGCCGTCAACACGCTGAGCTATTTCGCCATCATCTTCGTCCTGTTTCGCTGGCGTCCGCAGTATCCGGCGAACCCGCTGCCGCGCGAAACGCTCGGCCACGCCATGGGTGCAGGGCTGCGCTACATCGCCATGTCGCCCAACATCGGCAAGGTCCTGCTGCGCAGCTTCGCCTTCGGCTTCACCGCCGTCGTCCTCCAGGCGCTGCTGCCGCTCGTCGCCCGCGATCTCGTCGCCAGCGGCCCGCTGACCTACGGCATCATGCTCGGCGCTTTCGGCGTCGGCGCCGTCGGCGGCGCGCTGATCAGCGGCCGCATCCGCAGCAGCATGTCGAGCGAGGCGATCGTGCGCTCGTCCTTCCTCGGCTTTGCCCTGTGCAGCTGGATCGCCGCCTGGAGCTCGAACGCCTGGGTCACCAGCGCCGGCCTGCTCATCGGCGGCGCCTGCTGGGTGCTGGCGCTGTCGCACTTCAACATCACCGTGCAGATGTCGACGCCGCGCTGGGTCGTCGGCCGCGCGCTCTCGATCTACCAGATGGCGACCTTCGGCGGCATGGCGCTCGGCAGTTGGGTCTGGGGCCTGATCGCCGAAGGCCATGGCCCGGCGACTGCCCTCATCGTCGCCGGCATCGTCATGCTGGCCGGCGCCGCGATCGGTTTCCTCCTGCCCCTGCCCGAGCATACGGCGCTCAACCTCGACCCGCTGAACCGCTTCCGCGAACCGCATCTGGCGCTCGACGTCCAGCCGCGCAGCGGACCCATCGCCATCATCATCGAGTTCATCATCCGCGAGGAAGACGTACCCGCCTTCCTCGATGCCATGGCCGAGCGTCGCCGCATCCGCCGCCGCGACGGCGCCCGCAACTGGACGCTGGCGCGCGACCTGGAAAACCCCGAAATCTGGGTCGAGAGCTACCACACGCCGACCTGGCTCGAATATGTCCGCCACAATCAACGCGCCACCCATGCCGACGCCGAGATCGGCGAGAAGCTCAGGTCGCTGCACAGCGGCGCCCAGCCGCCACGCGTCCATCGTCTGATCGAGCGTCCCACCAGCCTCGCTGCGGCCATCGTCACGCCGAAAGGCCCGATCGACCTGCATTGAGGGTCAAGCGCAATCTGCCCATCGAGGAGGAAAGAATGGAAAAGAAAACGGCCTCGAATGAAGCGGGCAGCGGAGTCGCAGCTTCCCGGCAGATCGATGAGAAGATCACTGCGCTCGGCGATTGGCGCGGCCAGACGCTTGCCCGGGTACGCGCCCTGATCCTGCAGGCCGACCACGACATCGTCGAGGAGGTGAAGTGGCGCGGCGTTCCGGTCTGGTCGCATGCCGGCATCATCTGCACCGGCGAGACCTACAAGAACGCCGTGAAGATGACCTTCGCCAGGGGCGCCTCGGTGGAAGACCCGAAGGGCCTGTTCAACTCCAGCCTCGAAGGCAACACCAGGCGTGCCATCGATTTCCACGAGGGCGACACCATCGATGAAGAGGCGTTGAAGGCGCTCATCCGCGCCGCCGTGGCCCTAAACACCTCGGTGCTCGCCGCCCGATCCGTCCGCTCGCAGAAGAAACCCAAGAGCGCCTGAACGGCGTGGCGGTGCCTGCTACGGCAGCCGCTCCGACCGCGCTTTCACATCATCGCTCAGCTGCCGCACGATCTCGGTGGTATTGAGGATATCGGCTTCGCTGAGGGCGACGCCCATGCTCGAGGCAATCGCCAGGAGCTGGGCGTTCATCTCGCGATAGCGCGCTTCGCCTTTTGGCGTCAGCTGCACCAGCTTCGAGCGCCGGTGCTTCGGATTGTCGATGAATGCCACCAGCCCCTCGGCCGCAAGCTCGTCCGCCAGCCGCTGCATGCGCTGGCGGCTTGTGGGCCGCATCTGGGCGATCTGCGGCACCGTCAGCGGACCAAGCACCGCCAGGCTTCGGATGAAACCGAACGCACCGCCGCCCCAGCTGGTGATCAATCCGGTCTTCTGGCCGATTGCCCGTATCCTGAAGAAGCACTGGGCCACTTCGAGCATCAGCTCGGCGATCGCCTCTGCCTTGTTGTCGGCGGTTGGGCCCGCCCCCGTCTCAGCCGCCATCCCGGTCTCCTGTCGTGCCGACGTCATCGCCTTCGTCCCGTGAGAGCAATTCCAGGAAAAGTGTGCAGCGGTTTTCCGTCCGGAATTGCGCAAAACAAGCTGCACAGCCTCCGTCATTGACACCATGGTTGTCAATTTGTAGAATGACACCTTGGTTGTCGTTTTGCATTGAATTTCGTCCTCCAGCATCTGCGGGAGCATTCATGCGTGAACCATCTGACCAACAAGTGAACGACACTGGAACGGCAGGCGTCATCGCGCGGCCGCCTCTGCTGTTTCTTGGCGCTCTTCTGCTTGGACTGGCCGCGGATCGCCTGCTGCCTTTGATGGCCCCTGTCGCGGCGAGCGATCTGGTCCGTCTGGTCGGCGGTTGCCTGATCCTCACCGGCTTTGCGCTCGCGATCGCGGGTATTCGCAACTTCTCGCGAGCGGCGACACCGGTGCCCACCTATGAGCCGACCCGCGTGCTCGTCACCTCAAGCATTCACGGGTGGACGCGCAATCCTATCTACCTCGGCATGTTCCTACTCTATGGCGGCATCGGCGTCGCCGCACTGAGCCCGTGGATCCTTGTCCTCACTGTTCCTCTTGCCATCGTGATCCGCTACGGCGTCGTTGCCCGCGAGGAGGCCTACCTCGAACGTCGCTTCGGCGATGCCTATCTCGACTACAGGCGACGCGTGCGGCGATGGCTGTGAGCGAACCAGGCTTCGTGGATGTCCTTGCGAGCAGCCTTCCCTCCACATCGCGATCCTCCCTTCCTCGCCAATCGCATACGTTGAAGATTGGCGGCGACGTCTAACGAAGCTCGTCATCCTCGGGCGGAGCAGAAGCAAAGCGACCTGCGGAGACCCGGGGATCCATGGGTGAAGTGGCAATTGCCGCTGTGGTCCAGAACCAACGCCGACACATCCCGATGTGTCACCATCTGTCAGCAATCCGCGTGGATAGATCCACCCCGCTTTTCCACGCCCCCAAAAACCTCCCGTACAATCCATGCCAGTTTCTCCCGCGGGAACGCCGGTCGCGACGGTGGCATGCGGGGAGGAACCGGCGCCTCCGATCAAGGGCTAACGTGGCTCATGGTCCGGGGAGGTTCCGTCCAAGGGTTCCCCCTCGGGTATTACGGCCCGGGTGCGCTGGACGATGCGCTAGTGGGGGCATGGGCGAAAATGCCCGATGCCCCGGAAGCGGAACGGACGGGGCGGAAATCGCCGGCGGTGCGCGGGTTCGCGTCACCATTTAGCATTCGGCAGGCACGGCCCCGCGCCCCGCTTCCCGAACTCTCCAGACAATAGCCAGACCGGAAACGGGGCGTGGCGGTGAGTAAGCTTGGCCCTTCGAAGGCAAGCTCCCACCCTCGCGCAAGCTTGAAGCAATAGGGTCAACGGGCCGTGGCATGGGTTCGCGGCAGAATTCGATCGGATGAGCCATGGCGATCAGTGAAACCATTTCGGGCATAGGCGCGCCAAACAAGAGCGGACGCGACGTCTTCTTCGCGCTCGGCATCGTGGTTATCCTGGTCGTCCTGTTCCTGCCGATCCCGGCTTTCCTGATCGACGTCGGCCTCGCCTTCTCCATCGCCATTTCAGTGCTGATCCTCATGGTCGCCCTGTGGATCCAGCGGCCGCTGGACTTCTCGTCGTTCCCGACGATCCTGCTGATCGCCACGATGCTGCGCCTGTCCCTCAACATCGCCACCACGCGCATGATCCTTTCGCACGGCAACGAGGGCACGCACGCCGCCGGCTACGTCATCTCGGGCTTCTCCAGCCTGGTCATGTCCGGCGATTTCGTCATCGGCCTGATCGTCTTCCTGATCCTGATCGTGGTGAACTTCATCGTCATCACCAAGGGTGCGACGCGTATCGCTGAAGTCGGGGCGCGTTTCACCCTCGACGCCATCCCCGGCAAGCAGATGTCGATCGACGCCGATCTCGCCGCCGGCATGATCGACGACAAGACCGCTCAATTGCGCCGCCGCGAACTGGAAGAGGAAAGCTCGTTTTTCGGCTCGATGGACGGTGCCTCGAAATTCGTCCGCGGCGACGCCATCGCCGGCCTGATGATCACCGCCATCAACATCGTCGGCGGCATCGCCATCGGCTATTTCCGCCACGACATGGGCATGGGCGAAGCCGCCGACGTGTTCATCAAGCTGTCGGTCGGTGACGGTCTGGTGACCCAGATCCCGGCCCTCATCGTCTCGCTCGCCGCCGGCCTGCTGGTCTCCAAGGGCGGCACGCGCGGCTCGACCGACCAGGCAGTGTTCGGCCAGCTCGGCGCCTATCCGCGCGCGCTCTACGTCGCCGCCGGCCTGCTGCTGTTGCTCGGCTTGATGCCCGGCCTGCCGATGTTCCCGTTCGTCACGCTCGCTGCCGGCATGGCCGCACTCGGTTATGTCATCCCGATGCGCCACAACCGCCGCGTCGCCGAGGCCGATGCCGAGAAGAAGCAGGCGGAAGTCGACAAGGTCGAAGAGGAAAAGAACTCGGTCAAGGCATCGCTCGCCACCGCCGAGATCGAACTCCTGATCGGCAAGCAGTTGTCGACGCGCCTGCTTGCCACGCATCAGGAACTCGCCTTCCGCATGTCGAAGATGCGCAAGAAGTTCGCAACCCAGTACGGTTTCGTCGTGCCTGAAGTCAGAATGACCGACGACTACTCGATCCCGCCCAAGAGCTACCAGATCAAGATCCACGGCACGGTCGTCGCCGAATACCAGATGCGCGTCGGCGAGATCATGGTGCTGCTCGGCTCGCGCGAACTGCCCGACATTCCGGGCGAGGAAGTTCGCGAACCCGCCTTCGGCATGCGCGCGTTCTCGGTGCTCGATTCCTTCGCCGAGGACCTCAAGCGCGAGCAGTTCACCTTCGCCGACAACATGTCGGTGCTGCTCACCCATCTCTCCGAGGTGATCCGCAACAACCTGCCGCAGTTGCTGTCCTACAAGGACATGAAGGCGCTGCTCGAACGCCAGGATCCGGAGTATCGCAAGCTCGCCGACGAGATCTGCACCTCGCACATCACCTATCCCGGCCTGCAGGCCGTGCTGAAGCTGTTGCTCGCCGAGCGCGTGTCGATCCGCAATCTTCACCTCATCATCGAGGCCATCGCCGAGATATCCCCCCATGTCCGCCGCACCGAGCAGATCGTCGAACATGTCCGCATCCGCATGGCCCAGCAGATCTGCGGCGACCTCGGCGAGAGCGGCGTGCTCAAGGTGCTGCGTCTCGGCAACCGCTGGGACCTCGCCTTCCACCAGAGCCTCAAGCGTGACGCCAAGGGCGAAGTACGCGAATTCGACATCGACCCGCGCCAGCTCGAGGAATTCGGCCAGGACGCCTCGAAAGCTATCCGCATCCACCTCGAGGCCGGCGAGCGCTTCGTGCTCGTCACCGCCCCCGACGCCCGGCCCTATGTCCGCATGATCATCGAACGGCTGTTCCCGACCCTGCCGGTGCTCAGCCATGTCGAGATCGCCAAGGGCGTCGAGCTGCGCGTGCTTGGAACCATCTCATGAATGTTGCCGCGCAAGGGTTCGTCCTTGCGGCGTTCCTCGCCTTTTGCCGCATCGGCAGCTGCTTCATGCTGATGCCCGGCATTTCGAGCGTACGCGTGCCCATGCATGTCCGGCTGTTCGTCGCCGTCGCCGCCACCGGCGGGCTTCTGGTCCACCTCTGGGACCAGATCTTTCCCTATGTCGATGCGCGCCCGGGCGTGCTGATGCCGATGATCGCCTCGGAGTTGCTCATCGGCGGCCTCATTGGCCTGATGGCGCGCCTCTACATACTGGCGCTGATGTTCATGGGCTCGGCCATCGCCATGCTGATCGGCTATGGCGGCGTCGGCGGCCACGCCATCGAGGAAAACGAGCCGCAGGCCCCGCTCGCATCGATCATCTCGATTTCGGCGCTGATCCTGCTCTTCGCCTTCAATTTCCACCATGAGATCGTCCGCGCGCTGGTCGCCTCCTATCAAGTTGCCCCGGTCAACCTGTTCTTCAACCCGCAGGCGGCGCTGGTGGACATCGCCGACACGCTGTCGGAAAGCTTCATGGTCGTGCTCAGGCTGGGCAGCCCGTTCGTCGCCTACGCCATCCTGGTCAACCTGACGATCGGCTTCGTCAACAAGCTGACTCCGCAGATCCCGGTCTACTTCATCTCGCTGCCCTTCGTCGTCGCCGGCGGCTTGATCCTGATGTATTTCGGCATCGCCACCATGCTCAGCCTGTTTGCCGACGGCTTCGCCGACATCACGGTGGGGAGGTAGACATGGCCTCGCGCAGGGAACGGCTGAAGAAGCTGGTCGTGGTGCAGGAGCAGCTCAAGGCGCTGCACGAGACGCGTCACGCCGGTTTCGTCGCCCAGGCCATCGCGGCTGAGAGCGAGGCGCAATCCCTGGCGGAAAGCTTCGACAGCACCGACGGCATGCCCCAGCTCTTTCCGGAACTCTATCACCGGCGAATCTCGGCGGCGATCAACAGGCAGCAGCTCAACCTCGGCCTCGCCAGATTCGAGGTCGGAAAGATCGCAACTGCCACCGCCCGCACCAACATGGTCGAGCGCGCCTATCGCGACGTCAGGCGCCGCGACGAGCGCGACAGTGCCGACCGCGAGCGTCTCGAAATCATCGAAAGAAAGCCCAGTGACGACAAGTAAGGTTGCCGCAAGCTTGACCCTCCACAATCAGCAGTAACGTAAACCCCGGAAAGGCGAGCCAGCTTTGGCGATCTCCCCACCCAGCGACATCGTTCTGGACGTTGCCAAGGCCGTCGAGCCGGCCGGCATCCAGGCCGCGCGTGCCGCGCTCGCCAACCGGACGCCCAGCACCGGCGCCGCCTTCTCGCTCACCGAGGCGGCGGTCACCGGCGGCATCTCGCGCCAGCCCGACGCGGCGAGCCCCGACGCCAGCATGAAGCGCTTCGAGGCCATGGTGCTGCAGACCTTCATCGAGAACATGCTGCCCAAGAACACCGACAGCGTCTACGGCAAGGGCATGGCCGGCGACATGTGGAAGTCGATGATGGCCGAACATCTGGCCGACCAGACCGCCGAAGCCGGCGGCATCGGCATCGCCAAGGCCCTCATGCGCGACCACTACATCAAGGACGAGCAGGCGCTGCCGGTCGGACCGGTGTCCGGCGGCCCGGATAGGGCTGCGCTCGATGAGCAGGCAAGCCAGGCGACTGCGGTCATCCAGGAAATACAACGGAAGATGGTCCAGTCGCTGGGACGCGACGCCGCCTCCTCCGTCACTGACACCAAATCCTAGAGGGTAAGATATGTCGGATCTCTCCGAATACAGGCCGAACCTCCCGGCCAAGGCCGAGCCAATCGAACTCGTTCAGTCGGCGCAGCCGGGCAACATCGGTGCCATCATCAGCCGCATCGAAGAGGCGGTCGAAGAAGAAACCGCCTCGATCCGCACCGACACCCGGTTCGACATCAAGGCGTCGAATGCGCGCAAGAGCCGCTATCTCTACGAATTGACGCGCGCCACCAAGGGCCTGGTCGAGGGGGACTTCCCAGGCGATCTCAAGGTCGGCGTCGAACGCTTGCGCGACAAGCTCGCTGCCAACGAACGCGCCATCCTCGCCCATCTCAGCGCGGTCAGCGAAGTCGCCAACCTGCTCAAGGACGCCATCCAGCGTTCCGAGACCGACGGCACCTACTCGGCCAACGAATTCGGATGGGCGCGGTGATCAAGTTCATCGCGGCGGCCTTGTGGATTGTCGCCGTGACGCTCGGCGCGGTCTTCTATTCGTTCCAGGCTGCGGCCAACTTGCCAGCGGCCGACGACAAGAAGCCGCTGCTCGGCGGTCTCGACTACGTCAAGACCGACGTCATCTCGGTGCCGCTGCTCAAGGGCGAGCGCGTCGAAGGCTACTTCCTGACGCGCCTGGTCTACACGGTCGAGCCCAAGCAGGTCGCCAAGATGTCGGTGCCGATGGACGCACTGCTCGTCGACCAGGTCTATTCCTATCTCTACGGCAATCCGCAGATCGATTTCACCCAATACGACAAGCTCGACCTCGACGCCTTTCGCAACGGCCTGCGCGACAGCATCAACGCCCGTATCGGCGAGAAGCTGGTGCATGAGGTGATGGTCGAGCAGATCGACTTCCTGACGCCGGACGACGTGCGCGACAATGCGGTGCGTCGCCGTTCTGCAGCGGCGACAGCGGCCGCCAAATCGGCCGAGGCCGAAGCCGCCGGAGAGGCACCGGCCGCCGCTCACTGAACCCGATGCGAGCCAGCCGGAACGAGCCATTCCTCAAATCTACGTTGACGTAAACGTCAATTGGCCGCTATAGGCTTTGCAGTCCTGTGACGCGGGCCGGCTTGTCCGGATTGGTCCGGGGAGGCCGGGCGCAAAGCGCCTTTCAGGAAAGATCAGGAGAGAGCCATGAGCATTCAGACAGTCGCAGACAAGATCAAGTCGAAGGTCGAGAGTTCCGGCTTCGACCGTTCGGTCAAGTTCGACACCGGCGCCGATGGCGTCATCGTCATCGACGGCGCAACACTGTCGACCACCGACGCCCCGGCCGATTGCACCATCAAGCTGTCGCTCGACGATCTGGAGTCGCTCATCGCAGGCGACCTCAACCCGACGATGGCTTTCATGACCGGCAAGATCAAGGTCGAAGGCGACATGTCGGTGGCCATGGGCCTCAGCAGCCTGCTCGGCTGAGGCCTCGGTTCCACAGACCTAATGGACCTTCCCGTCACCGCCAGGCACGGGAAGGTCACGATCAGGCAGCCAGCCGGGCGCGCTCGGTCTTGAGCTTGCGGCCGGCGGCCTTCAGGACGCCCTTGGTACCGTCCAGGGCGCCCGAAACAAGTTCCAGCGCGAGAAAGCGTTCGCGCTCGTAGGGGCCAGGCATCGAAAGCTGCCCGGTCTTCTCAGCGGTGAAGCCAAACCGCGCATAATAGGGCGCATCGCCGACCAGCAGGATGGCGCGGTGGCCGAGGCGCGCAGCCTCTGCAATGGCGTGGCGCATCAGCGCTGAGCCGATGCCAGCGCTTTTCATCGACTGGTCGACAGCAAGCGGGCCGAGCAGCAGCGCAGCCGGGCCACCCTCGCCCAGACGCACGTCCCACAGCCGCACGGTGCCGACCACCGAGCCTTCGGCATTGCGGGCGATCAGCCCCAGGCCCTCGGACGGGCGGCGCCCGCGGCGCAGCTTCTCCGACGACTTCTTGCGCCGCTTCAGGCCCATGGCACGGTCGAGCAGCGCTTCGCGCGCCGGAATATCGGCGAGGGTTTCGGCCACGATCACGATGTCGGGCGAGGTTTTGGTTTTTTCGATTTCAATATGCATGTCCGCGATCCTTCACGAGCGGATAACTGTTCCACAAGCGAACCCGTGCGGGCGCCGATTGCGCCCGCGCCGGGTGATCTGATCAACTCTTGCGAGCCGTCAGATCACGTAGGATCGGAGAGGCTCGAAGCCGTTGAAGGCGACCGACGAGTAGGTCGTCGTGTAAGCGCCGGTACCCTCGATCAGCACCTCGTCGCCGATGGTCAGCGACAGGGGCAGCGGGTACGGCGTCTTTTCGTACATCACGTCGGCCGAATCGCAGGTCGGGCCGGCGAGCACGCATGGCGACTTTTCGTCGGCATCGCGTTCAGTCACGATCGGATAGCGGATCGCCTCGTCCATCGTCTCGGCGAGGCCGCCGAACTTGCCGATGTCAAGGAACACCCAACGCAGATTGTCGTTGTCGGCCTTCTTGGAGATCAGCACGACTTCCGACTTGATGACGCCGGCATTGCCGACCATGCCGCGGCCCGGCTCGATGATCGTCTCCGGGATGTTGTTGCCGAAGTGCTTGGACAGCGCCTCGAAGATGGCCTGGCCGTAGGCCTGGGCAGCCGGCACGTCGCGCAGGTAGCGCGTCGGGAAGCCGCCGCCCATGTTGACCATGCCGAGCGTGATGCCTTCTTCGGCAAGCTTGGCGAACACCATCTTGGCGTCGGCCAGCGCGCGGTCCCAGGCGGAGAGATCGACCTGCTGGGAACCGACGTGGAACGACACGCCATAGGCATCGAGGCCGAGCGCCTTGGCCTGACGCAGCACGTCTACGGCCATGGCAGGCACGCAGCCGAACTTCCGCGACAGCGGCCATTCCGCACCTTCGCCATCGGTCAGAACGCGGCAGAACACGCGGGCGCCGGGGGCAGCACGCGCGATCTTCTCCACCTCTTCGACGCTGTCGACGGCGAACAGACGGATGCCGAGTGCGAAGGCACGCGCGATGTCACGCTCCTTCTTGATGGTGTTGCCAAAGGAGATGCGCTCGGCCGGCGCGCCGGCATCCATGGCCATCTCGACCTCGGCGACCGAGGCGGTGTCGAAGGACGAGCCCATCGAGGCAAGCAGGCGCAGGATCTCGGGCGCCGGGTTTGCCTTCACGGCGTAGTAGATCTTGGATTCCGGCATGGCCTTTTCGAAGGCGCGGAAATTGTCGCGCACGACATCGAGGTCGACGACGAGGCAGGGGCCCGATGGACGTCGGGTGGCGAGGAAGTCGAGGATGCGCTGAGTGGCCATAGGTCTCTCCATCGCGCGGTCCTGCCGCGCAAGATCATCAAGCTGCGGGACGGCCGTTCCCGGCCGTGGTATCCCGCGGTGGACAAAGACATGATCGCTATTTGATGGAACCAGCCTGTGGAGACCCTGGATCCATAAATGCGCTTCACGCGGCGGTGAACCTGAGCCAGCCCGGCTTCGGTTCGCTTTGTCTGCCTTGGCTTGGAAATGGGAAGACCCGTTCCGCACTGCCGGCAATGAAGGTGTGCCTCTTCAGTAACCCCGGCTTTTGGACAGCCGGAAGAGAACCAGAAAGGCCCGCACCGTCGTTGCTTCAAGGTGTCCTCGATTTCGCGGTTGGCCGCTAAACCGACTGGAGGGGTTAGCTCCAGTTACCTTACCGATTTCCTCGCCATTCGAGGGATCGGCGGACACCCACAGGCACGTGCGACTTTGGGCAAGCCGGGATATATGCACCACTGCCGTCACAATCAATTAAAATCGGATGGCGGGTTGAAAAAATTCAAACGTCGAACAATGCTGGCGATATCGTAAACAGGCTTCGAACGATGAATAGCATGCCCGACCCTTTCAACTCGTTCCTCGACATGCCACAAGTGCCTGTTTCCAATGCGGAAAACGGCCCGCTTGCGGGGCTGCGGCTGGCTGTCAAGGACATCTTCGATGTTGCCGGCCTCGTCACCGGCTGCGGCAATCCCGGCAAGGCTGCCAGCAGCCTTCCGGCCGACAAAACTGCCGCGTCAGTGCAGGTGATTCTCGATGCGGGCGCGCGATTCGTCGGCAAGACCCAGACCGACGAACTCGCCTTTTCGTTGATGGGCCAGAACGCGCATTTTCCGCACCCGATCAATCCCGCGGCACCCGACCGCGTTACCGGCGGCTCATCATCTGGTTCGGCCGCCGCAGTCGCCGGCGCGCTTGCCGACATCGCAGGGGGCTCGGACACCGGTGGCTCGATCCGGGCACCGGCCAGTTTCTGCGGGCTGATCGGCCTGCGCACGACCCATGATCTCATCTCGCTCGACGGCGCAATGAAGCTCGCCCCCAGCCTCGACACATTCGGCTGGTTCGCCCGGGACATCGACACCTATGAGAAAGTGGCCAGGCTGCTCATCGGCGAGGATGCCCATCGCGGCGAACTGGTCCGGCCGCTTGCGCTCGACTGGCTCGACGCGCTGCCCTCCGGCCCGGCCGAGGCAGCCGAATACCGGCGCATGCGCGGCATCGCCGAAAACGCCCTTGGCCCCATAACCAAGGCGTCACCCCTCACCTTTTCGCCCGACGAACTCTACTGGTGCTTCCGCAAGGTCCAGGCCTTTGAGGCCTGGCAGCAGCATGGCGCGTGGATATCGTCCGGAGACCGCGGCCTCGGGCCAGGCGTCAAGGAGCGCTTCGCCTTTGGCGCGACCATCGATGCCGCGGCCTATCAGGCAGAGATCGCCAGGCGCGACGCTTTCCGCAGCGAACTCGGCGCATTGCTGGGCGATGACGGCATCCTGATCCTGCCGACCGTGCCGGGCGCGGCCCCACTAGCCGGCGCGGCGGACGCCGAATTGCTGGCCTATCGCGAGCGCGCGCTGATGCTGCTTTGCCTGTCGGGGCTTTCCGGCTTCCCTCAGATCACCCTGCCCATCGGCACGGTGGACGGCGCACCATTCGGCCTGTCGCTGCTGGGACCTGCCGGCAGCGATCTGGCGCTCATCCAGTTGGGACGCCAAGTACTGCAGCAGCAACTTTAGCAATCGGCGCAGGTAGCGACAGTTCTGACCAATCACGATTGCTTAGGAAGCCGTCGCTAGCTTGCGCGCATGAGCCCATATACGCGCCCGATACTTGTTTTCGTCTTCATGGCCATGCTGGTGGCCCAGACGCTCACGCGTTTCCTCGACGGACTGCCGGGTGGTGGCGTCTCCAACGGCGTCCAGGGCATCAATGCCTTCCTCGACTTCGTGCTGGTGTCGCGGATCGGCGCAGTTCCCTCGGCAGCCATGCTCGCCCTGCTGACCGTCGTCTTCACGGTGCTGGCCTATCGCAGGCAACACAGCGAGCAGGAGCTGACTGGAAAGCCTGTCGTCAGACAGCGTGCCGCCAAGGCTGCGGTGCCAACCATGCAAGCCCCCTCCCCGGAACGTATCGCCAAGGCGGTCGGAAGGCCCCCTCCCCAAGCGGCAGACCGGCCATTGACCGGCGCTGAGCACCAGTTCCTGGTCAAGATTCGGGAGGATCTGGCCGGCCAGCTCGTGCACGAACAGAAGCTCATGGATGCGCAGGCTACCGAGCCTGTGGTCGTACGGCTGGTGCCGCAGATTCCGCTGCGCGACGTCGATCACCCCAGAAGCTGGCTCGGCGGCGCGCCTGCCATGGCCGAGCATATCCCATGGCCGGTGATAGACGGCCGCAACGCCAATTTCCTCGCGCAGATCTGCTGCGCCGATCTTCCCGCCGATCTGTGGGATGGCCTCGGTCCGCGTGACGGCTGGCTGGCCTTCTTCATCCACCCGACCGACTACGCGGTGCATGTGCTGCATCTGAGTGAGATGGGCCCCTGGCGACAAGGCCCCGAGGACCTGAGCATAGATGGCTGGTCCATCAGCTTGCCTTACGCGAAGTTGCGGCTGAAGCCGATCGACGCCTGGCCGCGCTGGCCTGTCGATCTGATAGCGCTGCGGCCGGGTGACCCCGACCCTCGGCGGGAAGGACATAGCGAGGCCAGCCACGAAGTCTACAAGCAGGGTTTCGACCTGGCGTCGCCGGAGCATCGCCCGTTCGATCGCTCCACCACCCTCGGAATGCTCGATATCGCGGAGGCGCGCCTCGTCGAATATCTGGCCGAGGATCTGATCACGCCGCTCCGACAGCAGCTCGAACAGGTACTTGACTGGCTCGCGGTCGCGAAAGCCGCGCCGGTACCGCCCAGAAATCTTGCCGAACTGCGCGAACGTGCCGCCACCTTGCCCGCACTGATCGAAGCGAGGACGAAAGGGCGTCCGATGCTCGAAGCAGCCCTGGCCCAGGTGCGGACAGTGGCCGAGCGGACCAATGCGGCATCGGACCAGACGCAACTTTCGGAGGATGAAATCGCCGCGATCACGGCCGAACTCGGCAAGTGCGAGATCATCTATCCGCGAGTCCGGCAACTGCCGCTGACCGCCCAAAATGGGGAAGGATCATTGTGGGTCTGGGATTTCGAGTGCCTTCGGCTCGACCGGGCGCGGCATGCCTACTCGAGATCGCCCGAGGCTTTGCCTCCAGCAATGCGCAGCTATTTCGAGGCCATCTGGAAGGATCAGGCCGCACATGAAATGGCGGGCATGGGTCACGTGCCCTTTGAGTATGTGCACCAGTTCGACCTCGACAAGGACGTGACCCTGCTCGAACTTCCCACCAGCAATCTGATGGGCTGGATGTTCGGCGACGTCGACAACCTGGTGCTGACGATCAGGAAGCAAGACCTCGCGGCGGGCAGGTTCGACGCTGTCGAGGTTCAAGTCTCGAACTGATCGCCACCCGCGCCGACGCGCCTGGCACGACAAGCTCCGTGCCAGAGCACTTGACCCCCAGGTGTGAACAATCCTAGCGTCGTCGTAGCCAATTTTTGAACGAGACCGCAGGCACCATGGACACACTCACCCGGATGCGCGCCTTCATCGATGTCGTCGAGGCCGAAGGCTTTTCGGCGGCGGCACGCAAGATTGGCCGCTCCAAGGCGCTGCTGTCCAAATATGTCCGCGAGCTGGAAGACGAGCTCGGCGCCCTGCTGCTCAATCGCACCACCCGCCAGTTCTCGCTGACGGAAGCGGGTCACACCTACTATCGCCGCGCTTCCGAGATCGTCCGCGAGGTCGACAGCCTGGCCGACGCGGTGCGCGAATCCTCCGGCGACGTGCGCGGCCGCATCAAGCTGTCGGCGCCCCGCACCTTCGCCGACGCCCCGATCGGCCAGTCGCTGATCGACTTCGCCAAGGAGCACCCCGACATCGTGCTCGAAATCCATCTCGACGACCGTTTCGTCGACCTCGTCGAGGAAGGCTTCGACCTTGCCATCCGCATCTCGCGGCTCGAGAACTCCTCGCTGATCGCCCGCCGGCTGGCGCCCTTCGGCATCAGGCTTTGCGCCTCGCCGGAGGCGATCGCCAAGCACGGCAAGCCGCAACGCCCGACCGACCTGGCCAAGGTGCCTTGCATCATCGACACCAACGGGCGTTGGCTGTCCAACTGGCCCTTCGTCGGCGAAACCGGCGATACAGTAACCGTTTCGGTCTCTGGACCGATGGAGGTCAACAGCCCGCTGGCGGCACGGGCTGCGGCAGTTGCCGGCCTCGGCTTCGCCATCCTGCCTGATTTCATCGCCGCGCCCGACATCGATGCCGGCCGGCTTGTGGCCGTGCTCGACGACAACCGTCTTTCGGGCGGCGGCATATTCGCCGTCTACCCTCACAGGCGTTATCTGCCGGCCAAGATACGCGTCTTCGTCGATTTCCTGGTGCAGTGGTTCAAGATCAATCCTTGCGACCATCCCGCAGAATTGAAGGGCTGAACGTCCCACTTTCGCCCTGTTTCTGATAATGGTCGGCTACATTCGAACCGCCGGACCACCAGTGCCATGATTCTGAAAATGCGAACGTCGATACTGGCCGCGACCGGGGCAGCCCTGCTGGCAACGACGGTGCCGGCCAGCGTCCATCCGCACGTCTTCGCCGAAGCCCGGCTCGATGTCCTGCTCAACACCGACAACACGGTGAAGTCGCTGCGCCACCTCTGGCGCTTCGACGACCTGTTTTCCAGCACGGTCCTGATGGAGTTCGACAAGAACGCCGATCTCAAGCTCGACGAGGCCGAACTGGCCGAGGTTTCCAAGACGGTGTTCGAATCCATCGGCGAGTACAATTACTTCCAGGTCGTCACCCTGGACGGCAAGGATGTGGCGATGAAGCCGCCAGCCGGCCTGATCGCCGATTTGGAGGACCAGCAGCTCATCATCCTGTTCGAGGCAGAGCCGAAGGAGCCGCTGAAGCTCTCCGGAAAGATCGATTTCGGCGTCTACGATCCGACCTTCTATACGGCGATCGATTTCACCGAAGACACCAACCTCAACGTCGCCGACCTGCCCCCGTCCTGTACGCGCCAGGTGATCCGGCCCGATCCCGACGAAGTGATCGCGCAGAACCAGGCCAACCTGACCGACGCCTTCTTCAACGACCCGACCGGCACCGACATGAGCAAGATCTTCGCCACCCGCCTCGAACTGAACTGCCAGGCCAAGGGGTGACCCCGTGAAGAAGATGACCATCCGCGCGATCTTCGCCCTTCTGTTGATCAGCTACGTGCTCAGCCATTTTTTCACCGGCCACGCCCATGCCCAGAGCTCGCTCGGCATCGGCACCAATGAGGCCATCGTTCCGTCGACCGGGCTGTTTGCCGGCCTGCTCAACTGGATCAATGTCCACCAGCAGCAATTCTACCGCTCGCTGACCGGCTCGCTGAAGGCAATGCGCGACGGCGAAGGCAGCGGCATCTGGCTGCTCGTCGGCCTGTCCTTCGCCTACGGCATCTTCCACGCCGCCGGCCCCGGCCATGGCAAGGCGGTGATCTCGTCCTACATGCTGGCCAACGAGGTGGCGCTGAAGCGCGGCATCATGTTGTCCTTCGTCTCGGCGTTCCTTCAGGGCCTGACGGCGATCGTGCTCATGACGCTGGTGTTCCTGGTGCTGCGCGGCACCTCGGTGTCGATGACCAACGCGACCTGGTTCCTGGAAACCATAAGCTACGCGCTGATCGCCGCTTTCGGCGCCTGGCTGCTGTGGAAGAAACTCAGGCCGCTGGCCTTCGGCCTGGCCGGCGCGACCGCGGGCCACAGCCTGTCGGCAGCGCATGCCGGCCACACACACGGTCACGACCATGACCATGCCGATTGCGGCCACGATCATGCCCACGACGCTCATGGCCACGCGCATCACGATCACCACGGCCATGCGCACCATCACGCCGAGGGTGAAGTCTGCTCGACCTGCGGCCATTCGCACGCGCCCGATCCGAAGATGCTGGAAGGCAAGCATTTCGACTGGCGGACGGCGTGGTCAGCGGTCGCCGCCGTCGGCATCCGCCCCTGCTCCGGCGCCCTGATCGTGCTCAGCTTCGCCTTCCTCAACGGCCTTTGGGCCGGCGGCATCCTTTCGGTCTTTGCCATGGCATTGGGAACGGCAATCACCGTGTCAGCGCTCGCCGTGCTTGCGGTGACGGCGAAGAACTGGGCCGTCGCCATCGCCGGTGACGGGCGCGCCGGCAACCGCGTTCACAATACAATCGAGATCGGCGGCGCCGCCCTCGTCATGCTGATCGGCATCGTGCTGCTGGCAGCCAGCCTGAGCGCCTGACCTCGGCTAGAGGCCCTTGTTGCGCTGGCTGCGCCCGCGCAGCCAGAACACGCCGAAGAAGGCCAGCACGAAGATGACCGCGATCACGCCGGCAGCCACGGTCGAATAGTCGCCGACAGCGAGCATGATCTTGGGCAGGAAATATGCAAACAGGCCGAAGCCGCCCAGGAAAATGGCGGCGGCGCTGGCGGAATTGCGCGTCTTGGTATCCATCGGCTATCGGCCCCAGGGTTCCGGATGTTGCCGGGTGCGGTACCCGGCGTGACTCAACCTCATAGCGCCCGCCGGCGCATCAGCCAACGCGCCATGGCCGGTTCCATTGTCGCATGGCAAGCCCGCGGATCGTTGGCGCGGGTCGTCTCAGGCGCCGAATTCGGTGCGGAAATCCTCAAGGCGCCGCTTCTGCTGGCCCGCGGCATCGAAATTGGCCGGGTCGAGCCAGGCCTCATAGGCCCGTCGCAGCGCCGGCCATTCGGTGTCGATGATCGAATACCAGGCGGTGTCGCGGTTCTCGCCCTTGGCGACCATGTGCTGGCGGAAGATGCCCTCGAACTTGAAGCCGAACCGTTCGGCGGCGCGCTTGGAGGGCTCGTTGTGGTTGTTGCACTTCCATTCGTAGCGGCGGTAGCCGAGTTCGAAGATGTAGCGCGTAAACAGGAACTGCGCTTCGGTCGCCGCCGGTCGCCGGGAGACGATGTCGCTCCAGTAGATGTTGCCGATCTCGATGACGCCATGAGCCGGATCGATGCGCATCAGCGTCTGGCGGCCGGCCATCTTGCCGCTTGCCTTGTCGATGACGACGAAGAACAGCGGATCGTTGCTTGCCGCCGACTTGTCGAGCCAGGGCTGGAAGTCGGCGCGGGTCTGCGGCTTGGTGTCGAAAAGCCAGCGGAAGCGGCCTTCGGCATCCTCGGCGGTCGCCATATCGAACAGCCGTTCGCCATGCATTGCCGCGTCGAGCGGCTCCAGCCGGACATAATTTCCCTCGAGCACGATGCGCTCGGGGCGCGGCCTCGGCTTCCAGTCCCGCAGGTTCTCGGTCAACGATCTCTCCAATTCGTTTGACATGGCTGCCAGGAGTCTCGCAAAAATCCAGGGACATCGACAGAACCAGACGAGTGCCCGCAATGCTCCACACGATTTCCGCCTTTGAACGCCTTGGCGAGGAAAATGCCTTCGCCGTGCTCGCGCGCGCCACGGCGCTGCTGCACGAAGGTCGTGACATCGTCAATCTTGGTATCGGCCAGCCCGATTTCCGCACGCCCGAGCATATCGTCGAAGCCGCCATCAAGGCGCTGCGCGACGGCCATCACGGCTACACCCCGGCCAACGGCCTGCTGGCCACGCGCGAGGCGGTGGTGCGGCGTACTCTGGCAACCACGGGCGTCGAAGTCTCCCCCGAAAACGTCATAATCATGCCCGGCGGCAAGCCGACGATGTTCGCGGCGATCCTGATGTTCGGCGAGCCGGGCACGGAAATCCTCTACCCCGACCCCGGCTTCCCGATCTACCGCTCGATGATCGAGTTCACCGGCGCGACCCCGGTGCCGGTGCCGATGCGCGAGGCCAATGGCTTTGCCTTCTCCGCCGAGGAGACGCTGTCGCTGATCACCCCGAAGACGCGGCTTTTGATCCTCAATTCGCCGGCCAACCCGACGGGCGGGGTGACGCCGCGCACCGAGATCGCCAAGCTGGTCAAGGGTCTGGAGGCTCATCCGCACGTCGCCATCATGTCCGACGAGATCTACGACGTCATGACCTATGACGGCGAGCGCCACAGCTCGCTGCTCGCCTTCCCGGAGATCCGCGACCGGCTGATCATCCTCAACGGCTGGTCCAAGACTTGGGCGATGACCGGGTGGCGCATGGGCTGGTCGATCTGGCCGAATGGAGTGGGGAGCGGCCAACTCTACGACAAGGTACGCAAGCTCGCGGTCAATTGCTGGTCATGTGTCAACGCGCCGAGCCAATATGCCGGCATTGCCGCAATCGACGGCCCGCAGGACGACGTCGACAGGATGATGCGCGCCTTCGACAGCCGCCGCCGCATTGTCGTCGAAGGGCTGAACGCCATCCCCGGCATTTCGTGCATCTCGCCGAAGGGTGCTTTCTACGCCTTCGCCAATGTCGAAAAGACTGGCTGGAAGGCCAAGAAGCTCGCCTCGGCGCTGCTCGAAGAAGCCGGCGTTGCCCTGATCGGCGGCCCGGACTTCGGCATCCTCGGCGAAGGCTACATCAGGCTGTCCTATGCCAACTCGGAAGAAAACATCCTGCGCGCGCTGGAGCGGATCGAGGCGTTCCTGGCGAAGTAGCCGCAGGGCCGCGCAAAGTTAACCATTTCGATTTATTCACATCCCACAATGGTACCAACAGTGGCATTGGGGGATGTTGCTTGCCTGACCTACCGTTCGAGCACCTGGCGAACGCTGCGCACGATTTCTGGCGAGCGATCTATCTGCCATTGCCGTTCTTCGTGCTGCTGGCGCTTGTCGTCAAGCGAGAGCGGTTCGTCGGCGACATCTTGAAGGCCGTTCCCCAGGCCAAGATCAACCTGCTGATCCACTTTATCGACGTGCTGCTGGTCGCACCGATACTGGTCGCCCTGGCACTGTTCATGAAGCAGGCGTTCGAGACCTACGACCTCGCCCTCGTCCCCGCCACCATGTGGGAGGGTCTGCACCCGGCATTGGTCGGCCTCGCAGCCGTCTTCCTCGGCGATTTCGTCGGCTATTGGCGTCATCGGATCGAGCATTCGGCCTTGCTTTGGCCGTCGCACGCCGTCCACCACAGCGACACGGAGATGACCTGGCTGGCGATCTTCAGGTTCCATCCGATCAATCGCCTGACGACAGTGGCGATCGATTTCGCCTTTATCCTGTCGATGGGACTGCCAGCCTACGCTATCCTCGTGAACTGGCTCGTGAGGCATTACTACGGCGCTTTCATCCACGCCGACCTGCCTTGGACTTACGGTCCGTTCGGTCGCATCTTCGTTTCGCCGGCAATGCACCGTTGGCATCACTCAGCCGAGCCGATCGCCTACAACACCAACTTCGCCTCTGTGTTCTCGGTGTTCGACTGGGCCTTCGGGACGTTCAGGGTCCCCGGCGCATGCGACACTGCCCTGGGCGTTCCCCAGCCGATGGGCAATGGCCTCATCGGGCAACTGACCTATCCGCTACGGCGCTCATCCTACCGCCACTTCGTCCGGCGCCTGACCCACTGGCGCAGCCGAAGCGCCTGACGGACATCACCCTCGCCCGACATAGGGCATCTTGGTCGCCATCACGGTCATGAACAGCACGTTGGCGTCGAGCGGCAGGCCGGCCATGTAGACCACCGCCTCGGCGACGCGCTCGACGTCCATCACCGCTTCCGCGGCAATCGAGCCGTCCGCCTGTTGCACGCCGACCGTCATGGGCACGGCCATCTCGGTCAAGGCATTGCCGATGTCGATCTGGCCGCAGGCGATGTCGAAGGGACGCCCGTCCAGCGCCAGCGTCTTGGTAAGGCCGGTGATGGCGTGCTTGGTCGCGGTGTAGGGCACCGAGCCGGGGCGCGGCGCATGGGCCGACACCGAGCCGTTGTTGATGATGCGGCCGCCCATCGGCTCCTGCCTGCGCATCGCCGCAAAGGCCGCGCGCGAGCACAGGAACGTGCCGGTCAGGTTGACCGCCACGACATCGTTCCAAGCCTCGACGGGAACCTCGTCGATGGTGGAGGCCTTGTAGCCCATGCCGGCATTGTTGAAGAGCAGGTCGACCCGCCCGAACGCCTCGGTGATGGTCTCGAACATGTCGTCGACCTGATCGGGCCTGGTGACGTCGCAGACCACGGCCAGGGCGCTGGCGTCGGTCTTGCCGGCATCCGCTATCGCCGCATCGAGCGGCGCCTTGCTACGGCCGCAAAACACGGTGTTCCAGCCATCCCTCAGCAGCGCAGTCGCCACCGCCTTGCCGATGCCCTTGCCGGCACCGGTAACCACTGCGACCCTGTTGCTCGCCATGATGAAGCTCCTCCATGCGCATGACCAATCGCCGGCGGACGATCATTGTAGCGTCAACAATCTAGAGCGCCGACCCAAGCAAAACCAGATCGGCTGTCTTGATTGTAGCGATGGAGCGAAGGAAATCGGCCACAGAAAAAGGGCGGTCATTGGCGACCGCCCAGTTTTTCATCGAACCGTGCTTGGGAGGAGGAGAGCCGATCCGAGTAAGAAAAGGATGCGCCTGCTCGGTTAACAAATCCTTAACGCGAAAAGCGGCCTTTTAGCTGCTTTTCGCGAGCCTCCCGAGAGAGACCTACCAGCGTGGATTGACCTGTGGATTGGCCGAAGCCTCGATCGGCACCTTGACGCTCGACACCGTCGCCTCGACATGGTCGACTAGCGCGTCCGGCAGCTTCAGCCGGCCGGCGAGAAGGTCGAGATAGCCGCGCTCGGCGCGCGTGTCGGGATCGATCGCCAGGCGCGAAGCGGTGTAGAGCTCGACCTTCTGTGCGTCGGTCTGGGCCGCGGCGACGATCGAATCGAGGTCCAGCGGCGCATCGAGCTCGGCCATCAGGAACTGCTCTGCCTCGGAACCGATGCCGGACAGGCTGAGCTTGTCGCCGATCTTCTTGCGCTCCTCGTCGTCGATATGGCCATCAGCCTTGGCGGCAGCGATCATGGCGCGGATCAGGGTCAGCGCGAATTCGGTCTCGCCCTGGGGCGCCTGCGAGGGATGGAAGGAATTGTCGGCCGGCGGCGGCAGGAGTTGCGGCTCGGCTTGTGGGGCGGCGGCAGTCTGCTCGGGGGCGTTGCCGGCCTTGTAGTTCTGGTAGGCCTTGTAGGCGAGGCCGCCGATGGCCGCGAGGCCGCCGACCTTCAGCGCCGTGCCCGTGACCTGACGGCCGGCACCGGTTCCGAGCAGCACGGCGACCAGCGCGCCTGCGGCGAGCGGATTGTCCTTGGCGAGCTGGGTCGCCTGCCCGGCCTTGTCCCGCACGGTGGAGCCGGTGCCTGGGATCTTGGAGCCGAGGAGATCGTCGAGCAGCTTCTTGGGGTCGAACATGAATGCCTCCGGTTAGGAATGTCTGTCGCCGTGAGGTAGGCGGACGATCGCGACATTACAATGACGCCGGTCAATTTGGCGAGGCAATCCGATACAGCCGTTCAACTGCCGATGTGGGGGGCGTCGCCGCGTTGTTCTGCCAGCTCTACTTGGCGATGGCGCTCCGCGTAGCGGGCGCGGTCCTCTGTAGTGCGGGTATCATGGCAGTGCGGACAGGAGACACCAGCCTCGAACTTGGGCGACAGCAACTCCTCGGGCATCAGCGGATGCCGACAGGCACGGCACAGTTCGGCCTCGCCCACGGCAAGCCCGTGCGACACCGAAACGCGCTCGTCGAAGACAAAGCACTCGCCTTGCCACAGGCTCTGCTCCGCAGGCACCTCTTCGAGGTATTTGAGGATGCCGCCCTTGAGGTGGAACACCTCGTCGATGCCGAGCGACTTCACATAGGCCGTCGCCTTTTCGCAGCGGATGCCGCCGGTGCAGAACATCGCGACCTTGCGGCCCTCAAGCTCGCTGCGATGGTCCTCGACCCAGCCGGGGAATTCGCGGAAGCTCTTGGTCTGCGGATCGACCGCCCCGGAGAACGTGCCGATCGAAACCTCATAGTCGTTGCGCGTGTCGACGACGATCGTGTCGGGATCGGAAATCAGCGCATTCCAGTCGTGAGGCTCGACATAGGCGCCGACGCTGGCGAGCGGGTCGATGCCCTCGACGCCCATGGTGACGATCTCGCTCTTCAGCCGCACCTTCATGCGGTGGAACGGCATCTCGGTTGCCGCGCTGTACTTGACTTCAAGGCCGGCGAGTTCCGGCATGGCTTCAAGATGCGCGATCAGTTCGGCGATCGCCTCTCCGGTGCCGGCGACCGTGCCGTTGATGCCCTCGCGGGCAAGCAGCAGCGTGCCCTTGATGCCGCGGCCGCAGCAGAAGGCGGCAAGCGGCGCGCGCAGGTCCTCGAAGCGCTCCAGCCGGCAGAAGCGGTAGAGGGCGGCGACGCGGAACTGGGATATGGGTGTGGAAAGATTCATGGCGTGAGCCACTAGCGCTTCGCCTCATTTTTTTCAACGTGCAGCTGAAAGTGGAAGGATTACAGGCAGTTCCTGATTCGGGTCGGATCTCGCACCGGAGAAAGACGGCCGATTTCCGGGGTATCTTTTCCACGCCTGCGGAATTCCGGCGACAATGGTTGCGACGAAACGGAGAGTGTCGCGCATGTTCAGCAAGCAAACGGCCGATGAAATCGAGAAGGCGGCGCGCGAATTCGGGCTGGAACCCGCCGCCTTGCTCGCCATTGCCGAGATCGAGAGCGCCGGCCAGGTCTTCGCCAAGGTCGACGGACGCAACGAACCGCTGATCCGCTTCGAAGGGCACTATTTCGACCGCAGGCTTTCGGGCGCCAAACAGGCAAGGGCACGCGCGGCGGGCCTTGCCTCGCCGACGACGGGTGCCGTCGCCAACCCGCGCGGCCAGGCGGCGCGCTGGCATATGCTCGAACATGCGGCCGACATCGACCACCAGGCCGCCTATGAATCGACATCCTGGGGCCTCGGGCAGGTGATGGGGTCGCACTGGCTGTGGCTCGGTTTCGACAAAGTCGACGGGCTCGTCGCCGAGGCGCGCTCCGGCGCTGCCGGCCAGGCACGGCTGATGGCCCGCTACATCGACAAGGCCGGCCTCAAGGAGGCACTCAACGGCCATGACTGGGAGGCGGTCGGACACGGCTATAACGGCCCGGGCTTCCGCAAGAACAGCTACCATACCAAGCTGGCCGATGCCTATCGAAGGCAGATCGACGGCCCAGCCCCCGGCGACCGGACGATGCAGGTCGGCTCGCGCGGCGAGTTGGTCACCGAACTGCAGGAAGCGCTCGTGGCACTTGGCTATCCCGTCGACACAGATGGCATCTACGGCCCGGGCACGGCGTCCGCGGTCAGGAAGTTCCAGGCCGAGCACGGCCTTGCCGCCGATGGCATCGCCGGTGGACGAACCCAAGCCGCGATACGCCGGGCGTTGCAGCCTGGAGCAGGCGGGCTGTGGTCGGCATTGAAGTCCTGGCTCGCCGGTATTTTCGGTCGATCTTGACTCGCCGGAGCGCTATGCAGGCAAGCAACGAGGTCCGGATTTCCAGCCGACATCCGGGCCGCATCACCATGTCGCTGCAGGCTTCGTGGACTCGTTCTGCACGGTCTGTTAAATCGGTTGAAAAGTAACGATGGAGCGAATGCCATGACCAGCAAAACCCAGAAACTGCTAGCGCTGCTCGATGGCCAGCCGGTCATTCCGGTGCTGAAGATCGACCGCGCCGTCGATGCGGTGCCGCTGGCCCGTGCCCTCGCCCGCGGCGGCCTCAGGGCGATCGAAATCACCCTGCGGACAGACGAAGCGCTGGAATGCATCCGCCGCGTTGCCGCCGAGGTCGAGGACTGCATCGTCGGCGCCGGCACGATCCTCAACGCCCGCCACTTCGACGACGCGGTGGCAGCCGGCTCGAAGTTCATCGTCAGCCCCGGCCTGACCCGCGAACTGATCGCGCATGCCGCGACCAACGAGGTACCGCTCCTGCCGGGCACCATCACTCCCGGCGAAATCATGGCCGCGCGCGAAGCCGGTCTCGACTTCCTGAAATTCTTCCCCGCCGAGCAGGCCGGCGGCGCGCCTTTCCTCAAGGCCCTCGCCTCGCCCATCGCCGACGTGAAGTTCTGCCCCACCGGGGGCATCTCGGCCAAGAACGCCTGGGATTATCTCAGCCTGCCGAACGTCGTCTGTGTCGGCGGCTCGTGGGTCGCCCCCGACGACATGGTCAAGGCAGGCGACTGGGCCGGCATCGAGGCGCTGGCCGCCGAAGCAAACAAGCTGCGCAAGAACTGAGAATCTTGCCTTCTCCCCTTGTCGGAGAAGTCAGGATCTGGCCAACCCAACAAAAAAGCCGCGCTGGCAGCCAGCGCGGCTTTTTTGATTGTCTTGTTCGTCGATCAGTTGTTCTCGAAACGAGCTACCGACAGGAACTTCACGGCACTGCCGGAGAAGCGATTGGCATCTGCCGCCTGGCTGCCCTGCTGGAAGCCGGCCGTGTAGACCTCCTTCGGCGCGGTGCGGACGATGTTGTAGGCAAAGCCCGGCGCCTTGGTATTGGTCGTGACCGTCGTCACCTGCTCGCCGCTGCGCAGGGCCCAGCGCGCGGCATCAGGCGCTGCGGCAACCACGACGGCCTTGGGCTCGGGCTTGGCTTCCTCGGCAACCGGACGTGCCGACTTGCGCGTGGTCTTGACGCTGCCGCCGATCGCAGCGGCCGGGTCCTGGCCCGCCGAAAGCGAGGCAATGGCGTTCTTCGGCGTCGCAGCCTTGGGCGCGGCAGTGGCCACGGCCTCGGGCTGGTCGAACACGGAGCGCTGCTCCGGCACCGGCGCGAGGGCCGCGACCTCGAACTCGTCGTCGGCCGCTTCTTCGGCTGGAATGTCGTCCGCCGCTGCAAGTGCCGCTTCCACCGTCATGTCCTGCGGACGCGACGAAGGCACAGGTGCATTGCCTGCGACGGCCGGCAAGTCATCGCTGGAGGCCAGCGCCATCAGGACATTCTGGTTCTCGGGCGTGAGTTCGGCTGGCGGGTTGTAGTTCGGACGCCGGGTCGGCAGCGGAACATTGGCTGCAATCTGCTGTTCAACTGCGGTCGGCTGCTCGCCTTCGGCCAGCGGCGCGGATGCCGCGCCGAACGGCACGGTCTCTGCGGTCGCCACGCCGATCTCGGCCTGCGGCCGCGGCGCAATGCCCGGAAGCGGCACGCTGCGGGCGGGAAGTGCTGCTAGAATGGTCTCCGGTGCCTGATCGGCCGGTGCCTCGTCGGCGACCTGCGGCAGCTCTGCGCGCTGCGCATTCTCGGGTGCTACGATCTGGATGCCGGGCAGCGACTTGGCGGCAGGCGCCTCGGCAATTGCCTTGGCCGGCGCCCTCTTGGGCGCAACGGCTGCCACTGCGATTTCGCCGGTATCTTCTTCCTCGTCTGCACCGCCGCCACCAAACAGTGCTGCAAACAGGCCACCGCTCCGCTTTGCCGGCGCCCCAGCGCTGGCGAGAACCAGATCGCCGCTCTTCTTGCGCGACTGGTAGGAAGCGAGCGCCTGCTCGAAACCGGGCAACGGCTTGCCGTCGCTCGGCACGTGCAGCGTCTTGCCGGACGGGAACACGGCGACGAGTTCGCGGCGGCTCATGCGCGGCCAGTGGCGCACGTTGCCGACGTCCATGTGGATGAAGGGCGAACCGGAGCGCGGATAGTAGCCGACGCCGCCGGCCTGGACGCGCAGGCCCGAGTCACGCAGCTTCTTCAGCGGCACGCCGGGAATGAAGAAATCCATCGCCTTGCCGAGCATATGCTGGCTTTTTTCGGCAACGCCGCTCGAACGGCTGCGCAGCAGCGAATTGGTCGCCGGCGAACGATAGGCCGACACGACATGGATATAGTCGCGGCCGCCAGCAGAACGATAAGCCTCCCAGACGACGTCGAACAGACGCGGGTCCATTTTGGTCGGCTCGTTGCGGCGCCAGTCGCGCAGGAACTGATTGAGTTTCTTGAGTCCGGCAGCATCGTATCTGCCGTTGCGCTTGAACGTGATCTCAGCCCTTTCACCCGTGTGGGTGTAATAAAGCTTGAGGGTCCGCGTTTCGGCGGAGGCTGTCGCCTGAGAAGCTGTCAGGAAACCAAACGTCAGCATCGCGGCCGTAAGCCACTTTTGCCAACCATTCGATTTCGAGCGACGCCCTTCGGTGTTCTCGATCCTGTTCAAATCAAAAGGCCCTGTTAGGCTGCCATCTGTCCCCGGATTTGAAGCCCGGACACTGTTACGGATTCGTGTCCGAATATCGATCCTAATGGTTAATCACTGCTTATTGAAGGCCAAATGCGGTAACACCATGGCGATATCCCAGCAAAAGGGAATCTCAGAATTTCATGGTAAACCGCTGGTTTATACGGCAAAAATGGCACTGAACAATTGAGCCTTCGGCCACAATTGGATGCGTCCCGCAAGCGACACGCAAGCTTTAATTCCAGATCGGCGGAGAAAATATCAGGACGCGAGTCGCTCGACGCGCCCGGTTTCCGGATCGATTCCGTATTCCTTGAGCTTGCGGTAGAGCGTCGAGCGGCCGATCCCCAGCCGCCGCGCCACTTCGCTCATCTGGCCGTTGTAGTGCTCGATGGCGAGCCGGATCATCTCGAATTCCACGTCGGCCAACGGTCGCACATTGCCGCGCTCGTCGAGCGCCCGCAGCATGCCGGGACGGGTCCGTTCCGGCGCAGATGACAACGGCGCAGCCGCAACCGCTTTTTCAGCGGACGTCTCTACAAGCTCCTGCTTCGCCTCGCCGCCGAGGTCGACGACGCCTTCCACCTGGGCGCGGATCTGCGGGAACTCGTCTTCGGTCAGCACGTCGCCTTCGCAAAGCACGCAGGCGCGGAAGACGGCGTTTTCGAGCTGGCGGATGTTGCCCGGCCAGTCATGGGCCTGAAGTAGCGCCAGCGCATTTTCCGAAATCATCGGGATCCGGCCATGCGCGCTTGCCGGCGCGACACGGGAGATGAAGTGGCTGACCAGCAGCGGAATGTCTTCGCGGCGGTCGCGCAGCGGCGGCACGAAGATCGGATAGACGTTGAGGCGATAAAACAGATCCTCGCGGAACTTGCCGTCCTTGACCTGCTGCAGGAGGTTGCGGTGCGTCGCCGAGATCAGGCGGATGTCGACCTTGACGGTGGAGCGGCCGCCGACCGGGTCGACCTCGCCTTCCTGCACGGCACGCAGCAGCTTGACCTGCACGTCGAGCGGCAGGTCGCCGATCTCGTCGAGGAAAAGCGTGCCGTTGTTGGCCTCGACGAACTTGCCTGGGTGCTTTTCCGTGGCGCCGGTGAACGAGCCCTTCTCGTGGCCGAACAGGATGCTCTCGACGAGATTGTCGGGAATGGCGCCGCAATTGACGGTGACGAAGGGTTTCGAGCGCCGGTCGCCCGATCCCTGGATGGCGCGGGCGACGAGTTCCTTGCCGACGCCGGATTCGCCTTCGATCAGGATCGGGATGTTCGACGCCGACGCCTTCTGGCCAAGCCGGATGACCCGGTCCATGGCAGGGCTTCTGGTGATCATGTCACGGAAGGTAAGCAGCCCGCCGCTGCGGCGCGCCGTGCGCCGGACCGTATTCTCGACCGCTTCCACCTTGAGCGCGTTGGCGATGGCCGCCAGGAGTTTCTCCGGGGACGCCGGCTTGACGACGAAGTCGAAGGCACCGTTGCGCATCGCCGACACCACCGTGTCGATGCCGCCTTGTGCGGTCTGCACGATGACCGGAAGCGTGATGCCGCGCTCGCGCATCGCCTTGAGCACGCCGATACCGTCCAGCCCGGGCATGGACAGGTCGAGGATGAGCACACCGATCTCGCCGCCGCGCGGTCCGTCGAGCATGCGCAGGGCCGCCTCGCCGCCGTCGACGGCGATCGCGGTGTGGCCGAATTTCGTCACCGCAGCGTCGACGAGGCGACGTTGGACGGGATCGTCATCGACTATGAGAATCGAACCTGCCATGAATGTCCGGAATATGCCCGTAGTTGCTTATTGGATGTGGATCATCCTGGCACAGGGTTCTAAATAAGGTTTCAAAAAAGCCGGTGAACGAATCCCTTAGGATTTGAATCGACTGGCCGAGGGAAGTGAAAAGGAAGACGCAATGCGTTGGAATTCCGGGCAAGAGATGTCAGCCACCGCCTCCGCCAGGGGCGCGGCAGGGTTTGGCGAGTTGCCCGAATGGGATCTCGCCGACCTGTATGCCGCCATGGACGCGCCCGAGCTGGCGCGCGATCTCGAAAAGGCCTCGGTCGATGCGGTGGCTTTTGAGGCCCGCTGGAAAGGCACCCTTGCCATCGAGGCCGAGCGCGGCGCGGCCGGCAAGCTCGGCCAGGCCATGCAGACCTATGAGGCGCTGGAGGAACTGGTCGGGCGCGTTGTCTCCTATGCCGGGCTTGTCTATGCCGGCGACACCTCGGACCCCAAGCGCGCCAAGCTTTACGGCGACGTCCAGGAAAAGATGACCGATGCCAGCGCGCATCTTCTGTTCTTCGCGCTCGAGCTCAATCTCGTCGACGACGCGCTGATCCTCAAGGCGCTCGATGCCGATCCTGAATTCGGCCACTACCGCCCCTGGGTGCTCGACCTCAGGAAGGACAAGCCCTACCAGCTCGAGGACCGCGTCGAGCAGCTGTTCCACGAAAAGTCGATCACCGGGCGCGGCGCCTGGAACCGGCTGTTCGACGAAACGATGACCGACCTGCGCTTCGACATCGGCGGCGAGGAACTGACGCTGGAGCCGGCGCTGAACAAGCTGCAGGACCCCGACGGCGAGGTGCGCAAGGCAGCCTCCGAGGCGCTGGCCGCGACCTTCCGCAAGAACCTGCGGGTCTTCACGCTGATCACCAATACCCTGTCCAAGGACAAGGAGATTTCCGACCGCTGGCGCGGCTTCGAGGACATTGCCGATTCCCGCCACCTCGCCAACCGGGTCGAGCGCGAGGTCGTCGACGCGCTGGCCGCCGCCGTGCGCGAAGCCTATCCGCGCCTGTCGCACCGCTATTACGCGATGAAGGCCAAATGGCTCGGCATGGAGGTGATGAACCACTGGGATCGCAACGCGCCGCTGCCCGAGACACCGCAGGCGACGATTGGCTGGGACGAGGCCAAGGACACGGTGCTGACCGCCTATCAGAGCTTCTCGCCTGAAATGGCCGAGATCGCTCGCGACTTCTTCGACCGCCGCTGGATCGACGCGCCGGTGCGTCCCGGCAAGGCGCCGGGAGCGTTTGCCCATCCGACGGTACCCTCGGCGCATCCTTACGTGCTGCTCAACTACATGGGCAAGCCGCGCGACGTCATGACCCTCGCCCACGAGCTCGGCCATGGCGTGCACCAGGTGCTGGCCGGCGGCCAGGGCGCGTTGATGGCCTCGACGCCGCTGACGCTGGCCGAGACGGCAAGCGTGTTCGGCGAGATGCTGACCTTCCGCTCGCTGCTCGACCGCACCACCGACAAGCGCGAGCGCAAGGCGATGCTGGCCCAGAAGGTCGAGGACATGATCAACACGGTCGTGCGCCAGATCGCCTTCTATGAGTTCGAACGCAAGGTGCACTCCGAGCGCAAGAACGGCGAACTGACCTCCGACCAGCTCGGCCAGTTCTGGCTCGAGGTGCAGGCTGAAAGCCTGGGCCCCGCGATCAAGCTGCGCGAGGGCTACGAGGTGTTCTGGTCCTACATCCCGCACTTCATCCATTCGCCCTTCTACGTTTATGCCTACGCCTTCGGCGATTGCCTGGTGAACTCGCTCTACGCGGTCTACCAGAATGCCGAACGCGGCTTTCAGGACAAGTATTTCGAGATGCTGCGCGCCGGCGGCACCAAGCATCATTCCGAACTCCTGAAGCCGTTCGGGCTCGACGCCACCGATCCCGCCTTCTGGCAGAAGGGGCTTGCCGTGATCAGCAACCTCATCGACGAACTGGAAGCGCTGGACTGAGCCCGGTTCTATCGCAAGCACGCTGACATCATGACTGGTCCCACATCCCCATTCGTCCTGTTCAGGGACGACCCCGCCGGTCGCGAGGTGCTGTTTGAAGCACCCCGCGAGATCATCGTCGCGCATGATGCGGCGGATTTCTTCCCGGCCTTGCAGGCAGCCCAAAAGGCGCATGAACAGGGCAAATGGCTTGCCGGCTATTTCTCCTACGAGGCCGGTTATCTGCTCGAGCCGAAGCTCAGGCCGCTGCTTCCCGAGGGACGGCGCACGCCGCTGGTCTGCCTCGGCGTGTTCGACCAGCCATCGGACAGGGACCGCCCCCCGTCGCGCGAGCCCGCAACCAACGGGCCGATATTCGATGCGCGGGCGACGTGGTCGCAGGCCGACTATGAGCGCCGGTTCAAGACGCTGCACCAGCATTTGCGCCAGGGCGACTGCTACCAGGCCAACCTGACCTTTCCCGTGCATGCCCAATGGTCCGGCGAAGCGCTCGACGCCTTCGACGCGCTGATCGCCCGTCAGCCGGTGAAATACGGTTCGCTGGTCTCGCTCGGCGGGCCGGTCGTGCTGTCGCGGTCTCCCGAACTGTTCTTCGACATCGACAGCGAGGGCTGGATCGAGACACACCCGATGAAGGGCACCGCCCCGCGCGGCAAGACGCCGGAGGAGGACGCAGCCCTCAGGGAATTCCTGCGCAACGACGAGAAGAACCAGGCGGAAAACCGCATGATCGTCGATCTGCTGCGCAACGACATCTCGCTGATCAGCGAGGTCGGCACGCTCGACGTGCCGGAGCTTTTCCGCATCGAAAGCTATCCGACGGTGCACCAGATGGTCAGCCGCGTGCGCGCCAGGCTGTTGCCCGGATTGACCATCGAGCAGGTATTTGCCGCCCTCTTCCCCTGCGGCTCGATCACCGGCGCCCCCAAGATCCGGGCGATGGAGATCCTGCGTGACCTCGAAGGCACCCCGCGCGACGTCTATTGCGGCGCCATCGGCTGGATCGCCCCGGGCGGCACCATGCGCTTCAACGTGGCGATCCGCACCATCACGCTCTTTCCCGACGGCGAGGCCGTCTACAATGTCGGCGGCGGCGTCGTCTTCGATTCGACTGCCGAAGCGGAGTATGCCGAATGTCTTCTGAAAGCGCGTTTCGCCACGGGCACGGTGCCGGCTTCGAGCTGATCGAGACCATGCGCTGGGAGCCGCAAAGCGGTTTGCTGCGCGGCGGCCGACATCTGGCACGGCTCAAGGCGTCAGCCGAGGCGCTCGGGTTCGGGTTCGACAGGGCGGCGATCGAGCAGGCTTTGGCGCAGGCTGCAGGCGCCGACATGCCGCTCAGAGTCCGGCTTGCTCTCGCTCCGGACGGTAGCCGCGAAGTAACAAGCCAATCGTTCGTGCCGCTGGCATCGGATGCCGTCTGGACGCTGCGCATCGCGGCCACGAAGCTCGATTCCTCGAACAACTTGCTTCGCCACAAGACGACGCGCCGCGAGGCTTACGACCGCGCCCGCGCCGAATTCCCGCGCGAGGCTGCCGACGAGGTGATCCTGCTCAACGAGGCAAGCGAGGTCTGCGAAGGCACCATCACCAACATCTTCGTCGACATGGGCGACCGCGGCCCGCTGAAGACGCCACCCCTCGCCTGCGGTCTGCTCGCCGGCGTGCTGCGCGGGGAGTTGATCGACAAGGGCGAGGCGGTGGAGGCGGTGCTGGCGGCTGAAGACCTTCGCCGCGCGGCGCAAATCTGGATCGGCAATTCGCTGCGTGGGCTGATTGCGGCAAGGCTAGTCCAATGACGCGACATTATCGGCAAACCGGGCGCAGGCTAAGTCACAGCATATCAGCCCAGTCCGACAAATCGCCATGACCGACCCCACCCACACGCCCTATGACGGCAGCTCGAAACCCTTCGCCATCGGTCTCAAGCAGGCGGAGCCGCGCGACTGGATCGAGCTCGACGGCCATCTCGAAGCTTATCTGGCCGAGAAGGACCGGCTCTACGCCGAGATCCCGGACAAGGTGTTCGTCGCCGAGCCCGGCACGAAGCAGTCTCAAAGGGAAGTGCTGGACCTCCTGGTGGCGCATCTGACCGAGCGCTTTCCCGAGACCTATCGCATCGAGGAAGGCCGCTGCAGCATTGCCGGCACGGGCCGCTCCATCGACGTCCAGAATCCTGGTGACAGCCCGCTGGTCGCTGCCTCGAAGCTCGTCCAGGAAGACCTGATCCTGATGCGGCGCGGCGACGATGGCTGGCGGCTCGCCGCGGGTTCTCTGTGCTTTCCTTCGTCGTGGAGGCTGACGGAAAAATTCGGGCAGCCGATCGACAAGATACATGGCCCCGTGCCCGATTTCGGGCCTGGCACACGCATGGCCGAGCTGATCGCGCGCATGTTCGACAAGCTTGCCGTGCTTGTGGAACGTTTCAACTGGTCGATCCAGGCAGATGGCTCGCTCTATCACCCGCTTTCCGACCGCCAGCGTCTCGCCCGCTCGGCCGAGACGGAATCGACGTTTCCCGGCGCCGATGTCGCCGCTCACGCCTTCATCCGCGTCGAGCGGCAGACCTTGCGCAAGCTGCCGGTCTCGGGCGACATCCTGTTCACCATCCGCATCCATCTCGACCCGCTGGCAGTGCTTGCCCGCCACGAGGACAGCCCCCGGCTGGCCGCCTCATTCGCCGATCAGCTGATGAACCTCGACCGCCAACAGCTCGACTACAAGGGCTTGGCCGCCGACCGCGACAGGCTCGTCGGCTTTCTCTCCGAGATGAAAAAAGCCGGCTAATAGCGGCATAACGTCCGGCTCCTACAGCATCTGGGGCCGAGGGATTCGCTTTATTGTGACAAGCATGTATGGTTTAGCCGTTGAAGCCGGGTCAATCGGGGCCCGGCTCTTTTAGTGTGAGAAGGAGTGCCATAAAAAATGGCGAATGAAAAATGGCCCGTTTATGGTGAGATTACTGGCCCTGTTGTGATGATCGGCTTCGGCTCGATCGGTCGCGGAACGCTCCCCCTCATCGAACGCCATTTCAAGTTCGACAAGTCGCGCATGGTGATCATCGATCCCAGCGACGAAAACCGTAAGCTCGCGGATGAGCGCGGCATCAAATTCATCCAGGAGGCGGTAACCAAGGACAATTACAAGGACCTGCTGACGCCCCTGCTGACCAATGGCGGCGGCCAGGGCTTCTGCGTCAACCTGTCGGTCGACACCGGCTCGGTGGACCTCATGCATCTCTGCCGCAAGCTTGGCGTGCTCTATGTCGACACCGTCATCGAGCCATGGCTCGGCTTCTACTTCGACAACAACGCCGGCAATGACGAGCGCACCAACTATGCGCTGCGCGAGACGCTTTTGGCCGAACGGCGCAAGCATCCCGGCGGCACGACTGCGGTCTCCACCTGCGGCGCCAACCCGGGCATGGTCTCGTGGTTCGTCAAGCAGGCGCTGGTCAACCTTTCCAGGGACCTCGGCATCGAATTCGAGGAGCCGGCGCAGCACGACCGCGAAGGCTGGGCCGCGCTGATGAAGAAAGCCGGCGTCAAGGGCATCCACATCGCCGAGCGCGACACCCAGCGCACCAAGAACCCCAAGCCGATGAACGTGTTCTGGAACACCTGGTCGGTCGAGGGCTTCATTTCGGAAGGCCTGCAGCCGTCCGAACTCGGCTGGGGCACGCACGAGAAGTGGAAGCCCAAGAACGCCAAGAAGTTCAAGCACGGCAACAAGGGCGCGATCTATCTCGAACAGCCAGGCGCCAACACCCGCGTCCGCACCTGGTGCCCGACGCCGGGCGCGCAATACGGCTTCCTTGTCACCCACAACGAGGCGATCTCGATCTCCGACTTCTTCACCGTGCGTTCGAAGAAGGGCAAGGTGACCTACCGGCCGACCTGCCACTATGCCTATCATCCCTGCAACGACGCGGTGTTGTCGATGCACGAGATGTTCGGCGCCGCCGGCAAGCCGCAGCCTGTCCACCACGTCCTCGACGAGGACGAACTGGTCGACGGCATCGATGAACTCGGCGTCCTGCTCTACGGCCACGACAAGAACGCCTACTGGTTCGGCTCGCAGCTGTCGCTGGAGCAGGCACGCAAGCTCGCGCCCTACCAGAATGCGACTGGCCTGCAGGTCTCGTCGGCGGTGCTCGCCGGCATGGTCTGGGCGTTCGAGAACCCCGAAGCCGGCATCGTCGAGGCCGACGAAACCGACTACAGGCGCTGCCTTGAAGTGCAGTTGCCCTATCTCGGACCGGTCAAGGGCTACTACACCGACTGGACGCCGCTCGAAGGCCGCCCCGGCCTGTTCGAGGAGGATCTCGACAAGGATGATCCCTGGCAGTTCCGCAACGTGCTGGTCCGGTAAGGAATACGGGAACAGGGCGGTAGGGGAATAAGGCAGTAGGGCACCAAGGAACCTGCTGGCATATTCTCCTACTGCCTTACTCCCTACCGCCCTGCCCTTGCCTTCATCGCCAAATCGGGCGATTGAAGTCAGGCGGACTGAGGAGAGGATTACTTGATGACGACTTCGCGCAAAATTGCTTCGGCCGGAGTGCTTGCCCTGCTTGCGGCCGCGATTGCCGGCTGTTCGACCAGCGGCGGCGGTTCGGGCGGGGGCTCCAGGCCAGCGCCGTCCGGCGTGGAAGGCTCATGGCTGGACGCCAAGGGCACCGGTCTTTCGACCTTCGCCAGCGGCGCATTCCAGACGGTCGCCACCGACACCGGCCAGAAGCTTTCCGATGGCACCTACATCCTGACCGGCGCCAACTCGGTTCAGATCAACGGCACCTCGCTGATCCGCCAGTCGCCGATCAGCTTCAACTGCCTGCTGATCTCGGCCAACCAGCTCAACTGCACCAGTTCTGCCGGCCAGCAGTTCACCCTGACAAGGCGCTCGGCCTGATTCAGACGTTGCGCCCGCCAAGGTGGGCGCAACGCTTTTCCTGAAGCTCCGGCTCACCAAAGCCCCGCGGCAGTTCATCGGCTTGCGATGTCAATTGGCAAGTCAGTTGAGCCAGCTTGCAGCCTTCGATTCTCCCTTGCATCCGAAAAATCGGAATGTGAACATGGCGCCAAGGAATGTGTAACATTCCGGTCAAGCGAAGACGCTAAACGTCTCGCGGGGGTCATTCGGGAGATTTCGACATGAAGAGATTGGCTGCCATTGCGGCTTTGTCGGCTTCGGCGTTCAGTTATTCCGCTGCACCGTCATTTGCCGACTACACGTTGACCATTCTGCACATCAATGACTGGCACAGCCGCATTGAGAGCAACAACAAGTTTGAATCGACCTGCTCGACCGAGGAAGAGGGCAAGGGCGAGTGCATCGGCGGCGCCGCGCGCCTGGTGACGGCGATTGCCGACCAGCGCAAGAAGCTCGAAGGCCAGAACGTCCTGCTGCTTAACGGCGGCGACAATTTCCAGGGCTCGCTGTTCTACACCACCTACAAGGGTGCGGCAGAAGCCGAATTCCTGAACCAGATGAAGTTCGACGCCATGACCGTCGGCAACCACGAGTTCGATGACGGCGAAGAGGCGCTGGTGCCGTTCCTGGAAAAGATCCAGTTCCCGGTGCTCTCCGCCAATGTGCATCCCAATGCGCAGTCCAAGGTCGGCGACCGCATCAAGCCGTCGCTGGTGCTCGAAGTCGGCGGCCAGAAGATCGGCATCGTCGGCGCCGTCACCAACGATACGCCGGAAGTCGCCTCTCCCGGCCCCAATATCGCCATCGAGGACGACGTCAAGAACATCACCGCCGAAGTCGAGAAGCTGAAGGCCGAGGGCGTCAACAAGATCATCGCCCTGACGCACGTCGGCTATCCCCGCGACAAGGAGATGATCGCCAAGATTCCCGGCGTCGACGTGGTCGTCGGCGGCCATTCGCACTCGCTGCTGTCGAACACCGACGCCAAGGCCGAAGGGCCCTACCCGACGATGATCGACAACCCCGAGGGCTACAAGGTTCCGGTCACCCAGGCCGCCTCCTACTCGAAATACCTCGGCGAGTTCACCGTCACCTTCGACGACAACGGTGTCGTCAAGGAAGCCAAGGGCGACCCGATCTATCTCGACAACTCGATCAAGCCCGACGAGGCCGTGCTTGCCCGCATCAAGGAGCTCGGCGCACCTATCGAGGAGCTCAAGAACAAGGAGGTCGCCGAGACCACCGCGATGATCGACGGCAGCCGCGAAAGCTGCCGCGCCCGCGAATGCGAGATGGGCAACCTGATCTCCGACGCCATCCTCGACCGGGTTAAGGACCAGGGCGTCACCATCGTCTTCCAGAACGGCGGCGGCATCCGCGCCTCCATCGACCAGGGCGTCGTCACCATGGGCGAAGTGCTGACCGTGCTGCCGTTCCAGAACACGCTCGCCACCTTCCAGCTCTCCGGCAAGGACATCGTCGCCTCGCTCGAGGCCGGCGTCAGCGAGATCGAGGAAGGCAAGGGCAAGTTCCCGCAGGTCGCCGGCCTGAAATACTCCTTCGACAAGTCGGTTGCGGCCAATGCCGGCCGCATCAAGTCGGTCGAGGTGATGGACGGGGGCGCCTGGAAGCCGATCGACGAGGCCAAGGTCTACACGGTTGCCACCAACAACTACGTCCGCCAGGGCGGCGACGGCTACAAGCTGTTCGCCGACAACGGCGCCAACGCCTATGACTACGGTCCGAGCCTGGAGCAGGTAGTCGCCGACTATCTCGCCAAGAACCGGCCCTTCACGCCCAAGCTCGACGGCCGCATCACCGAGATCGCGGCGACGGTCGCCGCAGCACCCGCCCCCGCCCCCGCCGAACCGGCAAAGCCGGCCGAACCTGCCCCTGCGGCAGCCGAGCCGGCCAAGCCCGCCGACGCCGCAGCGGCACCGGCGGCGACAGCACCCGCAGCGGCGGAACCGGCAGCCGGCGCCGCAGGTGGCAAGACGCACACCATCGCCGCCGGCGACACTTTCTGGGATCTCGCCAAGACCTATCTCGGCGACCCCACCAAATGGCAGGCGATCGCCGACGCCAATCCCGACACCCGGGCCAAGGATCTGCACATCGGCGGAACGCTTTCGATCCCGTCGACGAACTGATAGGGCTCTTTTGCCCCACAAGCCCGCCCGGCATGCCGGGCGGGCTTCGCTTTTGGAGATTGGCGAATAGGGAATAGTGAGTAGCGAATAGTCGGGCAGTACCCTTGGGCGCGCACGAGCCTGTTGGCTCAACCGCCCCCTCTATTCCCTACTCACTATTCTCTAATCGCTCCTTTGCCGGGTGCGGCCAGACGCGACATTGAACAGCGGCACCATTCAACTAGGTATCCCGCATAACGGAGACACCGAATGAACCTGACCACGACCATCGACGAAAAATCAGCCAAGGCGCCTGGCCCGTTCCCCAACGGCCACCCGTCGGTGCTCAAGCGCAAGGTCGGCGTCCTCCTGGTCAACCTCGGTACCCCCGACGGCACCGACAAGAAGTCGATGTGGCGCTATCTCCGCGAGTTCCTGTCCGATCCGCGCGTCATCGAGATGCCCAAGGTTCTGTGGTACCCGATCCTCTACGGCATCGTGCTCAACACGAGGCCGAAGAAATCGGGCGAGAACTACAAGAAAATCTGGAACACCGAACGCGACGAATCTCCGCTGCGCACCTACACCCGCGCCCAGGCGGAAAAGCTCTCCGAAGCCCTGCGCGACCTGCCCGACGTCGTCGTCGACTGGGGCATGCGCTACGGCAGCCCCTCGACGGAGAGCGCGGTCAACAAGCTGATCGCCCAGGGCTGCGACCGCATCGTCATGTTCCCGCTCTATCCGCAGTTCTCGGCGACGACGACCGCGACCGCCAGCGACCAGTTGTTCCGAGCGCTGATGAAAATTCGCGCCATGCCGTCGGTGCGCACCGTGCCTGCCTACTACGACGAGCCGGTCTATATCGAGGCGCTGGCGCGCTCGATCGAACAGCATCTGGCTTCGCTCGACTTCGAGCCGGAGGTGATTCTCGCCTCCTACCACGGCATCCCCAAGCCGTATTTCGAGCGCGGCGACCCCTATCACTGCCACTGCGTGAAGACGACGCGGCTGCTGCGCGAACGCCTCGGCATGAGCGACAAGAAGCTGATGACCACCTTCCAGTCGCGCTTCGGCGCGCAAGAATGGCTGCAGCCTTACACCGACAAGACGGTCGAGCGGCTGGCCAAGGAAGGCGTGAAGTCGATCGCCATCGTCAATCCAGGCTTCTCGTCCGATTGCATCGAGACGCTGGAGGAGATCGCCGGCGAGAACGCCGAGATCTTCCACCATGCCGGCGGCAAGAACTTCTCCCACATCTCCTGCCTCAACGACAGCGCCGAAGGCATGGCCGTGATCGAGGCGATCACCCGGCGCGAACTGTCGGGCTGGGTCTGACAGCAAAGGGCGGAACCTCCACCGGCGCGCGGCGTTGAACGCGGGCCAGGGAGACCCGCCACTCGTGACCCGCAAGCTCGACCTCAGGACCGGACGGCCCGTCTGGTACGCCTACCGCGCGCCGACGGTTGCGACCGGCAGGCTCGTCCGCGACATCAAGGCGGACGTCGCCATTGTCGGCATGGGCATCAGCGGCGCCATGGTGGCGGAAGCGCTGACGGATGCCGGCATGTCCGTGGTCTGCATCGACCGTCGCGGCCCGCTGCTGGGCTCGACCTCGGCAACCACGGCGCTGGTGCAGTATGAGATCGACCAGCCGCTCTCCAGGCTTGCGCAACGCATCGGCAAGGACCGCGCCGAGCGCGCCTGGCGGCGATCCCGGCTGGCGGTGATGAACCTCAAGGCGCGCATCGACGAACTCGGCATCAACTGCAACGTCGAGACCAGGCAATCGCTCTATCTTGCCGGCTACGTGCTCGATGCGGACAGCTTGCACATCGAGGCGGCTGCGCGCCGGCTTGCCGGCATCCATGCGACCTATCTGCCCAAGGCTGAACTGCGCGAACGGTTCGGCATTGCACGCAACGGCGCGATCCTGAGCCATGGCAATCTGGCGCTCGACCCGCGCAAGTTGACCGCAGGCCTGCTGTTGACGGCGCGCCAGCGCAAGGCGCGCTTCTACGCACCGGCCGAGGCCACCGGCATTGCCACCAGCCGCGACGAGGTGACGGTCACCACCGGAGACGGCCCGACGATCACCGCAAGCCATGCGGTACTCGCCACTGGCTACGAACTCGTCGCTGGCTTCCAGGCGGGGACCGATCACCAGATCATCTCGACCTGGGCCATCGCCACGCGGCCGCAGAAACGCGCGCTCTGGCCGGGCGCCGCCTTCATCTGGGAAGCGTCCGATCCGTACCTCTATCTGCGCGCGACGTCCGACGGCCGGGTGATCTGCGGCGGCGAGGACGAGGAGTTCACCGACGAGGCACGTCGCGATGCGCTGATCGCCGAAAAATCGGATCGCATCGCCGCCAAATTGAAGCGGCTCCTACCCGAACTCGACACCTCGCCGGAATTCGCCTGGACCGGTTCGTTCGGCACCACCGCGACAGGTCTACCCTATATCGGGACACTTCCCCGCCATCCGCGCATCCATGCGGTGATGGGCTATGGCGGCAATGGCATCACCTATTCGCGCATTGCCGCCGAGATCGTCAGCGCCGCCCTGTGCGGCAACGAAGATACCGACGCCGGCCTGTTCGGCTTCCGGCGCTGAGCCGGGCAGCATTTAGCGGTTCCCTTGTTGTAACGCCGCCGAAACGCCCTTAAGTCTTTTTGCGCATGCGGCGCGACTTGTGAATCGCGCGCTCAACTTGCGGGGGTGTTTCGAATGGACTTCAGCGGCTTCGACGTGGTCATTCCGGTCCTTGTCGTATTGGTTCTGTTGCTGCTGTTTGCCGGCATCAAGACCGTCCCGCAAGGTTACAATTACACGGTCGAGCGCTTCGGCCGCTACACCAAGACGCTGACGCCCGGCCTCAACCTGATCATCCCCTTCATCGACCGTATCGGCGCCAAGATGAACATGATGGAGCAGGTTCTTGACGTGCCGACGCAAGAGATCATCACCAAGGACAACGCGATGGTCGCCGTCGACGGGGTCGCCTTCTATCAAGTGCTCAGCGCTCCGCAGGCCGCCTATCAGGTGGCCGGCCTGCAGAACGCCATCCTCAACCTCACGATGACCAACATCCGCACCGTGATGGGTTCGATGGACCTCGACGAGCTTTTGTCGAACCGCGACGCCATCAACGAGCGGCTGCTGCGTGTCGTAGACGAAGCGGCGCACCCCTGGGGCATCAAGATCACCCGCGTCGAGATCAAGGACATCAACCCACCGGCGAACCTCATCGAGTCGATGGGCCGACAGATGATGGCGGAACGCAACAAGCGTGCCCAGATCCTCGAAGCCGAGGGCATGAAGCAGGCGCAGGTGCTGGAAGCCGAGGGCCGCAAGGAAGCCGCCTTCCGCGACGCCGAGGCCCGCGAGCGCGCCGCCGAAGCCGAAGCCCGCGCCACCCAGGTGGTGTCGGAAGCCATCGCCAAGGGCGACGTCCAGGCGATCAACTACTTCGTCGCCCAGAAATACACCGAGGCGCTGGCCAAGATCGGTTCGGCATCGAACAGCAAGGTGGTGTTGATGCCGATGGAGGCATCGTCGTTGATCGGCACGCTTGGCGGCATCGGCGAGATCGCCAAGGAGGTGTTCCGCGACGGCGGCACTGCCGGGGCGCAACGCCAGGCCTCGCGCACGCCCAGGATTCCGCCCGAGCAGAACTGAGCCGGCAAGCCGGGCCTGGGTGAATTGAGGAACCGCACATGATCGCAAGCATCGTTGCCGAACTCGGTCCCTGGAACTGGATGCTGCTCGGCTTCATCCTGCTGTGCCTGGAGATTTTCGCGCCGGGCGTGTTCCTGCTGTGGATCGGCATTGCCGCGCTGATCGTCGGATCGGCCTCGCTGCTGCTCTGGGATGTGGCGTTCTGGAGCTGGCAGGTCCAGGTCCTGGTCTTCCTCGTGCTCGCCCTCGCCTCTGCCTATGTCGGCAAGAAGATCGTCCGCGACCGCGAAGACCCCTCCGACCAGCCGCTGCTCAACCGGCGCGGCGCCCAGATGATCGGCCGCACCGCGACATTGACCGAGCCGATCAAGGAAGGCCGCGGCCGCATCAAGCTCGGCGACACGATGTGGCGAGTGTCAGGCCCCGACCTGCCCGTGGGCACGCAGGTGCGCGTCACCGCTGCCGCCGACACCGACCTGGAGCTTGTCGTCGAGCCTGTGTGAGCGCTGGCGCGGCTCAGGCCGCGCCGATCCTCAGAAGATCGTGGAAGTGGACGATGCCGACAGGCTTGTCGCCTTCGACCACGGGGATGGCGCTGATGTTGTGCTCGTTGAGCATCGCCGTCGCCGTGCCCGCCAGCATCTGTGGCGGCACCGTCTTCGGCTGCCGGGTCATGATGTCCTCGACATTGGTCTCGGCGAGATTGCGGTCGAGATTGCGCGCCAGGTCGCCATCGGTGACGATACCGGCAAGCCTGCCCTGCTCGTCGACGACGACGACGCAGCCGAAACGCTTCTTGGACAGCGTCTTCACCGCCTCGGGCATCTTGGTGCCGATCGCGACGATCGGCATTTCGTCACCCTTATGCATCAGGTCGCCGACCGGCATCAGGCTCGCACCGAGCTGGCCACCGGGATGGAAGGTGCGGAAATGGTCGGCGGTGAAGCCGCGTGCCTCAAGCAGTGCCACTGCCAGCGCATCGCCGACGACGAGCTGGAGCAGCGTCGAGGTGGTGGGCGCAAGCCCGTGGGGGCAGGCTTCCGGCGTGCGCGGCAGCGACAGCACCACATCCGCCTGGCGCGCCAGTGCAGACGTGTCGCCGGCGGTGATCGCAATCAGCGGAATCGAGAACCGCCGGGAATAGCCGACGATGCCCTTGAGTTCCGCCGTCTCGCCCGACCATGAGATGGCGACGATGGCGTCGTCCTTGGTGATCATGCCGAGATCGCCATGGATGGCTTCGGAAGGATGGACGAAATAGGCTGGAGTTCCGGTGGATGCCAAGGTTGCGGCCACCTTGGAGCCGATATGGCCGCTCTTGCCGACGCCGGTGATGATGGCGCGGCCGTTCAGCTGGCCGAGGATCGACACGGCCCGGGCGAAGGGCTCCGCCAGCGGCCCTTCGAGCGCGGCCGCAAGCGCGGCGATGCCGACCTGCTCGGTGGCGACGGTGCGGAGCGCGGAGGCGATGGACGCCTGCCGGTCCGGCTCTTTTTTCAGCGATCCAGCGTGCATGGCGCATGCGTTAGCGCGTCGCACGGCCCCTGTCCACGATTATCCACCCTGCGGGGCGGCCTGCGGCGGCAGCCGGAAACGCTCCGTTAACCATGGCGATTTACCAGTTGGTAAGTGCGGCGCTCATGCGTCGGCGAAGCAGTGGTGAAGATGGCGCAGGTCAGGCCAGGGCAAAACAGGCGGATGAGCAGTGCGGGATTGCGTTTCTTGCTGGCAACGGCAAGCGCGGCAACCCTGCTTTGCGCCCTGCCGGTGCATGCCCAGGAAGCAGGTCTGCGGGGCGCGATCAGCGAGGGCGACACCGCCGGCCTGTTGCGCAGGCGACCGGCCCAGCAGGCCATGCCCGAAGTCCAGGACCAGGCCGCCACCTACCAGCCCATCAGTCCGGGCGCCTTGCCCGAGCAGACCGATCCGACGATCTCGGACGACCTGTTCAGCGAGCCTCCTAATGCGGATGCGGCCGCCACCGGCGCAAGATCTTCCATTCGTCCGCCGACGACCGCGCTCCAGCGCGCCAGGGACGCGCGCGAAAGGCTTGCCGCCCCCGGACGGGCAGCTACTCCAAGGACGGCCGCGCCTGAGCCGGACGAGGATCTGAGCACCGGCACGGTGCGCCAAGGGACCGTCGATTCGCTGACCGAGGAAGAAAACGGACCGGAATCGGAACGCCAGGGAGCGATCGAGGGCCGCAGGCCGGTGCCGGACGAAAATCCGTTCGAGCCGACCGGCATCCGCTTCGGCACCTTCGTGCTCAAGCCGAGTCTCGAACAGGGCGTCACCGCCACCTCCAACGCCGATTCGAGTTCGGACGGCAAGTCGGCAGTGCTGTCGGAAACCACGCTGCGCCTGAACGCGGCCTCGGACTGGGACAACCACTCGGCGACCATCGACGCCTACGGCATTTTCCGCAGGTCGATTTCGGGCCAGGAGGTCAAGGACACCGAAGCCGGCATCGACGGCCGCCTGCAGCTCGACATCGCCGACGACATCCGCGCCATAGCCTCCCTCGGCTACGACATCCGCCCGGAATCTGCGAGTTCGCCGATAGTGATCGTCGACACCGCCTCGCGCCCGGTGCGCCACACCATCGACGGCAGCGTCGGCCTGGAGAAGGACGTCGGCAAATTCCGCTTCGCCGTGACAGGCGCGGCCACCAGGGAAAGCTACGGCGACGCCGAATTGTCGGACGGCACTACGCTTTCACAGGAAGACAGGAACTCTACGCTCTATGCCGGGCGTTTCCGTGCCGGCTACGAGATTTCGCCGGCGCTGACGCCCTTCGGCGAAATCGAATATGGCCGCCGCGTCCACGACCTCCGGTTCGACACCGCCGGCTTCGAGCGCTCCTCGAACCGGATCGGCGCCCGTGCCGGCGTCGAACTCGACATGGGCGAAAAATTCGGCGGCGAGATTTCCGCTGGCTGGCTCTCCGAGGATTTCGACGATGACCGGCTGGAAACCATCTCGGCGGCGACGATCGCCGCGGATCTCCGCTGGTCGCCGATGCGCGGCACCATCGTCGCGCTCAACGGAACCACCCTGGTCGAAGGCTCGACGACACCGGGCGAAAGCGGCTCGGTGCTCTATTCCGGTCGCCTCAGCGTCGAACGCCAGATCCGCGCCAACCTCACCGGCTTTGCCGCAGCCGGCATGGGCTGGCGAGACTATGCCGGCAGGGACGACCATGAACTGAGGCTGAGCGCCGAGGCGGGCCTGACCTGGTGGCTCAACCGCTATGCCGGCCTCACCGGTAGGCTACGCCACGAAACCTTCGACAGCACCTTGTCCGGCCGCGACAGCAAGACCAACAGCGTCTTCGTCGGGCTGAGGGTGCAGCGCTAGGAGCTGCGCGTCTCTGGCGGGATGCAACCCAAAATCCTCATGGTGAGCCTGTCGAACAACAGGTTTGGGTAGCCAACAGCGATATGACGTGCGTCGACCCAAAGCGGACCTGACGCATCGGCTCAGTCCGTCTCGAGGTCAAGCAGGAACGTACGTCAACCTGATCACGTCCTCGCCAATTGGATCGCTGGCCACAAGGCGGAGCCGGGGCCGCGGGCCGGCGAAGAATGGCTTGCCGCGACCGAGCACGACGGGGTGGAGGTAGATGCGATACTCATCAACAAGACCAAGGTCGGTTAGGCTTCGTGCCAAGTCTGGTCCGCCAACTTGAATCTCCCCGTCGAGTTGAGCCTTGAGCCCGCGTATCGTCGCCTCGATGTCATTGTCGACAAGCGTGGCGTTGGGGCCGACTGACTTCAAAGAGCGCGACACGACCCACTTCGGCTGGCGCCGCCAGGCAGCCGCAAAGTCGCGCCTCGCCGCGTCCCACTCGGGATGATCCTCGTCCCAATAGCGCATGACCTCGTACAAATGGCGACCGTACACGCTACCCACCTGGTCGCGCGCCTGCTCGATGAAGTGATGGAAAAGCGTTGGGCTTGGCCCAAACGCCATGTAGTCGACGTAGCCGTCCAAGGACTGGTTCATTCCAAAAACGAGCTTCGCCATGATGCAAATCCTCCGCCCCAGCTCTTTTAGAATAGCTTGAACCGACGGTGCGTTGAAGCGGGCGGTCACTCTACGCGCACTCGCCAAAGGGAATCCCATGCGGACTCTTGCGAAAGCACTTCCTGCAATCCGACATTCCGACCTCGCCAGCCAGGAACGAGCAGAGTGTGTCGGCAATCCATGCCGCGACGCGAAAGAAGCCAGAAGCGGTTGAGAGGGGGCACCGAAGTCCTCCGTCACCAGCAACGTCAAGCCGCGGTTCGACCAGCGCACAGGCCAGTGACGGCTTCTTTCAATCCGTCCTCGCCATCGCCGCCAAAAACCTCGCTCATCACGAGATCGGCAAGCGGCAGCCGGCTGCCCCAGCCATGCCGTTCGAGATCGGGCCGCAGCGCAAACTCGCTGACCCGGCCGACGCAGAGATAGGCGACGGGCACGACATGTTCGGGAATGGCTAGCACCTGCTTCAGCGCCTCGCGGTCGATGATGCTGACCCAGCCGACACCGACGCCTTCGGCTCGCGCCGCCAGCCAGAAATTCTGCACCGCGCAGACGGTGCTGTAGAGGTCCATCTCGGGATTGTGCCATCGCCCCAGCGGCGAGTTCTGCGAGCGGCTGCGGTCGCAGGTGACCACGAGATTGAGCGGGCTCTCGCAGATGCCATCGAGCTTGAGCTTGCGGTACAGCGCCTGCCGCTCCTCGGCGATATGGGGCAGTTCCTGCTGGCGTGCGGCCAGGAACAGGTCGCGGACCTTCTGCCTGCGCTGAAGATCGCGGATGACAATGAAGTTCCAAGGCTGCATGAAACCCACCGACGGCGCGTGATGGGCTGCCATCAGCAGGCGCGCCAGTACTTCGTCGTCGAGCGGGTCGGGCAGGAAATGGCTGCGCACGTCGCGCCTCGTGAAGATGGCGCGGTAGACGGCATCCTGCGCTGCCGTGTCGAAACAGCCTGAACTGGCATGGGTATGGTCGGCCGGCATCGCGTGTCCCCTGGCGAGCAATCGGTTTCCGCCGCTTGACCATGCGGTGGACGATTTCTGCCGGGCCGGTCTTCTGGCTCGAGTTCAACCCGCCTTCGGCGCCTTCCCGTTCAACGAACAGTGGCTTTTGCCGATGCGGTCCCTCTTACAGCGTTGGGCACGCCACGGATTTTCACCGTGTTCCCGATTCTCCCGCATCGCTGCGGGCACCTGGCAGGAGATGTCTACACGGCACTGACGCCGATGGCCATCGCCCCGCGCGTCCAAACCTGGCGCGCGGGCGACATCTGAAGCGAAGTCAGCGACCCGGCTTCATCTCGTTGAGCAGGCCCTCGATGACACCCGCCATGCGCTCGTTGATATCCGTGCGCGACAGCGCAAAGGCGACGTTGGCCTCGACGAATCCTTCCGGTGAGCCGCAATCGAAGGTGCGGCCACGATAGTGGTAGCCGTAGAAAGACTGCTGCTTCTCGAGCTTGAGCATCGCATCGGTAAGCTGGATCTCGTCGCCGGCGCCGCGCTCCTGCTTGGCCAGGATGTCGAAGATCTCCGGCTGCAGGATGTAACGGCCGTTGATGAAGAGGTTCGAAGGCGCCGTCCCCTGCTTCGGCTTTTCCACCATGCCTTCGATCTCGAAGCCGGTGTGGACAGCCTTGCCCTTGCCGACGATGCCATATTTGTGCGCCTCGGCAGGGTCGCATTCCTGCACGGCGATGATGTTGTTGCCGGTCTCGGCATAGAGCTCGACCATCTCGCGCATGCAGCTCTTTTCCGACTGCATGATCATGTCGGGCAGAAGCAATGCGAAGGGCTCGTCGCCGACCAGCTCGCGCGCGCACCACACCGCATGGCCAAGCCCGAGCGGCACCTGCTGGCGGGTGAACGAGGTCTGGCCAGGGCCTGGCTGCAGGCGCTGCAGGCGCTCCAGCTGCTCGTTCTTGCCGCGCTGTACCAGCGTGTCATAAAGTTCGAACTGGACGTCGAAATGATCTTCGATAACTGCCTTGTTGCGGCCGGTGACGAAGATGAAGTGTTCAATTCCCGCCTCGCGTGCCTCATCGACCACGTATTGGATCACTGGACGATCGACGACCGTCAGCATTTCCTTGGGAATCGACTTGGTGGCAGGCAGAAAACGCGTGCCGAGGCCCGCGACCGGAAAAACTGCCTTGCGAACTCTTTTCATTGCTTGGTCATCCGATGGAAGATTGCGAGTATCGGGCAGGGATACTGCCACACCCGAATTGATGAATACTGAATGCGTTCACATATTCGCCGGCAGCAGACAAGAGCAGCGATCACGCGATCTTGATTGTCCTAGCCAGTCGGGAAACAATCGCCAAAGCCGCTTTTCGTTCCCCAAGGGGGCTATGGTAAACTGATTGATAACCGGCATCGGCGATGAATCGTATTTCTGATCTCTCCAAGGAGGAAAGAATGCCCCTTCGCAAGACCGCCAAAGGCCTCGCCAGCGCCGCTGCAATCGCCGGCCTTTCGCTGGCGTTGATGCTGCCTGCCGGCCCGGCGGCGGCCGAAGCCGGCTTCCAGCGCTGGGTGGCGAGCTTCCGCTCCGTCGCCGCAGACAACGGGATTTCCGGCTCGACCTACGACCGCGCCTTTCGCGGCGTGACCTCGGCCGACCCCGAAGTGCTGGAAAAGGCCCGCTTCCAGCCCGAATTCACCGCGCCCGTCTGGGATTATTTCGACAATCGCGTCCATGACCAATCGATTACGGTCGGCCGCGAGATGGCCCGCAAGTGGAAGCCGTGGCTCGACCGTATCGAGGCCAGTTATGGCGTCGACCGCTACATCCTGCTTGCCATCTGGTCGATGGAATCGAACTACGGCGAGATTCTCAAGAACGACAAGGTGATGCGCAATGTCGTGCGCTCGCTCTCGACGCTCGCCTATGGCGACCAGCGGCGCGCGAAGTTCGCCCGGACCCAGCTGATCGCGGCGCTCAAGATCCTTCAGCGCGGCGACATCGACGAAAGCCACCTGGTGGGCTCGTGGGCCGGCGCCATGGGCCACACCCAGTTCATCCCGACCAGTTACCAGGCCTATGCCGTCGACGCCGATGGCAACGGCAAGCGTGACATCTGGAACTCGATACCCGACGCGCTCGCCACCGCCGCCAACCTGTTGAAGAAGAACGGCTGGCAGGGTGGCAAGACCTGGGGCTACGAGGTCGTGCTGCCTGAGGGCCGCAAGTTCCCGTCCGGCTCGCTGACGCTCGACAAATGGGCCTCGCTCGGCGTCGAACGCGCCAATGGCAAGGCCTTCAAGCGCGGCTCGGATGTTGCAACCCTCAAAGTGCCGGACGGCCGCGGCGGTCCAGCCTTCCTGATGACCAAGAATTTTTCGGTCATCAAGCGCTACAACAACGCCGACAAATATGCTTTGGCCGTAGGCCTTCTTGCCGACGAAATCGCCGGCTATGGCGGTCTGGTCCAGGACTGGAAGCGCCCCTTCACCAAGCTCAGCTTCGAAGAGAAGCAGGAGTTGCAGAAGCGGCTGTCGGCGCATGGCTATTACGACGGCAAGGCAGACGGCAAGATCGGCGAGGGTTCGCGCTCGGCGATCAAGTCTTTCCAGGCACAGCTGGGCTTGACGCAGGACGGCCATCCGAGCATGGAAGTGCTCAAATGGCTGAGGCGGAATTAGCAATCGGAGGTTGCTGTTGGCATCGTCGCGTCGTTCGAGAAAAGTCGCTCTGCGCCTGACGATGCCGCTGGTCGCGGTGGCGGTCGCGTTGACTGCCATTGCGAGCACAATGCCCTCCCCGGCCGTTGCCCAGGAGGGCATACTGCGGCGCTGGTCGCTGCGCGACCTGTTCATGCCGCGCCGCGAGCCGCGCGTCGACCCGTACATCCTTGAGCAGCCGCAGGGCCAGCCGCGCAAGAAGATCCGCAAGACGCCGCGCAAGCCGAAGGCAACTGTCGGCAATGTCAGCCGTCCTGCCGAGCCGGCCGTGCCTGTGATCGAGAAGGCAGCCGACGCACGCGTCGTGCTGGTCATCGGCGACTTCCTCGGGGGCGGTCTTGCCGAAGGACTGGGCACCGTCTTTGCCGAGAACGCCAAGATCCGCGTCATCGACAGGACCAATGGCTCGTCGGGCTTCGTGCGCGAGGACCACTACAACTGGCCCGAGCAGGCCAAGGCACTGATCGAACAGGAAAAGCCGGCCGCTGTCATCGTCATGATGGGTTCCAACGACCGCCAGCAGATGCGGGTCGCCGACAATCGCGAACCACCGATGAGCCCGGGCTGGACCAAGGAATACACCGCGCGCACCGAAAAGCTCGCCAAGGCCATCGCCGAGACCAAGGTTCCGTTCCTGTGGGTCGGCATGCCGGCGTTCAAATCGTCGAAGATGAGCACCGACATGCTGGCCTTCAACGATATCTACCGTGCCGCGACCGAGGCCGCCGGCAGCGAGTTCGTCGATGTCTGGGACGGTTTCGTCGATGAGAACGGCGCTTTCGTCACCTCGGGACCCGACATCAACGGCCAGCCGGTGCGGCTGCGTTCCGACGACGGCATCAACGTCACCCGCGCCGGCAAGCGCAAGCTCGCCTTCTTTGCCGAAAAGCCGCTGAACAAGCTGCTCGGCATCACCCCGCAAGGGATGGAGGCCGTCGTTCCGGCGAGCCTGCCGCAGGCAACCCCTGGCGAGCTCAACGTGCCGGTCAATATCGACCGTACAGTGCCGGTCTCGCTTTCCGACCCCGAACTCGATGGCGGCACCGAGTTGATGGGGGCGCAGGCGGCACCCAAGGGCGACCCGCGCTCGCCCGGAGAGAAGCTCGCCGTGCAGGGGATCGCGCCGGCCGCACCGCCCGGACGCGCGGACGATTTCTCCTGGCCGCCCAAGCCACTGCCGGCAGTGCAGGGCACTGAAACGACGACCGCGATCAAGCGGTAGGCTTGCAAATCTCCAGATATGAAAAAGGCGCCTCGCGGCGCCTTTTTGTTTCGACCGAACCGTCGTCAGCGTGGCAGGACGCTCGAGCCCATCAGCGCCAGGTCGATCGACTGAGCGGCCTGGCGACCTTCGCGGATCGCCCAGACGACCAGCGACTGGCCGCGGCGCACGTCGCCGGCGACATAGAGCTTGTCGACATTGGTCTTGTAGTCCTGCTCGTTGGCCGAAACGTTGGTCGAACGGCGGCTGTCGGTGGCGATGTCGAGCTTGCCTTCGAGTTCCTTGACTAGGCCGCCGGAAATCGGACCGGCAAAGCCGATGGCGATGAAGGCGAGATCGGCGCGGATGACGAACTCGGTACCGGGGATCGGCTTGCGCTTGTCGTCGACTTCGCAGCACTTGACGCCGGTCAGCTGGCCTTCCTCGCCGATGAACTCCAGCGTCGCCACCTGGAACTCGCGCTGCGCGCCTTCGGCCTGCGACGACGAGGTGCGCATCTTGGTCGCCCAATAGGGCCACACGGCGAGCTTGTTTTCCTTTTCCGGCGGCTGCGGCCGGATGTCGAGCTGGGTGACGCGGACCGCGCCCTGGCGGAACGCCGTGCCAACGCAGTCGGATGCGGTGTCGCCGCCACCGACGACGACGACGTGCTGGCCGCCGGCGACAATCGGCTCGGACGGCCAGGCAACCGACTGGATGTCCTCGCCGCCGACGCGCTTGTTCTGCTGGACGAGATAGGGCATCGCGTCATGCACGCCCAGGAGATCGTCGCCGGGGATTCCCGCCGGACGCGGCGTCTCGGAGCCCCCGCAATAGAGCACCGCGTCGAATTCGGCGAGCAGTTCGCCGACCTTCTTGTCGACGCCGACATTGACGCCGCAATGGAAGGTCACGCCCTCGCCTGCCATCTGCTCGACGCGGCGGTCGATATAGTGCTTCTCCATCTTGAAGTCCGGGATGCCGAAGCGCAGCAGGCCGCCGGGACGGCTCTCGCGCTCATAGACGTGGACGTCATGGCCGGCGCGGCCGAGTTGCTGGGCCGCCGCCATGCCGGCGGGACCCGAGCCGATGACAGCCACCTTCTTTCCGGTCTTCTTTTCCGGCGGATAGGGCCTGATGTAGCCGGTCTCGTAGGCCTTGTCGGCAATCGCCTGCTCGACCGTCTTGATGGCGACCGGAATGTCCTCGAGGTTCAGCGTGCAGGCTTCCTCGCAAGGCGCGGGGCAGATGCGGCCGGTGAATTCGGGGAAGTTGTTGGTCGAATGCAGGTTGCGGATCGCATTGTCCCAGTCGCCATTGTAGACCAGATCGTTCCAGTCGGGGATCTGGTTGTGCACTGGACAGCCCGTCGGGCCGTGACAGAACGGGATGCCGCAATCCATGCAGCGCGCGGCCTGCTTTTCGACTTCCTTGTCCGACATCGGCAGCGTGAATTCACGGAAATGCCGAATGCGGTCAGAAGCCGGCTGGTACTTGTGCACCTGCCGGTCGATCTCGAGAAAACCTGTAACCTTGCCCATCGTAACTCTCGTCAGTCATGCCCAGCGTCTCGGCGCGGGCGTCTCATTCCACCACTTCAAATGAAGCATGCGATGGCGCAGCACCCGTTGCGGGCGCCGCGCCGGCCGGACGGTCGCGGTCACTCCGCCGCGACGTTCATCCTCATGCGCTCCATCTCGATCAGCGCGCGGCGGTACTCCACCGGCATGACCTTGCGGAATTTGGGTCGGTAGCTCGCCCAGTCGTCCAGGATCTGCTTGGCACGGGTCGAACCGGTGTAGTGCATGTGGTTCGAAATCAGCTGAACCAGCCGCTCTTCGTCATGGCGGGTCATGTCGCCCGAGACGTCGACACGGCCCATATGGGCGATGTCGCCGCCATGATGGTGGAGCTTTTCGAGCATGTCGTCCTCTTCGGGGACCGGTTCGAGCTCGACCATCGCCATGTTGCAGCGTTCGGCGAAATCGCCGTCCTCGTCGAGCACATAGGCCACGCCACCGGACATGCCGGCCGCGAAGTTGCGCCCGGTCTTGCCGATGACGACGACGACGCCGCCGGTCATGTATTCGCAGCCATGGTCGCCGACGCCCTCGACGACGGTGACCGCGCCCGAGTTGCGCACGGCGAAGCGTTCGCCGGCGACGCCGCGGAAGTAGCACTCGCCCTCGGTCGCACCGTAGAGCACGGTGTTGCCAACGATGATCGACTCCTCGGCGAGTATTTTGGAATCCTCGGACGGCCGGATGACGATGCGGCCACCCGACAGGCCCTTGCCGACATAGTCGTTGCCGTCACCGACGAGTTCGAAAGAGATGCCGCGTGCCAGGAACGCGCCGAAGGACTGGCCGGCGGTACCTGTCAGCTTGACCGAGATCGTGTCCTCGCGCAGGCCCTTGTGCTTGAAGCGCTTGGCGACCTCGCCCGACAGCATCGCACCGGTCGAACGGTCGACGTTGCGGATCGTGGCTTCGATCTTCACCGGCTGACGCGCTTCGAGCGCCGGCTTGGCTTCTGCGATCAGCCTGCGGTCGAGCACGTCGTCGATCGGGTGCTTCTGGCGTTCGGTCCAGTGCGACGCCTCGCGAGACGCGTCCGGCTTGTAGAACACCTTGGAGAAGTCCAGCCCGCGCGACTTCCAGTGGTTGATCAACTCGCGCTTCTCAAGCAGGTCGGCGTCGCCGATGATCTGGTCGAGATGGGTGAAGCCCATCTTGGCCAGCAGCTCGCGCACCTCTTCCGCCACGTAGAAGAAGTAGTTGATGACGTGCTCGGGCGTGCCCTTGAAGCGCTTGCGCAGCACCGGGTCCTGGGTGGCGACGCCAACCGGGCAGGTGTTGAGATGGCACTTGCGCATCATGATGCAGCCAGCCGCGATCAGCGGTGCGGTCGAGAAGCCGAATTCGTCGGCGCCCAGAAGCGCGCCGATGACGACGTCACGGCCGGTACGCAGGCCGCCGTCGACCTGGAGCGCGACGCGCGAACGCAGGCCGTTCAGCACCAGCGTCTGGTGCGTCTCGGCAAGGCCCATTTCCCACGGGCTGCCGGCATGCTTGAGCGAGGTGAGCGGCGAAGCGCCCGTGCCGCCGTCATAGCCGGAGATCGTGATGTGATCGGCACGCGCCTTGGCGACACCCGCCGCAACCGTGCCGACGCCGACTTCCGACACCAGCTTGACCGAAACGTCGGCCGCCGGGTTGACGTTCTTCAGGTCGTAGATCAGCTGCGCCAGATCTTCGATCGAATAGATGTCGTGGTGCGGCGGCGGCGAGATCAGGCCGACCCCTTGCGTCGAATGGCGGGTCTTGGCGATCGTCGCGTCGACCTTGTGGCCAGGCAGCTGGCCGCCCTCGCCGGGCTTGGCGCCCTGGGCCACCTTGATCTGCATCATGTCGGAGTTGACCAGATATTCGGTCGTCACGCCGAAGCGGCCCGAGGCCACCTGCTTGATCGCCGAACGCTCCGGGTTCACCGAACCGTCGGGCAGCGGCAGATAACGATCCGGCTCCTCGCCGCCTTCGCCGGTGTTCGACTTGCCGCCGATCCGGTTCATGGCGATGGCGAGTGTCGAATGCGCCTCGCGGCTGATCGAGCCGAAGGACATCGCCCCGGTCGAGAAGCGCTTGACGATCTCGGCTGCCGGCATGACGTCGTCGATGGAAACCGGCTTGCGCCCGCTCTCTTCCGCGGGCTTGATGTGGAACATGCCGCGGATGGCCTGGGCACGCGCCGTTTCGCTGTCGATCTGGGCCGAGAACTCCTTGAAGGTCGACCACGAACCTGAGCGAACGGCATGCTGGAGCGATGCAACCGCGTCTGGCGACCACATGTGGGCCTCGCCGCGCATGCGGTACATATACTCCCCGCCGACTTCCAGCGCATTGCGCAGCACCGGGTCAGGACCGAAGGCGGCCTCGTGGCGGCTGACGGTCTCGGCCGCGATTTCCTCCAGGCCGACACCCTCGATGTTGGTCGCGGTGCCGGTGAAGTACTTCTCGACGAAGTCGGTCTTCAGGCCGATGGCGTCGAAGATCTGAGCGCCGCAATAGGACTGGTAGGTCGAGATGCCCATCTTGGACATGACCTTGAGGATGCCCTTGCCGATCGACTTGATATAGCGGCCGACGACTTCCGAGCCGTCGACCTCAGGCGGGAATTCGCCCCGCTTGTGCATGTCGGTCAGCGTGTCGAAGGCCAGATACGGGTTGATGGCCTCGGCGCCGTAGCCGGCCAGGCAGCAGAAGTGATGCACTTCGCGCGGCTCGCCCGATTCCACCACGAGGCCGACCGAGGTACGCAGGCCCTTGCGGATCAGGTGGTGGTGGACGGCAGCGGTTGCCAGCAGCGTCGGGATGTCGATGCGGTCAGGCCCGATCTGCCGATCGGACAGGATGATGATGTTATAGCCGCCGGCGACCGCAGCTTCCGCGCGCTCGCACAGCCGCTCGATGGCACCCGCCATGCCGGCAGCCCCTTCGGCCGCCGAATAGGTGATGTCGATCGTCTTGGTGTCGAACCGGTCCTCGGTGTGGCCGATGGAGCGGATCTTCTCCAGATCGGCATTGGTCAGGATCGGCTGGCGCACCTCGAGCCGCTTGCGACGCGAGGATCCGACCAGGTCGAAGATGTTCGGGCGCGGGCCGATGAACGACACCAGGCTCATCACCAGCTCCTCGCGGATCGGATCGATCGGCGGGTTGGTGACCTGGGCGAAGTTCTGCTTGAAATAGGTGTAGAGCAGCTTGGCCTTGTCCGACATCGCCGAGATCGGCGTGTCGGTGCCCATGGAGCCGACAGCTTCCTGTCCGGTCGTCGCCATCGGCGACATCAGCAGCTTGGTGTCTTCCTGGGTGTAGCCGAAGGCCTGCTGGCGATCGAGCAGCGAGACGTCCTTGCGCAGCTCGCGCGGCTCGACCGGCTTCAGCTCTTCAAGGATCAGCTGGGTGTTGGCCAGCCACTTCTTGTAAGGGTGCTTGGTGGCGATCTCGGACTTGATCTCCTCGTCCGAGATGATGCGGCCCTCGACCAGGTCGATCAGCAGCATCTTGCCGGGCTGCAGGCGCCACTTCTTGACGATGTGCTTTTCGGCGACCGGCAGCACGCCGGCCTCCGAGGCCAGGATCACCCGGTCATCGTCAGTGACGATGTAGCGGGCCGGACGCAAGCCGTTGCGGTCGAGCGTGGCGCCGATCTGGCGGCCGTCGGTGAAGCACACCGCTGCCGGGCCGTCCCACGGCTCCATCAGCGCGGCGTGGTATTCGTAGAACGCCTTGCGGTCGGCATCCATCGACTTGTTGCCGGCCCAGGCTTCCGGGATCAGCATCATCATGGCGTGCGCAAGCTTGTAGCCGCCCTGGAACAGGAACTCGAGCGCATTGTCGAAGCAGGCCGTGTCCGACTGCCCCTCATAGGAGATCGGCCAGAGCTTGGAGATGTTATTGCCGAACAGCTCGCTGTCGACCGAAGCCTGGCGCGCCGCCATCCAGTTGTTGTTGCCACGCACCGTGTTGATTTCGCCGTTGTGGGCGACCATGCGGTACGGGTGAGCCAACTTCCACGACGGGAAAGTGTTGGTCGAAAAGCGCTGGTGGACGAGGATCAGCGCCGTCTCGAAACGCGGATCGTTGAGGTCCTTGTAATAGACGCCGACCTGGTTGGCCAGGAACATGCCCTTGTAGACGACAGTGCGCGCCGACAGCGACACGCAGTAGGCGCCAATGTCCTTGTTGGCGTTCTCGGCATAGATGCGGCCGGAAATGACCTTGCGCAGCAGATAAAGGCGGGCCTCGTATTCCTCGTCATCGTCGATGTCGGGCGTGCGCCCGATGAACACCTGGCGGTGATGAGGTTCGGCGGCGACGATCTCGGGCGCCTTCGACAGCGACGAATTGTCGACCGGCACGTCGCGGAAACCGATCAGCGGCAGCCCTTCCGACTGCGCCGATTCGCGGATGATGTCGTCGATGTGGTCGCGCATCGCCGCGTCCTGCGGCATGAACCAATGGCCGACGCCGTACTGGCCTGCCGCCGGCAGTTCGATGCCCTGCTTGGCCAATTCCTCGCGAAAGAACGTATCGGGGATCTGCACCAGCACGCCGGCGCCGTCGCCGACCAGCGGGTCCGCGCCGACAGCACCGCGATGCGTCAGGTTCTCGAGCATGAATAGCCCGTCCTTGACGATCTGATGCGACTTGATGCCCTTCATCTGGGCGATGAAGCCGACGCCGCAGCCGTCGTGCTCGTTGCGCGGATCGTAGAGGCCATGCGCTGCATAGCCGGTGGTGGTTCGGAGATGATCGGTTTTTGTGTTGGCCGCTTTCGTCTGCGCGGCCGGCACAAAACCCGTCGTCACAGATGGCGTCAACTCCGTCATCGTCTCTCTCTCCACTACGGCCCGATCCGGGCAGTTCAATTTTGGACGGCAACGTGCCGGTCCGCTCACGATCAGATATGCTTTCGATATGCGTGCGGCACAGTGCCGTTGGCCGGCACCGAACCGCCAGTCGGGGCAGACAAGGCCGAATGCACTCCGGCACGACCTCTGACCCTAGCTCGCGGCGGCAGACGGACGTGGCATTATCATACGCCATATCCGGTCCGCTTTGGGCAGATAAATAAGACAGCACTGCTGTCCTAAATTTCGTATGACAGAATTCTTGAATACGCACAAGACCGATTCACCAATTTTCCGCATCGTCAAAGACAGAAAGTTTCGTCGAACTCATGCCTGGCGTAACTTTTGAACAACCGGTCAAAAGCGCTCATCCCGCCTGCCTCAATCGATTTCCAGGTCCCGGACTTGCCGAAAACGGCAAAACCCGCTCTAGCTCGGGCCCAATTCTGCAACGCAGTCTCCGACAGCCATATCACGGACGGACAACATGTTCTTCGCATCAGACAACTGGGCCGGCGCGCACCCCAGGATCGCCGAACGGCTGCACGCCAGCGCGGCAGGCTTCAGCCGGGCCTATGGCGACGGCAATCTCGACCAGGCTGTCTACGCGCGCTTCAGCGAGATATTCGAACGCGAGGTGGCGGTGTTCTTCGTCGCCACCGGCACTGCCGCAAACTCGCTTGCGCTGGCCGCCTACAACCGCCCCGGCGGCATTTCCTTCGGCCATCGCGAGTCTCACATCATCGAAGACGAATGCGGCGCGCCCGAATATTTCACCGGCGGCTCCAGGCTGCATGCCATCGACGGAGCGCTCGGTCGCATGGACGTCAGGACCCTCGAACGCGCGGTCGACCGTTTCGCGCCGGAATTCGTCCATGCCGGCCGGCCGATGGCAATCTCGATGACCCAGTCGACCGAGGTCGGCACCGTCTACGGCCTCGACGAGATCAAGGCCATTTCCGCCATCGCCAGGCAGTATTCGCTGCCGCTGCATATGGATGGTGCCCGCTTCGCCAATGCGCTGGTATCACTCGACACCACGCCGGCCGAGATGACCTGGAAGCGCGGCGTCGACATCGTCTCGTTCGGTGGCACCAAGAATGGCTGCTGGTGCGCCGAGGCGGTTGTGCTGTTCGATCTCGACCGTGCCAAGGAAATGGCCTTCCTGCGCAAGCGTGCGGCCCAGCTGTTTTCCAAGTCGCGCTTCATCTCCGCCCAGTTCGACGCCTATTTCGACGGCGGCCTGTGGCTGGATACGGCACGCCACGCCAATGAAATGACGGCCGAGTTGGCCGCGACCATCGCAAGTTCGCCGGTCGCTCGCCTCGCCTGGCAGCCGCAGGCCAATGAGGTCTTTGCGGTGATCAAGACCGAGGTCGCCAACAAGGCGCTGGCTGCGGGAGCTGCCTTCTACGACTGGCACGCGCCGGCCGGCTTCGACGGACAGTTGGGCGAGGACGAAACGCTCTACCGCTTCGTCACCAGCTTTGCCACGACGGCCGACGAGATCGGTCGCTTCGGTGAATTGTTGCGGAGTTGACGTGTGACCGGACGGCTTGCCGAGGTGCGCCGTTCGCTTCCACAGCCTTCGCAAGCATGGCCTGTGTCACAGGGTCTTGAGAAACGACAGCAGCGCCTCGGACACAAGGTCCGGCCGCTCTTGCGATGGCCAATGACCGCTGCCCTGCAGGTAGATCGGCTGACGTAGCAGTGGCACGAGGCTGGGCATTGCCGCAATGATGTCGCGCATACCAGGAATCTGCAGCCCGACGTCGCGCTCCCCGATAAGAAAGAGCGCCGGAACCGCAACCTTGAGCCCCGAAAAGGCATGCTGCATTTCCCAGTTGCGGTCTAGATTGCGGTAGAGGTTCAACCCGCCCCGGAACCCGCTGGCCTGAAAGTCTCCGACATAGGCGTCGAGATCGGCCGCGCTCAGCCAGGACGGTAGGGCATCGGGTGTTGACAGCGGCGCCAGCAGCCCCTGTTCACGGCTCACCATGGCGAAGGGATTTGGCGTTCCATCGCCTTCAAGCCTCAGGCCCGCATCGCCCGAAGCCGCATACAGGATCTTGCGCAGCGTCAGGCCGATGTCCCGCTCGAACTCGGCTTCTGCCACGCCGGGCTGCTGAAAATAGAGCGTATAGAAGATGGCATCGTCGGTTTGCGGGAAGATGCGCGTTGGCGGCACGGGAGGCTGTCCCATCATCGGAACGCCGATGGCGGCAACCGCATGAAACCGGTCGGGGCGCAGAAGGGCTGCTTGCCAGGCCAGGGTCGCTCCCCAGTCATTGCCGACGATCACCGCTCTCTCTTCGCCAAGCGCATCGAGCAGGCCGACCATGTCCGCGACCAGATGCATGATCGAATACTGGCTTACATCTGCGGGCCCGTCGGTGCCGCCGAACCCGCGGAGATCGGGGGCGACGACACGATGGTTCGCAGCCGCCAGCGCGGCGATCTGGTGGCGCCAGGAATAGGCGGTTTCCGGGAAGCCGTGACAAAGCAGCACCAGCGGGCCCTGGCCCTGATCGGCGATGCGCATGCGAAGGCCATTCACGTCGAGGAATCGATAGGGCAATTGCGGCATTGCAGTCTCCTTCTCAGGTCCTGGTGATCCGGCAAGGGATCGCTGCGGGAACATGGTCGCCGCTGCCAGCGCAACGACACGCCGGGCGAAGGTTCGCCTGCTTATGGCCTTGGCTTGCAGAAGGTAACTCATCAAGTTACATTCTATCAGAAGGCAAGAGATTGTAACCCCTCTTGTTATGATTTCCCCTGAAACGCTCGGTCGGGCCCGCCAATGACGCAAGACAGCCGTCTATCCCGCATGCTCCACATGCTGATCCACATCGATCTGCACGACGGAAGGGCGACGTCCGAAACCATCGCGCAGATGCTCGGCACCAACCCGGTCGTGGTTCGGCGCATGATGGCCGGTCTGAGAAAACAGGGCTATGTGGAAGCCGCTCGCGGACCGAACGGCGGCTGGAAACTGGCGCGCCCGCTGGAGGACATCACCGTCCTGGACGTGCACCGGGCGCTGGGAAGCCCATCCCTCTTTGCGCTAGGCATCACGGCGGATCATCCCAACTGTCCGGTTGAACGCTCGGTAAATGCTGCGCTCAGCACAATTCTCGATGACGCCGAGACAAGGGTGATGTCGAGCTACCGTAATATCTCGCTTGCCGACCTGATCCCGGCGATAAAACGTTGAAAGCCAGGAGTTGCCGCGCGCGCCCAGAGAGGGCCTGACCGCAAATGAAAAAGGCGGCACCCGAGGGCGCCGCCTTTTCTCCTTGGGAGGAGTTGTCTTAGTTGACGGTGTTGGCTTCGATCTGCTTGGCCTTGGCGGGCGCAGCGGAGATCTCGATCTTGCGCGGCTTGTGCTCTTCAGGAATGTTGCGCTTCAGATCGATGTGCAACAGGCCGTTCTTGAGGGCCGCGCCCACGACCTCGACATGGTCGGCGAGCTGGAATCGGCGCTCGAAAGCGCGCGAAGCGATGCCGCGATAGAGCAGCTCCGAACCTTCGCCGGTGCCTTCATTGCCGCGTTCGCCCTTGACCGTCAGCACATTGCGATGGGCTTCGATCGAAATCTCGGTTTCCGAGAAGCCGGCAACCGCCATGCTGATGCGATAGGCGTCTTCGCCGGTGCGCTCGATGTTGTAGGGCGGATAGGTCGTCTGCCCGCCTTCGGGCTGGCCAAGGCCGTCAAGCATGTTGAACAGCCGGTCGAAGCCGACGGTCGAGCGGTGGAGCGAGGAAAAATCAACGTGACGCATGGGTGTTCTCCAGTGAGCAACAAGGTTTTGCGCATGATCTGTGCCGAAGCCCATTCTGGCGCCCGGCGGTGATCAGCGGCCCCGATATTGGGCGCCGCAAGGAGACATTTGGGTGCCGCCCGAAGCCATTTCAAGACGTTTTCCCAATAGCTTTTCACAGGTCCGTCGATGAACCGAAGATGAACCGGGCCTTCGGCATCCGTTCAGGTCGCCCCGGCTAAAGTGCACCCAAGTTGAAGAACAGGCGGCACCACAGAATGCCGCCGACGAGGCCGAGCCGGGTTGTAACGTCCCTTCCTCCCGGAGCGACAGAGGCCGGAGGCATCCCGCAAGCTGCCTCCGGCCTCATTCGATTCCGCCTCGCCCGCGAAATTCCTTTGATTTTCTCGGCCCGCCTTTCTATCACCCTCGTATCGCCTGATCCCACGGCAGCGAGTGCCAAGCCGAAGCGCCTGATGACGGACCTGTTCCACGAAATCCCCGGCAATCCGGTTCCTGAGAGGGCCACCTCCGGCGACTTTGTCGCCCATGACGGCAAGCGCCTGCGCTATGCGCTGTTTCCGGCGACCTCCCATCCCTTCAAGGGCACGGTGATCCTGCTCAACGGCCGCAACGAGTGCATCGAGAAGTATTTCGAGACCATTCGCGACCTGACCGTGCGCGGCCATGCGGTGGCCACCTTCGACTGGCGCGGCCAAGGCGCGTCCGAGCGGCTGCTGCGTGACGGCCATCGCGGCTACGTCAGAAGCTTCGACCACTATGTCCGCGACCTCGAAGCCTTCTTCGAGCAGATCGTGCTGCCCGACTGCCGCGGCCCCTTCTTCCTGCTCGCCCATTCGAGCGGGGCGCTGATCGCCCTTCTCGCCGCACCCTCGATGGTCAACCGCGTCCAGCGCATGGTGCTGGTGGCGCCGTTCCTGTCGGTCATCGGCGCACCGCTGTCGATGAAGGCGATCAGCCGCATCGGCACCCTGCTCTGCTGGCTCGGCCTCGGCCGGCTGTACGCCGCATGGGGCCCGCGGCCGCGCGAAGGCACGCCTTTCGAAATCAACAAGCTGACCAGCGACGAGCGCCGCTATCGCCGCAACATGCTGCTCTACGAGACCTATCCCGAGCTGTCCGTCGGCGGGCCGACCATTGCCTGGATGCGCGCCGCAGCGCAGGCGTCCGAGGCCGTGCGCGAGCCGCAATTCATGGCAGCGCTCAAGGTGCCGATGCTGATCGTCAACGCCGGCGCCGACGATGTGGTGTCGTCGCGCGACGTCGAGCAGTTTGCCAGCCAATGCCGCGTGGCCTCGCTTTTGACCATCGACGGCGCGCGCCACGAAATCCTGCAGGAAGCGGACATCTACCGCGAGCAGTTGCTCGCAGCCTTCACCGCCTTCGTGCCCGGAACGCCGGCAACCGCCGACGCATAGGCAAAACTATCCCGCCAGCACGGCCATCGCCGCCTTGTGCAGCTCCGGCGTCGCCGCCGCGATGACGTCGCCGCCATTCTCCGCCGGGCCGCCGTCGAAGGTGGTGACGATGCCGCCAGCCTGCTCGATGACAGGGATCAGCGCCACGATGTCATAGGGCTTGAGGCCGGGATCGACGACAATGTCGACCTGCCCAGCCGCGACCATGGCAAAGGCGTAGCAGTCGGTGCCGTAGCGGGCGAGTTGCACCTTGCTTTCGAGCTCGTCGTAGCGCTTGCGCATCTCGCCCTTGAACAGCGCCGGCGTGGTGGTGAACATCGTCGCGTCCGACAGGCTGGTCGTCTTGCGCACCGAAAGTTTGCGCGGACCGCCCGGCCCTTCGTAGTGCGAGCCGTTGCCGTCGGCGTAGAACAACTCGCCGGTGAAGGGCTGCGACATCAGCCCGGCCACCGCGTCGCCATCGACGGTCAGGCCCACCAGCGTGCCCCAGACCGGCAGGCCGGAGATGAAGGCGCGCGTGCCGTCGATCGGATCGATCACCCAGACATGGCTGTTGGAGATGTTTTCGCTGCCATGCTCCTCGCCGAGGATACCGTGGCCGGGGAATTCGGCGTTGATCAGCGCGCGGATGGCGCGTTCGGCCTCCTGGTCGGCCTCGGTAACGGGATCGAAACCGCCAGCGAGCTTGTTTGCGACTGCACCCTGCCGGCGGAAGCGAGGCAGCGTTTCGGCTGCGGCAGCACGTGCGATCCGTCGCATGAATTCGGCGTCGACCATCATTCACCCCATCTCTGACTGTTGCGTGGATGACACGCCGCGGCCCTCGCCGGCAATAACCACATCAACTTGATTTAAAGAATCCCAAGGCGCCTTGACTTTTGTGCAGCGCACAATAATCTCGACTTCGGACAGGGTTTCCTGTCCATGCCCTCCTTGGGCGTTTCCTCCCTAGACTTCGACCGCTCTCCGGAGCGGTCTTTTTTTAACCTGCTCGGCCTGCGCTGCTACTCCGCAGCCAGCGGCAGGTCGAGGAAATGATGATCCGGAACCGCCATCAGATCGGCGGAAAACCGCGCCAGATCGTCGGCCAGCGCATAAAATCCCGCCGATTTCTGGAACGTGCGCTCATCCATGTAGAGCCCGCGATTGATCTCGATCTGCAGCGCATGCAGCTTGCGCGCCGGCCGGCCATAGTGCTCGGTGATGAAACCGCCGGCATAAGGTTTATTGTGCGCCACGGTATAACCCATCGCCGCCAATAGCCCGATGGCCCGTTCGGAAAGCTCCGACGCGGCCGAGGTGCCAAAACGGTCGCCGACGATGAAGTCCGGCCGCATGCCGCTGTCGCCGATGCGGACGGAGGCCGGCATCGAATGGCAATCGACCAGCACGGCATAGCCGAACCGCGCATGGGTGCGCGTGACCAGCCGCTTCAGCGTCTCGTGGTAGGGTTTGTAGACGCATTCGATGCGGTCGACCGCCTCCGACAGCGGCAACCGGCCCGGATAGATGTCCAGCCCCTCGCCCACCAGCTTCGGCACGGTACCGAGCCCGCCGGCGACACGGGCCGAGCGGACGTTGGCGAAAGGCGGCACAGGTTCCGCGAACATCCTGGGGTCGAGCTCCCACGGCTCGCGGTTCACATCGAGATAGGCGCGCGGAAAATGTGCCGTCAGCATGGGTGCGCCGAGTGCGACGGCAGCACCGAACAACTCGTCAACGTAGCAATCCTCGGAGCGCCGGATGGACGTCGAATCGAGCCGGGTCATGGCGAGGAAGCGTTCGGGATAGCACCGCCCGCTATGCGGCGAGTTGAATACGAACGGCACGCGCTGCTCTGCGCTCGTCCTGACTTCGAACGGCGGCAGCACCGAGAAATCTTCGGCTGGCGTCATCTTTGTTGACGGACCTGCGAAATGCACTCACTCATTGTTCGAAGGTGCCACCTGCGGCCGCTGGTGTCCAGCATTCGAAATGTGGAAAAGCCGCCCCGATCGTGCCTTTGCGTCACCAATCCGGCAGCGCATTCACTTGATGTTTACCGTCCCGAACTCATATACAAGATGGTTAACGAAGCCCCTGATGGGGGGCGGCTTCGACCGCTAATTCGGACGGGAAACTGATGGCACGCATTCTTCTGGCAGAAGACGACGACGATATGCGCCGCTTCCTGGTCAAGGCGCTGGAACGCGCCGGCTACCAGGTGAGCGACTTCGACAATGGCGCGAGCGCTTACGAGCGGCTGCGCGAGGAACCCTTTTCGCTGCTGCTGACCGACATCGTCATGCCGGAGATGGACGGCATCGAGCTGGCGCGCCGCGCCACCGAGATCGATCCCGATCTCAAGGTGATGTTCATCACCGGCTTTGCCGCGGTGGCGCTCAACCCTGATTCGAAGGCACCGCGCGACGCCAAAGTGCTGTCGAAACCCTTCCATCTGCGCGATCTCGTCAACGAGGTCGAGAAGATGCTGCACGCCGCCTGAGGCGTTTCCCTAGCGTCGTCTAGGGAATTGATGATCCGGCGCATTTTTCCGCCAAACACGCTATTGACGCGCCGGATCAAAAATGGTGTATCCGCCCCCATCGGATGGGCGTGTAGCTCAGCGGGAGAGCACTGCATTGACATTGCAGGGGTCACAGGTTCAATCCCTGTCACGCCCACCATCCGAACTTCCTGATATCAAATAACAATATCGAACTGCACGCTTCGCTGAGAATTGACTGAATTGGGCTGCTGTCACACTCACGTCACAGCGGAACGGTTGCCATGGCTGCAATTCGGAAACGTGGGACCGAGTGGCGAGCGCAGATTCGCCGCCACGGATTTCCTGCCATCTCTCGAACGTTCCTGAACAAATCCGATGGGGCACGCGGCCTATTTCCGCGCTGAACAGAAATTGGATGCCTGAAGGCTGAGTTAACGGCCCTCGCAAGCTTCTTGGGTGAACAGTTCAAATCGGAGCACACCCATGAAGAAAATAGCGCGATCAGCGGTGGACATCTTGATTTCGCAGATCCCTATTTTGGGAGCCGACTACGACAGCCGAGACTTCAACGCCGATCTCTTCCGCCTCATGGATCACCGCAATACCGTCAGGGTACGAAGTGCAGCCATCAATCTTATCGCCCATGAGGAAACTGCCGTTCTTGCGGCAATACATCAATGGCTAAAGAGGCCGACAATTTTTGAGATCTGGGCTTCAGAATCGTTGGAGGTCTACTCCGTAGAATTTTCTGAACCGTTGTTAAGAGGTTACATAGATGAAGCGGGACAGTTCGTGCCTCAACCGCTGTTGGAGCCGATTCCTGACTATTGCCGTACCATTGATTTTGCCATGTCTTTTAAAGAAGCGATGTTCGGCCCCTACCTTCACTTAAAGATCAGTCAGGTAGATGGAGAATGGGGCTATGACTATGGCGTTTGCATCGCCGACGGAGATGGTAAGACTGTTGCCAGCTACCGGGCAGATTCCCTACCCATAGCAATCGTAGGAAGCGTTCTGCACGCCATGGCCAGCGGTTGGACGCATGACCTAGCCTACTACGAACTGGTGGATGGCTAAGCTTATTGCACCAGAACGCCCGCGTTTTCGCCGCCACTGAGATACAGTTCCTACCCAGCTATCATCGGAGACTGCCAATCGTGCATGCTATAGCGGATCGCAGCCCTGAACTGCGCATACTCTCTGAGATTTGCTCCGCAATTGGAGCCACCGCAACGAAGCTGTCCGATAGTCGACTGAGCGGCTTTCTGGCGATGAAGGGCGGCAGCTACGACGGCGATCTGATGTGGGTTGGGCGAGCAGTAAATGGCTGGGGGCCATTGGGCCGAACACCAAGTGAACTTGATGCCATCGGTGCTGTGGATGGGTTCGTGCAGCAAACCTTCGAATCCGTCACCAAGCCGGGATCCGAGGACCATGCTTGTCCCATGAGATGGGTGACCGATCATTGGGGAAGTGACAAGCACCGCTACAATACCAAGACATCTGCCTTTTGGAGGACCGCGCGGCGCGTCTTGGCGGAAACCTGCGAAGTAGCAGCCGAAGCGGTTGATTGGCCTTCCAGGTTGATCTGGTCCAACCTCTATAAGATAGCGCCGACTGCTGGAGGCAATCCCGGCGGCAAACTGGCCGCAGTTCAGTTGAACGGTTGCCGCAGGTTGCTAGCATTGGAGGTCACCACCTATCGTCCCCGCAGGCTGGTGTTTGCGACAGGGATGGATTGGGCGCATGCCTTTCTCGATCCGGCGATGTTCCATCAGACAAGTAAAGACAGCGATCCTGTCGTCTCTGGTGACATTCTCGTTGAGGGTATGGCGACCGGACGGTTTGTTGTAGCCAAGCATCCAATGGGAAAGGATGAGAATAGATGGGTAGCGGAAGTCACCAAGGCGCTTAAATAGGGCTACGCCTAGAGTCACACAATACAAGGTCGCATCCGACGCCGCAGCAGACGCATTCCTCACTGCGGCACAGCCTTGCAAACCTACGCCGCGCGATAGTCCGGCGCGCTTGCCAGGTAGCCCGCATAGGCATCGGCATTCGGCGGCGCGAAATTCTCGGCCAGCGCATGGCGCCGCCGTTTCTTGGCGCCGATGTCGGCCAGCAACTCGTCGAAATGCTTGAAATGATACGGCGCCACGCACAGGCCGCCATAGACGCCCGCCGCCGGGCGCTCGTTGCGCTTCCAGTGCAGCATCATGTCGATGTTGTCGTTCATTTCCTGTCTCGAAGGCTGGCGGCCCAGCATGCCGTCGGCGTAGCGCACCAGCCAGTTACCGGCCAGCTCAGCGCTCAGCACCGTGCAGAATGACGAATTGAAACCGACGAAGCCCATGTCGGGCAGGTCGGGATTGGCGATGACCCGGTAGAGCCTGTACTGCCCGTCCGGCTCGACCAGCTTGCGCTGGTATTCCTGCGGCAGGAAAGGCACGCCGGATTTCCAGCCGACCGCGAGGATAGCCATGTCGGCCGCCACCCGCTCGCCCCCCGACAGAATCACCGTACCCTGCTCGTAGCCGGAGATGGTGCCCTGGATCGCCTTGATGCGTCCGTCCGCCACCATGTCGAAGAAACCCGGCGTGACGATCGGGACCGAACAGTTGATCGTGGTTTCGATCGGCTTCGTCGGCCTGAGCCCTGTCTTCTTCAACTTGAGCTGGATCGAGAGCAGGCTTTCCAGCGCCCGCCAGTTGGCCCAGACGAACGGCTTGGCGACAGTGTGCGCGAGCCGCGCCAGCAGCGGCTGGTCCCAGTTCGGGAACATCACCTCCTGGGCGCGGACATAGAGGATGCGCTTGAAATTGATCAGCCCGCCAATGAAGTACGGTATGCGCCAGACCGGCTCGAGATAGACGATGCTGACGTCGGCAGCGCCTGAATTGACCGCATTGACGGCGATGTCGGTGGCCGATTTCGAGAAGCCGAGCACGACGACGCGCTTGCCCTTCACGGTTGCGGAATCGGTGTATTCCGAGGAATGAAGCACCTGGCCGCCGACTGCGGTAAAATCATCCTGGCCCGGATGCACAAGCTCGCGCTTTTCGCTGAAGTTTCCGGTGCAGACCGCAACGAAGTCAAAATCCTCGCTGACCGCGTTGCCGTCGCTAGCAAGCTCGACGCTCCAGCCTTTGGCCCCTTGCCGCCGCTGCATGGAAACGACCTTGGTGCCGTAGCGGATGAGCGGCACCAGCCCGTTCCGCTCGGCATAGGTCCTGAGATAGGCGTGGACCTGCGTGCCCTTGGGCCATTCCGGATAGTCGTCCGGCATCGGCATCGAGGTGTAGCGATAGAGATCCTTCGGGCTTTGCGTCTGCACCTCGGGATAGGAGCGCGACGGCTCCCAGACTCCGCCCAGATCATTGCCGCGCTCGACGATGTGCACCTCGTGACCGCGTTGCATGAAGGCATGAGCAGCCGCGAGCCCGCTCACGCCCGCGCCGATGACGCAGACCTTCTTCTTGTCGACCATTTGCTTTTCCTTGTCAGCCAGGACGCAGGCTCGCCCTCGCACGCGACGGATGTCGCGTGCGCCAGGACGGTCGGCGGCGTGTGATCCGGTGGCTTAGTCGTTGGCTTCCGGCGGCAGGAAGTTGACCTCGTGCTGGGCCGAGACCTTCACCACCTCGGCCGGGTCGGCGAGATTGTCGAGCTTGTTGAACAGCTCTTCCAGCATGCCCGCCGGCGACACCCAGAACAGTGCCTTGGTCGGCTTGTCCGACTTGTTGAAGTAGCCGTGCGGGATGCCTCTGGGCATGCGCACCAGGTCGCCTGCCTTGGCCTTGACCCACTCGCCGTCGAGCTTGAGATCGAGTTCGCCTTCCTGCACGAGGATGAACTCTTCCTGAGTCGGATGGACGTGCACGGGCACGAACTGGCCCGGCTCGCTGTTGGTCTCGAAGGCGAAGGTGGCATCGCAAACCGCCTTCGGAAAATAGACCTGTCCAAGGATATTCCAGGTCTTGCCGGCATAGCCGTCGCCCTTGCGCGTAATGCCCTTGGCGAGTTCCTTGCTCATCATAAGCTCCCTCTGTTCGAAGGACCTGCCCATGGCGGCCCTTTCATTTGTTCCACCCCGAAGAGTGCTGCAGACATCGTCAATGAACTAGCCGGAATGCGCGGCGACTATCCAGAAAACGCAAAAATGCAGCAGGGTGGATGCATTGCCGTTCATTTTCGTTGGCAGCCGGATGATCGGTGCTAGTCTGGCCGGATGCTGATGGAAGAGGCGTCCGTTCGAAGGGTACCGCTTTCCGATCATGTCTTGTTTCAGTCGAACGATCTCGACTGCGCCAGGGAGCGGGTCGCCCAGAAGTTCTGCAATCACCGACTGGACATCATCGGTGATCGAAAACCTTTTCGCGTCACGCACAATCATGCCCCCGGCGAGATGATCTCGCTGAATTACATCAGCTATGGCGCCGACGTGCTGATCGACCCCGGCGAACTTGGCGACTTCTATCTGATCCAGATGCCGGTTTCGGGCACGGCGACCGTCCGCAACGGCACGCGCGAGTTCATCACAAACCGCAGCATCGCCTCCGTGCTCAACGCCGACCTGGCGACGAGGATGAAGTGGTGGCAGGGCTGCGCGCAACTGCTCATCCAGGTGCGCAAGGCGCCGCTGCATGCCTTTGCCATGCGCCTGCTCGACCGTGACATACCGGCGCCGCTGATCTTCGATCCTCTGGTGGATTTTTCGAGGCCCGAGATGCAGGCGTGGCGGCGCCTCGCCAACTCACTGTTCCAGGCCGCGGAGAGGAAGACGGCTTCAGCGGGATCGGGCATCCAGAACGTTCTGTACGAGCAGCACCTCCTGGAACTGTTCCTGCGCAACCAGCCCAGCAACATGAGCCTGTTCTTCGACGACCGGAGGCAAGGTGCGGCACCTCGCCATCTCAAGCGCGCCGAGGAGTTCATCCGCGCCCATGCCGCCTTGCCCATCGGGCTGCACGAGATCGCCGGCGCCGCCGGTGTCGCGCCCCGGACGCTGCAACTTGCCTACAGGAATGCCTTTGGCATCTCGCCGCTGCGCGCGCTGACGCGCGAACGCATGCGCCGCGCCCGCTTCGACCTGGTGGCGAGCGAAGCCACCGTCACCGATGTCGCGCTGAAATGGGGCTTCACCCACTTCGGCCGCTTCGCCGCCGAATACCGGCATGAATTCGGCGAGCTTCCGCGCGAGACGCGGCAGGCGCGCCACGGCTTGGGCCGCGCCACGCACGAAATGGCCTGACGAACGTCCCGCTAGGATTTGGCCAGCGAGGGTTTGACAGGAGCGGCAGCGCGCAGCGTCTGCTTGCGACCGGTTGGCTCGTAGGCAAACTCATCGACCACACGGCCGCCGAGCAGGTGCTCGGCAACGATGCGGTCGATGGCGGCCTCGGTGACGCCGCCATAATAGGTCCCCTCGGGAAAGATCTGGATGACGGGGGCGAGGTTGCAAGGGCCGAGGCAGGTCGACTTGCAGCTCATGGTGCCGTCGCCGCTGACGCGCAGCTTCTGGCGGTCCTGCTGGTTGCGCAGGTGACCCCAGATGAGATCGGCGCCGGCGGCGTTGCACGGGCCGCCCTGGCAGACCAGCACGCGACGTTTCTGTGCCGGGATCAGCGACCCCTCCGGCACCAGCTTTTCGGCAGGCGGAACGGGAGCAGCCACTTCTGCGGTTTCGACAAGCCCGGCCATGAGGGCTGCCAAGAGCGGGCTTTCGGCGAGGCCCTGGGCGATACGGATATTGGCCCATGGCGCGCCATCCTCGGCCTGCCATCGACGCAGCGACTTGTTGAGCCAGGCGGTGAAGCTCGGCTCGATCGGCAGCATCAGCGGCAGGATGAGAATGTCGGTGGCGCCGGCCTCACGCAGGGCTCCGAGCGCCTCTCGCAGCGACGGCGTGCCCTGCTCGGTGAAGCCGAAGCTGGCGCCGGCGACACCTGGCAGCGTGGCCGCAAGCTCGGCAAGGCGCTGCATCTGCCTGTAGGGCGCAGCGGCAAAGGCCGACTTGGCGACCAGCAGCACATGCCTTTGCGGCGCGGAGTTGTTTTCGCTTGAGTTCGACACCTGCAATCCCTGACCAGCCGTAGCGGGATTGCGGCAACGCAGGCCAAAGCCGGTGCCGGATGGCTACCGTTTCAACCCGCGCTCCTGTGGTACACCCCGCCCACGGAACCTCACTTGGTCAGGCAGGTCTCCTGGCTCGCGGGTCGTTGCTTCATCGCCCGTCTTCCCGGCTTCATGCCAGTGACGTGGTGGGCAATGTGGCTATTCACCATTGGGCATGATCGTTTCCGAAAAGCGGAAACCACTTTTCGGGACCATGCCCTGACCGCTCACAGTTGCGGGGCAGCTTCGGCTTCTACCGAATTCCCTCTTAGCTCCCGCTGAGAGGCGGGAGAACCATAACCACGCGGCAAGCTATAGGCGCGCATCGACAAGTCAAGCGCCTAAAGCTGCTCCGACTATTCCGCCGCCTCGGCGAAGGCGGCAGGCACATAGTTGAGGATCGGTGCCAGCCAGCGCTCCGTCTCTGCAACCGACATGCCCTTGCGCTTGGCATAGTCTTCGACCTGGTCGCGCTCGACCTTGGCGACACCGAAATAATAGCTTTCCGGATGCGAGAGATAGAGGCCCGAGACCGACGAGCCCGGCCACATCGCCATGCTCTCCGTCAAAGTCACGCCGGCATTGTTCTCGGCGTCGAGTAGACGGAACAAGGTTGTCTTTTCGGTGTGGTCGGGCTGCGCCGGATAGCCGGGCGCCGGGCGGATGCCGTGATAGGCCTCGCCGATCAGCTCGTCGCCCGACAGGCTTTCGTCCGTCGCATACCCCCAGAACTCCTTGCGGACGCACTCGTGCATGCGCTCGGCGAAAGCCTCGGCGAAGCGGTCGGCCAGCGCCTTGACCATGATCGAGGAATAGTCGTCATTGGCGCGCTCGAAGCGCTCGGCGATCGCCACTTCCTCGATGCCGGCGGTCACCACGAAGCCGCCGACATAGTCGGCCTTGCCGCTGTCGAGAGGGGCTACGAAGTCCGACAGCGCGACATTCGGCCTGCCGTCGCGCTTGGTCAGTTGCTGGCGCAGGGTGAAGAAGCTCGCCAGTTCCTTTGTGCGGCTGTCGTCGGCGAACAGCCTGATGTCGTCGCCTATGGTATTGGCCGGCCAGAAGCCGATCACCGCCTTCGGCGCGAACCACTTCTCGTCGATGATCTTCTTCAGCATCGCCTGGGCGTCTTCGAACAGCTGGCGCGCAGCCGCACCCTGGTTCTCGTCCTCAAGGATCTTGGGGTAGCGGCCCTTGAGCTCCCAGGTCTGAAAAAACGGCGTCCAGTCGATGTAGCGGGCGAGCTCGGCGAGATCCCAGTTTTCGAACACCTTCGTGCCGAAGAAGCTCGGCTTCGGCGGCGTGTAGCCGGTCCAGTCGGCCTTGTGCGCATTGGCGCGGGCCTTTGCCAGCGGCAGCCGCTGCTTGTCGGCCTCCGAGCGGGCGTGCGCATCGGCGACCTTCTTGTATTCCGCCTGCACGGTTTCGACGTAGCCCTGCTTCGCCTCGGCCGACAACAGGTTGGACACCACGCCGACCGCGCGGCTGGCGTCGGTGACATAGACGGCCTGGCCGCGCTCATAGCGCGGGTGGATCTTCACCGCCGTATGGACGCGGCTGGTGGTGGCACCGCCGATCAGCAGCGGGATGTCAAAACCCTCGCGCTCCATTTCGGCCGCGACATGGGCCATCTCGTCGAGCGACGGCGTGATCAGGCCGGACAGGCCGATGATGTCGACATTCTGCTCCCGCGCGGTCTGCAGGATCTTGGTTGCCGGCACCATGACGCCGAGATCGATGATCTCGTAGTTGTTGCATGCGAGCACCACGCCGACGATGTTCTTGCCGATGTCGTGGACGTCGCCCTTGACCGTCGCCATCAATATCTTGCCGGCGGTCTGGCGCTCGCCATTGTCGATGCCCTTGGCGGCGTTGGCAGCCTTCTCCGCCTCCATGTGCGGCAGGAGGCCGGCAACCGCCTGCTTCATGACGCGGGCGGATTTCACCACCTGCGGCAGGAACATCTTGCCGGCGCCGAACAGGTCGCCGACGACGTTCATGCCGGCCATCAGCGGCCCTTCGATGACATGCAGCGGACGTTCCGCCTTCAGCCGCGCCTCGTCGGTGTCGGCGTCGATGAACTCAGTGATGCCGTTGACCAGCGCGTGGCTGATGCGCTGCTCGACCGGCCAGTCGCGCCAGGCGAGATCGCGCTCCTTGGCTTCCTTGCCGGCCGTGCCCTTGTAGCGCTCGGCCAGCTCGAGAAGGCGTTCGGTCGCGGTGCCGCCGGCCTTGGGCAGGCGGTTGAGAACGACGTCCTCGCAGGCTTCGCGCAGCTCCGGATCGATCGATTCATAGACCGCCAGCTGCCCGGCATTGACGATGCCCATGTCCATGCCCGCCTGGATGGCGTGGTAGAGGAACACGGCATGCATCGCCTCGCGCACCGGCTCGTTGCCGCGGAACGAGAAGGACAGGTTGGACACGCCGCCCGAGATGTGGACGTGCGGCAGGGTGCGGGTGATCTCTCGCGTCGCCTCGATGAAGTCGACGCCATAATTGTCGTGCTCCTCGATGCCAGTGGCGACCGCAAAGATGTTGGGATCGAAGATGATGTCTTCAGGCGCGAAGCCAGCCTGCTCGGTGAGCAGCTTGTAGGCGCGGGTGCAGATCTCGACCTTGCGCGCCTTGGTGTCGGCCTGGCCCCGCTCGTCGAAGGCCATGACGACAACGGCAGCACCATAAGCGTGGCAGAGCCGGGCATGATGCAGGAAGGCTTCCTCGCCCTCCTTCATCGAGATCGAGTTGACGATCGCCTTGCCCTGCACGCATTTCAGGCCGGCCTCGATGATCTCCCATTTGGAGCTGTCGATCATCACCGGCACGCGCGCGATGTCGGGCTCGGCGGCGATCAGGTTGAGATACTCGACCATCGCCTTCTTCGAATCGATCAGGCCCTCGTCCATGTTGATGTCGATGATCTGGGCGCCATTGGCGACCTGGTCGCGCGCTACCTCGAGGGCGGCCGCATAGTCTCCCGCCGTGATCAGCTTGCGGAACTTGGCCGAGCCGGTGACGTTGGTGCGCTCGCCGACATTGACGAACGGGATCTCGTCGGTGAGCGTGAACGGCTCGAGGCCCGACAGCCGCATCTGCGGCTTCAGTTCCGGTATCTGGCGCGGCGGATGCTTGGCTACGGCTTCGGCGATGGCCCGGATATGCTCCGGCGTCGAACCGCAGCAGCCGCCGGCGACGTTGATCAGGCCCTCGCGCGCGAATTCCTCGACCTGGGCGGCCATGAATTCCGGGCTCTCGTCATACTGGCCGAAGGCATTGGGCAGGCCGGCATTGGGATAGGCGCAGATGAAAGTCTCGGCGACGTCGGACAATTCGGAGAGATGCGGCCGCATGGCATTGGCGCCAAGCGCACAGTTGAGGCCGACGGTGAAGGGGTTGGCGTGGCGGATCGAGTTCCAGAAGGCGGTCGGCGTCTGGCCCGAAAGCGTGCGGCCGGACAGGTCGGTGATCGTACCGGAGATCATCACCGGCAGGCGCACGCCCTTTTCGATGAAGATCTCTTCGCAGGCAAAGATCGCCGCCTTGGCGTTCAGCGTGTCGAAGATCGTCTCGATCAGGATGATGTCGGAACCGCCGTCGATCAGGCCGCGCAGCTGCTCGCCATAGGCGATGCGCAGGTCGTCGAAGCTGACGGCGCGATAACCGGGATTGTTGACGTCGGGTGAAATCGAGGCGGTGCGGTTGGTCGGCCCGAGCGCGCCGGCGACGAAGCGGCGCTTGCCATCCTCCTGTTGGGCGCGGATCGCGGCACGACGCACCAGCCGCGCGCCGTCGCGGTTGAGCTCGTAGACCATGTCTTCCATGCCGTAGTCGGCCTGGGCGATCGAGGTCGACGAAAACGTGTTGGTCTCGATGATGTCGGCGCCGGCCTTGGCGTATTTGTAGTGGATTTCCTCGATCGCCTTGGGCTGGGTCAGGATCAAAAGGTCGTTGTTGCCCTGCTGGTGGCAGGCGCAGCCGGTGAACTTGTCGCCGCGGAAATGGTCCTCATCGAAGCCCAATCCCTGGATCTGGGTGCCCATCGCGCCATCAAGGACGAGAATTCGTTCGCGCGCCGCAGCCTTGAGCGCGGCCATCACCTCCGAACCGTCCGGCCTGGCGGACACGGCCCCAAACAGGGCGTCGAGGGAGGAGGCGTTTTGCGACATTTTACGTCCTTTCGGCGACAAAGCCGTCAGGTCACATAAAGACATCTTTATGTCAATATGTCGATAGGCAAACAGGCGCAATTGTTGCCCGCCGGCCCTTGCCGCGTCCGCGCTTCCAGGTAGCGCAGCGGTCCGGTACTCATCGTGCGCCGTGGAGCCGGCTATCTCACCTCGGCCCGCGCCCGCGGCCGCGCATCGTTGCGCTCGTGGGTGAAGATCGCGGCCGGCAAGGGCTCGCGGTTGCGGATGATGTCCGCACCCTTCTCACCCACCATGATCGTCGGCCCGTTGGTGTTGCAGGACGGCACGCGCGGCATCACCGAGCTGTCGCAGACGCGAAGGCCCTCGATGCCCCGCACCTTGAGCTCGAGGTCGACGACGGCCATGTCATCGGTGCCCATCTTGCAGGTGCCGACAGGGTGATGATCGGTCTTGGCATTGGCGCAGCCATAGTCAAACAACTGTTCCTCGGTCACGATGTCCGGCCCCGGCAGCCGCTCGGCCAGCACGAACGGCTTGAGCGCTGCCTGCTGCATGATCTCGCGCGCGACCCTGAGGCCTTCGATCGACATCTTGCGGTCGTGCGGATCGGCCCAGTAGTTCGGGTCGATCAGGGGAGCGGCCGCCGGATCGTTCGAGGCAAGGCGTACCGTTCCGCGCGAGCGCGGATGCAGATAGGCCGAATTCAGCGTCACCCCTGCATTCTTGAGGCGCGCCACGCCCGCCTCGATGCCCGAGCCGAGCCCAAGGTGGAACTGGATATCGGGCGAGCGCGCATCGGGATCGGCATACCAGAACCCGCCCGTCTCGAAGAGGCTCGATGTCACCGGCCCGGTACGGAACAGCACATATTGCAGCCCGGCCCACAGCGTGCGGTGCAGCTTGGCGACGTTGTCGTAGGTGTGATCGCCGGTGCATTCGGAGATCACGAACAGGTCTAGGTGATCCTGCATGTTCTCGCCGACGCCCTTGAGGTCGTGCATGACCGGCACGCCGACGCTCTTCAAATGATCGGCCGGGCCGATGCCCGACTGCAGAAGCAGTTTGGGCGAGCCGATGGCGCCCGAGGACACCAGGACCTCGCGCTCGGCGCGGATGATTTCGGTGCTGCTGCCGTTGGCGATCTCGACGCCAACCGCCCTGCCCTTCTCCACCACGATGCGGCTGACCTGGGCACCCATCCGAACGGTCAGGTTGCGCCGATCCTTGATCGGCGCAAGATAGGCCATGGAGGCCGAAGAGCGGCGCTTGTTGCGCTGGGTCAGCTGGTAGAAGCCGACGCCGGCTTGCTGGCGGCCGTTGAAGTCGTGGTTGTAGGGAAGGCCCAATTCCTGCCCGGCGCGGATATAGGCGTCGCAGATCGGCAGCGCCGCCGACGGCATCGACACGCCCAGCGGCCCGCCATAGGAATGGTAGTCGTCGGCAAAGCGCTGGTTGTCCTCGCAGCGCTTGAAATAGGGCAGCACCGAGCGATAGTCCCAGCCGGTGCAGCCGTCCTCGCTCGCCCAGAGATCGTAGTCGACGGCGTTGCCGCGCGTGTAGAGTTGGGCGTTGATGCTGGAGCCGCCGCCGATCACCTTGGCCTGTGTATAGCGCAGCACGCGGTTCTTCATGTGCTTCTGCGGCACTGTCTCCCAGCCCCAGCTCGCCACGCCCTTGGTCATCTTGGCAAAGCCTGCCGGCATGTGGAACAGCGGGTTCCAGTCGCCGCCGCCGGCTTCCAGCAGCAGCACGCGCACGTCAGGGTCCTCGCTCAGCCGGTTGGCGAGCACGCAGCCGGCAGGACCGGCACCGGTGATGATGTAGTCGTAGCTCATGCCGAAAACTCTCAGAGACGCGCGACGGACAATGCACCGTCGGCCTTGATGATGGTGCCCGTGGCGAAGCCGAAACTGCCGCTGGCAAGGGCTGCCGCGATGCGGCCGATATCGTCCGGCTCGCCCCAGCGTTTGATCGGCACAAGCCCGTCGCCGATCAGCCGGTCGTATTTTTCCTGGACCTTGGCCGTCATGTCGGAGCGGATGATGCCGGGACGGATCTCGAATACGTCGATGCCGGAGCTCGCCAGCCGGAGCGTCAGCCCTTGCGTGAAAGCCGCGAGCCCGGCTTTCGACATGCAGTAGTCGAGCCGCTCCGGCGAGGTCATCTCGGCCGAGATCGAGGTGATGTTGATGATCGAGCGCCTCTGGCTCGGCTGCGACATGGCCAGCATCGCGCGCAGCACGGCTTGCGTGAAGAATACCGTGCCGCGCAGGTTGACCGACATGATGGCATCGAAATTCTCGGGCGAAAGCTCGAGGAAATCGCCGCGCATCTTGGACGCGATGCCGGCATTGTTGACCAGGCAGTCGAGCCGCCCGAAGTGATCGGCGATCTTTTCGACCGTCGCTGCATGGCCGTCGATCGCAGCGAGGTCGGAGACGACGAACAGGACCTTGGCGCCGTGCTTTTCAAGGCCGGATACGGCCTCCACCGCAGCCTGATCCATTTCTCGGTCGGTGATGGCAAGATCGAAGCCCGCTTCGGCCAATGCCTTGGCAGCCGCAAGCCCGATGCCGCGGCGCGCGCCGGTCACCAGCGCCACGGGTTTCGCCTGGATACTCATGCCGCGAGATCCTTCCTGGCAATATGGTCGGCGACGCGCAGCGCCTGGGCCGCGATCGTCAGCGCCGGATTGACCGCCGCCGAGGTCGGCAGGAAGCCGGCGTCGACGACAAACAGGTTCGGATGATCGAAGGCACGGCAGAAGACGTCGAGCGGCGCCTGCGCGGGGTCGTTGCCGATGCGTACCGTGCCGCACTGGTGCGACGGCGTGCGCTTGTCGAAAGCGCGAGAGACCACGATTGGAAATCCGGCACTGCGCAGCACCTGCTTGAGCTTGGCCACCAGCCGCTCATGCGCCTCCCAGTTGCTGCGCACCCATTTCAGCACGATGCGGTCGCCATCGACCATGATGCGGCTTTCGGGCGACGGCAGGTCCTCGCTCATCGCGTAGAAATCGATCGAATGCGCGGTCACCCGGTTGAGCAGCCACTCCGGCACCGAAGGCATCGCCCCCTTCAGGATCGTTCCCGAGATGCGCCCCAACAGTTGCACATTACCGAGCGGCGGCCCGCCCTCGCCGTCGGAGAGATAGAAGTCGTTGAAGCCGAAGGTCTTCTGGTAGACCGAGTCGTTGCGGAACCACGGACTCATGGCGATCACCGCCGTCGAGTTGTGGTTCATGAAGTTGCGGCCGACCTGGTCGGAGCGGTTGGCGAGCCCGGTCGGATTGCTGTCGTTGGCCGAGCGCAGCAGCAGCACCGCCGACTGCACCGCACCCGCCGAGAGGATCACCAGCTTGGGCTTCAGCACCGCCGTCTCGCCGTTGCTGACATAGTGAACCGCGACGATCCGGCCGTCCGGGCCGCTCTCCAGCCGCGTCACCCGCGAACCGGTCTGAAGCTTGACGTTGTCATGCTTCAGCGCCGCCGCCAGCGCCGTCGTCTCGGCGTCCATCTTGCCGTCAAAACTGTTGGGATGCGCGTCCCACGGCGTCTTGCCCTTGGCCAGCCAGCGCTCGATGTCGACGCCCAGCGGCAGCGAAAAAGGGTGCACGCCCTTCGCCTTGAGGCGCATCCGCACCTTCGAGATCGCCGGCTCGTCAGCGACCGGCTTCAGCCCATAGGGCTTCGAATGCACCGGCTCGGTCGGGTCTTCGCCCAGTGCGCCGCGCACCTGGTAGAGTTCTTCCGCCAGGCCGTACCATGGCTCCAGCTCCTCATAGGCAATCGGCCATGCCGGCGACACACCGTCGAGATGCTGCATCTCGGCGAAGTCCTCGCGTCGGTAGCGCGTCAGCACGGCACCGTAGAATTTCGAATTGCCGCCGACATTGTAGTAGTTGCCAGGGTTGAAGCCGGTGCCGTCGGCCTCGTACCAGGTCTCGTCCGGCCGGAAGTGCCCGCGCTGGAAGATGGCGCGCTGGTCGCGGTTCTCCGGCCGGTCCTCGATATGGCCGCCGGCTTCGAGTATCAGGATTTCGGCCCCGGTCGCGGCGAGGCCGGCGGCGACCGTGGCCCCTCCGACCCCCGAACCGATGATGACGATGTCAGGCTGTCCGGACATGTCAGGCGATGCGCAGCTGGCTCTTGGGGTCGAAGAACACCGCCTTGTCGAGATTGAAGGCGAGCTTGGTCTTCTGGCCGGCATGGATGGCCGCGTCTGCACGCAGCCGCGCCACCACTTCCTTGCCGCCGAGCTTGGTGACGGCAAAGGTGTCGGAGCCTGCCGGCTCGACCACCTCGATCAGGCATTCGCCCTCGGCGATCGACTTGGCGTTGCGGTCGGCGCCGTCGGGATCGGTCAGCGCTTCCGGGCGCACACCGAAGATGATCTCCTTGCCCGCGTAGGCACCGAGTGCGCCATTGGCGAGCTTGATCGGCAGCGCTAGCGGCTGGTCGCCAGGGCGATCAAGGATGACGCTAAGGCTGCTGCCCGCCCCACCTTCGAGACGGCAATTGAGCAGATTCATCGCCGGCGAGCCCATGAAGTCGGCGACGAACATGTTGGCCGGGCTGTTGTAGATTTCGGCCGGCGTGCCGAACTGCTGCAGGATACCGTCCTTCAGCACCGCGATCTTGGAGGCAAGCGTCATCGCCTCGATCTGGTCGTGGGTGACATAGACGATGGTCGTCTTCATGCGCTGGTGCAGGCGCTTGATCTCGGTGCGCATGTCGACGCGCAGCTTGGCGTCGAGGTTCGACAGCGGTTCGTCGAACAGGAACACCTGCGGATCGCGCACCAGCGCCCGGCCCATGGCCACACGCTGGCGCTGGCCGCCGGAAAGCTGGCTCGGCTTGCGGTCGAGCAGGTGGCCGATCTGCAGGATGTCGGACACCTGCTTGATCGCCTTGTCGCGCTCGTCCTTGGGCACGCCGCGGATTTCCATGCCGAACGCGATGTTCCCCGCCACCGTCATGTTCGGGTAGAGCGCATAGGACTGGAACACCATGGCGATGTCGCGCTTGGACGGATGCAGACCGGCCACCGACTTGCCGTTGATCGCGATCTCGCCCGAGGTAATCGGCTCGAGCCCGGCGATGGTGTTGAGCAGCGTGGACTTGCCGCAGCCTGACGGCCCGACCAGCACCAGGAAACCGCCCTTGTCGATCTCGATATTGATGTCCTTGAGGATCTCTACCTGGCCGTAGTTCTTGTAGAGATTGCTGATCTTGAGAAACGACATGGGCTTACCCCTTGACCGCGCCGGCCATCAGGCCGCGCACGAAGTAGCGTCCGGAGACGATGTAGACGATGAGGGTGGGCAGGGCGGCGAGGATCGCGCCGGCGAAATGCACGTTGTATTCCTTCACGCCGGTCGACGAGTTGACCAGATTGTTCAGCGCCACTGTCAGCGGGATGGAATTGAAGCCCGAGAACGACGAGCCGAACAGGAAGTCGTTCCAGATGTTGGTGAACTGCCAGATGACGGTGACGACGATGATCGGACCCGACGACGGCAAAAGGATGCGCCGGAATATCTGGAAGAAGCTGGCGCCGTCGATCTGTGCCGCCCTGACCAGCTCGGTCGGGAACGCCTCGTAGTAGTTGCGGAAGAACAGCGTGGTGAAGCCGAGGCCATAGATGGCGTGGATCAGCACCAGCCCGGTGATGGTGCCGGCAAGGCCTGTCAGGCCGAGGATGCGGGCCGAGGGGATCAGCACGATCTGGAACGGGATGAAGCAGGCTAGCAGCATCAGGCCGAAGACGATGTTGTCGCCCTTGAAGCGCCACTTGGTCAGCACATAGCCGTTGAGCGCGCCGAGGATGGTCGAGAGCGCAACCGCCGGCACGACCATCAGCACAGAATTGATGAAGTAGGGCTTCAGTCCAACCGGCTGAACGCCAATCTGCGCGGTCGACCAGGCCGACAGCCATGGCGCGATGGTCCATTGCTTGGGCAGCGCCAGCATGTTGCCCTGGCGGATTTCGTCCAGCGGCTTCAGCGAGTTCACCACCATGACGTAGAGCGGCAAGAGGTAGTAGATCGCAAAAAGGATCAGCACGACATAGATGATGGCGCGGACGAAAATGCTGTTGCGCGTGGCGACGTCCTGGGAAGCGGCGCTCATTTCTTCTTCCCCCCGAGCTCGGAGTACAGATAAGGCACGATAATGGCGAAGATCATCATCATCATGATGATCGCGGATGCCGCGCCCATGCCCATTTCGTTGCGGCCGAAGGTGAACTTCTGCATGAACAGCGCAGGCGTCCACGTCGCGGTGCCTGGCCCGCCGTCGGTCATCGCCACCACAAGGTCGTAAGACTTGATGGCAAGGTGGGCGAGCACGACAAAGGCCGACAGGAACACCGGCCGCATCAGTGGAATGATGATTCGGCGATAGATCGTCAGCGTCGAGGCGCCGTCGATCTGGGCCGCCTTGATGATCTCGTTGTCGACGCCGCGCAGGCCGGCGAGGAACATTGCCATGACGAAGCCGGACGACTGCCAGACCGCAGCGATGACGATGGTGTAGATCGCCATCTGGCCTTCCTTGATCCAGCGGAACGAGAAGCTCTCCCAGCCCCATGACTGCATCACGTGCTCAAGGCCGATGCCGGGATCGAGGAACCACTTCCAGGCGACGCCGGTGACGATGAAGGACAACGCCATCGGGTAGAGATAGATCGGCCGCAGGAAGCCCTCGCCCCGGATCTTCTGGTCGAGGAAGATCGCCAGCGCGAGGCCGATGAAGCTGCAGACGACGATGTACAGCACCGAGAAGATCGCGAGGTTCTTCAGCGCCGTGATCCAGTTGGGATGGTTGAACAGCCTGACATAGTTGTTCAGGCCGACCCAGGTCGAAAAATCGGGCAAAAGCTTCGAGCCGGAAAACGACAGGAAGCCCGTGAAGACAATGAAACCGTAGACGAAGATCAGGATCAACGCGAAGCTCGGCGCCAGCACGATCTTCGGCAGCAGGTCCTGCAACGTCGCGCGCGGGTTCGTTACCGCGCGGGGTGCGGTCGTGGTGAGATCGGCCATGGGTCCAGCCTCTGGGTTGTCAGGTCAGGATGTGCCCCGGCCGAAGCCGGGGCACGAAAGCAGGCGATCAGCCTTTTGCAGCGGCAACCGCTTCGGCCAGCGCCTTGGCGGCAGCCTTGGAGTCAAGCTCGCCGTTGAAGTGGCGAGTGACGACGTCATAGAGCGCGTTCTTGACCGCTGCAGGTGCGGCGTAGCCATGGGCCATGGAGCCGAACAGCTTGCCGGCGGAGCTGGCTTCCGCCAGATCCTTGATGCCTTTCTTGCCGCAATCGTCGAAAGCGGTGTCAGGCACGTCGGTGCGTGCCGGCACCGAACCCTTGACCACGTTGAACGACGACTGGAAAGCCGGGTCCTCGATGTCGGCGGCCATCTGAAGCTGCGCCTTCTTCTTGTCGTCGCCGACCTTGAACATCATGAACATGTCCGAGTTGAAGGTGACGGCGCCCTGCGTGCCGGGGAAGCGGATGCAGACGAAGTCGGTGCCCGGCTTCTGGTTAGCCTTCAGGAACTCGCCCTTGGCCCAGTCGCCCATCATCTGCATGCCGGCCTTGCCCTCGATGACCATCGCCGAGGCAAGATTCCAGTCGCGGCCGGAGAAGTCCTTGTCGACATAGCCCTTGAGCTTGGTCATGCGGTCGAAGGCTTCGACCATCTTGTCGCCGCCGAGCGCCGCCGGGTCGAGGTCGATCATCGACGACTTGTAGAAATCGGTGCCGAGCGACAGCACGACGGCGTCGAAGATGGTGGCATCCTGCCAGGCCTGGCCGCCATGGCCGAGCGGGGTGATGCCGTTGGCCTGCATCTTGTCGAGCACCGCGACCAGCTCGTCCCAGGTCTCGGGCGCCTTGCCGCCGGCGGCGTCGAGCGCTTTCTTGGAGATCCAGACCCAGTTGGTCGAGTGCACGTTGACGGGTGCTGCGATCCACTTGCCGTCATGCTTGGCGAAGTTCTGCAGCGCCGCCGGAACGACCTTGTCCCAGCCTTCCTTGTCGGCCACTTCGCCGAGATCGCCTACGACGCCCTGGTTGGCCCAGTCGGTGATGTCGAAGCCGAGTGCCTGCACGGCGGTGGGCGGATCGCCTGCAGTGACGCGGGCACGCAGCGCGGTCATCGCCGCTTCGCCGCCGCCGCCGGCAACCGGCATGTCCTTCCAGGTCACGCCCTGGGCCTCGAGGTTTTTCTTCAGCACGTCGAGTGCCGCAGCCTCGCCGCCCGAAGTCCACCAGTGCAGCACTTCGACGCTTTCCTCGGCATGTGCCATCGGCATCGGCGCGGCAAACAGGGCCGCCACAGCTGCCGTACTCATCAAAAACTTACGCATTCCAGTTCCTCCCGGGTTGCAAGTTCCTCACGCATCATTGCGTGACATAAGTTCCCCTTGGCCCCGCCTCGGGGAATTTCTCCTCAGGTCCGCGCCTCCTTCGGCATCCAGTGGCCGGTGCGCGGTCCGATATGCATGTTGAGCGTCTTGGTCTCGGTGTAGTCCTCCACCGCATGGCGGCCGAGCTCGCGGCCGATGCCCGACTGGCGATAGCCGCCGAAGGGCAGTTCGGAAGCGCCATCCATGAAGGTGTTCATCCAGACGGTGCCGGCCCGCACGCGGCGGCCGACCGTCAGGCAGGTGTCGAAGTCGCGGCTCCACACCCCGGCCGACAGGCCATAGTCGATGGAATTGGCGATGCGGATCGCCTCGTCAGTGGTCTCGAAGGCAAGCACCGAAAGCACCGGTCCGAACACCTCCTCGCGCGCCACCGCCATGTCGGGGGCGACCGACGACAGGATCGTCGGTTCCATGAACTGGCCGAGGCCGAGATCGGCGGCAGAACCGCCGATGGCGACATCAGCGCCATTGTCGCTCGCACTTTTCACGTAAGTGACGATCTTCGCAAGATGTTGCGGCGTGATGATAGCACCAACCTGTGTCGAAGGGTCCAGCGGATCGCCGACCTTGACCTTCGCCGACAGCGCGGCCACGCGGCTGGTCACCTCGTCGACGATGTCGCGATGGACGATCAGGCGCGAGCCGGCATTGCAGCATTCGCCGGCGTTGAAATAGGCGCCGAAAACGGCCGCATCGATGAAGTCGTCGAGATTGGCGTCGGGGAACACGATCTGCGGGTTCTTGCCGCCAAGTTCCAGCGACACCTTCTTCAGCGTCTGCGCGGCATTCGCCATGGTCAGCCGGCCGATGCCGGTCGAGCCGGTGAACGACACCATGTCGATATCGGGATGGCTGGTCAGCGGCGCGCCCGCCTCGGGGCCAGTGCCGACGATGATGTTGACCACGCCCTCGGGTACGCCGGCGGCCTCCAGGATATCGCCCAGCACCAGCGTCGAAGCCGACGTCAGCTCCGATGGCTTGACGACCGCCGTACAGCCGGCCGCCAACGCGAAGGGCAACTTCTGGCTGACGATCAGGAATGGGAAATTCCATGGCGTGATGATCGACACCACGCCGATCGCCTCGCGCAGAACCACGCCCAGCGTGCCGTCGCCCAGTGTGTTGTAGGTTTCGCCATGCAGGTCACGGGCAAGGGCAGCGGCGTAGCGCCAGATGTCGGCAGCGCCGCCGAGTTCGCCCTTGGCCTGCGAGATCGGCTTGCCGGACTCAATGCAGTCGAGGAAGGCCAGTTCGTCGGCACGCTCGTCAATGATGTCGGCGGCCCTCAGCAGGATGCGCGAGCGCTCGGCACCGGTCATGCGCGGCCAATGGCCGTCGTCGAAAGCTTTCCGTGCGGAAGCAATGGCGCGGTTCGCGTCGACCGCCGTCGCAGCCTCGTAGCGGCTAACAACGGTGCCGTGGCCGGGGCTGGAACGCTCAAGAATCTTGCCTTCGGCGCCGGCGGTCCACTTGCCGTCGATCAGCATCTTGAACTCGCGGACCTTGAAGCCGTCGAGCGGCTTGGGGCGCATCAGGACCGTCATCACCATTCTCCTGCAAATTTGGCGGCGCGTTTCTCGCTGAAGGCCGCGAGCCCCTCCTTGAGGTCGCCGGTCTTGGCCACGAGAATCGAGCCCAGCGCCTCGACGGCGGTGCCATTGTCTTCGCCGTTCGCAGCCGCGATCATCAGTTTTGCGACCTCGACTGCCGCCGGGCCGCGTGCCGCGATACGCACCGCATAGTCGCGCGCGGCAGCCACCGCTTCACCGGTCTCGACCACATGGTCTACCAGCCCGAGCACTGCCGCCTCGTCGGCGGAAAAAACCTCGCCGCCCAGCGCCATGCGCCGCACCACCTGCGCGCCGGCGCGCCGCACCAGCCGCTGCGTGCCCGACCATCCCGGCACCATGCCGAGCCCGGTCTCCGGCAAGCCGATCTTCACGTGACGTTCGGCAATGCGGATGTCGGCGGCAATCGCCAGTTCCAGCCCACCGCCCAGCGCATGACCGTTGATGGCAGCGATCAATGGAACGCGCAGAGTCGCCAGCCGCTCGAACACGCGGTGGCCGAAGCGCACCCAGGCGTGGCCGAACTCGTTGGGCGACATGCCGCCCCAGGCCTTGATGTCGCCGCCGGCCGAAAACGCCTTGCCCTCACCGGTCAGGACGGCGACACGGATATCGGCATTGGCTTCGACCTCGTCGCAGGCAGCCGACAGTGCCTTCAGCATCTCGATGTCGAAGGCATTGAGCTTGTCGGGCCGGGCCGCCGTGATGACGGCAACGGGACCGTCGAACGCCACCTTGATGCGCTGGTCAGCCATGGACTCCCTCCAGCCTGCGTCCGGCCTTGCGCGGCAGGGTCAGCCCGATTGGCGCCTCGGCAAACAGGGAAGAATCCATCTGCTTGAGCTTGTCCGAGACGATCAGCGGGAACTCCGACTCATCGAGGATATGCGCCTGCAGATCGACGCCCGGCGCGATCTCGGTCAGCACGACGCCCTCGGGCGTCAGCTTCATTACACAGCGCTCGGTGACGTAAGTGATGTCCTGGCCCTGCTCGACAGCGCGACGACCGGAAAAGGTGACGTGCTCGACTTCGTTGACCAGCTTCTTGAGCTTACCTTCCTTCTCCACCACCAGTTTGCCGCCAGCAATATCGAGCTTGGCACCGGCATTGAACATGCCGGAAAAGACGATCTTTTTCGCCCGCGCCGTGATGTCCACGAAGCCGCCTGCGCCCGCCGTCACATGCGGCCGGAAGCTGAGCTTGGAGACGTTGACCGAGCCACTGCGGTCGATCTCGAGGAAGGACAAGAGCGAGGCATCGAAGCCCGCGCCCTGGAAATAGGTGAACTGATAGGGCGACGGCATGAACGCGTCGGCGTTCGACGAGCAACCGAAGGCGAAGTCGAGCAGCGGCACGCCACCGACCGCACCTTGCTCGATCACCCAGGTGACCTCGCCGTGCAGGCCTTCTTCGAGCAGGATGCGCGGCACGTTGGCCGAGATGCCGAAGCCGAGATTGACGGCGCTGCCGGCCTCCAGCTCCTGCGCCACGCGGCGCGCAATCACCTTCTGGATGTTGAACTCGGGCACGCGAAAACTGTCGAGCGGACGCATGATCTCGCCCGAGATCGCCGGGTCATAGAGCGTCTGCGTCGTCTGCTTCTGCTCGGGGTCGACGACGATGTAGTCGACAAGCATGCCGGGCACGCGCACGTCATGCGGGCGCAGCGATCCGTCCTTGGTGATGCGCTTGACCTGGGCGATGACGATGCCGCCATTGTTGCGGGCAGCAAGCGCCTGGTCGAGACCACCTAGATAGGCACCCTCATGCTCGTAGGTCAGGTTGCCGCGTTCGTCCGCCGTCGTGGCGCGGATGATGGCGACTTGCGGCTTGATCGCGGGGAAGAACAGCCAATCCTCGCCCTCGAAGCTGACCTTCTTGACCAGCGGCTCGGCCGCGGCGCGCGCATTCATGGCGCAGCCCTGCCGCTCCGGATCGACGAAGGTGTCGAGCCCGACCTTGGTCATCACGCCCGGCCGCTTGGCCGCCGCTTCGCGGTGCATGTCGAACATGATGCCCGAGGGAACGTTGTAGGCCGCCACCTCCTCGTTGCCGATCATCTGCCAGATCAGCGGCGGTTCGGCACTCGACGGCCCCGAGGGGTAAGAGCCGCCGATGATCTTCTTCAGCAGGCCCTTCTTGGCGATATGGTCGACGCCCTTGATGCCGCTCATGTCGCCGGCGGCGATCGGATGCAGCGTGGTCAGGTCGCGCGGATGCCCCGTCGCCTCGAAGCGCTCGCCGATCGCCTTCAGCATCAGGTCCGGGCAGCCGAGGCCACTCGACGACGATACCGAGACAACAGCGCCGTCCGGAATAAGTGCAGCGGCCTGAGCCGGGGTGATGTGCTTGCCCATGGTCAGAGCCCCGCCTCGATGGCGACCGCCTTGCCGGTCGCAGCCGACTTGACCACCGCAAGTCCGGTCGCCAGCGACCACACGCCGTCCTCGCCCGTCGCCGAGGGCGTGCCCTTGCCGGCGACAGCGTCGTGGAACGCCCGCAGCCCCGCCTCGTAGAGATTGTGCTGGTCCAGCTTGAGCTCGTGTTCGCCCTCGGCATTGCGCAGCACGACCGAGCCGACCGGCTTCTGCGTCATCACGTTGCGCGCGATCAGCGATCCCTCGGTGCCGTGTACCTCGAAACCGGTCTCGGCGAACTTGGTGGTGAAGGCGTCATGGAACTGGGCGACCAGACCCGACTTGAAACGAAGCACACCCATGACGGCGTCTTCCAGCCCCGCCTGCCCCATGCCACCCGCCTGGCTGAAGGCGATTGCCTCGACCGGATCGTCGTTCAGCACGAAGCGCAGCGTATCAGTGTCGTGCACCGTGATATCGAGGATGACGCCGCCGCCAGCTTGCGGCTTGTCGAGGCGCCAGCCCTGCAGGTGCGGCGGCAGGTAGACAGCGTGGAAAACGCGTGCGGCGAGCGGCTTGCCGATACGGCCCGCAGCAATCGCATCGCGCATCGCCCGATGGCTCGCCGCATTGCGCAGGTGGTGGTTGGTGGCCATCACCACGCCGGCCTCGCGCGCGGCCTTCACCATCGCCAACGCGTCGTCGAGCGTCAGCGCCAGCGGCTTCTCGCACAGCACGTGCTTGCCGGCCTTTGCCGCAGCAATTGCCTGTTCCAGGTGCAGTTCGTTGGTGGTCGAGATATAGACCGCGTCGATGCCAGGATCGCCGACGATGCCGTCGAGCGAGGTCACCGACTTGGCGATACCATTCGCTTCGGCATAGGCGCGACCGCGTTCGGCGTTGGTGCTCATCACCGAGACGACCTCGCCGCCGGTCGCGCGGATGGCGCCGATGACCCATTCCTTGGCGATGGTGCTCGCCCCGATCAGACCCCAGCGTGTCATGCTGTAAGCTCCCTAACCCGTTGCGGCGCACCGCAGCTCTCGCGCACCACCAGCCGCACCGTCGCCACAAGCGCCTCGGCGTCGAAATCGCCGGCATTGATCTGCTTGAGCAGGAGCTGTGCCGCCCGCCGGCCCATGCCTTGCGGATCGACCGAAACGGTGGTCAGCGCCGGCACCGCCGTCTTTGCCTCGATGACGTCGTCGAAGCCGATGACGCCGAAGTCGACACCCGGCTCGATGCGGGCGCTGCGCAGCCCGTCGCAGGCGCCAAACGCCACCGCATCGTTGAAGCACAATGCCGCCGTCGGCCGGTCGGCCATCGACAGCAGCCGCTCGACCGCCGCCACGCCGCCCGCGCGCGACGGCGCCGAGCTGATCACCAATTCGTCCGAGGCATCGAGACCGGCTTCCAGCAGCGCATCGCGGAACCCGCGCATGCGTTCGTCGAAGACAGCCGTGTCACTGAACCCACCGAGGAAGGCGATGCGGCGGTGGCCGAGTTCGATCAGATGCCGCACGGCCGACATCGCACCTGCATGCCCGTCGGATACGACGGAGGAAACCTTGAGGCCGGGCACGTTGCGCGCCACAAGCACCACCGGAATGCCGCTATCGACCAGAGGCCGGAGGTCGGCGGCAGTGGTGCCGCGTGCCGGCGACAGGATCAGGCCGGCCATGCCGTGTTCGCGCATCGAGGCGATCACCTCGCCCTGGCGGTCGGCATTCTCGGACGTGTTGGCCATGAACTGGATGTAGCCGGCCGACTGCACCACCATGTCCATGCCGACGGCAAGCTCGGCAAAGAAGCTGTTGGTCAGGTCGTTGACCACGATGCCGACGATCTTCGATTTCGACTGCCTGAGATTGGCGGCACCGCGGTTGTAGACGTAGCCGAGTTCGCGAATGACGGCGCCGACCCTGGCGCGCGTCACCTCGTTCACCAGGGAGCTGCCCTGGAGGACGAGCGAGACGGTCGACTTCGACACGCCGGCGGCGCGCGCAACATCGACAACTGTCACCTTCGCCTGCTTCAAACCGATCCTCCCGAGGGAACGTTCTTGGCTCCCATTTCCGAGTCCAATAATTGGAACGTTCCAAACTGTCAAGCATTGAAGAACCCGAACGCTGCCGTTTTCACAAAGAGTGCACGACAGGCGCACGGCCACAGAAACGCCAAAATTGTACACAATTCGACATTTCAAACGATTTACTACACTTGAATAGCGTTCAACCGCTTCGACGCCCCGCATCACCGGCAAGTCGATCCGCACAACCGCTCGGGGTCCCAAAATTCCAACTTGAAATTTGGAACGATCTAAATTACGAGATTCAGCCGATCAGGGGAGGAACCCATGGCCAAGGCAGTCAAACTTCCGCGGGCGGACCGCTCCATCGAGACTTACGCCCTTGTCGGCACGCCCACCGAACGCCCTTCAACCGCTCCCAGCTTCAACCGCATCGCCTATGCGGCTGCCCATGTCGTGTCCGATCCTTGGGCCGATGTGACGCCATGGAACAGCCCGGCCATCGACTGGGATGCGACCATGGCCTTCCGCCATCATCTCTGGTCGCTTGGCTTCAGGATCGCCGAGGCGATGGACACCTCGCAGCGCGGCATGGGGCTCGACTGGGCCGGTGCGCAGGAGTTGATCCGGCGCTCGCTCACCGAAGCTCGCACGGTTCCAGGCGCCGACCTCGCCTGCGGCGCCGGCACCGACCAGCTCGACAAGCGCAATGCGCGATCGCTCGACAACGTGATCGCTGCCTATGAGGAACAGCTCGACTTCATCGAAAAGCATGGTGGCCGCGCGATCATGATGGCCAGCCGCGCGCTTGCCCATGTCGCCACTTCCCCTGACGACTACCGCAAGGTCTATGGCCGCATCCTCACCCAGGCCAAGGACAAGGTGGTGCTGCACTGGCTGGGCGACATGTTCGACGCCGAACTCACGGGCTATTGGGGCAGCACGCGTTTCGAGGATGCGCTCGACACGGTGCTGGGCATCATCCGCGACCACAAGGACAAGGTCGAAGGCATCAAGATTTCGCTGCTCGACCAGGCCTGCGAGGTCGAGCTGCGCCGCCGCCTGCCCGAAGGCGTGATCTGCTTCACCGGCGACGATTTCAACTATGCCGGCCTGATTGAAGGCGATGGCGAGAGGCATAGCCACGCTTTGCTCGGCATCTTCGACGCGGTCGCGCCGCAGGCATCGAAGGCTTTGGCTGCACTGGCCAAAGGCGACCTCGCCACCTTCCGCGGCACCATCGAGCCGACGGTGCCGCTGTCGCGGAAAATCTTCGAGGCGCCGACGCAATACTACAAGGCCGGCGTCGTCTTCCTCGCCTGGCTCAACGGCCACCAGAGCCACTTCACCATGCCTGCGGGCATGCAGTCCGCGCGAGGTGCCGTGCACTACGCCGACATTTTCCGCCTCGCCGACAAGGCCGATGTGTTGGACAAGCCGGACCTCGCCGCCGAGCGCATCACGGCGCTGATGACCCAGTACGGCATCGCCTGACCGGCTACATCAGCCCCAGTTGCTTGTAGAAGCCGAGCGCGTCGTAATAGTCGCTCTGGCTGGTGATCTTGCCGTCCTTGACCGAGAACATCGAGGCACCGGTGAAGGAGAACTTCTTGCCAGTGGCCTTGGTGCCGTCGGCCCAGTCACCGCTATTGATGCCGGAAAACTCCCATTCGAACGACACGCGGTCATCCTGCACCACCGGCGCGCCCTTCATCTGCCAGGCGGCATCGGGCACGGCCTTGAGGAAATTGTCGATGACGCCGGTCTTGGCAGCCTCCTTGCCTTCGACCGGCTTGCCGACCGAGGCATCATAGTAGGTGACGTTGTCGGCGAGATGCTCGGCTGCCTTGGCGGAGTCATGCGCGTTCCAGGCGGCGAGATAGGCTTCGACCACGGCCTGCGGCGTATCCTGCGCCAGCGCTACTGAAGGAACCGCTGCGAGGAGCGCTGCTACTGCTGCGGATGCGAGAAACTGACGGCGGTGCATGTCTTTTCCTCCCAAGTTGGACGACCTCATCTTCTCCCCTTGCGGGAGAAGGTGGCCGAGCGAAGCGAGGTCGGATGAGGGGTGTTGGCCGGAGCGACCCCTCACCCGGATTGCCAACCTTGCCGCTGCGCGGCTGCGGGGCAATCCGACCTCTCCCACATGGGGAGAGGTCAAAAAGTTACCCATGCGCGATCATCACGTGGCGCACGGCAGTGTAGTCCTCCAGCGCATAGACCGACATGTCCTTGCCGTAGCCGGACTGCTTGAGGCCGCCATGCGGCATCTCGTTGGTCAGCATGAAGTGCGTGTTGATCCAGGTGCAGCCATATTGCAGCCGTGCTGCCGTCGACATGCCGCGCGAAATGTCCTTGGTCCACACCGACGACGCCAGGCCGTAGTCGCTGTCATTGGCCCAGTTGACCGCCTCGTCGACGTCGGAGAAGCGCGTCACCGATACCACCGGACCGAACACCTCGCGGCGCACGATCTCGTCTTCCTGCAGCGCGCCGGCGACCACGGTCGGCTGATAGTAGAATCCGCCGCCCTCGCCCGGTTTGCCGCCGGTGGTGATATCGATGTGCTTGAGCTCCGAGGCGCGCTCGACGAAGGAAGCGACGCGGTCGCGCTGGCGCCTGGAGATGAGCGGACCGATCTCGTTTTCGGTGTCGTCGGCCTGGCCGAAGCGGATGGTCGACACAGCAGACGACAGGTCGGCGACGAGCTTATCGTAGACCTTCTTGCCGGCATAGATACGGCAGGCCGCCGTGCAGTCCTGGCCGGCATTGTAGTAGCCGAAGGCACGCAGGCCGCTGACCACGGCGTCGATATCGGCATCGTCGAAGACGATCACCGGCGCCTTGCCGCCGAGTTCCAGATGCGTGCGCTTGACCGACTTGGCCGCCGCCTGCAGCACCTTCTTGCCGGTGGCGACGTCGCCGGTGATCGAGATCATGCTGACGGCAGCATGGTTGATCAGTGTGTTGCCGACGCTTTCGCCGCGGCCAAGCACGACATTGACCACGCCCTCGGGCAGCACGTCGGCAAGGATTTTCGCCAGCTTCAGCGCCGTCAGCGGCGTTTGCTCGGAAGGCTTGAAGACGACCGTGTTGCCGCCGGCGATTGCCGGTGCCAGCTTCCACGCCATCATCATCAGCGGATAGTTCCACGGCGCGATCGAGGCGACGATACCCACAGGGTCGCGGCGGATCATCGAGGTATGGCCGGGCAGGTATTCGCCGGCCACCAGCCCCGGCATCGAGCGCACCGCACCGGCAAAGAAGCGGTAGCAGTCGACAATGGCCGGAATCTCGTCATTGAGCACGGCATTGATCGGCTTGCCGCAATTGAGCGCTTCAAGCTTGGCAAAGCCTTCCGCCTCGGCCTCGATCCGGTCGGCGATCTTGAGCAGATAACCCGAGCGTTGCGCCGGGGTGGTCTTGGACCACGTCACGAACGCCTTCTGTGCCGCCGCGACTGCCGCCTCGATCTGCGCCGGCGAGGCCTCCGGCAGGCTGAGGATCGTCTCGCCGGTACGCGGGTTGAGGATCGCTTCTTCCGTCTCGGTTCCGCGCTCGAACTTCGAGCCGATCAGCATTTGGGTGTCCATGTAAGTTCTCCCTGGATCAGTGTCTTTGGAGGGCGAATAGGGAGTAGCGAATAGCGAGTAGAAACAAGCGATCGAACAGATCCTATTCGCTATTCGCTACTCCCTATTCGCTGTTGTCATTTTCCCGCCCCGGCGATCTGGTCGCCTTCGCGGGTCAGGTAATAGGCGGCGAGGATCGGCAGCAGGGTCGCCAGCACCACGACCATGGCGACGACATTGGTGACCGGGCGCTGGCGCGGCCGCACCAGTTCCTCGAGCATCCAGATCGGCAGCGTCTGCTGCTGCCCGGCGGTGAAGGTGGTGACGATGACCTCGTCGAAGGACAGCGCGAACGCCAGCATGCCGCCTGCCAGAAGTGCGGTCCCTATATTGGGCAGGATCACGTGCCTGAAGGTCTGGAACCCGTCGGCGCCGAGGTCCATCGACGCCTCGATCAGCGAGCCCGAGGTGCGGCGGAACCGCGCCACCGCGTTGTTGTAGACGACCACCACGCAGAAGGTCGCGTGGCCGAGCACGATCGTCCAGAACGAGAACGGGATCTCCGCCAGGCTGAAGGCCGAGCGCAGCGCGATGCCGGTGATGATGCCGGGCAGCGCGATGGGCAGGATGACCAACAGCGAGATCGCCTCGCGGCCGAAGAACCTTGTCTGGCTGACGGCTGCGGCGCAGAGCGTGCCTAGCACCAGCGCAATCGCCGTCGAGATCGCCGCGACCTGCACCGACAGGCCGAGCGCCTGCCAGACATCGGGCCGTGCCCAGGTGGCTGCGAACCATTGCGTCGTCAGCCCGGGCGGCGGCCACTGGTAGCTCTTCTCCTCCGTCGTGAAGGCATAGACGAAGATCAGCAGGATCGGCAGGTGCAGGAAGGCGAGACCTGCGGCAGCCGCGATCTTGAGGCCGCGCGGGGCCGATTGCGAACGGTCAGAGCGCATCGAAGGCTCCCATGCGTTTGGCGCCCCAGAGGTAGAAACCCATGATGACGATGGGCACCACGGTGAAGGCGGCGGCGAGCGGGATGTTTCCGGCGGTTCCCTGCTGGGCATAGACCGCCTGGCCGATGAACAGCCTGGACGTGCCGATGATCTGCGGAATGATGTAGTCGCCGAGCGTCAGCGAGAAGGTGAAGATCGAGCCGGCGACGATGCCCGGTAGCGCCAGCGGGAACAGCACGTTGCGGAAGGTCTGGCCCGGCGACGCCCCGAGATCGGACGAGGCCTCGACAAGGTTGCCGGGCACGCGTTCGAGGGCGGCCTGAATCGGCAGGATCATGAACGGCAGCCAGACATAGACGAAGACGATGAAGGTGCCGGTGAACGAGACCGACAGCGAGTTGCCGCCGACCACAGGCAGTGACAGCCAGCTGTCGAGCAGCCAGGACAGGTGCAGCTTGGCGAACAGCCAGGTCAGGATGCCTTCCTTGGCGAGGATAAGCTTCCACGCGTAGATCTTGACCAGGTAGCTCGACCACAAGGGCAGCATGACGCCAAGATAGAACAGCGCCTTCCATTTGCCGCGGGCATAGCGCGCCGCGTAATAGGCGATGGGGAACGCGACGACGGCAGAAGCCAGCGTGACCAGTGCCGCCATGGTTACCGTGCGCACGATGATGTCGAGATTGGCCGCCTGGAACAGGTCGCCATAAGTCTTGAGCGTCAGCTCTCGGCTGATCAGCCCGGAGAACTCGTCGATCGAAAAGAAGCTCTGCGCCAAGAGCGCGATCAGCGAGCCGATATAGACGACGCCGAGCCAGAGCAGCGGCGGCGCCAGCATCAGGAACAGCAGCAGGCTCGGCCGGCGCCACAGCAGGTCCGACAACGACCCGGCGAAACCGCCGCGCCTGGGCAGGATCGCGGCAGCCACGTCGGTCGCCCCGGTGACAGCCTGGACGCTCATGCCTGCTCCTCCATCAGGTGGAGCTGGTCGCGGTTGAAGCTGAGCATGACATGCTCGCCATCGTCGGGCAGCGAAGCGCCGGCCGGCACCGTGGCGTGCAGCCGGAGGCCATCGGCATCGAGCGCCAGCTTGGTGGCCGCACCCAGATAGTGCCGCGACAGGACGCGGGCGGCGACGCCATCGCCGCTCTTGTCGCGACCGACGCGGATCTGTTCCGGCCTGAGGCTGCCCCAGCGGCGCTGGCCGGCATAACGCTGCACGAAATCGGGCGGCAGCACGTTGGACGAGCCGACGAAATCGGCGACGAAGCGCGACGCCGGGCGCTGGTAGATGTCCTCGGGCGCGCCGACCTGCATGATGCGGCCGTCGTTGAAGACCGCGACCCGGTCGGCCATAGACAGCGCCTCGCCCTGGTCGTGCGTGACGAAGACGAAGGTGATGCCGAGCGCCTTTTGCAATTGCTTGAGCTCTTCCTGCATGCTCTCGCGCAGCTTGAGGTCGAGCGCGCCGAGCGGCTCGTCGAGCAGCAGCACCTTGGGCTTGTTGACCAGCGCACGCGCCAGCGCCACGCGCTGCCGCTGGCCGCCGGACAGCTGGCCCGGCTTACGGCTGCCATAGCCCGGCAGTTGCACCAGCTTGAGTGCGTCCTCGGCGGCGCGGTGGCGTTCGTCCTTTCCTATGCCCCTGACCATCAACCCGTAGGCGACGTTGTCGAGCACGTTGAGATGCGGAAACAGCGCGTAGTCCTGGAACACCGTGTTGACGTTGCGCCGGTAGGGCGGCACGCCCTCGGCGCGCTCGCCGAAGATCGAGATACTGCCCGATGTCGGCTGCTCGAAGCCGGCGATCAAACGCAAGCAAGTGGTCTTGCCCGAGCCAGACGGTCCCAGCATGGCGAAGAACTCGCCAGGCTTGATCTCGAGGTCGACAGCATCGACCGCGCGCACCGCGCCGAAATGGCGGGAGGTCTTTTGAAAGGCGACTGCTGGGGTCATCGTCTCAGGCTTTCGATGTCTGGGCCATGCAAGCCCGGGCGATATGCCCTGGCCATGGCTGCGCATCCGGCCGACCCACGGCCGCCGATGCTTGTCTGCCGCCGCCGTCAGGCGGTCGTTTCAGGTCGGTTGGTACCCTCCGCCCCCTCTCCCCACGGGAGAGGGTTGGCCGCAACGCGGCCTGGCGAGGGGACATCGTTCGTTGCCGGCCTCAGCGGCCGCCGATCACGCCGATATAGTCCGAGACCCAGCGATAATAGGGTACGCACTGGTCGTTCTGGCTGGCGCATTTCGACACCGGCGTCTTCCAGAACTTGATCCTGGCGAAGTCCTCGAAGCCGTTGGTCTTGCAACCCTCGTCGGTGAGCAGCGCGTTGCCCTTGCAGGCGGCTGGTACTGCCGGGTTCGAGCCGAACCAGGAGGCAAGATCGCCCTGCAGCTTGGGGTTCAGCGAATGCTCGAGCCACATATAGGCGCAGTTGGGGTTGGCGGCTTCGACATGCATCATCGTCGTATCGGCCCAGCCCGTGGCACCCTCTTCCGGGATGGTCGAGGCGATCGGCTGCTTCTCCGACTTGAGCAGGTTGACCTGGAACGGCCACGAACCGGAAGCGACGACGCCTTCGTTCTTGAAGTCGTCGATCTGGATCATGGCATCGTGCCAGTAGCGGCCGGCCAGCGTGCGTTGCACGCGCAGCAGATCAAGCGCTGCCTTGTACTGGTCCTCGTTGAGCTCGTAGGGATCCTTGATGCCGAGATCGGGTTTGTGCGCCATCAGGTAGTTGGCGGCGTCCGCAATATGGATCGGGCCGTCATAGGCCTGGACGCGGCCCTTGTTGGGCTTGCCGTCGGGTAGGTCCATCGGCTCGAACACGACGCTCCAGCTCTTCGGCGCTTCCTTGAACACGTCGGTGTTGTACATCAAGACGTTCGGGCCCCACTGGTAGGGCACGCCGTAATGCTGGCCGTCGACGGTGAACCACGGCGCATCCTTGAGGCGCTCGTCGACGGTCGACCAGCTCTTGACGAGGTCGGTGTTGATCGGCTGGACACGCTTGCCGGCGACGAGGCGGAGCGAGGCGTCGCCCGAAGCGGTGACGAGGTCGAAGCCGCCCTCGTTCATCAGCGCGACCATTTCGTCGGAAGTGGCGGCGGTCTTGACGTTGACCTTGCAGCCCGACGCCTTCTCGAAATCACTGACCCAGTCGTAATTCTTGTCGGTCTCGCCGCGCTCGATGTAGCCGGGCCAGGCGATGATGTTGACCTGGCCCTCGGCCTTGCCGATCTCCTTGACCTGCGCCACCGCCTGGCCGGAAAAGCTGCAAGCCAAGGCGATTGCCGTGCAGGATTTCAGAAATGCCTTCATCACGATCCTCCCATGTGCAGGAACCGCTCTCTCATCGGCGGTGTTGCCCTGCAACGAAAGGTGCGGCGAAAGCGCAGCTTTCGCAAATTCATTCGAAAGAAGGGTGATATCGGTTTTTCCGATACCCAGAGCGCCGCGCGTCCGTTCGGACGCGCAAAGGACGCTCTGGCACTTTGTAGCTACGCATCGTGCTTTGCGAAGATCGAGCCCGATTTTCGCGCCGGCACGTCAAAGCTTCTGGCGGACGGTCCGCTGCGCCTGGGCGATGCCGATGAAATCGCGCGCTGCCGCCGGCAGCGACGAGCCGCGCCGCCACACCATGCCGACCTGCACCACCGGCAGCGAGCCGGAGACGTCGCGCGACTCGATGCGGTCGCCTTCGAGCGACCACGGCCGGTAGACGAGGTCGGGCAGCAGTGCCACCCCTGCCCCGGTCGCCACCAGCGAACGCACCGCCTCGACCGAACGCGTGCGGAAGGCGACATGCGGCTTGGCGCCGATGGCCGAAAGCAGCTTGCCGGTGTTCTCCTCGATCTCGTCGACCGACAGCATGATCAGTGGCTCCGATGCGATGTCGCCGACGCTGATGATCTCGGCGGAGGCCAGCGGATGGCCGAGCGGCAGCCACAGCCGGTAGGCCGAGACCTCGAGAATCTCCGATTGCAGCGCCATGCGGTCGCGCAGATTGGAGGTGACCATGACGGCGAGGTCGAGCTTGCCGCCGACCAGAAGGTGTTCGAGATAGTCGCCATTGTCCTCGATCGCCGAGATCTCGACCGCCGGATGAGCACGACGGTAGCGCGCCAGCAGGTCGGAGAGCACGTAGCCGGCGACCAGCGAGGTGACGCCGAGCTTGAGCTGGCCGGTGGCTGTCGCCTGCCCGCCGAAGAAGGTGCGCCGCGCGTCCGACACGTCGGCCAGGATCTTGGTGGCGTGGCGCAGGAACTGGTGGCCCTTATGGGTGATGTTGAGCCCGCGCGGATGGCGCTCGAACAGCTCGACGCCGAGATCGCCCTCCAGCTCCTTGATCGCCTCGGTGACCGACGACTGCGAGATCGACAGGTTCTGCGCCGCGCGTGAGATCGTGCCCTGCTCGGCGACGGCGACGAAGAACTGAAGCTGACGAAGCGTGAAGGCCATGGCGGGAGTAGACAGGGCGGCGGGGAATTTGGGAAGAGGCCGGCGTTCCCTTCTCCCCTTGTGGGAGAAGGTGCCCCGAAGGGGCGGATTAGGGGTGTTGGACGGAGTGAGGCGTTCAGATTGTGCGCTATTATCTCTTCTCCAGCTTCTCATTGCTTCCAACACCCCTCATCCGTCTTGGTGCTGCACGCCAATCCACCTTCTCCCACAAGGAGAGAAGGTCAGGTTCTCGCCTTGCCACGCCCCGTTTCCGGTCTGGCCATCGTGATGAAAAGGTTCGGGCAGCGGGGCGCGAGGCCCTGCCTGCCGATAGTTTGATCCACGCGGGATGGTGACAGAGCTCCTGACAAGCAAGCCGGTTCTGCACCGCAGCAGCAATTGCCACTTCACGGCATGGATCCCCGGGTCTCCGCACGTCGCTTCGCTCCTGCTCCGCCCGAGGATGACGAAGGCATTGGGGCTCGCGGCTAATCGTCAACGTCGGTGACTGCAGAGAGCTCCGGCTCTTGTTCTTGCGTAGCTCTCAATTGCGAGGACTCCCTGCCAAGGGCCAACCTTGGAGACTAGCCGAAAGCCACCATGCCTTCGTCATCCTCGGGCGGAGCAGGAGCGAAGCGAACTGCGGAGACCCGGGGATCCATGCCGTGACCGTCCCGTCTAGCTGACCGTGCAGAAAAAAGCCGCCGCGATCCTTCGCCCCCCCCTCTGGCCTGCCGGCCATCTCCTCCACAAGGAGGGAGATTACGCCGTCATCGGCACCGCAGCCAATCGCCAACACCGCAAGACTTGTCCTTGCGGTGTTGCAGGATATGCCCTGCAGGCGACGCGGCTATTCTCCCTCCCTGTCGGGCGCGACGGCGAAAAATCGCGGTGACCGTGGAAAACGTCTCCTCGCGGGACTGCGAAACAGCATCAGCCACCAAAAGCAGCAGGCAGGAAAATCCCGCCTCGCACAATCGATGATCCGGCTGAGACAGATTAATGCAGCACGAGCACGTCGCCGGAGGAGAAGCTGATCTCGGTCTTTTCGCCGACGACCGGTGGCGGGCTGTTGGGGCTGTTGAAGGTGTCGAGCGACACGACGTTCTGGCCGACGCCAACGCGGACGCGGATGACCGAGCCGAGGAAATGCACGTCGGCGATCTGGCCGGAGAGGTTGGAGTCGTTGCCTGCCTTGCGGCCGAGCGAGATCGCCTCGGGCCGCAGCGCCAGCGACAGCGTGTCGCCGGCCTTGGAGCCGTTGAGCTTGCCCTTGAGGCCGATCTCCTCGGCATTGATCGTGACCGTGCCGGACGCTGCGTCGCTGATCGTGCCTTCGAGCACGTTGAGCGTGCCGACGAAATTGGCGACGAACTTGGTCGAAGGCCGGTTGTAGATCTCGAACGGCGTGCCGGTCTGATCGGCGCGGCCCTCGTTCATCACCACAATGCGGTCGGACATCGACAGCGCCTCTTCCTGGTCATGGGTGACGAAGATGGTGGTAATGCCGAGCTTTTTCTGGATGGCGCGGATTTCCTCGCGCAGCGACAGACGCACCTTGGCATCGAGCGCCGACAGCGGCTCGTCGAGCAGGAGCAGCTTGGGCTTGGGCGCCAGCGCGCGCGCAAGTGCAATGCGCTGCTGCTGGCCGCCGGAGAGCTGGTAGGGATAGCGGTCGCCGAAATCGGGCAGCTTGATGATGTTGAGCATCTCGGCGATGCGGGCATCCGCCTCGGCCCTCGGCATGCCGGCCACCTTGAGGCCGAAGCCGATATTCTGGGCAACCGTCAAATTGGGAAACAGCGCATAGGCCTGGAACACCATGCCGATGTGGCGCTGGTTCGGCTTGAGGCCGGTGACGTCCTTGCCCCCAACGAAGACCTTGCCAGCCGAGGGCTCCTCGAAGCCGGCGACGATGCGCAGCATGGTGGTCTTGCCGCAGCCCGACGGCCCGAGGAAGGAAACGAACTCGCCGGCGCCGACGTCGAGATTGAAGTCCTTGACGACGGCGACGTTGCCGAACGACTTCTTGACGTTCTGGATGGAGAGGAAGGGATCGGCCATTGGCTTTTGCTCTTCTTGTTCAGTTCGGGCGATTTGCCGACTTCGGCGCGAAACGGGCGAGGATCTGGATCACCGACATGCAGCCCCAGGTGATGGCGAAGGCGATGACCGCAAGCGCCGCCGGCTCATAGGCGCGGTTGGCGCCGATGTTCTGCAGGTACGGACCGAAGGCCGGGCGGTTGAGCAGGCTCGCCAGCGTGAACTCGCCGATGACGATGGCGAAGGTCAGGAAGGCGCCCGACAGAACCGCGATCAGCACGTTGGGCAGGATGACGCGGGCGATGATCGTCGTCCACCCGGCGCCGAGGATCTGGGCCGCCTCGGTCAGCGTGCGCACGTCGATGGTGCGCAGGCCGGTGTCGACGGCGCGGTACATGTAGGGCAGCGCCAGCGTGGCGTAGCCGATGACCAGCAGCGCATCGGTGCCGCGCGCCGTGCCGAGGAACGGCAGCGGCGAGTTGGAACCGTACATCCTGATATAGCCGAAGACGATGACGATCGCCGGGATGACCAGCGGCAGCAGCGTGATGAACTCGACGACCGGCCTGAGATGCGGCATGCGCAGCCGGATCCAGTAGGCCGTCGGCACCACGAGCAGGACGCCGAGCAGGATGGTGAACACGGCCACCGTCACCGAATAGGCGAAGGTCTCCTGGAAGCGGCTGTCGCCGAGCACGACGCGATAGGCGTCGAAGGAATAGACGCCGCGCCGCATGCGCAGCGAGAACTCGAAAGTGGCGATCAGCGGAATGAAGAAATAGGCGGTGCCGATGGCAAAGACGAGCCAGGCCCAGAAGCGACCGGTCTTCATTTGAGCCACCTCTCGCTGCGGGTGCGGAACCAGATGTAGAAGATGTTGGCGAGGCCAGTGACGACGATCATGCCGAAAGCCAGGGCATAGCCGAGATGCGGGTTGTGCAGCACGTCGCCGCGGATCTGCGCATAGAGCTTGATCGGCACGATGTTGAGCGACGAACCGGTGAAGGCATAGGCCGTGGCAATCGCCCCGAAGGCGTTGGCGAACAAAAGGATGACGGTGCCGAGGAAGCTCGGCCACAGCACCGGAATGACGACCATGCGCCAGTATTGCCAGGTGGTGGCGCCGAGCGTGGCTGCCGCCTCGCCCCACTCGCGCTTGAGGCCGTCGATCGCCGGCGTGATGATGACGATCATCAGCGGGATCTGGAAGAACAGATAGACGATGATCAGGCCCCACGACGTGAGCACGTTGAAGCCCATCGCGTAGATGTTGATGCCGAACACGTCGCGCAGGATGACGGTGACGAGGCCGAGGCGGCCGAGCGTCGCGAGGAAGGCGAAAGCCAGCGGCACGCCGGCGAAATTGGAGGCGACGCCGGAAAACGTCATGGTCGACGAGCGCACCCACCTGGGCAGGCCGCCGCGCACGATGGCAATCGCCATGGCGAGGCCGACGAAGGCGCCGATGGTGGCCGACCAGAAGCTGATCTTGATCGACACCCAGTAGGAGTCACGGATCGACTGGTCGGTGAAAAGCTGGCGGATGTTGTCGAGCGTGTATTGGCCCTGATCGTTCTGGAAGGCGCCGACGACGAGATAGAGCGTCGGCAGGATCAGGAACATCAGGGCGAAGATGAAGAACGGCGCGACACCGAGCCAATGGGTCGGCAGGCGGAAGCCGCTCTTCGCCTCCGGCGGCGCGGAGCGCGCGGCATCAGCCGTGGTGGATATGCTGGCTTGGGTCATCGGGCCGCCGTATCGAGAGAAAATGCGGGCGGCCGCAAAGCCGCCCGCGATGGCAATTGCTCAATTACTGAACGTTGGCGCCGACCACGGCATCCCACTGCTTAGTGATCGCTTCCTTGCCCTTGGCCTGATCGTCGAGCGTCGGGAACACGGCCTGTTCATAGGCAGCGGCCGGCGGCAGCTTGTCGAGCATCTCCTGCGGGATCTTGCCGTTCTTGGCGAGATCGTTGAAGCGGATCGGGTGGCAGTAGCCCTTCAGCCAGCCGAGCTGACCTTCGTCGGAATAGAGATACTCCATCCATAGCTTGGCAGCGTTCGGATGCGGTGCATAGGCGCTGATCGCCTGGACGTAGACGCCGGCGACGACGCCCGACTTCGGAACGACGACCTCGACCGGCGGGTTGCCGTTGAGGGTGTCGCGACCAGCAAGGGCGTTGTAGTCCCAGGTGATCAGGATCGGGGTCTGGCCCTGGGCCAGCGTCGCCGACTTGCCGATGACCGGCACGAAGTTGCCCTTGGCGTTCAGTTCCTTGAAGAAGGCGAGGCCCTTCTCGGCGGCCGAAGCGGCGTCGGTGGCACCCGAGCCCAAGCCGGCGGCGTAGACGCCCTGGATCGCCTGGTTGGACGCACGCGGATCGCCGGCAAGCGCGACCGAGTTCTTGTATTCGTCCTTGAGCAGGTCGGCCCAGTCGGCCGGTGCGTTCTTGACGAGGTCCTTGTTCACTTCAAACGATAGCACGCCGTAATAGTCGCCGTACCAGAAGCCGTCAGCGTCCTTGGCGGTGTCGGGGATCGAGTCCCAGGTCGCGACCTTGTAGGGCTGGATCAGGCCGTCGGCCTTGGCCTGCGGGCCGTAGGAGAGGCCGACGTCGATGACGTCAGGCGCCTGCGGGCCCTTGTTGTCCTTGTTGGCCTTGATCGCCTCGATCTCGTCGCTGGAGCCCGCGTCGGGGTTCAGCTCGTTGACGGTGATCTCGGGATACTTCTTCTTGAAACCATCGATGACGGCGCCGTAACCGCACCAGTCATGTGGCAGCGCAATCGTGGTCAGCTGGCCCTCCGCCTTCGCGGCGGCTTCGAGCGCGGCCATATCCTGGGCCGACACGATTGCCGTCGTCACCATCAGCGACGCCGCGCTTAGGGAAAGCACTTTCCCTGCAAACTTGAACATGTGTTCTCTCCGTTGAACTGACGCCATGAGACGCCTGCGATGCGGTAATGGCTTCATGTGACAGTCACATGAAAGTTCCATGAAGCCACCGCCCGCAGTGGAAAAAAGTTAACTACTTTTAATCGGTTGTCGCAATCGTCGCCGTTGTTTACCGGCTAACTAAATTCCGCATGCCTTCCCAAGCCCCTCCCTCTATTTTGCCGACTATAGAAATCAGGAATACCTCCCTGCACTAGTCTCAAACCGTCCCTTCGATGGCGTTTTCAAGCAAGCCGAGCGCGGCCTTCTTGGTGAGCTTGACCGGGTTGCCGCCAGCGGTCGGATCGACCACGGCCATGTCGGCGATCAGGCCCTTGCGTTTCTTGTCCATGTCGAGGCCCTTGATCAGGCCCGGCAGCGCGTGCGGCACCTTGAGTTCCTTGCGCAGCTTGATGACCGCCTTGGCGAAACCGTCGAACCCGCCCTTGATGCCGCAATAGGCGGACAGGCGCGCGATGCGCTCCTCGATGGCGTCGCGGTTGAAGGCGAGCACATATGGCATGAACACGGCATTGGTCATGCCGTGATGGGTGTCGTAGAGCGCGCCGATCGGGTGCGACAGCGAGTGGATCGCGCCAAGGCCCTTCTGGAAGGCGGCGGCACCCATGGCGGCAGCGCTCATCATGTGGGCGCGGGCGGTCAGGTCCTTGCCGTTGGCGAAGGCCTTGGGCAGGTTCTCGAACACCAGCCGGATGCCCTCGACGGCGATGCCGTCGGCCATCGGATGGTAGCCCGGAGCGCAGTAGGCCTCGAGGCAGTGGGCAAGCGCGTCCATGCCGGTGCCGGCGGTGATGAAGGACGGCATGCCGACCGAAAGCTCGGGATCGGCAATGACGATGGCCGGCAGGAGCTTGGGATGGAAGATGACCTTCTTGGTGTGGGTCTCTTCATTGGTGATGACGCCGGCGCGGCCGACTTCGGAGCCGGTGCCGGCGGTGGTCGGCACCGCGATGATCGGCGCGATGGCGTCGGAATTGGCGCGGGTCCACCAGTCGCCGACATCCTCGAAATCCCAAACCGGAAGCGTCTGCCCCGCCTGGAAGGCGATCAGCTTGCCCAAGTCGAGCGCCGAGCCGCCGCCGAAGGCGATGACGCCGTCATGCTTGCCCTTCTTGAACACCGCGATGCCGGAGGTGAGGTTCGATTCGACCGGGTTCGGCTTGACGTCGGAGAAGACGCCGTAAGGCACCTTGGCGTCATCGAGTATCTTCAGCGTGCTGGCTACGACCGGAAGTTTGGCGAGGCCCGGATCGGTGACGAACAGCGGCTTCTTGATGCCGGTGGCGGCAAGCACGTCGGGCAATTCGGAGATGCGGCCGGCGCCGAAGCGCACGGTGGTCGGGTAGTTCCACTTGGAAACGAGTTTGGACATGTCTTCGCTTTCAGAAAATCAGATGAGCTTTTGGGAAATCAGATGGTTTCGCGCAGGTGATACGACTTCGGCCGGGTCAGGTTGTCGTAGCCGATCTGCGACAGGGCGGCGCCCTTGCCGGTGTCCTTGACGCCGGTCCAGACGAGTGCCGGATCGAGATAGTCGCAGCGGTTCATGAACACGGTGCCGGTCTCGACGCGGTCGCCGATGGCGATGGCGTGCTCGGTGTCGGCGGTCCAGATCGAGGCGGTCAGGCCATAGGGGCTATCGTTCATCAGCGCGATCGCCTCTTCGTCGTTGTGCACCTTCATGATGCCGACGATAGGGCCGAAGCTTTCCTCGCGCATCACAGACATCTGATGGTCGACATTGGTCAGCACCTCGGCCGGCAGGTAGGGCGAGCCTGCCTTGTCCTGGGCGTCTTTGGTGTTCATGTGGGCGACGGCACCCTTGCGCAGGGCTTCGGCCTTCTGCTCGCGGATGAAGTCGGCGAAGCGCGCCTGCGCCATCGGCCCCATGGTCGTCGCCTGCTCCAGCGGATTGCCGAGCACATAGCTCCTGGTCTCGGCGATGAAGCCCTCGACAAACTGGTCGTAGACCTTCTCGTGGACGTAGATGCGCTCGATGCCGCAGCAGCACTGGCCCGAATTGAAGAACGCGCCCTCGACGAGGTTGGCGACGGCATGGTCGAGCTTGGCGTCGGGCAGCACATAGGCCGGGTCCTTGCCGCCGAGTTCGAGGCCGAGCGTCATGAAGGTGCCTGCCGCAGCCTTCTCGATGGCGCGGCCGCCAGCCACCGAGCCGGTGAAGTTGACGTGGTCGATCTTGCCCGAGGCGAGCAGCTTCTCGGTCTGGGCGTGGTTGAGCACGATGTTCTGGAACACGCCCTTCGGCAGGCCGGCCTTGTCGAAGGCCTGCTGGAAGCGCTCGCCGACGAGCAGCGTCTGGGCGGCGTGCTTGAGGATGACGGTGGAGCCGGCCATCAGCGCCGGCACGATGGTGTTGACGGCGGTGAGGTACGGATAATTCCACGGCGCAATCACCATGACGACGCCGAGCGGGTCCTTGCGGACATAACGGCGGAAGCCATCCTTGGGATTGGAAGCGGGCACCGGCCGAAGCGCCTGTTCGGCGATCTCAACCATGTAGTTGGTGCGTTCCTTGACGCCGCCGAACTCGCCGCCATAGCGGGTCGGCCGGCCCATCTGCCAGGCAATCTCGGGCACGATCTCGTCGCTCATCGCCACGAGGTTTTCGAGCATGGCGAGCATGTACTTGCCGCGTTCGGCGATCGAGGTCTGGGCCCAGGCGACCTGGGCGGCGCGAGCGCGCTCGACGGCGGCGCCGACCGCCTTGTCCTCGGCAAACGGGCGCTCGACATAGATCGAACCGTCGATGGGGGATTTGAGCTTGACCGTTTCGGTCATTTTTTGGTCCTTCCAGTATTCAAGTCCCTCTGGCCATCGGTCGGAGGGTGTCAGCGGGTGGTGATGACTTTAGTACCGCTCGAAACCGCGGTGCAATTCCCAGTCGGTGATGCGGCGGTCGTATTCGAACTGCTCCCAGCGCGCGGTGTGGACGTAGTGCTCGACGACGTCCTCCCCCAGCGCCTCGATCAGCATCTTCGACGATGCCAAGGTCTCGGTGGCATCGCGCAGGGTCTTCGGAATTTCGGGCAGGCTGGCCGCCTGATAGGCATCGCCGACAAACGGCTTCTGCAGCTCGAGCTTCTCGTCGATGCCGGCGAGGCCGGCGGCAATCAGAGCGGCAAAGGCGAGATACGGGTTCAGGTCGGCGCCGCCGATGCGGCACTCCATGCGGATGCCCTTGGTGCCCTCGCCGCACAGGCGGAAGCCGGCGGTGCGGTTGTCCTCGCTCCACATGATCTTGGTCGGCGCGAACGTGCCGGCCTGGAAGCGCTTGTAGGAGTTGATGTAGGGCGCCAGGAACCAGGTGAACTCCTTGGCGTATTTGAGCTGGCCTGCGGCCCACTGCTGGCCAAGCTTGGACAGCGTCCACTCCGCACCCTTGTCGAAGAACAGCGGCGTCTTGCCGTCGGCGCTCCACAGCGAATTGTGGATGTGGCTGGAATTGCCGGCGAGGCCGTAATTGTACTTGGACATGAAGCTGATCGACTTGCCTTCGCTAGCAGCGATCTCCTTGGCGCCGTTCTTCAGGATGACGTGCCGGTCGGCCATCTCCAGCACTTCGGCGTAGCGGACGTTGATCTCTTCCTGGCCCGGGCCCCACTCTCCCTTGGAATTCTCGATGGGAATGCCGGCGGCTTCCATCTCGTTGCGAAGCCGGCGCATGACGCCCTCTTCCTTGGTGGTGATGCCGATCAGGTAGTCCCCGATATAGGGCGATGCGGTGTCGAGGTTCTGCCAGTGCTTGGCGCGGGCGGAATCATAGGTTTCGGAGAACAGGTAGAATTCGAGCTCGGATGCGAAATAGGCGAGATAGCCGCGCTCCTGCAGCCGCCTGACCTGCTTGCGCAGGATCCCGCGCGGCGAATGCGGCAGGTCCTCATGTGTGTGGTGATCCTGCAGGTCGCAGATCAGCAGCGCCGTCTTTTCCAGCCAGGGCACGTTTCGGATCGTGTTGAGGTCGGGCTTCATGACGAAGTCGCCATAGCCTTTCGACCAGCTTGCCGCCTTGTAGCCGGGCACCGGCTCCATATCGATGTCGTTGGCCAGCAGGTAGTTGCAGCCATGCGTCTCGTCATAGGCGGATTCGACGAAGTACTTGGCCAGGAAGCGCTTGCCGACCAGACGGCCCTGCATGTCGACGGCACAGGCGAGGACCGTGTCGATCTCGCCCGAGGCAACAGCCTTCTTCAACTGATCGAAAGTAAGATTTCCAGCCATTTTTGTTCCGCTCCGGGCGATGCCGCTTCAGGTTTTCGGGATGATCGAGATGGTGAAACGAGACGTGGCCGGCGCTTGGCCGGCCACGGCCATGTCGAGGACTATCAGTGTCCGGTTTCGCCCACGGCGCGCTCGGCCGCAGCGATCTCGGCGGCACGCTTGGCAACCTCGTCGCCGATCGGCGGGCCCTGGAAGCGACCGCGCTCGAACACGAACCAGACGATGCCGGTGACGACCAGGAAGCCGACGGTGATGTAGAGCGCCCAGTCGTTCGGCGGCTGGATGCCGAGCACGAAGATCAGCACCATGGCGATGATCGACAGCACCGCAAACAGCTTGAAGGTGCCTTCGCCGAGATCCCACGGACCCATCTTGTCCCACTTCGAAGTGCCCCAGGCCATCAGGCCAAGCGCGATCGGAATGGTGAAGGAGAAGAACAGGAAGATGACGGTGCAGGCGACGACGATGGTGTAGACCGGCGTCTCGCCGATGGAGACCAGCGACGAACCCCAGACGAACAGCACGGCCAGGATCGAGCCGGTCCAGATCGCCGCGACAGGCGTGCGGTAGGTCGGGCTGACCTTGGCCAGTGCCTTCGAGCCCGGCAGGCCGCCGTCACGCGAGAAGGCGAAGATCATGCGCGACACCGACGTCACCGTCGCCAGGCCGCAAAGCCACTGGGCGACGAAGATGGCAAGGTACAGGATGTCCTTCACCACCGGATTGACCTGCTGTTCCATGCCCCAGAAGAACACGTTCCAGCCCTGCTTGGCGGCTTCGTCCATGCTCGGCAGCATCAGCACGAACGAGCACAGCATGATGTAGCCGAACAGGGCCGACCACAGCACCGAGCCGACCATAGCACGCGGCACCGAATGTGCGGCCTTGAGAGTCTCTTCCGAAGTATGCGCCGAGGCGTCGTAGCCGGTGATGGTGTAGATCGGCAGCAGCAGGCCGAGCATGAACACCCACATCGACGAGTTGGCAGGCCAGACATTGCCCCCTGCTTCACCCGAATAGTTGGCGAAGGTGAACAGCCTGGAGATCTCGTAGCTGTCGGCGGCAGCGAGGCAGACCAGTGCCAGCGCAATCGCGGTTGCGAAGATCAGGTAGCCGGAGAAGTCGGTCAGCCTGGCCGTGAGGCCGATGCCCATGTGGTTCACCAGCGCCTGCAGGCCGGTGATGATGGCCAGGAAGATGATGCGCGTGGTGGTGGTGTCTTCGAGCCCGAGATAGGTGGTGCCGAAGGCGCCCATGAAGAAGTAGTAGGTGCCGACATTGATGGCGCCGAGCACGGTGACGAGGCCGAGCAGGTTGAACCAGGCGGTCAGCCAGCCGGTGAAGCGGTTGCCGAGGATCGAACCCCAGTGATAGAGGCCGCCGGCCGTCGGATAGGCCGAGCTGATCTGGGCCATGGCGACGGCGAAGACCAGCGACACGAAGCAGCCCAGCGGCCAGCCGATGCCGATCGCCGCACCGCCGGCGCCGGACGTTGCCTGCGCCAGCGAGTTGATGCCGCCGGACAGGATGCAGATGATGGAGAAGGAAACGGCGAAATTGGAGAACTGGCTCATTCTCCGTTCGAGTTCCTGGGCATAGCCCATGCTGTGCAGGACTTTGACGTCCTCGCTCTTGTCGTGATCGGAATAACCAGGCGATGTCATTTTGAATGTCCCCTTGTTGTTATGCCTTTGTCTGCGCTGCGCGACCGTTGCCCGACCCGAATGGGGCAGCTTCGCCCGCTTCGGGTTCGAGTTCGGCAAAGATGCCCGTGAGCAGATCCGCCCATTTCCGCTGCCCGGCCTGCGCCGAAATTTCGTCGTTGCGGATTTCGATCATCGCGCACGCCAGGCCGCGCGACCTGCCGTGGTGTTCCAGGGTGAAGTAAACGCGGTCGGCCGGCGAGTATGGCTCGTTGACGCCGACGGTGACGCCGGCGAGTTGCTGCAGCGCCGCGACCAGCGGCGCGGCGAGCCGCGCGTCCTCGTCATGGATGATGCCAATGTGCCAGGGGCGCGAAACGCCCTTGTAGACCGGAGTGAAGGAATGGACAGACACCAGTCTCGTCTCCCGCCCTTCGCGGCGCCGCTCCGAAACAATCTCGTCGATCGCTTCGTGGAACGGCTGCCATGATAGCGCGATTCGCGCCTCGCGCTGAGTGGCCGAAAGCCCTGCGTTGCCAGGGATGACGGTGGTCTCGCTGATCTCGGGGATCAGGTCGGGGGCGCCGATCGGACGGTTGCAGTCGATGGCGAGGCGAGAGACGCAGGACTCGACCAGCGTCGCGTCGAGGCCCTCGGCCATGCGCCGCGACACCGGCAGCGCGCCCGGATCCCAGGCGATGTGGCGCAGCATTTCCGATGCATCGAGGCCGAGCGGGCCGACGCTCGCGGGCAAATGGTTGGAGGCGTGGTCGCAAAGGATGACGTAGGGGCTGCGCCCGTCCCGGTTTGTCACCCGGACAGCATTCGAAATGGCGCGCGCGGCTACCTTCGCTGTTCCCATTCTTTCATCCCCAGGGCGTATCGTATGTTACGTATTTTTGTTCATTGCGCCCGTATGGATGATTTCATACACATCATAAGAGTTTGTCAAATGCCATTTGAAGGCATGCACCGGACTGAGCGCTGTGCCAGAACAGGGCGAGCGGTGCAGGACCGAGACGGGGAGACGAATGGTTTCGAGCGTTGCCGAACTGATCACTGAAAGGATCGACACCATGCCCGCCGGCGAGCGCCGCGCGGCGCAGACCCTGATCGCCTCCTACCCGCTGATCGGGCTCAAGACGGTGGCGGAATTTTCCCAGCAGGCGGGCGTCTCGTCGCCGACGATCCTGCGGTTCGTCGCCCGGCTCGGCTTCCAGAACTATCCCGAGTTCCAGTCGGCCCTGCAGGACGAATTGGCAGCGCAGCTGCAGTCTCCGGCCTCGCGCACGACGGCGACGCAGTCGCCCCTGCCCGCCTCGACCGCACCGATCCTCGAAGCCGTGCTCGAAAACATCCGCGAGACCTTCCGGCATATTTCGGATCGGCAACTGACCGACATCGTCGCCCAGCTCGCCAATCCGAAGGCGCATGTCTACCTGGTCGGCGGTCGCTTCACCGATCCCTTGGCGCGCTACATGGCCGCCCACCTCAACCTGATCCGGCCCAACGTCAGCCATCTCGTCGGCCAGGAAAGCCTGTGGCGCGACCGGCTGATCGACATGGGCAAGCGCGACACGCTGCTGATCTTCGACATCCGCCGCTATCAGGACAGCCTGATCCGCCTGGCCGAGAAGGCGCACAACAGGGGCACGACCATCATCCTGTTCACCGACCAGTGGCTGTCGCCGATCGCGCGCTTTGCCCGCCATGTCGTCGCCGGCCGTACCGCCGTGCCTTCGGCCTGGGACTCGTCTGCGGCCCTGTTCGTCGCCGCCGAGACGCTGATCGGCGCGCTGACGCGAAAGCTCGAAACCGAAGGTGCCAAGCGCATCCGCGCGATCGAGGATCTGCGCTGAGGCCGAACGCCAATCCTGCAAAGATTACGCAGATTTAATGTGCGGCAGTTGGAGAATTGCCATAAGTCTCCGCTATCGAACTAGGCTATAATACGCGGCTGAACAGGCCTGACGCCGAAGAGCGATTTTGTATGCGCCGCGCAGCGAAGGCTGCGCCGAGCGCGACGATCGAAACGCCACGTGTTCCCAAAGCGGAACGAAACGCAGCAGACCGGAGTACGCATGGCCGCCTGGAAGCAGATTGTCTTGGCAACCGTCATTGTGCTCGCCGCAGCCGCCGGCTGGGTGCTGTTCGTCCCGGGTTCGCGCGACGTGCTGGCCAGCTGGGGCATCGACTGGGCGCGGGCCGCGACGGAAAAGGCCGAGCAGGCGAGCGGCGGCAATGGCCGCCAGGGCGGCGGCCGTGGCGGGCAGGCGCAGACTCCCGTCGTCACCCAGCCAGTAACCACAGGCACCATCAACGACCGGCTGTCGGCGATCGGCACCGGCCGCGCGCTGAATTCGGTGGTGATCAACCCTTACGCCTCCGGCCGCCTGACCGAGATCGCGGTCGCCGCCGGCGAGAAGACCGAGGCCGGCGGGGTCGTGGCCAGGCTCGATGCCGATTCCGAAGAAATCGCGCTCGAGCGCGCCCGCATCGCGCAGGGCGACGCCGAGGCCTCGCTGGAGCGCATCAAGGCATTGCGCGCCACCAACACTGCGACGACCGTCCAACTCAAGGAGGCGGAGCTCGCCGTCGAGAACGCCCGCCTCGCCGTACGCGACGCGGCACTTGCGCTCGACCGCCGCACCATCACCGCTCCCATCGCCGGCATCGTCGGAATCCTGCCGGTCGAGGCCGGCAACTACGTCACCAGCCAGACGACGATCGCCACCATCGACGACCGCTCGCGCATCATCGTCGACTTCTGGGTGCCCGAGCGCTTCACCGGGCTGATCGCGGTCGGCGCGCCGCTGACCGCCAATTCGGTCGCGCGCCCGGGCCAGGTCTTCAACGGCGTGGTCAGCGCCGTCGACAACAGGCTCGAAGAGCAGAGCCGGACGCTGCGCATCCAGGCCCGTCTCGACAATGACGGCGACCTGCTGCGGGCCGGCATGTCGTTCCAGGTCGTCATGCAGTTTCCCGGCGACACCTTCCCCTCCGTCGATCCGCTGGCGATCCAGTGGGGCGGCGACGGCGCCTTCGTCTGGGCGCTGGCCGGCGGCAAGGCCAAGCGCGTGCCGGTGCGCATCATCCAGCGCAACACCGACAGCGTGCTGGTCGAGGCGGCGCTGGTGCCGGGCGACCAGGTCGTCACCGAAGGCATCCATACCGTCCGCGAGGGCGCCGAACTTCTCATCGCCGGCAGCGAAGCTGCCACGCGCAGCGGCTCCTGAGCGGAGCGCGGCCGATGAGCACCGTCCACAATGAGAACGCCGAGAAAGGCATCACCGCGCTGTTCGTGCGCCGGCCGGTTTTGGCCTTCGTCATCAACACGCTGATCGTGGTGGCCGGCCTTGCCGCCTTCTACGGCGTCGAGGTGCGCGAACTGCCCGACGTCGACCGCCCGGTCATCACCGTCTCGACCTCCTACTCCGATGCCGCAGCCGAAATCGTCGACCGCGAGGTGACGGCGGTGGTCGAAGGCGCGGTGGCGCGCGTCACCGGCGTCAAGTCGATCTCATCGAGCTCGTCCTACGGCAACAGCCGCGTCACCGTTGAGTTCAACGACGGCGTCGACCTCAACGTCGCCGCCTCCGACATGCGCGACGCGGTCGGCCGAGTGACCAATTCGCTGCCCGACGACGCGGATGCGCCGCGCATCGTCAAGGCCGACGCCAATGCCGACGCGGTGATGCGCCTGGCCGTGACCTCCGACACCATGCCGGTCGAGGACATGACGATCCTGGTCGAGGACCAGATCGTCGACGCACTCGCCGCCGTCGACGGCGTCGCCGACGTGCAGACCTATGGCGACCGCGCCAAGGTGTTCCGCGTCGACATCGACCAGGCCAGGGTGGCAAGCCTCGGCCTGACGCTGGCCGACATCTCCAACGCGCTGGCGAGCGTTTCCTTCGACGCGCCGGCGGGTTCGCTGACCGTCGGCAACCAGGACATCATCGTGCGCGCAAGTGCTGCGGTGACGACGCCCGAAGCCTTCGAAAGCATCATCATCAACGGCAAGACTAAGCTCGGCGACGTCGCGACGGTGACGCTCGGCGGCGATCCCGGCTCGACCTCGCTGCGCTCCGACGGCAAGACCGGCATCGGCATCGGCATCGTGCGCCAGGCGCAGTCGAGCACGCTCGACATCTCCCAGGGCGTGCGCGCCGCAGCGGAAAAGATCCAGGCCACTCTGCCCGAAGGCATGACCATCCGCGTCACCTCCGACGACGCCACCTTCGTCAAGGGCGCCATCGAAGAAGTCGAGATCGCGCTGATCCTTGCGGTGACCATCGTGCTCCTGGTCATCTACGTCTTCCTGCAGGACTGGCGCGCGACGCTGATCCCCGGCTTCGCCATGCCGGTGGCGATGATCGGCACCATCGCCGGCATCTATCTCGCCGGCTTCTCGGTCAACATCCTGACGCTGCTGGCATTGGTGCTGGCGACCGGCCTTGTCGTCGACGACGCCATCGTCGTGCTCGAAAACATCGTCCGCCGCCGCAACGAGGGCATGGGCCCGCGCGCCGCAGCCGTGCTCGGCACGCAGGAAGTGTTCTTCGCCGTTGTGGCGACGACGGCCACTCTTGCCGCCGTGTTCATCCCGATCTCGTTCCTGCCCGGCCAGACCGGCGGCCTGTTCCGCGAATTCGGCTTCGTGCTGGCGATCGCGGTGCTGCTGTCGTCGGTGGTGGCCCTGTCGCTGTGCCCGATGCTGGCGTCGCGCATGCTGACCGAAAAGAGCATCGAGCACAGCCATGGCGGCGCGCTCGGCAAGCTCGGCACCAAGCTCGCCGCCATCTACGCGCGCTGCCTGCGCGCCTGCCTCAACGCACCGTGGCTGGTCATCCTGGCTTCGGTGCTGTTTGCAGGTGCCGCCTACCTAGCCTTCGGCAATGTGCGCCAGGAACTGACGCCCACCGAAGACCGCTCGATGGTGATGCTGCGTGTTTCCGCCCCGCAGGGCGTCAGCCTCGACTACACCGCCTCGCAGCTGCGCCGCATCGAGGCGCTGATCGAGCCGCTGCGCAAGTCGGGTGAGATCGAGAGCACCTTCGTCAGCGCCGGCATGGGCAATAACAACAACAGCGGCTTCATGGTGCTGTCGCTGGCGCCGTGGAGCGAGCGCGAGCGCACCCAGCAGCAGATCGCCGCCGACATCCTGGCGCGGACCCGCGATGTGCCGGGCGTGCGCACCACCGTCGGCCAGCCCAACAGCCTGGGCATCCGCGGCGCCGGCAACGGCCTGCAATTCGCCCTTGTCGGCAACAGCTATGCCGATCTCGGCGTGGCCGCCGCCAAGGTGCTGGCCGAGATGGAAAAGGACCCGCGCTTCCGCCAGCCGCGCCTCTCCACCGACGCCAACCAGCCGCAGCTCTTCGTCACCGTCGACCGCGACCGTGCCTCCGACCTGGGCATCGACATCAACGGGCTGTCGCCGGCGCTGCAGGCGATGCTCGACGGCCGCAAGATCGCCAGCGTCTTCATCGAGGACCGCAGCTACGACGTGAAGCTGGTCTCGACCACAAACCCGATCAACGATTCGACCGATCTCGAAAACATCTTCATCCGGGCAAGCGACGGACGCTTCGTGCCGGTCTCGACCATCGCCTCGCTCAGCGAACGCGCCGTGGCGCCGTCGCTGTCGCGCGAACAGCAGCAGCGCTCGATCGCCATCACCGCGAGCCTGGCCGACGATTTCGCGCTCGGCGACGCGCTGACGCGTGTCGAGGAGATCGCAGCCCCCGTGCTGCCTGCCGGCAGCCGGCTGCTGCCGCTCGCCGAGGCCGCCACGCTGAACGAGACCAGCGGCAGCATGCTGACGATCTTCGGCTTTGCCATCGTCATCATCCTTTTGGTGCTGGCGGCACAGTTCGAGAGCTTCGTTTCTGCGATCATCATCATGGCGACCGTGCCGCTGGGGCTGGCCTGCGCCGTCTTCGCGCTGATCCTGACCGGCACGTCGCTCAACGCCTACAGCCAGATCGGCCTGGTGCTGCTTGTCGGCGTCATGGCCAAGAACGGCATCCTCGTCGTCGAGTTCGCCAACCAGTTGCGCGACCGCGGAATGGGCGTGCGCCAGGCGATCGAGGATGCGGCTAGCATCCGCCTGCGGCCGGTGTTGATGACGATGATCTGTACCGTGCTCGGCGGCCTGCCGCTGGTGCTGGCGCAGGGCGCCGGAGCCGAGGCCCGTATCGCGCTCGGCTGGGTGATCGTCGGCGGCCTTGGCCTGGCGACCGTCTCGACGCTGTTCCTGACCCCGGTGGCCTATCTGCTGCTCGGCCGCTTCATCACCCCGAAGGTCGCCGAGGAAAGCCGCCTCAAGCGCGAGCTCGAGGAAGCCGCCTATACCGGCGTGGAACCTGCGGAATAGTTTTCGGTTACTTGGTTGGCCAATCTGCGACGGATTTGCCGCCGCAAGCGATGACAGCGCCTGTCTGATTCTATATCAGTCTGTCGCTGGTGCGCGGTGCATGACTTTTTCTTATGCAGGACGGGATGCGATGAGCCTGAAACCGATCAATCTCGAGCAACTTCAGGCCACCGTGGGCAAGGAGATTGGCGTGTCGCCCTGGCGCACCGTTACCCAGGAGATGATCGACAAGTTCGCCGACGCCACCGACGACCATCAATTCATCCATTGCGACCCCGAGCGGGCAGCCCGCGAAACGCCCTTTGGCGGCACCATCGCGCACGGCTTCCTGACGCTGTCGCTGCTATCGGCGATGACCTTTGAGACCGTTCCGCCCGTCGAAGGCGGCGACATGGGCATCAACCAGGGCTTCGAATCGCTGAAGTTCGCGGCACCCGTGAAAACCGGATCCCGCATCCGCACCCGCTTCGTGCTGGCCGACCTCAAGATCCGTCCGTCGGGCTGGATCCAGGCGACGCACGACGTGACCATCGAGATCGAGGACCAGAAGAAGCCGGCGCTGACCGCGCGCTGGCTGACGCTGACTTTCGTCGAGCCGAAGCGCGAAACCGCCTGACACCGGCATCACTGGCCCTGCAGCCGCATCGTGGCCCTAGTCCTGATGAGCTATGGGCGGTTAACTTGCTGCCCTCGGGAGCGGCGTATAGAGTCCCACGCTTCGAGTACGTGAAGTCAGCAGGGCGTATCCTTGACCAGTTTTGCCGCAAACCGACGTGAGCTCCAGAAGGCCGAACTCAGGGCCGACCTGGTGGCAGCCGCTCACGCGCTGGTGCGGGAAGAAGGCTATGAGGGCCTGACCATCCGCAAACTCGCCACCAGGGTCGGCTATGCGCCGATGTCGGTCTATTCCTACTTTGCCGACAAGCAAGAGATCCTGATGGCGCTTGCCGAGGATGCCTTCATCGACCTGGCGCGAAGGATGCGGCAAAACCGGCCTCGCGATCCACTCGAAGCGGTCCGCGCAGCGCTTGCTGAGTATGCCGAGTTCGGCCTTGGCAATCCGAACGAATACCGGACCGTGTTCATGACCGAGAAGCAGAAGCCGCCGATCGACAAAACCTTTGCCGAGATGGAACGTGGAAACCCGGCCTTCCAGGTGATCATGGAACGGGTCGAAGCCTGCATCGCGGCCGGCAAGATGAAGGGCGACGCGCGCGCCATCGCCACCTCCCTGTGGACCGTGGCCCATGGTGCGATCTCGCTGCTGATCACGTTTCCCTTCTATCCGTTCGGCGACCCGAAGGCCTATGTGATGCGGATCGGCGACCTCGCCCTTGCCGGACTGGCAGCAGGCGAGACCGACCCGCTCACCGACGAACCCGGCAATTGCTAGCTCCAGCCGGGCAGCATTCAGTGCTTTCAGTGCCTCAACAAAAAACTCCGTACGCGTACGGAATACGCGAGGTGCGGTCGTATCTGTAAGGCGTTCCGTACAAGTACGGTAAAACTCTACGGAGATGGACAATGCAACGGACTATACTGGCGCTCGCGGCGGTGCTCGCGACGAGTGGCCTTGCAATGGCAAAAGACACGCACACGACGAAGCCGCACACCCCCGCCGCATGCAGCGAGATGGCCTCGGGCAAGCTCGACTGCAGCGCAACCGGCTCGGTCAGGGACGACCGGGGGCCGCTGACGACCAACAGCATCCGGACCAGCGACAAGCCCAGGGTCGGCATCGACATCAACCCCTGGATCGTGCCCAGCTTTAACTGATTTTCTTGTGCAATTTCAGTGAAAAAGCCGCCCAAAAGGGCGGCTTTTTGTTTCGGTGCGTGTGCTTTGTCGGGCAGGTACAGGAGTCATTCCGTTCGTTGCTGGAGGGTCGCCCGCTATGCTTGGAACGGTGCCACAGCTCGAACGTCACGGCATGGATCCTAGGGTCTGCGCAACGTCGCTACGCTCCTGCTCCGCTCTAGGATGACGAATTCGATCTTCGATTCCGCCAGTCACGAACGTTTGCAAATGAACTGCAGTCCTCCAAGGTCTTCCACTTAGCTGTTGCCGCCGCCCTCGCACATTCGTCATCCTAGGGCGGAGCAGGAGCGCAGCGAACTGCGCAGACCCTAGGATCCATGCCGCGGACGAGCCATCACAAAAGCTGTCCAGTATTGCGCAAGTTGCGGACGACCTAGTGCTTCCTTGCCCTTCGCATCGCCATCGAGGAAATGGTCGTCGAGGTCACCGACACCGGATCGCTGGCCCGAAAACTGTCTTCCAGACCCTCGTCGAGTCTGGGGCACGGCATCTTCCGTTACTAGCCGTCGCGGGCGGCCTCCGACAGGAAGCCGTAGACGTAGTCGGAGAACGAGCGCCAGCACTCGACGCGGAAGGCTTCCTCGCCAGTCCTGAGCAGGACCATCTCGACCTTGCCGAGCACCGTGCGCGAGGCGGCACCGACCGGAAAAGCCGCAAGCGACAGGTCCTGCGGGCAGCCGGCATTGATGGTGGCAGCCGCATTGGGGCCGGTCACCGCGATGGCGACGTTGCGATGCGAGACGTCGACCGCCGAGTGCAGGCCCTTGACCGACGCGCAGTTGGCGACGGGATCGCCGCCGGCCTCGTCGATGACCAGCCATTCGTCCGGGCCGAGCCAGAGCGCGGTGCGGCCGCTCTTGTTGGAGGAGGTCTTGGCCTTGTCCGGAAGCGTCATGCCGAGCGCCTTGGAGAGCGCGGCAATGGCGGCCGGGCGGGCGCGCAGCGACATGCGGCTGGCCGGCTCCAGCACCTTGAGCGAAACGCCGTGACCGCCGACGCTGTGGCCAGCGAGTGCAGAGTTGCGGGTGGCGGTTGCGAGCTTAGCCATTGAGGCGGTCTCCCTTCTCGTCGAAGAACACGGTGCCGGTGACTTCCACCTCGATGACGCCGTCGGGCATCGGCACATAGAGCGTTTCGCCGATGCGATCGCGGCCGCCGGCAACGACACCCATGGCGATCGAGCGATCGCAATTCGCCGACCAGTAGCTCGAGGTGACGTGGCCGATCATCTTCATCGGGATCGCCTGCTTGGGGTTCTCGACGATCTGGGCGCCCTCTTCGAGCACGGTGCGCGGATCCCTGGTCTTGAGGCCGACGAGCTGGCGGCGCCCCTTGGCGACCAGGTCGGGGCGCATCAGGCCGCGAATGCCGACGAAGTCGGTCTTCTTCTTGCCGACAGCCCAGTCGAGGCCGGCATCGTTGGGCGTCACGGTGCCGTCGGTGTCCTGGCCGACGATGATGTAGCCCTTTTCCGCGCGCAGCACGTGCATCGCCTCGGTGCCGTAGGCGCAGGCACCGTGCTTCTGGCCCTCGGCCCACAGCGCTTCCCAGACGGCGCGGCCATAATCGGCCGGCACGTTGACCTCGAAACCGCGGTCGCCGGTGAACGACATGCGGAACAGCCGGGTCGGCACGCCGCAGATCTTGCCCTCGCGCACCGACATGTGCGGCATCGCCGCATCGGACATGTCGATGCCCTCGACCAGCGGCGCGATGATGTCGCGCGAGTTGGGTCCTTGCACGGCGATGACCGCCCACTGTTCGGAAACAGAGGTCAGCCAGACATCGAGATTGGGGAACTCGGTCTGGAGGTAGTCCTCCATGTGGTGCATGACGCGGGCGGCACCGCCCGTCGTCGTGGTGACGTGGAAGCGGTCCTGCGCCAGGCGGCCGACCACGCCGTCGTCATAGATGAAACCGTCTTCGCGCAGCATGATGCCATAGCGGCAGCGGCCGACTTCGAGCTTCTCCCACGGGTTGGTGTAGAGCAGCTCCATGAATTTCGCCGCATCCGGGCCAACGACCTCGATCTTGCCGAGCGTTGAGGCGTCGAACAGGCCGGCCGACTTGCGCACCGTCACGCATTCGCGGTCGACCGCGGCATGCATGTCCTCGCCGGCGCGCGGGAAATACCAGGCGCGCTTCCACTGGCCGACATCCTCGAACACGGCGCCGTGCGCTTCCGCCCAAGCGTGGGTCGCGGTCTTGCGCGTCGGATCGAACAGGCCATGGCGGGCGTGGTTGACGATGGCGCCGAAGGTGACCGGCGTATAGGGCGCACGGAAGGTGGTGAGGCCGACCTGCGGGATGTCCTTGTCCAGCGCCTCGGCGGCGATGGCCAGGCCATGCATGTTGGAGGTCTTGCCCTGGTCGGTGGCCATGCCGTTGGTGGTGAAGCGCTTGACGTGCTCGATCGAGCGCATGCCTTCCTTCACCGCCTGGCGGATGTCCTTGGCGGTGACGTCGTTCTGGAAATCGACGAACGCCTTGACCTTGGTGTCGGCACCGGCGCCCGGGCCGGAACCCAGCATGCCGCCGCCCCAACCTTCTGAGGCCTCGACCTTCAGCGCCACCCCCCTGGACGGCCTGGCGCCGGCGCCGCGGGCAGCATAGGCACCAGCCTCGAGCGACTGCGCGACGGTGTCCTCAAGCGAGTCGGAACCGTTGCAGGCACCGACCGAGACGCAATCCTGGGCATAGGTGCCGGGCAGGAAGCGCTTGATGGCGTCGTCGAAGGCGACCTTGCCGCGCGACTGCGAGAACATGTGCACCGACGGCGTCCAGCCGGCAGACATCAGCAGCGCATCGACGGCGATGGTGCGCTCGGCGCCGCCGGCCTTGGCCTGCACAGTCATCGACTTGATGCGCTGGCTGCCATTGGCGCTGGTGACGGCGCGACCATGATTGACCTCGATGCCTAGCGCGCGCGCCTCGTCGACAAGTGGGCCTGCCGGGTTGTCACGCAGGTCGACGATTGCCGCCACGCCGACGCCGGCCTTCTTGAGGTCGATGGCTGCTGCATAGGCGCTGTCATTGGCGGTGTAGACGCCGACAGTCTTGCCGACGACGACACCGTAATGGTTGAGGAAGGTGCGCGCAGCCGACGCCAGCATGACGCCGGGCCGGTCGTTGTTGGCGAACACCATGTGACGCTCGATGGCGCCGGTGGCGATCACCACGCGCCTGGCGCGGACCTGCCACAGCCGCTCGCGCGGCTCGTCGCGGCCGGGGCGCGCGATATGGTCGGTGACGCGTTCGACCAAGCCGACGAAGTTCTGCGCATAGTAGCCGAAGGCCGTCGTGCGCGGCAGCACCTGGACATTGTCCATCGCGGCAAGCCTGGCCGCCGTCGCCTGGGCCCAGTTCCAGCCGTCCTGGCCGTCGATGACGGCGCCCTTTTCGAAGCGCAGCGCGCCGCCGAACTCGGCCTGCTCGTCGCAGATGATGACGCGAACGCCCGTTTCGGCCGCGGCCAGCGCCGCGGCAAGGCCGGCTGCGCCGCCGCCGAGTACAAGCACTTCGCAATGGGCGTAACGGGCCGAATAATGGTCGGGATCTGGCTGGTCGGGCGCGACACCGAGGCCGGCCGCCGCGCGGATGTTGGGCTCGTAGAACTTCTTCCAGGCGGCCTTCGGCCACATGAAGGTCTTGTAGTAGAAGCCGGCCGAGAAGAACGGCGACGCCAGATCGTTGACGGCGCCGACGTCGAAGGACAGCGACGGCCAGCGGTTCTGCGAGGCGACGTTGAGCCCGTCATAAAGCTCCTGCACGGTGGCGCGGACGTTGGGCGTCTTGCGCGCGGCGTCGCGGGTCACCGTCACCAGCGCGTTCGGCTCCTCGGCGCCGGCCGACAGGATGCCGCGCGGACGGTGATACTTGAACGAGCGGCCGACGAGATGGACACCGTTGGCAAGCAGTGCGGACGCCACCGTGTCGCCCGCAAGGCCGGTCATCGGCTTGCCGTCGAAGGTGAAGCGCGCGGTCTTGGCAGGCGTCAGGCGGCCCTGGCCGGAAATGCGGTACGAACCGGCCATCATGCCTCTCCCTTGGTGGAGCGTTTTGCCTTGGGCTTCTCGTTGAGCTGGTCCGGCGGCCGGTTGGCCCAGGCGGCGGGGCCGCCTTCGCTCGACAAGGTCGAGATATCAGGCTTTGGCTCGCCGGCCTTGTAGGTGAGCAGGAACCTGTCGGTGATGGTGTCGCGCGCGGCGTTGAAGAAGCGCGCGCAGCCATGGATGTGGCGCCAGCGTTCGAAGATCACGCCCTTGGGGTTCGAACGGATGAAGAAGAACTTCTCGAAATCCTCGTCGCTTTCGGCGGCGATGTTGGTGGAGCGCGCGATATGCGCCTCGCCGGCGTTGCGGAACTCGAGCTCGGGGCGCTCTTCCTCGCAATAGGGGCAGTGAATGAGAAGCATCTGGATGATCCCTAGAGTTCGCCGGGGCCGATGTTGGAGCCTTGCGGCTGGTCGCAGAGCCTTTGCCCCAATGCCTCGAACGGCGCGACACGCTTGATCAGCGCTTCCACCGTGTCCGCAGGCAAGAACAGGTCGCGGCTTGAGATGTTGAGGAAGGTGAGTTCGAACGGATTGGCCGAGACGATGACGTGGCGTCCGGGCGGGGCGTCGTGCTCGTCATCGGGGTCTTCGGGCTGTTCGATGAAGGAGACGACCCTGCGCCCGCCGCTCCAGACGCAGGCGAGAATGCCCGAAGCGACTGAGAACGGCCATTCGTCCTCGTTGCCGGTGCGGCTGATCGCCTGCAGCCGGACCTCGCTGGCGTCGGGCATGTGGAACATGCCCTTTTCGTCGGCGAGTACGAAGGGCGCTGCAACAGCGGCCAATGTGGTCGCGAGCATCGTCATCGGCGCACCATGGCGCATGCGACCGTGACGCCTACGGCATGCAGATCGCTGGGATGGCAATGCGTCGGCACCATGCGGGCTCAGATCCGGTTCTTGGTCACGGCGGTCGCCGGATCGCCCGTGTTGGGCACGCCGGCGGGCTCTATCAGCAGCAGGTGGGTCTCTTCCTCGGCCAGCGGGCAATGCTCGACGCCCTTGGGCACGACATAAAGTTCGCCAGGTCCGAGAACGACGTCGCCGTCCCTCATCTGGATGCGCAACCGGCCGCTCAGCACCATGAAGAAGTCGTCGGTATCAGGGTGCGAATGCCAGTTGAACTCGCCCTGGACCTTGACGACCATGATATCGTTGCCGTTGAAGCCGGCAACGATCTTGGGCGTCCAGTGCTCGGAGAACAGCGCAAGCTTCTCGGCGAGGTTGACCGGCTTCTCGGACATATCGACCCCGCCGCTCAGTGCGCCACCGCCGCCGCTGCCGCTTCGTCGATGAGGCGGCCGGTGCGGAAGCGCTCGATGGTGAAGGGCGCGTTGATCGGATGCGGCTCGTCACGCGCAATGGTGTGGGCAAAGACGTTGCCCGAACCCGGCGTCGCCTTGAATCCGCCCGTGCCCCAGCCGCAATTGACGTAGAGGCCCGGCACCGGCGTCTTGGCCAGGATCGGCGAGCGATCCGGCGTGACGTCGACGATGCCGCCCCATGAGCGCAGCATCTTCATGCGCGTGAACATCGGGAACATCTCGCAGATGGCGTCGAGCGTGTGGTTGATGATGTGCAGGCCGCCGGTCTGCGAATAGGAGATGTACTGGTCGGTGCCGGCACCGATGACCAGTTCGCCCTTGTCGGATTGCGAGATGTAGGCGTGCACGGTGTTGGACATGACCACGCAGGGGAAGATCGGCTTGACCGGTTCCGACACCAGCGCCTGCAGCGGATAGCTTTCGAGCGGCATGCGCACGCCGGCCATGTTCATGATCACCGAGGTGTGGCCGGCGGCAACGACGCCGACCTTCTTGGCGCCGATGAAGCCCTTCGACGTCTCGACGCCGGAGACGCGGCCGTCTGGCGTGCGGCGCACGCCCGTCACTTCGCAATTCTGGATGATGTGGACACCGCGATCGGAAGCACCGCGGGCATAACCCCAGGCAACGGCGTCGTGACGGGCGGTGCCGCCGCGGCGCTGCAGCGAGGCGCCGACGACGGGATAGCGCGCCGAAGCCGAGATGTTGAGCGGCGGGCAGAATTCCCTCGCCTCTTCGGGCGTCAGCCACTCATTGTCGATGCCGTTCAGGCGATTGGCGTGGACGTGGCGCTTCAGCACCTGCACGTCATGGACATTGTGCGCCAGCATCATGACGCCGCGCGCCGAATACATGACGTTGTAGTTGAGGTCCTGGCTGAGCCCGTCCCACAGCTTCAGCGCATGGTCGTAGATGCCGGCCGATTCGTCATAGAGGTAGTTGGAGCGGATGATGGTGGTGTTGCGGCCGGTGTTGCCGCCGCCGAGCCAACCCTTTTCCAGCACCGCCACATTGGTGATGCCGTGTTCCTTGGCGAGATAATAGGCGGTGGCAAGGCCATGGCCGCCGGCGCCGACGATGATGACGTCGTATTCGCTCTTCGGCTCGGGCGAGGACCACTGCTCCTCCCAGCCCTTGTGGCCGCGCATCGCCTCCCGGGCTATGGCAAAAACCGAATATTTCCGCATTTTTCAGGGCCTCGCAGATGCCGCAAGCTTAAGAGCGCGAGGTGTAGCACTAGCGAAATCTCACGACCAGCCTTGCACTGTTTGCGACGGGGCCTGCCGTTTTGCGCCGCATGTATCGGGTGGCTGCAGGACCTGCGAATTGCGACCTGTACGAACGAGGCCGGCAGACGCCGTCCGCAATTCGCACAGGAGCAGCAACGATGTTTGATTTGAACGGAAAAGTCGCGATCGTCACCGGAGCCAGCTCGGGAATTGGCAGGGCGACGGCCAAGCTGTTCGCCGACCAGGGAGCAAAGGTCGTGCTCGCGGCGCGCCGGCAGGCAGAGCTGGGGGCTGTCGCAGGCGAGATCGCCGAGGCCGGCGGCGCGGTGCGGACACTGGCCGGCAACGTCAGGGACGAAGCCTATGCACGCGCATTGGTAGACCTCGCGGTAGATGCGTTCGGCGGGCTCGACATCGCCTTCAACAATGTCGGGCTGGTCGGCGCGATGGGACCGGTCACCGGGCTTGCACTGGAAGACTGGACGGAGGTGCTGGAAACCAACCTGACCAGCGCCTATCTCGGCGCGAAGCACCAGATTCCGGCGATGCTGAAGCGCGGCGCAGGCTCGCTGATCTTCACCTCGACCTTTGTCGGCCACACCGTCGGCATGCCCGGCATGACCGCCTATGCCGCAAGCAAGGCCGGCCTGACCGGCCTGACCCAGGTGCTGGCGGCCGAATACGGGCCGCAAGGCATCCGCGTCAACGCGCTTCTGCCCGGCGGCACCGACACGCCGGCTGCCACCTTCAAGACTGCTGACGAACGCGCATTCGTCGAAGGCCTGCACGCGCTGAAGCGCGTCGCGCAACCCGAGGAGATCGCGCGCTCCGCGCTCTATCTCGCTTCGGAAGCGTCGAGCTTCACGACGGGGGCTGCACTGCTCGCCGACGGCGGCGTCTCCATCACCCGCGTCTGAGAATCCCCGTTGTCAGGCCGCGCCGGTGCGCGCGGCCTTCATGTTGGGCAGGAAGACGGTGAGCAGCCCGAGCAACGGCAGGTAGGAGCAGATCTTGTAGACGAACTCGATGCCGCGAGCGTCGGCAACCACGCCGAGCACCGCCGCCGAGATGCCGCCGACGCCGAAGGCGAAACCGAAGAAGACGCCGGCGATCATGCCGACGCGGCCCGGTACCAGCTCCTGGGCGAAGACGACGATGGCCGAAAAGGCGGATGCCAGGATCAGGCCGATCAGCACCGTAAGCACCTTGGTCCAGAACAGGTCGGCATAAGGCAGCAGGAGCGTGAACGGCAAAACCCCGAGGATCGAGAACCAGATCACTGTCTTGGCGCCGAAACGGTCGCCGATCGGGCCGCCGAGGAAGGTGCCGAGGGCGGCCGAGCCGAGGAACAGGAACAGCAGGTACTGCGATTCCTGCACCGAAACGCCGAAGCGCTCGATGACATAGAAGGTGTAGAAGCTCGAAAGGCTGGCCGTATAGATGTTCTTGGTCGTGACCAGCAGGGCCAGCACGATCAGGGCGACCATCACCGTACGGCGCGGCAGCGGCGGAAACAGCGTCGATGTCGCCTGCCGCGCCGTGGCGACGAGATGGCGGCTGTACCAGGCGCTGACGCGGGTCAGCACGACGATGCCGACGATGGCGCCGAGCGCGAACCAGGCGATGCCGGTCTGGCCCTGCGGCACGACGATGAGCGCGGCGAGCAGCGGCCCGATCGCCGAACCGAAATTGCCGCCGACCTGGAACAGCGATTGCGCCAGCCCATAGCGCCCGCCCGAGGCCATGCGCGCGACGCGCGACGATTCAGGATGGAAGATCGCCGAGCCGAAACCGATGAAGGCCGCCCCTACCAGTAGCATGGTGTAGCTGTGGGCGAAGGCCAGCATCAGCAGGCCGACCAGCGTCGAACCCATGCCGACCGGCAGCGAATAGGGCAGCGGCTTCTTGTCGGCATACATGCCGATGAGCGGCTGCAGCATCGACGCGGTAATCTGGAAAGTCAGGGTCAATAGCCCAATCTGCCAGAAGTCGAGCTGGTAGTCGGTCTTCAGCATCGGATAGAGCGCCGACAGCAGCGACTGCATGACGTCGTTGACGAAATGGCTGAAGCTCACCGCAAGCAGGATCGCAAACACGGTTGCATCGGCCCCCGAGGGGCGGCTGGGCATGGCTGTGTCGGTCAACGGCGGTAACTCCCGGGCGGTCTTCTGGTGCGGCAAGGCTGACATAGCCCCCCGGGACGCGGCTTTCATGGTGCACGATGCGGTACTGTGCGGTCCAGTTGCAGGACTGCGCCAACGCAATTGAGCGTGGCAAAGCATCCCGCCGGCGTCATCCCGTATCGGGCGCCTGTAAGCAGCTATTTACCCGCAGCCAGGCGCCGGGAGATCGGCTCGAACTGCGGCGTCGCCTTGCGCTTGACCGGATCGGGCTCGTTGTTCTCCATCGCTTCCCAGTATTTCCAGTTCACCTTGGCCGAGCCGAGTTCGTAGTCCATGCCGTCCCAGGCATCCTCGCGGAAGCTGTAGAAGGCCCAGTGCAGCTTGTCGGCGTCGAGCGGGGCAAGCACGTCCTCGAGATACTGCGTGCAGAACGGCAGCCGCCGCATGCAGCCGAACTCGCCGGCGACGATCCGGTTGCGGGCGACGCCTCGGCTGTCGGCCCATTCGACGGGCTGGGCGAGATAGGCCTTGACCCGCTCGGCATCCCACTTCTGCGGCTCGCCGTCGCCAAAGGGTACGTTGCCCGGATAGGCGTAGGGCTTGTCGCGCTTCATGTTGGGCGCGCTGGTGGCGGCATAAGGCTCGTACATGTGGAAGGAGTAGAGCACGCGCTGGTCGGTGAGCTTGGCGGGCCAATAGGAAAAAGCGTCGGCCGCCGCATACCAGCCGCCGTCGGCCATGACGGGCGTCACCGGATCGACCTCGCGGATCGCCTTGATCACCGTCTCGTAGAAGGCCAGCAGGTCGCGCGAACTGCCGGCATTCCCGGTGTACCAGGAGCGCATTTCTGCGATTGATGCGTGTTCGGCGAGCCCGCCCTCCTTTTCCGGCGCCGGCTCGTTGACGATGTTATACGCCGCGACCGCCGGATGGTCCTTCAGCTCGGCGGCAAGATCGCGCCAGAAGGTGGCGGCCTCGGTCCACCACACCTTGTCCGCCCACAGCCGGCCATCGAACTTCTTGTCGTTGTTCTGGGCCCAGCGCATGCCCGGCAGCGACAGCGGCGCGATCACCACCTTGAGCCCGGCCTTGTGGGCGCGGTCGAGCACCTGCTTCAGCGTCTTCACGTCGGCGGCGACCAGTCCCTCATATTTGTCGGCGGTGCCGATCAGGAAGTCGCGCTTCTCCGGCTTCCATTTGTCGTAGGACAGCCGCACCCAGGTCGCGCCATAGCCGCGCAGCGCATCGAAATAGGCCTGGTCGGGCGGCAGCCGGTTGAAGCTGTTGCCGCCGTGTTGTGGCTTGTCCCAGAAGCTGATGAGATCGGCAGCATGTGCCTGCGGGACGGCGGCGGCGAGTGCCAGGGCGAGAATCAGGGAGCGCATGGAATGCCTTGCATGTAGGACCGGAAGATGGGAGAGGCTTGGTCGACAAGGATTGCGGCGGAAGTGGGCACGTCCCGGCGCCGTTTTCCCAAGCAGCGCAGGAAATGCGGCCTTTGCGGTGGACAAGCAGGCCTGATTCTGCTATCAGCCGCCCACAATTCGCGGTGGAACCATCGCGGAGGCATCGTGGCTATTGCCACTAGCCTTAGGATATCGAACCCGAAAGACAGGATCACACGTGCAGGTACTCGTCCGCGATAACAATGTTGACCAGGCGCTTCGCGCGCTGAAGAAGAAAATGCAGCGCGAAGGCATCTTCCGTGAAATGAAGATGCGCGGTCACTACGAGAAGCCTTCCGAAAAGCGCGCCCGCGAAAAGGCTGAAGCTGTTCGCCGCGCCCGCAAGCTGGCCCGCAAGCGCGCCCAGCGTGAAGGCCTGCTGCCCAGCACCCCGCGTCCGGCCGCTGCTGCTGGCGCCGCTGGTGCACGTCCGGCACGTTGATCTGCCAATCTTTGGTCCTTTTCGAAGGATAACGACGAGGTGGGGCGACTAAACATCGCCGCCACCTTTTTGTTGTTCGGCCGCCCGCCGGACGCCGCGCCACCTGCCCGGGGCGCAAGCGAGGGATACCGCGATGAATGCAGTCATGAGCAACCGCACCTCCCTCCTGCGCGGCGGCGCCATGACCGCTCTCATGCTCGTCGCGATGGCCGTTGCCGGCTGCCAGTCGGCGGGACCTGCCGGCGAGCTGACCCGCATCGACACCATGCAGGGTTCGAGCGAGAACATCTCCTCGCTCAGCGCCGTTGTCTCCAGCAATCCGAACGACCCCGAAGCCTACAATGTGCGCGGCTCGGCCTATGGCCGCGGCGGCAAGTACCGCGAGGCGCTGCAGGATTTCGACCGGGCGCTGCAGCTCAACCCGAGCTTCTACCAGGCCTATTCCAACCGGGCGCTGATCCATCGCTTCATGGGCAACCAGCCGGCGGCGCTGGCCGACTACAACAAGGCCATCCAGCTCAACGCCTCCTATGACGCCGCCTATATCGGCCGCGGCAATCTCTATCGCAAGGCCGGCCGCACGCAGGACGCCTTCAACGATTTCCAGAAGGCGATCGAGCTCGACACCACCGACCCCCGCGCCTACCACAATCGCGGCCTGATCTATCAGCAGCAGGGCCAGCATGCCTTCGCCATCGAGGATTTCTCGAAGGCGATCTCGCTCGCGCCCGACTCGGCCGAGCCCTACAATGGCCGCGGCCTCTCCTATCTCGCCACCGGCGACGACGAGAACGCCTTCACCGACATCAACATGGCAATCAAGCTCGACGGCAAGATCGCCGAGAGCTGGGCCAACCAGGCGCTGATCTACGAGCGCCGCGGCGACAAGGCCAAGGCTGCCAAGGCATATGCCGAGGCGGTTCGGCTCGACCCGAACTACAAGCCGGCAGTTGACGGGCTGGCGCGCACGCGCGGCGCCTGATACCGCAGCAGCATAAAGACAGGCCTTCGCCTTGAACTGCCTCGTTGTCCTGTCGCACCCGCTGCCAGAAAGCCTGAACCGGCACTTCGCCGACATCGCCATCAAGCAACTCGCCGACGCCGGCCACAAGGTGACGCTGCTCGACCTCTACGCCAGCGGCTTCGACCCGCGGCTGAGCGAGGCCGAACGCGGCTCATATTATGGCGAGCGCTTCGACGCCGGTGCGCTGATGAGCCATGCCGCCGCCCTGCGCGAGGCGGAGGTGCTGGTGCTGGTCTTCCCGACATGGTGGTTTAGCCTGCCGGCGATGCTGAAGGGCTGGGTCGACCGGGTGTTTTCGCCCGGCATCGCCTTCGACCACGGTGCCGATTTCGGCCCGATCAGGCCGCTGCTCTACAAGCTCCGCCACGTCGTCGCCGTCACCACGCTCGGCAGCCCCTGGTGGGTCGACCGCCTGGTCATGCGCCGGCCTGTCCGCCGCATCCTCAAATGGGGCGTGTTCAAGGCCTGCGCGCCGAAGGCCAGCTTCGCCATACTGTCGTTCCATGCCGCAGAAAAGCCGCAGCCCGAACGGGTCGGGCGTTTTGCAGAGAGCATCCGGAAGCAACTGCGCAAGTTCAAATAGGCTGGACTGGCGGCTCGGTTCCTTCGCTGCCTTCGGCCAAATGTGCGACCAGGCCCAGCCCCCCAGACCTGGTCGCGGCCGACCGCGCATCAGATGACGCGCGGCGGCTAGTCAGCACACTGGTGCCATCACTCCAGTTCGCCATCCGGCAGCACGATGTAGATCACCACGGCGAGGATCGTCATATAGAACTGGAAGGCTCCTTCCTGGCCGTTCCAGTCTGATGACTGCCACATCGAGAACCATTCGCCGCCAACGACCATGAAGCCGAAGAACCAGACCAGGAAGCCGACACAGGCAGCCGCATGCACCCAGTTTTTCGACTTGTTGAAGCTTGTGGCGGTGCCGCTCCGGGCCCGCAACAGCGCCAACGCGCCAAGCGTAAACAACACGCAGGTCAAGGCTTCGCCAGCAATGATCAGCCAATAGCCAAGATGCCAAAGTGATTCCGAGGTAATGGCACGGTACATCAGCGCGTTGCCAGGAAACGTCGTGTCCATGCTCAGAACATGACGGACGAAATTGTAGTTGGAACCATAGTCGGTGACGTTGTTGAACACGACGAGGAAGGCGAACGCAGCCAACGAGAAGCACATCGTTGTCTTCGAAATTCGAGCAAACATTGTTAACCCCCAGGTTTTTTGTTCTGCCCTCTTTCAGCGAGAGCTATTATCCATCGCAGTGCTATCACGCGATGTGATCACATTTTATGATCATAAGATGAAATCCGTCAAGCGTGATGGAAAAACGCCAGGCTTGCGCCTGGATACATGCGCGCCGCGCTGCCAAGACAAGGGCAGTTCTGGTTCCCGCCAACAACGGCAAACGGAACCTTTCGGCGGCCATGCGGTTGATGTTGCTTCATGTCTGAAAGGAACGTCCGATGAAGAAACTCGTCCTTCTTGCCCTCGCCCTTGTGCCGTTTGCGGTGCCCGCGCACGCACAGTTCGGCGCCAAGCTCGGCATGCTGAGCTGCACCGTCAACGGCGGCACCGGCTTCGTCGTCGGCTCGAGCAAGGACATGCAGTGCACGTTCACGCCGGCATTCGGCAGCCGCACGCAGGAGATCTATTCCGGCCGGATCAACAAATACGGTGTCGACATCGGCACCACGACGGGCGGTGCGCTGGAGTGGCTGGTGCTGGCGCCGAGTCGCGACGTCTATGATCCGGGCGGTCTCGCCGGCAACTATCTCGGCGCGACGGCGGAGGCCACCATTGCGGTCGGCCTTGGCGCCAACGTCCTGGTCGGCGGCTCTGCGCGCTCCATCGCCCTGCAGCCGCTCAGCGTGACCAACCAGACCGGCCTGAACGCCGCGCTCGCCATCGGCGCATTGCAGTTGACGGCACCGCTGAAATAGCCGGCACGTAGGTGGCCGCTAGGGTCGGAGCTGTCGCAATGGCTTGCTCCGACCTGCCCCTGTCGCGGCCCAGCCGCAGCCGCTAGAAATTCCCTCGACACGATGTCCGACCTGCGCCCGATGGGCGCCGTCCGGCAAATGCGAGGGGACCAGCATGCCCGAGACCGCAAACCTCATTGCCTTCGCCGCGATCGCCCTCGGAATGGTGCTGACGCCGGGGCCGAACATGATCTACCTAGTGTCGCGCTCGCTCAGCCAGGGTCCCACGGCCGGGCTGATCTCGCTCGGTGGCGTGGCGCTCGGCTTCGTCGTCTACATGCTCTGCGCCGCCTTCGGCATCACCGCACTCGTCCTTGCCGTGCCTTATGCCTATGACGTCATCCGCTTCGCTGGTGCTGCCTACCTGCTGTGGCTCGCCTGGCAGGCCATCCGCCCCGGCGGACGCTCGCCTTTCCATGTCCGGCAATTGCCCAAGGACAGACCGCGCAAGCTGTTCGCCATGGGCTTCCTCACTAACCTGCTCAATCCCAAGGTCGCGGTGCTCTATCTGTCGCTGCTACCCCAGTTCATCGATCCCGCCGACGGCAGCGTGCTGACCCAGTTGCTCGTGCTCGGTTCGATCCAGATCGCCATCAGCATCACCGTCAACGCCATCATCGCCATTTCGGCAGGCTCGATCTCGACCTTCCTCGCCGCCAGCCCCGGCTGGCTGGCGATCCAGCGCTGGCTGATGGGAACGGTGCTGGCGGGACTGGCGGTGAAGATGGCAACCGAGGCACAGCGGTAGCATTTCCCCCTCCCCCTTGTGGGGAGGGGTTAGGGGTGGGGCTACCAGCATCGCCAGTTACGGATTGCCGACCTAGCCGAGTTCATATGGCCGACACTTCCGCAGCACCCCAACCCTCTATCCCTCCCCACAAGGGGGAGGGAGTCGTCAACGTCGCGTCTCAACGGCGGCACTGCAGTGGCCTGCCTTAAGCTAGCAATGCAAAAAAGCCCGGCTGGCCGGGCTTTTTCTCGTCGTTGTTGTCGGTTGTTGCCGCTGAGCTGGCTCAGTGGTCCATGGCCTTGACGATTTCTTCGGTCATCTTCTTGGCGTCGCCGAGCAGCATCATGGTGCCGTCCTTGTAGAACAGCGTGTTGTCGATGCCGGCGTAGCCGGAGCCGAGGCTGCGCTTGACGAACAGGCAGGTGCGCGCCTTGTCGACATCGAGGATCGGCATGCCGTAGATCGGGCTGTTCTTGTCATCGCGTGCCGAGGGGTTGGTGACGTCGTTGGCGCCGATGACATAGGCGACGTCGGCCTGGGCGAACTCTGAGTTGATGTCTTCGAGCTCGAAGACCTCGTCGTAAGGCACGTTGGCCTCGGCCAAGAGCACGTTCATGTGCCCGGGCATGCGGCCGGCGACCGGGTGGATGGCGTATTTGACCTCGACGCCATTGGCCTTGAGCTTGTCGGTCATCTCGCGCAGCGCATGCTGGGCCTGCGCCACCGCCATGCCGTAGCCCGGCACGATGATGACCTTTTGGGCGTTCATCATCAGGAAGGCGGCATCGTCGGCCGAACCCTGCTTGACGGTGCGCTCGATGCCGTCGTCGGCAACAGCCGCGGTCTCGCCGCCGAAGCCACCGAGAATGACCGAGATGAACGAGCGGTTCATGCCCTTGCACATGATGTAGGACAGGATCGCACCCGACGAGCCGACCAGCGCACCGGTGATGATCAGCGCCAGATTGCCGAGGGTGAAGCCAAGTGCTGCCGCTGCCCAGCCCGAATAGGAGTTGAGCATGGAGACGACCACCGGCATGTCGGCGCCGCCGATCGGCACGATGAGCAGCACGCCGAGCACCAGCGACACCGCCACGATCAGCCAGAACACCGTCGTCGACTGCGTCGTCACCAGCATGACGATGAGCACGACAAGGGCGATGCCGAGGGCAGCGTTGATGAAGTGGCGGCCGGGCAGCATGATCGGCTTGCCCGACATGCGGCCGTCAAGCTTGAGGAAGGCGATGACCGAGCCGGTGAAGGTGATGGCGCCGATGGCGACACCCAGGCTCATCTCGACCAAGGCCTGGCCGTGGATGGCCCCGACCGAGCCGATGCCAAAGCTTTCCGGCGCATAGACGGCGGCGGCCGCCACCATCACCGCGGCCATGCCGACGAGGCTGTGGAAGGCTGCGACCAGCTGCGGCATCGAGGTCATGGCGATGCGCCGCGCGGTGACCGCACCGACGCCGCCGCCGATGGCAAGGCCGAGCACGATCAGGCCGAGGCCGGCCAGCGTGGGCTTGGCCAGCGCCAGCGTGGTGGCGATGGCGATGCCCATGCCGATCATGCCGTAGGTGTTGCCCTGGCGGGAGGTGGTCGGATGCGACAGGCCGCGCAGCGCCAGGATGAACAGGATGCCGGAGACCAGGTAGAGGAAGGAAGCGAGGTTCAGGGTCACGTCACTTGTCCTTCTTCTTGTACATCGCCAGCATGCGCTGGGTGACGAGGAAGCCGCCGAAGATGTTGACCGAGGCGAGCACCAGGGCAATGAAGCCGAAGCCGGTGGCAAGCCCGGAGGCTGCGATGCCGACGGCGAGCAGCGCCCCGACGACGATCACCGAGGAGATGGCGTTGGTCACCGCCATCAGCGGCGTGTGCAAAGCCGGCGTCACCGACCAGACGACGTAGTAGCCGACGAAGATCGCCAGCACGAAGATGGCGAAGCGGAACACGAACGGGTCGATCGCCCCGCCGGTCAGCGCATGTGCGGCATCGCCCGCGGCGTCCGCCGTCCCTTGGCTGGTGGCGAGATCCTGGATGCCGAGCCGGACGGCACCAACCGCCTGGTCGAGCTGGTCGAGGGCTTTCTGAAGACCTTCCATCACGCGTCTCCCTGCTTGGCCGGCTTCTTGGCGGTGGTTTTCTGGGCAGTGGTCTTTTTGGCAGCGGCCGGTTTCTCGGCCTTGGCCGCACCGTCGCTTGCCGGGTCGTCGCCGCGGTTCTGGCCCGCAACGACCGGCTTGGGCTTGTCCGCTGCAGCCGCTGCCGCGGCATTGGCGAAGTTGGGGTGAACGACCTTGCCTGCATCGGTCAGCATCGTTGCCTTGACCAGCTCGTCGTCGCGGTTGATGGCAATCTGCTTGGTCGTCTTGTCGACCATGGTCTCGAGGAAGGCGAACAGGTTCTTGGCGTAAAGCAGCGAGGCCGAGGCCGCGACACGGCCCGGCACGTTGAGATGGCCGACGATCTTGGCCCCGTTGGCGGTGGTGACGACCTTGCCAGGCACCGCACCCTCGACATTGCCGCCGCGCTCGACGGCGAGGTCGACAAGCACCGAACCCGGCTTCATCGAGGCGACCATGGCCGCCGACACCAGCTTCGGCGCCGGACGGCCCGGGATCAGGGCGGTGGTAATCACGATGTCCTGCTTGGCGATGTGCTCGGCGGTGAGTGCCGCCTGCTTGGCCTGGTACTCCTTCGACATCTCCTTGGCGTAGCCGCCGGCGGTCTCGGCTGCCTTGAACTCCTCGTCCTCGACCGCCAGGAACTTGGCGCCGAGCGAGGCGACCTGCTCCTTGACCGCCGGACGCACGTCGGTGGCAGTCACGATCGCGCCCATGCGGCGGGCGGTGGCGATCGCCTGCAGGCCGGCGACGCCGACGCCCATGATGAACACCTTCGCTGCCGGCACAGTGCCGGCCGCGGTCATCATCATCGGCAGCGCCCGGTCATATTCGGCGGCACCGTCGATCACCGCCTGGTAGCCGGCAAGGTTTGCCTGCGACGACAGCACGTCCATGACCTGGGCGCGGGTAATGCGCGGCATGAACTCCATGGCAAACGCCGTGACGCCTGCCTTGGCCATCGCCGCGACCGCGGCGTCGTTGCCATAGGGATCCATGGTGGCGAGCACCGCGGCACCTGGCTTGTAGCCGTTGAGCTCGGCTTCGGAAGGACGGCGCACCTTGAGCACGACATCCGCCTTGCCGGCATCGGCGGCCTTGCCGATCTTGCCGCCGACCGCAGTGAAATCGGCATCGGGAATGCGCGACAAGGTCCCCGCCCCGCTCTCCACGATCACGTCAAAGCCCAACCCGACCAGGCGTTTCACCGTATCCGGCGAAGCACCAACCCGGCTCTCAATCGCATCAATCTCTCTCGGTATGAATATCGTCTGGCCCACCGTTAAATCCTTTCGGCTGGAACCTTACCAAACGTAAGGTGCCGGACGCAGATAAACGCGTCGGCGCCTTACCAACGAAAAGTATTCTGGACACTAACGGAGGTTGAAACCGCCGACGCACCCGTCCCTTTGGCCATGCCAAAACCTGCCCTTGCCAGACAAATGACCGGCAAGACTGCTGCGTGCGGCGCGTTCGCGTCTGATCTATTCGAAGCGAAAATCACCGGTTCCAACTCCCCCTAGGCTGGAACGTGAACGACCGCGAAGGCCTCGCGGCCGCAGAAATAGAGATCAGCTAATATGGGTAGGCAGGTCGCGGAGCAGGAAGCCACCCACGGCGACGAGCACCAGGAACAGCACAGCCGAGGAGAAGAAGCCGGCCGGGGCAAAGAAGCCGAACGCCATGGCGACCATCAACGCGACGCAAAAGAGCGTGCCGTATTTGGAAAGTTTGATGAAGAGTTTGTAGGTGCCTTCATGCTCGGCGTAGTCCATCTGCGCGCCAAGTTCGACCGGGCCGGTCGGCGTGTTGTCAGCCATGAGAGTCCCTCCGGAAAACAAGTTCAAGCGCACATACCGAAATGCGCGCGGCAGGGCAATGGGAAGATTGCCCATAGGCTGCGACAAGATAATCAATCAAAAGCGATAAATCGCCCGCTCGATCCGCTCGATGTCGCTGCGGCCACGTGGCAAAAGCCTGGCTGCCGATTCGGTGCTACCGTCGACACCTCGGCCTCATCCCCGGAAGAGCGCTCGGCCCTACAACTTGCAATCTTCGTTCATCGCCCACGGCGCATGCGTCTCGGCATATTTGCGCGCCTCCAGCTCGGCCAGTGGCGCGATCATCGCGCGATCGGCCGTCAGCGCGTCGGACGCCTTGACGAATTTTTCTCCGTCCCAACTGAGCATCCATGCGGCGGCATGACCGGCATGGTTGTCGCACGAGGTCGAGAACGTTCCGATCATCCCCTCCGCGCCGACCGAGACGAGCCTGTCGGCGTCGATCTTCAGGTTCTCGAGACCCCAGCGCAGCTGCTCGGCATTGATGATCCTTTTGTCGAAGTGCTCCTGCGCGGCCTTGATCGCCTCGACCGACAACATCGAGATCAGCACGCCGCGCTGGTAGAACAGCTGGTCGAGTTCTTCTGCCGAAGTCAGCGACGTGCCGGCGTCGACGACATATTTGCGGATGTCCTGCATTACCCCGGCGTTCGACGCCGGCAGGTTCCATGACAGGGTGCGATAACCCTTGCCGGCAGCGCCGACCGCCTTCAGGTCCTCGTCATGGCCGGACCACCAGATGCCGACCAGCTTATCCATCGAAAAGCCGGTCTTGATCGCCTCGGCGAAAGCCCCCGCATTCATCGCACCCCAGCCCCACAGCAGCACGAAATCCGGGCGCTCGCTCGCGATCTTCTGCCATTGCGTCGACTGGCTCTGCATTTCCTTCACGCCGACCGGGATCCGCAGCAGGGTGAAGCCGAAGGTGTCGGAATATTCCTGCAGCAGCGGGATGGGTTCTTCGCCATAGGGGGCATCGAGGTGAAGAAGCACGATCTTCTTGCCGCGCAGGCTGTTGAGATTTCCACCGGAGATGCTCTTGAGCATCATCGAAGTGCCGTCCCAATAGGTGACCGGCGGGTTGAACGCCCAGGGAAACACCTTGCCCTCGGCCATCGCCGAAAAGCCGTAGCCGGGTGCGAGGATCGGCCGCTTGTCGGCGGCGGCCTTCGGCAAAATCGCGAGCGTGGCGCCGGGCGACCATGGCTGGGTGACGATACTGGTGGCCTTGGTGCGGTCGTAGCACTCGGCCGCCTTGTCGGTGCTGAAGCCGGTCTCGCATTCGCTGTAGGTCAGCTTGATGCCGTTGACGCCGCCGTCGCGCTCGTTGAGCATCAGCATGTAGTCGCGCTGGCCATCGGCCAGCGGCGTACCCGCGGCGGCAAACGGCCCGGTACGGAAGGCGAGATTTGCGATGCCGATCGCGTCCTGGGCCAAAGCCGGTGCCGACAGCATCGCCCCCGACAGCAAGACGACAGGAAGAAGGGACATCTTGCTCGGCGTCTTCATTCTTCCCAACCGTTGCGGACTGGCCGCCAAGGCGACCTTACGCGAGCTCAGGCAGCTTCGCGAAAATATTTTGCCGTCGGCAGGATGGTCAGCGGCGCCAGTTCGCCAAGCGGTGGCTTGCCGAACATCAGCCGCTGCTCCATCGGCGTCGACTTGAAGAAGGGAAAGCGCTGGAAGGAGCGCTCGCGAATGGCGTTTACATCGGCGCGATAGAGAACCACCTTGTTGAATACGCCCGGATACGAGCGCGGCTCGCTGATCCGCTCGGAATAATAGATCCGCTTGTAGAAGCCAGCGTGGTCTTCGCGAACTGTCGACAGGCAGTAAGGCGCCTTGAAGTGGAAGCACGCCATCCCGGCGAGGCGAAGCGTGATGTAAGGGATCTGGGGGTAAACGCGCGACCACTCGGGGTCGGATGCGAACCGGCTGGGGCAGATGAACGTCAGCCCTTTGGCCAACATCGGCATCACGATGTCGCCGAATGCCTTGGTCGACGGTGACAATGGCGTGGCCAGGGTGACGTGGTGGATACGAAGTGTGCTCACCAGATGCTGGTCGACATAGACACCAAAACGATACGCGTTGGGGGCTTCGTCCAACTCGTCATTGATCGTATGGCTTTCGTTGTCTGGAACCATATCGTTGGAGCGGTACGATTTGTACCTCAGCCGGTAGATGTCTTCGAGATCCTCGCCCTTGTCGCAACGGCGGTATTCGGTGCGCTCAAGCAAGCTCGAAACGTGGCGCGCAAATGACGACCCCGGTTCGGACGCACTGCTACTCTTGACGTCGGCGTCGCCGCCGGACGTCGCTTGATGAATGGTCATGGTAGTCCCCGTAATTCCGCCCGACTGAAGGGTAGCGGAGGCCGGGGTGATGTAAAGATGAAAATCAAACTGTTCCTGTTTACCTTCCATTAAGGTTAATAGTTTACGGAAAATTAAGCATTTCCACACCGTGGACAATGTATCTGCGGCCGCCTCAACGAGTGGCGGAGATTCGGGCGAGGCCGATATCCTTGGCGAAAGGCCAGACGGTGTTGGACATCGTTTCAATACCGGACGAAGACAGCGCCGAGCCGAACAGGAACCCCTGGACCAGGTCGGGTTGCACCTCGACGGCCAGGATCTTGAGCTGTTCGAAGGTTTCGACCCCTTCCACGGTGACCGCAAGCCCGAGCGGGCGCGACAGGTCGACGATGCCCTTGAGCAATTGCAGCGAGCGCGGGTTCTGACCGACGTCGGCAAGGAAGCTTCGGTCGATCTTGACTTTGTCGAGCGGTAGCTTGTGCAGGTAGCTCAGACTGGAATAGCCGGTGCCGAAATCGTCCAGCGCGATGCGCACGCCAATGCTCTTCAGTTCCTCGACATAGCTGCGCGTCAGCGACTTGTCGTCGAGCAGTGCGGTTTCGGTGACCTCGATCTCCAGGCGGTGCGGCGCAAGGCCGGAGCTCGCCAGTGCCCCCCTCACCTTGTCGATGACGTCGCGGTTGCGGAAATCCTTGGCCGACAGATTGACCGAGACACTGATCTTCGCCGGCCATTTGGCGCATTCCACACATGCCGCATGCAGCACGAACGTGCTGATTTCGGAGATGATGCCCATCTCTTCGGCGAGCGGAATGAAGGTGGCCGGCGAGACCGGCCCGAGTTCAGGATGATCCCAACGGCACAATGCCTCGCAACTGGCGATCCGCATCGTGGCCATGGAGACGATCGGCTGGTAGACGACGCGCAGGGCGCCTGCCTCGACGGCATTGCGCAGATCGGCCTTCATCAGCTGGCGGTTGCGGAAGGCCGCATCCATCACCGCCTCGAACAGATGCCAGCTGTTCTTGCCAAGGTCTTTGGCCTTGTAGAGCGCGAGATCCGCCTTGACGATCATCGCATCGACCTCGGAGTCGCGCACCTGTCCCAGAACCGCGCCACCGCTCGCCTGGATGCGCAACACGTGGCCGGCGACGTCGACCTCGCCTTGCATCTCGGCAAAGATCCGATCGAGCTCCGCGGTCAGATGTGCTTCGTCGTCGACCCTGTCGAAATAGATCATGAATTCGTCGCCGCCGAAGCGGCTGACCTTGACGTTGTCGCTGGCAAACGCCGCAAGCCGCTCCGCCACGGCATAGATCAGCCCATCGCCGACGGGATGGCCGAGCGTGTCGTTGACGCTCTTGAAGTCGTCGAGATCGAGGACGGCAAGGGCGCAGAGCCGATCGCGGTCGCCGGCATGGATGCATTCGGCGACCACCTCATGGAAATAGGCGCGGTTGGGCAGCCCGGTCAGGCTGTCGTAGCGCGCCATGAAACGGATCTTCTCCTCCGCTGCGACGCGGGACGTCACGTCCTCGAAGGTGATGACGCCAAGCTCCTGGCTGCCTTCTCGTGCGGAAAATTCCAGGCACTGGCCATTGGCAAGCGCAACCAGGACCTTGCGGTCCTTGCCTTCGCGCAGCGCCCGCGTCAGCTGAGCCTCGATGTAGCGGCAGTCCTTGAGCGCAAGCTGACCACCGGCCACGCCGCGCATCAGCAAGCCATGGATCGAGCGCCCCAGCAAAGCCTCGGGCGACTTGACCGACATCAGATGCGCAGCCTCGGCATTGGCGACCGCCACGCGTCCGTCCGGGCCAAGCATGACCAGGCCATGCGACATGGTGTTGAGCGCACGGTTGAACCGCTGGGCCAGACGATTGGCCTTCTTCTCTTCCGACACGGCGGTGAACAGCACGTCGCGAACCGTGTCGGCGAATTTTCGAATCGCAAAGAGGAATGGCGCCGACAGCAGGCCCAAAAAGACGTGGTAGGCGTCGCCGCGCAGCAGGAAGCCGAGCGAGATTGGCCAGGTCAAGGCGATGATCAAGATGATCACCATACGCGGTGAACCGTAATTGCGGCCGGCGATCGACGTTGCCGTAGCGAGCGTCACGCAAACTGAGGCGATTTCGGCAAACGTATCGTGCGCGAAGTAGATACCCGCGAGGCAAAATGCGCCCAGCGATGCGCCATGAAGCGAGCCGTAGAGAATGTAGTCATTTTCGCGCTGGTGCGCTTCTTCCCACGTCGTCGGAGACGGCAAGCTGTTGTACTTGCGGAAATTTCGCATGCGCAGCGTGCCGACAAGCAGCATGCAGATCGCAACAACCAGATAGAGCGGGTGGGCCGTCTTCCACCAGACGACGACGATCAGGAAGGTCTGCGCGATGATACCGACAGCCAACGTAGGGCCATCGCGGAAAAGCGTTTCCACGAAGGGTATGTAGACGTCGACGGGTATCTCGTTGTTTCTTCTGCGCATCCGAGGCCTGCCTAGGAGGCCAAGGACTGCCACATCCGCCTTAAGAAAGGCTTAGAAACCGGGCGCTGCCAGCATCTGCGTGCCCATCGGCCGCCGAATAAGCCTGCTACCTTAGGTTCAGGTAAACAAGTCGTATCAACTACTCGGCGGCCTGAAGCTCAGTTCTTGTCGGCGGCGCTTTCAACCTTGGGACGAGACGCTCGCGTTCGCCTGCAGCCTTTTCGACGCTGGCATGCTTGATGTGGCCATAGCCGCGGATCAGTTGCGGCACCGACGCAAGGCCTGCTGCCGCCTCGATGTTGTCGCTGGTCAGCGCGCTACGGATCAGTTCCAGATCGGCTTCGTAGCTGTCGAGCAACTGGCGCTCCATGCGGCGTTCGGCGGTGTAGCCGAAGATATCGAATGCGCTGCCGCGCAGCCCTTTCATCGCCGAAAGCAGCTTGAAGCCCTTCATCATCCACGGTCCGAAACGCGACTTGCGCGGCACGCCATCGGCCCCCTTGCGGCCAAGGATCGGCGGCGCGAGATGGAATTCCAGCCGGTCGTAGTCCTGGAATTGCTTCGCCAGTTCGCGCTGGAACGAGCCGTCGGTGTAGAGCCGCGCAACCTCGTATTCGTCCTTGACCGCCATCAGCTTGAACAGGGAGCGCGCAGCCGCTTCCGCGACCACGGTCGATCCGGGCCTGGCCTTCTCCTCTGCCGCGCGAAGCGAAGCGATGCGCCCGACATAGCGTTCGGCGTAGGCCGCGTTCTGATAGGCAGTCAGGAACTCGGCGCGGCGCGCGATCACCTCGTCGAGCGTTTGCGCCACCGCAGGCTCCGCCCCACGGCCGGAACGGTCGATCATCGCGCGGACGAACTCCGGCTCGTGTGCTGCGCGCCGGCCCCAGCGGAAGGCGGCGACGTTCATCGCCACGGCCTCGCCGTTGAGCCCGATCGCCTTTTCGATCGCCTCGGCCGACAGCGGCAGGCCGCCATGCTGGAAGGCGAAGCCGAGCATGAACATGTTGGCGCCGAGCGAATTGCCGAAAAGGGCCGCGGCCGTGCGGGTGGCATCGAAGAAATGCGCCTTCGCGTCCCCTGCCGCCTCGCGGATGGCCTTCTTGAGCCGTTCGGTGGGCAGCGAGAAGTCGGCTGAGCGGGTGAACTCGCCGGGCATGATCTCGGCGGTGTTGGCGACGAAGATGGTGTGGTTCTCGCGGACCGCCGCCAGCACCTTCTTGGCGCCCGACACGACGAGGTCGCAGCCCAGGATCAGGTCGGCCTTGCCGGCCGACACGCGGATGGCGTTGATGTCTTCGGGCGTGCGCGCGATGCGGACATGGGTGAACACCGAGCCGCCCTTCTGGGCGAGGCCGGCCATGTCGATCATGCCGCAGCCCTTGCCTTCGAGATGGGCGGCCATGCCGAGCACGGCCCCCACGGTGACGACGCCGGTGCCGCCGACGCCGTCGATGATCGCCGCCCAGCCGTCGCGGTCGAGCGCGAACTCCTTCGCCACCGGCACGCCCTCGAGCGGGTCGCCGGTGCCGGCAATGCCGTCGGCCTTGCGGATCTTGGCACCATGGACCGTGACGAAGGACGGGCAGAAGCCGTTGACGCAGGAAAAGTCCTTGTTGCAGCTCGACTGGTCGATCTTGCGCTTGCGGCCGAACTCGGTCTCGACGGGCTGGATGGAGACGCAGCTCGACTTGACGCCGCAGTCGCCGCAACCCTCGCAGACCAACTCGTTGATGAACACGCGCTTGTCGGGATCGGGGAAGGTGCCGCGCTTGCGCCGGCGCCGTTTTTCCGCAGCGCAGGTCTGGTCGTAGAGCAGGACGGTAACGCCCTTGATGTCGCGCAACTCGCGCTGGACGAGGTCGAGATCGTCGCGGTGATGGAAGGTGGCGCCGACAGGAAACTGCGAACGCCCGCCATATTTGTCCGGCTCGTCGGTGACGACAGCGATGCGCTCGACGCCCTCGGCGCGCACCTGGCGGGCGATCATGTCGACGGTCAGGCTGCCTTCATGTGGCTGGCCGCCGGTCATGGCGACGGCGTCGTTGTAGAGGATCTTGTAGGTGATGTTGGCATCCGAGGCGAGCGCGAAGCGGATCGCCAGCGTGCCCGAATGGTTGTAGGTGCCGTCGCCGAGATTCTGGAAGATGTGCTCGCGCTTGGTGAACGGCGCCTGGCCGACCCACTGCGCGCCCTCCCCGCCCATGGCGGTGAAGCCGATGGTGCTTCGGTCCATCCACAAGGACATGAAATGACAGCCAATGCCGGCACCGGCGATCGATCCCTCTGGCACCTTGGTCGAGGTGTTGTGCGGACAGCCCGAGCAGAAGAACGGCGTCCGCGAGGCCACGTCCTTGGTATCGGCGAGCATCGCCTGGTACTGGCGCAGCCGGCTGACGCGGGCGGCGATTTCCTCCGACGGGCCGATGACCTTGAGGATGCGCTCGCCCAGCGCAATAGCGATGTCGTTGGGATCGAGCGCGCCCTTGGCCGGAAACAGCCAGTCGCCGCGCTCGTCGCGCTTGCCGACCACCTTCGGCTGCATCGAGGTGCCGTAAAGCTCCTCGCGCACCTGGGTCTCGAGCAGCGAGCGCTTTTCCTCGACGACGACGATCATCTCGAGGCCGCTGGCGAAGTCCCTGATGTGCTCGATGTCAAGTGGCCAGGGGCAGCCGACCTTGAACAGGCGGATGCCGAGCTGGTTGGCGCGCGCCTCGTCGATGCCGAGATCGTCGAGCGCCTGGCGCACGTCGAGAAAGCTCTTGCCGACGGTGATGATGCCGATCTTCGGCTTGCGACCGCCGGAATAGACGATGCGGTTGATGCCGTTGGCGCGTATGAAGGCGGAAGCCGCGGCGCGCTTGTATTCATGCAGCCGCGCCTCCTGGCCAAGCTGGTCGAGCTCGTGGCGGATGTTGAGCCCGCCGGGCGGCATGTCGAATTCGGGGATGACGATGTTCAGCCGATCGAGCGAGGCATCGACGGAGGCGGTCGATTCGATGTTGTCCTTGACACATTTGATCGCAGCCCAGGTGCCGGCGAAACGCGACAGCGCAAAGCCGTACAGGCCGTAGTCGATCAGTTCCTGCACCCCGCCCGGATTGAGGATCGGGATCATCGTATCGACGAACAGGAACTCGGTGGCATGCGCATTGGTCGAGGATTCGGCGGTATGGTCGTCGCCCATCAGCGCCAGCACGCCACCCTTCTTCGACGATCCCGCAAGGTTGGCATGGCGAAAGACGTCGCCCGAACGATCGACGCCAGGGCCCTTGCCGTACCAGACGGAAAAGACGCCGTCATGCTTGCCCTCGCCCAGAAGCTCTGTCTGCTGCGAGCCCCATACGGCCGTCGCAGCCAATTCCTCGTTGAGGCCGGGCTGGAAGACGATGCTGGACTGGGCGAGTTGCTTCTTGGCCTTCCACAGCTGCAGGTCGAGGCCGCCGAGCGGCGAGCCGCGATAGCCGGAGACGAAACCCGCCGTATCGAGGCCGGCAAGCCGGTCGCGCTCGCGCTGCATCAACAGCATCCGGATGACGGCCTGGGCGCCGGAGAGGAAGATCCGCTCCTTGCCGAGATCGAACTTGTCATCGAGAGCGACGTCGTGAAGCGTCATCAGCATTTCCTGTGCCCGAACCGGCCCCCGATTCGGGCGGCTGACCTTGGGTAGCTTAGGGATAGCTTTTCCGGGCACGGCTGTCGCGTCAAACGAATTTCTTTGCACGGGGAAAAGAACAATCGAAGATGCTTTTGGCCGCTTGCCACGAAACAATGCGAGCGCAGAGGGCCGCAGCGCGCACGAATATTGAAGCTGACCGCAATGCTCAGGCCGGAGGTGGACAGTTCACGCCGCGGCCGCCGGGCAAATGCCCGTCCGGATGTCCCTTGAGCTCAGGATTGAGGTCGTAGAACGGCCCGGCGACAAGCGGCTTGTCGGGCAACACCGACTGGTCCTGCGACGAGACCATTGTCGTCTCGATCACCTGCATTGCCTCGCCCTTCGCCCCTTCGATGACGATCGACACCTTGTAGGGCCGGTCCTTGGCCACGCATTCGAGCGGCGGGCTTTCGATCGTCACCTTCTCGCTCAGCGGCCAGATCTTCTGGCGCACGGCGATCGCCTCGCCGCCTGCGGGGTTCTCGAAATTCACCACGGCTACTTCGCCTTCGCCGACCGGCTTGAGCGGCCGCAAGGTCACCATATAGCGGACGGTGGCGACGCGGTAATTGAACACGAACAGGCGGCCGGAAAGCTCGAAGCGCTCGCTCTCGGCGCCGCTGTCGCGGCAACCGGCCAGCCCCATCAATGCCAGTGCGGAAAGTGCTATGGCAGTGCGCAAGAACCTCCGCTCAGGCATTCGCCACCTCCTCCTTGCGCCTGCTGTAATGACGCCTGGCCTTCTGGCGGTTGCCGCAGACGGCCATGTCGCACCACAGCCGGCTGCCGTTGCGGCTGCGGTCGACGAACAGCCATCTGCAGTTCGGACAGATCCTGAGCCGCGACAGAGCGTCGGTCGACATCAGAGACAGCGCCGAAACGGCAAGCGCGGCCTCGAATGCCAGCGGTTGCGCCGACACGCCGAAGGGCGCAGCCGCCGTCAACGTTTCGCGCGACCCGGCAAGCCCCCGGGCACAGGCATCGAGGAAATCAGGCATGTCGGCCGATGCCAGCCCGCCGGCAACCACTGCGCCGCGGAAAAGCCGGTCCGTGGTCTCGCGTAGGGCGATGACCTTGCCGGCGATGGCATGCGGGTCGGCTGCGGCAAGCGCCCGGCCCTTGAGTTCATCGGCGCGAAATAAGGTCGCGGCATCGGCAAAGCGGGCGATCTCGGCGGGATCGTTGAAGCGGTCGAAGCCGCGCTCGGCGTCGCCGCGCAGCACGACAGTATTGGCAGTGTCGAGCGCAAGCACGCCGCCCGAGAAGCGGTGCTGGGTCCAGGAAACTGACATCGTTTAATTCTAACTGGTAAAGCCAATTTGACAAGTTAGATTCGCGGGCGCAATTTTGCGGTGGTGCGGAACGTACCGACCAGCCGGAAAGCGCATGCTCTATCTCCTGCAACAGCTTCTCAACGGCGTGCATTCGGCGGCGATCTATGCACTGCTGGCTTTCGGCTATGCGCTCGGCAACGGCCTTCTCCGTCGAACCAACCTTGCTTATGGCGGCATCTTCGCCTTCTGCGGCCAGACCATGATCCTCACCGCGGTCTATGGCTGGCAGGTGCTTTGGCTGACCCTGCCCGCGACGGTCGCCTTCGGCATCCTCATCGCGCTCGCCTATGCGGGATTGCTGAGCCGCCTGCTGTCGCGCGCCGTCTTCGCTCCGCTCGCCACCCGCTCGCCCAATGCGATTGTCGCCGCCACGCTCGGCGTGCTGCTGGTGCTGTCGGAACTGAGCCGCATCGCCGCCGACACGCATGACTATTGGCTGCCGCCGATGCTGGCGACACCGGTGGTCTTCGCCTCCGGCGGCAATTTCGTCGCGACGCTGACGGTCATCCAGCTGATCAATACGGCGATCGTCGTGCTGGTGATCGTCGGCGGCGCGGCTTTCCTGGCCCGCTCCGATTTTGGCCGGCATTGGCGCGCAACGGCCGACGATCCGTTCGCAGCGCAACTCTGCGCCATTGACACCGCACGCGTGTTTCATCGCGCACTGTTGTACGGCGGCCTCTGTGCCGGCCTCGCCGGCGTTCTGGCAGCGCTCTATTATGGCAATCTCGGCTTCGGTGCCGGCCTCGTCTACGGCCTCAAGATATTGTTCATCACCGCGGTCGGCGGCTACTATGCCCCTGGAAGGGCAGCGCTCGGCGCCGCGATCTTCGGCATGGCCGAGGCCCTGTGGGCGGGCTACTTCCCGATCGAATGGCGCGATGCCTGGATGTATGCGCTGCTCGCCGCAATGCTGGTGCTGGCAGGCGACCGCAAGGACGCGCCCAGCGCTGTCTGAAGCACAGCTTCTGGCGTGCGACTTTGGTTGAATGTCGCAGCGTCAGCGCAGCTTTTTCCCCGGATTTGCAACCTTCGCAGCGGTTGACGCCATAGCGCTGTTATGTTGACGCGGCACCCATGACCGGCATACCCATGGACATCGGGGAATGCCGGAAAAAGAACGTCGGGGAACAACGGCTGCCCCATCAAATCAGGGAGGAATGCATGGCAGGGCTGCTCGCTCTATCCAGGGTCATTGACCGTATCAACGAGGCAATCGGAAAGATGGTCGCGTGGGCGATCCTTGTTGCCATCCTCGTCAGTGCGGGTAACGCGATCGTCCGCAAGGCGTTCAACATGTCGTCCAACTCCTGGCTGGAGCTGCAATGGTACCTGTTCGGCGCCGCCTTCATGCTGGCAGCCGCCTATACGCTCAAGCAGAACGAGCACATCCGCATCGACGTCGTCTACGGCATGTTCTCGCGCCGCGTGCAGCACTGGATCGACCTGCTCGGACACCTGCTGTTCCTGATGCCGTTCGTCCTCCTGATGATCTACTATTTCATCCCCTATGTGAGCCTGTCGTTCCGCTCGGGTGAAATGTCGTCGAGCGCCGGCGGCCTGATCCTGTGGCCGGCCAAGGCGCTGCTGCTGATCGGTTTCGTTCAGCTCGGCTTCCAGGGCATTTCGGAAATCATCAAGAAGGTCGCCATCATGCGCGGCGACATGGATGATCCCACCCCGTTCATCTCTGCCCACGAACAGGCGGAACTCGAAGGCAAGGCGCTCGCCGACGAGGTGCGCTCATGATCGAGTTCATCGCCCAGAACATGGCGCCGATCATGTTCTTTTCGCTGATCATCTTCATGCTGGTCGGTTACCCGGTCGCCTTCTCGCTCGCTGCCAACGGGCTGCTGTTCTTCCTGATCGGCGTGGAACTCGCGCCTTTCTCCAACGGCAGCATCAACCTGTCCTGGCCGCTTCTCTACGCCCTTCCGGAGCGCTTCTGGGGCGTGATGGCGAACGAGACTCTGCTGGCGATCCCGTTCTTCACCTTCATGGGCATCGTGCTCGAACGTTCGGGCATGGCCGAAGACCTGCTCGACACCATCGGCCAGCTGTTCGGACCGATCCGCGGCGGCCTTGCCTATGCGGTGATCTTCGTCGGCGCCCTGCTTGCAGCCACCACCGGCGTGGTTGCCGCCTCGGTCATCGCCATGGGCCTGATCTCGCTGCCGATCATGCTGCGCTACGGCTATGACCGCCGCCTTGCCTCCGGCGTCATCGCCGCGTCAGGCACGCTGGCGCAGATCATCCCGCCCTCGCTCGTGCTCATCGTGCTCGCCGACCAGCTCGGCCGCTCGGTCGGCGACATGTACAAGGGTGCGCTGATCCCCGGCCTGGTGCTGACCAGCCTCTACATGGGCTACATCCTGCTGATGTCGATCATCCGGCCGAAGGCGATGCCCGCACTGCCGCTCGAGGCCCGCACGCTCGGTCATGGCGTGACCTCGCTGTTCGTGGCGCTGCTGTTCGCCGCCGTGATCGCCTATGCCGCTCATGTCTATCTGTCGCCGACCCACGGCGCCAACGCCGACATCCTCGGCGCCTGTGTCGGCATCATCGTCATCTACATCGTGGCGATCGCCGACCGTAGCCTCAAGACCAACATGATGTCGCGGCTGGCCCAGCAGGTCATCATCGTGCTGATCCCGCCGCTGGCGCTGATCTTCCTTGTGCTCGGCACCATCTTCCTTGGCATTGCGACGCCGACGGAAGGCGGCGCGATGGGCTCGGTCGGAGCCCTGATCATGGCCGCGGCGAAGGGCAGGCTGTCCTTCGACGTGATAAAGCAGGCGCTGGCCTCGACCACGAGGCTGTCGTCCTTCGTCATCTTCATCCTGATCGGCGCGCGCGTCTTCTCGCTCACCTTCTACGGCGTCAACGGCCATCTCTGGGTCGAGCACCTGCTGGTGTCGCTGCCCGGCGGCGAGGTCGGCTTCCTGATCGCCGTCAACATACTGGTCTTCCTGCTCGCCTTCTTCCTCGATTTCTTCGAACTGGCCTTCATCGTCGTGCCGCTTCTGGCGCCTGCCGCCGACAAGCTCGGCATTGACCTGATCTGGTTCGGCGTCCTGTTGGGCGTCAACATGCAGACCAGCTTCATGCATCCGCCCTTCGGCTTCGCGCTGTTCTATCTGCGTTCGGTGGCAGCGCGCGTGCCCTATCTCGACAGGATCACCGGCAAGAACATCGAGCCGGTGACGACAGGGCAGATCTATTGGGGCGCAGTTCCCTTCGTCTGCATCCAGATCATCATGATCGGGCTGACCATCGCCTTCCCGCAGATGGTGATGCACTACAAGGGTCCGACGGTCGACCCGAGCAGCATCGAGATCAAGATGCCTGACATGCCCAGCCTGGATGGCGGGTTTGGGCTGCCGCCGCTCGGCGCTCCGCCTGCCGGCGGCACCGCTCCGGCAGCGCCGGGTACCGCGCCTGCCCAACCGGCAGCCCCGGCCCCCGACCTGTCCAAGCCGCCGAGCTTCAACTGAACCTGTCGGCAAGCAAAAAGGGCGCCCACGGGCGCCCTTTTTCGTTCCGGCCTTGGCCGCTGGCAAAGAAAAACCCCGGGGCGGCGCCCCGGGGTCTCTTCGCGAGTAGCGATCAGCTCAGAGTTTGCCGCCGCGCTGCTGTACCATCATGAAGGTGTCGTAGTTGTATTCGGCGACCTGCATGTTGAGGTAGTAATCCTTGCGGAAGGCCTTGATCGATTCCCAGGTCTTCTTGAATGTGGCGTTGCCCGCCTCGATCTCGGCATAGGTCTGGTTTGCCGCGTCGAAGGATGCCGACATGATCTCGGGGCTGAACGGACGCAGTTGGGCGCCGGCCGCAACGAGGCGTTTCAGAGCGGCCGTATTGAGCCAGTCGTAGGCGGAAAGCATGTTCGCGTCCGCCGCCTGGCAGGCCACCTTCAGCACCGACTGGTACTGCTTCGGCAGTTCCTCGAACTTGGCCTTGTTGAACAAAGAGTGCACGGTCGGACCGCCTTCCCACCAGCCGGGGTAGTAGTAGAACGGCGCGACCTTCACGAAGCCGAGCTTTTCGTCGTCGAACGGGCCGACGAATTCAGCAGCATCGATCGTGCCCTTTTCCAGGGCCGGGTAGATGTCGCCACCAGCGAGCTGCTGGGGAACGACGCCGAGGCGTTCGAGCACCTTGCCGGCAAACCCGCCGACGCGGAACTTGAGGCCCTGGAGATCGGCGACCGTGTTGATCTCCTTGCGGAACCAGCCGCCCATCTGGACGCCGGTGTTGCCGCTAGGGAAGCCGACGATGCCCTGCGTTCCCAGGAACTCATTGAAGAGATCGATGCCGCCGCCCTGATAGTGCCATGCGTTGATGCCGCGCGCGTTGAGCGAGAAGGGCACCGCCGAGCCGAGCGCCCAGGTCGGGTCCTTGCCCCAGAAATAGTAGCAGACCGTATGCGCCGCCTCGATCGTGCCGGCCGTTACAGCGTCTGCGACCTGCAGCGCGGGAACGATTTCGCCCGCAGCGAAAACCTGAATCTGAAAATTGCCGTCCGTGACTTCCGACACATACTTTGAAAGCGTCAGTGCCCCGCCGAAGATCGTGTCCGAAAGCGACTTCGGAAACGACGAGGCCAGGCGCCACGTAACCTTGGGATTGGACTGGGCAATTGCCGGTGCTGCAAGCGTCGCGGCAGCCGCCGCTGCCCCGACGCCGGTCGCGCCGGCCTTCCTGATAAATGAACGGCGATCCATCAAATTCCTCCCATGCTGAACCGAAAGAACCTATGCGACGCTGAGGAAATTGTTGGCCTCCCCCCACTACGCGCCCGCGACAATACACGGCGAAGGGTGCGAGTAAAGCGCGCCCGGCTGGGCACTCGAAGTTCGGCCTAGGAAAACGCTGCGGCAACCCAAGCATCTAAAACTATAGTCTAATCCCGATTTCGCGACGCATGACAGGCATGCAAACTTGTGTTGGAAAAGAGCCTTCGGATCGCCTATTTTATGGGCAAGGAAACCGCATGCTTCCCACAAGGATCTGAACCTCATCATGCACCAGCCGCTTGTCGCCGTGTCGACCGATGTCCGCCAGTTCGAGAACTACACCTGGCATGCGGCGCCCCAGCAATATCTGGAGGCGGCGATATCGGGCGCCGGCGTACTGCCGCTTCTTGTGCCGTCGTTCGGCGACCAGCTCGACTTCGACGAACTCCTGTCGTCTGTCGATGGCGTCATGCTGACCGGCTCCAAGTCGAACGTCGACCCGCGCCTTTACGGCGAGGAAGCGACCGAAGCCAACGGCCCCTACGACCCGGCGCGCGACTCAACCACCATGCCGCTGATCCGCAGGGCGATCGAGCGCGGCGTGCCGCTGCTCGCCATCTGCCGTGGCATCCAGGAACTCAACGTCGCTCTCGGCGGCAGCCTCGCCACCGAGATCCAGGAACGCGAAGGCTCGATGGATCACCGCGCCCCGGTGAGCGACATCCAGGACGAGCGTTTCGCCATCCGTCAGACGGTCACCATCAAGCCCGGCAGCTGCCTGGCTGGCGTGTTCGGCCCCGGCGACATCATGGTCAATTCGGTGCACCGCCAGGCGGTCGAGCGGCTCGGCCCGAAATTGCAGGTCGAGGCGGTGGCGCCGGACGGCACGGTGGAGGCGGTGTCCGTGCGCGACTCGCGCGCCTTCGCCGTCGGCGTGCAGTGGCACCCGGAATACTGGGTTGGTACGGACGACGTCTCGCAGCGCATCTTCAAGGCGTTCGGCGATGCCGTCCGTGCGCATGCCGTCGCACGCCATGCGGCAAGGACGGCGGCAGAGTAAGTTCTACGCCCCGGGGCAACTGTCCCAGCCGGTTTTCAAGTCCGCTCTTTGGGCTTTCCAGTCGACTGCCGGACGTGCAACTCCGGCTTGATCAGTTCCTGCGACGGCCGCACCGACTGGCCGTTGAGCTTGTCGAGCAGCGCACTGGCGGCGCGGCGGCCGACCTCGCGCTGGCCGTTCCACACCGTGGTTAGCGCCGGCGTTGCGATCTGTGCTTCCTCGAGGTCGTCATAACCGGTGACGGAGACGTCAATGCCCGGCACGAGCCCGGCGCGGGCGATGCCGTTCATCAGGCCGATGGCGACGAGGTCGTTCCAGCAGCAGGCGGCGGTCGGCTTGTCCTTGAGCGCCAGGAACTGCCCGGCCGCCTCGAAACCGCCCTGCTTGGTGCGCGGACCGGCGATACGCCACGACGGCAGCACTTCGAGCCCAGCCGCCTCCATCGCGTTGACATAACCCTGGTAGCGGTGACGGCCGGTCGATGTCTGGTCAGTGCCGCCGATCATGGCGATGCGCTTGTGCCCGAGCGAAATGAGGTGGTTGGTGGCGAGCGCGGTGCCATAGGCGTCGTCGCCCCGGAACACCGGTACTTCCGCGCCCTCGACCGATCGCGCGATCAGTACGGCAGGCAGGCCGTTTTCCTCGGCCATGATGATGTCTTCGGCCGGCGTGCCGATGGCTGGCGACATGATCACGCCGTCGGCGCCGAGCTGCAGCAACGTGTCGACGAAGGTGCGCTGCTTTTCGAGGTCGTCGTAGTGGTTTGAAAGGATAAAGGTCTGCCGGCTGCGGTCGAGCTCGCTCTCGATGGAGCGCAGGATCTCGGCGTAGAACGGATTCATGATGTCGTGGACGACGACGCCGACGATGCCGGAACGCGAGGTGCGCAGGCTGGCAGCGCGGCGATTGTAGATGTAGCCGATCTCGCGGGCGTGCTGCTTGATGCGGTCGCGGGTGGCGTCGGCGACGAGCGGGCTGTCCCGCAGCGCAAGCGACACGGTAGCGGTCGACACACCCAGCGCGTCGGCAATCGTCGAAAGCTTGATCTTCTGAGCCAGCGGGCCCTCCATCCGCAAGCGTGAACGGACGGTCTTTTAAACCGTTTAAAGCCGTATGCCATTGTTCAACGGCAAATCAAAGCTTTTTTGCCAGCTCCTCGGCTTCGGCATTGGGCGCGGCACGGTTCTTGACCCGCAACTTGTGCTCGCGGTGGATGATGTAGAGGCCACTGGCAACGATGATCGCAGCCCCCGCGAGGGTGTAGCGGTCGGGCAACTGGTCGAAGACCAGCCAGCCGAGGATGATCATCCACACCATTTGCAGATAGGGGTAAGGCGCAAGCGCCGTGGCTGTGGCGCGCTGATAGGCCTTGATCAGCAGCCAGTGGCCGAACCCGCCGAAGACTCCCAGGCCGAACAGCACCAGCCAGTCATAGAGATGGGCGGGCATCGAACCTGCCAGCGGCAGCGCCGGCAGCATGAAGATGGCGGGCACGACAGCCGAATAGAGGATCAGGCTCTCGGCCGTTTCGCGGCTGCCCATCTGCCGGGTCATAATGGTGTAGAGCGACGAACTCAGCATGGCGCAGATCGAAAACAGGTGGCCGATGCCGAAGCCGCCGAAACCCGGCCGGGTGATGACGATCACGCCGATGAACCCGACCGAGACGGCAAGCCAGCGCCGCCAGCCGGCCCACTCGCCGAGCAGCGGCCCGGCAAGCGCGGTGATGACCATCGGGCTGGCGAAATTGATCGACACCGTTTCGGCGAGTTGCAGTGTCTGCAGCGCCATGAAGTTGAAGATGGTCGAGCCGAACATGAACACGGCGCGCAGTATCTGCAGCCAGATGTTCTGCGGCACCAGGCGCTCGGGCCGCCGCCATGCCTTGAACAGCACCATGACGAGCATTGCATGGACCGCAAAACGCACCCAGGTGACGAAAGGGGCGGCCATGCCCGACGTCACCAGGTGCTTGGCGCTGGTGTCGAGGAAGGAAAAGACCAGGCCCGACGCGAATATCAGCAGGATCGCCGATGACGGCGTTGCAGTTTCTGCTGGTTTTTCAGGAGTCACGCTGGCAGGCCGGATGGAACGGAGGATCACTCGCTATTGCGCCAATAGGCGCCGCCCGGCAAGGCAAAACTCGTGTCTGCAGGCGACGAGGCGCCTATTCCGCCGCTTCGGCTTCCGTTTCTGGCTCCACCTCGGCCGTACCCTCGACATCGGCAGCCGCCTCTTCGTCGATGATCGTCAGGTCCGACAGATTGGCCTCGATGCGCAAGAGAAGCTTGGATAGCTGCTTCAGATCCTTCTTGTCGAAACCCTTGAGCGCCTGCTTTTCGGTCTTCTTGACCGACTTTTCGATGGCGCGGATGGCATCTTGGCCGGTTTCGGTGAGGAAAATGTGGGCCTGGCGGGCGTCGGTGTCCGAAGCGCGCTTTTCAAGAAAACCCTGCGCCTGCAGCCGGTTGATGGTCTTGGTGATCGTCGGCGGACGCACGCCCAGCCGCGAGGCGAGCTGGCCGGGAGTCTGGCCGTCGTCGTCGTGCAGCGACAGCATGATCTGGTCCTGGCCGGCATAGAATCCATGGGCAAGGAGCCGTGCGGCAAGCGAGGTGCGCGCTAGCCTGGCCACTTGGTGAAGCCGGCTCATCGCCGCGCCTTTGTTGGACTTGGACATCCGCCTCTCCTGCGCCACGCCCCCGTGCCGTACTGGCCGAGAATAGTTGCTGCGTAGCCCTTGGCAATCGACAGTGCGGGAGATTGTTGCCGTCTCACTTTGCCGGCAACCGACCTTCCGCATGAGCGCTATTGCCAGACGGATGTTACAGTTCGATGACAGATACCGTTCGCCGGCAAATTTCCGGGCAACGCAGCCTACGCTGCCCTTTTCACAGCGATGATCATCAGCGCCTCGTAGGCGGCAGCAGCCTCGCGCACCGCACTTTGCACGCCCTGGCCGGCGCGACGCAGGATGCCGTCGTCGGCATTCATCGTATCGCGCTCCCCGCTGCGCTGGTTGTAGGGCGCGACGGCGGTGAAGATGTGCTCGCTGAGATCGTCGGGAAAGAACATCTGGCCGGTCATCGCCCTGCCTTCGCTTGGAAACGCCTTGAAATGGATATGCGTGGTGCGGCCGCGATACCAGCCGGGATAGATGGTCTTGAAGGTGACGATGCCGTCCCTGCCGGTGCGCTGCCAGCCGCGGAGGAATTTTTCGCCCGTGGTGTCGACGTCGCGGCCGTCCCCCTGGCCGGGATAGCCCGAATAGTGGCCGGTCGCGTCGCAATGCCAGAGGTCGACGCGGGCGCCCTCGATCGGCACGCAAGCCTCGTCGACGACCTGCAGTTGCACGGTGAGCGCAACGCCCTTCCTGCCTTCGGTGATCTCGGCGCGTTCCAGCGCCGGATCGAAATAATAGGGACCTTCGGTCGTTTCCGGCGTGATCGAGCAGACGCCGGCCTCCGGCATCAGTAACGAGGCTCCGGATGCCGGCGTAGTTTGCTGCGCAAACAGCTGGACCGGCACCAGCGCGCTGCCGCTCGCGGTCACTGCGATGAGGCCAAGCGCCCGGCGGCGGCTCAGTCTGCTGGGAAAAGATGCTTTCGGCATCGATGCTGTCTCCGAAAATGGGGCGGCAAGCCCTTGCCCAGCCCTCAATCTAGGCACGTCCCGGCCACCGTCCCAATGAAACTTCCGTAATGTGCGCAACGCGCAGCCATGATGCCGTTTGAGACGTGCAAAAGCGTCTCCGGCATCCTATATGGAGCCTCTATTCGATCCCGAGGACGACCATGACCGAAGCTCAGACCCAAATCCCCGTCACCGTACTGACCGGCTATCTCGGCTCGGGCAAGACGACCCTGCTCAACCGCATCCTGTCGGAAAACCACGGCAAACGTTATGCGGTCATCGTCAACGAATTCGGCGAGATCGGCATCGACAACGACCTGATCGTGGAATCCGACGAGGAAATCTACGAGATGAACAATGGCTGCGTCTGCTGCACCGTGCGCGGCGACCTGATCCGCGTCGTCGAAGGCCTGATGCGCCGCCCCGGGCGCTTCGACGCCATCGTCGTCGAGACCACCGGCCTTGCCGACCCGGTCCCCGTCGCCCAGACCTTCTTCATGGACGAGGACGTTCGTTCCAAGACCAAGCTCGACGCCGTCGTCGCCCTGGTCGACGCCAAGCACCTGCCGCTCCGCCTCAAGGATTCTCGCGAGGCCGAGGACCAGATCGCTTTCGCCGACGTCGTCGTGCTCAACAAGACCGATCTTGTGAACGAGGATGAACTGCGCCAGGTCGAAGCCGCCATCCGCGCCATCAATCCTTCGGCCAGGATCCATCGCACCACCCGCGCCGGCGTGGCCCTCGACCAGGTGCTCGACCGCGGCGCCTTCGACCTCAAACGCGTGCTGGCCGACGACCCGCATTTCCTCGATGCCCACGATCATGACCACGACCACGATCACGAATGCGGCCCGGATTGCGGCCACGACCATCACCACCACGACCATGACCATCATCACCATGATCACGACCACCATGACCATGGCGCGGTGTCGCCGATCCATGACGTGACGGTGCAGTCGGTGTCGCTGCGCGGCGGCGAGATGGATTCCAAGAAATTCTTCCCCTGGATCGAGAAGATCACCCAGATGGAAGGCCCCAACATCCTGCGCCTCAAGGGCATCATCGCCATCAAGGACGACCCGGACCGCTATGTCATCCAGGGCGTGCACATGATCATCGAGGGCGACCACCAGCGCGCCTGGAAGGACGACGAGAAGCACGAGAGCCGGCTGGTGTTCATCGGCCGCGAGCTCGACGCCGAGCGCCTCAAGCGCAGCTTCGAGGCCTGCCAGGCGGCTTAAGCGCCAACGTGTCCACGGAATACCCTGCTCCTCATCCGCCTGACGGCACCCTCTCCCCGTAAACGGGGAGAGGGTAAGGGTAAGCGCAGCATAAATCTCGAATGGAATAGTCTCTATGCCCACAGTCGCGCCGCTTGATCTCGATGGCCATTGCATCGCAGCCGCCTTCCTCGACAACATTCCGTTTTTCGCGCTCGCCGAGGGCATGGTGCACTGGCTCGACCACGGCCAGAAGTCGATCAAGCTGCATGATGGCCTGCTGTCGGCGACGACCAACGCCGGCAACGATCAGCTGATCACTGGCGGCGAGGACGGCAAGGTGATGTCGCTAAGCTCGTCAGGCACCGCTGAAGAACTCGCCAGCGCCGGCAAGAAATGGGTGACCTCTGTCGCCTCGGGACCGCAGGGCGCCGTCGCTTATGCCAGCGGCCGCAATGCCTGGGTGCGCTTCGCCGACGGCAAGACCAAGGAATTCGCCCATCCGCGCTCGGTCGAAGGCATCGCGTTTTCACCGAAGGGCATGCGCATCGGCGTCGCCCGCTACAATGGCGCGACGCTGCATTTCCCCGCCGCCGACGGCACCCCGACCGAGTTGCAATGGGACGGCGCGCATACCGGCATCACCTTTTCGCCCGACGGCGCCTTCCTAGTCACCACGATGCAGGAAAACGCCCTGCATGGCTGGAAGCTGGTCGACGCCAAGCACATGCGCATGACCGGCTATCCCGCCAAGGTGAAAAGCCTGTCGTGGAGCGCCAAGGGCAAGTGGCTGGCGAGTTCCGGCGCGCCCGCGGCCATCGTCTGGCCGTTCACCGGCAAGGACGGCCCGATGGGCAAGGCGCCGCTGGAGCTAGGCACGCGCGGCAACACCATGGTGACGACGGTTTGCTGCCATCCGAGCGAGGACATCGTCGCCATCGGCTACGACGACGGCATGGTGATGGCTGTGCGTTTCGCCGATGCCAAGGAAGTGCTGTTGCGCCGCCCCGGCAAGGGCGCGATCACGGCAATGGCCTGGGACAAGGACGAACGCCGCCTCGCCTTCGGCAGTGCCGCCGGCGACTGCGGCGTCATCGACATCGCGGGCTAGAGCAATTCCAGGAAGAGTGTGAACCGGTTTTTCGTCCGGAATTGCGTCAAACGCTCTAAATTCAGCCTGCGCGTACCGCCCTGGCCGGCTTGCGGCGCAGCGCCAGGCCGTCGCGCATGTTGAGCGACAGGAGCGTTATGTTGGCGGCGCCGGCCGCCAGTTCGAGCGCCTGGACGGCGAAGAAGGCCGCATCGAATCGGCCAGTTTCGGCCCAGCCGGCGAGCACATAGGCCGACGGCAGGAGTACCAGAAGGCCGTTGGCGGCGACGATGCGCATCCGGCGCTTCTTCTGCTGCACCACCGGGCTCTTCCAGCCCCTGCCGAGCGAGAAGCCCGAGGCGCCGGCCACCATCATGGCCGGGATCAACACCACCATGCCGGCAAGTATGGCCGCCTTGACCGCGGCTATGGTTTCGGCGCTGCCGGTGAGTTCGGCCGCGGCCGTGGCAATCCAGAAGCAGGTGATCGTGAGCAAGGCGACCGCACCGGCCGCCGCATGGAGCTTCGCTTTCATCGTCGAGCCTCCGATTTGGATAGCAAGCTATATATCATTGCATAGCATGCTATTCAACAGCTATCTCTCAACCATGGCTTTCCAGAAAGAACGCTCGGCCGGCTATCTCGCAAACCAGATGGCGCGCCTGTTCGCCAAGGGCCTGCACGAGCGTATCCGGCCCCTCGGGCTGGCGCCGGCGCAGTTCATGACGCTGCTGGCGCTCTGGGACGAGGACGGGATTTCCCAGAGCGAACTGGTGCGGCGCCTCGACGTCGAGCAGGCCACCATGGCCAACACGTTGACCAGGATGGAGCGCGACGGGCTGATCGAGCGGCGCGCCAACCCCGACGATGGACGCTCGCAGGCCATCCACCTGACGCCGACGGCGAAAGCGCTGCGTGATCCCGCAACCCAGGCCGCCCGCGCGCAGAACGAGACAGCGCTCGCCGATTTCTCCGAAGGCGAACGCCAAGCATTCCTGGCGCTGATGCGGCGTGCCATCGCCGCCATGCACAAGGGTTGATTCGGGGAAAGGCGTTTCGCTGGCCTATTCGACCAGGCAGGTTGCGCGGCCGGTGAAGTTATAGGTCTTGCCGTCGCCGCCGGCAGCGCCCGTCATGTCGAAGACGGTGACAGAATACTGGCCGATATAGTCGCCCTCGTCGCCCGACCTTGTCCTGATCGTCACCTCGACATAGCCGTGCGGCTTGTCGCCGACGCGCTCGCGGTAGACCACCATGCGCAGCTCTTCGCCGTCGAGCCAGTATTGCGCGAGGTGCTCGCGCTCGAAGGTGATCTTGCGCAGGTCCGCCTCGACCGCCTTGTTGGCGATTTCGATCTGGCCGCGAAAATCGAAGACCGGACTGCCCATGCCGCGAGTGACGCCACTCTCGATGGTCAGTTTCACTGCCTCATCCTTGGCACCGCATGAAAGCCCGCCAGAGGCAACGGCCGGGCCCGCTGCAAGCAGGATCGACATAAGCGTCATCATAACACGCATCAGCATCCACCCCCAAAGCACAGTGTCATGATCGACGATGCGCCGGGATGGTCAAGGGCTGCGGGACTGCGCCAATCGACGCCGTGCGCACGGCCAATTGCCGTTTCGCGTCGGCTCTGGCTAGAGTGGCGCCCGTCTTTCCAATGGGAGCCATGATGAACCGCATCGAACGACCTGATGCCACCGAAGGCGGCGTAGCACTTTCGCGCATATCGGAGCTTGCTGCCGCCGAGGCCGAAATCTTCATCAGGGCGCGGCCGAGATCGCAAGCCTCCCTCGGCAACGGCGTGGCGGGCTTCTTCGGCGGCGTCCCGATGCACTGGATGAAGGACTGGCCGACGCCCTTCCCGATTCTCGTCGACAAGGCGAGCGGTGCTACCATCACCGATGTAGACGGCAACAGGCTGGCAGATTTCTGCCTTGGCGACACCGGCTCGATGTTCGGCCACTCCCCTGCCCCGGTCGCCCGCGCCATCCGCCGCCAGGCGAGCCGCGGCCTGACCTACATGCTGCCGTCGGAGGATTCGCTGACGGTCGGCCTGCTGCTCGCCGAGCGCTTCGGTCTGCCGCACTGGCAGATCGCCACCACGGCCACCGACGCCAACCGCTTCGCCCTGCGCGTCGCCCGCGCCGTCACCGGCCGCGACAAGATCCTGGTGTTCAACGGCTGCTACCATGGCGCCGTCGACGAGACGATGGTGCGGCTGGACAGCGGCAAGCCGATCAACCGCCCCGGCCTCGCGGGCGAATTCCGCGACCTCACCGCCCGCACCCGCATCGTCGAGTTCAACGACCTGCCGGCACTGGAAAAGGCGCTGAGCCATGGCGACGTCGCCTGCGTCATATCAGAACCGGTGCTGACCAATTCCTGCATGGTGCTGCCCGAACCCGGCTTCCTCGAAGGCGTGCGTGCACTCACCCGCAAGGCCGGCACGCTGCTGCTCATCGACGAGACCCACACCATCTCGACCGGCCCGGGGGGCTACACCAGGAAGCATGGCCTCGACCCCGACCTGTTCGTGCTCGGCAAGCCTGTCGCCGGCGGCGTGCCGGCGAGCGTCTGGGGCATGAGCGAGGAGGTCGCGGCCCGCTACGCTGCCTACAACAGCACCAAGCAGCCGGGCTATTCCGGCATGGGCACGACGCTGTCGGCCAATCCCCTGCAGTTCGCGGCGATGCGCGCCACGCTCGAAGAGGTCATGACCGAGGCCAACTACGCCCACATGGAGAAGCTGGCTGAACGGCTGGCCACCGGCCTCGACAAGGCCATCCGAAAACACAAGCTGCCTTGGCACGTGATGCGCGTCGGCGCCCGTGTCGAGTTCATCTGCGCTCCCGGCCCGCTGCGCAATGGCGGTGAGGCCGAGCATGCGCACGCCTCGCGGCTCGAAGCCGCCATGCATGTGGCGTTGGTCAATCGCGGCGTGCTGATCGCGCCGTTCCACAACATGATGCTGGTCTCGCCGGTCACCACGGCACGTCAGGTCGACAGGCTGGTTGCGGCTTTCGGCGATGTTGCCGCCACGCTTGCCGCATGAGACAAGGCATCAGGACAATTGAGTAAGATCATGACATCTCCTTCCGGCTCGAGCATCGACGAGGCCAGAGCCTTCCTCGACGCCAATCCCGACATCGAAGCCTTCGACATCGTGCTGACCGACGCCAATGGCGTCGGCCGCGGCAAGATCATCCGCCGCCACGAGTTGATGGGGCTCTACGAGGGCGGGCGGCACCTGCCGATCTCCATCCTCGGCCTCGACATCACCGGCGAGGACGTGCACGAAACCGGGCTGATCTGGGATTCCGGCGACGGCGACCTCAGGGCGTGGCCGATCCCGGGCACACTGAAGCCGATGCATGGCACGAGCCCTGCGCGCGGCCAGTTGCTGATGTCGATGTACCATCTCGACGGCGCGCCGATGACCTCGGACCCCAGGCTCGCGCTGCAGCGCCAGGTCGACAAGCTGGCAGCAAAGGGCCTGCATCCGGCCGGTGCCTTCGAGCTCGAGTTCTTCCTGCTTTCCAACGAACGCGACGGCGACGGCAAGGTCCAGCCGGCCCGCGCCGTGCTCGACGGCCGCGCCTCTGGCAAGACCGAGGTCTATTCGGTCGACCATCTGCACGGCATGGAGCCGCTGTTCTCCGACATCTATGCCGCGGCCAAGCTGCAGGGCATTCCGGCAGAAACTGTCATTTCGGAATACGCGCCGGGCCAGTACGAACTCACCCTGCGCTACCGCAAGGACGTGATGCAGGCCGCCGACGACCTGATCATGCTGAAGCGCATCGTCCGCATGCAGGCGCGCCGCCACGGCGTGACCGCGTGTTTCATGGCCAAGCCGATCGAGAAGTATGCCGGCTCGGGCATGCACTTCCACGCCTCGCTGCTCGACAGCAACGGCACCAACGTATTCACCGAAGCCAAAGAAGGCGAATGGCAGCCGAAGCTGCTGCACGCGCTCGGCGGCCTCGCCGACACCATGGCGGAGTCGATGCTGGTGTTTGCGCCGCACGCCAACTCCTGGCGCCGCTTCGTGTCGCAGTCCTACGCGCCGGTGGCGCCGACCTGGGGCGTCAACAACCGCTCGGTGGCGCTGCGCGTGCCTGCCGGCGACGCCAGGAACCGCCGCATCGAACACCGCCCCTCGGGTGTCGACGCCAATCCGTATCTGGTCGCAGCAACCATCCTCGCCGGCATCTCCAAGGGCTTGGAAGAACAGCTCGACCCCGGCCCCGAGACGTCAGGCAATGGCTATGAGCAGGCCGAAGGCAGCGAAAGCGTGATGCCGCCGGACTGGCGCACCGCGATCGAGGCGGCGAAGCGCTCGGAGTTCCTGCGCGAAGCGCTCGGCCACGACCTGCACCGCACCTTCACGGCAATCAAGGAAGCCGAGTACCTGCGCGTTGCCCGCACAGTCAGCGAATTGGACTACCACCTCTATTTGCACGAGGTGTGACCCCGCGGACCCGGATGGCGGACAACCACCGCCATCCAATCTCCATGGATCCGATCACATTTCGCCACATCGCGGCATAGGTTCTGGCATTATCAGACGAAAGAACATATCATGAACAAATGCCCATTCTTTCCACCCACGAGAAACTCGCGATCCTCTCCGACGCAGCGAAATACGACGCCTCCTGCGCCTCGTCGGGCGCCGGCGGGCGCGACTCGCTGGCGTCGCGCGGCATCGGCTCGACCGAAGGCATGGGCATCTGCCACTCCTATGCGCCCGACGGCCGCTGCATCTCGCTGCTCAAGATCCTGCTGACCAATTTCTGCATCTACGACTGCAGCTATTGCATCAACCGCTCGTCCTCCAATGTCCGCCGCGCCCGCTTCACGGTCGACGAGGTCGTGCGGCTGACCATGGACTTCTACAAGCGCAACTACATCGAGGGGCTGTTCCTGTCCTCCGGCGTCATCCGCTCGCCCGACGAGACGATGGGCGAGATGGTAGAGGTGGCCAGGCGGCTTAGGCTCGACGAGAAGTTCGGCGGTTACATCCATCTCAAGACGATCCCGGAAGCCTCTGCCGAGCTGGTCGAGAAGGCCGGCCTCTATGCCGATCGCCTGTCGATCAATGTCGAGCTGCCGACCGACGAGGGCGTGAAACGACTGGCGCCGGAGAAGCGGCCCGAGACGATTCGTGTCTCGATGGCCAGGCTGCGCTCGAAGATCGAGGAAAAGGCGGAACCGACGCTGCGGACCAAGAAGCGCGAACGGTTCGCACCCGGTGGCCAGTCGACCCAGATGATCATCGGCGCTGACGCCACGCCCGACGCCGGCATCCTCAAGACCAGCGCCCGGCTCTATGGCAGCTACCAGCTGCGCCGCGTCTATTACTCGGCCTTCAGCCCGATCCCCGATGCCTCGTCGGCGCTGCCGCTGAAAAGGCCGCCGCTGATGCGCGAACACCGGCTCTACCAGGCCGACTGGCTGATGCGCTTTTACGGCTTCGACCAAGGCGAGATTCTCGACGGCACGACGGACGGCATGCTCGACATGGAAATCGACCCCAAGCTCGCCTGGGCCCTTCGTAACCGCGCTTTGTTTCCGGTCGACATCAACCGAGCCGAAAGGGAGACGCTGCTGCGCATTCCCGGGCTCGGCACGCGGGTGGTCAAGCGTATCCTAGAGACACGCCGCTTCCGGCGACTGCGCCTCGAGGACATCGGCAGGCTTTGCCAGTCCATCGCCAAGGTCCGTCCGTTCATCGTCGCCGAAGGCTGGTCGCCTGGTGCGTCGACCGATGCCGCGCGCCTGCGCGAGACGGTGGCGCCACAACCCCGGCAACTGGCGCTGTTCTGATGGCCATCCAGCCCGCATTCGCGCTCGCCGCCCACAGCGTGCGCCTCGCCAGCCCGACAGATTTCGACCGCTGGCGCGATGCGGCGCGCCGGCTGGCCCTCAACGAGGTGAAGCCCGAGGATATCGAATGGCATATCGAAGGCGCGGGAGGTACCGGCACGGGCTTACCACCAGCGCCCGTGGGCGTCGAACTGCGGGTTGCCAAGGACTTCATCGACCGCGCGGCTGCCGTCGCCTGCCACAGCCACAGTGAGCGCTTCGCCCTGCTCTATCGCCTGCTGTGGCGGCAGCGTAGCGAGCCGCATCTACTCCACATCGCCTCCGACCCCGACGTGCGCCGTTTCGAGGCGATGGAGAAGGCTGTCAGGCGCGACGAGCACAAGATGCATGCCTTCGTGCGCTTCCGGAAGATTGGCGACGGCGACGACGAGCGCTTCGTCGCCTGGTTCGAGCCCGACCACTTCATCCTCGAACTGGCCGCACCGTTCTTCGTGCGCCGTTTCACCGGCATGCACTGGGCAATCCTGACGCCACACGGCTCGGCCGAATGGGACCGCGAAAGGCTGGCGCTCGGACCCGGCGCGTCGAAGGACGACGCGCCCGCCGCCGACCAGTCCGAGGAGATGTGGCGGACCTACTTCGCCAGCATCTTCAATCCGGCGCGCCTTAAAGTGAAAGCGATGCAATCGGAGATGCCGAAGAAATACTGGCGGAACCTTCCCGAGGCCTCGCTCATTCCCGGTTTGGTGGCCGGCGCCGACCGGGCCGCCAGGGAGATGATCGCGAGGATGCCGACCATGCCAGCTCCGCATCACCAGGCGATACAGGCCAGGCATTGGCCGGCTGCGGAAGTACCGACGGAGACTGAGGCTCAATCCATCGATGCCCTGCGCCAGCAGGCGAGCCAGTGCCGGCGCTGCCCGCTGTGGAGCGAAGCGACCCAGACGGTTTTCGGCGAAGGCCCCGACGATGCCGAACTGGTGTTTGTCGGCGAGCAGCCCGGCGACCAGGAAGATCTTCAAGGCCGGCCCTTCGTCGGCCCCGCCGGCCAGATCTTCGACGCGGTACTCGGTAAGGCAGGCATCGACCGCTCGGCGGTCTACGTCACCAATGCCGTGAAGCACTTCAAGTTCGAACCGCGCGGCAAGCGCCGCATCCACAGCAAGCCGAATGCCGGCGAGGTGCAGGCCTGTCGCTGGTGGCTGGCGCAGGAACTCAAGCTGCTGAAACCTCGACTGGTGGTGGCGCTCGGCGCCACCGCGGCCCAGTCACTGCTGGAGGCACCGGTGGCGATCACCAGGCAGCGCGGCCAGACGATCACCCGCGACGACGGTCTCGCCGTATTCCTGACGATCCACCCGTCCTACATCCTGCGCATCCGCGACCCGCAGGAGGCAGCAGCCGAGCGTGTCCGCTTTGCCGAGGACATCAGGACGGTGCGCGCGATGATGGCTGCCTGATCTATCTGACCAGGATCGCCCTGAGATCGTTAACGTTCGTGCCGGTCGGCCCGGGGACAAAAAGATCGCCCACCGCGTTGAACGCCGTCCAGGCGTTGTTGCCGGCGAGCATCGCCTTGGCATCGACGCCTTCGCCGTGCATCCGCGCCACGGTCGAGCCGTCGGCGAAGGCACCGGCATTGTCTTCCGAGCCGTCGATGCCGTCGGTATCGGCGGCCAGCGCGTCGATGCCCGTCAGCCCGTCAATGCCGATGGCGAAGGCGAGCAGGAATTCGCTGTTGCGGCCGCCCTTGCCCTTGGCACGCAGTGTGACGGTGGTCTCGCCGCCCGATAGGATCAGCACTGGCTTGTTGAACGGACGGTTGCGCACGGCGACCTCGCGGGCGATCGCTGCGTGCACGCCACCAACTTCGCGCGCCTCGCCTTCGATCGCGTCGGACAGGATCACCGTTTCGACCCCGAGCCTGCGGGCCGCTGCGGCGGCCGCGTCGAGCGACACGGCGGCCGAGGCGATGACATGCACCTCGTTGCGGGCAAAGCGCGGATCGGAAGGCTGGGGAGCGTCGGCGGCTGCCGAGTTGATGTGGGCCATGACGTTGGCCGGCAGCGCGATCCTGTAGGTCTCGATCATCCTAAGCGCGTCCGCGCGTGACGCCTCGTCGGGCACCGTCGGCCCCGAGGCAACCAGCGCCGGATTGTCGCCGGGAATGTCGGACACCACCAGCGAGACTACGCGTGCCGGCCACGCGGCGGCGGCCAGCCTGCCGCCCTTGATGCCGGAGATGTGCTTGCGGATGGTGTTCATCGCCGAGATCGGTGCGCCCGAAGCGAGCAGCGCCTCGTTGACGGCAATCTCGTCGGCGAGCGTCAGATTGCCAGCCGGCGATGGCAGCAAGGCCGAACCGCCACCCGAGACCAGCGCCACGACGAGGTCGTCCTCGGACAGGCCCGAAACCTTCTCGAGCAGGAGCTTCGAGGCCTCAAGGCCGTTTGCATCGGGCACGGGATGCGACGCCTCGATGATCCTGATGCGCTCGCAGGGTGCCGCAAACCCGTAGCGCGTGACGACGACGCCTTCCAAGGGGCCGTCCCATGCTTTTTCGAAGGCGGCGGCCATTTGAGCCGAACCCTTGCCGGCACCGATGACGATGGTGCGGCCCTTGGGCTTTTCCGGCAGGTGGCGGCGGATGGTGAGTTCCGGGTCGGCGGCCGCGACGGCGGCCTCGAAAATGCTGGTGAGAAACTGCTTCGGGTCGGTCATGGCCATCGGTACGCTCAAACTCTCTCAGCTGCTCGAAACGGGGGGCAAGGCAAGCTCGTCGCCGGGGATGCCAAGGTGGGCGCAGAGTGCCGCGACCACCACCTCATGATCCTGACGCTCGGGCAGGCCCGAAACGGCAATGGCGCCTACGACGCCAACGCCTTTGACGCGGATCGGAAAGCCGCCACCGGCCAGCACATAGTCGTCGATCGGCAGCGCATCGCCGACGGGAAAGGTGCGGTCCGTCCGCGACTTTTGCAGCACCATGCGATAGCTGCTGCGGTGGAAGGTCCTGACGACGTTGATCTTGCGCCGCGCCCATTCGGTATTGTTGACCGTCGAGCCGGGCAGCGCGCAGTAGAACAGTGCGCGGTCCCACAGGCGAATGTAGACGATGATGGGGAAGTTTTCCGACAGGCCGCGCGCCCGGATGGCCGCGCCGATGTCGAACGCCACGGCCTCGTCGAAGCGCTCGAAGACCAGTCGGTCCTCCTGCTCGGCGATCTTGTCCAGATCCTCGGCTGCTGCCATCGTCCGTTCCTCCATCAGACACGGCTCACATGGCAGACACAGGCGGAGGACGCAAGGTCAGGCGGCTTGATCCATCGTCGTCTTGGCGGCTTTGCCCGCGACATAAACCTCCACCACGGCGCGGTCGTCGCCCAGCGTTTGCAGCAGGAACAGCTCTTCGGCCAGTGTGCCGGTGCGTTCCATCCTCAGCCGCATGCCCGGCGTGGCGCGCGCATTGAGCACCACGATGTCGGCGTCGGTGCCGACTTCGAGGGTACCCACCTTGTCCGAAATCGACAGCGATTCGGCATTGCCGCGCGTCAGCTGCCAGTAGGAGGCCAGCGGGTTGAGCTTCTCGCCATTGAGCGCGATGACCTTGTAGGCCTCGTCCATCGTGCGCAGCATCGAATAGTTGGTACCGCCGCCGACGTCGGTTGCGGTGGCGATGCGCAGCGGCTTGTCGCGCTTGCGATAGCGCTGGTAGTCGAACAGGCCCGAGCCGAGGAACAGGTTGGAGGTCGGGCAGAACACGGCGATCGAGCCATGGTCGGAAATCGAGTCGGATTCGCGCTCGCCGAGATGGATGCAGTGGCCGAGCAGCGTGCGTTTGCCGAGCAGGCCGTAGTGTTCGTAGACATCGGTGTAATCGCGCGACCAGGGATAGAGCTCCTGGGTGAAGGCGATCTCGGCGTGGTTTTCCGACAGATGCGTCTGGATGTGCAGGTCGGGATGCTCGCGCGCCAGTTGCCCCGCCATCTCCATCTGCTCGGGCGTCGACGTGATGGCGAAGCGCGGCGTGATGGCATAATGCTGGCGGCCCTTGCCGTGCCACTCGGCAATCAGCGCCTTGGTGTCGTCATAGCTCGCCTGCGGCGTGTCGAGCACACCGTCCGGCGCGTTGCGGTCCATCATCACCTTGCCGGCGATGTTGAGCATGTTGCGGTCGTGCGATTCGGCGAAGAACGCCTCGGCCGACTGCTTGTGCACGGAGCAATAGGCAGCGACCGTCGTCGTGCCGTGGCGCACCATCTCGTCAAGGAACAGCCGCGCGATACGGCGGCCATGCTGGGCATCGATGAAGCGGGTTTCCTCGGGGAACGTGTACTTGTTCAGCCATTCCAGCAGCTCGGCGCCATAGGCGGCGATGATCTGCATCTGCGGGATGTGGACATGGGCGTCGATGAAGCCGGGCAGGATCAGGTGCGGCCGATGGTCGATGACCTTGACGTCGCCGCCGGCCTGGGCCGCGACCTGGGCATAGGCGCCGACAGCGGCAATCTTGCCGTCGCGCATCAGCACCGCGCCGTCTTCCTCATAGGCATAGGACGCATGGTCGTCGGCGCTGTCGGGCCAGCGCAGGAAGGACAAGGTACGGCCGCGAAGAAGTGTGGTGGTCATGATCGGACTCTACAAGCTTTCTGGCGTGGCGAAACCGCGGCTGTCGCCGCGCGTCGAAATGGGCGCGATGACGCGCCCTGTACCTGCAATCTGCGTATCGCGGTCTTATTGCTGGAGCATGATCCTGCCCGAAAACCGGGTTCCGTTTTTCGGAATCATGCACCAGGCGCTACTTCCGCGCCTGCTCGTACCAGGCAACCAGCAACGCCCGCTCTTCCGGCGTGATCTGGGTGACGTTTGCGGGCGGCATGGCGTGGCTGCGGCCGGCCTGCAGGTAGATCTCGCGGGCATGCTCGGCGATCGAATTGTCGGTCTCCAGCACCACGCCCTTGGGCGCATGATAGACGCCCTCGTAGGACGGCTCCTGGGCATGGCACATGGCGCAGCGGCCGAGCACGGTATCGCGCACCTTCGGAAACTGCGCCGCCGCGATATAGGGCTGGGTGGTGACGGAAGCGTTCTTGTCCTCGCCGGTCAGCACCTTCGGCACGGTCGACAGCCACATGATGACGATGAACAGCAGGCCGGCGACGAACCAGGTCCAGTGCGGATTGCCCTCGCGCTTGTGGATGGTGTTGAAGTAGTGGCGGATCAGCACGCCGATGATGAAGATCAGCGAGGCGATGACCCAGTTGAACTCGGTGCCGAACGCCAGCGGATAGTGATTCGACAGCATCAGGAACACGACCGGCAGGGTCAGGTAGTTGTTGTGCGTCGAGCGCGTCTTGGCGATCTTGCCGTATTTCGGATCGGGTTTGCGGCCGGCAATGAGGTCGGCGACGACGATCTTCTGGTTCGGGATGATGGTCATGAAGACGTTGGCCGACATGATCGTCGCGGTGAAGGCGCCGAGATGCAGGAAGGCCGCGCGGCCGGTGAACAGCTGCGTGTAGCCCCAGCTCATGAACACCACGACGACATAGAGCACGATCATCAGCAGCGTGTCGTGATCGCCGAGCTTCGACTTGCACAGGAGGTCGTATACCACCCAGCCAAGGCCTATCGAGGCGAGCGAAATGGCGATAGCCACCGGCGCCGACACGTCGAGCACATTGCGGTCGATCAGGAACAGCTCGGCACCGCCATAGTAGACGATCCAGAGCAGCGCGAAGCCAGACAGCCAAGTGGCATAGGATTCCCACTTGAACCAGGTCAGGTGCTCCGGCATCTGCGCCGGCGCCACCAGGTATTTCTGGATGTGGTAGAAGCCGCCGCCATGGACCTGCCATTCTTCGCCATGGGCGCCGACCGGCAGTCCGTCATGCTTCCTCAGCCCGAGATCGAGGGCGATGAAATAGAACGATGAGCCTATCCAGGCCATCGCGGTGACGACATGCAGCCACCGCACGGCGAAGCTTGCCCAGTCCATGAAAAATGCCAAGTCGTACATCCGCCGTCCCTTTTCCGCAGCAGCAGCAATCTTACGATGCCAAATGCACGGGGGAAGTGAAAGGATTCGCGATGACTTTCAAAAAAATCTGGAAAATACTACCGTATCGCGGCACGGCATAAGCCGGCTATGGAACCCACGGCATCGCATGGCTTATCTCGACAACATCGCCGTTTTCGTTCGCGTCGTGGAACTCGGCAATCTTTCTGCCGCGGGCCGCGACATGCGCATTTCGCCTGCCGTCGCCTCCAACCGCATCAAGGAACTGGAAAAGCACCTCGGCGTCAGGCTTTTCAACCGCACCACGCGCCAGTTGATGCCGACCGAGCATGGCAACGTCTTCTATTCCGGCGCCAAACAGGTTCTAGAGGCGATTACCGAGGCTGAAGCCGCGGTCTCGGCACTTTCCGGCCAGCCACGCGGCACCATCCGCGTCACTGCCCCGCTCGGCCTTGGCCGTCGGCTTGTCGCTTCTGGCATTCCCGAATTCCATGACAAATACCCCGACATCGAGGTCCGGCTGCGCTTGTCGGACCACAATGTCGACATCCTCAAGGAAGGCATCGACGTCGCTTTCAGGCTTGGGGTGATCGAGGATTCCAGCCTCCGCATGCGCGGCATCATGGAATGCGAGCGGGTGCTGGTCGCTGCCCCGAAATATCTCGAAAAGCGCGGCGAGCCCGAAAGCGCCAACGACCTGATCGGCAAGAAGCACGACTGCCTGATGCTGCGTTATCCCGGCTCACGCGAATTCTACTGGATGCTGGAGACCGCGGCAGGACCGACCAAGTTCGAGGTCCATGGCCCGTTCGATTCCGATGACGGCGACGTGCTGACCGGCTGGGCCCTGGCCGGGCGCGGCATCATCAACAAGCCGCGCTTCGAGGTCGAGCCCTTCATCCGCGACCAGCGGCTGAAGATCATCCTGCCACAGACACCGCCGACGCCTGTCCAGTTTGCCGCCGTCTATCCGCACAAGAAGCTGCAGGACCCGAAGGTCCGGCTGCTGCTCGACTTCATGGCCGACCGCTGCCACAAGCTGATCAAGGACATCCTCGCCCACAAGTAGGACGGTCGCGTCAGCTCATGGCCTGGTAGGCCGAAGTCCAGAAGTCGATGTAATGCGCCGGCGCCTGCGGCGAATCCATCAGCCTCTGGGAAAGCAGGATGCCGGCAAGGTCGTTTTCAGGATCGGCATAGGCCGAGGTGCCATAACCGCCATCCCAGCCAAAACGTCCCGGCACCTGCCAGAGATTGTCTCGCTTGAGCGCCACCGACATGCCGAGACCCCAGCCCGAATTGCCGTTGAAGAACATCCGCCCGCTCGCCTTCTGGTCGTCGGTAAGCTGGTCCGTCGTCATCAGCTCGACCGAGGCGCGCGACAGGATGCGCTCGCCACCGAGCCTGCCCTTGCCGAGCAACATCTTCTGGAAGGCAAGGTAGTCCTCGGCTGTCGAGACCAGTCCGCCGCCGCCTGCCTCGAAGGTCGCCGGCGTGGCAAACAAACCGCCCCCGGCTTCGTCGTAGACGCCAAGCTTGCCGGTCTGGAAGTCCCTCGAATAGGCGGTGGGGAGCCGGTCGACCTTCTCCACTGGGCAATGGAAGCCGGTATCCTTCATGCCGAGCGGGCCGAAGATGCGCTCCTGCATGAAGGCCGACAGCGGCTGTCCCGCCGCGCGGGCGACCAGCACGCCGGCGACGTCGAGGCCTGTGTGGTAGAGCCAGCCTTCACCGGGCTGATGGGCGAGCGGCAGCGAGCCGATGCGCTTCATGTAGTCGTCGGGAGTACCGCGGAACAGGTCGGCACTCGGCGCGATGCCGGCTTCCTGCATGGCGTGCTGCAGCGGATATTGAAACGGATAGACCATGATCGCCCCCAGCCCGAAGCGCAGGGTCAGCAGATCGCGCAAGGTGATCGGCCGGCTGGCAGGAACGGTCTCGGTGAGCGGGCCGTCGATCGCTTTAAGAACCTTGCGATCGGCAAGCTCGGGCAGCCATTTGTCGACCGGTTCGTCGAGGCGCAGCCGCGACTCCTCGACGAGGATCATCGCCGCAACCGCAGTGACCGGCTTGGTCAGCGAGGCGATACGGAAGATGCTGTCGCGCTGCATCGGCGCCGAGCCGTTGAGCGCGAGCGTGCCAACGGCTTCGATATGGGTTTCGCCACCCCGGCTGACGGCCCAGACGAGCCCAGGCAGTTCGCCACGGTCGATGTGGCCAGCCATCACCATGCGCATCCGCTCGAGCCGGTCGGGAATAAAGTTGCCTGTGCTCATCGTCGTGCTCCCTGACTTTGCAGCCGCGCTCGAAGCGCCCGCTGCTGGTTGTGCCGACGCCCCTTCTGCCGGGGCAAGCAATGCCGCAAACGCCGCGCCCTTCATGACGGTGCGGCGATCCATTCCCGATATCGTGCCCATCCTTGCATCCTTCCTGTGGTGGACGACAATCCGTCAGCCCGCCGTCTCGTCCAGGTGCCTGGCCAGCGCTTCAAGAAGTTCGGCCCAGCCCGCCTTGCGATCGGCCGTCTGGGCATCGGCGTTGTCGCTGTCGAGATAGGCGGCCTGCTCCGAGTAGACGAGCCGAGTGCCCTCGCCTTCCGGTACGAACTCGATGGTTGCCAGCGAGGCGGAGAAGGGTTTGCCCTCTGTTGCCATCGCATAGGCGAAGACGATCCGCCTGTCGGGGACGATGTCGAGATAGGTCGTGTCGTTGGAGAACGACGCTCCGCCCTCGAAACGGAAACTGCTGCGCTCGGAACCGCCGGGCCTGAAGTCGACGACGAACTCATCGATCTGCCAGCCTTCGCCCTCGACGAACCAGCGGCGCTTGCGGTCGGCCTGCGAGAATGCCGAAAACAGCTCCGCCGGTGACACCGGGTAGACGCGATCGCTGCTGAAGGTGGAGAGCGATGTTGAGGTGCTGGACATTTCTTTCCTCCTCTTGTGGGTGCCGCAACCAGAATTGAAACCAGTTGCATTTACTAACCAGTTGCAGGCTAGCGCAACTGATTTTATGTTGCAACCAGTTTTTGGAGACATTGCATGAACCAGCATCAACGGTCGGGCTGCCCGATCAACCTCACCCTCGAGGTGGTCGGCGACAAATGGAGCCTGATCGTCCTGCGCGACATGATGTTCGGCAACCGTCGACATTTTCGCGAGCTGCTGACGAACTCCGAGGAGGGCATTGCCTCCAATATCCTGGCGGACCGGCTGAAGCGCCTTGTCGAGGACGGGCTGATCACCAAAGCCGACGACCCCAGCCACAAGCAGAAGGCAATCTACAGCCTGACAGAGATGGCAATCGAATTGCTGCCGGTTTTCGCCCATATCGGCGCCTGGGGCCGCAAGTGGCTACCGGTCAGCGAGGAACTCAGCATCCGTGCCGAGCTGCTGGAAACGGGCGGCCCCGAGATGTGGCAGCGTTTCATGGAAGAGCTGCGTGCCTCCCATCTCGGCAAACCGCTGTCCGAGGCGGCAAAGCTGCGGCTTCCGGTGCGCGAACAATTGCAAGCGGCCTATCTCGAAGTGGTCGGCCGCAACGCCGCCGCTGGCTGACTTTCGACTGGTCCAGCCCGGAACCGAACTGTCGTGAGGCTGTTGTACGCTGCGGATGCTTTCCGGCCGGCCGGAAGGCAGGCACGACCCGCGGATAAAGGAGCAGCCGATGATTTCCCACCCGACACGCAACGACCTCAAGTCCAACGCCAAGAAGGTCTCGATCGAGCTTCTGAACGCACGGCTGGCCGACGCGATCGACCTCGCGCTGATCACCAAGCAGGCCCACTGGAACATCAAGGGCCCGCACTTCATCGCCATCCACGAGATGCTCGATGATTTCCGCAAGTACCTCGACGAACACGTCGACACCATTGCCGAACGTGTCGCCCAACTGGGCGGAGCGGCACTCGGCACCTCGCAGGTGGTGGTCGAGGCCAGCAAGCTGAAGCCCTACCCGACCGACATCTCAAAGACCAAGGACCACATCGCCGCGCTGATCGACCGCTATGCCGATGCAGCGAAAACCGTGCGCTCGGCCATCGACGAGGCGGGAGAGGCGGGCGACGCCGACACCGCCGACATCTTCACCGCCTATTCCAGGGCACTCGACAAGTCGCTGTGGTTCCTCGAGGCCCACATCCAGGAAAACGAATAGCCTGGCCGGTTCCGATGACGGCGGTCACTTCGCCGGCAGAGCCAGCGCGGTCATGATCTCGGCTGCGGCAAGGGCGGCGATGACAGCGGGGCGCTTGTCCTTGACGGCGTCGCCGCCGATCGGGCAGACCAGCCGCGCATACTGCTCGTCGCTGCCGCCGGCCGTCTTGAGGAACCAGCTCTTGAAGGTCGCCTTCTTGGTCTTGGAGCCGATCATGCCGACATAGCCGGTGTCGTCGCGCTTCAGCGCCTCGGCGACGATCAGGAAGTCGAGTGCATGGTCGTGGGTCAGCACCACCACGGCCGAGCCGGAGGGCGCCTCGCGCACCATCTCCTCCGGAACTGGGGTCAGCCTGACATCAATCTCCGCCGGCATGCCGTCGAGCGCATCGGCGCGGGTCTCGACGACCACCACATTCAGCGGCAGCAAGGCAAAAGCGGATGCCAGCGCGTGGCCGACATGGCCGCCGCCGAAGACCAGCACATGTGGCAGGGCAGCGTCCGATATTTCGGCCGAAGCGACCAGGTCGGCAGCCATTGCCTCGTCGACGTGGCGGACGGCAACCTCGACCCGTCCGCCGCAGCACTGGCCGATCTCCGGCCCGAGTGGAATGTCGAGGGTGAGCGTTTCCCTCCCCCTTGAGGGGAGGGTGGCGGCGAAGCCGCCGGGTGGGGTCGTTTCGACCGGGCTCAACACCACTTGGGCGCTTCTTCCTGAGGTTACCCCCTCTGCCCGCTTCGCGGGCATCTCTCCCTCAAGGAGGGAGATTGACCCCTTCAGCATCGCCCGCGCGCTGTCGATCGCCATGAATTCGAGCTGGCCGCCGCCGATGGTGCCGAAGATGCGCTCGGGCGACACCAGCATCCACGCGCCCTTTTCGCGCGGGGTCGAGCCCTTGGCCTCTGCCACCTCGACCAGCGCCACCGAAGGCGCTGCGTCGAGGAATGCCCGGAGGCTCTTGGCCGTCTTGCTCACTTGGCCTGGGCCGCCCCGGCCCGGAGGCGTTCGATCGCCATCAGCACCCGCTCCGGCGTCGCCGGTGCGTCGAGACGCGGGCAGACCTTGTGGTCGGCGACGCTCGCCACCGCATCCGACAGCGCCTGAAGCACCGAGATGCCGAGTGGCAGCGGCGGCTCGCCGACGGCCTTGGAGCGGTGGATCGTCGGCTCATAGGCTTCGGACCAGTCGGTCAGTTCCACGTTGAAGATCTTCGGCCGGTCGGAAGCCAGCGGGATCTTGTAGGTCGACGGCGCATGGGTGCGCAGCCGGCCCTTGCCGTCCCACCACAGTTCTTCGGTCGTCAGCCAGCCCGTGCCCTGGACGAAGCCGCCCTCGACCTGGCCGATATCGATGGCCCGGTTCAGCGACCGGCCGGTGTCGTGCAGGATGTCCGCCCGCTCAATGACGTACTCGCCGGTCAGCGTGTCGATCGACACCTCGGAGCAGGCCGCGCCATAGGAGTAATAGTAGAAGGCGTGGCCCCTGCCCTTGCTGCGGTCCCAGTGGATCTTCGGCGTCTTGTAGTGGCCGGCAGCCGACAGTTGGATGCGGTTCAGATAGGCCTGCTTGACCAGGTCGTTGAAGGAAATCTCCTGGTTGCCGACGCGCACGCGGTTGGGCAGGAACACCACCTGGTCGCCCGGCACCTGGTACTTCTCGGCGGCGAAATCGGTCAGCCGCTTGCGGATCTGCCGCGCCGCGTCCTGTGCCGCCATGCCGTTGAGGTCGGCGCCCGAGGACGCCGCCGTCGGCGCAGTGTTGGGCACCTTGGCGGTGGTCGTCGCCGTGATCTTCACCCGGTCGAGATCGATCTGGAACTCTTCCGCCACCACCTGCGCCACCTTGAGGTGAAGGCCCTGGCCCATCTCGGTGCCGCCGTGGTTCATGTGCACCGAACCATCGGCATAGACGTGCACCAGAGCGCCGGCCTGGTTGGACTCGGTCTTGGTGAACGAGATGCCAAACTTGACCGGCGTCAGCGCCAGTCCGCGCTTGACGAAGCGGCTGTTGGCGTTGAACGCCGCGATCTCGCGCCGGCGGCGGGCATAGGACGCGCTCTCCTCCAGTTCCGCGACGATGCGGTGGATGATGTTGTCCTCGACCTTCTGGTGATAGGGCGTGAGGTTGCGTTCGCCGGCAACGCCGATGGCGTCGTAGAAGTTCCGCTTGCGGATCTCGAGCGGGTCCTTGCCGAGCGCAAACGCCACCTCTTCGATGACGCGCTCGGCGCCAACCATGCCCTGCGGGCCGCCGAAGCCGCGGAACGCAGTGTTCGACACGGTATTCGTGTAGAGCGTCGACGACTTGGCATGCACATTCGGATAGAAATAGGCGTTGTCGCAGTGGAACAGCGCGCGGTCACCCACTGGCCCCGAGAGGTCGGCCGAGAAGCCCGCATTGAGCGCGAACATGTAGTCGACGCCGAGGATGTTGCCTTCCTCGTCGAAGCCGACTTCGTAGTCGATGGCGAAGTCGTGCCGCTTGCCGGTAGCGGTCATGTCCTCGTCGCGGTCGAGCCGGACCTTGACGGCGCGCTTGTGCTTCTTCGCAGCGATGGCCGCAATCGCCGCGCACTGGTTGGCCTGGGTTTCCTTGCCACCGAAACCGCCGCCCATGCGGCGTACCTCGACCGTCACCGCATGGCTGGGCACGCCGAGCACATGCGAGACGAGGTGCTGGGTCTCGCTCGGTCCTTGCGTCGAGCAATAGACCACGACCTCGTCGTCCTCGCCGGGCACGGCGAGTGAAATCTGGCCTTCGAGATAGAAGTGATCCTGGCCGCCGAGCTTCATCCGGCCTTTCACCCGGCGCGGTGCCGCGGCAATCGCAGCCGCCGCGTCGCCGCGCTTCAGCGTCAGCGGCGACGTCACCTGCTTGTCCTTCTCCGGATCGAGGTCCCAGATGCTGATGACCGCCGGCAACTCGTCGTACTCGATCTTGGCCAGGCGCGTCGCCCGGCGGGCCTGCTCGCGGGTCTCGGCCACGACCGCGAAGATCGGCTGGCCGTGGAACTCCACCTTGCCCTGAGCGAAGACCGGGTCGTCATGCATGCCGCTCGGCGAAATGTCGTTTTCGCCCGGCACGTCGGCATAGGTAAGCACGTCGACGACGCCGGGCGCAGCGCGGACGGCAGACAGGTCGACCGACTTCAGCGTGCCATGGGTGACGTTGGACAGGCCAATGCCGACATGCAGCGTGCCTGCCGGTTCCGGCATGTCGTCGATGTAGACGGCCTCGCCGGCGACGTGTTTGTGCGCGGAATCGTGGCGCTGGTCGGTGTGCACGCCGCCCGTGATCTTCGCCGCCTTGAGGTTCGGTTGGTGCTGGGTCATCTCAGGCAGCCTCATATCTCGACACCGTGAACGGCGCCTTGGTGCCGGTCGTCTCCACATGGAAACGCAGCAGCAGGTTCTTCGCCACCAGCGCACGATACTCCGCCGTGGCGCGCATGTCCGTCAGCGGCGTAAAGTCTTCGGCAAACTTCGCCATCGCCGCCTCGACCGTTTCTTCGGTCCAAGGCTTGCCGACGAGCGCCTTTTCCACAACGCTCGCCCTCTTGGGCGTCGCCGCCATGCCGCCATAGGCGATGCGGACGTCTGCCACAGTGCCGTCCTTGGCAAGCTGCAACCAGAAGGCACCGAGGGTGGCGGTGATGTCCTCGTCGCGGCGCTTGGTGATCTTGTAAACGGCGAAATGGTCGCCCTTGGCTGGCACCGGCACATGCACTGCCTCGACGAACTCGCCGGGCGCGCGGTCCTGCTTGCCATAGGCGATGAAGAAGTCCTGCAGCGGGATGGCGCGGCGCGTCTTGCCCTTGCGCAGCGTCAATGTCGCCCCGAGCGCGATCAGCGGCGGTGGCGTGTCGCCGATCGGAGAGCCGTTGGCGATGTTGCCGCCGATGGTGCCCATGTTGCGCACCTGCTGGCCACCGATGCGGTCGATGAGCGGGCCTAGCGCCGGAATGCGCTTCGACAGCATCTCGAACGCCTCGGTGTAGGTGACGCCGGCACCGATGGAGATGACGCCCTTGTCCTCGTCAAGCGAATGCAGGCCGTCGATGTTGGCGATGAAGACGGCGGGCGCGATGGCGCGCATGTGCTTGGTGACCCAGAGGCCGACGTCGGTCGAGCCGGCGACGACGGTCGCGGTCGGCTCGGCATCGAGCACGTCGGCGAGATCGTCGACGCTGGCCGGGATGACGAAGCGGTCCTTGCCCTCGCCGACCTCGACGCGGGTGCCGTCCTTGAAGGCTTCGAGGCGGGCGGTGATCGCCTTGCGCTCGACCAGCAGCGGATCCTTGGCCACCTTGCCGTAGTCGGAGATGGCGCGCGCGGCGCGCATGATCGCCTCGTAGCCGGTGCAGCGGCAGAGATTGCCCTGCAGCGACTTTTCGATCGCTTCGTCCGACGGCTCGGGCGAGCCCATCCACAGGCCGTAGAGCGACATCACGAAGCCCGGCGTGCAGAAGCCGCACTGCGAGCCATGGAAATCGACCATGGCCTGCTGCACTGGATGCAGTGTGCCCGCCTCGCCGGCCAGATGCTCGACGGTGACGACATGGCAGCCGTCGAGCGAAGCCACGAAGCGGATGCAGGCGTTGACGCTTTCATAGACCAGCTTGCCGGCAGACAGCCGGCCGACAAGCACCGTGCAGGCACCGCAGTCGCCCTCGGCGCAGCCTTCCTTGGTGCCGCGCAGCGTCCGGCGCAAGCGCAGATAGTCGAGCAGCGTTTCGTCGGGCGCGACCTGCGAAAGCGTCATGTCCTCGCCGTTGAGGATGAAGCGGATATGGTTGCGTGTCTTGACCGTCGCCATGGCTCAGCTGCCCCTGTAGGTGGAATAGCTGTAGGGGGAGATCAGCAGCGGCACATGATAGTGCGTTCGCTCGGCCATGCCAAAGCGGATCGGCACGATGTCGAGGAAAGCCGGCTGCGGCAGCTCGGTGCCCTGGCGGCGCAGATAGTCGCCGGCCGCGAAGACGAGTTCGTATTCGCCCGTCAGGAATTCGTCGCCGGCAAGCAGCGGCGCGTCGCAGCGGCCGTCGGAGTTGGTGGCGACCTTCTTGAGCAAGGTCCGCACATCGCCCTCGATGCGGAACAGCGAAATCGACAGCCCCTCGGCAGGCTTGCCGGATGCAGTGTCAAGGACATGGGTGGTGAGGCGTCCGCCTTCAGCCTTTGTCATTCGCTCTCCCTACTGGCGACGCGCGCCATCATCATTGATTTTGCGCCATTTAAGGCCATTGCATAAGGTGCGGTCGAGAACACCGCTACAAAAAGACTTTCAAAATTTTTCGAGGGAATGTCTGCCGCTCCTTTCGCTATCCTGCTCCAGTGGCAGTAATCGACCGGTTCGAGGGATCATGCGTTACGTAAGAGACATGCGCGGCTATGGCGCGAACCCACCAGATCCGAAATGGCCCGGCGGCGCCAACGTCTGCGTGCAATTTGTGGTCAATTACGAAGAGGGCGGCGAGAACAACGTCCTGCACGGCGACGCAGCCTCCGAAGCCTTCCTGTCCGAGATCGTGGGCGCGGCCCCGTGGCCGGGCAAGCGCCACTGGAACATGGAATCGATCTACGAATACGGCGCCCGCGCCGGCTTCTGGCGGCTCCACCGCATGTTCACCGAAGCCAAGGTGCCGGTGACTGTCTACGGCGTCGCCACCGCCCTTGCCCGCTCGCCCGATCACGTCGCGGCGATGCAGGACGCAGACTGGGAAATCGCCTCACACGGCCTGCGCTGGATCGACTACCGCGACCACGAGGAGGCTGCCGAACGCGCCGACCTGCTCGAAGCGATCCGCCTGCACACCGAAGTCGTCGGCGAACGCCCCACCGGCCTCTATCTCGGCCGCACCTCGGTCTATTCGGTGCGCCTCGCCGCAGCCGAAGGCGGCTTCGAATGGATTTCCGACACCTATGACGACGAGCTGCCCTACTGGCTCGACCATGACGGCCATGGCAATGCCATTCCGCCGCAGCTGGTCATCCCTTACACGCTCGATGCCAACGACATGCGTTTTGCGACCGCGCAAGGCTTCAACTCGGGCGACCAGTTCTACGCCTATCTCAAGGACAGCTTCGATACCCTCTATGACGAGGGCGCCAAGGGCCGCCCGCGCATGATGAGCATCGGCCTGCACTGCCGCCTCGTCGGCCGTCCCGGCCGTGCCGAGGCGCTGCGCCGTTTCATCGAGTACGTGCAGGGCCACGACAAGGTCTGGATCGCCCGCCGCGCCGACATCGCCAGGCACTGGCGCGAAAACCACCCCTACCAGCCGCAGGCGCTGCGCCCTTCGCGCATGGCGCGCGCCGAATTCGTCCAGCGCTTCGGCTCGATCTTCGAGCATTCGCCCTGGATCGCCGAACGCGCCTTCGAATTCGAGCTCGGACCGGCTCATGACAGCACCGGCGGCCTGCACAATGCGCTGTGCCGCGCCTTCCGATCGGCGAGCGAGACAGAGCGGCTCGGCGTGCTCGCCGCCCACCCCGACCTCGCCGGCAAGCTGGCCCAGGCCAAGCGCCTGACGGAAGAATCAACCAAGGAGCAGGCATCCGCCGGCCTCGACGCGCTGACCGACGCCGAGCGCACCCGCTTCACCGAGCTCAATGCCACCTATGTCGAGAAATTCAGCTTCCCCTTCATCATCGCAGTGCGCGACAATGACAAGGCAAGCATCCTGAAGGCATTCGAGACCCGCATCGCCAACAGCCGCGACCAGGAATTTGCCGCCGCCTGCAAGCAGGTGGAACGCATCGCCTGGTATCGCCTCAACGACCTCCTTCCAAGCTAAGAAAAATGGCAAAACGCTCCTATTACGCGCCGAAAGGCGGCCTCCCTCCCCAGACGGACCTGATCACCGACCGCGCCGTCTTCACCGAAGCCTATGCGGTGATCCCGAAGCGCGAGTTTTCGGACATCGTCACCAGCTTCCTGCCGCACTGGGACAAGACGCGGCTGTGGGTCATCGCCCGTCCGCTCTCGGGCTTCGCCGAAACCTTCTCGCAATACATCATGGAAGTGCAACCCGGCGGCGGCAGCGACCGGCCGGAACCCGATGCGGGCGCCGAAGGCGTGTTCTTCGTTGTCGAAGGCGAAGTGACCGTGACCGTTGCCGGCAAGAGCCATGTGCTGACGCCGGGCGGCTACGCCTATTTGCCGCCGGCCAGCGGCTGGACGATGCGCAACGCAGGCAACGAGACCGCGCGTTTCCACTGGATCCGCAAGGCCTATGAATATGTCGACGGCCTCGACGCGCCCGATCCGCTGTTCCTCAACGACAACGACATCGAGCCGAATGCCATGCCGGATACGGATGGCAGATGGGCGACGACCCGCTTTGTCGATCCCAACGACCTGCGCCACGACATGCATGTCACCGTGGTGACGTTCGAGCCCGGCGGCATCATCCCCTTCCCGGAAACCCACGTCATGGAGCACGGCCTCTATGTGCTCGAAGGCAAGGCGGTCTACCGGCTGAACAACGACTGGGTCGAGGTCGAGGCCGGCGATTTCATGTGGCTGCGCGCCTTCTGCCCGCAGGCTTGTTATGCCGGCGGCCCCGGCAGGTTCCGCTACCTGCTCTACAAGGACGTCAACCGCCACATGCAGCTCGGCGCCTTCAACGCCACGCGCCGCCGCTGAGGGTCAGTCATGTCGGGTGAGATGAAGCGGATCGTGGCCAAGCCCCTGACGCGCGAGAACTTCGCCGAATTCGGCGAGGTGATCGACACCAACTGCGACAGCCACTACCCGATCAACGCAGGCAAATGCGAGCGCTACCATGCGCTCGCCCGTGTCGAGGCGGCCGGCCCCGACGGCCACGTCATCATCAACATCTTCAAGGGCACGCCCTATCCGTTCCCGCTGAAGCTTTCGATGGTCGAGCGTCACCCCTTCGGCAGCCAGGCCTTCATTCCGCTGTCGCCACGGCCTTACCTCGTCGTCGTCTGCCACGACATCGGCGACGGCCCGGGCGAGCCGCACGCCTTCGTCGCCGCACCCGGCCAGGGCGTCAACTATCCGCGCAATCTCTGGCACGGCGTACTGACGCCGATCGGCGAGAACCAGGACTTCGTCGTCGTCGACCGTGGCGGCACCGGCCCCAATCTCGAAGAGTTCCATTTCTCGCACTCCTACGAAATCGTCCTTCCGGAAGGCTTCTGAGCAAATGGCCGAACTCTCGTTGATCGAGCGCCTCTTCGACGTCATCGAACACGACATCGTGCCCAGGACCGCCGAAGGCGTGACGAAGGGCAACAAGCTGTTCGGCGCAGCACTGCTCGCCAAGCACGACCGTTCGCTGGTGCTGGCCGAGACCAACAACGAGCTCGAAAACCCGCTCTGGCACGGCGAGATGCATTGCCTAAAGCGCTTCTACGAAATGCCCAAGGCCAGCCGTTCCGACACCAAGGACCTGATCTTCCTGTCGACCCACGAGCCCTGCTCGTTGTGCCTGTCGGCCATCACCTGGGCTGGCTTCGACAATTTCTACTATCTGTTCAGTCACGAGGATTCGCGCGACAGCTTCGCCATCCCGCACGACCTGAAGATCCTGAAAGAGGTCTTCACGCTGGAGCCGGGCGGCTACAACGCCGACAACGCCTACTGGAAAAGCTTTTCGCTACGCAAGCTGGTCCGCGAATTACCCGAACCCGACCGCACGCGGATGGAAGAGCGCGTGGCCAGGATTTCGGCGCTCTACGACGAGATGTCCGGCACCTACCAGGCGAGCAAGGGCGACAACGACATCCCGCTGAACTGACGCGAACTCAGCGCCTCGCCGCCTTGGCATAAACCTCGAGGCGGTCGCGCCGGCCTATGGCGATGACCAGCACCACCAGCCTGCCATCCTCCACCTCGTAGACAAGGCGATAGCCGGCACTTCGCAGCTTGATCTTGTAGCGGTCCTTGGCGCCATGCAGCTTGGCCGAGGGGACGCGCGGGTTTTCACAGCGCTCCTTCAGCTTCTTGCGGAAGTGCTCGCGTGTATTGGCGTCGAGCGCTTTCCATTCCTTCAGTGCGGTTTCGAGGAACTCGACCTCATAGCGCATCCAGGTCGACCCGGATACGCTTTTCGCCCTTGCGCGCGTCGGCAATCGCGTTGAGCTCGATGTCCTCCAGCCGGTCCATCATCGCCTCGAAGGCCTTGGCAGGCACGCAGTAGAAGGCCGGTTCGTTGCGATTGAGAATGGCGACCGGAAACCCTTCCCCGGCAGCCACCGTGCCCATCGGGTTCCTTTTCAGCTCCGAGACGCTGGCAGTAACTTCGGCAAGAACTGTGTTCGGCATCTTCGTGGCCCTATTGCGAGAGCTACAAATAGTACCTTTAAGAGGTCATTTCAATCTGCTGTGCCCTGCGCCTGCCGGTGACGTTTCCGCGCTAGCCAGCGGCGGCGCCGGCGTGCACAAATGACGAAGCACAAGACTGGAATATCAATGAAAACCATCACCGAATTTCCGCGCGACATCGTCGAATTTCCCGACATGGGCATCGTCATGCCCGATGGCACGCGCCTGTCGGCGCGGGTGTGGATGCCCGCCGATGCCGACCAGGACCCGGTTCCCGCCATCCTCGAGCACCTGCCCTACCGCAAGCGCGACGGCACGACGACGCGCGACTGCCTGACCCATCCCTACTTCGCCGGCCATGGCTATGCCTGCATCCGCGTCGACATGCGCGGCAACGGCGATTCCGAAGGGCTGATGGAGGACGAATACACCGAGCAGGAGTGGCAGGACGCCTGCGACGTCATTGCCTGGGCGGCAGCCCAGCCCTGGTGCAACGGCAAGGTCGGCATGATGGGCATCTCCTGGGGCGGCTTCAACGGCCTTCAGGTGGCGGCCCACCAGCCCAAGGCGCTGAAAGCCGTCATCACGCTCTGCTCCACCGACAACCGCTACGCCGACGACATCCACTACAAGGGCGGGTTGCTGCTCAACGAGAACATGGGCTGGGGCGCGACCATGCTGTCCTATTCGTCGCGACCGCCGGATCCGGCGCTCGTCGGCGAAAAGTGGCGCGACATGTGGCTCGCCAGGCTTGAGCATGAGCCGTTCCTGCCGGCGGTCTGGCTGAAGCACCAGACCCGCGATGCCTACTGGAAACGGGGCTCGGTCAACGAGGACTATTCCGCCATCAAGGCCGCCGTTCTGGCTATCGGCGGCTGGGGCGACGCCTACAAGAATGCGGTGTCCCGACTGGTCGCGGGCGTACAGGCGCCGGTCAAGGGCATCGTCGGCCCGTGGATCCACAAATACCCGCATTTCGCCGTACCCAAGCCGGCCATCGGCTTCCTGCAGGAAGCCCTGCGCTGGTGGGATCGTTGGCTCAAGGGCAAGGACACCGGCGTCGAAGACGACCCGGCAATGCGTCTCTACGTCATGGATTCCGAGCCGCCGCGCGACTGGTATCTCGAACGTCCGGGCCGCTGGATCGCCGAGCGGCAATGGCCGTCGCCAAACATTGCCGCCAGGCGCCTTGCGCTCGGTGCGAATGGCATATTGGCCGAGGACGCCAGGCTCGACGCGGCCGTGTCGATAAACTCGCCCCAGGATTGCGGCATGGACGGCGGCGAATATTGCGCCATCTGGCTCGGGCCGGAACTGCCGGGCGACCAGCGTTCCGACGACACCAAGTCGGCCTGCTTCGACGGTGCTGTGCTCGACGCCCCGCTCGACATTGTCGGGGCGCCGGTCATCCGCCTGAAGCTCGCAGCCGACCGCCGGCACGGCATGGTCGCGGTGCGCCTGTGCGATGTCCAGCCCGACGGCGCCTCGACCCGCATCACCTATGGCGTGCTCAACCTCTGCCACCGCAACAGCCACGAATTCCCTCAGGAGATCGTGCCGGGCGAGACGATGGAGATCACGCTCAAGCTCGACGACATCGCCTACCGCGTGCTGCCCGGCAACCGGCTGCGTGTCGCCGTGTCCTCGACCTACTGGCCGCTTGTCTGGCCGTCGCCGGAAGAGGTGACGCTGACCCTCCATGACGGCGCCATCGACCTGCCGGTACGCCCCTCCGGCGACGGCGATGAATGGACCTTCGAGGAACCCGAGGGGGCGACGCCCTGGCAGACCGAAACACTGCGCGAAAGTTCGAACAGCCGCACTGTCGAACGCGACGAAACGGCGAGCACGGTCAGCCTGCGCATTGTCGACGACTTCGGCGAAATCCGCGATTCCGACCACGGCCTGGTCATCGGCGATGTCGCCCGCGAACTCTGGACAATCGATCCGTCCGACCCGCTTTCTGCCCATGGCGAGACCCACTGGACGCAGACTTTGTCGAGAAACGACTGGACCGTCCGGACCGAAACTTTCACGACGATGCGTTCCGACGGCCAAAACTTCCAGTTGACCGGCCGGATCGAGGCCTATGAAGGCGAGAAGCTGGTGTTCGAACGAGATTTCGACGAAATCATCGCACGCGATCACGTCTGACGCGGAAGCGGCTTGGTCCAAATGCGACGTGGCGATTGCGCCACTCGATGTCGCATTCGGCCTTGCCGATGCCCTTACGTTACGGTCAATATTGCCACCAGAAGTCGAGCAATAACGACCGCCAGAGTGAGGAGCCTTTCCAATGTCGAATGAACTGGAATATCTGAGCCGCCGGGTCGCTGCGGGCAAATTGAACCGCCGTGACTTCCTGGGCCGCGCCGCGGCCCTGGGTGTCGCGGCAAGTTTCGCGAACTCGTTGCTCGCCAGCGCCGCCAAGGCCGAGGGCCCCGTCAAGGGCGGTATCCTTCGCGCCGGCATGCAGGGTGGTGCTGCCACCGACAGCCTCGACCCGGCGTCATGGTCGAGCCAGGTGCCCTATTTCTTCGGCCGCCAGTGGGGCGAGCAGCTGGTGCAGATTTCACCCGAGGGCGAGCCCAAGCCGGCGCTCGCCGAGGAGTGGGGCGCCTCCGACGACGCCAAGTCCTGGACCTTCAAGATCCGCAAGGGCGTGCAGTTCCACGACGGCAAGGAGATGACCCCCGCCGACGTCGTGGCGACCATCGAGCGCCACTCCGACGAGAAGGCGAAATCAGGCGCGCTCGGCCTGATGGGCGGCATCGCCTCGGTCAAGGCCGACGGCCAGAACGTCGTGTTCGAGCTCAAGGAGGCCAACGCCGACCTGCCCTTCCTGCTCGACGACTACCACCTGATGATCCAGCCCAATGGCGGCAAGGACAAGCCCGACGCCGGCATCGGCACCGGCCCCTACAAGATCACCGTCAACGAGGCCGGCGTGCGGCTCGGCGGCGAGAAGTTCGCCAATTACTGGCGCGACGACCGCGGCTTTGCCGACCAGATCGAAATCATCGTCATCAACGATGCCACGGCCCGCACGTCTGCGTTGCAGGGCGGCCAGGTCGACATCATCAACCGCGTCGAGCCGAAGATCGTCGAACTGATCAAGCGCGTGCCGGGTGTGGTCATCCGCAACGTCGCCGGCCGCGGCCACTATGTCTTCATCGCCCACACCAACACCGCACCCTTCGACAACAACGACCTGAGGCTCGCGCTGAAATACGCGCTCGACCGCGAGGAAATGCTGCAGAAGATCCTGATGGGCTACGGCTCGGTCGGCAACGACACGCCGATCAACAAGGCCTATCCGCTGTTCACCGAGATGGAGCAGCGCAAATACGATCCTGAAAAAGCAGCCTTCCACTACAAGAAGTCGGGCCATTCCGGCTCGGTGCTGCTGCGCACCTCCGACGTCGCCTTCCCCGGCGCGGTCGATGCCGCCCAGCTCTACCAGCAGAGCGCGGCCAAGGCCGGCATCACCCTGGAAGTCAAGCGCGAGCCAGGCGACGGCTACTGGTCGGAAGTCTGGAACAAGCAGCCATTCTCAGCGTCTTACTGGGGCGGGCGCCCGACCCAGGACCAGATGTACTCGACGGCCTACTACTCCAAGGCCGAATGGAACGACACGCGTTTCCAGCGCGAGGACTTCGACAAGATGCTGTTTACGGCCCGCTCGGAACTTGATCCGGAGAAGCGCAAGAAGATCTACGCCGACATGGGCCAGATCGTCCGCGACGAAGGCGGCGTGATCACCCCGATGTTCAACGACTTCATCGACGCAACCAGCGCCAAGGTCGGCGGCTGGGTCGATGACGGCAACCAGGAGATGATGGGCGGCTACGCGCTGTCGAAGTGCTGGCTGAACGCCTGACAAGGGCGTTGAGCGCATGTCCAATCCGATCCTGAAACTGATCGCCCAGCGCATTGCGCTGGGCCTTCTCCTGCTCCTGGCCGTTTCGGTCCTGATCTTCGCCGGCACCCAGATCCTGCCCGGCGATGTCGCCCAATCCATCCTCGGCCAGTCGGCCACGCCCCAGGCGCTCGCCAATCTGCGCGAGGAACTCGGCCTCAACGACCCCGCCATCGTCCGCTATTTCAGGTGGCTCGGCGGCGTCCTCACCGGCGACCTCGGCACGGCCCTGTCGAGCCGGCAGGACATCGCCGCCTCGATCGGCGGACGTCTGTGGAACACGCTGTTCCTCGCCTTCTGGGCGGCTGTCGTTTCCGTACCGCTGGCGATCATCCTCGGCCTGCTGGCCGTGCGCTATCGCAATGGCTGGATCGACAAGACCATCTCCGGCCTGGCGCTGGCATCGACCTCGCTGCCCGAGTTCTTCATCGGCTACCTCCTGGTCTATTTCTTCGCCGTGAAGCTGCAGTGGTTCCCGGGCATCTCCACCGTCTATGACGGCATGCCTTTCCTCGAACGCATGAAGGCGATCGCCCTGCCGGCTACTGCGCTGACACTGGTGGTGCTGGCCCACATGATGCGTATGACGCGTGCGGCGATCCTCAACGTCATGCAGTCGGCCTATATCGAGACCGCGGAGCTCAAGGGTCTTTCGCCCTTCGACATCATCCGCAAGCACGCCTTTCCCAATGCGATCGCGCCGATCATCAACGTGGTCATGCTCAACCTCGCCTTCCTCATCGTCGGCGTGGTCGTGATCGAGGTGATCTTCGTCTATCCCGGCATGGGGCAATATCTGGTCGACCATGTCGCCAAGCGCGACGTGCCGGTGGTTCAGGCAGTGGGGCTGATCTTCGCAGCGGTTTACATCGGCCTCAACATCGTCGCCGACATTGCCGCCATCGTCGCCAATCCACGCCTCCGGCATCCGAAGTGAGCGGCGCGCCATGCTGGACCTGAAACGCATCCCCCTTGGCGCCGCGATCGGCCTGATCCTGACCGCATTGTTCCTCATCGCGGCGATCTTCGCGCCGCTGATCGCACCCTATGGTCTCGGCGAGATCGTCGGCGACGTCTGGGCGCCGGCCTCCGGCCAGTTCCTGCTCGGCACTGACAATCTCGGCCGCGACCTGCTTTCGCGCATGATCTACGGCGCGCGCACCACCATCTTCATCGCCGTCATGGCAACCGCCTTGTCGTTTTCGCTCGGCGCGATCCTGGGCTTCACCGCCGCCGTCGTCGGCGGCTGGTTCGACACCGGCATGTCGCGCTTCGTCGACTTGCTGATGGCGATCCCGACGCTGATCTTCGCGCTCGTGGTGCTGTCGGTGCTGCCTTCGACCTTGCTGACCCTGATCCTAGTGATGGGCATTCTCGACGCAACGCGCGTCTACCGGCTATCGCGCGCGGTTGCCGTCGACATCAACGTCATGGACTTCGTCGAGGCGGCCAAGCTGCGCGGCGAAGGCAAGGGCTGGATCATCTTCCGGGAGATCCTACCCAACGCGCTGTCGCCGCTGGTTTCCGAACTCGGCCTGCGCTTCATCTATGCCGTCCTGTTCCTTTCGGCTCTGTCCTTCCTCGGCCTGGGCGTTCAGCCGCCGGATGCCGACTGGGGCGGCATGGTCAAGGAAAACAAGGACGGCATCGTCTTCGGCATCCCGGCAGCCCTGATCCCGGCCGCCGCGATCGCAGCACTCGCCATCTCCGTCAACCTCGTCGCCGACTGGGTGCTCAACCGCACCACCGATCTCAAGGGAGGGCGTGGCAATGGCTAAGGCACCCGCGAACGGCTCCGGCCCGCTGCTCGACATCCGCAACCTCAGGATCGAGGCAAAGGTCTACCCACCCGGCGAGGCACCGCGCACCATCACCCTGGTGCACGACGTGTCGCTGACGCTGGAAAAGGGCAAGGTGCTTGGCCTGATCGGTGAATCGGGCGCCGGCAAGTCGACCATCGGCCTGTCGTCGATGGCCTATGGCCGCGGCGGGGTGAAGATCACCGGCGGCGAGATCCTGCTCAATGGCCGCGACATCCGCAAGGGTGGCACGCAAGGCATTCGCGCCCTGCGCGGCCGCGAGGTCTGCTATGTCGCGCAGTCGGCGGCGGCAGCGTTCAACCCGGCACACCGGCTGATGGACCAGGTCGTCGAAGCCTCGATCCTGCACGGCGTGGCGAGCCGGGCGGAGGCCGAAAAGCGCGCCGTTGCGCTGTTCAGGAAGCTCAGCCTTCCCGACCCGGAAAACATCGGCAACCGTTTCCCGCACCAGGTCTCGGGTGGCCAGTTGCAGCGCGTCATGACCGCCATGGCGCTGTGCTCCGAGCCCGACCTGATCGTCTTCGACGAACCGACGACCGCACTCGACGTCACCACCCAGATCGACGTACTCGCCGCGATCAAGGAGGCGATCCGCGATACCGGCGTGGCAGCACTCTACATCAGCCACGACCTCGCTGTGGTCGCGCAGGTCTCCGACGAGATCATGGTGCTCCGGCACGGCAAGCTGGTCGAATGGGGCGGCACGCGCCAGATCATCAAGGAGCCACGCCAGGAATACACCAGCGCACTCGTCTCGGTGCACGAGATCGAGCACCAGGAGAAAGCGCCCGGCGCCAACCCGTTCCTTTCGGTCAGGAACGTCACCGCCGCTTATGGCGGCGGCACGATCAAGGTGTTGAAGAACGTCTCGGTCGACATCCTGCCAGGCCAGACGCTGGCCGTCGTCGGCGAATCCGGCTCCGGCAAGTCGACGCTGGCCCGTGCCATCACCGGCCTTCTACCGCCCGAGCAGGGCAGCATCACCTTTGCCGGACGCACGCTTTCCAATCGCCTCGCCGACCGCAGCCGCGACGATCTGCGCGAGTTGCAGATGATCTACCAGATGGCCGACGTGGCGATGAACCCGCGCCAGACCGTGGGCACGATCATCGGCCGTCCGTTGGAGCTCTATTTCGGCATGGGCGGCAAGGAGCGCGATGCCCGCGTCGCCGAACTGCTCGACAAGATCGAGATGGGTCGCGGCTTTGCTGATCGCTATCCGGCCGAGCTTTCCGGCGGGCAGAAGCAGCGCGTCTGCATCGCCCGTGCGCTCGCCGCCAAGCCGCGTCTGATCATCTGCGACGAGGTGACCAGCGCGCTCGACCCGCTGGTCGCCAACGGCATCCTCAAGCTGCTGCTCGGGCTGCAGGCCGAGGAAGGCGTCGCCTATCTGTTCATCACCCACGACCTGGCAACGGTGAAATCGATCGCCGATTCCATCGCCGTCATGTATCGCGGCGAGGTGGTGCGCTACGGGCCGAAGTCGGAAGTGCTGAAACCGCCCTTCGACGCCTACACCGACCTGCTGTTGTCGTCGGTGCCGGAAATGGAGATCGGCTGGCTCGAAAAGGCGATCGGCGGACGCAGGATGGCCAGCGCGGGGAATTGAGGGAACGTAATAGGTGTGTCCTTCGAGGCTAGCCTTTCAGGCGAGCACCTCAGGATGAGGACCGTTGCGTTCCTTCGCACCCCCTCTCTGGCCTGCCGGCCATCTCCCCCGCAAGGGGGGGAGATCATGCCTTCATCGGCCTGGGCGGCCAACCACAAAGGTCGCAAGGCGGGCCCTGCTGGTTCGCAGGATGGGCACAAACGGCGGCGTGACTAATCTCCCCCCTTGCGGGGGAGATGGCCGGCAGGCCAGAGAGGGGTGCTAAGGGCCGCTAACCTCTAACCGTCACCATACCCACTCGCCACGCCCCAGCACCGCCACAGCATCGACGATACGCGTGAAGCTTTCGCGGGCGCGGCCGACGCTGTGGCGGGCGCGCAGGTAGCCGTGCACAAGCCCCGGCTCCTCGAACCAGAATGCCTTGCCGCCGGCGGCGACGATGCGCTCGCCATAGGCCTCGCCGTCCGACGACAGCGGATCGCACTCCGCCGTAATGACGACAGTCGGCGGCAGGTTGGCGAAATCGCCATCGGCCAGCGGCGACAGCGTGATGTCGCCGGTGCGGTCTTCCCCGCCGGTGCGGATGTCCTGGTAGAAATCGAGGTCGCGCATGGTCAGCATCGGCGCCTCGGTGTGCCTGACATAGGAACCGCGGCTGCGGTCGCCGCCCAGGCCGGGATAGATCAGCAACTGCCCGACCGGATGGCGCTTGTGGCCGCGCGTCGCATGGCTGACGGCAGCCGCGATGTTGCCGCCGGCGCTGTCGCCAGCGAGCACGATGGGCTGACTGTATTTGCCAGTTGTCCATTCGAACGCCACCATTGCATCGTCGAAGGCTGCCGGATGCAGGTGCTCCGGCGCCAGCCGATAGTCCACTGACGCCACTTCGTAGCCGGTTCGGCCGCAGAGCTCGGCGCAAACATCGTCATGGCTGTCGAGCCCGCCGAGGATGAAGCCGCCACCATGGAAGTAAAGTACCACGGCCTCTGGCGCCTTGCCGGCCAGGCGATAGATGCGGACGGGCACGTCGCGCCCCGGAGCAGCGATAGCCGTCGTCTCGGCCGACACGCCCTCCGGGTAACCGGCGAAGAACTCCCGGCACATGCGGTCGTAGATCTCGCGCTGCTGGGCAATCGTGTAGTCGACGGTGTCGGGCGGATAGTAGGAGTTCGTCCGCTCGATGAACGCCCAGGTCTCGGCGTCGATGAGCTTTGTGTAGTCGGTCATTGGAGCAGGCCTTGGGAATTGCCGCGCCCTACGTTGCCCCCCTCTGGCCTGCCGGCCATCTCCCCCACGAGGGGGGAGATCACCTGTCGTCCCGACTTTCGCCAACCGCCAACGTTACAAGAGGTGGGCCGCCGGCGAAGCGCTTGATCTCTCCCCTCGTGGGGGAGATGGCCGGCAGGCCAGAGGGGGGCGAGACGGAACGTAATCATTTCCACGGAGCCTACTTCCCCTTCCACACCGGGTCGCGCTTCTCGGCGAATGCCTTGAAGCCCTCCAGATTGTCCTCCGAGGCGTAGAGTTCGTCCACCGTTGGGAATTGCCGCTTGGTGATGCGGTTCATCGTCTCCTGGAAACCCATCACCTCGGCGGCGCGCGCCACCTCCTTGATGGCGGCGAAGACCAGCGGCGGGCCGCCGGCGAGCAACCGGGCGATCTCCCAGACACGGTCCTCGAGCTTGTCGGCCGGCAGCACCTCGTTGACCAGCCCCCAGCGATGCGCCTCGGCGACGTCCATCCAGCGGCCGGTGAGCAGGAGGTCCATCGCCACGTGATAGGGAATGCGCTTGGGCAGCTTGATGGTTGCGGCGTCCGCCAGCGTGCCGGCCTTGATTTCGGGCAGCGCGAAGCTCGAATGCTCCGAGGCGTAGATCAGGTCGCAGGACAGCGCCAGTTCGAAGCCGCCACCCACCGCCATGCCGTTGACGCAGGCAATGACCGGCTTGTTGAGGTCGCGCAGCTCCTGCAGCCCGCCGAAGCCGCCGACGCCATAGTCGCCGTCGACCGCATCGCCGCTCGCCGCGGCCTTCAGGTCCCAGCCGGCCGAGAAGAATTTTTCCCCCGCCGTCTTCACGATGGCGATGCGCAGGCCGTCATCGTCGCGGAAGGCCTTGAACGTCTGCCCGAGCAGCCGGGACGTGGCGAGGTCGATGGCGTTGGCCTTGGGCCGGTCGAGCGTGACCTCGAGGATCACGCCTTCCCTGCGGGTCTTGATGACGTCGGACATTGCGCTTTCTCCATTGCCCCTCACCCTTACCCTCTCCCCGTGGAAAACGGGGAGAGGGGGGCGTCGGCGTCGTGATTTGCCTCCTTCTCCCCGTCATTACGGGGAGAAGGTCCGGTAGGGGATGAGGGGCTGTTTAAGGCCAACACCAACAGCGCATCGGCGATCCAGGCACCCTGCCCTTCGCCACAGACGATCAGCGGATTGATGTCGAGTTCCTCGATACGGTCGGCATGATCGGACACAAAACCGGCAATGGCCATTATTGCATCCACGGCCGCACCAACGTCCGCCCTGGCACGGCCACGATAGCCGTCGAGCAGCGGGTACATCTTCAACCCCTTCAGCGCAGCCTCGACCTCGCCGCGCGAGGCAGGGAGCAGCAGCGTGGCGCTGTCCTTGATGAGTTCGACCAGCACGCCGCCGGTGCCGATGGTCATGACAGGGCCGAACAGCGGATCGCGGGTGACGCCGACGATCAACTCGGCCACGCCGCCTGAGACCATCTTCTCGACATAGAGGCCGGAGCCGAGCCGCAACAGGGCGGCCGCTGCGGCACCGATCTCCTCGCCGGTCCGGAGATTGAGCCTGACAGCGCCAAGCTCGCTCTTGTGGGCAACGCCGAGCGCCTTGAGCGCGACGGGATAGCCTAGCTCCTCCGCCGTTGCGATGGCCTCTGCGACACTCACCGCACGGCGGCCGGCCGGCACGGTGAGTCCAGCATCACGCAGCAAGGATTTGGCAGCGGCTTCGTCGAGCTGGGTATCCTCCCCCCTTGAGGGGGAGGTGCCCGCGAAGCGGGCGGAGGGGGTAACCTCAGAAGGCACCGCCGACGCATCGTGCACGACCCCACCCCGATCGGCTCCGCCGATCGACCCTCCCCTCAAGGGGGAGGGATCGCGCCGCCACGCCTCGCCAATCGTCGCTGCAGCCTCCGCCGCGTCCATCGCCTCGGCGATCCCCTGTAACGGCACGATGCCGCGCGAAAACAGGTCTGCGGCATGCTCCTCGGTCAGGTTCTCCGACATCGACGCCACCACGGCACCGCGCGCGCCATTAGTCTTCAGCGCTACCTCGAAGGCCCGCACGGTCGGCCACCAGTCGGCGTCCGAGCAGCGGTCGTTGCGCGGGAAGTCGAGCACCAGCATGTTGAGGTCGAAACCGCCTGACGCCATCGCCGTGAAGGTGGCTGTCATCGCCGGTTCGTCGTTCCAGATGAAGGTGTGATAGTCGAGCGGATTGGCGACCGCCACGAAGGCGCCGAGCGTCGATTTTATCCTTGCATAGTGCTCGGGCGTAAGCGCCGGGAAACGCAACCGCCGGCCCTCGGCGCTGTCGGCCATGACCGACGCCTCGCCGCCCGAACAGCTCATCGAAGACAGCGTGAAGCCGGGCAGCGGGCCGACTGCGTGCAGCAGCTTCAGCGTTTCGAGCAACGACGGGATGGTGTCGACGCGGGCGATGCCCAGCCGCTTGAGGAAGGCGTCCGATGCGGCATCCGACCCGGCGAGCGACGCCGTGTGCGAGATCGTCGCCTTGCGCGCCTGCTCGGAGCGGCCGACCTTCATGGCGACGATCGGCTTGCCCAGTTCGCGTGCCCGCGCCGCCAACCGCTCGAAACCGTCGACGGTGTCGAAACCTTCGATGTGCAGGCCAAGGCACGACACGCGCTCATCCTCGATCAGGCCCAGCGCCATTTGGGAAAGGCCGGTCTGCGCCTGGTTGCCGGCGGTCATCAGGAAGGCGACCGGCAGGCCGCGCTTCTGCATGGTCAGGTTGCAGGCGATGTTGGAGGACTGCGTGATGATGGCAACGCCGCGGGTGCCCGGCGCCAGCCTCTGGCCGCCGTGCTGGTCGGGCCACAGCAGCGCGCCGTCGGCATAGTTGATCAGGCCGTAGCAATTGGGCCCAATGACCGGCATCGCACCGGCCGCCGCCACCAGTTCTGCCTGCAGCCGTTCGCCGTCGGCATCGTCGCTGCCAGCTTCGAGGAAGCCGGAGGCAAAGCAGATCGCCCCGCCGGCGCCGCGCTCGGCAAGTTGAGCAATCACCTCGATAGTCAGGAAGCGGTTGACGCCGACGAAGGCTGCGTCTGGGGCTGCGGGCAGCTCGGCGACCGAACGGAAAGTCCTGATGCCCTCGACCTTGTCCTTGGTCGGGTGCACCGGCCAGATGTCGCCGGCAAAGCCCATCTTCAGGCACTGCTTGACCACGGCCGCGGCCTGCGAGCCTCCGAACACCGCAATCGACTTAGGCCGCAGCAGGCGTTCGAGGCGCCCTTTACCCTCCCCCTTGTGGAGAGGGTCGACGCGCAGCGTCGAGGTGGGGGTGTCAGAAGTCGAGCAAGACATTGTTTCACCCCCACCCGGCCCTGCGGGCCACCCTCCCCACAAGGGGGAGGGTCGAACAAGAAACCAGATCGCTCATCCGCCCACCGCCCTGAGCAGCGCGCGCGAAATGATGTGGCGCTGGATTTCCGACGTGCCTTCCCAGATGCGTTCGACGCGCGCGTCGCGCCAGATGCGCTCCAGCGGCAGGTCGTCCATCAGGCCCATGCCGCCATGGATCTGAATCGCTTCGTCGGCGACGAAGGCCAACATCTCCGTCGCCTTGAGCTTGGCCATCGCCATGTCCTGGTCGGTGACCGTGCCCTGGTCGTATTTCCAGCCGGCCTCCATCACCATCAGCTCAGCCGCCTTGAGCTCGGTCGCCATGTCGGCGAGCTTGAACGACACGCCCTGGAACTTGCCGATCTGCTGGCCGAATTGCTCGCGTTGGGCGGCATATTCGACGGCATGGTTAAGCGCGCGCTCGGCGCGGCCGAGGCAGGTGGCACCCACCTGCAGGCGCGTCGCACCCAGCCAGCTGTTGGCGACTTCGAAACCCTTGTGCACCTCGCCGAGAACCTGGCTCGCCGGCAGGCGGCAGTCGTCGAACTCCAGCACCGAATTGGTGTAGCCGCGATGCGAGACGTTGCGATAGCCGTCGCGCACTGTGAAGCCGGGCGTACCCTTGTCGACGAAGAAGGCGGTGATCTTCTTGCGTTTGCCGCGCGGCGACTCCTCTTCGCCGGACGCCATGAAGACGATGGCGAAATCGGCGATGTCGGCATGGGAGATGAAGTGCTTGGTACCGTTCAGCACCCAGTCGCTGCCATCCTGGACAGCACTCGCCTTCATGCCCCGCAGGTCGGAACCGGCGCCCGGCTCGGTCATCGCCAAACAGTCCGACTTCTCGCCGCTAATGCAGGGGAAGAGATACTTCTCGCGCTGCTCCGCCGTGCCGGCGAGCAGGATGTTGGACGGGCGCGCCACGCAGGTCCAGTGCAGTGCGTAGTTGGCGCGGCCGAGCTCCTTTTCGTAGAGCAGCCAGGTCAGCGTATCGAGCCCGGCACCGCCGACATCAGCCGGCATGTTGGCGGCATAGAGCCCGGCGGCAATCGCCTTTGCCTTGATCTCCTCGACCAGCTCGCGCCGGAGATGGCCGGTGCGCTCGACCTCGCCCTCGTGCGGATAGAGCTCGTTCTCGACGAACGCGCGGGTGGTGTCGACGATGAGCTGCTGTTCCTCGGACAGACCGAAATGCATCGTCTCAGCCCTTCTTCTTGGCAGCTGCCTTCTTCACCGGCTTGCTCGCCTTGGCCTTTTCGGCAGCCTTGGAGACCTTGGGCTTGGCCTGGGCGGCGAGCTGCTTGGTGTAGTCCTTGTAGAGCGCGCCGGCGCCCCAGCCCTTGCCCTTGTTCTGCTTGGACAGCGCATCCATGATCGCGACGAGATTGTCGTCGCGGATCTTTTCCAGCTCGCGGATCGACCATTTGTCGGACTGCTCGTCGGACTGGGTGGCGATCAGGTCGACCAGCTCGTCGTTGAACTCCGGCACGTCCATCAGCTTGGTCCACGGCCATTTCAGGCACGGCCCGAACTGCGCCATGAAGTGGCGCATCCCGGCCTCGCCACCGGCGACCCGATAGACCTGGAACATGCCCATCTGGGCCCAGCGCAGGCCGAAGCCGTAGCGCATGATGTCGTCGAGTTCCTCCACCGAGCAGATGCCGTCCTTGATCAGCCACAGCGCCTCGCGCCAGGCCGCTTCGAGCAGGCGGTCGCCGACGAAGGCCTCGATCTCCTTGCGGATGACAACAGGCTTCATGCCGATGGAAGAATAGATCTCCTTGGCGACCTCGATCGCCTCGGGGAACGTCTGGGCGCCACCGACGATCTCGACGATGGGCAGGAGATAGACCGGGTTGAACGGGTGGCCGACGACCAGCCGCTCCGGATGCTTCTTCATCGCCACCTGCATGTCCGATGGCTTGATGCCCGAGGTGGACGAGCCGATGATCGCATTGGCGGGCGCATGCATGTCGATCTCGGCCAGCACCTTGTGCTTGAGGTCGAGCCGCTCCGGCACGCTTTCCTGGATGAAGTCGGCGTCCGCCACTGCCTCGGCGATGGTCTTGGCGAAGGTCAGCTTGCCTTCCTTGGGCAGGCCACCCGGTAGCATCTGCTTGTAGGCACGGCGCGCGCCCTTCATCACCTCGCCGACCTTGCGTGAGGCCTCCGGGTCGGGATCGAAGATCGACACGTCGATGCCATTGAGCAGCAGCCGCGCCACCCAGCCGGCGCCGATAACCCCGCCGCCAATGGCGGCTGCCTTCGAAATTGTGCTCATGAAAATGCCCCTCCCGGCAGATTTGTCAGCGATCAGGCCGCCAGCGGCGCGCGCTTGACGAGGTTCAGCTTCTTGCGCACCTCTTCCGGCCCGATGACTCGCGCGCCCAAGGTCTCGACGACGGTGACCGCCTTCTCGACCAGCTGCGCGTTGGTAGCGAGAACGCCCTTGTCGAGCCAGAGATTGTCCTCGAGGCCGACGCGCACATTGCCCCCGGCAAGCACAGCCGCCGCCGCATAGGCCATCTGGTTGCGGCCGAGCGAGAAGGCCGAAAAGGTCCAGCTCTTCGGCACGTTGTTGACCATCGCCATGAAGGTGTTGAGGTCGTCAGGCGCCCCCCACGGCACGCCCATGCACAGCTGAACCAGCGCGTCGGGCGCAAGCACGCCCTCCTCCACCAGTTGCTTGGCGAACCAGAGGTGGCCGGTGTCGAAAGCCTCGATCTCGGGCTTGACGCCCATCGCGGTCATCATGCCACCCATCGCGCGCAGCATGCCCGGCGTGTTGGTCATGACGTAGTCGGCCTCGGCGAAATTCATCGTGCCGCAGTCAAGCGTGCATATCTCCGGCAGGCACTGGCGCACATGCTCGACGCGGTTGGTGGCGCCGCCCATGTCGGTGCCGGCTTCCTTCAGCGGCAACGGGCTTTCGACGCCGCCGAACACCATGTCGCCGCCCATGCCGGCGGTCAGGTTCAGCACCACGTCGACATTGGCCTCGCGGATGCGCTCGGTCACCTCGCGGTAGAGATGGATGTCGCGACGCGGCTTGCCTGTGTCGGGGTCGCGGACATGGCAGTGGACGATGGCAGCACCTGCCTTGGCCGCCTCGATGGCCGAGTCGGCGATCTGCTTGGGCGAACGCGGCACCAGGTGGCTGCGATCCTGCGTGCCGCCGGACCCGGTCACGGCACAGGTAATGAAAACCTCGCGGTTCATCTCGAGCGGCATCGCATTCCTCCCTTACGAAACTTGACGGATCATCGCGCCGCTTGCGCCAATTTGTTTTGCGTTTTACGACACTCAAATGACCAAAAGCGAAAAGCCGACAATCTTTCGCGAAGAGCGCTCGCCGCTCAAGGTGACGATGCTGGTCTTCTCCGGCGCGTCCATCATGTGCGTGGCATCGGCCGTCGACCCCCTGCGCGCCGCCAACCGCATTGCCGGCGAGACGCATTTCGACTTCCGGCTGGTATCCGCCACCGGCGAGCCGGCGATCACCACATGCGGCCTGCCTGTGGCGGTCTCCGGCGCCTTCGACCCCGACGATGCCTGCGACGTGCTGATGGTCATCGCCGGCTTCGGCACCCAGGGATACACCACGTCGAAGCTGCTCGGCGGCATCAGGCGCTGCGCCCGCCAGGCCCGCGCGGCCGGCGGCATCGAGGCAGGCACCTGGCTGGTCGCCCGCGCCGGGCTGCTGGAAGGCCGCACTGCCACCACTCATTGGGAGGACATGGAGGATTTTGCCGCGGCCTTTCCTGAGGTCGAGGTCCGTCCCGACCGCTACATCATCGACGGCCCGGTTTTCACCTCGGGCGGTGCGGCGCCCACCTTCGACCTGATGCTGCACCTGGTGCGCTCGCGGCTCGGCATGGCGACCGCGCTCGATGTCGCCAGCGTCTTCATCTACGACCAGTCGCGCGCCGCCACCGACGCGCAGCCGCTGGTCTCGCTCGGCCGGCTCGACGGCTACGACCCGCGTCTCGCCCAGGCGATCCGCCTGATGGAGGGCCATGTCGACCAGCCGCTGACGATTGCCGCGATCGCAAAGCGTGCAGGCGTCACGGCGCGGACGCTCGAAAGCATCTTCCGCGCCTCGATCGGCGAGACGCCCGGCGCCTACTATCTCAGGCTGAGATTGAACGCCGCGCGACGGCTGGTTGTCGACACCCGCGTCAGCATGGCCGAGGTCGCCGAGCGGACCGGCTTTTCCTCGGCTGCCGCCTTCTCCCGCAGCTTTTCCCGCGCCTTCGGCACGCCGCCGGTGAGGATGCGCAAGGGCTGAGATTGCGCCTTGCGGGAGACCAGCTCAAGGCAGAATACCCCACCCTCAATCCCTCCCCATAAGGGGGAGGGAAGCTTTGCGTCGCGCCATACGATCCGATCGCGGGAAAATCTCGCTTGGCATGGGTAGTGCCGATCCCCCTCCCCCTTGTGGGGAGGGGTTAGGGGTGGGGGTGATGCCTCAGCCTCGCCTGCAAAGAATCCACTCAACCGCTGTCGCAAGATCGTCAACGACGGCGCTCGGGTGCGGCGCGTGGCGGCTCTCGTCACCGGCACGATACTTGCCGGTCCGCACCAGCAGGGCCGATCCGATGCCCGCCTTCAGGGCCCCGGCGACATCGCTTTCGGCGTCGTCGCCAACCATGACCGCCTGCCCCGGCGGGCAGTCCAATCCGGCGAGTGCGGTATGGAAGAAGTCGCGCGCGGGCTTGCCCAGCACCGTCGCCTGCTTGCCGGCGGCGAATTCGAGTGCTGCGACGAAGGCACCGGCATCGAGGCTGAGGCCGCCGTCGGCGTCCTTGAAAGTGCGGTTGACCGCAAGCGCGAGAAATTCGGCACCGTCGATGAGTTGCCGGAAGGCGGCGTTCATCGCCGCATAGGTGAAGGCCTCGGCGGCATCGCCGACCACCACCGCCTTCCTCTCGCCGAACGTGTGTCCGGCGAATTCGGGCACGAGGTCGGGATGCACGAGCAGGTGCGGCGCGCAGCCTTCGTGTGCAAGCCATTCGACGGCCGCGCGGGCAGGCGTCAGCAATTCATCGTCGGCGACTTTAATACCGAGGGCGGCGAGTTGCCTGATGACGGCTGCACGTGGCGAACGCGTGGTGTTGCTGACGAAGCGGATGGCAAGGCCTTCGCCATGCAGCCGGCGAATGGCTTCGATTGCACCGGGGATCGCCGCGTCGCCGTCATAGACGACGCCCGAAAGGTCCAAAAGCACCGCGCGTATCATCGGCGAAGGATGGCGAAGCATCCTCCATTCGTCAAACCGTCAGCAATCAGGCGGCACGGCTTTCCCTGCCGATGCGCGAGCGCATGTTTTCGGCGAGCACGGCTTCGAGGCGCAGCGCCACTGCCCGGCTCCATTCGTCCGACAGCTGTGTCTCCACCACAGGAGGCAGCGCCATCAGCCGGTCGACGATGGAATTGGTGCGCGAGCGGTCGAGCAATGCCTCGATCTCCGGCTCGTTCGTATTTGCGATGAAAGTCTTTTGTTCCCGTCTCATGACGCCGTAACTCACTGATTCGACGGGCGTCTTGAGGGCGAGAAAGAGGCAATTCAGCGGCAAGGGGGAAAGCGGCTCCCCCTCGCCTGATGGTTGTCCGGTTCAGACATAGCGGTTGACGACGTTCTCCAGATATTCCTGCCGGCCCGACTTCGGCTGCGGCTCGATGCCATCGGCGGCGACGCGCGCGGCGATTTGTTCGAGGCTGCGTTCCCCTGACAGCATCGCCTTGGCCTCGGCCGCGTTCCAGCCGGCATAGCGTGCATCGAGCGGGGCGGACAGCGCCTTGTCCTCGAGCATCTTCGCTGCGGCCTTGAGCCCCCGGGCGCAGGCATCCATGCCGCCGACATGGGCGATCAGCAGGTCTTCGGGATCGAGCGACTGGCGGCGCAGCTTGGCGTCGAAATTGGTGCCGCCGGTCTTGAAGCCACCGCCAAGCAGCACCTGGTAATAGGCCAGCCCCATCTCGGGCACGTTGTTGGGGAACTGGTCGGTATCCCAGCCCGACTGGTAGTCGTTGCGGTTCATGTCGATCGAACCAAAGATGCCGAGCGCATTGGCGGTCGCCAGCTCGTGCTCGAAGGAGTGGCCGGCCAGGATCGCGTGGCCCTGCTCGATGTTGACCTTCACCTCCTTCTCCAGCCCGTACTTCCTGAGGAAGCCGTAGACGGTGGCGACATCGTAGTCGTACTGGTGCTTGGTCGGCTCCTGCGGCTTTGGCTCGATCAGGATGGTGCCGGTGAAACCGATCTTGTGCTTGTAGTCGACGACGAGGTTGAGGAAGCGGCCGAGCTGGTCGAGCTCGCGGCCCATGTCGGTGTTGAGCAGCGTCTCATAGCCCTCGCGGCCGCCCCACAGCACATAGTTCTCACCTTTCAGCCGCTTGGTGACGTCGATGCAGTGCTTTACCGTCGCGGCCGCATAGGCGAAGACTTCCGGGTCGGGGTTGGTGGCGGCACCCGACATGAAGCGGCGGTTGGAAAACAGGTTTGCCGTGCCCCAGAGCAGCTTGACGCCGGTCTTGGCCATCTTGCCTTCGAAATGGTCGGCGATTTCATCGAGACGCTTGGCACTCTCGGCAAAGGTCGCACCCTCGGGCCGCACGTCGGCATCGTGGAAGCAATAGTAGGGAACGCCAAGAAGCGAAAACAACTCGAAGGCGACGTCGGCCTTCAGCTTGGCATGCTCCATGGTCTCGCCGAACCAGGGCCGCTCGAAGGTCTGGCCGCCGAACGGATCGCCGCCCGGCCAGGCGAATGTGTGCCAGTAGGCGACCGCGAAGCGCAGGTGGTCTTCCAGCCGCTTGCCCAGCACCACCTCATCGGCATTGTAGTGGCGATAGGCCAGCGGGTTGGTGCTTTCAGGACCTTCGTAGCGGACGGGCTTGATGTCGCCGAAATAGCCGGTGCTCATGGGAGAACTCCTTTCAGTGAGTACGCATTGCCGCCCCGGATCGGGCGGCCACAAAAATTCCGAATTCGATTACCTCAGGCGTAATTGGTTCCAGTCGGCACTGCTGCGACAAGGGTCGCGTTATCAAAGACAAACCCGACGGAGAGCAGAGATGACCGACTACAACGCCATCGCCGAAGCCTACATCGCCGCCTGGAACGAGACCGACGCGACCGCCCGCAAGGCGCTGGTCGAGGCCGCCTTCACTTCCGGCGTGACCTATCGCGACCCCATCATGCAGGGCGACGGCCACGGCGGCATCGACGCACTGATCCAAGGCGTGCACAGCCAGTTCCCCGGCTTCCACTTCAAGCTCAAGGGCAAGGCCGACGGCTTCGGTGACCATATCCGCTTCTCCTGGGGCCTTGGTCCCGATGGTGCGGAGGCCGTGATCGAAGGCTCCGACTTCGCCACCCTCGAAGGCGGCCGCCTGAGCGGCATCACCGGCTTCCTCGACAAGGTGCCGGGCTGATCTAGCTCGGGCGCTCACATCGTCCCCCGGATCGCCGGATAGAGCTTGCGATAGCGCTGGTAGGCCTCGTCATAGGCGCCGGCCAGTGTGGCCACCGGCTCGATGGTTTCGGCTGTCGCAGGCGGCGTGCAGACCTGATGCGGGTCGGCACTTTCGGCGGCGATGAGGCCAAGCCGCGCGGCACCAAATGCAGCGCCGAAATCGCCGTCGGCGGGAAGGTCGACCGGTAGGCCGAGTGCGGTGGCGATCGACTTCAGCCAGTAGCGCGAGCGCGAGCCACCGCCGATGGCCGTCACGCGTGTCAGCGAGGTTCCGGCCTTGGCCAGAGCTTCAAGGCTGTCGCGGAAGGCAAATGCCACGCCCTCGAGCACCGCCTGGGTCAGACCGGCGCGGTCGATCTCATGGGCAAGGCCCGTGAAGGAGCCGCGGATCGCCGCATCGTTGTGCGGGGTCCGTTCACCCGAGAGATAAGGCAGGAAGGTCACGCCTGAAGGCGCACGCAATTCGTCGCCGAGTTCGCCTGTCAGCTCAGCCGCATCCTTGCCTGATATGGTGCTCAGCCAGTTGAGCGAATCCGTCGCCGACAAGATGACGCCCATCTGGTGCCAGGCGTTGGGCAGCGCATGGCAGAACGTGTGCACCGCACTTTCCGGATTGGGCAGGTAGGCGCCGTTGGCGGCAAACAGCACGCCCGAGGTGCCGAGCGACACGAAGGCCGCGCCCGGCCTGACCGTGCCCATGCCGCAGGCGGAAGCCGCGTTGTCGCCCGCGCCGCCGGAAATCGTCACCGCCTGCCCCATGCCCCATTTCGAAGCCAGTTCTCCGCGCAGCATCCCGGCTAGATCAGTACCCTCGACCAACGACGGCATGTGTTCGGTGCCGAGGCCGGTGGCGGCCAAAAGCTCCGGCGACCACCGTCGCGACGCGACATCAAGCCAGGACGTGCCGGCCGAGTCGGACATTTCGGAGATGTATTCGCCGGCCAGCCAGAGCCGCAGATAGTCCTTGGGCAACAGCACCTTCGCCACCCGGGCGAAGACGTCAGGCTCGTTGGCCTTCACCCAGGCGAGCTTGGGTGCGGTGAAGCCGGGGAAAACGATGTTGCCGATAATCTTGCGAAAACGCGGGTCGGCGTCGAGCCTAGCTGCCTCGGCAAAGCTGCGCGTGTCGTTCCACAGGATGCAGGGACGAAGCACTTTGCCCGAGGCGTCGAGCAGCGTCGCGCCATGCATCTGGCCGGACAGGCCGATGCCGCGCACGGCAGCGATTTCCCCTGGATGTGCCGCCTTGAGCTCGGCGATCGCCTCTTCGGTGGCGCGAATCCAGTCGGCCGGATCCTGCTCGGACCAGCCGTGGTGCGGCCGCGACACGTCGAGCGAGCCGTGGCCGGAGCCGATGATCTTCTGGTCGGCGTCCATCAGCAGCGCCTTCACGCCTGACGTACCGAGATCGAGCCCGAGATACATGCCATTCCTCCCGAATGAGAGCCGCGGACGCCTTTGGCGCCCATCCTCTCACGTCATTGGCCAGCCTTCATCGCCAACAGGCAAAACGGCCGGGCCATCGTCCCGTTCCTCCGACGGACGCTGCTTATTAGCAAACATTCCAGGGTCGGGTCGACATTTATTTCGGAACTCGCAAAAAATAATCGGACGTTCGACCCAGCGGCTCTGTAAGCAGCGTCGGAGGTCGGCGGACTGATTGCCAACTCTGGGCACAAAAGCTCGGGAAGGCGGACAAGGCACTGCATCTAGTGCAGTCGATCGCAAGGTGGTCTTATCAGGCCGAGGAGACGTTGAATGGTTGTGAAGACATTCGTCATAGCCCCAGAATACGTCAGCTTTTACGTTGCTGGCAGGCGCGAGGTCGCGCCTGTAGTTGACCACGACTATGGGCGTATCGCGGCAACACGTGATTGTATCACCATTCCATCTCTCTATTCGAACGACGGGGATACCACGGTGGTTGTCGGGCCACTCTCGGAATTGAACCAGACGTTAGCGCCGGACTACGACGGTTTACTCGACACCCCTCACCGGCTGCTGATGCTGTCGGATGCCCTCATTGACATCGCAGACATCCCGGTTAGCAGCACAAGGACGCACATCCGCATCTGGGTCAACCATCCAATACAGCCTGACCACGTCGTGATCGGCTGGGCGGGCGGCTAGACCCACCGGGTGTGTCAGCCGTGCGCGAGAAGTGCCGCACGCTGGACGAACAGGCCCGACAGCGGGCTTGCCGGGCGGGCATGGTTGCGCGCTGCGGCCAACCTGACCGCCAGCGCATCGTCGCCATCGCGCAGGGCCGCTTCGATCAGCGTCAGTTCGATCACGTCGCGCTGGGCATGGCTGCCGCCGAAGCGGTGGGCGATGGCCCTGACCGGCCCAAGCAGCCGCACCGTCTCGCCATAGCGCCCCTCGCCGAAGGCCTTGATCGCCAACGTGACGGGGTGGCCGACGTCGCGCGTGAAAGCGGCGTTGTCGTCGTCGCGGGCGATCGCCTCGCGCTGGGCGTCGAGCATCGCCTTGGCCGGCGCTTCGAGACCGGCGCCAACGAAGGCCATCATCGCATGTGCGTCGTTGAAGGCGTAGTTGCCGGCCGCAGCCTTGGGCGCCCAGTTAGCCGCAAGGCTCGCCCAGCGGTCGCCGACATCGACGCCGCCGAGATGAAGCCGCCACAATATCGCTGAGGCATCGACCATGTTGAGCGCCAGCTTCGACTGCGCGCTGTAGATCGGCCCGTCATAAAGCGCCAGCACCTCGTCGGTCTCGCCGAGGTCGTAGTGAAACAGCGCCAGGTGCCACCAGTTGTGAACCTGGAGAAAACTCTCCTTTATCCAGGCGTCCGAGTTGCCGCGCATCCAGGCGATGCCGTCGCGCTGGCGGCTCTGCATCTCCATCACATGCGCCACAGCGTGCTGGGCCCAGCCGTCGCGCGGTTCCATCTCGACAGCTTGCCGGCCCAGGGTCTCGGCATGCGCATATTCGCCCATCTCCTCGAAGCCGAAGGCCTGCATGCCGAGGATGGCGTGATAGCCCGGCATGCCCCTGCTCCACGCCGGCATAGCCTTGGCGATGCGATCGCGCAGCATTGGCGCATTGCCGGTGAAGAAGTCGATCTGGTGTCCGGCCTGCAGCGCAAGCGCATCAAGCGGATGCTCCGCTGTCAGATCGGCGAGGATACGCCCGGCCTCGTGCCAATGGCCCGCTGCGAGACAGCCAAGGGCCGCGACATGCGCCTTCTCACCGGCCGTTGCGGCGAGCACGGCGGCGGCGGCATGGCAGTCGCGCGCGACCGCCATCGCCTCGCGCTCGGTGGCGAGGCCGTAGAGCCAGCCCTTCAGCACATGCGCCATGACGAAATCGGGCGCAGCAGCGATCGCCTTGTCGGCCGAGCCGACCGGATCGCCGACGAAGCGCTGGAGTTCGCTCACCCCGCGCTCGTAATGCGCGGCGGAAGCCTCGTCCGCGCCTGAAAGCGCAAGCCCGAGCCGGTCCTTCACCACAGCCGAAGTCCTCAGTGCCCCGAACGGGTTGCCGCCGCGGCAAGACCGGCGCCGACAAGCAAAGTGCCGCCGGTGCGGTTGAAGATGCGGATGGCGCGCGGGCTGGCAACGACGCTGCGGGCGCGCGCGGCGACCAGCGCGTAGCCGAAGGCATTGGCGAAGGCGAGCGTCAGGAAGGTCACCTCGAAGATCAGCATCTGGGTCCAGAAATCGCCGCTGCGGTCGATGAACTGCGGCAGGAAGGCGACGAAGAAGGTGATGCTCTTGGGGTTCAGCGCCGTGACGATCCAGGCATGCGCCATCATCTTGGCGGCCGACGCCGCATCCGTGCGCGGCTTGGCCTCGAGCGACCCGCCGGCGCGGAACAGCTTGATGCCGAGATAGATGAGATAGGCCGCACCGATCCACTTCACGATGGTGAAGACCGTGGCCGATGCCGCCAGCAGCGCGCCGATGCCGAGCATCGACAGCGTCATCGCGGTGAAATCGCCGAGTGCCACGCCCACCGCCATCGGCAGTGCGGTGCGCCAGCCCTGGCCGAGCGCATAGGACACCACAAGCAGGATGGTCGGCCCCGGAATGACGAGCAGCACCGCAGACGCGGCGGCAAAGGCGGCCCAGTTTTCGAACGACATGAAAAGCTCCCTGATCAACAACGGGATCAAGCTCCGCCGCTGCGCGGTTGTAAAGCCCTTGAGGCAACACACGCGGCGTTCATGCTTTCTCAACCATGAATGATGAAAATGCCACCTATCCAGCCGGGGTTCGCTCCGGTGCCTGGCCGCCCCCGCGTTTAGAGTGGAATTGTGCCGTGTCGAAATCGCCTGCTTCGCCGGTCTCCGGCCCAACCGATCATGCCCCGAAACTGGCCTCGCGCCGCAACGTGCTTTTTGGCCTCGGCGCCGCCGGGCTGCTGGCCGGCTGCAGTCGAAGCATGGAGATGGACCTCGCCTCGATCCAGATCGACGACTACACCACCGGTTCGATCCGGCCCAGCATCAGCGTCGACAAGCAGGTAACCCGTCCCGAGCTGATGTACGCCTCCTTCACCGACGAAGGCTACCAGTTGCCGGAGATCCCCTTCGCCAAGGTCGATCCAAAGTTCCGCCGCCAGATCGTCGTCGACCCGACCGGCGAAGCACCCGGCACCATCGTCGTGCGGCTGCAGGAACGTCATCTCTATCTCGTCCAGCCGGGTGGCGACGCCATCCGCTATGGCGTCGGCATCGGCCGCGACGGCTTCCTCTGGAACGGGCGCGCCAACATCCAGTACGGCAAAAAATGGCCGCGCTGGACCCCTCCGGCGGAAATGATCGCCCGCAAGCCGGAACTCGAGAAATGGCGCGGCGGCCAGCCCGGCGGCCTCGACAATCCGCTCGGCGCACGCGCCCTCTACATCTTCAAGGACGGCCAGGACACCGGCTACCGCGTCCATGGCTCGCCGGAATGGTGGACCATCGGCCAGGCGATGTCGTCGGGCTGCGTCCGCATGATCAACCAGGACGTCATCGACCTCTTCAGCCGCGTCAACGGCAAGACGCCGATCGTCGTCAGCTAGGCTGCGGATAGCTTTAGAACCGACTGAATCTCCCATTGCGTCCGGTCGCCAGAAGGGCGAATGTGCCGGAAATCAGCACTGGGAGGACAGCGTCCATGCCTTCGACATTCGTCATCGCGCAAGGCGGTGGACCAACCGCCGTCATCAACCAGACGATGGCCGGCGCCGTGCTCGAAATCCGCCGGCGCCATCCCAAGGCGCGTGTCCTGGGCTCGCGCCACGGCGTCCGCGGCATCCGCGACGGCGACTATGTCGACCTGACCGATATTCCCGAAGAGCAACTGCTGCGCATTGCTGCGACGCCCGGCGCCGCCCTTGGCAGCACCCGCGACAAGCCTGATGCCGCCTATTGCGATGTCATCCTCGAAGGCCTCAAGAAAGCCGACGCCCGCGCCTTCATCTATATCGGCGGCAACGACACCGCCGGCACCCAGCAGATCCTGACCGACGCGGCCCAGGGCAGCATCGCCTTCGTCCATGCACCCAAGACCATCGACAACGACCTCGAGGAGAACGACCACACGCCGGGCTTCATCTCGGCGGCCGAGTTCGTCGCCGGCGCCTTCCTCAGCGTCGATCTCGATTTCCGCGCTTTGCCCGGCATCTATGTCGGCATCGTCATGGGCCGCCATGCCGGCTTCCTGACAGCGGCAGCCGCAGCGTGGCGCGACGAGGACACCGACGGCCCGCACCTGATCTACGTGCCCGAACGCGCGTTTTCGGTGCCGCGCTTCATCGACGAGGTGAAGGCGACGCTGGCCCGCCATCGCCGCTGCGTCGTTGCGGTCTCCGAGGGTGTCAGCACCGCCGACGGCAAGGCGCTTGTCGAGAGCATCGTGCCCGCCGACAAGCTGGAGCGCGACGCCCATGGCAACATCAAGCTGTCCGGCAGCGATTTGAGCCGTGCCTTCGAGAACGCCCTCGCCGAAGGCCTGCCGGGCAAGCGCGCCCGCGTCGACGCGCTCGGCTACATGCCGCGCGGCTACATCGGCGCGGTCAACGCCGTCGACGCGCAGGAAGCCTTCGACGCCGGCGTCTTCGCCATCGATGCGGCAGACAAGGGCGGCGGCTCGGTGGCGCTGAAATATGAGGGCGGCAAGACCGTGTTGAAGCTGGTGCCGCTGGCCAATGTCGCCGGCAAGACCCGGCACATGCCCGACGACTACATGCTGCCAGACGTCAATCACCTGTCCGAAAAGGGCATGGACTATCTGCGTCGGCTGGTGCCTGGCAGGTTCAAGATCGGCAGGCCATTCGTTTGAACCGACGCTTGGACTGGTTCTCGAAAAGCATCGTCGACGCAACCACGACGATGCTGACGGAACCGTTCGTCACCGACTATTGCCGCGCCAATATGTGGCTGGTGCGTGGCCGCGACATCGACATGCTGGTCGACACCGGCATGGGCATCTGCCCGCTCGGGCCCGAGATCGAAACGACACCCGGCAAGCCCCTGCTCGTGGTCGCCACCCATGTCCATCTCGACCATGTCGGCTCGCTGCATGAATTCGCCTGGCGCGCCGGCCCCCGCATCGAGGCGCCGTTCTTCGAGACCATGCCCGACACGGCGACCTACGCCCACATGTTCCGCAATTTTCCAGGCGACGTATCGGAACTGCCCTGGCCCGGTTGGCGGTCCGCCGACTACGCTGTCAGGCCCGCCCCGCTGCACCGCCTGCTCGACGAGGGCGACGTGATCGATCTCGGCGACCGCCGCTTCACGGTGCTGCACCTGCCCGGCCATTCGCCGGGATCCATCGGCCTGTTCGACGAACATGACGGCACCTTGTTTTCGGGCGATGCCATCCATGGCGGGCTGCTGGTCGACGACATGCCGGATTCCGACCGCGCCGACTACTGCGACACCATGCGCCGCCTCATCGGCCTACCGGTGCGCGTCGCCCACGGCGGCCACGCCGACAGCATCGACGGCGACAGGATGCGCGAGATCGCCGAGGATTATCTGAGACGGAACGGCGGCTAATAGCGTCGCTCAGCGCTCGAAGCCCCCTCACCGTCTCGGGCTTCGCCCGAGCCACCTCTCCCCCACTCCGTGGGGACGAGGAACCCAAGTCCTGCGAGGTCGCACTCTAGCGGCGGCAAGGCGGAGCCTGCGCGATTGGCGTTTCCTCGCCCCCACGAAGTGGGGGGAGAGGTGGCGCGGCGAAGCCGTGACGGTGAGGGGGAGCCTCTTGAGGCTAAACGCCGAAGATCAGCCCAGCCCTTCCTCGAAACCGCTGATCGCCTTGACCTCGAGGAAATCCTCGAGCCCCCACTTGCCGCCTTCGCGGCCGAGGCCCGATTGCTTGTAGCCGCCGAAGGGGCTGCCATAGGGGCGCTCGGTGCCGTTGATCTGCACCATGCCGGCGCGGAGCTTGCGCGCCACGCGCTGAGCGCGGGCCTTGTCGCCCGTCTGGACATAGGCCGACAGGCCATAGGGCGTGTCGTTGGCAATAGCGATCGCTTCTTCTTCCGTTTCGAACGGGATCATCGCCACCACCGGCCCGAAGATCTCCTCGCGGGCGATGCGCATGTCGTTGTTGGCGTCGGCAAAGACCGTCGGTCGCACGAAGTAACCGCGGTTGAACCCTTCTGGCCGGCCGAGCCCGCCGGCAACGACACGCGCGCCCTCCTTGATGCCGGCGTCGATCATGCCCTGCACCTTGTCGAACTGGACGTCGGACGACAGCGGGCCGATATGGTCCCCGTCCTCGGCCGGATTGCCGATCTTCACCGTGGCCGCATATTTCGCCGCGATGTCGACGGCCTTGTCATAGACCGGGCGCTGCACCAGCATGCGCGACGGTGCGTTGCAGGACTGGCCGGTATTCTCGAAGCAATGCGCCAGCCCGCGTGTCACCGCGTCGGTGAGGTCGGCATCGTCGAAGACGATGTTGGGCGACTTGCCGCCGAGTTCCAGCGTCACGCGCTTGACCGTCTCGGAAGCCGCCTTGGTCACCGCCACTCCGGCGCGCGTCGAGCCGGTGAACGACATCATGTCGATGCCGGGATGGCGCGACATCGCCTCGCCGACGGTCGGGCCGTCGCCATTGACCATGTTGAACACGCCGGCCGGGAAGCCCGCTTCCTCCATCATCTCGGCAAAGACGATCGACGACATCGGCGCGATCTCCGACGGCTTCAACACCACCGTGCAGCCCGCTGCCAGGGCCGGCACCACCTTCAGCGCTACCTGGTTCATCGGCCAGTTCCATGGCGTAATCAGCCCGCACACGCCGATCGGCTCGCGCACGATGCGCTCCTGCGGATTGGCCGCGTTGAGCGGCTCTTCGAATTCGAAGCGCTTCAGCACCTCGATGAAGCTCTTGATGTGCCCCGCGCCACTGGACGCCTGCGACTCGAGCGCCAGCTTGATCGGCGCGCCCATCTCCCAGGAAATCGCCTGGGCCATGTCGCGCACGCGCCTGTTATAGGCGGTGAGCAACTTTTCGAGCAGCGCGAGACGCTGTTCGCGGCTGGTCGCACTCCATGCCGGGAAAGCGCGCTGTGCTGCTTCCACCGCCTTGTCGACATCGGCGGGCGACCCCAGCGAAATCACCGCAAAGGCCTGCTCGTCGGCCGGGTTGATGACCTCGAGCTCCTTCGCAACCGCGGGCGCGACCCATTTTCCGTCGATGAAGAAATTCGTCTTGCGCAGCATGGCAGGCTCCTTGGTACATGACCCGAAAAACGGGACTTTGCAGTGTTGGCAGACTTCTAGAACGGCGCGCGGCACGTTCATGTCCTGATTCCGACCGCATTTGTAGGCTGGCTGTCCCCGTGCGGGAAGGCTTGGGTCACTGCTTGACCGCTCGTGCCACAATGTCAGTAGGTTTTGGTAATGTGGCCGGACATGGGTGGATCGCACGCCACGTTGTTTTATAAGGCTCGTCCATCGAGGCCACCATCATGTCCATCACAGGTTCGCGTCGCCAGGCGGCGATCGCCTTCATCTTCGTCACCGCCGTGCTCGACATCGTGGCGATGGGCATCATCATCCCGGTGCTGCCCTCGCTGATCGAGGAGTTCGCCGGCTCCAACGCCGACGCCGGCTGGATCAATGGCGTCTTCATCGCGCTCTGGGCCTTCATGCAGTTCGTCTGCTCGCCGATCATCGGCTCGCTGTCGGATCGTTACGGCCGCCGCCCCGTCATCCTGCTGTCGACCGTCGGCCTCGCCGCCGACTACGTGCTGATGGCGCTGGCGCCAAACCTGTGGTGGCTGGCCCTCGGCCGCATCGTCGCCGGCGTCACCTCGTCGAGCTTCACCACCGTCTTCGCCTACATGGCCGACATCACCCCGCCCGAGGGCCGCGCCCGCGCCTATGGCCTGATCGGTGCCGCCTTCAGCGCAGGTTTCGTTGCCGGGCCGCTGATGGGCGGTTTCCTCGGCGAGATCTCGCCGCGCGCGCCGTTCTGGGTGGCGGCGGCGATGAGCGGGCTTGCCTTCCTCTATGGCGCCTTCGTCCTGCCTGAATCGCTGCCGCGCGAAAAGCGCATGGCCTTCTCCTGGCGCCGCGCCAATCCGTTCGGCGCGATGATGCTGCTGCGTTCGCACCCGGAACTGACGGGTCTCGCCGCGGTGACCTTCCTGCTGCACTTCGCCCACCATGTCTTCTCGGCGGTGTTCGTGCTCTATGCCGCCTACCGCTACGGCTGGCATGCCTGGGAAGTGGGCCTGCTGCTGGCGATGGTCGGCGTGCTCGACATGATCGTGCAGGGGCTGATCGTCGGCCCGGTGGTCAAGCGCTTCGGCGACCGCACAACGATGGTGTTCGGCCTGTTTGCCGGCGCCTTCGGCATCGCCTGCATGGGCTGGGCGCCGACCGGCTTCTGGTTCACGCTGGCGATCATCCCCAACGCCTTGTGGGGCCTCGCCATGCCGACCACGCAGTCGCTGATGACCCAGCGCGTTTCCGAGTTCGAGCAGGGCCAGTTGCAGGGCGCCAACATGAGCGTGGCCAGCATTGCCGGCGTCGCCTCGCCGCTGTTCTTCGGCGCGGTCTATGCCTGGACGCTGAGCGAAGATACGCCGATGCCCTACCCCGGCCTCGCCTTCTACCTCGCCGCGGTCGTGCTGCTGTCGGCGGCATTGCTCGGCTGGGCGGTCGCCCGCAAGGCCGACCGCGCCGACGCGGCGGAAGAGACGGCCTGAGAATATCCGCGCAGCCTCAGCGCGTGGGCGAAACCTTCACCGAGACGATCTCGAACGGCACCGCGCCATAGGTGGCAACGGTCTGCTCGTGCTCCCACTCGCGGAACTGACGCGACGGACGCGCCGCGAGCGTCAACGTGCCAAGGGCTGGGTCGGGCTGGATGACACCGCGAAACCGCAATGTCAGCCGGCCTCCCGACTTGCCGAGCTTGCGATAGCGCAGCCGCGCGAAATGGCGTTCGCCGCCATTGAGCTCCATCTCGATGCGCCGGCGCACCGGCGGCACGTCCATGCGCACGACGATGTCGATCTCCGCCTGCGCGCCACCGCCAATCGTCGGCGGCATCGGCACCGGCTGCGACAGCGCCGGGACGCCTGCCCCGGCATCGGCCGTCTCGGCTGCGCGACGGCCATGCCACTGGACGTCAGGCAGTTCACGCTCGCGAACCGCCCGCTTCTTGCGCATCCGCAACTGCTTGGCCACCCCGCGCGAAAGCCACGTCAGCCCCTTGAAATCGGTTCGCGGCTTGGCCTGGAGCAGCGAGCCGATGCGGGATGCGCCGGCGCGGTCGGCCAGCGCGACAATCCGTTCCAGCGCGCCGGAAGGCACCGGCGCGGACATTTCCGCTGCGAGATAGGTCAGCGCCACCGCTGCCGGCACCGCCAGGCGGCGCCGGGCGACGATTTCGCAGAACACCTCCCAGTCGAACCCGCCGGCGCCGATCGCCGTCGCGCTGTCGACCAGCCAGTCGCTGTGGACATGGGCATCGAGACCGCCATGGCCGATCGCCAACGCGACACGGTCGGCAGCCGAAGGCACCAGCACGCCAAGGCCGGAAAAGGTCGCCGGCAAGGCGCGCTGCCAGATCGCCTCATCGTCAGCCGCATCGGCCTGCGACCAGTCATAGGCGACCTGGTGCAGGTCGATGTCGCCATAGCTGCCCTTGAAGAAATTCATCGAGCGCACGGCGCCCAGCCGCGGCTTGAGATATTGCGGACTGACGCCTGTCGACACATGCCAGTCGCCATGCCGCAGCACATCGAAGGCAACTGCCATGTGCTGCGGCCGCACCAATATGTCGATGTCGTGGGCGACGCGGCCACGCTGCGCCGCCGGATCGACCGCGATGCGGCTGGCGCCCTTGAGCAGCATGATCGGCGCACCGCCGTCGATGATGCCCTTCAGCACAGGCTCGGCTTCGCGCATGGCGAGCCGCGACTTGGTCCACAGCATCTTCTGCAGCCCGGCGAGACGTGGATAGGCAGGATGGGCGGCCAGCGCCTTGCCGAAACGGTCGGCGATGGCTGCAAGCAGCCGATGCTCGCGAAACTCGACCGCGTCGATGTCGTTGGCGTCCAGCCAGCTCAATGCCTGGGCTTGCGCTGCCTGCTGGTCCGGTAGCAGCACCGCCTTGAGCAACTGGTCGAGCCCGTTGGTCGGCCATGCCCAGCCATAACAGGGGAAGCGCCGGCTGATGCGGCGGGATGCGGATGCCATCAGCCCTGTCCGGAATTCTTGAGCTTGCGCCGCAGCATGGCCATTCTCGCCACTTCGAGATAGCCGCGGTCGCGCTCGGGATCGCGGCCATAGGACATGCTGCCCGGCAGTATCCGCCGCAGCGAAAGCACCTCGTCGATCATGCCGAACTGGTGCCCGTCCTCGCGGGCACGGCCCAGCCAGTCGATCATCTCGCCACGGTTGCCCGGCGGGTCGATCACCGGCCCGACGGCGAGCGCCACATCGCGGCGAACCAGCATCGTCGTGCGCGACCAGCCGGGAACGACCTGGCCAGTGCCGGTATCGGCTTCGCCATGCCTGAACGTCCGCCAGAGCGTAAAGACGGCGGCCAGTTGCGGCATCTCTTCCAGCCTGCGGAACTGCCGCTCGATCTTTTCGGGCAGCCACAGGTCGTCGGCATCCACCGTGGCGATGTGGGGATGCAAGGTCAGCGCAAAACCTCTGGTCGTTGCGCTGCCCGGACCGGCATTGACCTGCCTGACATAGCGGATGCCGACGCCCGACTGCCGGGTGGCGGCCTCGGTCTCGTCCGTCGAGCCGTCGTCGACGACGATGATCTCGGCCGGAGCGACGCTCTGCGCCGCAACCGAGCGCAGCGTCTCGGCGATGGTCCGGGCCGCATTGTAGGCGGGAATGACGACGCTGTACTTGGCCACCTAGCGCCCCCTGCCCAATCCACGCTCGTCGACCTTGATCAGATCCTGAAAGCTGCCGAGCGACGGGTCGCGGCGGCGACGCACGATGGACTTGTGGCAAGCGCGCAGGAACTCGCGCCGCACCTCCGCTCGGTTGGCCATCAGACTGTCCGGATGCTGGCGATAGTAAAGCGCGATCGTGTCTGGAAAGATATGGCGCGCGTGCTGCTCGAACACGCGGAACAGGAAATCGGTATCCTCCGACTGAGCCAGTTCTTCGTCAAAAGGCCCGATCCGATCGACCAGGCCCCTCGCGTAGATTCCTGCCGAAAGATGGATCCCGCGAAAGACACGTCCGTCACAACCTTCGGCGGGCTCCAGGGCCTCTTCGTCGACCAGGTCGACCATGCGCATGTAGGAATAGGTCAGTTCGAGCGCCGGGTCGGCCTTGAAATATGCGAGATCGGCAGCGAAACGGCCGGCCGGCGAAATGTCGTCGGAATCGAGGAAAGAAACGAACTCGGTGTCATCACAGAGCTGCCGCAAGCCCGCGTTTCGTGCCTTGGTCACACCGGCGTTCGGTTGTGAAAACAGGCGGATCGGCGCCCCGTCCCCGATGAAGGCGCGGATGACGTCCGCAGTACCGTCCGTCGAGCCGTCGTCGATGACGATGATGTCGAGGTCCGCGGCATCGCGCTGGCGCAACATCGAGCGAAGCGCCGAGCCGACATACGTCTCGCGATTGTAGACAGGCAGGACGATGCCCAGTTTCATGGCTTTCCCCCATCCAGGAACGCAGCGATCGTCTCCGCGATTTCCTCGCCGCGCCTGCCCAACGCCAAGTGGAAGCACGGCAGGCGTCGTGTCAGCTCGCCGAAAAACCGGAAACCGCTCTCGCGTTCGCCGGGCATCTGCGCGATCCCCGAGGGCGCCAGCGCCATCAGCGCGTCCTTGCGCGAAATCGGCGTGATTGCGCTTTTTGCCTCGCCCGAAATCCGCGGCACCATCAGGGCGACGATGTCGAGCTTTTCGGCCACGCCGCCCGGGGACAGGTCCTGGACCCTGAACTGGTATTTGCCTTGCCAATTGAGCGGACCCGGGTCGGGCAGCCGACTGGCAAGTCCCAGCCGGTCGAAACCCGTATGGTCCTGCTTCAGCGTGGTGAACAGCGGACGCGCCACCGAACGATCGCCGTCGAACTCGACCAGCACATAGTCGTCACCGACGCTTTCCAGCCCCGCAAGCAAACCGGCCGCAACCGTACCGGACTTGCCCGCCCCGCCTGCCCCGGCCAGAAGCACGCCCCTGCCGCCAGCGCCGAGCGTGCCGGCATGGGTCAGCCGCATGCCGCGCGCCGCATATTCCCAGTGGAGAAAACACCGCAACGGCGCACCGAACTCCCATGGCGGGCAGCCGTCGGCGGAAAGCATGAGCTGGACGCCCCGTCGCTTCTCGACGTCGTAGAACTGCCAGTAGCGCAGGTCGTGGAAATAGTGTCCGCGCAGCCCATCGGCCTCGAGCCTCTCAGAGAACGCCTGTGGGTTAAACAGCGCCTCGCCCCACTGGGCCGGTGTCGGCACCGAGCCTATTCCGGGATGCGCGAGGAAGACGCGTGCCGGCTGCCGATGTCCGGCATCTTTCGCCGTTGCCATGCCATGGCCGAGCGCCGCCGCCAGTTCGCCGTGATCGGAGAACACGTCGATCGACAACCCCGGCAGCTCGACCCGGCTTTGCACGGGAAAGCTCCCGGCGCCGGCCTCGCATGCGGCCAGAACCTCGCGCGCATAGTCGGCAAGGCCATCAAGGGTTACCCGTTGCATCTGTGCCCAATGAGTTGACTGGAGAGAAAAAGTACGACTGTCGCCAGCCGCACCTACTGCCTGACCACCGGCCAGCCGGCGGGCTCGTCGACATCGTGGATCGGGTCGACCATGACCAGGTCTGCAAGTTCGTCGTGCATGTCGATCTTGAGGCCGTCACGTGCCGCAGCCAGGCGCGCAGCCAGCTCGGGCGAAAGGGCCGTGGGCGCAACCTCAGCCGCGGGCGAAAGCAGCCCATATTCGCCAAGCCTGGCGATGAAGGCATCGAGATCGTCTGCTGCGATCGCGCTGCTGCCGCAATCCCGGCCGACGAGGCTTGCCGGCGAAACATGCGCAATCAGCGCCTCCCACACACAGCTGCCGCTGTCCGAGAAGCCGAAATACCGGCCGCTGGCGAGATCGAGAACGACCGCATCGCCATCGAACGTCTCATAGACAATGTCGCTGCCCGAGACCGCGTAAATCGACGAAAACCCCATTACCCACACCTACCCCTAGGTTACCTCTGAGATGCACTGCTTATCAAGCAAGCGCTTATATAAGCAACCTGCATCCAGGCGGCGCCATATATCCGGTTGTATCCATTGGCGCAATACTCGCCTCTAGATTGTTATTGGTAGTATTTTTTAATGCCTGCGGAGCAGACGTTCCGAAGGCGTTGATGGCACAGCGTCTCTTTGCGGGATTGTACGACCGCGTTCAACCCAATACGCGCTGCCGCTCAGTTTCGCTCGACCGGCTTCGAGCGCATGCGCGAGACCGTTTCGCGCTCGGCCCGCTTGCAGCGCATCGGCGGCAGGCCGCGATCCATCAGGGCCATGTCCTCCAGCACCATGTCGCCCATGCGCTTGAAGGCGATGTCCAGCGCACCGGCACGGTGGGCGGAACGCAGGAACCCGGGCAGGGATCGAACGGGATGGTCCTTCGCCGGCGGCTCCTCGGGAAAGACATCGCTGGCAGCCAGGATATGGCCGCTTCGGACAGCATCCATCAGCGCGTCGAAATCGACAACTCCAGCACGGCTGAGCAGGATCAGCGCCGCCCCCTTACGCATGCTGGCGAATGAGCGGGCGTCGAGGAAGCCCTGATTCTCGCTGGTGACCGATGCCACCACGAAGACAACATCGCTGCCTGACAAGACCTCGTCGAGCGTTGCCGACTCGACGCCATTTTCGCGCAACACGGAGGGCGGCAGCCATGGGTCGAAGGCTTTGACGCGGGCGCGGAACCCCAGGAGCAGCCGGTTCAGCGCCTTGCCGAGATCGCCGAAGCCGATGAAGCCGATATCGGCACCCGACATCAAGCGGGCAGAGGCGTTGCCGTCGGCGCCCCAAAGCTCACGGCCCTCGCGGAAGGCGAGGTCGGCGTCGGTGATGCCGCGCGCAAGGTCCAGCGCCAGCCCCAGTCCGATCTCGGCCACCGGCTCGGCGAAGACCTGGCTGGTCGTCACCACATGCACGCCACGCGCGAATAGGTGCTCGTAGGGCATGTTGTCGAGCAGGTTGCCCTCGACGTTGAAGATGCAGCGCAGCGACGCCATCGCCGCGACAGTGTCCGGCGACAGCGCCGGCTGTCCGATCAAATAGCGCACACGTGCCAGAATTTCAGCATCGAGACCGGCGATGTCCTCGGGCTCGACCTCCAGCACCTCGTTCTCATCGCGTAGCCTGGCCAACGCCTCGGGCGCAAAGATCAGCTCCAGCGTGCGCGGCCGGGGCGCGCTGAGCACAAGCGGCCTGGCTTGATCGGACATGCTTTCCTCCCGGCGCTTCTACTGCCTCAGCCGTGGTCGAGGCCCAGCGCCTCGATCAGGTGCTCGCCTGTGATCACCCGTTCGACCTCCTCGATGGTCGATTTCTTCGGATCGATGTCGTCGGCGACGATCTTGCCGCCGCGCATGACGACGATGCGGTCGACCACCTGGAAGACATGGTGGATGTTGTGGGCGATGAAGATGCAGGAATGGCCGGTATCGCGCACCTCGCGCACGAAGCGCAGTACGCCTTGCGTCTCGGCGACGCCGAGATTGTTGGTCGGCTCGTCGAGGATGATTAGGTTACTTTCGAAATGCATGGCGCGTGCGATGGCGACCGCCTGGCGCTCGCCGCCCGACAGCGCCCCGATCGGCGTGGTCGGCGGGATGTCCTTGGTGATGCCGACGCGCTTGAGCAAGGTCCGCGCCACCTCGTTCATCGCATCGTGGTCGAGCCTGTTGAACAGGCGCGCGCCTTTGACCGGCTCGCGCCCGAGGAACAGGTTGCGGGCGATCGACAGTTGCGGCACCAGCGCCGAGTCCTGGTAGATGGTCTCGATGCCGTTGGCTATGGCGTCGGTGGTGCTCTTCATCTGCACCTCCTTGCCCTTGACGTAGATCTGGCCGCTGGTCATCGGCACCGCGCCAGACAGCACCTTGATCAGCGTCGACTTGCCGGCGCCGTTGTCGCCGAGCAGGCCGACGACCTCATGGGTATTGACCGTGAGCGAGACGTCCCGGAGCGCATGGATGCGCCCATAGTACTTGTTGATGTTCTGCATCCGGACGAGTTCTTGGATCATCGCTCAGGTCCCCGCATTGTGTCGGCGTTCGAGCCAGGAGTGCAGCGCCATCATGGCGAGGATGATCGCGCCGATGAAGATGTTGTAGGCGAGGCCGGGCACGCCGACCATGACGATGCCGTTGCGCATGATGCGCAGGATGAAGATGCCGATCACGGTGCCGATGATGGTGCCACGCCCCCCGGTCAGCACCGTGCCGCCGATGACCACCATGGCGATCACTTCCAGTTCATAGCTCGTGCCGCTGTTGGGGTTGGCAGCCGAGGTGCGAATCGAGCTGATGATGCCGGCAAAGGCCGCCATCGCCGACGAGGTCATGAACAGCAGCACCTTGGTACGCCGGACATTGACGCCGCGCGCCCGCGCCGCGTTGGGATTGCCGCCCGAGGCCTGAATCCAGTTGCCCGCCTTGGTCTGGGTCAGCACGTAATGGGCGAGGAAGGCAAACAGCACGAACCACAGCAGGGACATGTAGACGCGGAAGCCGCCGACGTAGAACTCGCCGACCAGGACTTGCGCCAGCCACTGGTCCTCGGCGTTCCAGGTGCGCTGCGGGAAACCGTCGGTGATGTAGAGCGCCGAGCCGCGCGCGATCAGAAGCATGCCTAGCGTCACCAGGAAGGACGGGATGGCGAGCCGGGTGACGAACCAGCCGTTGACGAAGCCGATCAGCATGGCAAGGCCGATGGCGATCAGGAAGGCCACGGGCAGCGGCGCAAGGCCGGTGTTGAACACCGTCCACATCACCACCGCCGACAGGCCGAACACCGAGCCGACGGATAGGTCGAATTCGCCCGAGGTCATCAGCAGCGTCATGGCCAGCGCGATAAGGCCGAGCTCGACGGTGAAGGCGAGCGTGTTGGAGATGTTCAGCGGCGACAGGAAGTCCGGATTGATCGACCAGAAGATCGCGATTTCCAGGATGAGCAGGACCAATGGCCCGAATTCAGGCTTCGCGATGAAGCGCTGCACAAATGATCGATTGTCCATGACTGATCCGTGAAAAGACGTTTGGTCGTCAGGTGGAATGGCCTCGCCGCCGCAGTCCTGGATGCGAGCACCCGGTAGGCGGCATGACCGAACCTGCAGCTGGCCGTTGCGTCGAATATGAAACGGCGCCGGCAGAGACTCTCCGGCCCGGAACATCCGGACCGGAGGCTTTGGCAGGCTTATTTGCCGGCCAGGATGTCGTCGTAGAGCTGCGCCCGGTCCTTCTCGTAGAGCGAGCCGACGATGATGTCGAAGCCGGGCGGGATCTTGCTGGCAGCCATCGCCGCCATCGACAGCGCCATGTAGCTGGTCGCCTGCGGATCCTGCCACTGGGCGGCGTTCACATAGCCTTCCAGCACTTCCTGGGTGGTGTCGCGCGAGTTGCCCCAGCCGACGACGGGGATTTCGCCCGGCTTGACGCCGGCCTGGTCGAAGACGCGCTTGATCGAGCCGGTGACGAGGTCGCCGAGACCGATGATCGCCTTCACCTTGGCCTTGTTGGCGGTCAGGTAATCGGCCATGCGGGTGATGATCTCCGCCTGGTCGAGCGTGGCGTCGGTGACTTCCCAGGTGATGTTGAGCGGCTTGAAGACGCTCGAGATGCCCTCTTCTTCCTGCACGCCATAGGTGGCGCCGGGAACCTCGACCGGCATCCAGACGAAATCGCCTTCCTTGACCAGCTTCTTGTCGACCAGGTACTGCGCCCAGCCCTTGCCGAAGGCGACGTTGTTGCCGCCGACATAGGCGTTGAAGTTGGCGGTCGGATCTGGCGTGTTCATGTTGATGATCGGAATGCCCGCGGCGCGGGCCTCCTCGGCCACCTTGACCAGGCTGCCCGGATCGGGACTCGAGGTCACGATACCGGATGCCTTGGCCGCGATGGCGGCGCGAATGGCTTCCTGGTGCGCCGGCACGTCGCCATTGTGGAACGACGTGTTGACGGTGTTGCCGGTGTCGTCGGCCCATTGCTTGGCGCCAGCCAGGAAATAGGTCCACACCGGATCGGCCGGCGAGCCATGCGACACCCAGTAATACGTCTTCTTGGCCTGCGCATAGGCGGTCGATGCCATCCCGAGGCTGGTCGCTACCAGCGCCGCCGAGATGACGGCTATTGTCCTTTTCAGCACGGTTTTCTCCTCCTCATCCGGGCGGGATGCCCCCGCTCCGCTTTTCAATCCGACGTATGCAGAGCAACGCCCGGCAACCGGACGCGCGCGCTATCGTCGATGGATTGGCCCTCCAGCCACCGTGCAATTCCTCCCGCACGGTGAATGCTCAAAATGATGCTTTTTCAGGATCATTTTGATGCTCGAAAAGTGGCGTAACGGCAGATACGAGTCAAGCGCGAATCCCGCCAGACCAGCGAATTGGCGACCCAGCTTGGGAAACTTGGGATGCGGCCAGGGGAAGCGGCGCACAGATACGCAGACACGCCTCATTTTGAGGCATGATCATCGCCGAATAGATGCACGAGACGCCGCAGTCAGCCAGTGAAGAAGCCGCCATCGAACGGCAGCGCCAGGCGCTCGCCGCTGCGATCGACAATGGTCAGCTCATCGCCCGACATCTCGATGTCGGTGACTTCGCTCCAGCCGACCGGCGCCGGAACTGCACCAAAGGCGTAGCGAACGACCTTCCGCCCGTCGCCAAGCTCGATGTCGGTCGCAACGCCGCCGGGCCTGTCCTCGCCGGGCTGGAGATGGATGCCGGTCGCCGCTTCCTCGATACCGAGCACGGCGATGTGGCGGCTGTTCCAGGGCGCATAGCGGCGCCCGCCATTGCTCATCCACAGCACCGTCTGCGGCAACACGCTGGCATCCTTCAGCGCAAAGAACAGGAACCCGTCCTCGGCGGCCAGCGCCGCCGACCAGCCGATGCGGCGTCCCGGCTGCTCCGACAGCACCACGATGTCCTCGTGCCCATGGTCGAACGGATAGCGGCCGAGATCCGCCATCGCCCCATCGTCGCGACGGACGGCGGAGAGATCAGTGAAGGATTGCGGATAGGAAAGGATCGAGCGCCCCCGCGCCGGGTCCGTCTCGGGTGGAGCGGCCATGGTCCGTCCGCCGGACTTGGGCGAAAAGCTCAGCCGCGCGCTGCCAGGCACCCGGATCATGGCATGATGCGCTATCGGCAGCCTGCCTGTCCCGCCCTCGAAGACATGGGTCTGGTAGACCACCGGCTCGCCGGGCCGCAGGGCAATCGCCTTTTCAAGCCGCGCGCCCGAAACTTGCTGCTCGAGCCTGTAGACCGCGCTGACGCCACCGCCGGCCGTGGCCGATTGTTCGCCGCCTTCCCAGTCGCCATTGGCCGACCAGCCATGGATCGGCACGCCGGGCTCGCTTCGCGCGAACGGCGCACAGAAGAAATCGCCGGCCAGCCGCTGCTCCACAGGAGCCACGCCGTCGGGCAGCGTCTCGCCGCTGTCCAGCCACGGCGCGCGATGCAGCGGCCGGATCGTCTGGCCGCCAGATTCGATCGCCAGATCGTCGATCACCCCGCCCTCGCGGTTGAAGCGCAACGAGATGCCGTCGGCCGAGATCACATCCATCTGGAAAGTCCTATGGCCCTGAGATTACGCAATATCCGGCGACTTGCTCAGACCTCGCTCGGAATATTTTCCCGGAACACCGACTGGATTCGGATGGTCGTCGTCGGAATGTTCGGCTCGTCGCGCACCGTGCGCACCAGCCGGTCAATCGCCTCGCGCGCCTCGACCTGGGCATTCTGGTCTATCGCCGCGTCCATGACCCCACTCAGCAGATAGTGCCGGGTCTGGTCGGTCAGGTCGTGACCGATGAAGATCACCGACTTGTCACGCCCCGTTTCCGTCAGCGCCCGCGCCACGCCGTCCTGGCCGGCGCCGATGCAATAGATGGCAAGCAGATCGTCGTGCTCCTCGAGCAGCGCCCGCACCTCGTCATGCGCCCTGTCGGGGTCCTCGTGCACCTCGCGCACGGCAACCACGTCGAGCCTGGGGAAACTCTCCGACAGCACGTGGCGGAAGCCCATCTCACGCTCCTCGTGGCCGCGATAGGCAAGCGCGCCGGCAAGCAGCGCCACCTTGCCCGCGGCGCCCGGCAGGAAGCGGCCGATCAGATAGCCGGCCAGCCGGCCAGCCGCCCGGTTGTCGATGCCGACATAATTCATGCGCCCGACATGGCTGATGTCGGAAACCAGCGTCAGCACGGGGACGCCGGATGCAATCAGCCGCCGCACCGCCTCGCGCACCGACGGGCTGTCCAGCCCGATCAGCCCGACTCCCTGGCAGTTGGCCCGCAGGCCGCCGAGCGCGGCTGCCGTCTGCTCCGGGTCGACGCCGGCGACCCGATGGATGACGACATCGACATCGCCGCGCAGCTCCGCGCGCCGCTCGATCTGGCTGACCAGATCCGCCATGAAGGCGTTGCTGCCGCCGGGCAGCACGAAATCGAGGCAAACCGTGCCCGATGCCGACAGCGCCGGCTCGCCGGCCAGGTTGGCGGCAATCGCCAGCACATGCTTGCGGGTGTGATCCTGCACCCCGGCACGGTTGTTCATCACCCGGTCGACCGTCGCCTTCGAGACGCCGGCCAGCCGCGCGATTTCATCCATCTTCGGTCGCGAACTGGCCACGGAACCCCTCTCCGGCATTGCAACAGCCGCAAACTATGGCGGCCATTTCGGCCGGTCAACGTCAACCTGATATCAAAATGATGCTTTTTTAGTGGAAGCGCGGGTTTCCCACTGGTTCCAATCTGTATTTGCCGCGGCCAAGGCTTGACGCAGCGCAATTTCTGCCGATAGCATCAAAATGAAACATCATTATGATGCTTCTGATTTTGAAATGCTGCCGACCATGACACCGACACCCAGAGACTACAGCCTGATCGGCCGCGACGCGGCGCTCGCCGAGGCCAACGGCATCGCCGCCGCCGAATGGTATTCCTGCCCTATCCCGCGCAAGCAGTTGAAGGAGCTGATGAAGCGCAGCGACGGCCCCGCCTTGCGCGACACGGCCATCTGGGTAGTAGCGCTTGTCCTGTCCGCAGCCGGCGGCATCCATTTCTGGGGCAGCTGGTGGGCCGTCCCGTTCTTCCTGGTCTACGGCGTGCTCTACGGCTCGTCGAGCGACAGCCGCTGGCACGAAGCCGGCCACGGCACCGCCTTCAAGACGCGCTGGATGAACGACGTGCTCTATTACGTCGCCAGCTTCATGATCCTGCGCGAGCCGACGGTCTGGCGCTGGAGCCACACCCGCCATCACACCGACACCATCATCGTCGGCCGCGACCCCGAGATCGCCGTACCGCGCCCGCCCGATGTCGTCGCCTTGCTGCTCAACATCTTCGCCTTGAAGAGCAGCTTGATGACGCTGAAGTCGCTGTTCATCCACGCCGCTGGCCGCCTCAAGGCGGACGAGGCCACCTTCATTCCCGAAATGGAACGCTGGAAAGTCTATCTGGTGGCGCGCATCTATCTCGCGATCTTTGCCGCGGTCATTGTCGCCTGCGTCTGGATGGGCAGCATCCTGCCCGCCATGCTGGTCGGACTGCCCAGCCTGTACGGCGGCTTCATGACCATCTATTTCGGGCTGACCCAGCATGCCGGCCTCGCCGAGGACGTGCTTGACCACCGGCTCAACACCCGCACCATCTACATGAACCCGCTGTTCCGCTTCCTCTACTGGAACATGAACTACCATGTGGAGCACCACATGTTCCCAATGGTGCCCTATCACGCGCTGCCCAGGCTGCATGAGGCCATCAAGGACGATTGCCCCGAGCCTTACCCCAGCACCATCGCCGCCTATCGCGAGATCATCCCGACCATCCTGCGCCAGGTGCGCGAGCCCGCCTTCCACGTCATCAGGCGCCTGCCCGACGGCAAGACGCCGGTGCCCTACAACCACGGCGCCATCATCAATCCGGCCGAATAGGCCGTCGGAGACCCATCATGCCGGAACAGTGGATCAACGCCTGCGACACAGACGATATCGACCAGGACGACGTGATCCGCTTCGATCACGACGGTCGCACCTTTGCCCTCTACCGCACTGAGGACGATCGCTTTTTCGCCACCGACGGCCTGTGCACCCATGAGAAAGTGCATCTCTCCGGCGGGCTGGTGATGGGCAACATCATCGAATGCCCCAAGCACAATGGCCGCTTCGACTTCACCACGGGCAAGGCCAAGGGCGCCCCCGTCTGCGTCGACATCGCCACCTATCCGGTCAAGGTCGAGGACGGCCGCGTGCTGATCCAGATCACCTGACCTTTCAAGCAAGCCCGAACGCCAGCCAAGAGATGAAAATGCAGTCTTCCCAGCCCACCGTCGCCGACCTGCTCGCGCTCAAGGGCAAGCGCCAGCTCACCAAGCTCAGGGTCGAATCGCTCGACGAGGCAGCGGCCGCCAATGCCGGCGGCATCGACATGCTGTCGGTGCCGCCGGAGGTGCTGTCGCTTGAAGGCTTCCGCGCCGTCTGCCCCACTCCCTTCGTCGTCGGCGGCCTCGAGCCCGGTGCCTACATCACCGAGGAGGACTATCTCCGCATCGCCTTCCGCTTGCTCAAGCTCGGCGCCAACGCCGTCTATTGCGGCGCCAGCCTGAAGATCATCCGCCGCCTGCGTGACGAGGGCATCCCCGTCGTCGGCCATGTCGGGCTGATCCCGTCGCGCCGCACCTGGACCGGCGGCTTCAAGGCTGTCGGCAAGACCGGTGATTCGGCGATAATGGTCTGGCAGCAGACAAAAGCGCTGGAAGAGGCCGGGGCCTTTGCCGCCGAGATCGAGGTCGTGCCGCCCGCGGTTGCCGAGGCGATCTCGAAACGCACCAGCCTGCTGATGATCTCGATGGGTGCGGGCGCCGGCTGCGACGCGCAATACCTGTTCGCCACTGACGTGCTCGGCGAGCACGACGGCCACTATCCCAGGCATTCCAAGGTCTATCGCGACTTTCATTCACAGTATCAGCGCCTGCAGCAGGAGCGCATCGCCGCTTTCCGCGAATATGCAGCCGATGTTTCGAGCGGCGCCTACCCCGCTGCCAGCCACCTTGTCCGCATGGACGCGGCAGAGCAGGATCGTTTCCTGGCCGAGATGGAAAAGACGCCGTTGGTCTAGGCAGATCGGGAAGGACCGCGGAACGACGAGGGAGGACAAAATGGCCAGATGGCGTGTTGCCGGCATCAATTTCGATCACATGCATATGGGCGACCTGCTGCGTGAGGTGCATCAGCATCCCGATGCCGAGATCGTCGGCATCTACGACAGGCAGCCCGAGCGCATGGCTGCCGCGATCGCCAACTTTTCCATCCCTGCGGACCGCGTTTTCACCGACCTGGACGCCTGCCTCGAGGCGACAAAGCCGGATCTCGCGATCATCTGTGCGGCAACGGCCGAGCACGCCGACCATGTCGAGCGCGTCGCCCGCCACAAGGTGCATGTGCTGGTCGAAAAGCCCTTCGCGTCATCGCTGGCCGATGCCGACCGCATGATCGCGGCGATGAAGCCGACCGGGCGCCAGATGGCGATCAACTGGCCGCTCGCCTGGTATCCCAGCCACAACACGGCGAAGCGCCTGATCGATGACGGCGCCATCGGCGAGGTCATCGAAGTCCATTATTACGACGGCAATCGCGGCCCGCTCTACCACCTCGCCGACAAGGTCGAGGTCACGCCGGAAGAAGTCGAGGCGGCCAAGCCGTCGTCCTGGTGGTACAAAAAGGCTTCCGGCGGCGGCAGCCTGCGCGACTATCTCGGCTATGGCGTGACGCTGGCCACCTGGTTCCGCAATGGCGACAAGCCGGTCGAGGTCACTTCGGTCGTGGATCAGGTGCCTGGCATCGAAGTCGACCAGCATTCCATCACCGTCTGCCGCTATGCCAGTGGCCTCTCCAGGTTCGAGACGCGCTGGGGCACTTTCACCGACCCATGGACGCTGCAGCCGCAGCCGAAATGCGGCTTCGTCATCGTCGGCAGGGACGGCACCATTTCCAGCTACGACTACGAGCCGCATGTCACAGTGCAGACCCGCACGCGGCCCGAGGCGCACCAGATCCCGGTCGACGTGCTCCCGGTCGGTCGTCGCGCACCGATAGAATATGTGCTGGATTGCCTGGCGAAGGATCAGCCGATCTCGGGCCCGCTCTCCCCGGCCCTGTCGCGCATCGGCCAGCAGATCACCGACAGTGCTGCCCTTTCGGCCGAACTCAAGCGCACCGTCGAGTTGCTGCCATGAGCGGGACACCAAGCGAAGACGCCTATGCGCTAAAGGCCGCCGAAACCAGGCTGGTCGCGGCCCCCGACCTCGCCTATCGCCCGCCCCGGCCGAGGACCTATGCGCCGCGTATCGCGCTCGTCGGCGCCGGCGGCATTTCCTTCGCCCATCTCGACGCCTATCGCAAAGCCGGTTTCGACGTAGCCGTCATCTGCAACCGCACGCTGGCCAAGGCCGCCGAACGTCGCGACGAGTTCTTTCCCGATGCGGCGATCACCGACGACCTTGCCGCAGTTCTCGTCCGCGACGACATCGAGGTCCTGGACATCACCACCCATCCGGCCGAGCGCGAGGGCATGATCGAGCGGGCGCTTCTCGCAGGCAAGCATGTGCTGTCGCAGAAACCCTATGTGCTCGACATCGACACCGGCGAACGCCTTGTCGACCTCGCGGAGCGACAGGGCGTGAAGCTCGCCGTCAACCAGAACGGCCGCTGGGCCCCTCATCTCGCCTGGATGCGCGAGGCGGTTCGCACCGGCCTGATCGGCGACCTCGTCTCCTGCCACGTCTCGATCCACTGGAACCACGGCTGGATCAAGGGCACGCCCTTTGAAGCGATCGACGATCTCGTGCTCTATGATTTCGGCGTGCATTGGTTCGACTTCCTGACGAGCCTGATCGGCGACCGCGCCACCTCTGTCTATGCGACCCGCGCCCGCGCCGCCGGACAGGAGGCACGGCCTCCGCTGCTTGCACAGGCGCTGGTCGAATTCGACGGTGGGCAGGCTTCTCTGGCCTTCGACGGGGCGACGCCCTTCGGCCCGCAGGACCGCACCTACATCGCCGGCACCAAGGGCAGCCTGACCAGCCTCGGCCCGGATCTCGGCCAGCAGGCGGTGGAATTGACGACCATGGCCGGTACGGCACGGCCTGGTCTCGAAGGCAGCTGGTTCAACGGCGGCTTTGCCGGCACGATGGGAGAGCTTTTGTCGGCCATCGAAGACGGCCGCGAGCCGCTCAACGGTGCCCGGGCCAATCTCCGGAGCCTTGGGCTGACATTCGCCGCGATCGCCTCGACGCACCGCGGCACACCGGTCGTGCCCGGCGCCGTTCGCAGCTTGGAGGAGGCGAAACGTTCTCCGGGCTGAGCCCGGACCAACGCCTCGTCCAAGGTTTCAATCGACCCGCAAGACCATCTGTCGCGTATTTAGACAGGCCCAGCCAACACACGAAGCGGCGCTCCACCCAGCCAGGCGCCGATATTCTCGAGCGCGTCCCCATAATAGACGCGGTAATTGTTTTCAGACACATAGCCAATATGAGGCGTCGTGATCAGCCGGTCTGAGCGACGGAGCGCGTGATCAGCCGGCAACGGCTCGGCATCGAACACATCGAGTGCCGCTCCCCCGATGGCCCCGGCATCGAGTGCAGCGACCAGTGCCTCGGTATCTATGAGACCACCACGCGAGGTATTGACCAGCAATGCTGTGGGTTTCATTTTTCGCAGCTCATTGGCGCCGATCATATGCCTTGTGGTCTCGGACAGGACCATATGCAGGCTGACGACATCGGCGGTTTCCAGCAGATGCCCCAGGGACGGGGCCAGGGTGACGCCGGCATCGAGACAACGGGCGTGGGTCAGGTTGGGACTCCAGGCCAATGCCTCCATCTGGAAGGCCTTCGCATAGCGCGCAATCACCTGCCCGATACGGCCGAGCCCGACGATGCCGATGGTCTTGCCTGTGAGATCGACCCCAACCGTACCTTGCCAATGACCATTGGTCCGTATCGCATGATGTTCCTGCGGAATGTGCCTGGCCAGCGCCAGAAGCAGACCCCAGGTGAGTTCGGGCGTCGGCGTGGAAATGCTGCGAGTGCCGCAAACCGTGATGCCCTGTCGCGCCGCGGCCGCCAAGTCGATTGCGGCATTGACCATGCCCGTCGTGACCAGCAACTTCAGCCGCGGCAGCTTCGACAAAAGGCCTGCATCGAAGCGCGTCCGCTCGCGCATCGCAACAATGATGTCGGCATCGGCGATCGTCGCCAGCGTATTCACGCTATCCATCGGAAGATGACTAAAAGTCAGCTCGACCTTGCCCTGAAGACTGTCCCAGTCAGCGCATTTTCTCGCTGCATCCTGATAATCGTCAAGCACGACGCAATTCAACATAGGACCACCCGGAATGAGCTATTAGTCATGCGTCATGCGGGCACGGGCCGCGACGACTTCGATCTCGACCTTGAATTCCTCGCGGGTAAATCCGCTGACGATCATCAGGGTCGATGCGGGTGCCGGGTCGGGAAAAAGCCGATCCCTCACCGACATGTACGGTTTCATGTAGGCCCTGTCGGTGACGAAGGCGTTGATCCGCACGACGTCCGCCAGGGACATTCCGCCTTCGGCGAGAATGACGCGGATGTTGTCGAAGCAGCGTTCTGCCTGCTCGGCGACATCAGGCGAGATTTCGCCATCGGACGATATCCCCAATTGCCCTGAACAGAAGATCAGTTCGCAATCGGCAGCCACCGCGACGCCATGGCTATAGGCCGCGAGCGGGGGCTGGATCGATTGAGGCAAAAGGTGCCTCAACGCGCTTTTGGTGTCATTCATCTCATGCCTCAAATCACTGGATGCGAAGCCGCATCTCCCTGTCTCTCGAACGAAGGGGACGTGCGAGCGACCTGTTTCGACTGCTGGTTTCAGGAAATCCCGCGGCTCAGTTGGCAGCCTGCTCGGCCATCACTTCCTGCGCCACGCGAAAGCACTCGAGCGCCCGTGGAACGCCGCAGTAGATGGCAACCACATGAATGGCCGCCCTGACCTGTTCCTTCGTCACGCCGTTCGCATTCATCGCGGCACGGCAGTGAATCTTCCACTCGTGCATCTGCCCAAGAGCACCGATCATTGCGAGGTTCATCAGGCTTCGGGTTGTTACGTCGATGGCGTCATCGCTCCAGCCGAAGCCCCATGCCCAGGCAGTCATCGCTTCCTGAAAGGGCCGCGTGAACTCATCGGCTTCGGTGAGGTTGGCAGCGACCTAATCTTCGCCGAGTGTCGCACATCGCTTCGCCACGCCGCGTTCGAACAGCTTGTTGTCCACGTTTTCTACCTTGATATGTTGATGGCGTTTGTTCGCATGGCGCAGCGCCGGCGATAAACGTCAGCCCTCAATTTTCACGCTGGCTGGATCCAGGCCGCAGCCACGGAGCACAAAAGTCGTCACCTCGGCAACGATGCGCTCGCGGTCCAGGGGTTGCCCATCCTTGACCCCCATGATCGCACGAACTTGCGATTCATAGTCGGCGTAATATTGCGTCAGCGCCCAAAGATGGAACATGAACAGGATCGGGTCGAGGGGCTGGATAAGCCCGGTGCTGATCCAGCGCTCGACGACGAGCGCAGCCTTGCGGCGTCGCGCCGTCCACTGTTTCCACAGCGGCGCCATGAATGTGCCGCCACTCAGGACGTCATTTGTCAGAAGCCGGGACTCCTGGGGAAAATCGAGCGCGAAGTCGAGCTTGCTGCGGATAAGCGCCGAGATCGCCTCGACGGGATCGGCGTGCTTGCCGGCAAGCGTGATGCCCTTGCCCCATCGCGTGATAGCCCGGCGCATCACCTCGGCATAAAGCGCTTCCTTGCTGTCGATGTAATAGTGGAGATGCTGCTTGGAGATGCCGGCGCGCTCGGCGATCCCCTGGGTCGACGCCCCCTTCGGCCCATGGAGCGAGAATTCCACGATGGCCGCATCATAGATTGCGTCGAGCACCTGCTTGCGCTTGGCAGCGGAATACGGCGTGCGTGGTGCATCAGCTGTTTTCATGGATCACAATTCGATGCGAAGAGTGGAGCTGAACGCACGGCTGCAGCACAGGGCAAGCTTGTTCTTACGCTCACGCGGGCTCAGGCAGAAGTCACGGTGATCGGGCTCGCCATCTGAATAGTTAGTCACGCAGGTACCACATACACCTTCCTCGCACGAGGTCGGAACATCAATACCGTGGACGCGCAAGACATCCAAGATGCTCTTGTCGGCAGGCACCACTAATTCTTTGCCGGATTGCGCAAGAATTACCGCAAATTGCCGGATCTCGCCTTCCGCCACGTCTTCTCTGTTGGCCGCGAAATGTTCGACATGCACTTGGTCGGAAGGCCAGTGTGCCGCATGCGACCGCACTGCCTTCATGAAGCCGTCCGGACCGCAGAGATAGAGATGTCGACCATCTGCAGTTCCACCCAGCAATTGGGCAAGGTCGATCTTCTCAGGCTCGTCGGCGGCGTCGAAATGCAGCCGCATGTGCGCCGCAAGTTCGGGACGCCCCAGGCGCTCGGCGAAAGGCAGAAAAGCCCGTCCACGCGCGAACAACGCAAGATCAAAGTCGATGCCCCTTGCAAGCAGGGTTTCCGCCATGGCCATCAGCGGCGTCATGCCGATGCCGCCGCCGACAAGCAGAACACGAGCCGAGCCCGGTTCCAACGCGAAATGATTGCGCGGGGTGCTGATCTCGAGCCGATCGCCAGCTTTGACGCTGTCATGCATCGCCGCTGAACCGCCTCTCCCGTTCGGTTCCCGTTTGACGGCGATCACATATCGCGCGGTCTCGGTCGGATCGTTGCAGAGCGAATATTGCCGAACGTACCCCCCCGGCGCATAGACGTCGACATGCGCTCCCGCATCGAATGCAGGCAGACGATGGCCGTCGGCTGCCCGCAGGTCGAAGCTGCGAATGTCTTGCGTCTCGTCGATGATCCCTTGGACCACGACCTGGAGCCGGGAAGGAGTTGTCATTCTGTCCTCGTACTAGGCACTTGCATGCTTGCAGGCGTTATTTGGTCTCAAGTTGCTTCCGCACCTCGAGCCCGACGCCCTTGTTGACGAACTGATCCGTGACGGCGGTCTTGAGGTCGATCTCGCCAGGCTTGTAGAGCCCGACTTCCACCATCTCGTCGTGAAAACCGGCAAGGCGCTTGAGATCGATGGCTCCGAGGCCCTTGTCTACGGCGTCGCCGGTATCGGCGAGGCCTCGCCGTTGGATTTCCGCGACCTCCGCCTCAAGCTTCTCTTCAGTCATCTCCGGATTGTCTTCGCGGATCAGGGCATAGGCTTGCTTGCGGTCGCCGTAGAGGTAGTTGTTCCATCCAATGATCGAGGCATCGACGAAGCGCTGCACCAGGTCCGGGTTGTCTTGGATGAGTTCACTGCGCGTCTCGATGATGTTCGAGTAGGCAGTCCAGCCGTAGTCGGCGAGCATGAATACGTCGGGCTTGAACGTGTCGACGTAAAGCGCTTCCGCGGTGGCATAGGCTTGCTGCACCGAATCCGGCTTGGTCAGGAACGGCGCCAGCGTGTAGTTATATGGCTTCACCTGGTCGTCGCTGAAGCCGAACTTCAGCTTTAGCCATGGCCACCAGGTGAACTGCGCCGGCTTGCCGATGAACACCATCGGAGCCGCCTTCATGTCGCCGAGAGCCTTGTACCGGCCAGGATGCGCCATCAGTGCCTGCGGGTCCTTCTGGAAGAAGGCTGCCACGATCGTGGTGGGTATCTTGGCCCGGTTGTTTTCCAACGCATTCTGAGGCGAAGGAGACAACAGGAAGTCGACCTTGCCGGCCGGCAACAGCGCACGTGTGTTGACCTGCGGCCCCCCCTGCACGATCTCGACGTCGAGGCCATACTTCTTGTAGGTGCCGTCGGCAATCGCCTGGTAGAATCCACCCTGACTGCCCTGAGCCTTCCAGTTGGTGGCGAAGCCGACCTTGTCTTGCGCATGGGCCGCCATGCCCGATCCGATCAGACCTCCAGCCAGAGCGGCTAGAGCCAAGCCCATACGCTTGAGTTTAGTTTCAATCATCCCATTCATGGTGTTTTCCTCCCAAGTAGCTGTAGCCGATTGTGACCGTCACTCCCGCCCGACGATCGTGGCCGACTTTCCTCTGTTCAAAAGATCCAGCGGATCGGCGACGCCCTTCATGGCTATCTGTTCCTGATCCGCGACCCGGCCACACTCCTCAAGCGTGAAGGCATGGGCATTGCGAACCAGGCAGCCGTCGGCGGCAAATTCCTGGGCCAGTTCCGCAAGCCGCTCCTGCGAGCTGTAACGGACGAGCGGCAAGCAAGAGACCCGCGGGGCGCCCCCTACCCTGGTGAATTCATGGTGCATCAGGACCTCGTCGCCGTAGCGTGCCATCTGGCGCGTCACGAGCTCCGGATCGAATGGCTGTGCCATCACAAATTGCAGGTAGGTCCAGCCTCTATCCTTCTTGAGCACTTGCAACGTCGTGTGATTGAACGCGCATTCGTGCATCGGAGGCAGTTCCGCATGCTCAAGTTCATCTTCGTCCATGGCGAGGGTGATTTCACCACCGAACGAAGCGGCGAGTTCACGAAACGCTTCAAGATGACTCCGATTGACGACTCCAAACATCGCATGGCGGGCCGCATCGAAATGGGACCCGAGCGACTCGTAATACGGAGCGAAACGCCCCTCCACCGCACTCAACTGGAAAACATCCAGATCTGGGGTGGCGTGGACGACGTTCCCGAACCGGAGCACATCCTCGTAGCTGGCAAACTGGGTAATGCAGTGTATCCAGTCTTCCGCAGCCACCAGCCCGAGTTCGAATTCCAGGAGGATGCCGTTTGTTCCCCATGCGTGGAGAATCGCATCCACCTCGTCGCCGGCGAGCGTGATGATACGTGGCTCCTCCTCGACCGTGAGGACTCGTACGGAGCGGACGAAGTGCGATTCCTGAATGATCCCGTGCCGTATCGACCCGATGCCGGCGAGGCCGCCGGCAATGAAGCCGCCGATCGTCGCGATGCGTTGCGTCGACGGAAACATCATGAGTTGTTGACCGTGTTGCTCCACAGCTTCCTGGATAACCGAGATGCGGCAACCGGCCTGGACGCGGACATAGCCGTCGCCAACCTCGATGATGCGGTCGAGCTTCGTCATGTCGATGACCGCGCCGCCGGCCAGCGGCACGCTCTGGCCGTAGTTGCCGGTGCCGCCGCCGCGCAGCGTGAGCGGTACCTGATGACGGGCCGCCGCAGCGGCGATCGCCACGATCTCTGCTTCATCGCGAGGCTGCAGCACGACGTCGGCGCGACAGTCCTTAAGACGGGCGTCCAGGATCGGTGAGTACCAATAGAAGTCACGAGATTTGAGCCTAAGCTGCTGCGGGTCCGTGGACTGGGTGATGCCAGGGAGATCGGCCTGCAGCGCCTTGAGGTCAAAGGATGCTTGGGTATGTATCATCAGAATTTCCCCGACCTAGCTTTCGCTCTTGATTTCGCTCTCGTGCCAGTAGCCGAGGAGCCGCTTCGACAGCCAGATGTTGATCATGAAGATCGCCATGCCGCACATCGAGACGAGCACCAGGGACGAGAACATGCGTGGAATCTCGTTTCGGAAGCTCGCTTCCAGAATGCGGGAGGCGAGGCCGGTATCGCGACCGGAGGCACCGGCAACGAACTCGGCAACGACCGCGCCGATCAGCGCCAGCCCGCCGGCAATCTTGAGACCCGCCATGAAGAAGGGCAGAGCCGAAGGGGCAAGCAGGTAGCGGAACGTCTGCCAGGGCGTGGCCCGGTAGAGCCGGAACAAGGCCTTGAGATTGTGATCCGCGCTGCGCAGGCCGATCACTGTGTTCGACAACATGGGAAAGAAGGCGACGATCCAGGCGCAGATCAGCAGCGCAGCAAAAGTGCTGTCCACGTAGATCATGATCAGCGGCGCGATGGCGATGATCGGCGTCACTTGCAGCATGATGGCGAAGGGAAAGAAGCTAAGTTCAATCAGCGGCGAAAGGGCGAAGACGGTGCCGATCAACGCTCCACTTAGGACGGCAAGAGCCAGAGCCATCAAAGTCAGCCTCAGCGTGAACCAAAGCGAGGACTCAAGAGAGGAGAAATTCTCCACCAGAGTCTGAAGAATGAGGGATGGCGCCGGCAGGATGTACGGTGGCACGGCCTGCTGCCACACGTAAAACTCCCAGGCCGCCAACCAGGCGAACATGGTTGCCAAGGGCAATGCGAGCCGCAAGAATCGCTCGCCGTTGCCGGTCACAGCCGCTTGCACGGCACGGGGCTTTTGGCTTTCAGTGGTCGACATCGTTTCCATCCAGCGTGCTCCTCAGCGCCTTGCTCACTTGCTTGCAGTTCTCGGCGTACTCTGCCGACATTCGGAATTCGTCGTCACGCGGATAGGGAGCCGAGATGGTGATATCGTCGACAACGCGACCGGGACGCGCCGCCATTACGATGATGCGATTGGACAGATAGACGGATTCCCACACGCTGTGCGTGACGAAGATCACCGTCAGATCGTGCTCCGACCAGAGCCTCAACACGTCGTTGTTGAGCTTGACGCGAGTCATCTCGTCGAGAGCCGCAAACGGCTCGTCCATGAGCAGGACGCGCGGCCGCGTCACCATCGCCCTGGCAATGGAGACGCGCATCTTCATGCCACCCGACAATTCACGCGGGTAAACGGCAGCGAAATTCGCCAAACCGACCTGCTCAAGGGCTTCCTCGACGAGCGGCTGCGCCGCTTTGCGACTGGTTCCGACAAGCCTCAAAGGCAGATAGACATTGTCGAACACCGTCGCCCAGGGCATCAGCGTCGGCTCCTGGAAAACGAAACCGATGTCATGCACGTGCTTGCTGGCGGCGCCTGACTCCTTGCTCCACTCGATCGAACCCGTCGATGGCGCAGTAAGTCCGGCGATCATGCGCAGGGCCGTGCTCTTGCCGCAGCCCGATGGCCCAAGAAAGCTGATGAACTGCCGCTGGCCGATATCCAATGACAGATCGCGCAAGGCGACGGTCCCGTTGGCGAAGCGCTTGTCGACGCCGCTGATACGGATCAGGCTGTCGGCTTTCGTCATGGTAGGTACAATCCCCATTGCGTTCACCACGCCGGCTCGTTGGTGAGCCATGTGAGGGGCGCCTCATGGATCTCCCGCAGCAGTTCGACGAATCGCTCAGCCACGAACTCAAGCCCCTGCTTGCCCTTGTCGGCAGTTGCTGCGGCAGCATCCCCGCAGGCCCCGCACGGATGCAGATCCTGAATCTGCCAGCCCAGCTTTGTCAGCGGACCGATGGACAAATGCGTATTCGTCTCGGCCAGGCGCTCATGCAGCCCGACGAACCGCTCCGCCTTGCTCATGTCGACGAGGTCCGGACGCAGCGCCAGCATCATCGATGTTTCCTTGTCTCCCGCGTGGATGCCGAACCTCGATTCGGCAGCGCTGAAGAGACCGGACGGCATGCCGAATGCATGAGTGGCGGTCGCCACCGTGAAAAGGCCATGGCGCACACGAAGATCACGCGCAACGATGTCCAGCACAGCGGTTTGCCCGCCATGGCTGTTCAGAAGCACCAGCTTGCGCACGCCCGAGGCCGCAACGCTTTCGCCGATATCCATCAGCACGCGAAGCAGCGTGTCGGCCGAGAGCGTCAGCGTGCCGGGGAAGCGGCTGTGCTCATTGCTCTTTCCAACGCGCTGACCGGGAAGAAAGACCACCGGCAGATCGTCCGGCAGCCGCTTGATAGTCTCCGCGACCACGCCCTCGCTGATGGTCGTATCCACGGAAACAGGCAGATGCGGGCCGTGCTGTTCGATTGCCGATACAGGCAGAACGGCGATCAGCTCGTCGCGTTTGAGTTTGGCGAAAGCGGCACTTGTATAGTCGGCCCAGTATCGCAGCATCGTGTCCTAACCTCCCAGGTTTCAGGCATCCTTACCATTTGTAAAAATACTTTGCGTTGGTTCAAACCTCGTGTCAAGCCACCTGCCATCACACTGAACAAGGATCTAACCGTCGCCTGATTTTCAACCCGTTTTTGCCCCCGGACCGCAGACAGCCATGCCCTGCATCACAGCCGGCAAAGTGGACGGGGTTTTCGGAATTCACCCATTTCACCCTGACCGCCCTCCAAACAGGCCCGGCGTGGTCCTCAACGCGCTGCCATGAAACGCCCAATTCGCGGTATTTGCGCTACGAAAGCAGTCAAATCACACCGTTTGACACGGCGCGCCTCCAAGGCGTACTTTCCACATGTAAAAATACTGTACGAAAGATCAGACGTCTGTTTCGAGAGCAACACGCATGCCGGCTGGCATGCCGTGGTACCCAACTTGGTGGAGGCAGGTGCATTGGAGCTTCGTCAGCTGGAATATTTCCTCGCTATTATCGAGGGCGGGTCTCTTTCTAAGGCGGCCACGGTGGTGGGCATAGCCCAACCAGCCCTAAGCAGGCGCATGCGCCAGTTGGAGGAGGAACTCAACGTTCAGTTGTTCTACCGCCATGGGCGCGGCATCCGGCTGACCAGCGAAGGAAAGCAGCTTCAGAGCGTCGTTTCTCCGATCATCCGCGATCTGGAGCAGGTTCGATCTGAGCTCAGGGAAAGTTCCGTCGTGCCTACCGGCAAGATCAGCTTCGGTGTGCCTCCGTCCATAAGTGCCGCCATCGGCGCGGAGATCGTTGCCAAGTTTTCGCGACGGTTTCCCCATGTGAAAGTACACCTGGTCGACGGGCTGTCCGGCTTCATCAATGAATGGCTGACCGCGGGGCGAATCGACATGGCCGTCATCAATCACGCCAGGCGCTCTCCGTACATGCGAATGGACTACCTGATGTCCGTCGATTTGTTTCTCTTCGGTCAGCGTGATGACATCGATGCAATTTCCCCCAATTCCGATGTCTTTCCGACCAGCGATCTGACCAAGCTTCCTCTTCTGCTGGTTGGCCGCCATCACGGCTTGAGACGTGAGTTGGACGGTGCCATGCGCAAGCTTGGCCTTGAGCTCAACGTCAAAGCGGAAGTCGATGCGTTGGTTGCGCTAAAAAACCTCGTACGCGGCGGCCATGGCTTCACCGTTCTTCCACACGGCCTGATCCTGCCGGAGGTGGGCAACCGCGATTTCGGCTTCCGCCGCCTCGTCGAACCTGGGTTGCGCCAAGACTTCATGATTGCGTTCTCGCTTCAGACACAAACCACACGCGCCATGCGGGAACTGGCCAAACTGGTTCGTACTGAAGTCAGCCTGGCCTTGAATGACGGCCGGTTGGTAGGTCACGTCGAGCAACGCACGACGGCCAGGATTGGCGATTGCGCCGAAAGGCTCCAGGCCGCCCTGTCAGGCGTTCTCTGATCAGGACTGCATTCGCATAACCAGCAGGCATCACCGGGCGCACGGCGGCCCAGCATTGCGTTCGCGTCCAAGCATGCAGCCATCCCCTCGCGGCACGAGCCGACAGGTCCGCGGCGCCACGGATAAATCCGCTTCGCGTGTCACGATCTTCCCTTTCTGGCCGTCTGTGCAACAGCCCATGGAGGACGGCCCGACACGACCGGCGATCGCCTGTCTTTGTTTCTGAAGGTAGCGCCGTCGGGCCATGCGACTTAGCCAGCTATACCCAACCAGCATATCTTCTGTTCCCCGCAGGCGCATGGAACCCACTGGGTATCTGCAGCACAGTGGTCCCGACAACAAAAGAATGCACCGCGCATTTGAGGGTCGGCGCGACCAGCCGCGACACATCGCAACCCGACCTCGCGCCGCACAAAGGCAGGCCCGTCACGACCTCGACGGGACCCCCGATCGGGCAAACCACCAACAGGAGTAGATCAAAAAGAACGTCAGGCGGGGCCTACGTGACCGTTATCTGCAAGCAACTCTGGGAGGAGAAAAAATGAACGGAATGATAGCAACGAGCCTAAAGCGATTGAGCTGTGCGATGTCGCTGGTGGTTGGTCTGGTTGGGTCGGTCGTGACAGTCCAGGCGCAAGACAAGGTCGCATTCGCGACCAATTGGAAGGCTCAAGGCAGCCATGGCGGCTTCTACCAGGCGGTCGCCGACGGCACTTACAAGAAGTTTGGCCTCGACGTCGAGATCGTCCAGGGCGGGCCGCAGATCAACACCCGCGCTCTGCTGTCCGCAGCAAAAGTCGACTTCCTTTTGTCGGTGCCACAGAATGTTCTGGAGAATTACCGAGCGAACATACCGACGGTCATGGTGGCGGCCCTGCTCCAGAAAGACCCGATAGCGGTGATGGCGCATCCGGGAAAATTCAAGGACATCGCCGATATGCGTCGCGCGCAAACAATCTATGTCGCGCGCCCTGCCCAATTCAGTTGGTGGCCCTGGGCAAAACGTGCGTTTGATCTCAGCGATGATCAGGTGAAGGCATACAACTACACCATGGCGCCGTTCCTCGCCAATCCAGAGTCAGTTCAACAGGCCTACGCCACGTCGGAACCGCTCTACATCGACGCGTTCAAACCGGACGTGTTCCTGCTCGCAGATTATGGCTGGTCGGCCTACTCCAGCGTCATTGAAACGCGCACCGAACTGGTCGACGACAACCCGGACCTGGTCAGCCGTTTCATCGACGCGACCATGATCGGCTACAGCAATTTCCTCTATGGCGACCGCACTCCAGCCTACGACCTGATTCGAAAAGACAATCCCGAAATGACGGTTGAAAAGCTGGACGCCGAGGTCAACGAGATCCTCCGCCTAGGCCTCATCGACGGGGGCGACGCTGTGGAACGTGGTATCGGCGCTGTCGATCTCAAGCGTTTCTCCAAGTTCTATGACGACATGGTGGAAGTCGGGCTCTACAAGCCCGGCGAGATTGACCTCGCCAAGGTCGTCACCGACAAGTTCGTAAACAAGGCTGTCGGCGTCGACATCCGCAAGCGGGCTCAAGGCAACTAGCAGAAGCGGCTCGGGCCATCGCGCGAGCCACACCGACATGCCAGGCAACTTTCGGCAATAAGCCGAAAGTTGCCGTTGGCTTGGCGGGTCACTATGGCCGCTCAGGCAAACTCAAATCGCCGATCCAAAGGTGCCGCCAGCGGCCACCGACTCGGGCTTGCGTCGCTCACCAAACCAGTTGCGTAAATTTCCGCGCGTCGATCTGTGGGTGCTCTCGCACCCCACAAGGCTGGCCAATCGAGGCCTTCGCCTCTCCGTTCATGCCTGCACGGAGAAGCCACCATCCACGGTCAGGGATGCGCCCGTCACGAAGTCGGACGCAGAGCTCGCCAGGAACACAACTGGACCGGCGAGTTCTTCCGGCCGACCCCAGCGTTTTGCCGGAGTCCTGTCGATCACATGCTGGGCCAGGCCCGCGACCTCGCTGCGCGCCGAAACCGTCAGATCGGTATCGATCCATCCGGGCAGGATGGCATTTACCTGGATATTGGAAGATGCCCAGGCGGTAGCCAGGGCCCTGGTGAATTGCACAAGTCCACCCTTGCTCGCCGAATAGGCAACGGAAAACGGCGCTCCGAACACCGCGAGAATTGACGCGATGTTGATGATCTTGCCGCCACCCCGGGCCTTCATGCTGTCGAATACCGCTTGGGACAGGTAAAATGCGCTCGACAGATTGGTGTCGATGACATCCTTCCAGTCTGCCTCGGAATAGTCCTCGGGAGTTTTGCGGATAGCGATCCCGGCGTTGTTGATGAGAATGTCGACGCCGCCGCATTTTTCGACAATGGAAGCGACAAGTTTCCTGCATTCGCTCTCAGAGGTTACATCAGCCTCGAAAAACAGCGCATCAAATCCGTCTCCCTTCAATGCGGCGACCGCGTTCTTTCCCTTGTCCCGGTTGCGTCCGACAAGAACCGGAGTTGCCCCGGCAGCCGCAAGTCCTCGAGCCATCTCAAGCCCAATCCCGCCATTCCCGCCAGTTATGACAGCCACTCGTCCATCAAGTTTGAAAAGGTCCACTCGTTTTTCCTAGGTCTTTGAATTCGTTATGGAAACCATGCCGCGCGAAGTCGCGCAAAATGGCAACGGGTTGCCAGCCAAGGCTGCTGGCGGATTCACGCCACACTCAGCGCCGCTATTCCGCGCCGGCTGCAAGTTCCCTAGCCCGGGCGCGAAGCATGAACTTCTGCACTTTTCCCGTGCCGGTCTTTGGCAGTTCACCGAAACTGAAGTGACGCGGCGTTTTGTATGGCGCCAATCTTTCTCGGCAATATGCCTTCAACTCTTCGGAATTGACCCCGGCATTCGGCCTCACCTCGATGAATGCATAGGGCGTTTCGCCCCATTTGGGATCGGGTGCGGCGACCACTGCAGCAAGCAGGACGGCCGGATGCTGATGCAGCGCGTTCTCGATCTCGATGCTCGAAATGTTTTCGCCGCCAGAAATGATAATGTCTTTCGAGCGGTCCTTGATCTCGATGCTGCCGTCCAAATGACGGACCGCCATGTCTCCCGTATGGAATACGTCGTTGAGGAAGGCTGCGGCGGTCGCCTCGGCATCACGATAATAACCGGCCATCACGGTGTTGCCCGCCAGCACGATCTCTCCGAGCGTCACGCCATCCGCCGGCACGTCCTTCGCCGCGTCATCAAGGACGCGAACGCGACTGGCCGAAATGTGCCTTACGCCCTGCTTCGACAGTTCGACGGCTTTCGCCGCCGCATCGATCGAGTTCTGGTGTTCGGCGAGCGTCTGCATGGTCACCGGCCCGAAAGATTCAGTAAGACCGTACAGGTGCGTGAGGTCAAAACCCAACGCATCGAGTTCATTGATCAAGGTGCTGGTCGGAGCCGCCCCACCCATGGCGACATTGACGCGCCGCGCCGGGTCGTGACCTTCTCGCGCCGGGTGATTGAGAAGCATGTAGAGCACGACCGGCGCGCAGGACATGTGCGTGACGCCATGTCTTGCTATCTCGGCAAAGACAACGCCCGGGTCGACCTTGTCGAGGCAGACATGCAGCGCACCGGCCGCCGTGACGGCCCAGGTGTGGCACCACCCGTTGCAATGGAACATCGGCAGCGTCCACAGATAGGCGGAACGCGAATTGAGCCCGAGGGCCAAGACATTGCCGATCGAATTGAGGTAGGCGCCGCGATGATGGCAAACCACACCCTTCGGGTCGCCCGTGGTTCCTGACGTGTAGTTCAGGCTGATGGGCTGCCATTCGTCGACGACGTCCGAGTTCTCGAGCGCTATGTCGATGCCGTCGTCGGCGAGAAGGTCGAGCACATCCAGGCTGGCATGCCGTTCGCCATCGTCGGCGAAAACGACGCATTGAACGTTTTTGGCCTTCGCGGCCAGGCTGGCGACGTCACGGCTCGCGGCATCGCTAAGAACCATTCGGCTTTCGGCATGGTTGAGAATGAAGCCGACGGCGTCGGCATCGAGCCGCGTGTTGACGGTGTTGAGAACCGCCCCGATCATCGGCACGGCATAATGCGCGGCAAGCATCTCGGGCCGGTTGCCGGCCATGACGGAGACGACGTCTCCTGCCTGCACGCCTCGCTCTTTCAAGAAACGGCATAGCCGGCCGACCATCCGGGCAAACTCGCGATAAGTCCAACGTCTGTCGCGCCAGGCAACCGCCGGACGCGTCGGAAAAACGTCGACCGATCGAAGCAGGAAATCCACCGGCGTAAGCGCAACGCAGTTCGCCGGGCGCGCCGACAGATATGGTTCCAGACGCATTGATATTCTCCCCCCTCTCGGGCCGGCGCCTTGGCACGATAGCCAGCGCCACCCCAATCACATCGACAAGACGATTTTTCCGGGCACTTCCCGCGCTGCAAGCGCCTTCAAGGCGAGCCCGGCTTCTTCAAGACGGAACCGCCTCTGAATCGACGGCTTGATCTTCCTGCGGACATAAAGATCAGTCAGTTCGGCGACGGATTCATGATGCCGCTGCGGATCACGCTCCATCGCCGCGCCCCAAAATACGCCCCTCACGTCGCAACCTTTCAGCAGCGGCAGGTTGAGGGGAAGACTTGGCACACCCGCCGCAAAGCCTACGACCAGGTAACGGCCCTGCCAGCCAATCGACCGCATGGCCGGCTCGGCATATTCTCCCCCGACGGCATCGTACACGACCGACGCACCATCCGGGCCGCAGGCAGCCTTGAACAAGCCGGCCAGGCGTTTCTGGCCCTCGCGCCCCAGTTCGCCGCGCGGATAGAGCACGGTCTCATCCGCCCCAAGCGACCGGGCGATCCCCAGCTTCTCTTCGGTTGAGGCAGCCGCGACGACTTTGGCGCCCAGGGCCTTGCCGAGTTCGACCGCCGCCAGCCCCACGCCTCCGCCGGCTCCCAGCACCAGCAGGGTTTCGCCCTGACGCAGTGTCGAGCGGTCGCGCAAGGCGTGATACGCCGTGCAGTAGGCCATCAGGAAGGCTGCGGCGTCGTCGTATGGCATGCTGTCGGGAATGGGCGAACAACGAGCAGCGTCGACGCAGACATATTCTGCCATGCCGCCCCAGCCGAGCATCGCCATGACCCGGTCGCCGACGCAAGGCCAACTCACGGCTTCGCCGACCGCCTCGACAATTCCTGAGACTTCGGCACCCGGAGAGAATGGACGCTCGGGCCTGTATTGATAGCGGTCGTCGATAATCAGCAAATCCGGATAATTGATCCCGACTGCCCGAACCCGGATGCGCACCTGGCCGGGCGCGGGCTCAGGTATAGGCACGCGCCTCAATGCGAGCGTTTCTGGCCCGCCAGCCTTCTCGCTGAGGACCGCCGCCATCGTGTCTTGAGGCTCTGACGCCTGCGTCATGTTGCAAGCGCTCCCAGCCCAACGTAGAGCTCGAGCGCTTCGGGGTTTGCCAGCGCTTCCTGGTTCTTGACGGGTCGGCCATGGACGATGTCGCGGACGGCGAGTTCGGTGATCTTGCCCGACTTGGTGCGCGGGATGTCGGCGACGGCGACGATCTTCGCCGGCACGTGGCGCGGGCTGGCACCGGTGCGGATTTTGGTGCGGATGCGCTTTTCCAGCTCCGCGTCCAGCGAAACGCCCGGGGCGAGGCGGACGAACAGCACGACGCGCACGTCGTCCTGCCAGTCCTGGCCGATGCAGATCGCCTCGGCGATCTCCGGCATCTGCTCGACCTGGTTGTAGATCTCGGCGGTGCCGATGCGCACCCCGCCCGGATTGAGCGTCGCATCCGAGCGGCCATGGATGATCATGCCGCCATGGGCTGTCCATTCGGCGAAGTCGCCATGGCACCAGACATTGTCGAAGCGCTCGAAATAGGCGGCGTGGTATTTGGCGCCGTCGGCATCGTTCCAGAAGCCGATCGGCATCGCCGGGAATGCCCTGGCGCAGACCAGTTCGCCCTTTTCCTCGCGCACCGGCTGGCCGTCGTCGTCCCAGACCTCGACGGCAAGGCCGAGGCCCGCGCCCTGGATCTCGCCCGTCCACACCGGCTCGGTCGGCACGCCGAGCACGAAGCACGAGACGATGTCGGTGCCGCCGGAGATCGAGGCGAGGTGCACATCCTTCTTGATGCCGTCATAGACGAAGGCAAAGCACTCCGGCGACAAAGGCGAGCCGGTCGACGAGATGGTGCGCACGGAGGTGAGGTCGTGGCTGTCGATCGGTCTCAGGCCGGCCTTGCGCACCGAATCGATAAATTTCGCCGAGGTGCCGAAATAGGTCATCTTCTCGGCTTGGGCGAAGTCGAACAAAACGTTGCCGTCGGGATGGAACGGCGAGCCGTCATAAAGCAGCAGCGTCGCCTCCGCGGCCAGCCCCGAGACCAGCCAGTTCCACATCATCCAGCCGCAGGTGGTGAAGTAGAACAGCCGGTCGCCGGCTTTCAGCCCCGCATGCAGGCGCAATTCCTTGACATGCTGGATCAGCGTGCCGCCGGCCGAATGGACGATGCATTTGGGAATGCCGGTCGTGCCCGAGGAAAACAGGATGTAGAGCGGGTGCGAAAACGGCAGCGGCTCAAACGTCACCGGCCTGGCCGGAAACGGCGCCAGGGCATCCTCCAGCGCCTCGGCCTTGGCGATGGACGAGGCCACGTCGCTGGCCGTGCCGAGATAGTCGACCACCAGCACCTTGCTCACGGTCGTCAGCTTTGCGGCCACCGCTGCGACCTTCTCGCCGACTTCGATGTGCTTGCCGGCATACCAGTAGCCGTCGGGCACGATGAAGACTTTCGGTTCGATCTGGCCGAAGCGGTCGAGCACGCCCTGTGCGCCGAAATCGGGCGAGCATGACGACCACACCGCCCCGATCGAGGCGGCTGCCAGCATCGCCGCCACCGTCTCGGGCATGTTCGGCATCATCGCAGCGATCCGGTCGCCTTTTGTGACGCCGAGCGAAACGAACAGCTGCTGCAGCTTCGACACCAGGGCCGCCAGCTCGTCCCAGGACAGCCGCCGCTCGACCTTGTCTTCGCCGCGAAAGACGATCGCCTCGCCGGAGCCCGATCCGCGCAGCAGGTTCTCGGCGAAGTTCAGCCGCGCATCGGGGAAGAAGGCGGCGCCCGGCATCTTGTCGCCGTCGACCAGCACGCGGCCGCCCTTGTCGCCGACGATGCCGCAGAAGTCCCAGACCAGGTCCCAGAACGCCTCGCGCTCGTCCACCGACCAGGCGTGCAGTTCGGCATAGCTGGAGAATGCACGCCCGGCGCGGGCAGACACCTCGGCCATGAACGCCGTCAACGGCGCTTCCGCGACCTGCTTGGCGGAAGGCACCCACAGCGGCGTTTCAACGGACATCGGCATCTCTCCCGATTTAGGCATGCGCCAAACCGCCTCTTGCGTCAGATCCGCATGGTTGCATTGACTCTTCGCCAGCTTAAACTGATATCTGTGATCACAGATATTGACCTACTCGATTCTATTGCAAACTGCAAACGACCGAGCCGTGAAATGTTGCCGCGCATGCCCTTTTTGCAGGCCAGCAAGGCGCGGCTGTCGTTCGCGCCCCTCACGAATGACAACCCCCAGCGAATGGATGACTTGATGACCCGCCCCACCCCAGATCGCCAATCGTTGCGCGAGGCGCTAGCCGACGGTGCACGCCATGGGCGCTATGTACTTCGCAACTTGCGGCTTTGTTCGGCCCTGATAACCACGGGATCCACGGCGGCTGATGCGGAATTCATGCTCACCGATGTAACGATAGAGAATGGCAAGATCGCAGCGACAAACCCTACGGGCTGTGTTGCTGCCGACGCTGGCACTCTTTCGATCGATGCCGGCGGAAGGGTTGCCTTGCCCGCATTCGTCGACTGCCACACGCATCTCGACAAGGGCCATATCCTGCCGCGAACGCCTGGGGCGGATGGTTCATTCGCCGGCGCCATGACCGCCACCATTTCCGACCGCACGCAAAATTGGTCGCATGAAGATGTAGCGCGACGCATGGATTTCGCGCTCCGATGTGCTTACCACTACGGCACCATTGCAATCCGCACGCATCTCGATTCCAAGCCGCCACAAGATGCGATCTCGTGGCCGGTGTTCCAGGAATTGCGCGACCAATGGCGCGGACGCATCGAACTGCAGGCCGCCTGCCTGTTCGGCATCGATCTGGCACGCGATCAGGTCGCACTCGAAGACATCGCCCGGCGTGTTGCCGCCGCTGGCGGCATGCTCGGCGCAGTGGCATTCCCCACGCCGGACCTCGACATGCTGCTCGACCGGATGTTTGCCACGGCCACCCGCTTCGGAATGGACCTCGATTTCCATGCCGACGAAACTGCCGATCCCTCGGCAGACGCCCTACGTCGCATCGCCGAGGCCGCGCTTCGGTCTCGCTTTTCCGGAAAGGTACTTGTTGGGCATTGCTGCTCGCTGGCGAGACAAGACCATGCGGCGGTCGATGAGACGCTCGACAAGATCGCATTGGCTGGAGTGGCAGTGGTTTCACTGCCGATGTGCAATCTCTATCTGCAGGACCGTCGCAACGACGGCACCACGCCACGCTGGCGCGGCGTCACGCTGTTGCATGAAATGAAGCAGCGCGGCATTGCCGTGGCACTGGCTTCCGACAACACGCGCGATCCGTTCTATGCCTATGGCGACCTCGACATGATGGAAACCTATCGGATGGGGACCCGCATCCTGCACCTCGATCATCAGGTGGGAGACTGGCCGAGGGCGGTATCGGCTACGCCGGCTGCAATCATGCGTCTCGACGGCAAAGGTGTGATCGCCGAAGGACAGTCCGGCGATTTCACCCTGTTCGAGGGCCGCACATGGTCAGAACTGCTGTCGCGTCCTGAAGGCAACCGCATCGTTGTCCGGCACGGCGCCCCCATCGACGCGCCGCTGCCATCCTACGCAGAACTTGACGACCTTTCAGGCCTGGCGCTGCAATGAGCAGTCAAAGCATATCGGCGGCCGGTCCTTCCGGCCGCCGATATGGGGCATGGGCTGCGGCAGTTGGACAGGCATCGATGATGGATGCCTATGGAATGCGCCAGGTGCACTCCGTCTGGTCTGCCGCGGCAACCATGCCCGTACCTCTAGCTGAGCATCTGAAGGTCGCCATCGACGGCTATGGCTTGGCCCGTTGTTGTTCGAAACCGCAGCGACGCCAGGCAGACAATGGTGTCCGCAATCTGCCGGGGTGAAACAAATTCCGCGATCGACGCGCACTTCAAGGCGTCCTGCTTCATTTCCTCGAAACTGATGCCGCGAAGCTCCGCCTTCTGGGCGAGAACCGCATCCTGTCTTTCGCCGGAAACGATACCTGGCAGGATTGCGTTGACGCGAATCCCCAGGCTGCCCAGTTCCATCGCCAGGGATTTCGTAAACCCCACGACCGCCCATTTCGACGCGGCATAGGGTGTCCTCAATTGAAACCCCAGCCTGCCCGCCGCAGAGGACATGTTGATGATGCTCGGGTTCTCGCTCGACTGCAAATGCGGGATGGCAAGACGAACGCAATTGAACTGCCCGGTCGTGTTGACGTCCAGGGTCCTGTCCCATTCCTCGGGCGTGATCTCGTCGACGCGCCCCACCGGTCCGGCGATGCCGGCATTGTTGACCAGGCAATCTATGCCGCCGAGCTGCTTGACCGCATCGGCGAAGAATTCGGCAACAGAAGCCCGGTCGGAAACATCGCAATAGGATGCCGTCAGCCTGCGATGCAGCTGCCTCACATTCGCCAGGCCGTCGCGATCGACGTCGCAGATATGCACATAGGCGCCCTCGTCGAGGAAGGCCTTGGCGATCTTCAGCCCTATCCCGCCAGCACCTGCGGTAACAATGACACGCAGTCCCTTCAGCCCGAGATCCATCGTCGCTCTCCGTATTGGTCAGCTCGACATTTTACGTTTGCGGCACCTCAGTCTGCCGCTTGTTCGGCGAGTACCTGCTGGGCAACACGGAAGCATTCGAGGGCTCGCGGAACGCCGCAATAGATGGCTACCACATGGATCGCCGCCCTCACCTGTTCCTTCGTCACGCCGTTGGCGTTGAGGGCCGCCCGGCAATGGACTTCCCATTCATGCATCTGTCCGAGGGCGCCGATCATGGCCAGATTCATCAGGCTGCGGGTTTTAACGTCGATGGCGTCGTCGCTCCAGCCAAACCCCCAGGCCCATGCCGTCATCGCTTCCTGAAATGGCCGGGTGAAGTCGTCGGCGTCCGTCAAATTGGCGGCCACGTAGCGTTCGCCTAGCGTCGCCTTTCGCTTGGCGACACCACGTTCGAACAGGTTGTTGTCAATCATTGTCATCCTCCATGCAGCAAAGTCGTTGGGGCCAATTTGAGCCCCGGCAGAATTCAGTTCATGCTTGCCAGTCCGGCAGCGCGACGCTGGTCCATGGCCAGCATCGTCCTGCCGCGCCTCCTCGCGCTTCCGGCCGCCTTCTGCGGCTAGACTAGAAGGCGACCTTGTCTCCGCCCTTCAGCGCCAGTATCTCGCGCGCCTCCTGCGCCGTCGCGATCTCGAGGCCGAGCCCCTCGATGATCTGGCGCGCACGCGAAACCTGCTGTGCATTCGTCTTGGCCAACTGGCCGGGGCCGATCCACAGCGAATCCTCCAGGCCGACACGGACGTTTCCGCCCATCGCGGCTGCCATCGCAGCGATGGGCATCTGGTTGCGTCCAGCGCCCAGCACCGACCATTTGTACTGGTCGCCAAACAACCGATCGGCCGTGCGCTTCATATGCAGCACATCTTCCGGATGGGGGCCGATGCCACCCAAGATGCCAAACACCGTCTGGATGAACAGCGGCGGCTTCACCAGGCCGCGCTGCAGGAAGTAATGCAGGTTGTAGAGGTGGCCGGTGTCATAGCACTCGAACTCGAAGCGGGTTTCGGCCTCGCCCAGGGAGCGGAGCGCGTACTCGATGTCCTTGAAGGTATTTCGGAAAATCAGGTCCCTGGAGGATTCCAGCGCCTCTCGTTCCCAGTCGTGCTTGAACTCCTTGAAACGATCAAGCATCGGGAACAGCCCGAAATTGAACGAGCCCATGTTCAGCGACGCAACCTCCGGCTTGTATACCGCTGCCGGCTTGATCCGCTCTTCCACTTTCATCCACGGTGCACCGCCGGTGGTGATGTTGATCACGCAGTCCGAACGCTGCTTGACCACTTTCAGGAAGGGCTCGAATCCTTCAGGCGTCTGATCCGGCTTTCCGGTTATCGGATCGCGGGCATGCAGATGCACGATCGCAGCGCCGGCTTCCGCGGCGCCGATCGCGGCTTCCGCGATCTCCTCGGGCGACACCGGAAGGTGCGGCGACATCGAAGGCGTGTGAATAGCGCCGGTCACGGCACAGGTGATGATGACTTTGTTGGAAATGGCCATGGCTCTCAACGATTGGTTGTCGGATCTTGCTGCTTCTTGTGATCGCCAAGGGCCTGCAGGCGGCGGTCACGCCACTCGCTCTTGGCAGTAATCATGTCGGGGGTGGGCGGCAGGCCCCAGCTTTCAACAACACGCTCGACGTTACCGGCGTCCCACACCGACGAAGGCGGCGGCGCGGCGGTGATTTCCCGAAATATTCCGCCGTAGCGCTGGAGGTAGTCGCCGATGCCACCGGGCGCGTTGAGTTCGATCGTCGCCAGCGGCCCCATGAACGACCAGCGAAGGCCCAGGCCGTCCGAAACCGTCCTGTCGAGATCGTGGGCGCTGATCACACCATCGCCGACAAGACGCAGCGCCTCGGCCAGCAGCGCTGCCTGAAGGCGGTTGAGGACAAATCCCTGCACCTCGCGCCTGACGACAACAGGAACCTGACCGACATCCCGGTAGAACTCGCCCGCCCGTGAAATGACTTCGAAATCCGTCCATTCGCCGCCGCAGAGCTCGACCACCGGGATCAGATGCGGGGGATTGACCGGATGCGCGACAAGGCATCGATGACGGCCCGGCAAGCCGCTGGCAAATGCCGAGGGCATGATCGTCGAGGTCGACGACGCGAGAATGACATCGCTTGAAGCGACCGCGTCGATCTTCGCAAACAGCTCTCTCTTCTTGTCGGCTGCCTCGGGTCCGCATTCCTGGACAAGGCAAACACCATCGACCGCTTCTTCAAGCGAGGCCGACAGCCGAACCACGCCGGACACCTCGGAGAGTCCGTCCTCCTCGATGATCTTTCCGATGGCGCCTGCCGCCGCCTCGAGACTGCGTAGGTCGCTGTCGAACAGGTTCACCGACCAGCCGGCCCTGGCGAACACCACGGCCCAGGATCGGCCGATAAGCCCGGCGCCGACTATGCCAACTGACCGCATGAAACGCCCTTTTTCCTCGACACACCTGAATTAATCTGTGATCACAGATCACGACTAACGCATCGTCGACACCCTGTCTAGGAAAAATCGCGACGCACATCCGGCCTGCACATGGCAGGACAGTTGTCGCCGCGATTGCAAGTTGGGGTGCGATCGGTGATTGCGCTGTTCAGCGCGCCGAACCCACAACAACCGCAATGCGCGACGCACGCCCACTTGCTGTGATCAGGTGATTACGGATAACGTTGCAAGGATTGCCCGCCCAAAAAACCTGCGAGTACCGATTTTGGAACAGACCGACACCGCCCTGACCCAGATGGGGCAATTGGAGCGCGTCACGCTCGGCGAGCGTGCCTATCTCAAGCTTAGACAGCTCATCATGTCGGGAAAGCTTGCGCCGAACGAGAAGCTTTCACTGAGGTCCGTGGCCGAGGCATTGGGCGTATCGATCATGCCGGTGAGGGAAGCTGTCACGCGCCTCGTGGCCGAAGGCGCCCTCTCCCTTCTGCCCAACAGGGCCATAAGCGTCCCGTTGATGACAAGGGCAAAGTTCGAGGAGCTGCTGCGCATCCGGACCGAGATCGAGGGGTTTGCTGCGGCCGAAGCTGCCGCGCATCGAACCAGCCGCGATCTCAAGCTGATATTGGACTACGACAAGGATTTCCGCGACGCCGTTGGCAAAGGCGATTCCGAAGTGGACAGTTCGCTGCAGTTGAACAAGGAACTGCATTTTGCCGTCTATGAAGCCGCCGGATCGCCAATTCTCGTCTCCATCATCGAAGGTCTGTGGCTCAAGGTGGGACCGGTGATCAACCTGGACCTGCGGGCGTCCCAGCGGCTCGCGAGCGGAAACGCGGAGACGCATCACGCCCGCCTCGTCGAAGCGATCATCAATCAGGACGGGAACGCCGCGCGAGCCGCCGTGGTTGCCGACATCAGGTCATCCGGCGAGTTTATACTTGGTTCAAATCAACTTTGGACAAACTTGCCAGAGCCGGCCTGATGCCGACAAAGACACGCGCGTTTTTTCAATAGATGTGCGCGGACCTGCGCGACATAACCTGTTGTCGAACGCCCAATCTCGACCATTCCGGATTTTTAAGTAATGAATTTTCTTAGCGACAACACCTCTGGCGCCAGTCCGAATATTCTGAAGGCGATCGTCGAAAGCAACGATGGCGATCAGTCCCCGTACGGCGGTGACATCTGGACGAAACGAGCCGAAGCCGCCATCGCAGATGTTTTTGGATGCGACGTGGCTGTCTTTTTTGTCACGACTGGGACTGTCAGCAATGCACTTGCGGTGTCGGCTATTTCTCCGCCCTCCAGAGCCGTTTTTTGTCACGACAATGCCCACCTGATCGACAGCGAGTGCGGGGCGCCGGAATTCTTCACCAATGGCGGCAAGCTGGTCGGCATTGCCGGACCAGCCGGCAAGATGGACCCTCAAGCGCTCGCATCCAGGTTGCAGCAGTTCCCGCCAGATGTCGCCAGGCAGGTACAGCCGGGTGCGCTGTCGATCTCGCAGGCGACGGAATCCGGAACCGTCTACCGTCCGAGCGAGATACGTTCGATTGCCGATCTCGCACATGATGCCGGAATGAGTGTCCACATGGACGGAGCGCGGTTCGCTAACGCCGTCGCAGCCCTCGACACGGCACCGGCAGAGATCACGTGGAAAGCCGGCATCGATGTTCTTTCGCTGGGGGCGACGAAAAACGGCGCCCTCGCCTGCGAAGCCATCGTGTTCTTCGACATGTCCAAGGCTGCCGATTTTGCTTTTCGCCGCAAGAAGGGCGGCCAGACACTGTCGAAAGGCCGTTTTCTTGGTGCACAGATGGCCGCCTATCTCGCCGACGACCATTGGCTCGACCTTGCCCGTCATGCCAATCGCGCTGCGGAGCGGCTAGCCGCGCGGCTGGCCGAGATGCCCACTGTGCGGCTCCCCTGGGCGACAGAGGCGAATGTCGTTTTCGCAACCCTTCCACGGGGAATGGACGCGGCGCTTCGTGCAGCGGGCGCCCGCTATCATCTCTGGGATGCGAAATGCCTGCTCCCTGCCGACCGGCCGGCTGATGACGAAGTGCTCGTGCGCTTCATTTGTTCATTTGGGACCGCCGATGCCGACATCGACAGGCTGACGGATCTGATCAGGCAATACAGCGCCTGACACGGGCGGCCTGATCGAGACAGCGCTAGCCTGAACCAGCCTCGGATAGAGGCTGGATACTGCCGCTATGAAAAATCGCCGGCCCGTGCACGCAGGCGAGACCCAATGCATGCCGTGCGGCGAGCACAATTGGACATCGCGCCGAAATTGCCGGAGACGACAGAGCTCGCGACCTCCCGAGCTCGAAAGCCCGGCATCACCGGCGCTTTTCCCATTAATACCTTTCAAATTCAAAGTCTTGCGCCACGGCAAACCAAGCCCGTTCGTGCATACGACCCATTCCCGAGATTGTTTCCTCCTGGGTATGATCACAGATCACGAACGCATTGACTCGCAAACTGATCGCATGGCAAGATACTTTACGATTGGAAAGGTCATGGAGGAGGCGTGACGCTTTCGCAATGCAGGCAGGAGGGGAGAGCGCGATCCTGCCGCAATCGTCAATCGGCTGAACGGTTCGCTTCCGCCGTCGCGGTTGGGGTGCCGAAGGTCGGCCGCTTGCTCGCAAAAGCTCGATGACCGCGGCGGAGCAGGCTTCTGATTCAGAAACCCCGCATCCGGTGAACTGAAACCTGTCCGGCAAGGCTGCCCAGTCGTGCCAGGACCAATGGGAGGAAATGACGTGAAATCAAGGATCAAGGTTGCGCTGAAGCAACTGGGGCTGGTCTTGTCTCTTGCTGTCGGCCTGATGGGATCGAGCCTCAAGGCCGGAGCGCAGGAGGAGATCGCCTTCGCGACCAACTGGAAAGCTCAGGGTGGCCACGCCGGGTTTTATCAGGCGCTCGCCGACGGAACATACAAGCAGTACGGTCTCGATGTCAGGATCGTGCAGGGCGGGCCGCAGATAAACACCCGTAGCCTGCTGTCTGCCGGCAAGGTCGACTTTCTGCTTTCGGTGCCGCAGTTGGCACTGGAAAACAGCCGCCAGAAGATACCGACGGCGATGGTGGCGGCCTTCTTCCAAAGAGATCCGACGACGCTGATGGCTCATCCGGGCAAGTACAAGGATCTCGCCGATATGCGCCGGGCCCGGACGATCTATGTGGCCCGAGCTGCCCAGTTCACGTACTGGCCATGGGTGAAGCACAAGTTTGGTCTCAGCGACGACCAGGTGAAGGCGTATAGCTTCACGCTGGCGCCGTTCCTTGCCGACCCGGAAGCCGTCCAGCAAGCCTATGCCACTGCGGAACCCCTCTACATCGACACATTCAAGCCGGACGTATTCCTGCTCGCCGACTATGGCTGGTCCGGCTATTCGAACATCATCGAGACGCGTCGGGAAATCATCGAAAAGAACCCCGACCTGGTGCAGCGCTTCATCGATGCTTCGATCATCGGATGGAACAACTATCTCTATGGCGACCGCAAGCAGGCCAATGCACTGATCAAGAAAGACAATCCGGAAATGACGGACGCAAAGCTCGATGCGGAAATCGCCGAGATCCAGCGTCTCGGCCTCGTTGACGGCGGCGACACGCTGAAAGTGGGCCTCGGCGCGATCGACCTGAAGCGCTTTGCCAGCTGGTTTGACGACCTGATGGAAGTCGGCCTCTACAAGCCCGGCGAAGTTGACCTTGAGACGGTCGTCACCGACCAGTTCGTCAACAAGGGTGTCGGCCTCGACGTTCGCAAGCGGCTTGAAGCGCAATAGGCTGGCGCCGACCGGCCGCCCGGCCCGGAGGCATTCCACCGGGCCCCTGCCGCCACGCCAAAGCCCACAATGACGTCTTGGGAGCAGTCGACGACATCGTCTGCTCCCGATTTGAACGGCGACGCAGCGCGTTCGGCCCCGTCGCCAGGGAGCCTCACCGGCGACCACCGAACTGACCTAAATTTTCGGAGAAAAAAGTGCCCGAGCCGCTTCCAAATTATATCGTCCAGAATGGCAAGCTCATTGGATATGAGGAGGCCGTCACGCATGTGATGTCGCCTGCCGTCAAGTATGGCTTGGCTGCCTTTGAAGGGCTGTGCGCGTATTGGAGCGATAGCGATCAGGAGCTCTTCGCTTTTCGCCTCCAGGAACATACCGAACGGCTGTTTCAATCGATGAAGCTGCTGAGGTTCGAACCGACTTTCTCGGCCGACGAGATCAACGACCGGACGATCGAGCTTTTGCGGCGCAACAATGTCCGCGAGCCCGTGCACATTCGCGCGATCGCCTATCTCGACGGCAAGGGCGAACACATTGTCCCTGGTCCTGTCAGCTACGCAATTTCTGCACTGCCTCTCGCGCGAAGCAGCAAGACCCAGACCGGCATCCGCTGTCAGGTCAGCGCATGGACGCGCATTTCCGATGGTTCCATGCCGCCGCGCATCAAGACGAGCGGCAATTATGTCAACAGCCGTCTTGCCAGGCTCCAGGCCAGGCATGATGGCTATGACGACGCGATCCTCCTCAACAACGCCGGCACCGTCGCGGAGTCGCCCGGAGCCTGCATCTTTCTGCGCCGCCGCGACGAACTCATCACACCAGATGTGACGAGCGGCATTCTCGAAAGCATCACTCGCGACACGATCTTGCATCTGGCGCGGGAAGCGGGAATCCAGGTGACCGAAAGGCCCGTCGACAAGACAGAACTTTACACTGCCCGGGAGATCTTCCTGGTCGGTTCGGCCGCGGAAGTGCTGCCGGTGGTCGACGTTGACGGCATATCGATCGGCGATGGCTCCCGAGGGCCGATGACAGCGGACCTGCAGCGCGGCTACTTCGATGCGGTGATCGGCCAGACTGCCTTGGAGCAGGGTTGGTTGACCCGCGTGCATCAAACCTGACGCGGATTTCGAGGCGGCCTCGGTTCGATGCCGCCTCACCCGGCATGAGGGGCCAGAGCCGCCAGGTCGGAAAGTGCCTACTACGGTCCGATCAACGCTGCGTCAGGGCGGCGGCTTTCAGTGTCCTGTCACCAGGGCCGGGCGCCACCGATGATTTCCATGGCCCTCTCAGCGAAGCGGCCGGCCAGCGGGGCGACATCAGCGGCATTGTTCGAAGCCGCGTTGCCGGCGCGCGCCCGATCGGCAATGCCGACAAAGATCACGGCAAAACGAAACAGCGAAAAGACCAGGTGGAAGCGTTCGAGCGGCGCGGTCGGCGCCGCATGCGCGAAATAATGGTCGAGGAATTCGCGTTGGCTCGGAATGCCGAGCGCCGCAATGTCGAGACCAAGGATGCCACCATATTCGTCAGGCGAGCAATGCCAGGTCATCGAGCAGAAGCCGAGATCGGCAAGCGGGTGGCCGAGCGTTGACAACTCCCAGTCGAGGATACCGATCACCTCGGGCTTTTCGGGATGAAACAGCAGGTTGCCGAGCCGGAAATCGCCATGCGCGATCGACACGCGCCCATCGTCCGCCGGCATGTTCTGCGGCAGCCAGTCGGCCACCGCCTCCAGGACAGGGATACGTTCGCCTGGCGATTCCCTGAGTTGCCTTGTCCAGCGACCGATCTGGCGTTCGAAATAATTGCCCGGCTTGCCGTAGTCGCCGAGGCCGACCTCGTCTGGCCGCACCGCATGCAGTTTGGCCATCGCCTCGGCCATGCCGAGATAGATGCCACGCCGCTCGTCGGGTGAAAGGCCCGGCAGCGAGCAGTCATGGAAAACGCGACCTTCGAGGCGCTCCATGAGGTAGAACGGCGTGCCAAGCGGCGCGTCCCCATCGTGGTAGAGCACCGGCTTCGGCACAGGCGCACTGGTCGGCGCCAGCGCTTCCAGCACGCGGAACTCGCGGTCGATGGCATGCGCCCCGCGCAGGATCGGCCCGGCCGGCTTCTTGCGCAACACCATGCGGCGGGCACCGAAATCGACGAAATAGGTCGGATTGGACTGGCCGCCACCGATGCGTTCGAGCGTCATTTGGCCCTCGCCGAAGCGCCCGCCGAGAAACGCCTCGAGCGCTGCCGGATCGAAGTCTGCATTCATGGCGTCCTGCGCCTTGTCATCCTGGGCCATCAAAGCGCTATGCCTCGCCTTCGACGTTCCAGCGCCAGAAACCAGGACCTTCCTCATTGAGGGAGCGGTTCAGCACCATCTTGTGCACTTCGTCAGCGCCGTCGACCAGCCGCGCCTGGCGGGCATAGCGATAAATCCATTCGAGCACGGTATCCTTGGAATAACCCCGGGCACCATTGATCTGGATCGCCACGTCGGCGGCGTCGTGCAGCACATTGGCGACCTGCACTTTGGCCATCGACACTTCCTTGCGGGCGAAGCCGCCCCCGTCGAGTTCCCAAGCCGCCTTCATCACCAGCAGGCGGCCGATCTCGATGCGCATGGCGAGGTCGCCGAGCTTGAGCTGGATGCTCTCGCGATCGGCGAGGCAGACGCCGAAACCGTAGCGCTCGGAGGCATAGGCCCGCGCGATCTCGACGCAACGCTTGGACAGGCCGAGCCAGCGCATGCAGTGGGTGAGCCGGGCCGGCCCGAGCCGCACCTGTGTCACCTTCATGCCCCTGCCCTCGCCGGCGAGCATATTTTCGACGGGGATTTCCAGCCCGTCGAATTCAAGCTCGCAATGGCCGCCATGCTCCTCCGGCCCCATGATCTCGATGCGGCGCTTGATGGACCAGCCCGGCTGATCCCGGTGAAACATCAATGCCGACAATCCCTGCTTCGGATCGTCGGAGGTACGGGCGATCAGGATGAAGTGGCTGGCGTCCTCGGCGCCGGTGATGAACCACTTGCGGCCGCTGACGACATATTTGTCGCCGCGTTTCTCGGCGCGGGTGGCGATCATCGATGGATCGGAGCCACCGCCAGGATGCGGTTCGGTCATGGCGAATGCCGAGCGTACCTTGCCCTCGACGATCGGCTTCAGCCATTTTTCCTTCTGGTCGGGCGTGCCCAGCGCCTCCAGAACCATCATGTTGCCGTCGTCGGGCGCGGCAGAATTGAACACCACCGGGCCGAAGATCGAGCGGTTCATCTCCTCGTAGCAGACCGCCATGCCCATCTTGCCAAGTCCGGCACCGCCAGTTTCAGGCTTGAGCTGCAGACACCACAGACCGGCGGCCCTGGCCTTGGCGCGAAGTGTGTCGAGCAACGGCAGGGCGATGTTGCCATGCGCGTCATAAGACGCCTTGTCGGCCTCCAGCGGCAGGATCTCGCGCGCGACAAACGCTGCGATGCGGCTACGGTATTCTTCGACGCTGGCGGGAATTTCGAAATTCATGATGGCCTCACAGTGACGAAACGAGATGGCCGCCATCGACCTCGATCGACGAGCCGGTGATGTAGCTGCCGGCGGCGGAAGCAAGCAGCAGCAGCGCGCCGTCGAGTTCTCGCGGATGGCCGAGGCGGCGCTGCGGGATGCGCTTGATGAGGTCAAGCCCGGCTGGGGAGGTAAAGAACTCGCGGTTGATGTCTGTCTCGATATAGCCGGGGCATAGCGCGTTGACCCGGATGCCCTCGCGCGCCCATTCGAGCGCCAGCGCCTTGGTCAGCTGGATCACGCCGGCTTTGGACGCGGCATAGGCGCTGAGATTGCCGGCAACGCGATGTCCCAGGATCGAGGCAATGTTGACGATCGCCCCACCCCGGCCCGAAGCCTTCATGCCGCGCGCCACCGCCTGGGAAACGACAAAGACGCCCTTGAGATTGGTGTCCAGCACCCGGTCCCATTCGGCCTCGTCGAGGTCGAGCGCGCGGGACGCCCCCGAGATGCCGGCATTGTTGATCAGGATGTCGAAGCTTTTGCCAGCCAGCGCCGCAGCCACCGAGGCGCTGTCGGTCACGTCCATCTGGATCGCGCTGGCCTTCCCGCCGGAAGCAGCGATGCTGGCGCAAGCGTCGTCCAGCGCAGCGCCGCGGCGCGCGGCGAGCGTGACGCTGACGCCATGGTTTGCGAGCAGCTCGGCGAAATGCAGGCCGAGGCCGCCGGAGGCGCCGGTGATGAGGGCGGTCTTTTCCTTGATATCTTCGAACAGCATCAGGTGATCACCTCAAAAATCGAGCGAGCGCTCGTTTTCTTTATTCGCCTGCCTCCCCTTTTGCAACCAGGCAATTGCTGCTATTTCGACGGCAGATGGCGCACGCCACAGGTCGCAGGCGGTGGGAGGCAGGTTGAATTTCGCGGGGCAAAGGCAGTGGACGGCCGCATTCTCGACGGAGGCGCTGTGTGCGCGCATCCTCGACCGGCATCGCGACACCGTGCGCGTGCAGAAACCGCATGTCGCCGTCGCCAATCTCGCGCGCATCATCGAGGCGACGCTGAAGCTTTCGAACAAGCAGGGCTTCCACGCCACCAGCCTGCGCGACCTGGCGCAAGCGTCCGGTCTCAGCATGGGCGGTCTCTATTCCTATTTCGACAACAAGACGACCCTGCTGTCGATGATCCTCGGCGAGGTTTCGACGACGGTAAGCGAGGTCCTCAGGGCCGCCCCGGAGGGGACCGCTGACGATCCGCTTGGCCATCTCAAATGGCTGATCGAGACGCATATCCGGTTGACCGAGGCAATGCAGCCGTGGTTCGTCTTTGCTTACATGGAAGCCAAATCGTTTCCGGCGGCCGAACGGCGAATGGCCGTCGACAGTGAGGCTGCGACCGAAGAGATTTTCGCCACCGTCCTGCGCCAGGGCGTGGCCAGCGGCAAGTTCGCCATCGCTGATATCGAACTGACCGCGTCGCTGATCAAGCCCCTCTTGCAGGATTGGTACGTGAAGCGGGCCAAGTACCGCAAGCGCTCCACGACCGTCGAGCAATATATCGACGCGGTCACGGGGATCGTCGCGGCGACGGTGCTTCCGCGAGGTTGAACTGCGTCGGGCTGCGCGGTGGCCGGGGCCACCTACTTCCGGGTTCAGGTCGCCGAACTGTACCATGCGCCTTGCAAGAAGCTTCCGAGGCCAAGCCGATGACGGGCAGACATCTTCCGCTCGCCTGTGAATGAGATCATGCCGACCTCGGAAGCGGACGAACTACCGATCGACATACGCGGCGATCTGGCCGGTATCCTTGCCATATCCCTGAAAGCGAAAAACCCGCCGAGAGCGCGGGTTGTTCGAAAGTTGGGTTGGTTTTGGAGCCAGGATTCTGTCTTTTCTGTCCGGCTTTGTCGGCGTTGGCCTGCTTGGGGGCGGCTGATGCGGTTCCAATCGGACCGTCACCTGGCAGCCAAATACAAAAAGCCCCGCTCGAGGCGGGGCTTTTTGTATTTGGTTGCGGGGACACGCAACTACCGATTCCGACATTTGCTTCAGATCGCAGTTTGACAGAGATAGCCCCAAAAACTTTCGAAGCTTAGCGACATCAGGCGGCAGGAGTTGCGGCGCGCGGCAATGACCGTAATGCAGCGCGAAGGCGCTGCGGCGACCACGCTCAAAAAGGTGGCGACTGAGGCGGGTGCCTCCGAGCCGACACGTCCGAGGCTGAACCAATATGGTCTGAATTCCTTCGCCGCTGGCCGGAGCGTCCTGCGCGGGATCAAGGCTCAGCGTCTCCTCGACGTCCATGAAGATCAACGCCTGTCACTAGGTGCTCTGCATTTGCCACAGGGTCCATCACGAGACAGTCGCGATGGACCCATAGACAAGCCGCAACGGTTCAAGCAAATGCGATCGCTAAGGTCATTTCGTGAGTGCACCCGACTTCTTCGCCGTCCAGGTGGCGATGTAGTCCATCAATCCAGGCGACAGGCAGTCATAAGGCTCGAGGCCGAGTTCCTTCAGCCGGCCACGCACGCCGTCCATCTCCGCGGGATCGACGCCCGCCTCGATGATCGACGACACGAAAGCGGCAAAGCCGGGCTCGGCCCAGCCGGCTTCCTCGAAGCGCTCGGGATGGATGAAGTCGAGGCCCTTGAAGGCGTGGTCGCGCTCGACCGGGCCGTACATGTGCACGCCGCAGGCCTTGCAGGCATGGCGCAGGATGAGTGCTGAAGGATCGACGAGGGCAAGCTTGTCGCCATTCTCCAGCACCGTCACGTTTTCATGCGCGGTGACAGCCACGACCGAAAACTTGGCGCCTTCCGGCTTCCAGCATTTGGTGCAGCCGCAGGCGTGGTTGTGGGCGACCTGGCCCTTGATCGCCACCTTCACCGGCCGGTCGGCGCAGGCACAGACAAGCGTGCCACCAGTGAAACTGGCACTGCCGGGCCTGACCCCGCCGTCGAGTGCTGGATGTATTGAAGCCATGTCCTGTTCCTCCATGTGATGACAATTCGAGATATGCGAACTCTGACAATGGGGCGCTAGTAAACGACGACGCTGCGGATGCTTTCGCCTGAATGCATCAGGTCGAAGCCCTTGTTGATGTCTTCGAGCTTGAGGGTGTGCGTGATCATCGGGTCGATCAGGATCTTGCCCTCCATGTACCAGTCGACGATCTTCGGCACGTCGGTGCGGCCACGCGCGCCGCCGAAGGCCGTGCCCTTCCAGGTCCGGCCGGTGACCAGCTGGAACGGCCGCGTTGCGATCTCCTGGCCGGCACCGGCGACACCGATGACGATGCTTTCGCCCCAGCCGCGATGCGATGCTTCGAGCGCCTGGCGCATCACCTTGACGTTGCCGGTGCAGTCGAAGGTGTAGTCGGCACCGCCGATCTGGTCGGTCCCACGCTTGGTCAGGTTGACGAGGTAAGGCACGATGTCGCCCTCGACCTCCTTCGGGTTGACGAAATGCGTCATGCCGAACTTTTCGCCCCAGGCCTTGCGCTCATTGTTGATGTCGACGCCGATGATCATGTCGGCACCGGCCAGGCGCAGGCCCTGCAGCACGTTGAGGCCGATGCCGCCGAGCCCGAAGACGATCGCCGTCGAACCGATCTCGACCTTGGCGGTGTTGATCACCGCACCAATGCCTGTCGTCACGCCGCAGCCGATGTAGCAGATCTTGTCGAACGGAGCGTCGGGGTTGACCTTGGCCAGTGCGATCTCGGGCAGCACGGTGAAGTTCGAGAAGGTCGAGCAGCCCATGTAGTGGAAGATCTTGTCCTTGCCGATCGAGAAGCGCGACGAGCCATCGGGCATCACGCCCTGCCCTTGCGTCGAGCGGATCGCGGTGCAGAGGTTGGTTTTCCGCGACAAACAGGACGGGCACGAACGGCATTCCGGTGTGTAGAGCGGAATGACGTGGTCGCCCTTCTTGAGCGAGGTCACACCCTTGCCGACATCGACGACGACACCGGCGCCCTCATGGCCAAGGATGGCCGGAAAGATGCCTTCGGGATCGGCACCCGACAGAGTGAACTCGTCGGTGTGGCAGATGCCTGTCGCCTTGATCTCGACAAGCACCTCGCCCTCGCGCGGACCCTCGAGGTCGACCTCCATGATCTCGAGCGGCTTTCCAGCTCCTACGGCAACGGCGGCGCGGGTTTTCATGGATATACTCCGATTATTGTGGTAAAATTATCAGGTTTTGGTAGTTGTAGCTCCAAGATGTTATGAGGCGAATTGATTCATTGTGTTGTGGATGCCGCCTGCCTTGACCGCTGTGTCACCAGCGAAATATTCCTTATGGTCATCGCCAAGGTCGGAGCCGGCCATATTCTGGTGCCTGACGCAGGCAATGGCTTGCCGAATTTCCTGACGCTGGACGTTGGCTACGTATCCTAACATTGCCTGCTCGCCGAAGTATTCTTTGGCGAGATTGTCAGTCGACAATGCCGCAGTGTGATAAGTTGGCAAGGTGATGAGATGATGGAAGATGCCCGCGCGCGCTGCTGAATCGCGCTGGAAGGTTCGGATTTTCTCATCTGCTTCTTGACCAAGTTCCGAACTGTCATATTCCGCGCTCATCAACATCGCGCGGTCATAGCCGGTCAGGTCTTTGCCGGAGGAAAGCCATGCATCAAAGACCTGCTGTCTGAAATTAAGCGTCCAGTTGAAAGACGGCGAGTTGTTATAGACCAATTTCGCATTGGGGATGACTTGGCGGATGCGGTCGACCATGCCGGCGATCTGATCGATATGTGGCTTCTCGGTCTCGATCCAAAGCAGATCTGCACCGTTTTGCAGCGCGTTGACGCAGTCCAGAACGCACCTGTCCTCGCCAGTGCCTTCACGGAACTGGAAGAGGTTCGACCGCAGCCGTTTTGGCCGGAGGACCTTCGAGCCCCGCTTGATGAGGACATCCCCGTTTGCGAAATCGCCTTCCGCAACCTCTTCGCAATCGAGGAAGGAATTGTAGACGTCACCGTCGTCGCCTTCAGCGGCGCTGAATGCGATCTGCTTGGTCAGGCCTGCACCGAGCGAGTCAGTGCGCGCAACAATGATCCCGTCATTGACCCCAAGCTCAAGAAATGCGTAGCGACAAGCGCGGATCTTGGCAACGAAATCCTCGTGCGGAACTGTGACCTTGCCGTCCTGATGCCCGCATTGCTTTTCATCTGATACCTGGTTTTCGATCTGAAGGGCGCACGCACCGGCCTCAATCATCTTCTTGGCCAGAAGGTACGTGGCTTCAGCGTTACCGAAACCGGCATCGATGTCGGCGATTATGGGAACGACATGGGTTTGATAGTTGTCTATCGCATTAAGCGATTGCTGCTCGAGGGAGACGTCTCCGCTCTCTCTGGCCCGGTCCGCTTCGCGGAACATCATGCCAAGTTCACGAGCATCAGCTTGGCGCAGAAAAGTGTAAAGCTCAGCGATTAGTGAGGGAACGCTGGTTTTTTCGTGCATGGACTGATCCGGCAGTGGCCCAAACTCCGAGCGGAGCGCTGCAACCATCCAGCCAGACAAATATATATAGCGACGCTCGGTTGTTCCAAAATGCTTCTTGATAGAGATGACCTTTTGCTGACCGATGAAGCCGTGCCAGCAACCGAGAGATTGAGTATACTTGCTAGCGTCCTGATCGTAGGCAGCCATGTCATTACGTATGATTTTTGCTGTGTACTTGGCGATGTCGACGCCGGTGCGAAATCTATTCTGCAGTCGCATCCGAGCAACCGCCTCGGCGGATATGCCCGTCCAGTTTTTGTTGGCGTTAATTGTATTGCTCGCTTCGTCAGTGATAGCGCGGTATGACATTGTCTCTCCAGGTCCGAAAGCGGATTTCATCGCCCAGCTAGCCTCACGAGCCGAGCATGGCCAGACCCCGCAGTGTCACGTTGTAAAACTTTACAAGCCATTGGTGTAATGCTGTAATGATGTCATGGAGAGAAATGGTGTTTACCTTGGTCCGCGGCTGCGGCGCCTTCGCAAGGACCTCGGCCTGACACAGGCGACCATGGCCGCCGACATCGGCATTTCTCCCTCTTACATTGCGTTGATGGAGAGAAATCAGCGCCCGGTGACAGCCGAGGTGCTGATCCGTTTGGCAAGGGCCTACTCGATCGATGTGTCGAGTTTGACGGAAGACAACGGGGCAGGTCTGATAAGTCGGCTACAAGCCGCAATGAGGGATCCGATATTCGCCGATATCGAGGTTTCACCGATTGAACTGGGGGATGTTCTCAGCAACTTTCCAGGTTTCACCGAGGCGATGCTTCGTCTGTATACTGCCTACAAGAGCGATCAGTTTGCCTTGGCTGACCAGCAACAGCTCGCCGTCAGTCCTGCAATGGCAGACGTTGCCCTCGATCCGGTCGCCTCTGTTCGAGCATTTCTGGCTGCGCGGCGGAACTGCTTCCCTGAACTGGATGCGGCTGCAGAAACCACGGCATCGCACATCAACAATGCGGGCGGACTGATAGCTTTTCTCAAACAGCGTCACGGGCTCAACGTCAGACGGTTGCCCCAGGACGTAATGATGGGCTCGGTTAGAAGGCTTGACCGTCATCGGAGAGAGATCCTGCTGGATGATTGTCTTGACCTCGCAAGTCAGAATTTCCAATTGGCCCAGCAGCTTGCCTATCTGGAAGTCGACGGCGAAATTCGGAAAACTGTCGAAGCGGGTAATCTGTCCTCTGAGAACGCCCGCCACTTGGCCCATCGGGCTTTGGCTGGGTATTTTGCAGCTGCAGTGCTTATGCCCTATGCACAGTTCGCAAATTCTGCCGAAGGCAAGCGATATGATGTCGAGGCAATTGCGCGTCAGTTTAACACAAGCTTCGAGCAAACTTCGCATCGCCTTACCACGCTGCAAAGGCCGGGCCAGGAGTGTGTTCCCTTCTTCTTCATCCGTGTGGACGGCGCGGGCAATGTTTCTAAGAGACTGGACAGCGCTAACTTCCCCTTTGCGCGGCATGGGGGGGGATGCCCGTTGTGGAGTTTACATCAGGTATTCACTTCGCCGAGGGTCGTAGTCACGCAGTGGCTGGAATTGCCAGATGGTCAAAGATTCTTCTCGATTGCTCGTACCGTTAGTTCGGGAAGAGGGGCATATCCGACAGCACGCGTAACTCGTGCCGTTGCATTGGTCTGCGAGGCGCACCACGCCGAGCGGATGATTTACAATGATCGAAATAGTCCCCCCCACTTCACCCCGATAGGCATCTCCTGTCGACTCTGCCACAGATCCACCTGCACGTCCCGATCAGCACCACCGATTAGCCGCAGCATATTGGCTGATGACTACAGGCGCACTGAAGCCCCATTCGGCTTCTCCGATTGATAGGTCGATTGGTGAAGCGAAGTCGAAGGATCGATTCCCACCACCCCCACAAGACCAAGTATAAAACCTACGGGGCGCCAGAAAGGAGCGTCGAGTGGTATAGCCAACGCGGTTGGCGCTGCGGAGAAGCATCTGCAGCAAGTTGGGTGCTGGCTGACGCACCTTGTCGAGCCGTTCCCAAGGGTCTTCGGTCAGGAAGCGCATCGCAACGTCGAAGTTGCCCCCCAGCATCCGAGCGACAAGAGCTGTGGCAGCGCGCGGGCAAGTCCCCGCATCTTGGCGATGTCGTGGGTGCGCACGCGCGTCGCAAGCGGCGACTGTGGCATCGAGCTTCTTGATAGGGTTACGTTCAAAGCCAGGGACTGTCGCAACAATGAGCCACTTTGTCTGGCTGTCAGTCGTCTCTGCGAAGAAATTGCCAGCAAAGGGAAGGCCTTCGAACGGCCGACCGAGGATTCTATGTCGCCGCCAAAGACAAGCGGCGCCTGCGCTTGCCGCTTTTCGTACATCGCAGCGGCCAGCTCTTCTAAATCGTCACCTTCGTAGCGCCCGGACACGATGCAGGTCAGCAAGGGGTCAGTGGAGCCGATCACCCGACCATCGACCCTGCGGACGCCAATGATAGCAACGGGGCCGATCAGGCAGCAGCGAAACGCCTACCGTGAATCTGTGTCGCAATAATGCACAGGGCCTGTTTTCCTCTGAAAGTACGAGACCGAAAGACTGGAATCCTTACGGTACCAATGACCTCTAATGGAGGCACGACGATAAATTCAAGAAAGTTGGCTCTTGATACCCCACGCGGACACAGGTCGAAGATGTGCGACTTGCCGTCCCAGGCATCAGCTGAATCCCGCAGAGTTCGCTCGATCACGGATGGGCGTTGCGTAGCATGATGCCCCATGGAGACGAGGATCATGGCCTGTGAGATATCGATGCGCTGTTCGTACCGCCACCAGGCGTCGCTCCCGGATCATCCATCCGAACGTCCGTTCGACGGCCCAGCGACGCGGCAGAACCCTAAAGCCTTTCAGGCCCTTGGTGCGGGACGATCACAACGATGAAGTCGAGATCGCAGGTCTCATCTATATGCTTGAGCCCGTGATAGGCCACATGCGCAAACGGAATCCCTAAAATCCGATTATCCAAACAGCTTCTAAGCTACGGGATGGCCGTAGCAAGGGGAGCCAGCGGCCGCCATTCAACGAACACGCGATCGTAAACGGCGGCGCGCGCGAATCAACATCGCAGGAAGGCGGCGGCGTTGCTTGGGAGGTTGAGGTCGTGCCGGTCACGCGATCAGGGTCCCCGTAGGCCACGAAGAGCGAGGAATCGAACATAGCGCGATCACCGATATTGCCGTCCACGCCAGCAGTTTGGCTCAGGTCGCTATTCGCCGTACCGGCGCTCCAGCGCGTCGGCAATTCGCTCGCAAAGCAATTCTGAGGTCACGACCGTGAGGTGGAGACGAAGACGAACTCCGTGTGTATCAACTAGGGTAGTGACAATACCGCGGTCAGAGTACTCGGCGAGGTCGAGAACATCGTTGATGATAAAGTCTGGTCTTTCGCGAAGGCTCTTTGGGCGCACCGGGTTCTCCTCCCAAATTGGTGGCTTTCCAGGCATGCCGAGCCGAACACGCTGGAATTCGGCGTAACTCTCTGCAACGGCTTGAGTGTCGAATAAATGCCGAGTTACTTTGCCATTTTCGACGACCTGGACAATCCATTGGCTGTCGACAGTTTTCAGTCGCACGTCATTCGGTTCTCCGGCAACCATCTCCGTCATCCGTTTCAGCAATCAACATGACATTCAAATCCAGATTTTCTGACAGCACGTCGTCGCTACACGACGGCAATCCTTCGATTCAGTCAGATTCGACGATCTAGATAACGCCGGTGACCATGGCGACGCATGCAACAGCAACAAGGGCCCTGCACCAGGGTTTCGCCACGCGGAGCGGGGCGAAGAAGCCAACCAGCGCCATGCTGCGGCAACCATGGCCCTAAAGCCAAGCGCGACTGCGGTTCCGCGTATAGATCGACAGGCCGATGCTAAGTTACCGGGGTGCCCGCGAAACCGACGGCGCCGCCAAAGGTCATACCGAAACGAGGTAGCCGGCACCAGTGCCCGCCCGTCCAACTGGGCGGCGAACAGACCGACCATGACCCTGGCGAGCATATGGTCGACCCCGCCGCGAGCATGGCCATATCGGTCAATGCGGTAATCGGAGTTCTTTTCATCTTTATTCTCCTTGCATTCGCGTTGTCGTCTTTGATCATGACCGTCGCCTCTTCTTTCGGCGTGGTGTCGGCGGCCGGAGAGCGCAAACAGGCGTTCGACAAGGGCTCGCGCCGTTGAGGGATTAACTGGTTCGATTAAATGTCTGAATCCGTCCATACGTTCTTGAACGAATGCCAATTCTGCCGTGGGTTCCGGAAGCCCTTGACCCGCGGATGATAGCAGACTGAACCGCGCCGCAAAGTCAGCATCGGGAGGACTGGCAGTTCATTCATGATCAATGAATGCGCATCCCGATACAGTCGGCAACGTTGCTTGTCGTTTGTGGTTTGTCGTGCTTCGTCCAGCAGCCGATCTACATCTGGATTGGAGTAATATCCCGCATTAAAGCCCCGGGGCGAGCTGTTCATAGAATGCAACACCTGCTGTAACCACATATCACATGACATTCCCCAGCTCATCTGTGACATACCTGCGCCCTCCGGCAAACCAGATCGCCACTCGTTGCAGTAGGAAACCCAGTCTTCTGTCCGGACGATCTCGGCTCGCAGCCCGACCGCCTCGAGATTTTCCGCCAGATGCTCGCAGATCCGGACGGGCACGAGCTGACCGGATCCGGCGTTGGCCGTCACAATGCGCAATCGCCACTCCGTAGGGACGCCGGCTTCCGTCAACAGCTGCCGAGCACGATTGGGATCGTATTGGTAGGGGAAACTGTACTCCTCGTCGAAGGCTGGTGAAGCTGGCGGCAGCATTCCAGACGCGACAGCTGTGTGTCCGCGGAAAATGTCGTGGCTTAGCCTGTCGCGGTCAACCGCATGCGCGATCGCGTGACGCACTCGGATGTCGCTCAGGACCGGATCCCGCATGTTGAAAATGAAATACCAGACATAAGGCGCCTGGCCTTCGAGGACGACGAAGCCGCGCCGCACCAATTCGTCGAGATCGCTCCCCTCAAGGCCATAGGCGAGATCCGCTTCACCATCTACCAACGCCCGATAGCGATCTTCAAGGTTTGGATACGGCTTGAACTCAATGGCCTTGAGTTTGGCGCGCCCACCCCAGTAATCCTCGTTCCGACGTAGCCGAACGCCACTGCCAAATGGCGTCGAAAAGCGACTGTCGAAACGAAATGGACCTGTGCCCGGTGCGTGGTCCGCGATGCCTGAACTACCAAGCTTTGTCAGGGCCTCTGGGCTGATGAAGACATGAGCGCCCGGTGCATCCTCCTGCGTCATGTAGCGGAGGAACTCGGGAAAGGGCTCCTTCAGGGTGAGCAGGATCGCCAGCGGCCCTACCACCTCCACAGACTTGAGCGTTTCGAGACCGATCCGGTTGTAATCCGCTGCTAAAGGCGAATATTGCGGCGCATCAGGTTTCCACATTCGCTCTATATTAAACCGCACGGCCTCCGCATCGAACCGAGTTCCATCATGAAACCTCACATCCTCTCGCAATCGAAACAGATACTGAAGTCCGTCGTCGGAGATATCGACCGAAGTGGCAAGCGCGGGTACAAGCCGCGTCGGACTGGCTACTTCATCCTCCAGATCGTCCTCATATAGGCTCTCGAATATCTGCTGGACAACTCTACCTGTATTCCAACCTCCAAACGAGGCCGGCGGATCGATCGCATCTACCTCCCAGTCAAGGGCGACACGAAGTACAGAGTCGTTGGCGCGTTGAGATGTAATCATAATGCTTCCTTCGGGTTAATTTGAAAATTTGGATCGCTCAACTCGGACCCGCAGGCCAAAACCTGGTCGGCGATTTTGGTCATCGATGCGCGGCCTTCAAGAGACCAGCGCCGGATGCATTGATACGCATTTTCCTCGCTGATCGATCGCTCCGCGGCGAGATGCCGGACCGCGTTGTTCACGACCCGACGCGACCGCAAGGTCTCTTCCAGCTTCGCGATCTTACTGTTCTGCCGCTGTTCGAACCGGGAACGGGAACTAGCAACCGCCAACGTTGACAATATACCGAAAGCGCGGATGGGTTTGCCGATGATGGCCTGCACGTCCGCTTCAAGAAGTTCGCGGACGATCGTGGGGCTCTCATATTCGACGATGCCAATGAGGGTCCCATCGCGACCTCCCGTCAGCGCGCTCATATCGAGCGATGGGTGGCCGCCGAAGATGCAGAAGACGACATCGGCATGAGCCGGCCAACGATCAGGAGCTGGCCACAAAGTGTCGACTTGGCATCCGATCCGTTTCAAATGTCGGACAAGTTCATCACAGGCCGAATCCGGCGGATGGATCACACACGCCCGAAGTTTCCGCAATTCCCGGATCAACGCCTCACCGGACATTGTCCATTTCCTCCTGTCCGTGATCCCGGTCGATGCGGCCGAGGCCCACATAGTTCACAAGGTAAGGGTCCGGTTTCATCGATTTCTTGAATTCGGCTACGACCTCAAATTTCCGCCCAGCTACCGTCTTGCCAATTCTCGGCCAGAGATAAGTATGGCTATTGTCCGGATCCACCATGACAACGCCTTGGGGAGCGGAGACCTCGAGACCCAGTACCTGTGCGCGAAGCCATTCCGGGTCTAGCGTCCCAGCTCGTTCCAGCGCCCGAGCAAAGAGTAGCACGGTAAAATATGCAGCCTCCGCACATGCATCGGCCGGGCGCTTGGCACCAAAACGTTGGTGATAATTGGCGACAAAACTGTTATTTCGCGGCGATTGGACCGTTTCAAAGTAAGGCGCGGAGACGATATGGCCCGGCCGGGGCTCGAACCACATTTCCTGAAGGTGCGCCTCGTTAGTCGTAAGAGAGGCGATCGGCATAACGGCTGGATCGAGTTTCTCGACCGCGTAGGCATCGTAAAGTGCTGCTATTCCCGGCCCCACCACCGTCGAGAAGATTACATCGGCACCGAGCAATCGCGCTTCCTTGATCGCATCCAGAAAGGCATCCCTTTGAGCGCCGAACGGCAGATAATATTCGCCGACGATGCTGCCGCCGATTTCAGAAAGAAGATCGCGCATGATCCTGTTGGATTCGCGCGGGAAGAGATAGTCCGTGCCGACGCACATCAGCTTTCGTCCGTAGCGTGGGAATAGATATTCAGCGAGCGGAAGGTGCAGCTGGTTCGGAGCGGGGCCGGTGTAGATGACGTTCGAGGAATATTCGAACCCCTCGTAGCCGATCGAGTACCATAGCAAGCCTCCGCGATGCTCGACGACCGGAACCACCGCCTTTCGGCTGTAGGACGCCGAACAGCCGAATATGTTAGTCACGCCGCGGTCCATTAAAAGCGAACTGGCGAGCTGGGTGTAGCGCTGCGGATCGGACGCCGGATCAAGGATCAAGGGAGAAATCGGCTTACCCAGCACGCCGCCTGCGTCATTTATCTCCGAAATTGCGAGCAAGGTCCCTTGCAGCTGGGAAATCTCTGCAATCGCCGTGATTCCGCTTCTCGAGTATAGCACACCCACCGGCCATGTACCCTCCGAACGATAGGACTCATGCAGTGCGCCAATGCCGGACATCCTCGTGCCTTCCTGCTATGTTGCAAACAGACGCAGTGGATTACGTTGAAGCTGCAGCATCGCAATTTCCAATTCGAGCGTGGTCGAACTCATGTCGTCCAGATCCAAGGCCAGGGCCTTTTCTGCAGCCTGAACAATGATCGGGACACATTGGCAGAGATGAACCTGCGCTTCGGCCGATCCCATCCGGCCGAGCCGTACGGCTGCCGAAAAGAGACTGCTTGCCGTGCCGCGCAACTCCGCCAGGAGCGTGTTCTCAATGCCCATTCCCCGGGAGGCCGACACCGCTGCTGCCACGACGGCGAGATTTCCGGCCTCGCGCAGTTGCACTTCATGGCAGAATGAACCCAGCACTTGGTGCGGCCAGACCTGAAGGGCAAGTTTCGCCAGCTGGCGACCACACGAGGTCGATGCGTTCCGGGCCGGAACCGACAACTTTGTGGCGAGAAGACGCTCATCTACATAATGCAATTGGTCGAGATCGCCGACCGAAAACATCCGATGTGCGTGAGCGGCAGCAACGGCGTCGCAGCGGCCCGCGCCGTGGAGCAGGACCGCTTTCACGACTTCCGCGATTTGAGCTGAATTCTTAGGAAGCTCCTCTAGAATGCCTTCCAATCCGCTGGAGTGAACATAACGCCCGATCGGCAGCGAACTGTCAGCCAACTGAAGGGCCATTAGAAAACTCGCGTCTATCGCCCTTCCCGCCAACGTTTCATTCATGAGCGTGCTCTGTTTTAAAAAGGGGACGGGAGGCGCCCAGCCGGACGTAGTCGAAACGCAGCGACAGTTCGCCAAGTTTGAGATCTCGAACCGTCTTCGTCATGAGGTCCTCACTCGACAGCATCGGCACGTGGATGGAGCAGGCGTTCACCTCGACCGGTACATGCTGGTTGCCGAATGCGTGGCCGATGAGCGCAGCCTGCCGAATAATATCCGGAACCGAGTTGGTTTGGCTGAGGTCGACAACGAGGGCGAGTTCCTCCGGCCTGCACACGACCACCGTGTGTTCTTCGTTGTTAAATAGAACCGCGCCGTGAAAAAGGTACTGGCTATGCTGCATCGATACCGCAAAATCGAGACCGCGCTTTGTGCGCTGCCGAAGCCGCCGCTTGCCGGCCTCAGTCCAAGAAATGTCGATAAAATCCAATGTGGCGGCGCTGTGAACCACGTCGTCCAAGGCGCCAACTATTCCATTCGAGACAAGCATGGGACCTATTTCCTCCTAGACGGCGCTGGCGCCCCAATCATCTGCATTCGAATCCGTGACCACGCGTCGTCGATGAGCCGCGTCATTGTTGATGACGACAGGGCGAGCACGCGCACGATGATGCCGACAGCCCCGGGCAGGGCCCCTACACCCAATCGAAAATCTTCGCCCGTCATGTCGAGGGACGAAGCAGCATCGTAAACGCCCTTTGCGTTGCCGCCTGGAACGAGTGCCAGCAGCGTTCCCGAATAGAGAAAAGTGCCGAGAGCGCCTCTCATATTGATCGGAATCGTCGTCGGCTCCATGAGCATGCGCTCTGTGAAGAGCGTGCTTCCGTCGACGCTAATCCGAGTTGCAAGTTTGAGGCGGGTGAAAGCGAAAATCTCGCCGCGGGCCAACCGGCCCGGCGCGATGATTTCGCTCGCAATGAGCATGGACCCCCGATCGATATCTATCGTCGTCTCTTGGTCGTAGGAGGATTGCGCCTGCGGTATGATCTGGTCCGGCAGGTATTCAATGTACGACCCCTGCTTTGCCTCCAAATGCACCTTTTGATACGCTGATCCGTCGAGCATCCGGTGGAGCTTTGTCGCAGATGTGCTCGTGACATGAAGTTTTCCGCCGTTCCGCGCAACAATCCGCAGTTCCAGCTTGTCACCGCTAAACACTGCACCCGAGGGATTCAGTACATAGACGAAAGCCATGCCAGGCTGACTTTCGTCCAGAAAAAGGGGTGTGGTGAAATGCAAGGGAAACCTTTGAACCCGCTGCATGAGGTGTGTTTTCCCCAGGCAGTCAGCCGCAAACTCCAGGTTGAGAAGGCCAGACGCGTGCGTCATACTTGGTCACTTTTCCGCACAGCTGAACAAGGCATCCCTTTTTATGGTCGCAAAGACCTCTGCTGCACCCTCCGGCGAACGCAAATTCGTGTAAATGGTAGCCTTTTGAGGGCGGTTGACCAGAACGTCGTGACGGATACGGTCCAGGTCAGCGCCCACATGCGGAGCGAGGTCAATCTTGTTGACAACGAGAAGATCAGCTTGAAGCATTCCAAGTCCCCGTTTGCGCGGGATGTCATCACCGGCGGCGCAGTCAATCACGAAGATCCAATAGTCAACGAGTTCCGAGGAGAATGTCGCCGCCAAATTATCTCCACCGCTCTCAATCAGGATGAGATCGAGCGGATTGTCGCGCTCCAGCGCGTCAGCAGCCTGTATGTTCACCGAAGGATCCTCGCGGATCGCGGTATGAGGGCACGCTCCGGTTTCTACGCCGATGACCAGAGTCTCTTCTATGAGGCCGCTCGCCTTGAGCCGGATGGCGTCCTCCAGAGTCACGAGATCATTGGTGATAACCGCGGGTTTCAATCCCGCCTCATGGATAAGAGGCAGGAGGCGCTCAATTAATCTCGTCTTACCGGAGCCCACCGGACCACCGATGCCGATACGAATGGCCTTAGCGGACATGAAATTCTCCTATTTCAACGTATAAAGGGCGCCCAGCGGCACCTTGCTGGACGGAAGCGACGTGCAATGCTCCCCGTCGACTTCCACTCTGTATGTTTCCGGATCCACCGTTACTTTGGGAACCTTGTCGTTCCAAAGCATGTCTTGCTTGGAGAGTTTTCGTGTTCCAGACACGGGCACGCAACGCGCTCGCAATTCCAGCTTTCCAGCGACGTCGCGGTCGATGGCCATTTGGGACATGAAGCGCAACGAAAGTGACGGAGCAGCGCGTCCGAACCAGCCCCATTGCGGCCGGTAGCGCAGGGGCTCGCAGCAGTAGAGAGAGGCGTTCGCTTCGCCCATCACGGCCATCACCGGGAAGCCTGACTTGAAAACGGCCTCCGGCTTGACGCCAAACATCCCAGGTTTCCATAGCACGAGATCGGCCAGCTTGCCCGGCTCGAGCGAGCCGACATATTTCTCTACGCCGAATATGCGTGCCGGATTGATGGTGTATTTGGCGATGAACCGCTTAATTCTAGTGTTGTCATTGTCGCGACCGGCGTCTTCGGCGAGTGCGCCACGCTGCGCCTTCATGCATGACGCGGTCTGCCAGGTACGACTGATAGTTTCGGCAATGCGACCCATCCCCTGGGAGTCCGATCCTATAGCGCTAATGGCGCCGATATCGTGCAGCACACCTTCGGCCGAAATGGTCTCATGGCGGATCCGGGATTCGGCAAAGGCGATATCCTCCGGCAGTCTTGGATTGAGATGATGGCTGACCATTGCCATGTCGAAATGCTCGTCGAACGTATTAACCGAGTAAGGATTGGTCGGATTGGTCGACGAAGGCAGGACGTTCCCGTACCCACACACCTTGATAATGTCTGGGGCATGGCCCCCGCCGGCGCCTTCGACGTGGTAGGCGTGAATGGTACGGCCGTCGATTGCCTTCAAGGTTCGCTCGAGAAACCCAAACTCATTCAGCGTGTCGGTGTGCAATTGGATTTGCACGTCCGCCTCGTCAGCAGCCACCAGTGCTGAATGGATCGCGGCAGTTGTGGCACCCCAATCCTCATGAATTTTTAGCCCTGCGGCGCCTGCCTCGAGCTGCTCGATCAGGGGCTTATGATTATCCGAGGCCGCCTTTCCCAAAAAGCCGAAATTGAGCGGGAACGCTTCCGCTGCCTGAAGCATATGTCCGAGGTTCACTGTGCCGGTGGAGGCGATCGGAACGGTGGTGGCCCCAAGACCACCGCCGAACAGGGTAGTGATGCCACTGGCCAGGGCCTCTTCGCACTGGCCCGGATCGATGAAATGGACGTGGCAGTCTAGGCCACCGGCCGTAACGATCAGGCCCTCCGCTGCGCGAACGTCGGTGTTGGTACCGACGATCAGTTTAGGGTCAACCCCGTCCATGATCCGGGGGTCGCCAGCCTTGCCGATCCCGGCGATCAGGCCATCCTTGATCCCTATATCGGCCTTGATGATGCCGAGGACCGGATCGATGATCGTGGCATTCGTTATCACCAGATCGAGCGCACCGTCTGCCGCAGTGATATGGCCATGACAGCCGGTGCCCACTCTAAGGGTTTTTCCCGCCCCGAAGACGAGTTCGTCACCCGGAACAAGCAGATCCCGCTCGACCTCCGCCCAGAGACACGTGTCCCCGAGACGGACCCGGTCTCCCGTCGTCGGCCCATACAGCTCAACATATTGACGTCGCGACAGCACCTTAGCCATGGTGAGCTCCCCTGAATCCTTCGGCTGCTGCTCGTGTAACCGCCCTGCGCTTGACTTCCGGGTTGTCCAGGTCACCATCGGTGAGGTTGTTAAGCCCCTCGACCCGCCTTTCGCCACCGATGGCGACAAGGTCGACGGTTTTTTCATCCCCTGGCTCAAACCGGACCGTGGTTCCCGCTGGTATGTCGAGACGAAAGCCGAACGCTGCGGCCCGGTCAAAATCCAGCTCGGCGTTCACCTCAAAGAAGTGGAAATGAGAGCCGATCTGAACGGGGCGGTCGCCAAAGTTGCGAACTATCACACGCGTCGTCGCACGACCGACATTGATCTCTATCCCTTCTTTCGCCAGGCGATAGCCGCCTGGCTCGTCCTCTTCCTCGCTTTCATGGGGCCGACCGAGGGGATCGTGGACACAAACGAGCTTTTGACCGTCCGGAAACATCGGCTCGACCATCAACATTTCCAGAAGCGGCACGACACCCGGCTGAACTTCCTCAGGCTGCAATACGGTGCGGCCCAAAGCCATCAATTCTGAGACCGAGCTACCTCGTCTGGCCCCTTCGTGGATCGCATCGGCTATTACTGCTCTGGCCTCCGGCAAGTTCAGCCGTATGCCTTCTGCGCGGCGGCGCTGAGCCATCCTGGCCGCTGTGAAAACAAGAAGTCTGTCGCGTTCCCTGTTGGTCAGATACACGAGATGCCCTCGCCCATTTTGAAGTCGTTTCAGGATGATCAGAGGCTTATGTGGGCCGCGATCTTGTCATGCGTATCCGGGTCACGCGTGTTTCCGAACCCCGATATTTCACCCTTGTCCAGGAGAACGTATCTGTCAGAAACGGCACGGGTGAACGGAATGTTCTGTTCAACCAAAAGAACGCCGAGCCCAGAACGATCCCTCTCCCTCTTGATGATTTCCACCAGGTTGGTGATAACTGACGGCTGCATGCCTTCGGTTATCTCATCGATCAGGAGTACCTTGGCGCCGACGGAGAGAGAGCGTGCGATCAAAAGCATTTTCTGTTCGCCGCCACTGAGCGTGCCGGCTTTTTGCTGCAACCGCTTGAGGAGGAACGGGAAGCAACGGCGGATCGTCGCCTCCGCCTCGTTCCAGCTAACCGAGCCACGCAGCGCCAAGCGAATGTTTTCCTCGACCGTAAGGTCCTGAAATAACGCCTTTTCCTGCGGCACATAAGCCACGCCAAGCCTAGCAATCTGATGGGGACGACTTTCGCTGATTGCATGCTGCGCCATCGATACGGAGCCTGAAAACTTCGGCAAATACCCCATGATCGACTTGAGCAGCGTACTCTTGCCCATACCGTTCTTGCCCACCACGGCGACGATTTCGCCGTGGGCGATCTTCAAATCCAGGTTCCGTATTACGGTGGCCTGTCCATATCCGCTGCTGAGACCATTCACAGCGAGCACTGCTTCTGTCATGAGTTCATCCTCTCAGTGCCCCGAACCAGCATAGACCGACTTAACGAGTTCGGAATTCACGACCTCATCAACCGACCCGTTAAGAACAATCCGACCTTGATGTAGAACGATGACTCGCGAAGAAATTTCGCGGACGAAGTCTAGATCGTGCTCCACGAGCAGAATGCACAGTTGCTCCGCTTTGGTCAGTTCCACCAGGATCGTTCCGATCAGCGTGCGCTCGGCTTTTGTGAGACCAGCCGTGGGTTCGTCCAAGAGGATCACCTTGGGCTCGAGAGCCAACACCATTGCCAATTCGAGCGCCTGCTTTTTTCCGTGCGACAGCACTTGTGCGGGCAAATGCAGCTCGGTGTGAAGACCGGTGGCCCTGACAACGTGCATGGCAGAAGGCGGCAGGCTGCAGACACCGGATTTCTGCCATTTGGACAAAGGATCTAGGCGCGCCCGAGCAATCTGGAGGCACTCACCTACCGTCAAGGTGTCGAAAACGTTGGCCATTTGGAACTTGCGGCCCACACCGAGACCTACGCACTCTTCAGGCGGACGATGGCCGATGTCCTGGCCAGCGACCGAAATCGTGCCACCGCTACGCTTTGAGCCGTCGGCGATGCAGGTCATGAGGGTCGTCTTGCCGGCACCGTTTGGCCCCACGAGACTAACGATCTCGCCATAGGTGGCTTCGAAATCGATGCCGGACAGAACTTCCAGACTACCATATCGCTTTTCCACCCCGCTCACTATAAGCGCGGGTCCGCTGGACTCGGCCGCAATGATGTTGCGCTCGCTCCTGCTTGCCTTGTGCAGCTGGAGCTGGGCGTATTGCTGAGGCTGAGCTTTTCCGGTGCGAACGCGTAACCAGTTGGCGGCATGCGAAACCAAGGGCAGGATACCGCGCGGCAGGGCGACGATGACCGAAACGAAGACTATTCCGATGACAAGCTTCCACACGAAGGGAAAATCGCCCTGCAGCTGCGCACTGGCATAGTCGATAATAATCGTTCCGATCACTGGGCCAAACAGCGTACCACGCCCGCCCAATGCAACCCAGATCAGAAGCTCGGTTCCGAACGTGAAGCCAGCGATTTCGGGGGCGACCACCATCGTGTAGTTAGCGTACATCCAGCCTGCAATCGCGCCGATTGCTGCACAGATCAGAAAGATCACTGCCTTAATGTTTGAGGTGTTTAAGCCGAGATACTTGCAACGTTGCTCATTTTCCCGGATCGCGATCAGAAGCCGCCCGGCGTCGCTGCGCGTGTACATCCAAGCCGCTGACGTCAGTACGACTAGCCAGACTCCGACAGCCCAGAACCACGCCTCAGAGCTGAGCGGGATTGTTTCGAAGCCGGTCAGGCCGCTGCTTGAGCCCGTGTAGGTTCCGCCGGAAAATAGAACCTGCGTGACGATGATCGGCAGGACGAGGGTGATCACGGACGCATAGAGCGACGAAGCGCCATGCCAGAAGGCAAGGAATGCCACCAACCCGGCGAGGGCGACTGCGACTGCGATGCCGATCAAGACGGCGGCCAAGGCATTTCCGGCCGAAAAGCCGCCATAGGTAAAGACCAATGCCGTTGCGTAGGCGCCGGCCGCGAAGAATGCCGACTGACCGAAAGTCAGAACTCCGAGGTAGCCCCACAGAATGTCGACCGAGAGCGCGATTGATGCATAAATCATCGACCTTACGAGGACGTTCACGGAATAGGCGTCCATGAAGAAGGGCGCGGCGCCAACCCCGATCAGACAGATCGCGGCGATGACCACCATCCTTGTCAGCGGGGCGATCTGCGGTCGTTGAATGGAAGCGCTTCCAAGTTCCTTCACGTTTGCGTCACTCATAAGAAAACCCCTGCGGACGGATGCGAAGTATGACAGCGGCCAGCGCAGCAATCGTCATGCCGCCGAGGACCGAACCGAAATAATTGCTCACAATGACTTGGGCGCCCCCCAGGACAACGCTCGCGACAGCCAGGCTATAGAGGGAGGAGCCCGAAACGAGCACGAGCATGAAAGCGCTGATCAGCCAGGCAACGCCCATGTTTGGATCGACGCTGGACAGTGGAGTTATCAGAGCTCCGGCCACCGCCGCCAAACCGGAGCCGAGCGTAAATGTGATGGAGCGAACTAAGCCGCTGTTGATGCCGAGCCCGCGCGCGAGGTCCTCGTTCATAATGACCGCGCGTGTGGAGAGGCCCAGTGAGGTGCCCCGAAGCGCCATCGTCAAGCCGACGCCGAGCAGCAGCGCAACGGCTGTCAGGATCAACCGATAGGTTGAGTAAGGCTCACCCAAGATACTGATCACGCCTCTGATCGGAGGCTCAGCGAAATGGACACCGCGATCGAAGACCAGGGTAATAACCTGCCCAATGATAATGCTCAGGCCCCACGTCGCCAGAATGGCATCGAGGGGGCGATCATAGAGCGAGCGCACGACGACACGTTCCATTCCGAGACCGACAATTCCGCCGAAAATCGCCGCCAGGGGTATACCGATCCAAGGATTCATCCCCATCGCGGTGGCGATGACGGCGGCATAGCCCCCAAGCGTCATCAATCCGCCGTGTGCGAAGTTTATGAGCTTCATGACGCCGAACACAAGCAGCAATCCCGAAGATACGATGTATAAGATTGCTGCAGTCGTTATGATATCAAGTAGTACCGGAACCATCTAAGTCTCCGAAGTTTCCTCTGTAGCGAGCTGTATTGAACTTCCGAGTGATCGATGCCGAAAGATGGGTTCGTACATCGCCGCGTCTGAGGGTCAACACAGCATCGCCATATTTGGTCAGCAGTCAGACGGCAGAAAGCGCCGCCTGTCCGGTCACAGATTGGGGCACTGCTCGCCCGGATCTACATTGGGATAGGACTTGATGATGGTTGTGTCGCCCTTTGCATCGACCTGCGCGAGATACATCGTCAGCGGAGCATGACGCTGTTTCGACATCAGCACCGAACCGCGAGGGCCGTCGAAAGTCACTTCGCTTAGCGCCTTTACGACCGCATCCGTATCCGTTGTCCCGGCCTTCTTGACCGCCAAGGCGTAGAGATGCACAGCATCGTATTGCGGCACGGACAGCTCATTCGGCGTTTCAGTCTTTTCCCCGAACTTGGCTTTCAGCGCTTTCAAGAACCGGGCGTTTTTCTCCGAGGCGATACCGGTGTAGTAGGTACCGCCGAGATAGATCCCCTCGGCATCAGGCCCAAGGGTCTTTGCCGTACCTTCATCAAGCGCGTAATTACCGTATTTGGCAGTGATGCCTGCCGATCGCAATTGCTTCGTGAAGGTGACGTTCGGCGCACCAGCGGCTGTGGAAGTAATGATGGCGTCCGGGTTGGTCGCGCGGATCTTACTGACGATTGCCGTCCAATCCGTAGCATCCATCGGATTGTATTCTTCTCCTACAACGGTTCCGCCCTTCTCGGCGATGTACTTGTTAGTATCACCAAGAAGACCCCGACCGAACGCGTAGTCGCTGCCAACCAGGAAAAATTTCTTCGCGCCATGATCCGACATGAAATAATCAACCATGAGGGAAACCATCTGTTGTGGCACCCAGGCGTTGATGTGCTGATACTTGTTGCAGGAGGCGCCTTCATAGAAGGAGGTGTAGATGTACGGAATTTGCCCCCGCGTGATGATCGGCAGGCCGGCGTTGCGAGCCGCCGTCGTTTCCATTGCCACGATGGCGTCGACTTCCTTTTGAAAGACAAGGGAATCGTAGGCCTTCTGAGCCCCGGCGGCGCCGGACGCATCGTCGGCGACTTCAATGACCAGCTTTCTGTTCAGCAACCCGCCCGCCTCATTGATTTCGGAGACAGCGAGTTCGGTCGCCTGAATCACGGACGGTGCCACGACGCTGTTTGCCCCGCTTAGGCCAACGGGAATCCCCAACACGATCGGTTCCTCTTCCGCAACTGCGCTCCCGGTCCACAGGACAGTTACGGCAAGCAACACGGAAATCTTCTGCATTGTTGTTTTCATTTGCGTTCCCCTTGTTTTTGTTGACTGCTCAAAGCGCCAGCTGACATCGGTTCCGTTGAGCAAACGGCAGTCGTCGGCTTCGCGAAAAGATGTCGGCAATTTTGAGATGAAGGTGGACCACAACTGCTAGCCGGCAGGATTTATCCTGAGGGGCGGCGCGTGGTACCAAAAGGTGACTATCCCGCCACCTGATTGAATGCTTGCACAGATGCAAAGCGACGTCAATATTAAAAGACGGTTAGGCGTCGTTATCAGGATTCATGCTAAGTTGGTTCTTCCGATCGACAATGACAAATCGAAGGTCGTTAACGGTCCTGACATCCCAGGGGGCGCCTCGCCCTGTTGATTAAGCTCGGCTTGCCGCGCGCGAACGCTGCCTGGCAGCCGTCTGGAGGCTTATTGTTTCGTATCCATGACAAACAGCGCCACCGCCATTGCCCGATTGCGGACGCCGAGCTTGTCATACAGATTCTTCAGATGGTACTTGACTGTGTTCTCCGAAATACCGGTCCTGGTGGCAATCTGCAAATTGGTCCAGCCATTGGCGAGCACAGCGAGCAATTCCAATTCGCGCGGCGTCAGGCGTGATAAGGGCGTCTCATTGATTTTGGAGACCTCTATAAAGGGAATGCAAATACGGCCGTTTGCGACCGCAGCAAGCGTGCCGAACAGGACGCTGGGATCATCGAACTGATAGCAAAAGCCGTGCGCGCCAAGGCGTACGCACTGCTTCAGAATGCCTGGGTCATGATCGTTGCTGAAAATAACCACGCGCATCGCGAGCTGCCGGCGATGAAGCTCGATTAGCAGTTCGGAGGCGTTCATGTCGGATAGTTTCCAGCCCACGATTGCCACGTCGAAGGCCGTCTTCGTTTCTTCCACGGCCTCCAGAAACGCCTTACCGCTATTGATGCCGGCAGCGAAGTCGAAACGTTCGTCGCGGCTGATCATGTCGCGCAACGCTGCGATAACCAGCTGATTTCGCTCTACAATCAGTAGCCTTGGGCGGTATCGGCTTCTTTCTGAGGCCTCCATGCACCGGTCAACTGTAAGCGTCGAAGTCAAACGCCTGACCTGCCGCGCGGAAGGCCGAGGTGACCGTATTGGCCATCAAAAGTGCGATCGTCATCGGGCCGACGCCGCCCGGCACCGGGGTGATGGCGCCAGCCTGTTCTGCCGCACTGGCATAGTCGACATCGCCGACGAGCTTCGATTTGCCGTTGGCGTCTGCGCTGAGGCGGTTGATGCCAACATCGATGACCGTTGCGCCCGGCTTGACCCAGTCGCCCTTGATCATTTCAGGACGGCCGACCGCTGCCACCAGGATGTCGGCGCTGCGGCACAAGGCCGGCAGGTCTTTGGTGCGGCTGTGGGCGATGGTGACAGTGGCATTGGCATTGAGCAGCAGATTGGCCATCGGCTTGCCGACGATGTTGGAGCGCCCGACAACGACTGCATTGAGGCCCGACAGGTCGCGGCCAAGCGCACGCTCGATCAGCAGCATCGAGCCGGCCGGCGTGCAGGGCACGAAGGCGGTATCGAGTTCGCCGGTACCGAGCTTGCCGACATTGGTGAAATGGAAGCCGTCGACATCCTTGTCGGCCGAGATCGTCTGGATGATCTTGCCGGCGTCGACATGGTCGGGCAGGGGCAACTGGACGAGGATGCCGTGGATCTTGGGGTCGGCGTTGAGTTTCTGCACCAGCGCGACCAGATCAGCTTCAGAGGTGTCGGACGGCAGCGCATGTTCGATGGAATGAAAACCGCATTCCTTGGCTTTCTTGCCCTTGGAAGCGACATAGACCTGGCTTGCCGGGTCATGGCCGACGATGACCACCGCGATGCCTGGAACAACACCGGTCTCGGCGATCAGCTTTTCGGCTGCGATCCGGACCTTGGCGACTACATCGGCCGCCACCGCTTTCCCGTCGATAATGATTGACACGTATTTCTAATCCTTATGTTAAGACGCGTTCGCCTTAGAACAGACCTTCGATCTGGCCTTGTTCGTTGAGGAAGATCTTTTCCGACGACGGTGCCTTGGGCAGGCCGGGCATGGTCATGATCTCACCGCAGATGGCGACGATGAAGCCGGCACCGGCGGCAAGCCTGACCTCGCGCACCGGCACGACATGGTCGACAGGGGCGCCACGCAGGTTGGGATCGGTCGAGAACGAATACTGCGTCTTGGCCATGCACACCGGCAAATGGCCGTAGCCCGCCTGTTCCCATTGATGCAACTGGTCGCGCACCGACTTGTCGGCGATCGCCTCGGAACCGCGGTAGATGCGCTTGACGATGGTGTCGATCTTGTCGAACAGCTTCATCTCGTCGGGATAGAGCGGCGAGAACTGCGAAGCACCCGATTCAGCGAGCTGCACCACCTTGTGGGCGAGCTCCTCAATGCCGGCCGAACCCTTGGCCCAGTGCTTGCACAGGATTGCCTCGGCACCCATCGAAGCGACATAGTCCTTCATCGCCGCGATCTCGGCGTCGGTGTCGGAGACGAAGTGGTTCATCGCCACCACCACCGGCACGCCGAACTGCTTCACATTCTCGATGTGGCGGCCAAGATTGGCGCAGCCCTTCTTCACCGCATCGACATTTTCCTTGCCGAGCTCTTCCTTCTTGACGCCGCCATTCATCTTCATCGCGCGGACTGTCGCCACGATGACCGCAGCGGCAGGCTTGAGGCCAGCCTTGCGGCACTTGATGTCGAAGAACTTCTCGGCACCCAGATCAGCGCCGAAGCCGGCTTCGGTGACGACATAGTCGGCGAGCTTGAGCGCGGTGGTGGTCGCGACCACCGAGTTGCAGCCATGGGCGATGTTGGCGAACGGGCCGCCATGGACGAAGGCGGGGTTGTTTTCCAGCGTCTGCACCAGGTTGGGCTGGACGGCATCCTTGAGCAGCACCGCCATCGCGCCGTCGGCTTTGAGGTCACGGGCATAGACTGCCGTCTTGTCGCGGCGATAGGCAACGATGATGTCGCCCAGACGCTTTTCGAGATCCTTGAGGTCGGTCGCCAGGCACAGGATCGCCATGACTTCGGAGGCAACGGTGATGTCGAAGCCGGCCTCACGCGGAAAACCGTTGGCAACGCCGCCGAGCGAGCAGTTGATCTCGCGGAGCGCCCGGTCGTTCATGTCCATCACCCGGCGCCACACGACGCGGCGGGTGTCGATGCCGAGCTCGTTGCCCCAGTAGATGTGGTTGTCGATCAGCGCCGACAAAAGATTGTGCGCGGTGGTGATGGCGTGGAAGTCGCCGGTGAAGTGGAGGTTCATGTCCTCCATCGGCACGACCTGGGCATAACCGCCACCGGCAGCACCGCCCTTGACGCCGAAGTTGGGTCCAAGCGAGGCTTCGCGGATACACACGATCGCCTTCTTGCCGATGCGGTTCAAACCATCGCCGAGACCGACTGTCGTCGTGGTCTTGCCTTCGCCGGCCGGTGTCGGGTTGATCGCGGTGACCAAGATCAGCTTGCCGTCCTTGTTCTTGCGCACATTGCCGATGAACTCGGCCGAGATCTTCGCCTTGTCGTGGCCATAAGGCAGCAGATGTTCGCTCGGAATGCCGATCTTGGCACCGACCTCCTGGATCTGCTTCTTCTTCGCCGCACGCGCGATCTCGATGTCGGTCTTGAATTCGGCCATGACTCTCTTCCCTTGAGTTTGGTTCGATTTCCGCGGAGCCTCAGGCTCCCAGATTAAAAACGAGGTGCTGACTGGCCTGCCGCACGGCAGGCGGAGGCCGCCCTATTCGCCCTCAACAGCGCGATAGTCATCGGCTGTCGCGCGGCGCTGAACATAAGCGGACCGGGTCTTTTGAACGCTGTTCGACTGCTTTGACGAAGCAAAATTACGGCCGATATCGCTCGCCCTGCGGTTGCGATCAGATGAGACCGGCCAAAATACCCAGCCCTAAACCGGTCACAGCCCCACCTGTCAGCCTGACAAGCGGCGAGCCACCGATTGCTGCAACTCCGGCGCCAAGCGCCGCGCCTGCGGCATGAAGCAGTGCGGTCGTCAACACAAAACCCAGTGCGTAGCTCGTGGCGCTGCCATCCAATGGCATTTCGGCTACATGAGCGTGACCATGGAAAACGGCAAAGAACCCGGTCATCGCGAGTGCAACTGAGCCGGGAACGTTAGGTGCGATTAAAATCAAGGCTCCGATTATAATAACCGAGAGTACAATCGCAGCCTCCACTGCCGGTAGAGTGATGCCGCTGACGCTGACCGCGCCACCCAAGACCATCATACCTAGGAATGCAGCCGGCAGCAGCCAACGAAAGCAACCGCCGAGTAGGTATCCCAGCAGGCCCACGGCCGCCATAGCTAGGACATGGTCCAAACCGCCAAGCGGATGAGAAAGACCGGCGGCAATCCCATGTGCGTGGCCGGTTCCGGGATGAGCCTGGGCCGCCGCGGTTGCAAGTGAGAACCCAGTCGTCAGAAAGAATCTGTTCATAAAGGCTGCTCCGATCGGGAACAAAGGAAAACCATGCCGGTTGAAGCCTCCCCCTAGGAGGAAGCTTCAACTCTAATGGATTAGGCGAAGTTCTTGGTGCGGGTGTCTCCGGGGTCATATAGCGGCATAACCGACAGCTTCGCATTCGATCGCGTGCCATTGTCCAGCAGGACCGTAACGTCCAGGCTCGGGACGGCGTGGGCGGGGTTTACAAAAGCCATGGCAGTTCCGCGCTTTCTGGTCGGCGAGAAGGATCCGCTGGTTACCGTTCCGATTTCGCGGTCACCGACAAATATCTTGTCGCCGGTTTCAGCTACGTCGCCGGAGAGAATGTCGAGCCACACCATCCGGCGGGTTACCCCCTCGCGGACGATTCGCTGCAAGGCAGCCTTACCGATGAAATTCTCTTTTCCAAACTTCACGGCAAACCCGATACCAGCTTCGAAGGGATTGGTACTGCGGTCGTGGTCCTTGCCGACCAAAAGATATCCGGCTTCCTGACGAAGGCTCTCCAGAGCGGCCTGGGCACATGGAACAATGTCGTAGGCCTGGCCAGCCTTCATGACCAGGTTCCAGATGGTCGGTCCTTCAGTCGACGCGAAATGGAGCTCGAAACCGGCTTCACCCGTGTAGCCCATGCGCGCAATGATGCACTCGATACCGGAAATCTTTGCCGGCCTGAACCGATAGTAGCCTATGGTCGAGAGGTCGATGTCGACCAGTGGCTGCAGCACGCGATTGGCCTTCGGTCCCTGCAGTGCAAGCGTTGTGTGCTTATCGGTCACGTTTGTAGTGGCCACGTCGTACGGCTTCGCCTGCTTGGAAATCCAGGCGTAATCGTCTTCTGAACCGCTGATGATCATATACTTGTTCTTGTCCATGACCCAGATCGTGCAGTCGTCGATCATCCGACCGTCTTCGTCACACATCGCGGTATATTGCACGGAGCCGATATTCTTCTTGGAATAGTCGTTCGTCGCGAGCATCTGAACCAACGGAAGTGCATCGGGTCCTTCGATCACAAATTCGGCCATGTAATCCAGATCACACAGTGAAACGCTCTCACGTGTTGCCAAATGTTCCCGCGAATGTCCGGCGCTATATTCCACTGGCAGCCAATAGCCGAACAGCTCGGCCATTTTGGCCCCATATTCAAGGCCACTGTCGTAAAACGGAGTCTTCTTCATGGCGCGTATCTCCTCCTAGTGCGCAAAACAAAAAGGCCCCCGACGGCGCTATCGCGCCAGTCGGGGGCCTTCAAATACCCCAATTCCGATGCAGCTATCCCGCTGCAGTACCTTTCTTATTTTCTTTTCGCGATTTCTGTCAAGACATTTGTCGCCCGCCGACAAATGAGCCGTTCTTACGCGAGATCTTTGTAAGCGATTGCTTGGTCGAGTTGCCTCCTCAACTAGGCTTCGGGGACAAAGCACGACGCTCGACTCGGCGTTCAATTCAACGGTGTCTTTTGGAGGCGGCGCTAGGCGATCGGATCGGGGTTGCGGACGAGGAATGGGGTTTGATCGGGCTGCGGCTGCCCCTGAGGAGGGCGCGGATGCCGACCGGCACAGGACAACCGGCTCTATTCGAGAGCATAATGTGGATGGCGCGGGCCGGGTCGCAGTGGCGACGCCTGCCCGACGAATATCGCAAGTGGAACAGGGTGTTCCGCCGCTACCGACGAAGGGTCGTGACCGGCGTGTTCGATTCCACTCGAAACGCTGTGAGATGGTCGAGAGAATTGTGCAGTCGGCATAAAAAGGGAGTCACGAATCGAGGCGCTTGGCCCATCGCGTCGCGGCTTCCCTACTAAACTCCATGCACGATGCGATGCCAGGGGTCGACCGCTAGGCTTCGTGCTGACGCGGGGACAAGCGCACGACACCCAAGGCTTTGGCCCTTTGTTCCGTATGCTTGCCGACCGGATCGAGGCATTGCTCGCCATCGGCAACGAGATCGCCTGCGCCGGCGTCGAAGCTGTAATCCCCTCCTAGACCAACCGCAAAAAGTCCTGCTCCGCACGACCGGCAAAAATACCGTTGGCGCAATCTCGTCAGCGCCTGTTGTTCAACGAAAACTGGCCGCCACCGCTAGGACAAAACAAAGATTCCTACCTCGGCTTCATAGCACTCGCCTATCGCGCGAACGCTCGTCTGCTCCTTTAGGCCGTGCGAGCAGCGCCAGGCTTGAGCGTCGGCACCTTGCCTGCCGTGGAGAGCGGCTACGGCGGACATGTATCTTGTTCTTCGGGGCGTATTTTTTTCGCCTGAACAATCGTCAATATGTCCCGAGGGGATCGCGCTGAAGCACGCGAACGTCAATGCCGCCATCGTTCGAGCCGGGGCCAATCTCACACGTAAAGCCTTGGTTTTGAAAGATTCTAAATAGCAAGATTTCGAACTCGCGCCATGTGAGCCGATGCTCTGGCCGCTTGGCGAAGTGCGAATACACGCGAGGAACGCGGCCATCGAATTGATCTCGTTTGAAGGATCTTCTTCCCCTCCGCTTCACCGCCTTCGTTCTCTTCGGCCTCGGGTTCGTTCGCCGCAACATGGGGAGCAGCAATCGCTCGACGTTGCCCTCGACGAGCACGGCGCCATCCAAGAAAAACAAATCGCAGTGGCTGAGCCTCAGATCCCTTTGCAGAAAATCGCGATGCTCTGTTTCCTGCGCGTAGAACGCGGAGAGGTTGAGCATTTCGGTGACCTGATCGTTTCCAACTAAGTCGTGCCGGAAGTAGCGGATCGGCTGAAAGCCGCGCTCGTAAAGGATGTGCGGCGAGTGCATCGTAATAATCGCCTGGCCGGCGAATGATCCCCCGACCTCACCCGGCATGACTAGCAAATCGAGAATGTTGCGAATGAACACCTGCTGGAGTTGCGCATGAAGGTGCGCCTCGGGCTCCTCGATGAAAATGAGATGGAGGGGAGCGCGCTTGTCCTCTTCGGCCTTCCAGCGTTCCTGAAGGTCGAGCACTTCGACCACCATATAAATCAGGTTTTTGAAGCCGAGTCCGTTGTAGGTGTCAGGCAGCATGATCGTCTGCGCGCCTTCGCCCACGATATAGTGGACGCGCGCGTCCTGCGTCATGATGGACGCGGGGTTTAGCGCCGACTTGATTTCGAGCTGTGGGTTATTGAGGCCGGGATAATCCAAGCGCCCCAATCGCTCCAACGTGTCCTTAAAAACTTCCGCAAGATGCTTGTCGAGGCCGACCTCAGACTCGAACAGCGCCTTAAGCGCCTGATGGTCGTCCTGACGCTGATCAAGATTGCGCTATAGTGGCTGGTATCCTTCCTTCGCCTGAAACTTCGCATCAAACTGCGTGTGATCGAGGACGAAGTAGCGCAGTTCGTACTCGCGTCTCAGTTCCCCAAGCAGGTAAGCCGACAGCGATTTCGGCCATGGCACATAGTCGCCCGCGCCATGGTCCAGCGCGGCCGCCTTCGCCCGGCCATCATCACGAGCAGCGCGGTAACGCTCGATCAATTCGGCGATTTTCTTCGGCCCGAGTTCTACACGGGCGCCGACGAGCGTTCCGGCCCAATCGGTCGAAGGCAGGATAAAGGTAACGAGATAGAGGTCTTCCGCTCCTAACCTCGAACCAAAGGTCGAGCGAGACGGTAGGAAACTCGAACTCGGCGATCTCGTCCTCTCGTTCGCCGATCTCGTCCAGCAACGGCCAGACATGCGTGCTGAAATCATACAGCGAGAAGGCATCTTTACCGCCCGAGAGAAACATCTGCATCGCCTGCGTGGCAGATGTTTTTCCGCTGTTGTTTCGCCCCAACGAAAATGGAGATGTCAGATGCAAGCTCAACGTGCACGTCCCGAAGCCGCCGGAAATTCCGCAGTCGATAGGAATGTAGATGCATCGTGTCCCCCGGGGGATGGAGACTACCGGCTAACGACCGCGTGGGAATCTTAAACACACACACACGGATTCGGCCGTTTAATCTGGGGATGCGGGCTGTCCCTAGTGTCGTCGGTTTCCGATACAGCTCATGAGCGTCGCTTTCAGAACCCGAATCGCCGAGGCTGAATGTCCGAGATAAGGCAAAGCCTTCGTTCAGTAGGGGTGGCGAAAGCGACTGCTTCGAGTGGGATCGGCCATACCGTACCGCTGAACCTCTGTGCGTGACCGGAGGGAGCACAGTCCCGACCTGAACGTCCCAACACGCAACCCTTTTCAAGAGGCGTTAGATCTGCTGGCCGATCTGCAGCTCAAGCGCTTGTGCATGTCCCCGATCTCCCACCTTATGCGAGGCTGCCGGCTGCCGGAGCAACTATCATGTGCATGCGAAGGTACTGAAATCTCCCATAAAAACCGGGCAGTATGCCCGCGACCGATCGTCATGCACCGGAAAACGCAAGCCATGCCAATGGCTTAACGCGTTTCGGGCATGCGCTTTTATCTCGCCGTCCTCTGTCGTTTCGTAAGCTTCCCGTCCTGGCACCTCGTTGGCGTAGTGCAAAATCGCAGCATGTGGAGTTCCTTCGCAACGTGGAGGATCTCCGGTGAATCTGAAACATTTCGAGAACACGGCACGTCAGTCCTTCTGGGTGGTTCACGTCGAAGCATGGCGTCAGAGCGGGTTGGCGCGCACAACCTATTGCCGTCGTCACCATCTCAACCAGCGTACGTTCGAGCGCTGGCTTGACTAGCTGATGGGCAAGGAGGCGGCGCGTAAACATGCGGAATCGCAGGCACAAGTGCGCCGTGAGCGGCGGCAGAAAGGGCGGGAGAAGAAGCCGCGGCGGCGCCAGAAACGCCGCTTTGGCGCGAGCACGGATGTGCGCAATCGTGCGCTCCAGGCGTTCTGGGCGATGCATGTTGAGGCGAAGAACTGGAGCGGGGTGGGCGTTCGCGAATACGCCGCGGCGCTGCATCTTTCGCCCTATGCATTGCGCCGTTGGCGCGACCGCTTGGACGACGGCGAGGTGGTGATCGACTGGCGCGCGCATCTTCATCCCTCCGTTCGCCCGGCCGTTAGCACTAGTGCTAACGAAACGAGGCCCGAAGGCGGCTTGACAGATGCCGCGACGGACGGGCCGACGCCGCCCCGGCAACCTGCCCGGCGCTTCTTCAGCGACGCGGAAAAGCGTGCCATCGCGCTGGAGAGTGACCAGCCAGGCGTGAGCGTCTCGGCTGTTGCGCGGAAGCACGGGATCGTCACGGAGATGCTGTTCCGCTGGCGCGTGCAGTTCGACGTGGCGCAAAGGAAGCGCGCAAAACTCGCATCCGTGGCGCTACCTGACGACACGCCGGCGGCGGTGGCACTGCAGAGGCTCATGCAGCCGCCCTGACGGGACGATGGCAATCGAACTGCCGGACGGTCGGCGTGTTTTTGCACCTGCAGGCAGTGATCCTGCTGATCCCGATCAGTTGGCGCTCGCACTGGAAGACCTCGATGCCGACATCGCCCCATCCGGGAAAGCATACCGAGCATCCAGACTCCACCATCGGGGCGGCCAGCCCACCGCAAGCCGCTGCCCGATCATCTGCCGCGCGAGGACGTGCGGCTCGACATCGGCGAGGCGACTTATCCGTGCTGTGGTGGCGCGCTCCATGCGATCGGCGAGAGCGTCAGCGAGATGCTCGACTGGGTTCCTGCCCAGCTTCGCGTGGTCCGCATCACCCGCCCGAAATACGCCTGTCGGACTTGCGAGACGGCAGCGCAAGCGCCTGCGCCGGACCGGCTGATCGCCGGCGGATTGGCGACGCCGGCGCTTTTGGCGCAGGTACTGCTCTCCAAATATTGCGACCACACGCCGCTCTACAGGCAGTCGCAGATATTCGCCCGGCACGATGTCGACCTCGCGTGCTCGACGCTCGAATGGCCGAGCTGCCGGTAAAGACACGAGAGTTCCTTGCACAACTACGGGAAGAGGACATCGACACGCCGAACGCCGGCCTGAAGCTCGTAGTAGCGACAATGACGGTAGGAAACGCCGTCAAATGGCTGATCGTTGGCATACTCGGCCTTTTCGCGGGCGTGGTGATGTTCGGGGAAAGCATTGCGCGAATTGTCGCCTGGCTCCGGCCGCCGCCAGAATGATCTTCTGCATAACGAAATTTCGGCATCCTCAAGCCCCGCCGCCGCAAGGTCGCGGGGCTTTTTTGCGTTGGGGAACTATCCAGCCGGTGTTTTGTTTCGAGACCGGAGCGATCCGCACTCCCCTCAGTACGGTCGCTCCAGCAGCGGGCCTATCGCTTCCGCGTCCAACCGGGGGCGGTGGGCCTTTCCGTGAGAACAGGTTGGGGAAATGACCGACGAACCTAGAGAACCGCTCAGCACGGAAGACTTCTTGGTGGGGCGCTTGATGGAAGAAACCGGCATCACGGAACAACAAGCTCGGCGGCTGTCGCTGATCTCGGCTATAACTGGTCATCGCTGTTACGAGAGGCACAGATTTTGGCGAAGAAACGTTAGCTGCCGGTGCTGGAGGCGTCGACCAACCGCACCGATGCCAACCGCGGCCACCGACACCTTCACTCCGTCGCCATTTACGTCATGGTAGCTTTTTGGGACAAGCCGGCAGGGGTTGTGCGCCAAAGATGGAACGACTTCTTTTTCTCCTCCCCGAGAAGCCGCAGCCGCTTTGGGTGAGGTACGCGACAACTACTGCCCTGATGGCGTTCTGCATCGCGGTCCATATCGAACTTCAAAGTCAAACGGGCTTTGTTGGTTTGTTTTTCCTTCTGCTTGGCATTTTCATAGCGGGTCTCTTATTTGATCGCGGGTCGGCTCTATTCGCGACCGCTCTTGGTACCATATTCGCCTATTTCGTCATCAGGCCGATGGCTCCCTTTCCCGGATATATGGCCCCCTGTATGCTGTTCGCGGTAACCGGCGCAGCCATCGGGCTCATCGCCGAAACTCTCCGGACAGAGATGGAAAAGGTGGTGCGGGCAGAAAAGGCTAAGGGTCTGCTTCTGATGGAGCTCGCTCATCGCACCAAGAACAACTTGGCAATGATATCCGCGATCATGCGACTTCAGGCGAGGGACTCCAGTGTGAGCTCATCAGAAGCGCTCACCGATATGGCGGCGCGCATTCAGGTCATGGTGCAAGTTTACGACCACCTCACGATACGCGCAGACCGAAAGGTTGTGGACGCAAGGGAATACTTGGCGGACATCTGCCAGGGGCTCAGCGCATCGATCAGCGGAACAAGCCCGGTTGCCATCAAAGCCGACGCTGACGAGCTGTATATTCACAGCGAACAGGCTGTGCCCATTGCGATAATCGTCAATGAACTCGTGACCAACAGCCTCAAATATGCTTTTCCAGACGGGCAAGCCGGTCTTATCCAAGTTGCACTACGGGTCAACGGTGACGTAGTCCTCTCCGTAACTGACAATGGCGTGGGCCTACACGAGGAGCGGCCTGGAGGGGTTGGCTCCCGCGTCTTGTCGCTGTTGACGCACCAACTGGGCGGGACGATAACTCGTGAAAATCTAGCGGTTGGCTGTCGCGTGACGCTGCTGATGCCCAAGCCGCCTGTATAGCGAAGCGTCCGTCCGTTCATGGCCAGGTCGACGGCCGCAGCACCTCCATCGACCCTCTTGTCCACCGGATTTCCTTCTGAGGTACGGGAGCAAGGTGTGGACCGTGGAAGGCTCTCCCGAGAAAGCAGCGCAACAGGCTGGCCTTGGCTGACTCGCCGACAGCACCCGCTGACTTCGGTGACCCGACGGCTCCACCCTCTACCGAAGGTAGACCAGTGCTTGAGGCCGCGAAGGAAACCCAAACCTGGCCGCACACATGGAGATAATCGTCTTCCGGTGATCAGAGCCCTCGCGCTCCCGATGGTCCTCGGTCCGGCGGCCCCAAAGCTTTCTGGACATCAGGTCCCCCCTCTCGGTCCAAACATTATCTTGCCGCCGACCCATCGAAACACGATTCGAGCGGAGATTTCTTGCCCGAAACAGAACCCCTGATATGTTCGGCAACTGGGGGTGGGCATGGGAATAAATCTGACTACGATTCAAAGACGATTGGCCATGGGCGCGGCGGCCGTCGTCGCCGTCCTGCTGTGGGTGCAAGCAGACAGTGTCGGGCTGGACGAGACACCATGGCTGATCGGTGTTCTGGTTATTCTTGCTCTGCTGTTCCTGGCATTCGCACCTAAGCGCGAAACCGGAAAGACATTTCCGGCCAGTTCCACCGTATCCGCCAACTCCAAAAACATCGCCCCTGCCAGCGCATTCCGTGCTGCCTACGAGATTGTCGAGGCGGAGTTCATGCCTGTCTTCGAAGCTGCCCAGCTTGGCTTAGAAAAGAACACAGTCACGATCATGATGGCAGACAACGTACGTCTGCACGCGGCCAAGCTCGCCTGGATCGCGACCGCCCTGGCGTTGGAGAAGGCATATCCTGGCTTCCGAAAGGGTCACAGATTTGAGTCCCTCGGACTCATCGCCGGGGTCGAGTTCCGGAAACACCTCAGGAGCGTGCCTGGCATGGAAGGCCCCGAAGCGAAGGCCAAGCTTCTCACGATGGCCGCGAAGGAAACGGCCGAATGCACCTTCGCGCTTGATCAGACCATGGCCAGAGTGTCGGCCAATCAGCCGATCCCGATGTCTCCGGTCTTCCAGAGGGTCGAGGCAGGCTTCCCCTTTGCTGCGATGACACGGCAGCAGCTTGCCGCGAACGATGCTCGCCTCGAAGCAGCATATGGGCCCGTTTTCCGGAAAGCCGTACTGGCAGCAAGCGCAGGATAGTCAGGGGGAATGGACATGGCTTGGGTCGCGGCCGCGATGTTCGGTGTAGCAGTCATCTACTTCGCAATTCACTATCCGGGCTTCAGGAAAGTGGTTCTCTGGTGCCTCGCCGGAATCGTCGCTCTGGGAGCTGTCGGTGGCGCATATGCGTACTGGGACTCGGTACGGCAGGCCAAGCGAACGGCTTATGCAAAAACGCTCATCAACGAGCGAGATGTCGACTTCTACGATTTGACAATGGGGTCGAACGGTCTCGGTGGCCACACGGTGAAGGGCACCGTCAGGAACCGCAGCAGCCACATTCTCGGGTCATTTAAGCTGCGGATCATCGTCCAGGATTGTCCCGAAGGGAAATGCGAAACGATCGGAGAGAACGAAATCTGGGAGACCTACATCAACGTCCCACCTGGGCAAGTGCGAGCCTTTGATACCTACGTATCCTTCTACAACATGCCTGCGCCGAAGGCCCAACGATGGAACTATGGCGTGATGGAACTCGAGGCAAAGTTGGATTGATGACAGACTGGCAGACGATTCTTCTAACAGCACTCGTGACGACAGTCGGAACGGGCCTGGTCACGTACCTTGGGTACCGCCTTACAGTCCGAAGAGATAGCGAAGTCGAACGCCTGAGGCACGCCACCTTTCTAGCCGTCCGCGTTTCCGCTGTACTTGATCCCTTTGTGATGAGCTGCGTGGAGGTGGTCGCTGATCGCGGGTATCGTGATCAGCAGGGAGAACTCTGTCCCGACTCGGTGCCGCCAACACTCGAATTGCCCCAGGACGTAGACTGGCGATCGATCGACCCGCTTCTGATGGACCGAGTTCTCTCTTTGCCAAACGAAATTGCGTCAGCCGAGAAAACCATATCGTTCGTTGCCGAGGTGCAATCCGGACCTCCAGATCACGAGGAGTGGTTTGAGGAACGGCGGTTTGCATGGGCAGGATTAGGCCTTTTGGCACTCGATATCGCGAGGGACCTGAGGGATCGATACGAGCTCCCTCAGCGCGATTATAGCCGTTATGATCCGAGAGACGCACTTGAAGCCGCGTTCCGGAAGGAAGACGAGATGCGGATGACGGGAGCCGAGAACGCCAAGCGGATCGTAAAGAAGTTCAAGGCGAAGAAAGCTGGGACGACGGGCTGACCTCATGAAGAACTGGACTGACCAACTCCCGCTTTATGGCTGCCTCACCGGGATCGAGCTTCCTGACAGCGGGTTTGAAGTCATCCCCGGAGTTTCTCTTCGCAGCGTCTTCGTAGACATGTTCGGCACCTCGCTGCTAGCCTTCGCTCCACCTCCGACCCCCAAAGCGCCGCACCCCGGACCGTGGGTTCCTATCAACGGCGGCTACACGTTCAAGAGCCGGGTTCAGGTTTCTATCACCGACGTATCGTCCTTCGACAGCCTGTCGCCTTCCGCAGTCGCGTGGCTGGTTGCAGCGATGCTGCGCCTGCAGCTGCCCTCACCCGTCAGGATGGCCGTGCTCGCCGCTATGCCTTTCGACAAAATGGAGGTCACGCATGAGCCTTGGCCCATAACGTTTGAGAGCGCGACGCATCAGGTCGGGCCATATCGCACCCCCAGCACGGTTGCGAGCGAAGAGGATTTTTTATGGCTGCGCACAGCGCTGCCAGTCGCGTCCCGCCTTTACCACGAGGAGCGATTCTTCAGGGCTTTCTCGGTCTACGACCAGGCGCAATGGAGTCCGACGCTTGAAATGGGGACCGTCCTTGTTTGGACGGCGATCGAAGCACTGTTCGACCTCGGAGGCGAGCGGGAGAAGACCAAGGCCATCTGCCGGGCGCTGGCCGACTACGTGAGCGACGGCCCCTCCGACAGGGACCGGGCCTTTCAAGTCATCCGCGACATGTATGGCATGCGCGGCAGCGTAGTCCACAATGGGGGCCGTGTGGCACCAGAGGACGCGATCCAGTCTTACCAGTTCGCCAAGGTGGCCTTCCGGCGGTGCATCATCGACGGGAAGCTGCCACCCTCTCCACAGCGCGTGCTGCAGTAGGTCATTCGACGAAACCAAGTCCCGACAACGCGCCATAGAGAGACCAACTGGTAAATACTTGATTTTCTTGGCGATTCTTGGCGCTTCCGACAAGGTTCGAACCTGTTACCTCTGCCTTCGGGGGCAGAGCCAGACATACGCTGCCCACCGTTATGAATGAGAGCTGGGTTGAGAAAATGGTCGCAGTGTTGGCGCGGAGCAATGCCTAAATAGGAACCCTCTCCGGGCTTTACGTGCTCTTCGGTCCTGAGGCACGAGGCAGCCGTACACCTGGGCCGCCGCCATTTGCCGGAATGAACTCGATGCCGGCGGTCTCGAACGCTAGCCGAATTACGTCGATCGTCGAACTCTTTAGCTGCTCGCCCCGTTCAAGACGGGCGATCGTATCAGGCGATACCTCAGCGTTTCGAGCAAGGTCTCGCGTTCCCCACCCCAGCGCGACGCGCGCCATTTTGCATTGAATTGCATTCATTTCGTAACGCAGATACGATTTTTGTTGATCTTCAGGCGAATTGCCATTATCGTAACCCTGATACGATTTAATACCTTAGCGGCCGCCAAGGGTGTTCAACCGCCGTTAGCGACCTAACCATAATCTAAGCTGTTTGGAGCTCGGATCATGACTGATTCCGACCATAGCATGAGTTTTCGGCGCGTCACGCGGCGGCTGGCGCTTGGCGGGGTGTTTGTCGTCAGCGGTGGGTGGACTTTTGGCGGGAATGCGCAGGCCCGGGCGACAGCGGCGACAGACGTTGTGCCGACTCCAGCACCAGACCCAGCGGTGGGGGTGTGGCGCAATTGGAATGCCGCATATGAGCAAGCAATGTGGCGCTGTGACCGGCTGCAGGAACTCGAGGCAGCACTTGCCGAGCGAGTGGATGGGCTGTGGACGGTTGTGAGCAGCCCCGGCGGCGAGGAGACCATTGTTTGCTCGAAGGCAGCGCTGGACCGGATTATCGGCGAGCGAACGGACATGGCGGAGATCCGCGCCAAGGCCGAAGCTGAACTCGACGCGCGACAAGCACATTTTGAGGTGGTTGCGACGGAGATCGGCTATTTCGAGGGACTGAGGGCTGAGCAGGCAGGCTTTGCAAGGGTCGCGGCGCTGATGGACGCGCTTTCCGGGACGCCCGCCGTCTCGCTTGCAGGCGTAGTGGGCAAGCTCGATGCGGTGTTGCGCAACGGCGCGGACTGGGAAGATCGTTCGGCCTTTCCCTGGCCACAAATCCGCTCGGCGCGCGAGGATCTGATGCGGATCGGGCGCCAGCTGACACCGCATGCGTTTTTCCCGGGCGGGTAGACGGTGAGGTTTGCCTCTCCCCTGCCCTACCGGACAATTCGCCGGGTGGCTTCATTGCATGTGGCTTCACGGCGGAGCCGGTCACGGTCAAGGCGGGTTGGCGCCAAGGCCTTGACCGGCGTTTCCAGCGTCGCGACAGGGAGCATGCTGCGTCTCCTTCGGAGAACGCGCCGAACGCAGGTCATTGTGCTCCACGTTGCTACGACCGCATTTTCCCCCTTCCCGGCCGGTCAATCTGGCAGCTTCATCCCCGCTTCGACACCACGAAGCGAGGAAGCCTATGGCAGAAGACAACATGACGGCCACCGACGCGTGGCACTACCCGAGCGAGCTCCCCGACAGGCCCAAAACCCATCCGGCGATCCTGGCTCTCGCCTGGCTGATCGGCCGCGGCATGGCAAGAGAGCAATTCGCACACGCAACGGACGCCAAAGCCGCCCCCAACTCTCACGCGGCCAATGCAGAACCACCGGGCGAAAGAGCCGGCGACGGCAATTCCGACACCAGCTAGACCGAGAGCAGTGATCATGACCATGCGCGTAGCACTCTATGCCCGCTACTCTTCCGACCAGCAGCGGGCAGCCTCGATCGAGGACCAGTTCCGGCTCTGCCGCGAACATGCGGCGCGCGAAGACTGGGAGATCGCCGGCATCTACCAGGATGCCGGGATCTCCGGAGCAAGCCAGATCCTGCGGCCCGGCATCCAGAAACTCGTCCGCGACGCCCAATGCGGGTTGTTCCAGCTGGTGCTGGCCGAGGCCCTTGACCGCATTTCCCGCGACCAGGCCGACATCGCAACACTCTACAAACATTTGAAGTTCGCCGGCGTGCCGATCGTCACCCTCGCAGAGGGAGCGATCTCCGAACTGCATGTCGGCCTCAAGGGCACGATGAATGCCCTGTTTCTAGGGGATCTCGCCATGCGGACCCGGCGCGGATTGCGCGGCCGCGTCGAACTCGGCAAGTCCGGCGGCGGGCTGTGTTACGGCTATCGTGTCGTCAGGCGCCTCGGCGAGCGCGGCGAACAGGTTAAGGGTGACCGCGAGATCGACACTGCTCAGGCAGAGGTTGTGCGCCGCATCTTCCGGGAGTTTGCCACAGGCATCAGTCCACGCGCGATCGCCAAGAACCTCAACGACCAGGGTATATCAGGACCTGCCGGCAAGCTGTGGAACGACACCACGATCCGCGGTCATGTCAGGCGCGGCACCGGCATCATCAACAATGAACTCTACATCGGTCGCCTGGTGTGGAACCGCCAGCGCTATGTGAAGGATCCTGCCACCGGCAAGCGTGTCTCGCGCCTCAATCCGGAGAGCGAATGGATCGTCACCGACGTGCCGGAGTTGCCCATCGTAGGCGACGAACTCTGGCAAGCAGTCAAGGCACGCCAGAGCGAGATCGCCGACAGGTCCGTCAACCTGACCACGGCTGTTCGCGCTCACCACATGCGCAATCGGCTGAGCAGCGCCCGCCGGCCGAAGTCACTGTTGTCGGGGCTTGTGTTTTGCGGGTGCTGCGGGGGGCCCTACTCCTTGCGCAGCGTCGACCGCTTCGCCTGCTCCAGCCACACCAGCAATGGTTCATGCCCGAACAAGCGCACTATAGTGCGGAGCGAACTGGAACAGCGGGTGCTCGCCGGCCTGAAGAACAGGATGATGGCGCCGGAGGCAGCCGCAGTTGCAATGAGGGCCTACGCCGAGGAGACCAACCGTCTCAACCGCGAACGCCGCGCCAATGCCGATGGCTGGAACGCTGAACTGGTGAAAGTCGAGAAGCAGATCCGCAGCATCATCGAGGCCATCAAGGCCGGCATGTTTCAGGTGAGCATGAAGGCCGAGATGGACGCGCTCGAGATGCGCAAGGTCGATCTCACGAACCAGCTTGCCGCCGCTCCCCAGGACAAGCCGGACCTGCTGCCGAGCATATCGTCACTCTATGCGCGGAAGGTCGCGCAGCTAACCGAGGCGCTCAACCATCCTGACGACCGGCCGCAAGCCGCAGCAACGCTGCGGTCGTTGATCGAGAAGATCGTTCTGACACCTGGTGCGAAGCGCGGCGAGATCGAAGCTACGCTGTATGGAGAACTCGGCACGATCCTGAACTGGACCGAGCGGCAGGCTGTTGGGCCTGCAAACAAAAACACTCCCGGAGCAAGGCTCACGGGAGTGTCGTTATCAATGGTTGCGGGGACAGGATTTGAACCTGTGACCTTCAGGTTATGAGCCTGACGAGCTACCGGGCTGCTCCACCCCGCGCCACCATTTTCGCAAGCTGTGCCTGCGGATATTCCGGCGATTCCTTGCTTCATGTAGGCATTTGCCCACGCGATTGCGAGGATTTCAGGCTGTCTGCCAATGGAAAGGGCCGCTTGCGCGGCCCGTCTACCCGTTGGCGGGCCTTGGTTTGTATCGAGAAGATTGCAACATCGCGTTGCGATGCGTGGATTTAACGTGCGTTTGGCAGACCTGGCAGCGACTTACTCTCCCGCGTCTTGAGACGAAGTACCATCAGCGCTGGAGCGTTTCACGGCCGAGTTCGGAATGGGATCGGGTGCAGCCGCTCCGCCATAACCACCAGGTCGGCAAAACGCACGTTGTTCGAGAAGCTTTTTGAGCGAAGGAGCGTCAAGAGGCGTCGACAGCGGAGCTGTCGGGTGCCTCTCAGGCTGTTCGCTGGTCTTTGTGTGCCTTTTTATCCTGCCTTTCGGCAGCGATGAGCATTAGGAATGAGAACGATCAAGCCTATCGAACTATTAGTACCGGTAAGCTTCATGCGTTGCCGCACTTCCACACCCGGCCTATCAACGTGGTCGTCTTCCACGGTTCTCAGGGAATACTCGTTTTAAGGTGGGTTTCCCGCTTAGATGCCTTCAGCGGTTATCCCGTCCGGATATAGCTACCCTGCTATGCGGCTGGCGCCACAACAGGTCCACCAGAGATCCGTCCATCCCGGTCCTCTCGTACTAGGGACAGATCCTTTCAATATTCCTACACCCACGGCAGATAGGGACCGAACTGTCTCACGACGTTCTGAACCCAACTCACGTACCGCTTTAAATGGCGAACAGCCATACCCTTGGGACCTGCTCCAGCCCCAGGATGCGATGAGTCGACATCGAGGTGCCAAACAACCCCGTCGATATGGACTCTTGGGGGTCATCAGCCTGTTATCCCCGGCGTACCTTTTATCCGTTGAGCGATGGCCCTTCCACACGGGACCACCGGATCACTATGACCGACTTTCGTCTCTGCTCGACTTGTCAGTCTCGCAGTCAGGCGGGCTTATGCCATTGCACTCGACGACCGATTTCCGACCGGTCTGAGCCCACCATCGCGCGCCTCCGTTACTCTTTAGGAGGCGACCGCCCCAGTCAAACTACCCACCATACATTGTCCCGGACCCGGATAACGGGCCGCGGTTAGACATCCATAGAGATAAGGGTGGTATTTCAAGGGTGGCTCCACCAAGGCTGGCGCCCTGGCTTCAAAGCCTACCACCTATCCTACACATGCCACTACGAATGCCAATGTAAAGCTATAGTAAAGGTGCACGGGGTCTTTCCGTCTAACCGCAGGAACCCCGCATCTTCACGGGGAATTCAATTTCACTGAGTCTATGCTGGAGACAGCGGGGAAGTCGTTACGCCATTCGTGCAGGTCGGAACTTACCCGACAAGGAATTTCGCTACCTTAGGACCGTTATAGTTACGGCCGCCGTTTACTGGGGCTTCGATTCAAAGCTTGCACCTCTCCTCTTAACCTTCCAGCACCGGGCAGGCGTCAGACCCTATACGTCGTCTTGCGACTTCGCAGAGCCCTGTGTTTTTGATAAACAGTCGCTACCCCCTGGTCTGTGCCACCCTCCACATGCTTGCGCATGAAAGGGTCACGCTTCTTCCGAAGTTACGCGTGCAATTTGCCGAGTTCCTTCAGCATAGTTCTCTCAAGCGCCTTGGTATACTCTACCAGTCCACCAGTGTCGGTTTCGGGTACGGTCTATAATGGAGGAGCTATTTCCTGGAACCGCTCCGCTGCCGGGATCAATCCAATAAGACCCGACAACTTGTGCGATCCGTCACTACCTCCAGGCCCACGAATATTAACGTGGTTCCCATCGTCTACGCGTTTCCGCCTCGACTTAGGGGCCGGCTAACCCTGCTCAGATTAGCTTTAAGCAGGAACCCTTGGACTTTCGGCGGGGGTGTCTCTCACACCCCTTACGTTACTCATGTCAGCATTCGCACTTCTGATACCTCCACCGCCCCTCACAGGTACGGCTTCGTCAGCTTACAGAACGCTCCGCTACCGCTTGCAGCAAGCTGCAAACCCTAAGCTTCGGTGTATGGCTTTAGCCCCGGTACATTTTCGGCGCAAAGACCCTTATTTAGACCAGTGAGCTGTTACGCTTTCTTTAAATGATGGCTGCTTCTAAGCCAACATCCTGGTTGTTTTGGGATCCTCACATCCTTTCCCACTTAGCCATAACTTGGGGACCTTAGCTGTAGGTCAGGGTTGTTTCCCTTTTCACGACGGACGTTAGCACCCGCCGTGTGTCTGCCGACTAGTACTCCCAGGTATTCGGAGTTTGGTTAGGTTTGGTAATCCGGTGAGGACCCCTAGCCCATCCAGTGCTCTACCCCCTGGGGTATTCGGTCGACGCTCTACCTAAATAGATTTCGCGGAGAACCAGCTATTTCCGAGTTTGATTGGCCTTTCACCCCTAGCCACAAGTCATCCCGAACTATTGCAACAGTTATGGGTTCGGTCCTCCAGTAAGTGTTACCTTACCTTCAACCTGCTCATGGCTAGATCACTCGGTTTCGGGTCTAATGCGTCGAACTGAACGCCCTGTTCAGACTCGCTTTCGCTGCGCCTACACCTACCGGCTTAAGCTTGCTCGACACACTAAGTCGCTGACCCATTATACAAAAGGTACGATGTCACCATTTCAGGCTCCATCTGTTTGTAGGCAACCGGTTTCAGGTACTCTTTCACTCCCCTTGTCGGGGTGCTTTTCACCTTTCCCTCACGGTACTAGTTCGCTATCGGTCATGCACGAGTACTTAGGCTTGGAGAGTGGTCTCCCCATGTTCAGACAGGATTTCACGTGTCCCGCCTTACTCAAGGACGATTGATCGCATTACGC